>NZ_JBTLNF010000003.1:0-917937 GCF_054457455.1 Halovulum sp. GXIMD14794 | reverse complement strand
GGAACCTCCCGCCGGCCGAGTTTGCGGAGAAGATCAGGCTGGAAATGCGCGCCGCATAGCCCCAGAAATCAACCCACGGACTCTCCGGAAACTCGGAGGAGAGTCGGGTCTCAGGTCACAGGCGACACTACAAAGGACCGTGCCATGGAATAAGGGCCGATAACCGCACTGCTTCCCTGCGGCGTTATCGTGTCGACCGTTCCTGCCGTAAACCAAGGTTAGAAACCGCCCGACTTTCAGCACATTCCCGCCCACATTCCAGATTTGCAACTTGATTGCTCGCATTGCCCCCTGCACCCTTTTCTCTGTGCTGGATGTGGGGGAAGTCTATGAGAATGTCTGCTTTCGGCCGTCAGCTCGAAGCTGAACGTAATTCATCGAACTCAGTAGTTGGTACGCTTTCTGCACGGCTCTTCGGCATTGGCCGAGACTGGTCCGCGGGCAAACGGCTCGACGGGAAAACAACTGAGGCTATTTCAGCCGGGCGTGCGCCGAGGGTGGGGCGGCGCACCCGGAGGCTCGGGCACGACCTTAAGAAGGTCGGTCGCCCGAGCCGCCGAATTCGGCAGAGTTGGGCGCGAGCACTGAAGCGCCTGGGGCGCGAGGAGGTCCGCTACGCGCTCGATACCACGGACACGCTGCTGATCTCTGGGGCCGAGAGGGTCGTCTTCGTCGACACCGGCCTGACGAACGGCGCCGACCGGTATCCGACCCGAACCTTCGTGCAGAACTGGTTGGGCGAAAGCCTCGACGAGGAAGAGCAGAACCAGTGGCGGATCCGCCTCGTCGTTGTATTCGGGTTCGCGGCAACGCTCGCTCTGGTTCTCGGAGTCGCCGGGAACTGACGCTACCGCCCGCCGGCTACGCCGAGGGGCCGGACCATTTGCGCCAGGACGAACAGCGCCGCAGCCGCCGCAACGATCGTGGGGCCTGTCGGGCTGTCCAACTGCCATGAGGCCCAGAGACCCAAACCGACCGACGCGATCGATAGAAGCACCGATATCATGGCCATGGCCTCGGGAGTGCGAGCCAGCGGCCGTGCGGCGGCGGCCGGGATCACCAACATCGCCGTGATCAGCAGCGCACCGACGATTTTCAGGGCGACCGCCACCAGCGCTGCCAGGGCGCATGTCACCAGAAACTGTTCTCGGCGCGGGTCAATGCCAGCAGCCTGTGCCAGTTCCGGGCTGACGGTCGCAGTCAACAGCGCCGACCAGCGCCAAGCGATCAGCCCCGCGATGCCGAGCGCCCCCAGCCAGATCACGCCGAGCTCAACCTTGGTCACGGCGAGGATCTCACCGAAGAGAAAGCTCTCGACGCTGAGAGAGGCCGGCGCCGTCAGCGCAAGCGCCACCAACCCGATGGCGAGCCCCGCGTGTGCGGCGACACCCAGCAACGTATCTTCGGCATAGAGCCGTCCGCCCAGGCCCGAAACCGCCAACGCGACGGCGAGCGCTACCGCCAGCACTCCGGCCAATACCGGGATCTGCAGGGCCAGTGCCAGCGCCACGCCCAGGATCGCCGCGTGCGATGTCGCGTCGCCGAAATAGGCGATCCTCCGCCAGACCACGAGACAGCCCAGCGGACCCGCCGCCAATGCCAGCGCGATACCCGCGAGCGCAGCGCGAACAAGGAAATCGTCGAGCATCAGCCTGCCTGCTGTTCGTGTTGATGATGGTGATCGTGGTGATGCCCGTGGTCGTGGGCATGCGGATAAAGCGCCAGCGCGCCGCCGGTGCCGACCCCGAACAACGCCCGGTACTCCGGCGCGTCCGAGACCACGTTGGGGGTACCCTCGCAGCAGATGTGGCCATTGAGGCAGATTACCCGGTCCGAGGCGCTCATGACGACGTGCAGGTCATGGCTGACCATCAGCACCCCGCAGCCGAGCGCATGGCGGACCTCATCGATCAGCTGATAGAACGCCGCCTCCCCCGGCTGGTCGAGACCCTGTGTCGCCTCGTCCAGGATCAGCAGGTCCGGTGCGCCCAGCAGCGCGCGTGCCAGCATGACGCGCTGCGTCTGCCCGCCTGAAAGCGATACCACCTGCGCCTCGGCGTGGTCGGTCATGCCGACGCGTTCGAGCGCCCGGTCTACGGCCTCACGCGGCACCCGCGTCGGCAGGCCCAGGAAGCGGGCCACTGTCAGCGGCAGCGTCGGGTCGAGCCGGAGCTTCTGCGGCACATAGCCCTGCTTCAGCCCCTTGGCCCGGTCGATCCGCCCCCCGGTCGGCTTCAGCGCACCGATCAGCAGTCGCAGCAGCGTGGTCTTGCCAGATCCGTTCGGGCCTACGACGGTTACGACTTCTCTGCGATGCACCGAGAGGTCGACGTCCCACAGCACCCGGCGGCCCGAGAGGTCCACCGACAGGCCATCAGCCCTAATCAACGTATTCTCCTGAAGGCTCATGCGGGCGCACACTCCGGGCACAGTCCCACCGCCTCGATCGAGCTGCGCTCAAGTGTGAAGCCGGCTTCCTCGGCGGCCTCGGCAAGCGCGGTGCGGGCCTTGGGCAGTTCGGTTTCCTCGACCCGGCGACACTCCCGACAGATCAGGAAGGCAGGCCGGTGCGCACCCTCGTGCACGCAGGCGATGAAGGCGTTGAGCCTGTGGATCCGGTGCACCACCCCAGCCTCGACCAGGAAGTCCAGGGCGCGGTAGGCCACCGGGGGCTGCGAGCCCATCCCCTCGTCTCTGAGCCGCGACAGCACATCGTACGCGCCCATGGCCTTGTGACCCTCGGCCAGAATCTCGAACACGCGGCGGCGCACGGGCGTCAGGCGCAGGTTGCGCTCAGCGCAATCCGCTTCCAGCCGCTCAGCGGCGCGGTGCATGCAGGCGCCGTGGTCATGCCGCTCGAACGCCGAACCGGTCTCTGTGCTCATTCCCGATGCCTATTGTAATACTATAACATATCATCTAGCTGTAGCGCGCCTCAGTTGCAACCACGAAAGGATTGCCCATGCGTGCCGCCGCCCTCGGCCTCGCCACTCTCAGCCTGACCGCCCTGCCCGCTCTTGGCGACGCCCCCAAAGTGGTCGTGGACATAGCCCCCGTCCACAGTCTCGTGGCGCAGGTCATGAACGGCGTCGGCTCGCCCGAACTGATCGTACCGGCCGGCGCCTCTCCGCATCACTTCTCGATGCGCCCCAGCCAGTCCGGCCTGCTAGCCGACGCGGAGCTGATCGTACAGGTCGGCGGAGGATATACGCCGTGGCTTGACGAGGCCGAGGCCAGCCTTGCGTCGGAAACGCGCCGGCTCGAGCTGCTGGCTGCCAAGGGCACCGTGCGGCTGCCGGTGCGCGAAACAGCCGTATTTGGTGAGGCGGACCATGCGGAGCATGAGCACGAGCACGAGCACGATGACCAAGAAGAAGAGCATCAGGAAGCGCACGACGGACACGACGAGCATGAAGACAAGCACGACCATTCGAACATGCTCGCCGATCCCCACGCCTGGCTCGACCCCGGCAACGCGTCAGGCTGGGTGCGCGTGATCGCGGACACGCTCTCGGACCAGGACCCCGAGAACGCAGAGACCTATTCCGCAAACGCCGATGCGGCGATCGAAGCGCTGGCCGTGCTCGACAACGAAATCGAGACATTGGTTGCGCCCGCCAAAGGCAAGCCTTTTGTCGTTCTTCACGACGCCTATCAATATTTCGGCGCGCACTACGGTATGGACGCGGTCGGCGCGATTACTGGCGGAGACGCTGCAGCTCCGGGACCGCGCCGGATCGACGAGATTCGCGAAGCAATCCGCGCATCAGGCGCGATCTGCGTCTTCGCTGAACCGCAGCAGGACACCCGGTTGATCGACCTCGCCGCGGAAGGCGCCGAGGCCCGGGTCGCGCGGCTCGACCCATTGGGCGCGGATTTCGAGATCGGGCCGGAGCATTACGCCCAGACGCTGCGCGCCCTGGCGCAATCGCTAGCCGACTGCCTGACGAACGGCTAGGCCGGAACCTTGTCGGCGGCGCTGTCCGAGGTGTCGCCGATCCCCAAAAGCCCCATCTGATCCTCGGCCCAGTAGCGGATGTCGTGGCTTCGCACCGTCTTGCGAAGCTCGGCCATACGAGTGCGGCGCTCCTCTTCGGGCATTTCCAGCGCGGTGTCGATCGCCTGATCCATCGCGCGGTGCGAGAACGGGTTGGTCAGCACCGCCGACGCCATCTCGACAGCCGCCCCGGCAAATTCCGACAACACGAGCACGCCATCACCATCGGTCCGCGCGGCGACGAACTCTTTCGCGACAAGGTTCATCCCATCCGCCAGTGGCGTGATCCAACATACGCTGGCCGCCCGGTAATAGGCGATCAATTCGTCGAAGGGCACGGCCGAGGAAATCAGCGACACCGGCTGCCACTCGAACGAGCCGAAGGTGCCGTTGATCCGGCCCGCAAGGCTCTCGATCTCGGTCTGGACCTCTTCGTAGGCGGTCATGTTACGGTTTGCACTGACCGACACATGCATCAGCCGCACCTTGCCGCGCAGATCGGGCCGCCGTTCCAGAAGGCGTTCGTAGCTTTGCAGCTGCTCGACCCCGCCCTTGGTGTAATCGGTCCGCGAGACCGAGAGGATCAGGTCGCAATCGCCTAGTTCGGACTTCACCTCGCGGGCCCGGGTCGCAGTTTCTTCCAACGCCGCCTTGCGGTCGATGAAGTCCACATCTACACCCACGGGCGCCGCGCTGATCGTGACCTTGCGGCCCTCGTGCATGACCTCGGTCGGCAGGCTGCGCTCGGACAGCGCGGTACCTTCGGAAATCATGTCCGACGGAACCCGCTCGCGCCGGGTCACATCGACATCGAACAGCGATCGGGCGACCGAGACGAAGTTCGCCGCATAGCGCGGGATGTGAAAGCCGACGATGTCCGCATCCAGAAGGCTGCGCACGATCTCGTGCCGCCAGGGCAGCACGTTGAACATGTCCGCCGCCGGGAACGGCGTGTGGTGGAAGAAGCTTATCCGGACGTCCGGCCGCAGCTTGCGCAGGTATCCCGGGACCAGCCACAGGTTGTAATCGTGAACCCAGACCGAGGCGCCTGGCGCGGCCTCGGCGGCGGCGGCCTCGGCGAAGGCCCAGTTCACCTCACGGAACGTCGGCCAGTCGACCGGGTCGTAGTTGTAGCGCTCCTTGAAGCTGTGCAGGATCGGCCAGAAAGCCTCTTTCGAGGTGACGTGGTAGAAGCTCGACACCTGCTCGGCAGTCAGCGGAAGTCGCGATACGGTATACTTGCCGTAGCTGTCCTCGATCTCGATCACCCGCTCGAAACCGGGATCCGACGTGTCCTCGGCCAGTTTCCACGCCACCCACGCGCCCTTCTGAACGCGGCCGAAGAACCCTTTCAGAGTGGGCACGATGCCGTTCGGGCTCTTGTTCTCCTTGAAGACGATCTTTCCGTCTTCCTCGACTTCCTCATAGGGCTGGCGGTGGTAGACGATCACCAGATCAGAGGGCATGGAGCTCTCCTTTCGGTACGGGGTGAAGGTTGAAGGCCGCGACCGCCTCAAGGATGCCGGCGGCGCCGATGGCGCAGGCCTTGTGCACCCGGTCATTGTCACGAACCCGGTCGAGAAGCGCGGCCTCGGACCCGCCTACGGCCACGGCCTTGAGGCCGCATTCCAACATCGACAGATCGTTCATCGTGTCGCCGGCGGTGAGCACGCGCTCCTCTTCGATATTCAGGTGGTCGACCAGCCGTCGCAGCGACGGCCCCTTGCTGACCCCCTTGGGCAGCACGTCGAAATAGCGGTCGTCGGATATCAGGTGATCCAGTTCCATCGCCGCCACCTTGTCCTTCGCGGACGGGTCGAACCGCTCGGCGTCGAGATCGTAGCTGACACGGTAGCGGAAGGCGGTCGGCTGAAGCGTCAGCCCGTCGTGACCGTCGAGCGCCGCGCGCACCCGCGCCCCGGCGTCCTGCCAGCGCGCGGAGATATCCTCCTCCAGCGCCTCGATCGGGTGCAACCCGTGCGGTGCCTCGACCCGTGCAATCGTCGTGCCGACGTCGCCCACGGCATAGTCGGGCCAAGGAACGCCGCGCTCGCCGCATAGCTCGCGGATGAAATCCGGATCGCGCCCGGTCACGAAGATCAGGCCGATGGAGGTGCGGTTGTCCTCGATCCAGTCGTAGAGACGCCTTCGCTCGCTCTCCGAGCCTCCCAGAAAGGTGCCGTCCAGGTCGGTGGCCAGCACAAAACGTTTCTTGTCCAGATCCTTGGCTGTCTGGTGGGAACGGGTCACGAGATCTCCTTGGCAAAGTCCGGGATGGCCGACAGGTCGGCGGGGTGATCAACATAGATGTCCAGCATGTTCGGCTCCGCCTCGAGTGGGCTGGACCAGAGCCGGGCGAAGGTCTCGCCCAGCGGAGCGCCCTCATGAAGGATGCCGTGGACGGCCTCGGCAATTGGCATGCGCACGCCGATGCGGCGCGCAAGATCGATGACCGAGACGGCGTTCACTTCACCCTCGACGACGACCGGGCGGCCCTCGAAGCAGGCGTCGCGCGCCAGCCCCTGCCCCAGCTGCACGCCCAGCGACATGTTGCGCGACGTCTGCGAGGAGCAGGTCAGCGTCAGATCACCCGCCCCGGACAAGCCGGTCACGGTCTCGCGCCGTCCGCCCAAGGCCTGGGCCAATGTCTTCATCTCGTCGATGCCGCGGGTGATCAAAGCAGCGCGGGTGTTTTCGGCGAAACCGGCGCCGGTCATCATCCCGCAGGCGATGGCAATGACGTTCTTGACCGCGCCGCCAACCTCGACCCCGACCAGGTCGTCCGAGATATAGGGGCGGAAAACCGGCGAACTGACCGAGTAGGCGAGCCGAACCGCGGTCGCGGCGCGCGGTCTGAGACGATCCTCGTAGGTGAATGGAAAGGCCACGGTGACGGCGGTGGGAAATCCCTTCGCCGCTTCGTGAGCAAAGGACGGACCGGACAGCGCACCGACGGGATGACCGGGAAGCTCCTGCTCGACCACCTGGGCGAGCAACAGGCCGCTCTGCACCTCGATCCCCTTGGCGCACAGCGTGACCGGGACGCCCTGAGGGAGGTATGGCCGCATCCTGGCGCTCATTTCTCGCACCGTGGACGAAGGCGTCACGAGCAGCACTGCGTGTGCGTCAGCCAGGGCATGTGCGAGGTCGGCCGTCGCCTCGATCCCCTCAGGCAGCTCGATCCCGGGCAGGTACTTGTCGTTCCGTCCGGTCGACTGCATTCCCGCGACGGTTTCAGGGTCGCGGGCCCACAGCCGGACTTCCCGCCCCGCCTTGCGCGCCACGGCAGCCAGCGCAGTTCCCCAGGCGCCGCCACCAATCACGGCAATGCGGTCGTAGGGGGCGGGTTTGGTCGGGTCTTTGCGGACCGGTTCTGGACCTAGCATCATTCGTGGAACCTGCGTGCCTTCTGCTTCGTTTCTCGTTCGTGCGCCGCAAGGCGAAACCGACCGTCAACGAGACGGAACCGGATGCGCGCGAAAGGCCGACTACAGAATGCCGCCAAACGCGTGCTCATGACAGGAGGTAAAGGGACCGAAGGGAAAATCAAGCTTTCGCACCCGCAGCATGATTGCCGGGGACAGGTTTTGTCCGATATTTGTGCAAACTCTGACGAGAACAGAACAGATGGGCATCAAATCCCCGGATCCGGCGCGAAAGAAGGGCGGACCTATCCGACAGAATACAGGTTTCTACCCGGCGGACACGTAGGAATTTGAGGAAATACGTGTCATGTTCAGTCATGGCACGAGCACAAGCGTGATCGCTGAGTTCTGAAATCGAGCGAAGACCGATTTTTGAGCACCTGAACAAAACTGAGCAATTTTCCGCCACTTTCTTGACGTGAGGCGGAACTGATGTACCGTAAGACAACGAACGCAACATGCTGCACCGCAGCGTAACCAGGAGCAGATCGACCCATGTCCGAGTGCCCGATCAAGACCGCCATCTTCCCCGTCGCCGGACTGGGAACGCGCTTCCTGCCGGCCACCAAGGCAACACCGAAAGAGCTTCTTCCGGTTATCGACACGCCCCTGATCCAGTTCGCCATCGACGAGGCGCGGGCCGCCGGCATCCGCCGCATGGTCTTCGTCAGCCACCCGCTCAAGTCGGCCATCGAGCGCCACGTGAAAGCGGACGCCGAACTCGAGCAGCAACTGCGCGAGAAGGGCAAGCACGGGATCGCCGATCACCTGGACCAGGCAGCGATCTGCACCGAGACCGAGGAAGTCGTGTTTGTCATGCAGCACGAGCCGCTGGGTCTGGGACACGCGGTCCTGTGTGCTCGGGAACATGCCGGTGACGGGCCGGTGGCCGTCGTCCTGCCCGACGACCTGATCCTCGGGAAGCCGGGTTGCCTGGCCGAGATGATCGCCGCATACGATCCGACGCGCGCCGGCCACATGGTCGCGACGATGAACGTGCCGCGCGAACAGGTGTCCAGCTACGGCGTGCTGGCCCCGACGGCGCTCAATGGCCGCACCGTCTACGCCGAGGGCATGGTCGAAAAGCCGAAACCCGACGTAGCCCCCTCCACCACCGCCGTGGTCGGGCGCTATTTGCTCGACAATCGCATCTTTGACGCGCTCGAAACGCAGGACCCGGGCGCAGGCGGCGAGATCCAATTGACGGATGCCATCGCCCGTGGCGTAGACGATATCGGCTTGGCCGGGTTCGAGTTTTCGGGTCAGCGCTTCGACTGCGGCTCGAAAGCGGGGATGCTCGCCGCGACGCTTCACCTGGCCTCGCAGCACGCCGACTATAGCCAGGTACTCGAAGAGTTCGTGTCTCGGCGGACCCACGTAGCGGCCTGAATCAAGGCCGCCGTAGAAACGCAGAAGGAGCGCGGAGATGATCCGCGCTCCTCTTCATTCGCGCCGAGAGATTTAGCCCGGCGTTAGACCGATCAGAAGATCATTATGTCCTCGACCAGCAGGGAGCCATCGGCGATCCCGGCGAAGGTGATCTTGTCGGCGCCCGGGCCGCTGGCACCTGCCGAGAAGTCCAGGACGAACTCGCCGTCGATCGTGGTCCCGTAGGTATCGACAAGCTCCTGCGCGGTATCGACCTCGGGGTCCCCCCAGATCGCCGCGCTGATCTTGAGCGTGTCGATCCCAAGCTCGAAGTCGGTGATGTAGTCGCCGTCGATGTTGCCTTTAAACTGGAACGTGTCTGCATCGGCGCCGCCGGTCAGGATGTCCCGGCCAACCTTGCCGTCCAGCAGATCTTCGCCAGCACCGCCGTCCAGCTCGTCCTGACCACGGCCGCCTCGCAGCACGTCATTGCCCTGGTCGCCGAACAGCTTGTCGGCACCGCCGCCGCCCTTCAGCACATCATTGTCGAGGTTGCCGCGCAGCTCGTCGTTGCCGCGGCCGCCCGCAAGGCGGTCATCACCCTTGCCGCCTTCAAGAGTATCCGCGCCACCGCGACCCCGAACGATGTCGTTCCCGAGACCGGCGAAGAATGCGTCGTCGTTCCCAAACCCGGTGTAGACATCATCCTCGGTCTTCTGGACATCGCCGAAGAAGTTGAAATTGATGAAGTCCGAGGTTCCGGCGTTCGGACCCGAGATACTTTCGATGCTGTCGTAGAGGGACTGCATGCCGTCAACCGTCGTCCAGTCAGGAAAGTCGGCCGGATTGGTTTGATAGAAGAAATCATAGGCATCGAGGTAGTTGCCGTTGTCGTCCTCGGTCTCGAATTCCAGAACCGTCGCGACACTCCCGTCGGTCAGTTCGACCTGTCCGAAGTGGAAGAAGAGTCCCTCGTCATAGCTGAGCGGCTCTCCGTCGATGAAGAGGTTCACGTAGAAGATATCGGGTTCAATCTGCGACCAATCAGTCGGGTCATCACGGACGACGTCATAATTCCAGCCGTGATTGTCTTCAGCGGCGACAATGGTGAGAGTGACTGGCTCCGCCTCGATAACCGTGCCGGTGCTGTCGTTGACGTCGAAGTTGGCGCCGCCGATCGTATAGGTAGTCATAATGTAGTCTCCGGATTGCAATCTACGGACGAACGTCCGCTGCCTCTGGAAGACCGGAAAATCATGACCGGAAAGTGAACACGTTCGGGCGATCCTGCGACATTCGCCCCGAACACGAAATCGACGTCACACCACTTTGTTTCCGAGGAGCATAATGTAAGCATTAAGGGGCGTGGCGCGGTTGACGGGGCTCGAACCCGCGACCTCCGGCGTGACAGGCCGGCACTCTAACCAACTGAGCTACAACCGCTTTTGCGGCCAGCGCCGTAGTGGGGGAAGTGGCGCGGTTGACGGGGCTCGAACCCGCGACCTCCGGCGTGACAGGCCGGCACTCTAACCGACTGAGCTACAACCGCCCTTCCCCGGCAGGGCCATCGGCCCCGCGGTCCGGTCGTAATACGGATGCACCGAACCATCGTCAAGCGGATATCTCGCGTCGGATCGATGATTGTCCGAAGCGCCGCGCAGCACCCGTCCCGAAGGCTTGCCGATACCGCAACAAAACCGTCATCATGGGGTGATGAATTGCGCGCAGCCCGGGCTGCCCGCGGCGAGATCACCTTTGAGCGGAAGGCACTCCATGACGATTCCCGACGACATGAACAAGGCGGACTGGCTCGAGGCGGAACTGGCCGACACGCTGGACGAAGATTACGAGCTCGAGATCTCGGAACCGGCGCTCTCGATGGAGATCCGCCGCCTCTACCGCGAAGCGCATCCGCCCAGCATCGAGCGCCGCGACTATTTCCGGAAGTTGCTGGCGCTGCAGTCCGAGCTGATCAAGCTTCAGGACTGGGTGCAGTATCGCAGGGAAAAGGTCGTCGTGATCTTCGAGGGTCGCGACTCGGCCGGCAAGGGCGGCGTCATCAAGCGCATCACTCAACGCCTGAACCCGCGGATCGTACGGACCGTCGCCCTGCCCGCCCCCTCGGACCGTGAGAAGACCCAGTGGTATTTCCAGCGCTATGTCCCGCACCTGCCCGCGGGCGGCGAGATCGTGCTCTTCGACCGCTCCTGGTATAACCGCGCCGGGGTCGAGCGGGTCATGGGCTTCGCCGACGAAGACCAGGTTGAACAGTTCTTCAACGACGTCCCCGAGTTCGAGCGTATGCTGGTCCGCTCGGGCATCCGGCTGGTCAAGTACTGGTTCTCGATTACCGACGAAGAGCAGCAGCTGCGCTTCATGATGCGTATCCACGACCCGCTGAAACAGTGGAAGCTGAGCCCGATGGACCTGCAGTCCCGCGTCCGATGGGAGCAATACACCAAAGCCAAGGAAGAGATGTTCGCCCGGACGAACATCCCCGAGGCGCCCTGGTATATCGTCGAGGGCAACGACAAGAAGCGCGCACGGCTCAATTGCATCGACCACCTGCTGACGCTGATCCCCTACGAGGAAGTGCCGCACGAAGAGGTCTCGCTGCCCGACAGGGTCTTCAACCCAGAATACGAACGCAAGGTGCTGCCGCCGGAGCTTTATGTTCCGCAGAAGTACTGACGGACCAAAGCTTTGCATGATGGGCCCGCCGGGATAGGATCATTGGCGGGAGGACCACCATGACCGATCAGATGACCGCCGTCTCGCCTCGCCCTGCCCGCCTGCCGGTGGCGCTGATCTGGGCTGCGACGCTCGGCATCTTCGCCGCGCTGTTCGTCGCCGAGGACTTCTCTCCCGATCAACCGCGCGAGGCGATCGAAGTACGGATCCTGTGGATCAATGCAATCACCCATGCGATTGGCGGCGCGCTGGTGGCCTGGCTGCTCTACGGCCTCTTCGCCCGAAGTGGTATCGTCGGGATGCTGCTGGCTTTGCTCGGCGCGGTACTGGTAACGCTTATTGGCGGGCTGATCGGCGGTGCTCTGGATGCGGTCGTGGGGCAAGTCCTGGGCTCGGGTGGAGCCGCCCTTTCGGCAATCCGCATCGGGGTTGGTGCGATCACGGTCCCGTTTGCCGTGGCCGAACAGCCTGCCAGCGGGCTTGGCTGGCTGGCTGCCACTGTCCTGTCATACTTCCTGGCACGGCGGTCCGCAGGTTAGTCGCGGAATGCGCGATCCAGATAGGTCATGACCGGTCGCATCATGTAGTTCATCGGCGTACGGCTTTCCGTCGAGAAGAACGCCTCCACCGGCATCCCGGGGATCAGTTCCCTCTCACCAAGCTTCTCGATCTCTCCGGGCTTCAAGCTGACGATCACCTCGTAGTGCGCCTTCTTGGTGATCGGGTCGACAAAGGCGTCGGCCGACAGCTGGATCACGTCGCCAAGAATGATCGGAATGTGCCGACCGTTGAAGGCGGTAAACTTCAGCTGGGCGTTCTGACCAAGGAACACCTGGTCAATGTCCGAGGAATCCACCTTAACCAGCACCATAGCCGGTGCCGCATCCGGAATGATCATCATCAGCGGGCTGGCCGCCACAACGACCGAACGAAGCCCCAGCACCTTGGAGTCGTGGATCCGGCCCGAGATCGGTGCCCGGATATCCAGCCGCGAAAGGTTCGACAGGATCGAGGCACGCTGTTCGAGAAACTTGGCCCGGTCCGGACGCAGTTTGCTGAGCTCCGCTACTGCAAGCTTCTGCTCCTTCGGTATGATGGTATGCCGCTTCAGCTCGATCTCGGAAATCTTGCCGCGCAATTCCGCGATACTGGCCTCCAACCGTCCAATCTCACCGTTTACCGCAGTAAGGTTCTTTTGAAGGTTGAACAGTTCCGCCTGCTTGAGAAGCCCCCGATCGGCGAGGTCCATCAGACGGTTCATCTCGTCGTCGATGTATCCCTTCTCTTCGCGCTTGGCTGCCACCTGCGCTGCGATTCCCAGGATCTGCGACTCTGCCTGAGCGACCTGCTCGTCCAAGAGCCGTGCTTCAGTGGTAAACGCCTCGAACTGCGCCGTCAGTTGACGCTGCGTACGCTCGACCAGCTTCCGGACTTCCGCCCGATCGCTCACGGCTTCTTCCAGCAACGGATGCAGGACGATGTCAGTCCGGCCATCGATCTCGGCTTCAAGGCGTGCGATATTGGCCAGCGTTTCGAAGAGACTTCCCTCCACGACTTTGAGGTCTGACCGAAGCTGAGCGTCCTCCAGCCGCACGACCACATCCCCCGCGTCGACCTGGTCGCCATTGAAAGCAAAGATCTCGGCGACGACGCCGCCGATCGGATGCTGTACGGCGGTCATGGTATTTGAGACCTTGATCGTTCCCTTGCCAATGACCGCCCCAGCGATGTTGGCTCGCGCGGCCCAGGCGCCGATCAATGCCGCAAGCATCACGAGCGCGCCGACGCTCAAAAGCAGCGGCGAGCGAGCGTTCCAGGTCTTGCGTTGCCTGTCCATGCTGTCACGCGCCCCCCTTTTTGATCGTCCCGGAGAGTTTCTGCTTCGACAGCACCGTCACCCTACCCGGCTCGGTTTTTGCAGCCGTACGCGAGCCGCGCTCGTGGATACCGTCCCCCTCTGCCTCGATCTTCTTTTTTGAGACGAGCGCGCCACCCTCGAGTTGCATCCGCGTTCGCGTCTGCTGCACCTGAAGCGGCTTGCGCGCCAGAAGAAGGATCGCCCCGCCACGCGATAGGATGCCGTCGAACGTCCTGCGCATGGTTTCGGGAAGACGCTCGAGCAACATACTGTCAGGCTCGTCGACGATCAGTACCTTCGGCTCGTGATAAAGCGCCCGTGCCAGCGCAACCTGCTGCCGCTGCCCTTTCGAGAGAACGCTGCCGTCAGCGTCGATCACTGTCTGATACCCTTCAGGCAGCGCGCTGATCCAGGCATGCAGGCACGCCTTCCGCGCCGCGGCGGCGATCTTCTCCGGAGATGCCTCGGGATCAAGGTGTGAGATATTTTCGGCCAGCGTACCATCGACGAAACCGGGCACTTCGGGCACAAAACCAAAGTTGTGCGCTTGCTCTTCGTCGGTCATCCGCGAGACGTTGTGACCATCGCACAGGATTGTGCCGCCACTACGCTTTCTCAATCCCATGATCGTCTCGGCCAGGACCGTCTTGCCGCGCCCCGAACTGCCCAGGATCTCCACCATCTCGCCCGGGGCGATTTTCAGGTTGAGCGACTTCAAGAGCGTCTTCCCGGTCAGAGGCGAACGTACGGATACACCGTTCAACTCGAGGCGAACGCGCGGATTTCCGGCTTCGTCGGTCACGGGCCGCTCGGTCGCGGCGTCCCAATCATGGAGGATGCCGCGCAGGCGCTTCCAGGCCTCCATCGCCTTGCCGATCGCCGGGATCTCCCCAACGAAGCGGTTTACCGGGATCAGCACCCGCGAAACAAGGAACATGCTGGCCACCATCGCGCCCACGGTCAGTTTGCCCTCCAGCGCGAGATAAGCGCCCGTGGCCAGCACGCCATATCGCACGATCAGAACCACGGTCGAAGACAGGTGATCGTACCAGGTGGTCCAATCCTTGAGCGCGATGGCATTGTCCCGGCCGCCCGCCCGCGCCGCCATCCAGCGCTGCTTGAACCCTGTACTCATGCCTTGCGACCGAACCACGCTGCGCGAGGCCGTGACCATGTTGCGTAGCTCGGAAATCTGCCGCGTGCTTGCCAGCGAGCGCTCTTCTCGGCCACCAATAAATGCGGTCCTGATCAGCATCAGCGCGAGCATCACGACCATGCCGCCGAGGCAGACATAGCCAAGCAACGGGTGCAGCAGAAAGACCACGGCGACGAACATCGGCGTCCAGAGAAAATCCATCACCGCAATCAACCCGCCCGAGTGGAAAAACCCACGCAGCGAGTCCGCCTCGTCGAGCCCGGTGGCGGGTTTGGAACGCCCCCGCGGGAACATGTCGCTCTGGTTCGCTGCACCGAGGATCGTGACTTCCAGTCGCTCCTGGAACTGCGCGGCGAACCGCGCGACGATCCGCTTTCGCGCATAGTCGAGCAGGCCCAGCACGACCATCAGTACCACGACCATGAAGAACAGCGCGAAGAGCGTCTCCTCGGATCGGGAAGTCAGCACCCGATCATAGATGAGGATCATGAACAGCGGCCCGCCGAGGCGCAGGACGTTGACGACGAAGCTCAGTCCGAACGTCGTCAGCAGCAGATACGCACCTTGCCTGAAGGCGTTGCGCGCAGAGCTTTCGAGTGTACCGGTCCCCATACCGTCCCCAAACCTTCCTTACCAGGGCGATGCCAGCGCAAGCGAGGTCCGAGCCAAGTGATCGGCCCGGTCTCCGACGTTCCGGCAGAACCGGTCGTTTGTTGATCAGGCCTTCACCTGGTTCAGGTTGAAACTGATGATGACCCGGTTTCCGGCATCCCCGGTCTCGTCGGTCGTGTTGGGATCCACACCGTGGTAGAGCCACGCGGGGAAAATGATCATCCGGCCAGGCTTCGGTTCGAACCGGACCTTGGTCCAGTAGTCCCGATGCCGCTTGGCGTTCGGCTTGTAGCGCGGCTGGTTCATCAGGTTCATCGTCCTCGGTTCGATGAACTCGATCCGACCGCAATTCTGGGGGGCCTGGACGTAGTAGACGCCGCTCCAGAGACAACCTGGGTGGATATGGGCCCGGTTCGATGCGCCCGGCGGGTTGATGATCGACCACATGGTACCGATCTTGAGAACCCGGCTCGGGTCATAGCCCATCTCATCGCACATCCGGCCAGTGGCATCGCCGATCAGGTTCACCACGGGCGCATAGTCATCTTCCTTGTGGAGATCATTGTGGCTGTGCCAGCCGCCAAGTTCGGCGAAGTTCGAGCGCGCGATTCCCTTGCGGTCGCGATCCCGCTCGGAATAAATCATCCGAAGAAGGTTATCATTCAGAGAGTCGGGACCAGGAAGATCAACCTGGAAGATAGTCGTCGGGAAGTAAGTCCGCTTGTAGAACTTGTAGTTTTCGTAGTTCATAGTTCCCCCAATGGTAGACACATCTCGGATGTGCAAAGTTCGTCGGGCCAGTAACCCACGCCGCCCCGCCGATCACTTTCACTCAAGCGATTCCTTACGCTACGTCAATCGTAAGCGAAGCCGCTCGAAAAAGCATCATTCAGAACCCTCCCCGGAAACTGGCGTGCGCCCAGGTCCGGCTTCTTGGCAGCCAAGGCAAACCCATGCATGATTGCGGAAGCTACCCCGTGCCGCTCCATTCAGCGTTTGTCGTGTCGGCCATTCATGTCCTCCGACCAGGAAGGAACAAGAAACTTGCCTCGATCAGCATGGTATCCGGTGGTCAGCTTCGCCGCTGTGGGGCTCATCACAGCATTCGGGTGTTTGCCGCCGAAACCCGGCAAGGCCGCCGAACCGATCTATGGCGACACTGCCGGAACCGTATTTGACATTATTACCGCGACCGATCCGAGCAGTTTCAAATGCCTCGAACCTGTCGGCCAAGGATCGCGCCAAATCTGGGACAAGCGCGTCGATGGCGAGCCTGTGGTAGAAGCATTTCTATTCCTTGCCCACTACGACGATGGCACAAATATCGAGATAGCCGTCAATCCCGAGTTCGGCACACGCGAGGCAGCCCAGGCCGAGGCCCAGAGATTTGCCGATCCTCTCGGTCGCCTGCCAACCGTGCTCCGCGCCGGTATTCGGAAGTTCAGCATCCACGACGGGGACGAGGGCTTTCATGCCGGAACAGGACAGATCGTGGTATATGCCGAAAAGGCCAGCCAGCGGGAAAGCTACAATCACCTCGAGGAAAGCCTCTTTCACGAAGCGGTTCACGCCTCTCTGGACGAAGAGCACAGATTAGCGCCCGGCTGGCTGGAGGCGCAAAAGCGTGACGGCCGCTTCCTGACCACCTATGGCATGCAATCCCCCGAGCGCGAGGACCTTGCCGAAACCGCGTTATTCGCCTTCGCGATCCTCCATCATCCCGAGAGGTTTCCGCCAGTCGACACCGAAGACACGCTGGCTGCCGTCCCCAACAGGATCGAATACATCCGGGGGCACCTGTTTCCTCCCGACGCTCCACTCGTCTACCAGGTTGCGAGCACGCAATCCTGTAGCGGCTAGCGCAAGGCTATTTTGCCCGTGAGTCCCGGAACCTCGTCACGTGGTGCAACCGCTGCAGACTGGCTAGAGGCGCACGGCCTGACGCACGACGAATGCTTGAAGATCCTCGAAGTTTCGCCACCGTTGCCTACCGGAAGCCCGGCTGAAACGATGAAGGTCTCTTCTCGACCGCAGGAAATCTGGACACTCTGCGCAGAGGCCTTCAAGCTGAAGCTTCCAGCAGCGGTGCAGGAGATCGAAACCGTCCGAACGAAGGTAGGCGTCGACTTTTCCCCCGACACCGACCGATTTCCCCGCGCCTTTACGGTGCATCATTCAGGCACCGGATTGCCGTTCGTATCCTGCCCCTGGCGCGGCGAACTCAGGGACGTCCTCGCCATCTCCCATGAATTCGGACACGCATTGCAGCTCGTCCTCAGCGCCGGCAAGCGTATGCCACCAGTCACCCGGGAACTCTGCGCGTGTCTCTCGGAGTTCTGGAACGCGGAATATTCCGTATCAATCGGCCAGCATTGGGCCGTGCAATTATCGGCCCTCCTCCAGATGCGGACCCACCTAGCCGTCACCAGAACGGGCCCCAAGTTGATCGCCGCGCTCGCTGATCCACAGGCGCCCTATTCCTACACCTGGAATTACCCGCCGGCGCGCGCTCTGGCGCGAATTTCGAACGACAAGTTGGGTAACGACGAAACGCTATCGATCTTCCGCGCAACGACACCGCTTAAGTCCCTTCTGGGTCTTCTCCCAGTCGAGGCCAGATGAAACAGAAAACCGCGCCCTTATGGGCGCGGTTCAGTTCTCTTAGACGCCGAAGGCGTGATTAGACCGTATCAGTGGCCTCGTCACCCTCATCGCCCTCATCTCCCTCGTCGTCCTCGTCACCTTCGTCGTTCTCATTCTCCTCGTCGCCTTCGTCACCTTCGTCGTTCTCGTCATTCTCGTTGGCTTCGTCGTTCTCGTTGCCTTCGTCGCCTTCGTCGCCTTCATCACCGATGGTCACAAAGACTTCATTGCCTTCGTCGCCCTCATCTCCCTCGTTGTCCTCGTTACTCTCATCAAACTCGTCCCCTTCGTTTCCTTCGTCGCCCTCATCGCCTTCATCGTCCTCGTTGTTCTCGTCGAACTCATTCCCTTCATCGGCTTCGTCGCCTTCATTATTCTCGTTGGCTTCGTCGCCTTCATCGCCTTCGTCGCCTTCGTTGCCCTCGTCACCCTCATCGCCTTCTAGGCCAATATTGAAGCCTTCATTACCTTCGTTGCCCTCGTCACCCTCATTGCCCTCATCACCCTCATTGCCCTCGTTGGCCTCATCGCCTTCGTCGCCTTCGTTGCCCTCGTCGCCTTCGTTGTCCTCGTTGTTCTCGTTTCCTTCGTTACTCTCGTCGCCTTCGTCGCCCTCGTTGTTCTCGTTATCCTCGTTGCCTTCGTTGTACTCGTCTCCGTCGTTGCCTTCGTCGTTCTCATCGCCTTCGTCGCCTTCATCACCTTCGTTGAATTCGTCGCCTTCGTTTCCTTCATTGCCTTCGTTGTTCTCGTCGCCTTCGTCGCCCTCAAAACCCTCATTACCTTCGTCGCCTTCGTTGCCCTCATCTCCCTCGTTGTTTTCGTTACCTTCGTCGCCTTCAAGGCCGAGGTTTACACCTTCATTTCCTTCGTTTCCTTCGTCCCCTTCATTATTCTCGTCGCCCTCGTTTCCTTCGTTGCCTTCGTCGTTCTCATTTCCTTCGTCGCCCTCAAGGCCCTCGTTGCCTTCGTTGCCTTCATCGCCTTCGTCGCCTTCGTTCGCCTCGTTGCCCTCGTCCCCTTCGTTGCCCTCATCGTCCTCGTCGTTCAGGAAACTCTCTTCGTCGCCTTCCGAACCTTCGTTGCCTTCATCGCCTTCATCATCCTGGGAAACTGAGGCGCCGAAGTCTTCGTTGCCCTCGTTGCCTTCGTCGTCCTCGTCGCCTTCGTCGCCTTCGTCATTCTCGTTGTTTTCGTTGGCCTCGTCCCCTTCGTTGCCTTCGTCGCCTTCGTCGCTTTCGTTCCCCTCGTCGCCTTCGTTGCCTTCCTCGCCTTCGTTACCTTCGTTGCCCTCGTCGCCCTCGTCGCTTTCGTCGTCCTCGTCGCCTTCGTCGCCTTCATTGCCCGCGAAAGCCTCGTCGCCTTCGTCGCCCTCATTGTCCTCGTTGTTCTCGTCGCCCTCGTTGCCTTCGTTCCCCTCGTCGTTCTCGTTGTTCTCGTTGTCCTCGTTGTTTTCGTCGTGCTCGTCGCCCTCGTCGCCTTCGTTGTTCTCGTTGCCCTCGTTGTCCTCGTTCCCCTCGTTCCCCTCGTTGCCGTTTCTGTCTATCTCGTCGCCCTCATTATCTTCGTTGCCCTCGTTGCCCTCATCGCCTTCGTCCGCCTCGTTGCCTTCATTGCCTTCGTTGTCTTCGTTGCCTTCGTTGCCTTCATTGCCTTCGTTGCCTTCGTCGGCTTCGTTTCCTTCGTTGTCCTCGTTACCCTCGTCGCCTTCGTCGCCTTCGTCGTCCTCGTTCCCCTCGTTGAACTCGTCGCCTTCGTCACCCTCGTCGCCTTCGTTACCCTCGTCGCCCTCGTCGCCTTCGTTGCCCTCGTCGGCCTCGTTTCCCTCGTTGCCTTCGTCGCCCTCGTCACCAGCCTCGCTGAAGCTGATCGGCGCAAACAGGTCTCCCTCTTCGAGAGCCTTGGCGATCAGGGCTTCCAGGTCAGTTACGGTTTCGGTGATCTCGAGGGTGATGATATTGGTCATGGGATATCTCCAAGGTCTGGTGGAGCGCTGCTTGCGCGAATCCATCAAGGTTTTCGGTGAGACGGATTTCGGAGCAGCCGTGCGGTGAACTTGGAGCACCGGGCCAACAGGCCGAACCCAGAGGGTACAATTTGTGCGCGCCGAGGCAGTGTTCTGCAACTTGGCGCCACCACCCCATTTCATGACGCAAGAAGATTGTTCGGCACGATTGACGTTAAGTCAATCTTGGCGCACCTCAGACCCGGGCAATAATCACTGCTTTGAAGGCTGGGGTTGTATCACCGTGCGAGGGATGCCCGCATGCCGCGAAGGTTGCGGGTCGCGTGGTGGGTGATGAGAGACTCGAACTCCCGACATCTTCGGTGTAAACGAAGCGCTCTACCAACTGAGCTAATCACCCGCAGGCGACCCGGAAACGGGGTGCGGTGATGGTGGGTGATGAGAGAGTCGAACTCCCGACATCTTCGATGTGAACGAAGCGCTCTACCACTGAGCTAATCACCCGCCGGTGCTGGTAGATACAAAAGCCGGGCGGGCTGCGCAAGAGGGCTTGGGCCGGAAATCGCCGGGAGGATGAAAACCGCGCTTTTCATCGTGAAAACCCCCTTAAGCCCATGATATTCAATCTGAAAACTTCCTTGAAACTTCGTTAATGCGCGGAATGGCATCACCGGGAGCAGGTTCTCAGACCGCCCTGCCCGGCTCGACCACGCCCTACAAGGGCCAATCCGTGCTATGTTGGCGGCGCCGCGGCCCGGCCCCGATCCCGCGCGTCTGCGCCGAAGGCCCATGCCCGGCTCATGGAATTGGGGGATGACATGACACCGGAATTCGACCTGGGACAATATTCGCGTACCGTCACGACGCGCTCGGACGCGGCGAAAGCGCAGTTCGATCAGGGACTGGTCTGGCTCTATGGCTACAATCACGAGGCGGCCGCCGCCTGTTTCGAGAAGGCAATCGAGGCCGATCCGGACTGCGCCTTGGCGCACTGGGGCGTCGCGCATGCGATCGGCCCGAATTACAACAAGCCTTGGGAATTCTTCGAGCCCGAGGAGCGGGTCGCGACGCTCAAGCGCGCACATGACGCTATTGCCGCGGCCCAGGCGCTGAAGGATCGCGCCAGTCCCGTCGAGGCGGCGCTGATAGAAGCCATTGCGGACCGCTTTCCAGAGGATCCAGAAATCGAGGACTACGGGCCCTGGAACGACGCGTTCTCGGACTCGATGCGCAAGGTGTACGCGGCGCACAAGGACGACCTGGACGTGACCGCGATCTTCGCCGAGGCGCTGATGAACCGGACGCCTTGGCTGCTCTGGGACCTGCCGAGCGGGACACCGAAAGAGGGCGCCTCGACGCTGGAAGCGCAGGCGGCGCTTGAGACCGCCTTCAACGAACTGCCCGGCGCCTGGGATCACCCGGGCCTGCTGCACTTCTATATCCACCTGATGGAGATGTCGCCCTGGCCCGAAAAGGCGCTGCGCCACGGCGACCGCCTCGTAGACCTGGTGCCCGACAGCGGTCACCTCGTACACATGGCCACGCATATCGACGTGCTCTGCGGCGACTACCAGAACGTGGTCTGGCGCAATCAGCGGGCAGCGGCGGTGGACCGGAAGTACGAGGAAATGGCCGGCGGCGAGAATTTCTACACGGTCTACCGCATCCACAACGTCCATTTCGCGGCCTATGGGGCGATGTTCCTCGGTCAGCCCGAGCGCGCGCTCGCGGCCTCGGAAGAGCTGATGCGGATGCTGCCGGACAACGTGATCCGCTTCTTTCCCGATCTTTTCGAGTCCTTCTATGGGAAGAAGATCCACGTCATGGTGCGCTTCGGAATGTGGAACGAGATCCTGGACGAGCCGTTCCCCGAGGATGCCGAGCTCTACAGCTACACCACTGCCGCCATGCACCAGGCGCGGGCCGTAGCTCTGGCGAACCTCGGGCGGCCGGAGGAGGCCCGCGCCGAGCGCGACCGCGCTGTCGCCGCACGCAAGGCGGTGCCCGAAAGCCGGCTGGTCTTCAACAACACAGCCGAGGACGTGCTGCTGGTCGGCGAAGCGATGATGGACGGCGAGATCGCGTTCAAGGCGGGCCAGGTCGAGGACGGGCTCGCGCATCTGCGCCGCTCTGTCGAGCTGGACGACGGGCTGGTCTATGACGAGCCGTGGGGCTGGATGCAGCCGACGCGCCACGCGCTGGGGGCGCTCTTGATGGACGACCGCCGCTTCGAGGAGGCCGAGGCCGTCTATCGCGCGGACCTCGGGCTGGACGATACGCTTGCACGGGCGTGCCAGCACCCACGCAACGTCTGGAGCCTGCACGGGCTGCACGAATGCCTCGTCCACAGGGGAGAACTGACCGAGGCGCGGCACATCAAGCTGCAACTGGACCATGCGGTTGCACGGGCGACAGTGCCGATCCGCGCGTCCTGTTTTTGCCGGAAGGCGGCGCAGGCGGCCTAGGACTTCGACTTTGCGGAAAGCGCGCGAAGGACCAGCACGAATCCGGGGGATGCTGCGGGGAGTACCGACCCGTTTCCCCCTATATTTGCAGTGATACGGGGAGCCCGATGACACGCTATTCGGTAGAGGAATACGCCCGCGACATACGCGCAGTAGTCGCCAGTGAAACCGCAACGAGGGCGATCACCGACCGTATAAAGCCGCTCGCGCTGAAGCTCGCTTCGGAGGCTCATTGGTTCGAGGACAAGTATCGATACACGGACGAAGAGCAAGGCTTCGGGCTGCACCTGTTGCACGAGGAAGCTAATCACGACCTCGCCGTCTTCGTCATCGCCTGGGCGCCCGGCCGCGGTGTGCCTCCGCACAACCACAAGACCTGGGCCGTCGTGACCGGTATCGAAGGGCAGGAGCATGAGACCAGCTATCGCCGATTGGACGACGGCTCGAAACCGGGCTTTGCCGAACTCGAGGCGATACGCGAAGAAACCCTTTATCCGGGTACTGCGGTCTGCTGTCAGCCCGATGACATACACAGCGTGTTCAACAACGGTGAAGCGGTCGCCGTGTCCCTGCATACATACGGCCGACACCTGAACCATACTGGCCGGTCGGCGTTCGATGTAGAATCGAGAACCGAAACGCCGCTGCTTGTGAAGATCGAGACGTAGAACCCGCCAGAACGCGCGGTAAGGTGCATCGGCGGAACCGCGGCGTGCAAAAGAAAACCCCTGCCCCGTTTCCGGGACAGAGGCTATTTCAGGACGCCGGGCCGATCAGTGGGCGGCTGGCGTGGCCTTCTCGGCCGACGGCTTGGCGGCGGCGGCTGCGGCGGCGGCTTCGGCGGCCTCGTCCCATTCGATGGGCTCGGGCTGACGGATCAACGCCACTTTCAGCACCTCGGTCACGTTGCCGACGGGGATGATCTCGAGCCCGTCCTTCACGTTGTCCGGGATGTCGCGCAGGTCCTTCATGTTGTCCTGCGGGATCATCACCGTCTTCACCCCGCCACGAAGCGCGGCGAGCAGCTTTTCCTTCAGACCGCCGATCGGCAGCACGTTGCCGCGCAGCGTCACCTCGCCGGTCATCGCCACGTCGCGGCGCACCGGGATCTGGGTCAGCACCGAGACGATGGAGGTCACCATCGCGATACCGGCCGACGGGCCGTCCTTGGGCGTCGCGCCCTCGGGAACGTGGACGTGGATGTCGATCTTGTCGAACTCGGGCGGTTTCACGCCCAGGTCCGGCGATTTCGACCGCACGTAGGACGAGGCGGCCTCGATCGATTCCTTCATCACGTCACCGAGCGTGCCGGTGGTCTTCATCCGGCCCTTGCCCGGCAGGCGCAGCGCCTCGATCGACAGCAGATCGCCGCCGACCTCGGTCCAGGCGAGGCCCGTGGTCACGCCGATCTGGTCCTGCTCCTCGGCCAGGCCGAACTTGAAGCGGCGCACGCCCAGGAACTCTTCCAGCTCGTCCGGAGTGACGACGACCTTGGCAGTCTCGCCCTTGACGATCTTGGTGACCGCCTTCCGGGCCAGCTTGGCCAGCTCACGCTCGAGGTTCCGCACACCCGCCTCGCGGGTGTAGTAGCGGATGACATCGGTCAGCGCTTCGTCGGTCAGCTCGAACTCGCCCTTCTTCAGGCCGTGGCCCTTCAGCTGCTTGTCCAGCAGGTGATGGCGGGCGATCTCGCGCTTCTCGTCCTCGGTGTAGCCCGAGAGGCTGATGATCTCCATCCGGTCCAGAAGCGGACGCGGCATGTTGTAGCTGTTCGCCGTGGTCAGGAACATCACGTTCGAGAGGTCGTATTCGACCTCGAGATAGTGGTCCATGAACGTGTTGTTCTGCTCGGGGTCCAGCACTTCAAGCATGGCCGACGCCGGGTCGCCCCGGAAGTCCTGACCCATCTTGTCGATCTCGTCGAGCAGGATCAGCGGGTTGATCGTCTTGGCCTTCTTCATCGACTGGATGATCTTGCCGGGCATCGAGCCGATATAGGTCCGGCGGTGGCCGCGGATCTCGGACTCATCCCGAACGCCGCCCAGCGAGATGCGGATGAACTCGCGGTTGGTGGCCTTCGCGACGGACTTGCCCAGCGAGGTCTTGCCGACGCCCGGAGGGCCGACAAGGCACAGGATCGGACCCCGCAGTTTCGAGCTGCGCTGCTGCACGGCGAGATACTCGACGATCCGTTCCTTGACCTTCTCGAGGCCGTAGTGGTCCCGGTCGAGGATCAGCTGCGCGTTGTTCAGGTCCTTCTTGACCCGGCTGCGCTTGCCCCACGGGATCGACAGCATCCAGTCGAGGTAGTTGCGCACGACGGTCGCCTCGGCGGACATCGGGCTCATGTTCCGCAGCTTCTTGAGCTCGGCCTCGGCCTTTTCCTTCGCCTCTTTCGAGAGCTTGGTCTCGGCGATCTTCTCTTCGTATTCGGAAGCGTCGTCGCCACCCTCGTTGTCGCCGAGTTCCTTCTGAATGGCCTTCATCTGCTCGTTCAGATAGTACTCGCGCTGGGTGCGCTCCATCTGCGACTTCACACGGGTCTTGATCTTCTTCTCGACCTTCAGGACGCTCATCTCGCCCTGCATCAGGCCATAGATCTTCTCGAGCCGCTCGGCGATGTCGGCGGTCTCCAGCAGGTCCTGCTTTTCCTCGAGGCTCACTCCCAGATGTCCGGCGACGGTGTCGGCCAGCTTGGCGGGGCTGTCAGCCTCGCCTGCGGCCTGCACGGCCTCTTCGGGGACATTTTTGTTCAGCTTGGCGTACCGCTCGAATTCCTCGGCGACCGAGCGGGTCAGCGCGGTCACGGTGGCCTTGTCGCCCTCGACCTCGTCGATCAGCTCGGCATCGGCCTCGAAGAAATTCTCGTTGTCGAGGAAGCGGACGATGCGCGCACGCTGGCGGCCCTCGACCAGCACCTTCACGGTGCCGTCGGGCAATTTCAGCAGCTGCAGCACGTTCGCGACCACGCCGGTCTGGAAGATGCTGTCGGGCGTCGGATCCTCTTCGCCGGCATCGCGCTGCGAGGCCAGAAGGATCTGCTTGTCATCGCGCATCACCTCTTCGAGGGCGCGCACAGATTTCTCGCGGCCCACGAACAGCGGCACGATCATGTGGGGGAACACCACGATATCGCGCAGCGGCAATACGGGGTGGGTGATGCTGCTCTGATCGGTCATGTGTTTGTCCTTGTTCTGCAAAGCGCCATCGCCCCGGCATTCCAGCAGCGGTCGGCGCTTCCAAGCTTCGGCTTATTCAGATGTGCCGCCCGCGGGAGCATTTCAAGCGCGCCCGATTCTACACCCATCCTACGGCGGCTCGGGCAGGAGCGAAAGCGAACTCGGGCCTGAGGGGTGCGAAAGCCGACACGCACCCTATACCATATGTAGTGTGGTGGGCGCCGTTCACCACGGCACCCTGCCCTTTTCGGTCCCGGATCAGGCCGCCGCGCGGCTGCCATCAAGTTTCGGATAATCGGTGTAACCTTCGGCCCCACCGCCATACATCGTGTCCCGGTCGGGCAGCGCCAGTTCTGCATTCTTCTCGAGCCGCGTCACCAGATCGGGGTTCGAGATGAAGGGACGGCCGAAGGACACAAGATCCGCCTTGCCGCTGTCCACCACGTCCCGCGCCCGCTGGGCGTCGTAGGCGTTGTTGACCATGTAGACGCCGTTCCACAGCGCCTTGAGCACCTCGTGGCTCTGCCCGTCGGGCAGCGAGGGATCATCGACCGCCTGGCCCTCGATCATGTGCAGATAGGCCAAGTTGTAGCGGCCAAGACGCGGGATCAGGTAGGAATAGGTCTCCATCGGGTTGTCGTCGGGCGTCATGACCACGCGGAACGGCGAGAGTCGCACACCGATGCGGTCGCCGGACCATTCCTCGGCAGCCGCCTCGATCACCTCGAGCAGCAGACGGGCGCGGTTCTCGGGCGAGCCGCCATAGGCATCCGTGCGCTGGTTGGTGCCGCTCTTGAGGAACTGCTCCAGCAGGTAGTTGTTCGCGGCGTGGATCTCGACCCCGTCGAACCCCGCGCGCTTCGCAAGACGCACGGCGTTGCGGTAATCCTCGATCAGGCGGGGGATTTCGGACAACTCAAGGGCGCGGGGCTCGGATGTGGGCTCGAAGCCGTTGTGGGTGAACACCTGCGCGCTCGCCTTGATCGCCGAGGGGGCGACGGGCGCCTGCCCGTTCGGCTGCAGCGAGTTGTGGCTGATCCGGCCGACATGCCAGAGCTGCACGACGATCTTGCCGCCCTTGGCGTGCACCGCATCCGTCACGCGCTTCCAGGCGTCGGCCTGGGCCTCGGTATGGATGCCCGGGGTCTGGATATAGCCCTTACCCTCGGGCGAGATCTGCGTCGCTTCGGTGATGATCAACCCGGCGCTGGCGCGCTGCGCGTAGTACTCGACATGCAGATCGCCGACCTCGCCGGTGACGTCATCGGCCCGGTTTCGCGTCAGGGGGGCCATCACGATACGGTTGGAAAGATCGAGCGCCCCCGCGCTGGCGGGAGTGAAAAGCTTGTCGGTCATCAATATGCTCCTGGGCTTCTTGCCGGTCAGGAGCAGGTATGGGTTTGGTCCCGGATCGCAAGCGCCCGGCGAAACCTTGCCTGTGGGCTCACAGCCTTTCTATGTCACCCTCTTCGCGCAAGGCATGGAAATCCTTCACGAAAGCCCCGAGCCTATATTCCGAAATGGCATGACGTAGCCCCTGCATCAGTTCCTGATAGTAGTGCAGGTTGTGCCAGGTCAGGAGCATCGAGGCGATGATTTCGCCCGAGCGCACGACATGGTGCAGGTAGGCGCGGGAGTAGTTCCGGCAGGCTGGACAGGTGCACGCCTCGTCCAGCGGGCGCGGGTCGTCTGCATGGCGAGCGTTCTTCAGGTTCACCGCGCCGCGCCGGGTCAGCGCCTGCGCCGTCCGGCCCGAGCGCGACGGCAGCACGCAGTCCATCATGTCGATGCCACGCTCGACCGCGCCGACGATATCGTCAGGCTTGCCAACGCCCATCAGGTAACGCGGCTTGTCCTGCGGCAGCATGTCGGGCGCGTAGTCGAGGCAACCGAACATCGCCTCCTGCCCCTCACCCACGGCCAGACCGCCAACGGCATAACCGTCGAATCCGATCGAGGTCAGCGCCTCGGCGCTCTCCGCGCGCAGGTCCTGCTCCAGCCCGCCCTGCTGGATGCCGAAGAGCGCATGGCCGGGCCGGTCGCCAAAAGCGTCGCGGCTACGCTGTGCCCAACGCATGGAGAGGCGCATCGACTCGGCGATCCGCTCGCGGTCTGCGGGCAGCGCTGGGCATTCGTCGAAGCACATGACGATATCCGAGCCGAGCAGCCGCTGGATCTCCATCGAGCGTTCCGGGGTCAGCGTGTGCTTGGAGCCGTCGATATGACTCTGGAAGGTCACGCCCTCCTCGGTCAGCTTGCGCAGGTCGGCGAGGCTCATCACCTGGAAGCCGCCCGAGTCGGTGAGGATCGGGCGGTCCCAGTTCATGAACTTGTGAAGCCCGCCCAGACGGTCGATCCGCTCGGCCCCCGGCCGCAGCATGAGGTGATAGGTGTTGCCCAGCAGGATGTCGGCCCCGGTGGCGCGCACGCTGTCGGGCATCATCGCCTTGACCGTCGCCGCCGTGCCCACGGGCATGAAGGCGGGCGTGCGAATTTCGCCGCGCGGGGTCTCGATGACCCCGGTGCGGGCCTTGCCGTCGGTCGCGTGGACCTGGAACTGAAACTTGTCGGTCATCCCGGGGGCTCTCTGGACGTTTGCGGGGGCTTTTCTTATATGTTTGCTCAAGAATGGCAACGAGGCCCGTATGACAGTCCAATCCGACGCCCCGATGGAGGGAACGCCGCTGATCGCGCCGTCGAGCACGGATCACCCGCTCTACGACACGATCGTCGAGGCGTGCCGCACCGTCTATGACCCCGAGATTCCGGTCAATATCTATGACCTCGGACTGATCTACACCATCGAGATCAGCGACGAGGCCGACGTCAGCATCATCATGACCCTGACCGCGCCCGGGTGCCCCGTGGCCGGCGAGATGCCGGGCTGGGTCGCCGAAGCGGTCGAGCCGCTGCCCGGCGTGAAGACCGTGAACGTCCAGCTGGTGTGGGAGCCGCAGTGGGGCATGGACATGATGTCCGACGAGGCCCGGCTGGAACTGGGCTTCATGTGATCGCCGCGCCTCGGGCGCAGCGCTTTCCAGATCGGGATTATCCACCGCCGGCCCTTCTGCCGGCGGATGCGTTTCGGACCCCTGGTCCGCAAAAGATTGTGCACCCATGCGGCCTTGATGCCGCCGGGCCAGGCGATTACCTTTGACACCAAGCACGAAAGAGGTGTTCGCAATGTTCTCGATCCCCGGAAAGCAGCCAGTCACCATGACCCCGGCCGCCGCCCAAGCGATCAGCCGCCTGATGGAGAAAGGCGGAACGAAGGGTCTGCGCATCGGCGTCAAGAAGGGCGGCTGCGCGGGCATGGAATACACGATGGACTACGTCGATCAGGTCGATCCCAACGACGAGGTGGTCGAGCAGGACGGCGCGCGGGTGATGATTGCCCCGATGGCGCAGATGTTCCTGTTTGGGACCGAGATCGACTATGAAACCTCGCTTCTGGAAAGCGGGTTCAAGTTCAACAACCCCAACGTCACAGAAGCCTGCGGCTGCGGCGAATCGATCAAGTTCGCCGATATGTGACGTGACAGGCGGCCTCTCGGGGCCGCTTTTTTCTTATCCTTACAATCGACAAGACGGAGAGCCAGATGCGCCGCAAGATCGCTGCCGGCAATTGGAAGATGAACGGGCTGAAGGCCCAGGCCGCGGTGGTCGAGGCGCTGAGCGCCGCCCACAAGGGCGCCGATTGCGACGTGGTGATCTGCCCGCCTGCCCCGCTGATTCCCTTGCTGACCGATATGGGCTCGGGCTTTGCGATCGGCGGGCAGGACTGCCACGCAGCCGAGAAAGGCGCGCACACCGGCGATCTGTCGGCGGAAATGCTGGCGGATGCGGGCGCGAGCCATGTCATCGTGGGCCATTCCGAACGCCGCACAGATCATGGCGAGGATGACGCCATGGTTCGCGCCAAGGCCGAGGCCGCATGGCGCGCGGGACTGGTCGCGATCATCTGCATCGGCGAAACCGAGGCCGAGCGCGATGCCGGCCGCACGCTGGGCGTGATCGGCGAGCAGATGGCGGGCTCGATCCCCGATGGTGCGACCGGCGCGAATACCGTCATCGCTTACGAGCCCGTCTGGGCCATCGGCACCGGACGGACGCCCTCGAACGAAGATATCGCCGACGTGCACAAGGCGATACGCGCCGGGCTGGCCGGGCGCTTCGGACCCGACACCGCCGAAGCGATCCGGGTGCTCTATGGCGGATCGGTCAAGCCGGGCAATGCCGCCGAGATCTTCGCGATCGATGACGTTGATGGCGGACTGGTCGGCGGCGCCTCACTGAAGGCCGAGGATTTCGGGCCGATCATCGCAGCCGCTGCGGGCTGAAAACTTCTTTATTGAAAAGACTTGCGCCGCGGAAGTGATCCGCGGCGCAAAGTTGTTCCGGGTTCGCGGAGGGGCGTCAGCCGACCATTTCACCCGGTGTCGAAACTCCGTAATGCATCGCCAGCCGCTGCAGCGCGATGCGCAGAACGACCTTGCCCGAGCGCGCCGACCAGCCGAGGCGCTTCTCGGCGGCCTCGAGCCCTTCGAGGAAGCAGCAGACGCGCACCGCCACGTCCCACAAGCCCGGCCCCAGCGCCGCCATCGCCGCCTGCACCCGTTCGCGCGCCGCCTGCGGCCCCTCGGCCGGGCCGCGTCCGGGGCCTGAGAGCGGGCCGCGCGGGGTCAGGAAGGCTTCCCAGTTCTGAGTGGTGCGCGGCCCCATCTGGGCCAACTCGAAATCCTCGCGAAGGCGCTCTCCGGCCTCGACCATCTCGGGCGAGAGATAGGCCACGCCGCTGCGGTCGCGCTTGCGTCCCAGCATCGTCAGCGGGCTTTCGGCAAGGTTGACCCGCAGCCGGGTCTCGCGCCCGGTCTCGTCCATCTCGCGGCGCTCACCCATATCCTGATGCTGGGTGCGGAACGGCGACGGCGCTTCGGCGAAGGCCGGCTGCATCGCGGCGCGCTGCTGGCGCTCCTCTTCCAGCAGGCGCTTCAACGCCGCGCGCCCGGCATCGGTGATCGCATAGCGGGCGATCTTGCCCTTGTGCGTGCAGGCGATCCAGTCCTGCAAGGCGAAGGCTTGCGCCACGTCCCGGTCGACCACCGCGGTTCGGGTCGGACGGCCGGGGATTGTCTCGCGCAGCACCACGCCCTTCTCCATCGAGTCCGAGACCGCCAGGAAAGCGGCAGACTCGCAGAGCCGGCGGAGGATCCTGCGAGCCTCGCGGATGACTCGGGCGTCCAGCTCTTCGGTGGCGTGGGTGGCGTTCTGCGCAATCATATTGGCCCAGTCCTTCACTAAGGGATGCGTTTCAAACTTCAGGTCCACATCCTCCGCCGCCGCATCGAGCGCGGCATCCACCAGGGGATCATCGCGCCGTGCCTCGATCCGGCGCACCTGCCGGAGGATCGTCGAAGGGGGGCAGGACCGGATCCGGGCAATCGCCCGAAACCCCAGTCCGCCAACGGTGTGCGCCAGATAGATCGCCACCGCCGGCGGCAGGGCAACAGGCCCTGCCCCCGATGCCATCGAGGTACCGTTTAAAAGCTCGCGATCCATGGGCGCTTCGGTTGTGTCCATCGGTCGCTCGTTCGTTAAAATTCGAGGCAAACTCGTCTTAAGGTTGAAACGTAAACAAGGTATTAAACCAAATATTTTTCCTATATTTCCATAAGATAGTAAGGCTATCGAAAGGATGCAGCGAACGCTGAACTGGCAGATTGCACAACGCTAGGTTGTGTCATGGCATTGTCACCTCGACCGCAACGACAGCAGGGACACGTAATCATGACCGATCTGCCGACGATCCTCGCCACGCTGAACCGCCCGCGCATGTTGGTGGGTGCCGCCCGCAAGGGATTGGGCCTTTACCGGCGCGACCGGGATCTCGGCCGCATCCTTCCGCAGGAAACCCGGCCAGGCCGCGCGGGCGACGCGCTGCTGGCTGCTGAGGCAAAAGTGGAAACGGCCCGGCAGAGCGGCGACGCGACCTATTCGATCACGCGCCACATCGAATTGCTCACGGCCCTCTTGGCCGAGGCGACGCTGACCGGGCGCAGCGCCGCCTGAGCGGGAGTCTCGTCAGACGAAGGCGTCCGGCATCTCGGCCTTGCGCCGCGCGACATAGTCGGCCAGCGCCTCGGCGATGGCCGGATCTAGCGCCGGCTGCTGGTAGTCGCCCAGCAGCTTCTTGACCCGGCGCGCAGCCAGCGCTTGGCTATCGAGCCCGCCATCCTCGGCCCAGGTCTCGAAGGGCTTGTAATCGAAGGCGCGGGAACGCCAGAACGCGTCCTTGAAATGTGCCTGCGTATGTGCGCAGCCGAGGAAATGCCCGCCGGGGCCGACCTCGCGCAGCGCGTCCATCGCCTGCCCGGCCTCGGACACGTCGACGCCCGCCGCCATGCTGTGAAGCGCGCCCAGCTGGTCCGCGTCCAGCACAAATTTTTCGTAAGACGAGACCAGCCCTCCCTCCAGCCAGCCGCAGGCGTGGAGCATGAAGTTTACCCCGCCCAGTAGCGCCGCATTGAGCGTGTTCGCGGTTTCGTAGGCCGCCTGCGCGTCCGGCAGCTTGGAGCCGCACAAGCCCCCGCCCGAGCGGAACGGCAGGTTCATCCGCCGCGCCAGCTGCCCCGCGCCGTAGAGGATCTTGGATGCCTCTGGCGTGCCGAAGGTCGGTGCACCCGAGTTCATGTCGATCGAGGCGACGAAGGCGCCAAAGATCACCGGCGCACCGGGACGGACGAGCTGGGAGTAGGCTATCCCCGCCATCGCCTCGGCCAGCACCTGGGTCAGGGTGCCCGCCACCGTCACCGGCGACATCGCGCCGCCGACGATGAAGGGCGAGACGATGCAGGCCTGGTTGGCACGGGCATAAACCTCGAGCGCACCCATCATCGTGGCGTCGAACGTGAGCGGAGAATTCACGTTGATAAGCGACGTCATCACCGTGTTTTCGTTTACGAAATCCTTTCCGAACAGCAGCTCGGCCATGGCTACGCTGTCTACTGCGCGCGAGGGTTCGGTGACCGAGCCCATGAACGGTTTGTCGCTGAGCGTCATATGCGCGAGCAGCATGTCGAGGTGGCGTTTGTTCACCGGCACGTCGGTCGGCTCGCAAACGGTGCCGCCCGAGTGGTGCAGCCATTCGGACATGTAGCCGAGCCGGACGAAATTGTGGAAATCGTCGAGCGTTGCATAGCGTCGGCCGTTCTCGGCGTCGCGAACGAACGGCGGGCCGTAGACCGGGGCCAGGACCAGGCTGTCGCCGCCGATCTCGACGTTGCGTTCGGGGTTGCGGGCGTGCTGGGTGATGGTCGCGGGCGCGGTCGCGCAGAGCTTGCGCGCGAGGCCCCGGGGAATGTGCACCCGTTCGCCCTGCACGTCGGCGCCGGCCTCTTTCCAGAGCTTCAGCGCCTCGGGGTTCTCGACGAAGTTGACGCCGATCTCTTCAAGGACCGTGTCGGCGTTGCTTTCAATGATCTGCAGCGCCTCTTCGTTCAGCAGATCGAAGGTTGCGATGCGCCGCCGGATAAAGGGCGCGCAGGTCACGCTGACCGCCGTGCGCGCCGCGCGCCGGGCCGCGCCGCCGCCGCCCCTGCCGCGCCGCCGTCCGCCTTCGGTCATCGAATCCTCCATCGCCCAGCCCTCATCCGGTTTCGTTTTCACCGGTATAACTCCGGATTACCCTCCGACCTCCGCCAGATTGCGAAGCCCGCAGGGCGGGAAACGACACTGCAGACCACCGCGCGACGGCGCAATTGCCGCGCCGGTGCAGCCGAGGCTTGCGCCGCCAGCGGGCGCGCCTTATGGCGAAGCCATGAGCGAGACATCCCATGAACGCCTGCTGATCGTCGATTTCGGCAGCCAGGTCACCCAGCTGATCGCCCGCCGCCTGCGCGAGGCGAACATCTATTGCGAAATCCACCCGTTCCAGTCGGTTACCGACGAAAGCCTGCGGGACTTTGCCCCCCGCGCGGTGATCCTGTCAGGCGGCCCGGCGAGCGTTACCGCCCCCGGCAGCCCACGTCCGCCCAAGGCGGTCTGGGACCTGGGCGTGCCGGTTCTGGGGATCTGCTACGGCCAGCAGGTGATGATGGCCGATCTGGGCGGCCGCGTCGAAAGCGGCCACGAGCGCGAGTTCGGCCGCGCCTTCGTCGCTCCGGCCGGCAACCACGGCGAGGACACGATATTCGCCGGGCTGTTCTCGGACGGGCGCGAAGAGGTCTGGATGTCTCACGGCGACCGGGTCACCCAACTGGCCCCGGGCTTCGAGGTGATCGGCACCTCGCCCAATGCGCCTTACGCGATCGTCGCTGACCAGTCGCGCCATTTCTACGCCGTGCAGTTCCATCCCGAGGTGCATCACACGCCGAACGGGCGGCGGCTTCTGGCAAACTTCACCAAGCTGGCGGGCTTTACCGGCGACTGGACCATGGCCGCCTATCGCGAGCAGGCCATCGCCGAGATCCGCGCGCAGGTCGGCGACGGCAAGGTGATCTGCGGCCTGTCGGGCGGCGTCGACAGCTCGGTTGCCGCGGTCCTGATCCACGAGGCCATCGGGGACCAGTTGACGTGCGTCTTCGTCGACCACGGGCTGATGCGCCAGAACGAGGCCGACGAGGTCGTCGGCATGTTCCGCGACCATTACAACATCCCGCTGATCCATGCGGACGAGAGCGACCTGTTCCTGACCGCGCTGGAGGGCGTCAGCGACCCCGAGCAGAAGCGCAAAACCATCGGCAAGCTGTTCATCGAGGTGTTCGAGAAGCACGCCAACTCGATCGGCGGGGCCGAGTTCCTGGCACAGGGCACGCTCTACCCGGACGTGATCGAGAGCGTCAGCTTCTCGGGCGGCCCATCGGTGACGATCAAAAGCCACCACAACGTCGGCGGTTTGCCCGAGCGGATGAACATGAAGCTTGTCGAGCCGCTGCGCGAGCTTTTCAAGGACGAGGTCCGCGCGCTGGGGCGCGAGCTTGGCCTGCCCGAAAGCTTCGTCGGCCGCCATCCATTCCCCGGCCCGGGGCTTGCCATCCGCTGCCCCGGCCAGATCACCCGCGACAAGCTGGAGATCCTGCGCAAGGCGGACGCGGTCTACATCGACCAGATCCGAAAACATGGGCTCTACGACGAGATCTGGCAGGCGTTCGTCGCGATCCTGCCGGTCCGCACCGTGGGCGTGATGGGTGACGGGCGGACCTATGATTACGCCTGTGCGCTTCGGGCGGTGACCAGCGTCGACGGCATGACGGCGGACTACTACCCGTTCAGCCACGAGTTCCTTGGCGAGACCGCAACGCGGATCATCAACGAGGTCAACGGGATCAACCGGGTGACCTATGACATCACCTCGAAGCCTCCGGGGACGATCGAGTGGGAATGACCCTCTGATCCGGCCCGCGCCGCGCCTGTGCCTGGCGGGGGCCTCCGGCGGGGATATTTGTCGGAAAGTGGAAGGCGGGCTCGCGTTTACTTAGCGCGGCGCAAACGGCTGGGCGCCGAGCGTGCCGACGTTGCAATGCTCCGCACCGCCCATTTCGCGGCCCCAACCGAACCACTCGTCGCGAGAAGCTGCGGGAATCGCGAGCGCGGTGCTGTCGCCGAGCGGCTCGGGGCCGTAGTGGGGCTCGGTCAGCGCTTCTCCGGGCAGCCATGTCGAGGGCCGACCCTCCGCATCCGGAAAAGAGCGGGACAGGATGACACCGGCGATGCAGTCGGCTTGGACCTCCAGCGCGGCGCGCGCTTCAGGGCCGGTCGCCTGGCGTGCGATCCCGGCGCGTTCCTGAGCGGCATGGGCCAGCTGGTGGGCGATTAGATAGGCGGCAGCCGGGCCGGACAGACGCTCGTCGATGTCTGCCGCCAGAAAGATCAAGTTCGACGTCGTGCAATAGCGTGCAAGATCCGAAGCGGGGCCGCTGCCGCATGTCCCAGTGATGTTTGAGGTCAGACGCACTGCGGGCAGCCCCGGAAACAGGCGGTTCGCGACCACGATCGTCTCGCCCACCATGCGGGCCGCCTTGGGGTTCAGCGCGGCCATCTGCACCTGGGCGGACGCGGGCGCAGCGAGGCAGCACAGGGCGAGAAGAACGGTGCGGATCATGCGCGGCACAGTAGGTAGCGCCCCGAGGCGACGCAAGCGGCTTGACGGCCCCCTCGGCGCGTGATCCCTGAGCGCATGGATCAGACATCGCGCCCTGTCGCCGCCTTTGGTTTCGTCCTGGCGAGCATCTGCTCGTTCACCCTGATGGCGGTGGCCGGTCGGGCGCTGGCCGGGCAGCACGACACGTTCGAGATTCTGTTCTTCCGCTCGCTGATCGGTATCGGAATCGTGCTGGCCGTAGGCGGTCTGGCGGGATCGCTGGGCGAGATCAACACACGGCAGATCCGGCTGCACGGTCTGCGCAACATCTTCCACTTCAGCGGCCAGTGCCTCTGGTTCTTCGCGGTGATGTCGATCCCGCTGGGACAGCTTTTCGCGCTGGAGTTCACCTCGCCTCTCTGGGTGGCGCTGACGGCGCCGCTGGTGCTGGGCGAGACCTGGCGGCCAGTGCGCGGCATCGCGGCTGTGATCGGGTTTGCAGGCATTCTGCTGGTCGCGCGTCCGGATACGATCGTGCTGAGCCCAGGCGTGGTCGCGGCGATCCTCTGCTCCTTCGGTTTCGCGGCGACAATGTTGGTGACCAAGATCCTGTCGCGGTGGAACAGCGTGACCTGCATCCTTTTCTGGCTCGTGGTCTTCCAGTCGATCTTCGGCGGGATCACCGCCGGCCTGGATGGCCATATCACCTTGCCCACCGCCGCCAGCCTGCCCTGGCTGGTGGTCGTCGGCTGTACGGGCCTCTTCGCGCACTGGTGTCTGACCAACGCCCTGAAACGCGCCCCCGCATCAATCGTCAGCCCGATGGAATTCCTGCGCCTGCCCGCGATGGCCTTCACGGGCTACCTGCTCTACGCCGAGCCGCTGGAGCCTGCGGTCTTCGTCGGCGGCACGCTGGTGCTGGCCGCGAACCTGCTGAACATCTTCGCCGAACAGCGGCGACAAAACGCCCCCTTGTGAGCAGCGGTCTTTTCGCGGCGAACGCCGCGTGCTAAGCGCGCCCGCGTAATCCCTGTCATCACGGATGGAGCCACCAGATGAACATCGACAAGATCCCCGCGGGCAAGAACCCGCCCTCCGACATCAACGTCGTGATCGAGATCCCGGGCGGTGCGGGCGGCGGTGCGCCGGTCAAGTACGAGATCGACAAGGACTCGGGCGCGGTCTTCGTCGACCGGATCGTCAACACTCCGATGTTCTACCCCTGCAACTACGGCTTCGTGCCCAACACCCTGCATGACGACGGCGACCCCACCGACGTGCTGGTGGTCAACGATTTCTCGCTGATGCCGGGTTCGGTGATCCGCTGCCGTCCGATCGGCGTGCTGAAGATGGAAGACGACGGCGGCATGGACGACAAGCTGATCGCCGTCCCGGTCGAGAAGGTCGACCCGTTCCAGGCCAAGTTGCAGAACCTGTCGGACCTGCCGCAGCGCACGCTCGACCGCATCCAGCACTTCTTCGAGCACTACAAGGATCTCGAAGAAGGCAAATGGGTGAAAGTCATCGGCTGGGGCGAGAAGGCCGAAGCCGAGCAGATCCTGATGAAGTCGGTTGAAGCCGCGAAAAAATAAGCGGGTTCCTGCACTTATGGCAGAAATGCCACCGGACGCCGCGTCAGCTGGGTGCTGACGCGGCGTCAGTCATTGATTTGTAATGCAACCGCAGGTCAAGAAGTTTCCCGGATAATCTGGCGCGAAAGCCAACTCCGGGAGGGAATCTTGACCAAGACACAGTTCGGCCTCGCCGCCGTCTTTCTTTGCACATCCGCTCTGACCGCGTCGGCCGCGGGCATCGAGCGCAGCGCCCCCAGCACCCGCGTCCTGTTCGAGGACGGTCGCTATTTCGAACTGTCGGCCAGCATCGCCAATCCCAGCCTTTCCGGCGAGGGTGGACTTCTGGCCACCGGCTCGACCGGTGATCTGCTGAAAACCTTCGCGACCTTCGGCGTGGCCTACAAGGGCGACCTGAACGACCGCGTGTCCTATGCGCTGATACTGGGCAACCCGTGGGGCGTCGACACGCTCTACCCGGACCGGGCCGGCTCGCTTTACGGCGGCACCGAGGCATCGCTGGACAGCTATTCGCTTACCGGTATCCTCAGCTACGACATCACCCAGAACATCAAGGCCTATGCCGGTGTCGTCGGTCAGTACATCGAGGCGGATGCGGCCTTCCCGTTCGCTCCAGCCCTCGGCTTCCCCGGCGCCTACTCGGTCGACGCTGAGGGGGATTTCGGCTTCGGCTTCATGGGCGGTGTCGCCTACGAGCGTCCGGAGATCGCGCTGCGCGTCGCGCTGACCTACTACTCCGAGATCGACCACACGCTGTCGACCACCGAGACCGTGGGCGCCGCGTCCTTCGACGACAAGACCGATATCACCACCCCGCAGTCGGTGAACCTGGACTTCCAGACCGGCGTCGCGGCGAACACGCTGGTCTTTGGGCAGATCCGCTGGGTGGACTGGTCCGATTTCGCGATCGCTCCGCCGATCTTCACCACGGGCGTCGGTGCGCCGCTGGTCGACTACGATGAGGACTGGTGGACCTACACGCTCGGCGTAGGCCAGCGCTTCAACGAGAACTGGTCGGGTGCCGTTCAGGCCAGCTACGAGCCGCAGACCGACACCGTCCTGACCACGCTGGGCCCGATCGACGGCCGTGTGACCCTCGGGCTGTCGGCCACCTACGAATTCGACAATACCAAGATCACCGGCGGCTTGAGCTATACCATGCTGGGCGATGCCGAGAACTTCGCCGGCACCCAGTACGACGACGGCAGCGTCTTCGGCGCCGGCATCCGGGTCGGGTGGAGCTTCTGAGGTCGACAGACCAAAGTTCCAGCGCAGAATAGGTCGAGCCCCGCCTTCCCCCCGGTCGGCGGGGCTCGTCGTTTCCGGGCCGCTCTCCCCCAAACGGCACCGGTCACCTCTGAGCGGCTACTGCTGGATCGATTCCAGGTAGTAGCTGATCGCCATGATCCGTCCGAGTGTCAGGAGTTCCTCGGCGCGTGGTACTGCCCCCTCCATCGCTGCAGACGGATTGTCGGGACGACGGGCCTCGACGCTGAAGCGGTCTCCCCAGACCGGCATCTCGCCGCCGTGGGCGCGGACGCCCGAACGGCCGTCGATCAGCACGACCGTGTTCCACATCGGAAAGGTGTCGGATCCCATGCGCTGGCTCAACATGGTCAGATCGGGCGTCTCGATCTCGAGTACCTCTGCCAGCGGACCTGTTCCGGTACCATCCATCCCGTGACAGCTGGCACAGGCGGCGACATATTCCTGACGCCCGATCTCGACGGCAGCGTCTTGTGCGAAAGCTCCGACGGGCACCGTCATCAGCAGCGCGGCCCCGAACGTGATTGCGATTTTCGACATTTTATCCGGCCCTCCCCTTCGCAGCGATCGCTTTGGAGGTGGCATGCTGGCACGAAAACGTGACCCGCGCCTTGAGCCAGATCATTGTCCAGCAAAGCAGTTGGTGACATTCCGTCGCAGTCACCGCGGTTTTGCGTTTGCGGGGCGGCGCCGCGCCGGATAGGCAATAGGCCCGAAACAGCAGCGACAAGACCGACGGGCCGCACATGATGTACCACACCGCAGAGGACTGGCTGGAGGCCCCGCGCAAGCGCGTCGCCCTGTTCGGCATGTCAGGTCTCGGCAAGACCTTCATCTCGAACATGCTGCGCGACGGCGGAGAGTGGTTCCACTACTCGGTCGATTTCCGTATCGGCACCCGCTACATGGGCGAGCACATCGTCGACAATTTCAAGCGCGAGGCGATGCGTAACCCGTTCCTGCGCGAGTTGCTGATGTCGGACTCGATCTACATCGCGTCGAATATCACCTTCCAGAACCTCTCGCCGCTGTCGACCTATCTCGGCAAGCCGGGCGATCCGGACAAGGGCGGCATCCCGTTCGAGGAATACGTCCGCCGTCAGCGCCAGCACCGCGAGGCGGAGATTTCCGCCACGCTGGACGCGCTGACCTTCGCGGGCAAGGCCGAGCAGATCTACGGTTATCCGCATTTCGTCTGCGACAGTTCCGGCTCACTCTGCGAGGTTGTGGACCCGCACGACCCCGAGGACCCGGTTCTTAGACAGCTGAGCGCCGAAATCCTGCCGATCTGGATCCGCGGCACCGAGGCCCACGTCGAGGCACTGGTGCAGCGGTTCGACCGCGCGCCCAAGCCGATGTACTATCAGGAGGATTTCCTGCGCCGGATCTGGGACGAATACCGCACCGCCAAAGGCGTGGCCGAGACCCAGGTGGACCCGGACGACTTCATCCGCTGGGGCTTCCGCCGGCTGGTCGATCACCGCCTGCCGATTTACGAGGCCATCGCCCGCAACTGGGGCATCACCGTCGAGGCCGAAGACGTCGCCGCCCTCGCCTCGCCTCACGATTTCGAGCGTCTCGTCGCCCGGACCTTGTCCTCGCGGCAGAAAACCTCAATCTAAGGACCCTTCTGAAGAGGACTCCGAACCAGCAATGCCGATCAAGATCCCATCCGACCTGCCCGCCTTCGACGTGCTCGAGCGTGAGGGCGTGATGGTAATGACCGAGGACCGCGCCGCGCGTCAGGACATTCGTCCGATGCAGATCGCCTTGCTGAACCTGATGCCCAAGAAGGCGGTGACCGAAACCCAGTTCGCCCGGGTGATCGGCGCGACGCCACTGCAGATCGACCTGAGCCTTATCCGCATGTCTCATCACGAAACGCGGAACACCTCGGCCGAGCACATGGAGGCGTTCTACCACCCGTTCCAGGAGATGAAGCACCGCAAGTTCGACGGGCTGATCATCACCGGCGCGCCGATCGAGCATCTCGAGTTCGGTGACGTGTCCTATTACGACGAGCTGCGCGAGATCTTCGACTGGACCCAGACCAACGTGCATCACACGATGGGCGTCTGCTGGGGTGGCATGGCGATGCTCAACCACTTCCACGGGGTGCACAAGGACATCCTCCCGCAAAAGGCGTTCGGCTGCTTCCGGCACCGGAACCTGTCGCCCGCATCGCCCTATCTGCGTGGTTTCTCGGACGATTTCGTTGTGCCCGTCAGCCGCTGGACCGAGATGCGAATGTCCGAGATCAAGTCGAACCCGGACCTCGAGATCCTGATGTCCTCGGACCAGGTGGGCGCGTGCCTTGTGGACGACCCGAAACACCGGGCGCTCTACATGTTCAACCACCTCGAGTACGACAGCGATACCCTCAAGCAGGAGTACGACCGGGACGTTGAGAACGGCGACGCGATCGCGCCGCCCGTCAACTACTACCCCGGCGACGACCCGACGCGGACGCCAGAGAACCGCTGGCGCTCGCACGGGCACCTGCTCTACGGGAACTGGGTGAACCACATCTACCAGACAACGCCCTACGAGCTGGACGACATCGGCAAGCCCCTCTGAGGGGGCTTGCTCCGCCTGTCCGCTTGCCAAAACATAGTTTCGCCGTAAAACGGCGCGAAGTTGACCGCGAGGGTTAACGAGGCAGCAACGAGGCGAAGCGCGATGGACGACTGGCTCTGGACGGGGGTCCGGGCGGTTTACGAGCCGTTCACGGACCTCAGAAACAGGCTCAGCTACATCTATCTAGGCACCGCGCTGCTGGTGGCCTGCGCAGTCTACATCCAGGCGCAGATCCGTGCCGGAAGCGCGCGCATCGCCGGTCTGACCCGCTGGCTGCTGCCGAAGGACATCCTGCTGCACCCTTCGGCGCAGGCGGACTACGCCTATTACGTCGTGAACAAGTTCATGCACGGCGCATTCTACGGCTCGGCGATCCTCGGCTCGCACATCACCTATGACATGCTGATGCCGGTGCTGGAGCGGAACTTCGGACCCAGCCCGACCGGGGTAGAGCCTTCGGTTCTGGGGACGGTCGTCGTGACGCTGCTGATCGTCATGGCGACGGACGCGGCGCTCTGGCTCGGGCACTACCTCTTCCACAAGATCCCGATCCTCTGGGAGTTCCACAAGGTCCACCATTCAGCCGAGGTCATGACCCCGATCACCGCCGCACGCATGCATCCGGTCGAGGAGATCTTCGACGCCACCCTCGCCGCGATTGTCCTCGGCGCCACGGTCGCGACCATCGACTACATCATGGGCGACGGGATGCGGGTCCTCTCGCTGCTCGACCTCAACATTGTCACGGCACTGTTCTTCCTGGCTGCCTTCAATCTGCGTCACAGTCATGTCTGGGTGCGCTACCCGACCTGGCTCCAGCACATCCTGGTCTGCCCGGCACAGCACCAGATCCACCACTCCCGCGCGCGCAAGCACTGGGACAAGAACATGGGCTTCATCTTCGCCTTCTGGGACTGGGGTGCCGGCACGCTCTACGCCCCGCGCGAGAAGGAGGAGATCACCTTCGGCCTCGGAACCGAGGAGGACGGCACCTGGCGGAGCGTGAAGACGCTCTACTTCCGTCCCTTCGTCGGCGCTTGGAAACTGCTGCCGAAGCCGTGGCGCCGCCCGGCGGGAGACCCGCAGCCGGATTGACGCTGCGACTCTGGCCAAGAGCGGCGCGCCGCCTATCTTGACCTCCGTAACGGAGGCCGTGATGCGCATGACCCGCAGGAAACTCTTGATCTCGACGCTGCTTGCCGGAGGAGCCGTGGCCGGATGCAGCTCGACCGGAGGCGAGGCGCCCGCATCCTCGCCTCAGGGCCAATTCATCGACGTGGGCGGCACCACCCTGCACTACCGCACCATGGGCAAGGGGCCGAAGGCGATCCTGATCCACGGCGCCAGCGGCAACATGCGCGATTGGACAGTTGGCCCTGCCGAGGTGCTGGCGCAGCGCAATACGCTCCTGTTATTCGACCGGCCCGGCCAGGGATTTTCGGAACGCGCACCAAGCGAAGGCTCCAGCCCATTCGTCCAGGCACGGCTGATGCGGACAGCCGCCGAGCGCTTGGGCTTCGGGCAGGCGCACCTCGTCGGGCACAGCTACGGCGGCTCGGTCGCGCTGGCCTGGGCACTCGATGCGCCCGAGACGGTGACCGGCATGCAGCTGATCTCGGCCCCCAGTCAGGTATGGGAAGGCGGCGTCGGCGTGCTCTACGACATCGCCGCCAACCCGGTGACGGGACCGATCTTCGCCGGGATCGCCCCCGGTGTGATCGGCGATGGCACGGTGGAGAACGCGGTCGCCCGGATCTTCGCGCCCCAGTCCGCGCCCCCGGGATATGCCGAGCGGATCAACGCCCGGCTCGTGCTACGGCCGCAAGCCTTGCGTGCGAATGCCCGCGATCTGACGCAGCTGAAGGGCTACATCCGACAGATGGTCCCTCGCTATCCCGGCCTGCGCATACCGGTCGAGCTGGTGCACGGCGCGGCGGACGAGGTGGTCGGCCCCACGATCCATACGGACCTGCTGGCCCGGCAGCTTCCCGGCGCACGCTACTCCCGACTGCCGGGCATCGGTCACATGCCACACCATGTCGCAACCGCCGAGGTCGCCGCCGCGATGAACCGGTTGAATGCCCGGCTCTGAGTTGCCGCCGGGCACGCCCCGCCCTATCCTGAGCATCCGAGTGCCTCCAGGGAGCCGACATGAGCGACGATTTCGAGAAGCCATTTGACGCCGCGATTACACATTTTTTCGAGAAAGAGGCGCCGAAGGAGGTCAGAAAGGCGATAGAAAACGCCGAGAAGGACGAGATCCTCGATGACGGTTATCCCTACGATGAGGAGATGGACACCGACGACTACGAGGACCAGATGAAGGACCTGCAGATCGCCTTGATGCGCATGCAGACCTGGGTGCAGGAGAGCGGCGCGCGTGTCGTCGTCGTCTTCGAGGGCCGCGACGCAGCCGGCAAGGGCGGTACGATCAAGCGCTTCCGGGAGAACCTCAACCCGCGCGTCGCTCGCGTGGTCGCGCTGCCGAAGCCGTCGGACGTCGAGCGCGGCCAGTGGTATTTCCAGCGCTATATCGCGCACCTGCCGTCCGCCGGTCAGATCGCCTTCTTCGACCGCTCCTGGTATAACCGCGGGGTGGTGGAAAAGGTCTTCGGCTTTTGCACCGACGAGGAGCGCGCCCGGTTCTTCGCGCAGGTCAATGCCTTCGAGACCATGCTCGAGGGTGACGGGATCTACCTGATCAAGCTTTGGCTGAACGTGGGGCGGGCCGAGCAGCTCAAGCGCTTCCTGAAACGCGAGAAGGATCCGCTCAAGCACTGGAAACTGTCCAGCATCGACGTCGAGGGCCTGAAGCGCTGGGACGAGTATACTGACGCGATCAGCCAGACTTTCGTGGCCAGCGACAGCACCGCCGCTCCCTGGACGGTCATCCGCTCGGACGACAAGAAACGCGCGCGACTGGCGGCGATCCGGGAGGTGCTGACGCGGCTGGACGTGCCCGGGCTGAAGATCGACGCGCCCGACCGGAAGATCTGCGGCACACCCTCGGACATGGGTCTGGTGTGAGCGGCCCCTCCCCTTGCGGAACGGCGCGTGACAGGGCATCTGCCCCGACATGAGCAGCGAAGAAACCACCGCCCGCCGGGGATATCATCATGGCAACCTGCGCCGCGCACTGGTCGACGCGGTGCTGGAACTGGTGGTCGAGAAAGGCCCCTACGGCTTTACCGTGGCCGAGGCCGCGCGGCGCGCGGGCGTCAGCCCCGGCGCGCCTTATCGGCACTTCAAGAACCGCGAAGAGATCATCGAGGAAGCTGCCCGCGAAGGCTTCGAGATGTTCGCCGACCTTATGGAGCACGCCTACGACAGCGCGACAGGCTCTCCGCTGGCGGCTTTCGAGGCGACGGGGCGGGCCTATCTTGCCTTCGCCCGCAAATTCCCGGGCTATTACATCACCATGTTCGAAAGCGGCGTCAGCATCGCGGCGAACACCGATCTGAAACTGGCCGCCGACCGTGCCTTCACGGTGATGACCCGCGCCGCCGAGGCGCTGATCGCCCGGATGCCGCGCGAGAAACGCCCGCCCGCGACGATGATCAGCCACCACATCTGGGCCATGTCCCACGGCGTGGTCGAACTGTTCGCCCGTTCTCAGCCCGGCACCAAGACGCCCTTTGCCGCCGAGGATCTGCTGGAGTCGGGCGTCGGCATCTACCTGCGCGGCCTTGGGCTGGTGGATCCGGACGACTGAGCTCAGAACCCTTTCGAGCGGATGTCCATCTGCTGCATCAGCGAGGGCAGTTTCGCCGGATCGCCGCGTACTTCCAGCAGCCCTTCGAGGCTCCGCAACGGGTCGTTGTCGGCAATGATGACGCTGCGGTTCACGCTGTTCTCGTTGCGCACGAACGCCTGCTCTCCCTCGCGCGCGGTGATCTCGACCTCACAGGGCAGGTCCACCGCTAGGTCATACTCCATCCGGCAGAAGGTCTCGGTCGCCAGCAGCCAGCCGAGCGTGTACCCGCGCTCTCGGATATCGAGGCTGAATGGAATCAGGTTGGTGCCGACATGATCGCGGACCCGGTCGCGGGCAGGCAGGATCCGCGCCGAGCGGGCGTTGTTGAAGGTGCGTAGGGGCGACAGCAGTTCACCTAATCCGTAAGAACGGACGGGCTCGCCCGGCAATGCCAGGTCGAAGTGCAGAACCACGAACTCGACACCCAGTTCCTGCTCGAGCGGCATCAGCACGTCGAGCAGGTCCGCCACGGTGTCGAGCCCGGAATTCTCATAGTAGCCGCCATCGACGAAACGGGCCTTGGGACGCGGGCCATCCGGCGTCGCGTCGCAGTATTCGCGATGCGTGCGCTGCCCCGTGCAGGGCGGCAGTTTCACCGCTCCGGCCGGCGAGATCACCGGGAAACGCGCGCTCAGAAGCATCGCCGTCGCGACCGAGGGCGCCTTGCAGTCGGCCTGCCCTGCCCGGCAGCCCATCATCTGCGCGAAGGTGATGGCCCGCCCGGACGGAAACGCGGTCAGCGGGCTGGAGGCGATCATCCGCGTGCCGGTCGAGACGTCCGTCGTATTCAGCAGCAACATCGGGGCATCGCCTTCCGGTGCCCAATGCGATAGAACCGAGTTCCGCAGGCCGCCGTTCGGGGAAAGGCCCTCCATTTCGAGGGCGGCGTCGAACGATCGGGCAAAAGCGCGTTCAGCGGCACGGGCCCGGTCGGCAGACGGCACGGGGACCGGCGAGAACCGCGCCAGCAGATCCGGGAACAGCAGGGCTGCGCCCATAGGTGACAGGAAATCCTGCCGCAGGACCGCGCGTACCATCCGAACGTTGCGGCCCGGTGACAGCTCTGGCGCGCTGGTCGGGCGGCCGCAGCGTCCATCCGAGGCAGGCACGGGCGCGCCCTGCTCGCTCACGAGGCTTGCAAAGACGCTGGCACCGACGGCTCCGCCTGACACGCCACTCAGCGCAAACACTTTCGAGGCGAACTGAGGGTTCTGGTCCTGAAGGTCCGCCAGCAGTACCGCGGACTGGTAGGCCGCATAGAGCCCACCGCCCTGCGCCGCCGCCAGGTAGACCGTGTAGGGCTCGCCCGTTGCCTCCGGCCCGGCATATCCCGGGCGGCACTCGAGCCAGGCGCGGAACAGGCTCTCGACCTGAGCCGCGCCGCCGGGCGATGCCGCGAACTGCTTCTGCGGCGCACCGGCGTGATCCGGCACGGGGGCCTCAATCAACTGGATCTCGTGGTTGTCGTTCCAGTCGTAGAATGACACCAGCCCGACCCAAACCAACGCAAGGATGGTGACGGGGATACCGGTCTCGTCCTCGATCCAGCCGATGGTGTTCGCGATGGCGGCCAGCGCGGCGGCGAATAACACCAGCACCGGCAACGGCCCCAGAAGCTGCCCCAGCCAGCTTGGCGCGAACACTGCGACCAGTCCGACGGCGGCGATCAGCACGCCGTAGATCTTCGAGGCGCGCCGCCCGTCACCGCCCCGTGCCAGCCGGTCGAGCCAAACCGCGAGGATGCCGCAGACCACGCCGAGCGCCGCCAGCAGCCAGTAGACAAACACATAGTCCTGCGGCGTCGCCGGATCGCGGGCGAAACTCGCCACGGTCAAGATGAAAGCCAACAGCGGCAGGTAGCAGATCCCGGTGATCATCCGCCCCGGGGCCTCGACCGGGGTGCGGGCATAGGCATATCTCGCGCGGGCCAGCACCGTAAGCCAGACCGGCAACAGCGCGATGGCAAGTGCAGGCCATGTCGTCCGCGCCAGGTCCTGGAATGTCAGCCGGGGAAAGAACACCTCGCCGAGGTTCAGCCCGCCGACCGTGAACGCCCCCGGCTCCGAGCCATCGAACCAGGACGACAGGCGCAGCGCCAGGAATTCGGCGTTGACGATCACCGTCTCGCGCAATTGCCCGGTTGCGATCAGCGCAAGGCTGACCACCAGCGAGATCGAGACCTGCGCCCGGTAGGTGTAGAGCCGGTGGAATAGTGGCCGTATGTGCACCCAGCGTTCGCGTACGGGATTCGGGATCACCTGCATCGCTTGCCCCCTTCGCGACGGTTGATCGACTTCCGCCCGAGTTTCGCACGCCTTCCCCCGCGTCACAGTTTTTTTCCGCACACCCCTTGAACCCACGGGTTGGTTATCCGATCTATGTAAATGTAACGCACATTTACATTCAGGAGAGAACCACGATGCACGCCGTCTCACGCTTCTTCCGCGAAGCCGAACACTGGCTGGACGCCCGCGGCAAGGGCGCATGGATCGCGACGATGGTCGTCGCATTCATCCTGTTCTGGCCGCTTGGCCTCGCCCTTCTCATCTACATGATCTGGAGTAACCGCATGTCCTGTTCCGCCCGCAAATGGTCCCACACCGGCACCCGGTTCCGGTCTTCCGGCAATTCGGCCTTCGATTCCTACCGCGACCAGACGCTGAAGCGGCTGGAGGACGAGCAAGCCGCCTTCACCGACTTCCTCGAGCGGCTGCGCAAGGCGAAAGACCAGGCCGAGTTTGACCAGTTCATGGACGACCGCGCCCGCCGCAAGCGGAACGAGCCGCAGGGTGACAACAGCAATGGCGCGGACGACGAGACGCCCGACACCGGCGCAGCGCAACCTGCCTGAGGCCCTTGCCCGGCGCGCCCCTCTTGACCGAGGGGCGCCGCCCTCCCACGTTTTTCATGGTTTTCGGAAAGCCCGATAGATGGATCACTACGCGCGCATGCACCCGCTGAACGACCTTCCCCACCCGGAATTCGACCAGCAGTTCTACGAGGGCGTCCCCTCGAAGCGGCTGGTCGCCTGGATGATCGACTTCACCGCGATCCTCGTGGCAACGGCGGTCGGCACGCTGGCAATCGGGATCCTGACGCTGGGCATCGGTTTCGCCTTCTTCCCCGGCATGCTGTTCCTGGTGACCTTCCTCTACCGCTGGCTGACGATCTCGGGTGCCTCGGCGACGCCGGGCATGATGCTGATGGGGATCGAGCTGCGCAGTGCCGACGGGCACAAGCTGACGCCGATGGTCGCGGCATTTCACACCGGCATCTTCATGTTCCTGATGGCGACGCTGATTGGCTGGATCGCGACCTCGGTGTCGATCTGGGTGACCCGTTACAACCAGGGCCTGCCCGATCTGCTACTGGGCACGACCGCGATCAACAGGCCGCTGAACTGAGTGATCGCGGCTCCGGCCGCGATTTCTGATTGCCTGACCTCGCGTGCTGCTGGTAGCGTTTCCGGACGTACTCGGGGAATTCAGCTCATGCGGCACAGTCTTCCACAGTCGCCACAATTCTATGTGACGGCCCCCCAGCCCTGCCCCTATCTGGCGGGCCGGGTGGAGCGGAAGTTGTTCACTGCGCTCCAGGGCCCCAACGCGGACAAGCTGAACGACGTCCTGTCGCGTCAGGGATTCCGGCGCTCACAGAACGTGCTCTACCGGCCGTCCTGCGCGGATTGCGCGGCCTGCCTGTCGGCACGGATCGTCGTCGCGGATTTCAAACCCAGCCGGACGATGCGGCGGATCGTGCGCCGGAACGTCAATGTCACCCGCGAGGCGACGACGCCCTGGGCGAGCGAGGACCAGTTCGCCCTGTTCCGCAAATATCTCGGCGACCGGCATTCCGACGGCGGCATGGCCGATATGGACGTCTACGAATATGCCGCGATGGTCGAGGAAACCCCCGTCCGCTCGCGCATCGTCGAGTATTACGAGGAAGACAGCTTCGGCCGCCGCCTAATCGCGGTCTGCCTGACCGACCTGCTGTCGGACGGGCTGTCGATGGTCTACTCGTTCTTCGACCCGGACCTGGCCGACCGCTCGCTTGGAACCTACGTGATCCTCGATCATGTCGAGATCGCCCGCGCCGCCAGGCTGCCCTACGTCTACCTTGGCTACTGGGTGCCCGGCTCGCGCAAGATGGACTACAAGGCCCGGTTCAAACCGCTCGAGATCTATCGCGGCGGAAGCTGGCGCACGCTGGACGAAGCGACCGAGGCGCGGATGAACACGCATCCGCTGGAAACCGATCCGATCGCGGAACAGGTCGCGGCAATCTATCTTCCGGACGAAGACAAGGCATAGATGGAAACGGGCTGGCCGCCCTACCCCGTCAGCCGGTCGCGCTGCGTCCGGAACGGCATCTCGGACGCCGCCAGCCAATGGGAACTGGCACGCATCGAGCGCATGTAGCTGTCGTAGATCTCGGCGTAGACCGAGTCGCCCATATACTGCAGATGCAGCTGCGCTGCGGCTTCCCCGAAGGCGTCCCAGACGTCCGCCGGAAACTCGGCCATGGTGATTTCCGTATGCCGCATCCGCTCCAACGCACGACCATTGTGCGAGAGGAACTGGGTCTGGGACCACTGGTGCGTCTCGGACGCGGCCACCTGTATGATGCGCTGATGCGCCGGGATCAGGCTGTCGAACACGTCCCGATTCATCGCGAGTGTCAGCCCGCCACCCGGCTCGTGGAACCCGGCCGGGTAGTAGTAAGACACCACCTCCGAGAAGCCCGCGCGCTCATCGGCCCAGGGGCCGACCCACTCGGTCGCGTCGATCGCTCCGGTCTGTAGTGCGCCGTACACCTCGGCGCCTGGAAGCGTCACGACCTCGGCCCCGAGCTTGGTCATCACCTCGCCGCCAATGCCAGGCATGCGGATCTTGAGCCCATGGAAATCCTCGGGCTTGGTGATCAGGCGGCGATACCACCCGCCGGCCTGCGCACCGGTGTTGCCTGCAAGGAAGGACTTGAGATTAAAGATCTCGCCAAGCCGGTCGTGAAGCTGGTGACCGCCGTCCTGGTAATACCAGCAGGCCATCTCGGTCGCGGTCATCCCGAAGGGTACCGTCGTGAAGAAGGAATAGGCCGGATGATGGCCAATGAACCAGTAGTCGGGGCCGTGGTACATGTCGACCTGGCCGGATGTGACGGTATCGAACACGTCGAAAGCCTGCACCAACTCGCCCGCGGCCTTCAGGTCTACGGTCAATGCGCCGTCGCTCATCTGGGTGATGGAGTCGGCCACGTGCTGAGCGGCGTCATGCACCCCGGCGGTGCCGCGGCCCCACGTCGTGACCATCGTCATCGTGCGCCGGTTCTGTGCGACGGCCGGCGCGGCGAGCGCGCCGGAGGCGGCCCCTCCCAGCGTGGCGGTCTTCAGAAACTTCCGGCGATCCATGGGCCCTCTTGCGCACATCCGCGCTCTCTCCCGATACTTTCTATCGCCGCAGCCGACGTTACGGAACAGCGTTTTGCCTTGCTGACATTTTTTTAATCAACCCGTTGCGGGCAAAAAACAGCGCTGTTGCCAGCGGTTGCGCGTCGGAGTTGAGAAATCCGCGTGGGAAACCCGATGCAAACCGATCGCGAAAACGGATTGGCGGCACGCCTGCGCCCTCTAGACAGATCCACTACGAGGATCAGAAATACCCTCCATCACTCAACTGGCTTGCCATTAACTGCGTCAAACCGCCTCCGAACGAAATTTTCAAAAAGCGCACCTTGCCTGTTGACCCCGGAAAACACGCCCCCTAAAAACAATCCCCATGACACGGATCGTCGTACTTATCGGAACGCGCGGGCACTGGCGGGGATAGACCCCGGACCGGAACGCTCGCGCACAGGCCCCTGACGGGGCCTTTTTTGTGCCCGGAGGGGCGACGCGGGGCAAGCTGGGCCCGCGCAGACAGGAGAAGGCATATGGCTGGGAAGATGACCGGCGCACAGATGGTTGTTCAGGCTCTGAAGGATCAGGGGGTCGATACCGTATTCGGCTATCCCGGCGGCGCCGTACTTCCGATCTATGACGAGATCTTCCAGCAGAACGAGATCCGTCACATCCTCGTCCGCCACGAACAGGGCGCGACCCACGCGGCGGAAGGCTATGCGCGGGCAACGGGCAAGCCGGGTGTCGTTCTGGTGACCTCGGGACCGGGGGCGACCAATGCCGTCACAGGCATGACGGATGCGCTGATGGACTCGATCCCGATGATCGTCCTGTCGGGCCAGGTGCCGACCTTCATGATCGGCAACGATGCCTTCCAGGAGGCGGACACCGTCGGCATCACCCGCCCCTGCACCAAGCACAACTGGCTGGTGAAGGACACGGACAAGCTGGCCGAGACCATCCACCAGGCCTTCCACGTCGCCACCAACGGCCGCCCCGGCCCGGTGCTGGTCGACATCCCGAAGGACGTCCAGTTCGCGACCGGCAAGTATGTCGCGCCGGCCAAGGCCTCGACCGGGCACTACCAGCCGCAGGTCAAGGGCGACATCGACGCGATCACCGCCGCCGTCGAGGCGCTGGAGAACGCCGAGCGGCCGGTGATCTATTCGGGCGGCGGCGTCGTGAACTCCGGCCCCGGCGCCAGCCAGTTGCTGCGCGAGCTGGTCTCGGCCACCAATTTCCCGATCACCTCGACGCTGATGGGGCTGGGCTGCTACCCGGCCTCTGGCGCGAACTGGCTCGGGATGCTGGGCATGCACGGCACCTACGAGGCCAACTGGACGATGCACGACTGCGACTACATGCTCTGCATCGGCGCGCGGTTCGACGACCGGATTACCGGGCGCACCGATGCGTTCAGTCCGCATTCGGTAAAAGTCCACATCGACATCGATCCGTCATCGATCAACAAGAACATCCACGTGGATATTCCGATCGTCGGCGACATCGGCCATGTGCTCGAGGACATGCTGAAGATCTGGAAGTCGCGCGGCCGCAAGACCAAGTCCGAGGCTGTCGCCAAGTGGTGGGCGAAGATCGAGGACTGGCGTGCGGTGAAGTCGCTGTCCTACGAGAACTCGGAAACCACGATCAAGCCGCAGTACGCGCTGCAGCGGCTCGAGGCGCTGACCAAGGGCCGTGATCGCTACATCACGACCGAGGTCGGCCAGCACCAGATGTGGGCGGCGCAGTTCCTGGGCTTCGAGGACCCGCACCGCTGGATGACCTCGGGCGGCCTGGGAACCATGGGCTACGGCATGCCCGCCTCGGTCGGCGTGCAGATCGCCCATCCCGAGAGCCTGGTGATCAACGTTGCTGGCGAGGCCTCGTGGCTGATGAACATGCAGGAGATGGGCACCGCTGTGCAGTACCGCCTGCCGGTCAAGCAGTTCATCCTCAACAACGAGCGTCTGGGCATGGTCCGCCAGTGGCAGGAGCTGCTGCACGGCGAGCGCTATAGCCACAGCTGGTCAGAGTCCCTGCCCGACTTCGTCAAGCTGGCCGAGGCCTTTGGCGCCAAGGGGATCCTCTGTGACAACCCCGCCGATCTGGACGACGCGATCCAGGAGATGCTGGACTACGATGGCCCGGTGATCTTCGACTGTGTCGTCGAGAAGCACGAGAATTGCTTCCCAATGATCCCGTCGGGCAAGGCCCACAACGAGATGCTGCTGGGATCCGCCTCGACCAAGGGCGCGATCGACGCCGGCGGCGCGGTTCTCGTCTGAGGTCGTCGCATGGGCCCGCAGATCGTCTTCAGCTACGGCCTGACGAAAAGCGGGTCCACGCTTGCCTACCAGCTTGCGCTGGTGGCGCTGGAACGCGCGGGCCATCCACAGCCCGCGCTGCGCCTTGAAGGCGTCACCGTGAGCCGGAAGATCAACGCAATCGAACATATCGACGAGGACGCCGCCGCGCGGATGCAGGCGGCGGTCTCGGCGCACGGGCATCCGCTGGCGTTCAAGACCCATACCCGCCCCGATCCGGCGATCTGCCGGATGGTCCGGGAGGGCGCGCTGGTTCATGTGGTGGTGCGCGATCCGCGCGACGTGGCGCTTTCGATGGTGGATCACGGGCAGCGCTCTCGGGCCAATGGCAAGCCGGCGTTCTCCGAGATCCACGACCTGAATGACGCGATCCGGGGGATAGAGAACCAGATGGAGACACTGGCGCAATGGCTCGCCCTGCCCGGTGTCCACGTGCTGCGCTATGACCGGTTGGCCTTCGATACGCCGACAGCGGCCGCCGAGATCCTCGAGCATCTGGGGATCGACGGCGACCCGCAGGCCATCGCCGACGAGGTTCTCTCGACCCGCTTCATCCAGTTCAACGCGGGCCGGCGCGACCGTCACCTGACCGAGATGTCCGACACAGACAGCGCGCGCATCCGGGCCCGCTTTGCCCCATTCTACACCCATGTCCTGCCCGAGGGCGCGGCCCCGCCGCCTCCGGGCCTCAGCCTGATCTCGCCGGCCCACGCCGGCGCCGCATAACTCCGAGGAAAGCCATGAACGCACTCGCCATCAAGAAAGGCTCCAGCCGCAAGAGCGCCTACGATCTGCGCAACCCGCTGGGAGACCTGCAGGAGACCCACACGCTGACCATCCTCGTCGACAACGAGGCGGGCGTTCTGGCCCGGGTCATCGGACTGTTCTCGGGCCGGGGCTACAACATCGACAGCCTTACCGTGGCCGAGGTCGATCACCAGGGCCACCGCTCGCGGATCACCATCGTCACCACCGGGACCCCAGCGGTGATCGAGCAGATCAAGCACCAGCTGGAGCGCATGGTCCCGGTCTACTCGGTCAACGATCTGACCGTCGAAGGCCCCTCGGTCGAGCGCGAACTGGCGCTGGTCAAGGTCAACGGCACTGGAGAGAAGCGTGTCGAGGCCATGCGAACCGGTGAAGTGTTCCGCGCCAATGTCGTCGACTCGACGCTGGAGAGTTTCGTCTTCGAGATCACCGGCGCACCGGAGAAGATCGACGCGTTCGTCGCGCTGATGGCACCGCTTGGCCTGGTCGAGGTCAGCCGCACGGGCGTCGCCGCGATCGCGCGCGGCACCTGACCCCTTATCTGTCGATGCGGGCCGCCGCGCGGCGGCCCGATATCTCGATCTGCCGCTCGCGGTGGAAGACGTAGATCCCCGAGCCGAGGATGATGGCGGTCCCGAGCCAGGTCAGCGCGTCGGGAAAATCCCCGAAGACGAGAAACCCGACGATCGTCGCGCCGACAATCTCGAGATACTGGAACGGCGCCAGAAGGCTTGCCTCGGCCCGGCTAAACGCGAAGGTGATCAGAAGGAAGGTCACCGCCGATAGCGCTCCGGCGGCAATCACCGCGGTCAGCGCCCATGTCGGCGCGGCGGCTAGCGAGGTCGCCTCGCGCCCCGCAGCGACCGACACCCCGTGCGCCGCCATCAGGATGACAGCCGCCGAGAAACTTGCGCCCAGCTGGAACGTCAGCGCCGGGGTACGGCGCGTGGACTTGCGCAACACAACCATGTTCAGCGCGTAGGCGAAGGCGGCGAGGACAGGCATCAACACCACCGGGCCAAACACCGCGAAATTCGGCCGTATCACGATCAGCGCGCCGATCAGCCCCACGCCAACGGCGGCAAAGCGGCGCGGGCCGACCTTCTCGCCCAGCAGCGGCCCGGCGAGTGCCGTCAGCAAAAGCGGCTCGATGAAGAAGATCGCGATGGCTGTCGCGATCGGCATGGTCTGGAACGCCGTGATCAGGCTGAACAGGACGGTGACAATCAACCCGCCTGACAGGAAGGCCGGGGCCGAAAACATACGCCCCGTCAGCCGGTTGCGCAGTATCAGGACGAGAGGCAAGAAGAACACCGCCTGCGCCACCGTCCGCCACAGGGTGACATCGAACGGGTCCGCGACCTCGGCCAGCAGCTTGGACAATGCGTCGCCGACCGGCAGCATCGCCATGGCGGCGCACATCGCCACCATACCGTTGCGTCTGCCGTCCGCACCGACCCGCGGCGCGTCAATCACCGTTTCGCTCATCTTAAATGCCTCCCCTTCACCGCCCAAAATCGGCGGCGGGTCCAGTCCGGGCGTACAGGACGAAAGTGAACAATGTCTGATCGGACGCAGCGCCACCACGCCCTGTCCCGCGGTACGCGCACGGGCTCCCGGCGTCAATCCGAGGGGCGGATCCAGACGCGCCCATGGCAAGAAAAAGGGGGGTGGCGACCCACCCCCCAAGTTTCGCATTTCAGGCTCGTTCGGTTTGCTGCTCGGTACCTTGCCTGCGGCCTGAACGCTTTGTCCGGGCGGGCGTCCCGCGCCCGGACAATTCCTTGTCAGCTACACCCGCTGGTTCCGCCGCAGGTGTTGCACTTCATGCATGTGCCATTGCGTACCAGGGTGAAGTTGCCGCACTCGTCGCACGGATCGCCCTCATAGCCCTGCATCTTGGCCTTGGTCCGCTCGTCGAGGACCGTCGCCGAGACCGCCTCGACAGTGGTCACCGACTGAGCCCCCTGGACGCTGCCCGCAATCCCATGCGCCATGGCGGTAGCCGAGGCGCCGCCCTGCAGCACCATCAGCTCCTGCGGAAGACGCTTGCGCAGATACCCGGTCGAGCTGACCTGACGGATCATCTCGATCGAGGCCTGGGCGACCTCCGGCTCGACCTTCGAGACGTTGGACTTGCCCTCTTCCTCGCCGCGACCCAGTTCGTCCCAGCCAGTGCCCGCCGGGGCCACATGCGCCAGATCGGTGCGGTCGAGGTAGCTGATCGCCAGTTCGCGGAAGATGTAGTCGAGGATCGACGTTGCGTTCTTGATCGAGTCGTTGCCCTGGACCATCCCCGCCGGCTCGAACCGGGTGAAGGTGAAGGCCTCGACGAACTCTTCCAGCGGCACGCCGTACTGCAGGCCGACCGACACCGCGATGGCGAAGTTGTTCATCATCGCCCGGAAGGCAGCGCCTTCCTTGTGCATGTCGATGAAGATCTCGCCAAGGCTGCCATCCTCGTACTCGCCGGTGCGCAGGTAGACCTTGTGCCCGCCGATGATCGCCTTCTGGGTATATCCCTTCCGGCGCTCGGGCAGCTTCTCGCGGTTGGAGCGGATCAGCTCCTTCACGATCACCTTCTCGATGACACGCTCTGCCACTTCCTGGGCGCGGGTCCCGGCAGGGCCCTGCGCCAGAAGTTCCTCGGCCTCATCCTCATCCTCGTCGTCCTCGATCAGCGCGGCTGACAGCGGCTGGCTGAGCTTGGAGCCGTCGCGGTAGAGCGCGTTGGCCTTGGTCCCCAGCGACCAGCTGAGCTCGTAGGCGGCCATGCAGTCCTCGACAGTGGCGTCGTTGGGCATGTTGATCGTCTTCGAGATCGCGCCCGAGATGAAGCTCTGCGCCGCGGCCATCATGCGGATGTGGCTTTCCACACTAAGGAAGCGCTTGCCGGTCTTGCCGCAGGGGTTGGCGCAGTCGAACACGCCGAGGTGCTCGTCCTTAAGGTGCGGCGCGCCTTCCAGCGTCATCGTTCCGCAGACATGGTTGTTCGCCGCGTCGATCTGCGCCTTCGAGTAGCCGAGGTGCTTGAGCAGGTCGAAGCCCGGGTCGTTCAGCTTCTCTGACGGGATGCCGAGAACCTGCGTGCAGAAGTCCGCGCCCAGCGTCCACTGGTTGAACACGAAGCGGATGTCGAACGCAGTCGGCAGCGCCGCTTCGATCTTGTCGAGCTCGGTCTTGCCGAAGCCGTGGCCGACCAGCGAGGTCGGGTTGATGTCAGGTGCGTTGCCCAGCGTGCCATGGCCCACGGCATAGGCGACGATTTCCTCGATCTGCGCCGGGGTGTAGCCCAGTTTGGCCAGCGCACCCGGCACCGACTGGTTGATGATCTTGAAGTAGCCGCCGCCGGCCAGCTTCTTGAACTTCACCAGCGCAAAGTCAGGCTCGATCCCGGTGGTGTCGCAGTCCATCACCAGGCCGATGGTGCCGGTCGGGGCGATCACAGTGGACTGCGCGTTCCGGTAGCCGTGGGCCTCGCCCAGGGTCAGCGCCTCGTCCCAGACAGCGTGGGCCAGGTTCAGCAGCCGCCCATCGGGGCAGTTGTCATGATCCAGCGCAACCGGCAGCACCGCCAGCCCTTCGTAGCCCGAAGCCTCGCCATAGGCCGCGCGGCGATGGTTCCGCATGACACGCAGCATCGCCTCGGCGTTCTTGGCATAGCCGGGGAACGGCCCCAGTTCCTTGGCGATCTCGGCCGAGGTCGCATAGCACACACCGGTCATGATCGCGGTCAGCGCGCCGCACAGCGCACGACCCTCGTCCGAGTCGTAGCCGTAGCCCATGTTCATCAGCAGGCCGCCGATGTTGGCATAGCCAAGACCCGTGGTGCGGAACTTGTAGCTCAGCTCCGCGATCGAGGGGCTGGGGAACTGCGCCATCATCACGCTGATTTCCAGCGTCAACATCCAGATCCGGGTGGCGTGCACATAGCCGTCGACATCGAACTGGCCATCCTTGAGGAAGGTCAGCAGGTTCATCGACGCCAGGTTGCAGGCCGTGTCATCGAGGAACATGTACTCCGAGCACGGGTTCGAGCCGCGGATCTGCCCGTCCTCGGGGCAGGTGTGCCAGGCGTTGATCGTGTCGTGGAACTGGATGCCGGGATCAGCACAGGCCCAGGCCGCGTGGCCGATCTGGCCCCACAGCTCGCGCGCCTTGACCGTCTTGGCAACCTTGCCGTCGGTACGGCGGATCAGTTCCCAGTCGGCGTCTTCACGCACCGCCTTGAGGAAGGCGTCGGTCACGCGGACAGAGTTGTTCGAATTCTGCCCCGACACCGTGAGGTACGCGTCCGAATCCCAGTCCGTGTCGTAGGTCGGGAACTCGATCGAGGTGTACCCCTGCTCGGCGTACTGAAGGATGCGCTTCACATAGGTGTCGGGGATCATGGCCTTTCGGGCCGTCTTGATCGCGGCCTTCAGGCCGGTGTTCTTTTTAGGGTCGAGGGCATCGGCTTCGGCCCCGTCCCAGCTGCGCACGGCTGCGAAAATATCGTTCAGCCGCGCTTCGTGCATCTTCGAGCCAGCGACCAGCGAGGCGACCTTCTGCTCTTCGATCACCTTCCAGTTGATGAACTCTTCGATGTCCGGGTGATCCATGTCGCAGATCACCATCTTCGCTGCCCGACGGGTTGTCCCGCCTGATTTGATCGCGCCAGCGGCGCGATCGCCGATTTTCAGGAAGCTCATCAGCCCCGAGGAGCGGCCGCCGCCGCCGAGCGGCTCGTTCGCGCCGCGCAGAGAGCTGAAGTTCGTGCCGGTGCCCGAACCGTACTTGAACAGCCGCGCCTCGCGGGTCCACAGGTCCATGATGCCGCCGTCGTTCACCAGGTCGTCCCGCACGGACTGGATGAAGCAGGCATGCGGCTGCGGGTGCTCGTAGGCGCTGGTCGAGCGAGTCAGCTTGCCGGTCTTGTAGTCGACATAGAAATGCCCCTGCCCCGGACCGTCGATGCCGTAGGCCCAGTGCAGACCGGTGTTGAACCACTGCGGGCTGTTCGGCGCGCCCATCTGGCTCGCCAGCATGTAGCGCATCTCGTCGTAGTAGGCCCGGGCATCGGCCTCGGTCGAGAAGTAGCCGCCCTTCCAGCCCCAGTAGGACCAGGCGCCGGCCAAGCGATCGAAGACCTGGCGGGCGTCGGTTTCCGAGCCGTAGCGCTCGTCCTCGGGCAGCTTCTTCAGCGCAGCCTCGTCAGGCACACTGCGCTGCAGGAAGGCGGGGACACCCTTTTCTGCGACCTTCTTGGTGGCGGCAGGCACGCCGGCCTTGCGGAAGTACTTCTGCGCCAGCACGTCCGAGGCGACCTGGCTGAAGTTCGCCGGCACCTGGATGTCGTTCAGGGCAAACACGACGGAACCGTCGGGGTTGCGGATTTCGGACGAAGTCTTGCGGAACTCGATACCCCCGTAGGCACCGGTGTCCTCGCGGGTGAAAAAGCGTTCGATCTTCATGCGTCTGCCCCTTGGTCGACGTACTTCTATTGTCGGCCGCGGACCGCTGTCCGCCACCGGGCTTCGGCCTTGCGCCGAGCCGTTGTTTGGATGCGCCCAGATTTGGCATCAGGCACCACATGTGGTGGTTCGCTGCCGGGCCCGTACAAACTGCCGTCACGAGACCGACTCGGTCAACGGAATTTTTGCAGTTTTATGCTACTCTTTGTGGTTGACGCGCCATGCGCCCCCATATGTTGAGGCGTTAAGATTCGCGTTGGTTAATGCAGCAGGCGCGAGGCCAAGGAAAAAAGGGCTTCCGCGCGCCCTGGCCGTTAACACCTCATCCCAGATCTGGTGCAGGGCATGTGCTGCCACACAATTGGCGACGGCACGGTTGTGGCCTTTACCCATGTCCAATCGGCAACAGCACCGTCGCCGGTGTGCGACTCCGGCGCGTCGGAAACGGTCAAGACGGCCAGCGCCGAACGCGTACCCTGATTCTCCACCAGGCACTTGGCGGAGGGCGACGAATGCTGGACCTCGGATCCCTGTCACGGGACCTTGCGGCGGTGACGAAACCGGTGGGCGAAGCGCGCGGCCTGCCCAGCGCGCTCTACACGGATCCGGCAGCGCTGGAATTGGAGAAGACGCGGATCTTCACCGAGGGCTGGGCCTGCATCGGCTTCGGCAGCGACGCGCCCGAGCCCGGCGATGTCTGTCCGATCGACCTGCTCGGCATGCCCATGATCCTGGTCCGCGACCGCGCCGGCACCTTGCGGGTCTTCGAAAACGTCTGCCGCCACCGGGGCATGATCCTCGTCGAGGAGAAGCGCAATTTCGGCGGCGTGATCCGCTGCCCCTACCACTCCTGGTGTTACAGTCACGACGGCCGCCTGCGCGCCACGCCGCATGTCGGCGGGCCGGGCGTTAACGTCCACAACAGCGTGGATCCCGAGGCGACCGGCCTCACGCCGGTCCGCATGGGCGTCTTCATGGACATGGTCTTCGTCAACATCTCCGGGACCGCACCCAAGTTCGACGACTGGATCGCCCCGCTCCGCGCCCGCTGGACGGACTTCGCGGACCGCCCACTGTTCCATGCCCCGGACAGCGGTTTTGCGCTGGAGGTGGCCTGCAACTGGAAGCTCGCGGTCGAGAACTACTGCGAGAGCTACCACCTGCCCTGGGTGCACCCGGGCCTGAACAGCTACTCCCGGCTCGAGGACCACTACCACATCGAGCATCCGGGGCATTTCTCGGGCCAGGGAACCAAAGTCTATGCGCCGCGCCGGGACGGCCAGCCATTCCCCGACTTCCCTGCCCTGCCCGACGTCTGGGCGACGCAGGCCGAATACGCCGCACTCTATCCCAACGTGCTGGCTGGCATCCACCGCGACCACATGTTTGCGATCCTGCTGGACCCTAAGGCCCCGAACCGGACCATCGAACGGGTCGAGATCTATTACACCTCTGAAACCGCAGCCGAAAGCGCGGACATGGCGACCGAGCGCGCGGTCAACGCCACACAATGGAAAGACGTTTTCATCGAGGATATCTTCGTCGTCGAGGGCATGCAGCGCGGACGCGGCGCCCCGGGCTTCGATGGCGGACGGTTCTCGGCGGTGATGGACAGCCCCACGCATTGCTTCCATGACTGGGTCGCCCGCGCTCTCGGCTGATGGCGCCGTGGCGCTCGATGGCGCATTGCGCCGCCTGCACGGCAGCGGCGATGCCGCCGCGCTCAGCGCGCTGCATTGCAAGGCAGCAGGCATGATGACCTCGACTGAGGAAGCCCGCTTCCACCTGACCCACGCCTGGGTCTACGCGATGGTCGCAGGCGACCCATTCGAAACCGCGAGGCTGGAAAGGACGCTCCGCGATCTCGGCGGGCTCTGAGCCCGTCCACGGGCCCCATCCCGTCCCCGAGGACGGGATGGGGAGAAACGACCTGGCGCGGAACGCGTCTCCGCCGGATCAGCTTTCCGGCGCGATCTCCACTTCCAGCCGCTGCCGATACGGCGCATCCGGCGTCGCGATGATCGACGGAAACTCTGGATGATTCAGACTGTCGGGGAAATGCTGCGCCTCGAGGCAGACACCGCCGAACGGGCCGTAGGTCTCGCCGTCTAGCCCCGGCACGCCGATCTGCATCGGCTTCGCGGTGAACAGCTGAATCCCCGGCTGGTCGGTCCACATCCTCAGCCGCAGCCCGGTCTCGTCCGAGGCCAGCTCTGCCGCAGGCGCCGCCGGGTCCCGGCCCTCGTCCAGCACCAGGTTGTGGTCCGCGCCCACGCGGTCCGCATCGACATCGCCGATACGCGCTTCACTGCGGTAATCGAGCTGCGTGCCTTTGACCGGATCGAGCGCACCGCTCGGGATCTGAACCTCGTCCACCGGCGTGTAGCGCGATGCGGCGACCCTAAGCCGGTGCCCCAGAATGTCGCCCCGGCCATTCAGGTTGTAATAGTTGTGCTGCGCCAGGTTGATCGGTGTCGGCCGGTCCGGATCGCCCGCCATCTCGATCAGCAGCCGCGCACCGTCCAGCGCGAACCGCACCTCGAACTCGACCGCGCCGGGGTAACCCATCTCGCCGTCCGGGCTGGAATAGCGCAGAAGCACCGCGTCATTCCCGTCCGAGGCCATCTCCCAGATCCGTTTGCCAAGGCCGACCGGCCCGCCATGCAGGTGGTTCGGCCCATTGTTCACAGGCAGCTCGTAGGTCCTGCCCTCCAGCGAGAACCGCCCGTTTGCGGTCCGGTTCGCTACGCGGCCCGCGATAATGCCGAAACTCTTCGAATGCTCCGGATACGGAGCGAACTTTTCGAAGCCCAGCACACAAGGCACCTCGCGCCCCTGCGCCGGAACGCGCCAGTCTCGGATCACGCATCCGTAGTTCATGACCGAGATGCGCGCGGCGCCGCTGTCCAGCACCGCCTCCTCGACGGTCTCACCCTCGTGCGCGCCTATGCTGCGGATCTTTGCCATGCTGCCGATACCTCCCCCTATGCGGGACATGTCGTCCCCGTTGCGCCGCGTCCTGGCGGTCTTGCCAGCCGCTGCACGGTTCTCGCGCTATAGCGCAGCAGGGGCCTGCCTGCCCACGGAAAATCCTGGGCAATGGTATCGAAAAAGGTGCGCGGCCGCCTTTGGGGGAAGGCGACCGCGCTGCGGGACCCCCCTGGGGTTGGGGTCATGGCATGCCTCTTCCCCGGCATCCGCCGGGGCCGTCTCACATCGCGGCGACCACCGTATCGCCCGGCGTGCGGATCCAGACCTCCACGCGGCGGTTCGCCCGGCGGCCCTCGGCGCTGGTATTGCAACCGACCGGCGCCATCTCGCCGAAACCGAACGCGGAGATGTCCAGGCCGTCGAGTCGCCCTGCGCCGCGCGCCAGCAGCGCTGCAGCGGACTGCTCGGCGCGGCGCAGTGACAGCGCGCGGTTGCCATCGAACGGCCCGGCATCGTCTGTGAACCCGGCGAAGGCCACCTGCGTCCCCTCCGGAAGCGCCGCCAGATAGGCGACCAAACGCTCCAACTCACGCTCGTCGCCCGCATCAAGCTGCATCGAGGCTGCATCGAAGCGCAGCGTCACCGACAACCGGTCCCACCGATAAAGCTCGTCCAGCAGCGCCTGCATCGCGCCAGCCTCGTAGCTGTCCGCCTCCACCATCTCGGCATGCACGCGATCAGCAACTGCGCCCTGCTCGATCCGGCCGACGCCGAGATCGACGAACCCCGCCTTGGCGATCGCGGCATCGGCTTGCGGGCCAGACGCGAAATCCAGGAAGGCGCGCATCTCGCGCGTCAGCCCGCTTTCGCTCGCATAGAGATAGAGCCGGCGGTCCAGAGGATACTCCCCGGTCTTCGCGCCGAAAGCGGTCGGTGCCGCGGCAATGCCGCAGGCCGATACGAGCGGCAACGCCTTGGCGTTGCGCTGGTGGATGTGTCCGACGTACCCGATGGCGTCCGGGTCCGCGACCACGGCGGCGGCAATCTCCGGCTCGGAACCGAGGTCCGTGATGTCGGCAGCCGCGCGCCGGGCACCGAGCACCTTGTCCTCGAAGAACATGCGCTGTGCCGAGCCTTCCTCGGCGGCCAGCACGCGCAGCGGGCGATCCTCACCGCCGAGCTCGGACCAGTTGGTGATCTTGCCGGCATAAATGTCCGCCAGTTGATCCAGGGTCAGCTGACCCACGGGGTTTTCGGGATGAACGATCACCGACACGGGATCGGCGGCAATCACACGCTCCTGGAGGGCACTGACCATGTTACCCGCACCCGCAGCCCGCAGCGCTTGCGCCTCGACGGGAAGAATGCGCCGAGCGCTCATCGCGGCATGAGCCTCGCCCTCGGCCAACTGCATGAACCCGTCCTCGGTGTCGGAGGAGCGGATCAGGTAGCTGCCGCTCGCCTCGCCGAACCCATCGTCACCGACCAGCCGCGCCATCGTGCTGTCGGGCGTCACCAGGTCATCGACTGAGGCCTCTGCGCCGCGCGCGCTGGCCCAGCCGGCCAGAAGTAACGGCAGTAGATCCTTCCCCACCAGGTCGGTTCCGGCGAAGACGAGGTCGGCCTCCAGCATTTCGCTTTCCGGACAGGCACGGCCCTCGCACTCCATGCCGTCGGCCGACAGGCGCAACTCGCCCAGACTCGTGCGCAGGCGGTAGAAGCCGCCCTTGAATTCGATCAGTTCCCCGGAAATGGCGGCGGATCCGTCCCGAGCCTTCAGGACAACCTCACCCGCCCCTGCCGCGGCCGAACCCGCGGCGAAAATCATGACTGCGGCACCCACAAGCAGACCACAGCACCCACTGCGATACGACATCGCCGTTACCTCCTAATCCCGACATTTACGGAACTCAGGGGGCACCCCGCCCCGGCACGCGTTACTCACACGAGACTCAGTCTAGACGGCGAATCGTTCGTAATTTAGGCAAGTTGGCATCACCTGTTATTGCTAATATATTTCAATATTTAACTGGGTTTTAAGGCGGCTCGCGCGGAAATCCGCCACGATTCGGTCATATTCACTTTTGCATACATGTCTACACGACCGCCCCCCTGCACCTTGGCATTTCCAGGATGAACGTTAAGTTGCATCGGATACTTTTCCTGGAGGTTCCTTGAGCCAGCTCGGCAAACAGATCGCTGCCCTGCCCCTGCAATGGGACGGAAAGAAACAGGTGCGCGTCTTGATGGTGACATCGCGCGACACCGGAAGATGGGTTTTGCCCAAGGGCTGGCTGATGGAGGCAACCACCCCGTGGGCGGCCGCCGAGATCGAGGCGCTCGAGGAAGCGGGCGCAGTCGGCTACATCGCCAGCGAGACGATTGGCTTCTATCATTACGACAAGATTCTCGACAACGGCGGCTCGCTCCGCTGCCGGGTCGAGGTGTACCCGATGCTGATCGAGAAGCTGAAGCGGAACTGGAAGGAAAGGCGCGAGCGGCGCCGACGCTGGTTCACGCCGAAAGGCGCGGCGAAACGGGTGAATGAAGAAGAATTGTCCGATATGCTGCGAACGCTTTCCTACAAGCCCCACAAGCAACCGGTCGTCGGCACGCTGCTGCGCTAGCCGGCGCTTGAGCCGAACCGTCTGATCTGCAAATCTTGGCGGGCAGAAACCGTCGGGGGAAGCCGGATGCACCGCAAGACCAATGACCGCACCGTAGCGGGTGGGGGCTGACCATGCTGCGGCGTATACTTTCCGAACCCTTGCTGCACTTCCTTCTGATCGGCGTGGCCGTCTTCGCAGCTTTCGAAGCGTTCGACGATACGGCTCCGGTACAGACGCAAGACGTGATCGAGGTGACCGATGCACAGGTCGACCTGTTCGAAAGCCAATTCGCCTCGGTCTGGAACCGCCCGCCCACCGAGCAGGAGATGAGCGCGCTGATCGAGGAGCACATCCGCGAGGAGGTCTATTACCGCGAGGCGCTGGCGCTCGGGCTCGACAGCGATGATGCGGTGATCCGGCGGCGGCTGCGGCAGAAGATGGAATTCCTGACCGAACCGCCCGCCGATGCACTAAGCGCTGACGACAATGCGCTTCGCGCGTTTTACGACGCGAATGCCGAGCTGTTCCGCAGCCCACCCGCGATCACATTCGAGCAGGTATTCCTCGGGGACGAGGACCCTGAGACGGCGCTCGAGATGCTGCGCAGCGGTGCAGGTCCGGAGGCTGTCGGCCCGCCCTCTATGCTGCCGCCGGGGCTGCAGAACGCCCGCCGCGCGGCGGTGGACGGCACCTATGGCGCTGGCTTTTTCGATGCCCTGCTCGAACTACCGGTCGGCGCTTGGGATGGACCGGTCACCTCGGGCTACGGCCAGCACCTTGTCCGGATCGCCGCCAGGCAAGACGCCGACCTGCCGCCTTTCGAGGATATCCGCACCTACGTCGAGGCGGAGTGGCAGAAGACCGAGGCCACGCGTCTGCGCGATGAGATCTTCGACGAACTCAGGAAGCGCTACACCGTCGTGCGCCCCGAAGCGGATCCCGCATCGTGACACGCCTCGCCGCCTGCTGCCTGATCTGGCTCATGGTTCTTGCGGGCGCGGCCCTGCCGCACGCACTCCAGCCCGGGTTCCTGGATCTCAAGCCGGTCAACACCGACATCTGGCGGGTCTACTGGAAGGTGCCGACCGTCGGCGCGGGCCGGATGCAGATCGACGCGGTGCTGCCCGAGACATGTGACGCACGCAGCGCCGGGCAGATGCGCTTCGACGGCACTGCCTATGTCGCCGAATGGCTCGCCACCTGCCCCGGCGGGCTGACCGGGGGCACCATAACCATCGAAGGGCTGGAGGCGACGCAGACCGACGTCCTCGTCCGCTACGAGACCAAACCCGGCGCGGCGCAAAGCCAACGCCTGACGCCTGCCACGCCCGCCTTCACCATCCCCGAGCCGCTCGGCACATGGGGCATCGTCGCGACCTACACGGAACTGGGCATCAGCCATATCCTGCGCGGCGTCGATCACCTGATGTTCGTCTTCGCGCTGATCCTGCTGATCCGCGACCGGCGCCGCCTCATCGGGGCGGTGACGGCGTTCACCGTTGCGCATTCGATCAGCCTCGCCGCCGCAGCGCTGGGCTGGATCGTCGTCCCCGCCCCGCCCGTCGAGGCGATAGTCGCGCTCTCGATCATGTTCCTCGCGGCCGAGCTCCTGCGCTCCGGGCAGGGCAAGGTTCATCTAAGCGAACGTTACCCCTGGGTCGTCGCCTTCGCCTTTGGCCTGTTGCACGGGTTGGGGTTTGCGCGCGCGTTGCTGGAGGTAGGCCTACCCGAGGGTGAGGTGCCGCTTGCGCTCTTCGCCTTCAACGTCGGGGTGGAGATCGGCCAGCTCATGTTCATCGCGCTGGTGCTAATCGTCGGCGCCCTGCTCGGACGGCTCTACCAGCGGATGGTGAACTCGCTCAGCACACCCGGAAGACGCGGCCTTGCGACGATGAGCTATGCGATGGGCGGCATCGCGGCGGTGTGGTTCGTGACGCGGATCGCCGCTTTCTGAGCTAGCCTTGCAGCGCTGCGGACATGATGCCGACCGCCGCAACCCAAGAGGCCGCGACCGCGCCCGCGACCCGGCCCAGCCGGTCCTGCAGAAATTCGACCAGGCCCCAGGCCAGCAACGGCAAAAGCGCGATACCCAAGCCGCCGCCCAGCACGGCCAGAAGTGCGGCGCGACGTCCTTCGGGCAAGTCGAGCGCGAAACCCGCCGCCAAGGCCGCTATTCCTGAGAGCGCGACCGCCACGGCAATGGGCACGCGCACACCGCTCAGCGCGAGTCCCGCGACCAGCGCGGCGCCTATCCCCATTGCTTGCGGCCCCGGTCCCGCAGACGCCAGCACCAGATGCGCCGCCGCCGCCAGCAGCCCGGCAACGGCAAGGGCGGCATAGGCCGGACGCACGGTCTCGACCGGCTGGCGCGCCAGCAGCACGGCGACCGCGACGAGGATCAGGCCCTGCGCTGGATCGGCGAGCGGATGCAGCAGGCTGGCATAGAACGGACCGAGGTCGCCGAACGCATCATGCGCCAGCGCTGGTCCCGGCAGGACCGCAAAGAAGATGGCAAGCGCGCGCCTCATATCGCCCCGGTCAGGAACCCAGCGCCCGCAAGCGCGATCACGCCGCCCGCCGCGCGCACCGCGATCCGTCCGGTTTTGCTTCCGACAGCCAGGCCGAAACCGATGCCCGCCAGATGCAACAGGCCGGTGCCGGTGACGAAGCCGATCGCGTAGGCCATCGGGCTCGCTGCTGCCGGCATCTCGGTGCCATGGGCATAGCCATGAAAGATCGCGAAGAAGCCGACGATCACCGCCGCCACTGCCATCGGCGGGCGGAGCGCCAGCAACACCGCCGCACCGATTACCAGCGCCGAGGCCGCGATCCCGGTCTCGACCATCGGGACCGGCACGCCGGCCACGCCAAGCGCACCGCCGACCGCCATGACCAGCGGGAAGGTCACCGGCAGCAACCAGATAGCAGGCTTGCCGAGGAACGCGCCCCAAAGCCCGACGGCGACCATCGCCGCAACGTGGTCCCAGCCCATGATTGGGTGGAGGAAACCGGTCACGAACCCGCCGCCAGCGGCTTCGCCGGTATGTGCCAGCGCCGGGCTTGCCAGCAGGATCGGTGCAAGGGTCAGGAATACTCGGGCAACGGTCATGTGGCTCTCCGGAAATCGAACATGTAAATTATACGCATCCGGCGCCGTTTGTCGCGCCGGATGCACCGTCATTTTGCAGCGAAGCCTGGTCGGCCCGGCAATCAGTTCTTGCCGTGCTGCATTCCTTCGCCGTTTCCGTGCCCGCCGTGGCCATCATGCACCTGGCCGCCTCCGGTCCGGGCCTCGATCGAGAATTCAACCTCGACCTCGCCGGCGGTCTCGAAGATCAGCGTCGCCGGGACCTTGGTGCCCTCGACGAAGCGGTTGTCGTCGTCGAGCCCCATGAACATCACGTGGTAGCCACCGGGCGCGAGTTCGACGGTTTTACCGGCCGGAATCTCGATGCGCTCGACATGCTGCATGCGAGCGACCCCGTCCTTCTCGACCGACTCGTGGATCTCGACACGGGGATAATCGGCGCGCACATCGACCAGGGCATCCGCCGTGTCGCCGTTGTTGGTGACTGTCAGGTAGCCGCCGCCCGCACGGGCCATCGGCGCGGTTTCGAAGGCCATCGGATGGTCGATGACCAGATCGCCCAGGGTGTACTCATGCGCCTGGCTCGCGAAGGCGGGGACCGCCAGCAGAAGGGCGGGAATCAGGAAGCGTTTCATAGTGTCTCCGTCAGGATCGGCGCCGCAGCGCCGTCGTTTTTGTGGTCTGTGAGTCTGGAGCGTGGCCCCGATCTCAGACCGACGGAGGCGCGCGTGCGGGGTTCGGCTCCCGTGCTGCAAGGTCGACAAGCCTTGTCCGGAGCGGAGCGCGCCAGATGAGGGGCGCCCACGCTTCACCGAGAGCGAGCAAGGGCACCGGCGCGGACAGATCCGCGACCTGCACCAGCGCGCAGGGGCTTTCATGGCCGGTATCCTCGACCGGCTGTCCGTCAGCGCCCATCACGACCGTCTTGAGCCCGTCTCCGGTGCACAGGACGACCGTCCAGGTACCGCCCACGGCGCTGGCGGCCGCCGCCGACAATTGCGGCAGCAGCAGCGCCGCCAGGAGCAGCGGCAGGATCAGGAGGCGGTCAAGACGCATGGCTCGCTTTTATCTCCGAGAACGACGAAGGCAACGCGTGATTTTGCCCCGCCCGCGATGACCCGAGCCCGGCAATTGACCCGCAACCTACTGATCAGTAACGTCCCCCGGACACAGCTTCGCATTACGCAGCCCAGCCCAGAAGGACCGATCCGCATGGCAGACATCCGCCCGCTTTCCGATGCCTGGAGCTTCCGCGAAGGCTTCGAGGAGGACTGGACACGCCGTGACCTCGGTGGAGAGCCGGTTGCCCTGCCCCACAACGCCGTCGATCTGCCCTTCGACTATTTTGACGAGACCGCCTATCAGCGCGCCTTTACCTACCAGCGGGTCATCGACTGGCAGGACGCGTTTGAGAACCGCGAACTGATCCTGCGCTTTGACGGCGCGATGGCGGACGCGCATATCTACGTGAACGGCGACCTCGTGCTGCGCCACGCGGACGGCTACACGCCCTTCCAACTGCGCCTGACGGATCGCTTCGAGGACGGCACCTGCCGCGTCACGGTCCGGATCGACGGCACCGAGAATCCCCTGATCCCGCCCTTCGGCGGCCGCATCGACTACCTGACCTATGCCGGGATCTATCGCGAGGCGTGGCTGGAACTCCGCGCCCCGATCTCGGTCGCCCGTGTGAAGGTCGAGACGCCCGAACCGCTGGGCGCGCGGCAGAGCGTCCGAGCGCGGATCTGGCTGGATGCTACAGTACCGATCGAAGGCACCGCGCGGGTCGAGTTGCTGGACCCGGACGGCGCGAAGCTGGCCGAGACGACGGCGGCGCTAACCGAAGAAAGCCTCGATATTGCCTTCGACGGCCTGCAGGGCCTTCGGCTCTGGTCCCCCGCCTCCCCCGCCATGCACCGGCTGGCGATCCGGCTGGACACCACTGCAGGTACAGACAGCCACGAGACCGCCTTCGGCGTCCGCGAGGCGCGTTTCACGCCCGACGGCTTCTTCCTGAACGGCGAACGGGTCAAGCTGATGGGCCTGAACCGGCACCAGGCCTTTCCCTTTGCCGGCTATGCGCAGGGCCGCGCCGCGCAGGAGCGCGATGCCGAGATCCTCAAATTCGAGCTGGGCTGTAACATCGTCCGCACCTCGCACTACCCGCAGTCGCCCTGGTTCCTCGACCATTGCGACCGGATAGGACTGATGGTGCTCGAGGAGATCCCCGGCTGGCAGCATATTGGTGGCGCCGAGTGGAAAGACGAGACCGTCGAGAACGTCCGCCGCATGATCGAGCGTGACTGGAACCACCCCTCGATCATCCTCTGGGGTGTGCGGATCAATGAATCGCCGGACGACCACGATCTTTATTCCCGCACCAACGCGCTGGCGCATGAGCTCGACAGCACACGGCAGACCGGCGGCATCCGAAAGGACGTCCGCAGCGAGCTGCTCGAGGATGTCTACACGTTCAACGACTTCATTCTCGGTGATTTCGAGCTACCGACCTCACAGCGTACCCGTACCGCCCTGCGTGATCCGCGCGAGGTGACGGGGCTGGACCGCGACGTTCCCTATATCGTGACCGAGTACAACGGCCACATGTACCCCACGAAAAGCTTCGACCAGGAGCAGCGGCAGATCGAGCACGTGACGAGGCACCTGGAAATCATCGACGCCGCCCATGCCGACGAACGGATCGCGGGCTGCATCGGCTGGTGCATGTTCGACTACAATACGCACAAGGATTTCGGCTCTGGCGACCGGGTCTGCCACCACGGCGTGATGACCATGTTCCGCGAACCCAAGTTCGCCGCCTATGCCTATGCCAGCCAGGCGGAACCCGCCTCGAACGTGGTGCTGAAGCCGGTGACGTTCTGGGCGCGCGGCGAGCGCAACATCGGCGGCACGCTGCCGCTGATGGTGCTGACGAACTGCGACCGGGTGGAACTGCGGGTCTCGGACGGCAAGACGCTGGAACTGGTCCGCGACCGTGAGCGGTTCGCCCACCTGCCGCACCCGCCGATGATGTTGACGCACGACATGGTCTCGCCCGAGGACCTGGGCCGATGGGGTCAGGAATGGCCCGATGCCGAGGTCGTCGGCTTCGTAGGTGGCAAGGAAGCGGCCTGTGTCCGCCTGCTGGCCGCGCCTGTCGCCGACCGGCTGCAAATGGTGCCTGATCGCAGCGAGTCGCCCTGTCAGGTCGGCGAGGTCCGGGTCATCGTCCGGGCACTGGACCAGGCTGGAAACACCCTGCCCTTTCTCTCGGCGCCGCTGTCGCTGACCCTGACCGGTCCCGGACGCATCGTCGGCCCCTCGCTCAAGACGCTGCGGGGCGGCACCTCCGGCGTCTGGATACGCCCCGAGGGCCCGGGAACCGTGACACTGACCGCCGCCAGCCCGCGCTTCGAGCCGCGCGAGACCGCGATCCAGTTCACCTGAGCGCCTAACGCTCCGCCGCCCCCTGCCCGGCCCGAGTGGACCCGGCAACCGGGCGGGTATCGACCCGCTCAGCCAGCAGCCCGGCGATGAAGCGGGTCTCGGGGAAACGCGCGAGGATGATCACCACGATCGAGGTCATCGGGACCGCCAGGATCGCGCCCGCAACACCCCATAGCGCGCTCCAGATCGACAGGGCGACAAGGACCACAAAGGGGCTGAGGTTCAGCTGCCGACCTATCATCCGCGGTTCGATGAAATTCCCGACGGCGACCTGGGCCGCTGTCAGCAGCCCAGCGAGCACGACGGTATAGAGAAGAGATCCGGTCTGCGCGACGGACAGCGCCACCGGGAACATCACGCCGATCCATGACCCCAGGTAGGGAATGTAGTTCACCAGCCCGATCACGATGGCCCAGAACAGCGCGAAGTCCGTTCCCATGACCAGAAAGATCGCCAGACAAGCGATCCCCAGAATGATGTTGATCAGAGTTTTGACGGTCAGGTACTCGCCGATCTGGTGGTTGATCTCGGCGATGATCTCGAGGATCTCCCGCGCGCGCTCTTCGTCATGGAGCGAGGCCAACACCTTGGGCGCGAAGGTCGCGCGCTCTGCCAGCAGGAACGCGGCATAGATCACCACCAGGAAGGCCGTCGCGCCGATGCTGGTGAAGCCGCCCAGCACGGCGAGGATGGTCGACTGCAGATTGACCGAGCCGAAGGTCGCCGCAGCCGCATCGTCGACCATGATCTGTGTATCGATGTTGAACCGCGCTTCGATCCGGCCCAGCAGTTCCTCGATGTTGCGCTGATAGTCGGGCGCGACCGAGGCGATCTCGCCCACGGTCGAAGCCACCACAACGGCGAAAACGTAGAGCACCAGCGCGAACAGCACGAGCACCGCGACCCGCAGGAGCGCCGTCGGCAGGTACCGGAACCCCGGCAGATGCTTCAGGGCAACCGTCGCGGTCGTGATGATGTAGACCGAGATCACCGCCGTCACGATAGGGATCAGCACCGACCGCCCCACCGACAGCAGATAACCAAGCGCGATCACGAGGATCAGCGAAAGGACGAGGGTCAGAAGCCGCGTGTGTCCAGATCCGTTAGGCGTGCTGCTCGGAATGTCACTTGTCATCACAGCAGCAATAGCAATCACGCGCCCCGCTGAACAGTCGCTGCGGGGCGCGCAATGCACCAGGACATGCACGGGCCGCCCCCGGCCCGTGCCAAATGCCAGCGGTCAGACGATGTTCCAGACCGTATCGTCGTACTTGAGGCCCTCGTCGATCACGTCAGTGCCCGCTCCATCCAGCGTAACGACGAACTCGAACGCATCCGCCAAGGCCGACCCCATGTCGTACGGCGACTGATCACCATCGTCGTCCTCCGAGGATATCGCGAAACGCAGCAGGTAGTCGTCACTCGCCTGCTCTTCGAGAGTCTGGATCTTGTTGATCCGCGCCTTGTCGTTGCCGTCGACATCAGCTGGGTCGATGAAGACAAAGAACTGGTCGATCTCTTCGCCAGCCTCGAGAAGCGGCTCGAACGTTACGGTTTCCCCGCCTTTCACGTTGATGTTCGACGTCGTCTCGGACCCTGTATCGATGATCACCCCGTCATCAATCGCCACGTAGATCAGATCTATCGAACCAGAGATACCGCCACCGACACCCTGAACGTCCAGTTGGACACCGGTGATCGACGCCGTCGACGCAGTAAAGTCCAGTTCCAGAACCTCGAGACGTTCGATGTTCCCGTTGCCGATGCCGATGCCACCCGCGTTGTTCGGGTTGATATCGTCCTCTCCCGCATTCGGGGCCGGGAAATCGTTAAGTTCATTCAGGAAATCCGTCAGATCCGGCGTTCCGTTCTTCAGGAAGTACCCGTTGAAGGTGATGTTTTCGACAGTAGGATCCTCCTGCGGCCCGCCCGCACTGATCGCAGAGAAATCAATCTCGTTGACAACTGTCGGCGGTCCTTCGTTCACCGTGAACTTGTAGTTGGCAACCGGTGTGGTTTCGCCATCTGCATCCGGATCCGGGTCGATGGTGAGCGTGTAGAACGTTTGCGTGATGCCATCTCCATCGACATAGGTTCCAACGACATTCCCGTTGACGTCATAGGACGACGTGATTGTGCGCCCGTCACCCAGGGTGAAATCCTCGGGCAATCCGACCAGGCTCAGTTCCTGACCGTCTGCACCGGAGTAGAGAGTATAGGTTTCGATCCCGTCGTTGTTCTCGGTGAAGGCAACCGAGATATCATCGAGCGTATCCAAAGTCGGGAAAACCACGTCATCGTTAACCGGCAGCGCGGCGAGGAAATTGATGTCATCGATGATGTTGACGGTAACAGTGAGCGGTCCTGAGCTACCGCCATGTTCGTCCACGGCATACACGGTGAACGTATCGGTAATCCCACCGTTGTGACCCTGAACCGAGGCATGGTCAGCCGCGCTCAGCAGCGTATACCTGACCGTATCGTCGTCTAGGAACTCCAGTGTCCCGTAGGTACCGTCCAGAGTCGTCGTATCGCCGCCAGTCGTACCCGCTACAAACGGCGTATCGCTCGCATCCACATCGCCTATCGTAATGTCGATATCCTGTACGATCGGGATCTCGGTGTCGGTCGGGTCGTCCTTGCTGCCACCGGGCAAACCGGCCTCGTAAACTGACACCGCCCCCGGGCTTGCCCCGGTAGGATCATCATTTTCGCCAGTGATCTCGATCGTCACGGTCGCTTGATCAGAGGCACCGTGGCCGTCATAGGCGATGTAGTCGAACTCGACATACGCACTGTCGCCTACGCCCAGGGTATTGAATGCGCCATCCGGATTGTAGTCGAAGGTACCGTCAGCGTTGAAATCCTCGAGCGTGCCAGTGGGTCCCGCTGCGGGATCACCTACCGCATCGACGCGGCGCAGTGCACTGCCAATGGGATCAACAAGCTCCGCCGCGATCAGCGGTGCGTCGTCTGCATCCGTATCGTTTCCAAGTACCGTAGCGAGAGTGGTAGAGCCCGCATCCTCGTTGACCGTTCGGTCATCGTCGACCGCGTCGGGGTTCAAGTTCGTGGGCAAGACTGTCACCCGAACCACACCGGTATCCGAACCGCCACTGGGATCTTCCACCGTGTACTCGAACGTGTCGATACCGAAGAAGCCATCCGCTGCCTGGTACTCGATTTCTCCGGTAGCGGGATTGACGCTTACGGTGCCACCAGCATCCGTAGTGATGCTGTATCCGTCCGTACCGTCGTTGTCGCTTCCTCCGGCGGGCCCGCCGTCGTCCGCGATATCCGATAGCCCCTCGACGCTCAGATTGTCCGCGTCGGCCGTGGGCCAGATATCGACGTCCGTGTCGCCCGCTAGAACGTCGATACTGATCATCCCGCCGGATGTCACCGTCGCGCTATCGTCGTCGGCGATCGGATCATCGTTGACACCGGTGATCATTATCGAAGCCGTCGCCTCGTCCGAGGTCTGACCGTCACTCGCGTCATATGTGAACGTGTCGTAGATCACCGCGCCGGCGCCGAGGGAGTCGAACCCGTTGGTCAACGTCACTTCCGCGTCGCCCGGATCGCTCAACGTCGGTGTTCCATCGGTATCGAGGTACAGAACACCGTGATACCGGGCGTCATATACGAAGCTGCCATTTGTCTTGAAATCGAAGAGCGGATTCTTCGGGTTGGACGAAACACTGGCGGCAAGGGCATCGCCGTCCGCATCGGTATCGTTGTCCAGCACACCTTTCGCGCTGTTGATCCGCAGGATCTGGTCTTCGTTGATCTCGTAATCCGGCAAGCCGATATCATCTACTGCAACTGGGTCAGCCATGGGAAGGCCTCCTTGAACGCAACACACAAACAAGAGCTGTCGCGAATACTTCACGCAACTCCAAGCACCGGCCCTTCGGACCGGCGAACGCAACAGCCTTCCCGCGATGCCATCGGAACGATCTACGCCGCGCCGTCTGACAATCGTCAGTCGAGCCTAATCCGGCCTGCTGAAATTCCCCACCATAATCAACACATTAGCACGTGCTCAAATTTTAATCAAACTTTTGCCAAAGTGCCGCCACAATCCGAATTGCTACAGAGTAGAACTTTCGTTCGCGAGCGCCGCGATTTAAGAATTATTATTTCTCACCCATAGGATGCTGAATTTTAACAAAAAAACAGGTATATAAAGTATATATTTTGCTTATGCACCCGAAGTACAATGTAAATAACGAGGAATATCAATCATGAAGCACCATTATTTCGAATGGAGAAATAAGGCAGAAAGTAAAGGCGTTCGGCCTACGGCCACCCTGCGCCGCCGAAAAAACAGTGGGATTCTGATGGATGACTGGTCGGGGCGGCGAGATTCGAACTCACGACCCCCTGTACCCAAAACAGGTGCGCTACCAGACTGCGCCACGCCCCGACCGATGACGGCAATACCGGAGTGTCCGCCGGAGGGAAAGAGCTAACTTTCGCCCGGCTCGCACGGCCAGGCAGCGAGATCGTCCGGGATCGCCGGATGGCGTAGCTCAGCGCCCTCGCTCAGGCCGAGGGTGTCGGAGAGGCCGCCGTTGATCTCGAGCACGTATTGTATCCCGTCCCCACCCGGGATGCTGTCCGTCGAATACGGCACCGCCATGCGATGGATGCGTTGCACGACCCCGGTTTCATCGGCGAACAACATATCCAGCGGGATCATCGTATTCTTCATCCAGAACGCCACCGGCTGCGGCCGTTCGTAGACGAAGAGCATACCGGCGAACTGCCCCATCTCGGGCCGGTTCATCAGCCCAAGCGCGCGTTCCTCGGCATCATCAGCCACTTCCACGTTGAAGCGCACGGCGCCCGCGTCGGACCGGATGTCCAATCGATCGGGCGCACAGGCGTCCTGTGCCCGGATGGGCGCTGCGGTCGCCAGCAGGGCGGCCGCGACAGCGATGGAAACCGGCGTCCTCACTTCTGGCGCGACGCCCGCATGACCAGAGTCGCGTGATCCCAGGAGCGGACCTCGACCGCGGTCTTGCCGCGCGGACCCTGCTTGAAGCGCACACAGACAGCCTCGCCCGGTTGCAGGTCCGACAGACCGTAGAGCCGCAGCGTTTCCATGTGTACGAAGATGTCGTCGGGATCGCCGAAGGCGTTGACGAAGCCGAAACCCTTGGCCTTGTCGAACCATTTCACCCGCGCGGCGGCGAAAGGAGCATCCGAATGATCCTCGGCCTCGCTCGGAGCCGCGACCGGCGCCTCGCCATTCGAAGCTTCGATGGTGTGGATCTCGGTGGCCTGGCGGCCCTTTTCCGTCCCCTGAACATCCATCGTGATCTCCACCCCTTCGGCGACCGAGCTGCGGCCGTAGTTCCGCAGGACGTTCGCATGGAGGAGCACATCGCCGAGATTGTCGTCCACGACGACGAACCCGTAACCCTTAGTGGAGTCGAACCACTTCACGTGACCTTTAATCATCTACCAACCCTGAGCAGTTCACGTTTGCGATCAAAGCAGCGCTTCCTTCCTTCCACGGATCCCCCGACCCGCTTGGGAAACGACCCCCAAAAAGCACCACCAACTAAACGGTCCATACGCGACCCTACGCCCCCCGTACCAACGAACGAACTCCTACCGGTAACCCGCTCGCCTTTAACACATTCATTTCATACCATGGTTTGGAAGCCCCCTCACAGCAGCCATCGCAAAAAGGGATAAAGAAGACACAATTTTCTTCCCAGGATTGTGAATCGGGGTTCCAGCGCACCCTCAGGTCACAGTCTGATGCAAATTCGCCACAAGTACATCATTACATCGCAATGTGTCCTGTGTGCCGCTGCTGCACTACCGAAGCACCCCGTGACGCACCGCTGCGAATACGCAGCGGTCCCGAATTAAGGCGAATCAGTCGATCTCAGGGGTAAAGGCGCGTCGCCGCCCAGCCGGATTCTTCCATATTCCACAGGAATCTGTCGTGCAGTCGGTCTTCTCCGTCTGCCCAAAACTCGAATGTGACCGGCGTGAGCGCATATCCGCCCCAATGCGGCGGGCGGGGTGGTGCATCCGCGAAGCGCTCTGCCATTTCGGCAACCCGAGCCTCAAGGGTGGCCCGATTTTGCAGCGGCCTCGATTGCTGCGAGGCCCAGGCGCCCAGCCGGCTGCCCAGGTTTCGGGATGCATAATAGGCGTCGGACTCGTCGGCCGTTGCCCGTTCGACATGGCCGCGTACCCGGACCTGCCGCCGCAGCGACTTCCAGTGGAAGCAGAGCGCCGCCCTGCCTGCCGCTTCGAGCTCCTGCGCCTTGATGCTCTCGTAGTTCGTGTAGAACAGCAGCCGCCCCGCCTCGATCCCCTTGAGCAGAACGATGCGCGCGTTCGGCATCCCGCCGGCATCCACCGTCGCCAGGGTCATCGCGTTCGGATCGTTCGGCTCGGCCGCCGTGGCCGCGTCGATCCAGTCCTGCAGTAGCGCGTACGGGTCCGATCCCGCGAAAATACCGTGTCTGTCGTCCGCCATACGTCCCTCTCCTCGCGCAACGCGCCTTGCGGCCTTGATAATATTCCCATAGACCCTTCGCAAACGTAATGCGGGCTGAAGGGGGTCACATGACACAGGGTCTGTTGCAAGGTAAGCGCGGGCTGATCATGGGGCTGGCAAACGACAAGTCGATCGCCTGGGGCATCGCGCAGGTCTGCCACGAACAGGGCGCCGAACTGGCATTCACCTACCAGGGTGAGATGATGGGCAAGCGGGTCAAACCGCTGGCCGAACAGGTCGACAGCGCGATGCTGATCCCTTGCGACGTGACCGACGAGGCGTCGATCGACGCCGCCTTCGCCGAGATCGAGCAGAAATGGGGAAAGATCGACTTCCTTGTCCACGCCATCGCCTTCTCGGACAAGAACGAGCTGCGCGGCCGCTATGTCGACACCAGCTTCGCCAACTTCCAGCTGACGATGAACGTGTCGGTCTATTCTTTCACGGCAGTCGCCCAGCGCGCCGAGAAGCTGATGGACGACGGCGGTTCGATGCTGACCCTGACCTATTACGGCGCCGAGAAGGTGTTGCCGCACTACAATGTCATGGGCGTAGCCAAGGGCGCGCTGGAAGTGTCGGTGCGCTACATGGCGATGGACCTCGGCCCGCGGAACATCCGCGTCAACGCGCTGTCGGCCGGCCCGATCCGCACGCTGGCCGCCTCGGGGATCGGTGACTTCCGCTACATCCTGAAGTGGAACCAGCTGAACGCCCCCCTGCGCCGCAACGTGACGCAGCATGACGTCGGCAAGTCGGCGCTTTACCTGTTGTCGGACCTGTCCTCGGGCGTCACCGGGGAGGTGCACCACGTCGATGCAGGCTACAACGTCATCGGCATGAAGGCCGAGGACGCGCCGGATATCGACGTCGCAACCGGACGGAAGCCCTCGGAATGACCGATCGCCTGCCGCACGAGAAAGGGTTCCACATCTCCTGGGACCAGATCCACCGCGATGCCCGGGCGCTCGCCTGGCGGCTCGAGAAAGAAGGCCCCGGCCCCGAGGGCGACTGGCGCGCCGTCGTCGCGATCACCCGCGGCGGGATGGCCCCGGCAATGATCGTCGCGCGCGAGCTGGACATCCGCACCGTCGACACGATCAGCGTGAAATCCTACGACCACCAGTCCCAGTCCGAGGCCCGCGTGCTGAAAAGCCCCGATGCCGAGTTGATGGGCGACGGCACCGGCATCCTGATCGTCGACGACCTGGTGGACAGCGGCAAGACGCTGGAACTGGTCCGCCAGCTCTACCCCAAGGCGCATTTCGCGACCGTCTACGCCAAGCCAAAAGGCCGTCCGATGGTCGACAGCTTCATTACCGAAGTCAGCCAGGACACCTGGATCTTCTTCCCCTGGGACATGGCCCTGCAATACGTCGAGCCGTATCGCGGCAAGGACTGAGCGCCCCTGACTTCAATGCCGGGGGGCGTAGCGTCAAGGCCGCAATTTATGGCGTGACAGGCGCGGAAATCCGCGCCAATATCAATGCATTCGTAGTTCTATTTTTCGAAGAATGCATTGATAAAGACATTCTCGGCCGCCTTGGTCCTATCGTTGGTCTTTGTAGTCCTGGCCGGTGTTGACCCACAGGTAGTGGACGACACGTTCATCACGTTTCAGTACGCGACAAATCTCGTCGAACACGGTCGCCTCACATGGTGGCGTGAAGGAGAAATGGTGGACGGGTTCACCATTCTCGGCCACACGCTGCTCATTGCTGCAGGAGTGTCGCTCGGCGCCACAGCGATGGCTGCAAACATGGTTATAAATCTCATCGCAATGATCGCGATCCTGCTTGGCGTCGGATACGGGACGAAGTCATTTGCTACTCTTCCGAGAATAAGCACGCTTGTCTTCACCGCGCTCTCCGCGCCATTCATCATCTGGTACGCTCGCGGGCTGGACGGCATCCTTTTTGCCGCCACGCTTTTGTGGATCTACCTACGCGCTGAAGACGCAATCGCAAGCGGCCGGCTTAGCTGGAGCTTGATCGCTCTCTTGGCATTGCTTCCGGTTGTCCGCCCCGAGGGCCTCCTCATTTCACCCGCAGTTATATGCTGGCTCGGCTTGCATGACCTTTCGACGAACGATCAGATCCGAAACTTGCGGCCTGGGGTGTTATTGGTAGCGGTTGCGATTGCGACACTCTTGGTCTGGCGCGTTGCCATCTATGGGTATCCTCTTCCCAACACATTCTACGCAAAGGCATCCGCAAGCCGATGGGACGAAGTACAGGCCGGCTATCGCTATGTGTGGACCTGGATAAGGGAACTCGGCGGATTCGTACTGGTGATCCCGATGCTTGGCTTCATCGCAGGCACCGCAGCTCTTCTACGGTCATTATTTATAATCGGCATTGTCGCGATTGCCATCGTCTCCGGCGGAGATAGCCACGCATACGCTCGCTTTCTACTTCCCGTCATACCGCTGATCGCTTTGGACTTGGCTGCTCTACTGGACAGGTCCACCCGTAAGATATACGCAAGCGCAATTGCTATTCTGGCGGCATACTTGGGTATTCAAACCGCGGTCGTCTTCGCCCGAACCCCGCTGGTTGCCGGCCTCTCCGGCAGCATAACGAAGATGTCTGAAGGCCGCTGGCCTTACCCATCCCACGAGGTAGATCCACGCTTGAACATGCGCGCCGAGGCTGTTCGCGAACTGGACGCAGCGTTAGCGCCCGGGGTCCCGGTCGTGGGCACAGATGTGGGCGCGTTGGCATACTTCTCTGACCATGAGATTATTGATGCCGCCGGTCTCAACGACAAGACCCTGGCGCATTTGCCCAAACCTGATGGCATGCTCATCACTTGGGGGTACCCCGGCCTTCCGGTACTGGCCAAACAAAACCTACCGCTGATGTATCTTTCGTTTCCCAGCTACGAGCCATGGTCTTGGAACGAACTAGTCAAAACACCGTCGCTATGTTCCATCTCAGTAAAGAACAAGGCGACGCGTGCATACAACGCGATAGACATAATGGACGAAAGCTATCTTTGCGCCTCGATGCCATCCAAAGCGCACCCCGGTGGTTGGATTAATTTCTACGTGCACAAGGATCACACAACCTTGGTTCGCGGAAATGGCGTCGAGTATTCGCAATGCGTCCGAAACGCTGACCAGCTATGTCGTACGCCACCTAGTCCATAGTGAACGAGTCTTTGAACCACGCTTTCCGAAAGATCATCGGCAGACGGACGCGCTGAGGACACCGCTATCGGAAGGTTGGCTGCCGAGCCACTCGGCAACTCTCGTTCGACCGGACAAGACTGCCGCTCGTATATGTTCCTAGAGTTCACGCAAGCAGACGTAGACCAGTTTCAGACGACGTGCGAGCGGGGGCCTGATCGGACCAGCGCGTCCACGTCGAAGTACGCGAACCTTGCATTTTGCCAAATATTCGGAGGTCGAACCCGGGATCATTTGACCGCATATCTTCGCATAGCCGCGGCACGCTGCTGCACGGTAATCCGTAAAGATTGTGCTACGCTGACGTTGCCCGCCTTGCGACGGCAGACAAGTGGCGTGCGGATGGGCGCAGAAACGGAACGGCAAAGGGGACAAAATCATCATGACTAAAAGCATTGCAACAGCGGCGATCATTGCCGGTTTGCTCACCGCCGGCGCGCTCGGCGCCCAGACCACGCCTGAGATCATCGGACCGTCGCCGATCCCGGACGATGCCGAGGGCCGGTTCTGTTATTATGCTGGGCTCGCCTACTCCGAGAAGGCCTACATCCTGCTGACCGGGCCGACCGAGGAAGTCGAGGGGTCTGCACGCACCGCCCAGCGGTTGCTGGAGTGCATCATGGAAGGCGACCGGATGCGCTGGATCGGGCGCTCGACCATCCAGGTCGGCCAGTAACATCCCGCCGAAAGCTGGCGCGGCCCGGAACCGGGCCGCGCCCTGACCTCACTTCACGATGATCTCGGGCCCCATGAGGGTCGTCGGCAGGAAGGTCGACAGCCACGGGATGTAGGTCACCATCACCAGGAACACGACCAGGATCATCAGCCACGGCGCGGCGGCGCGGACAACCGACATCAGCGGCATTCCGGCGACACCAGATGTCACGAACAGGTTCAGGCCGACCGGCGGTGTGATCATGCCGATCTCCATGTTCACGACCATGATGATCCCGAGGTGGATCGGATCGATGCCCAGTTCGATGGCGATCGGGAACACCAGCGGCGCGACGATCACGATCAGCCCAGAGGGCTCCATGAACTGGCCGCCGATCAGCAGGATCACGTTCACGATCACCAGGAACATCACCGGCCCGAAGCCCGCCGACAGCATCGCCCCCGCGATCTCCTGCGGGATCTGCTCGTCGGTCAGCACGTGCTTCAGGATCAGCGCATTGGCGATGATGAACATCAGCGTGATCGTGAGCTTTCCGGCCTCGAACAGCGTGTCCCGGGTGTCCGGGTGGACGAAAGCGGTCAGCAGCGCATAGGGCTTCTGGTAGAGCGGCACCGGCGTGCGGGTGGGATCGTCCTCCCGCGGGCGTAACGGCCCCATGTCGCGATAGACGAAGCTCGCGACGATGAACGCGTAGACAGCCGAGACGGCCGCCGCCTCGGTCGGAGTGAAGATCGCGCCGGTCACGCCGGGAATGCCGTAGATCCCGACCATGATAATCACGATGAGCATCAGGCCCCAGAACGCCTCGAAAAAGCTGTCGGCGATCTCGCCCCAACCGCGCCAGGGGCCGCGCGGCATGTTGCGTACCGTGGCCATGACGTAGATGCCCACCATCAGCATCCCACCGGCAAGAAGACCGGGGATCACGCCAGCCAGGAACATGCGCCCGACCGAGACATCGGTGGCCGATGCATAAACCACCATCACGATCGACGGCGGGATCAGGATGCCGAGCGTGCCCGCGTTGCAGATGACGCCGGCCGCGAACTCCTTGGTGTAGCCCGCCTGCTGCATCGCTGCGATGACGATGGAGCCAATGGCGACCACCGTCGCCGGAGACGACCCCGACAGCGCGGCGAACATCATGCAGGCGAAGACGCCCGCGATCGCGAGGCCGCCCCTCAAGTGGCCGACACAGGCTATCGAGAAGCGAATGATCCGTTTGGCCACGCCGCCCGTGGACATGAAGGACGACGCAAGAATGAAGAACGGGATCGCGAGCAAGGTGTAGTGGCCCGCCATCGACTGGTAGAGCGACTGCGCGATCGCCCCGAGCGAGGTATCGCTGTAGACGAGCAGGAAGATGATCGAACTCAGGCCGAGCGAGATCGCGATGGGTACTCCGATCATCAGGAACCCGATGACCATCAGGAAGAGAATGGCGATTTCCATGTGTTCCTACTCCTGCCCGCCGCGTGCGTCCTGGATATCCCGGATGTCGTCTTCCGCTTCGTGGCTGACGATCAGGGATGTCCGCTCACCGCGTATCAGCTCCATGGTTGCCTGAACGAACCTGAACAGCAGCAGCGCGGCTCCGATGGGCAGGATCAGGTACGGGATCATCCGCGGCATCTTGGAATAGCTCTCACCTTGATTGATCGCCGGCTCGAGCCACCGCAGCCAGTCTGGCATCGGTACCTGGTCCGTCTCGAAGAAAGCGCGGTCGCGGGTGTTCTCGTCGAAGCCTAGTGGGAACCACCGGCCTTCGGTCTCGTAAAGCGCCGCAAACGGCGCCCAGTAATCCCAGGCGCCCTTCATCAGAAGCAGTGAATAGGTCAGGCAAGCGGCCGCCGCGACCAGGCCGGTCGCAACCCGCGCCGGCTTGGGCAAGACGTTGATGAGCGCGTCCACGCCCAGATGTGCGGTCACCTTCACGCAATAGCTGATGCCGAACAGAACCAGCCAGGCAAAGAGGATCAGGGTGACCTCCTGGCTCCAGATGATCGAGGAACTGAACCCCTTGCGCAGCACCACGTTGGTGAATGTCAGCAAGGTCATCAGGCCCAGCAGCACGGCGATCGCCGTTTCCTCGAACGTGTTGACCGCATGTCCGAGCGAGGACTTCGCCTCATGGGACTTGTGGGCACTCATGCCGATCCTCCCCTGTGTCGCCGTTTATTGTCGACTTCAGCTGGCCATGTGCGGCCCGGGCGAACCCGGGCCGCATTTGACTGCCAAGGCGGCTGTTATCGCCTCAGTTGGCCGCGTTGAACTCCTGCGCGGCGTCGATGTTCTCCTGGCCGACTTCCTCGGCGAACTGGTCCCAGACCGGTTTCATCGCCTCGATCCATGCCTGGCGCTGCTCGTCGGTCAGTTCACGCACGGTGCCACCCGCGTCGATGATCGCCTGCTTGGCCTCGGCGTTCACCTTGGAGGATTCCGCGTTCCGCGTTTCCGTCACTTCGTGCAGGATGGTGCGCAGCTGATCGCGTACGTCGTCGGGAAGCCCATCCCACCAATCGACCGAGGTCACGACCAGGTAGTCGATGATGCCGTGGTTGGTCTCGGTGATGCCGTCCTGCACCTCGAAGAACTTCTGACCGTAGATGTTCGACCACGTGTTTTCCTGGCCGTCGACAACGCCGGTCTGCAGCGCACCGTAGACTTCGGCGAAGGCCATGGGCTGCGGGCTGGCGTCCAGCGCTTCCATCTGCGCGACCAGCACGTCCGACGGCTGCACGCGGAATTTAAGGCCCGCCGCATCGGACGGCATCTCAAGCGGCTTGTTGGCCGAGATCTGCTTCATGCCGTTATGCCAGAACTCGAGGCCCAGCACGCCGCGCCGCATCATGCCCTCTTTCATCGCGGTGCCGGTTTCAGAAGCCTGGAAGGCGTCGACGGCGGCGATGTTCTTGAACATGAACGGCAGGTCGAACAAGCGGAACTGCTTGGTTATCGACTCGAACAGCGACAGCGAAGGCGCCGCGAACTGCACGTCACCGCGGAGCATGGCCTCGATCACCTGCTCGTCGGTATAGAGCGTCGAGTTCGGGAAGACCTCCATGCAGGCCTTGCCGTTCATTTCCTCGTTCACGCGCTCCATGAACAGGTTGGCGGCAATGCCTTTCGGATGCCGGTCGGTATTGGTGACATGGCTGAACTTGATGACGATCTCGCCATCATCACAGGCGGCCATGACGGGCGCGGCGGACAGCGTGACGGCAGCCACGGCGGCGGCGGTCAATACGTTTTTCATGAGTGTCTCCCTAGCTTGCGGCCCCGTTTCAGCGGGGCGCTGAAAGAAGTTTATGCACGTTCGGCCTTGTCACGAGCCTGTGAACGCCTTCGCAGCGTGAAAACCGGATTTACCCTGATGTTTCAACGCCTTGCGATGGACATCAGCACGGAGCATCGCCCCTGAGCTCGGTGATTGTGTGCGGATATCCGCACACAGCGCACAGCGAATCAGTCGCCTTTCCGATGCGTGGCCGGGTCGATCCCATGGCGCTTGAACTTGTCGTAGAGCGTCTTGCGCGGCAGCTGCAGCGCCTCGGCCACCGCCGAGACATGGCCCCGGTGTTCCGCCAGCGCCGCCTCGATCAGGTGTTTCTCGACCACGTCCATCTTGCGGGCCAGCCCCTCGCCCCGCGCGTCGCGCTCCAGCGCCGACGCCAGCGTACGCTCCGCCATCAGCCGCCGGTTCTCCAGCACCAGCCGCCGCAGCGCACCCGCCCGCTCGACCCGCTCGATCAACTGCCGCGGCGGGCACGGCTTCTCCAGGAAGTCATGCGCCCCGCTGGCCATCGCGCCGACCGCCATCGGGATATCGCCATGCCCTGTCATCACGATCACCGGGATCTCGGCATCGACGCTGCGCACCCGCTCCAACAGGTCGAGCCCGCTTTTCCCTGGCATCCGCACGTCCGTCACCACAACGCCCGCGAACCCGGGGCTGATGTGGTCGGTGGCTTCGATGAAGGACTTGCAGGCAGTGACGCGAAACTCGGCCAGTTCCAGCGCCTGCCCGAGCGCCTCACGCACGTCGGTATCGTCGTCGACCAGCAGCACGCGCAAAAGGCGGCTCACGCGGCGGCCTCCCGGCCCCGCGCGGCAGGCAGGTCGATGGTGAACATCGCGCCGCCGCCCTCGCAGTTCTCGCCCCGGATGTCCCCGCCAAAGCTCTGCACGATCCCGTATGAGATCGACAGACCCAGCCCCAACCCCGCGCCCACGGGTTTGGTGGTGAAGAACGGATCGAAGATCCGGTCCGGGTCGGTCAGCCCCGGCCCGCTGTCGCGAACGGTCAGCCTTACCCGGTCGCCGGTCGCCTCGGCCCCGATGCGCACAAGGCGCGGCCCCGCCTGCCCCTCCATCGCGTCGACCGAATTCGACACCAGATTGATAAGCACCTGCTGCAACCGCACCCGCCCGCCATGGACCGAGGGCAACGGACCTTCGGGCGTCTCGATCACAGCCCCGGCACCCTCGACCCGTGGGGCCAGGATCTCCAGCGCATCCGCGATCACGTCGCCCAGATCCACGTCCGTCGCCGGTTCCGCTTCGTTCCGCGCGAAGGCGCGCAGGTTGCGGATGATCCGCGCCGCCCGGTCCGCCAGCTTGCCGATCTTGCCCAGGTTTTCGGCCACCGCCTCGGGCCGACCACGTTCGGCCAGGATCCCGGCATTGTCCGCCAGCGCCCGGATCGCGGTCAGCGGCTGGTTGAGCTCGTGGCTGATCCCCGCCGACATCTCTCCCAGCGCACGCAGCTTGCCGGCCTGCACCAGCTGGTCCTGCACCGCGCGCAACTGCGCCTCGGCGGCGGTCCGGTCCGCGACCTCGGCGCGCAGCCGACGGTTGGCATGGCTCAGCGCCTCGGTCCGCGCCGCGACCTGCGCCTCGAGCCTCTGGTTCGCCGCCTCCTCCGCCGCCAGTTGCCGCCGAAGCGCCCGCCGCCGCTGCCAGACAATGGCCGAGGCAAGGCACAACATACCGCCGACCGCCGCCCCGAGCGCGCCCCAGAGCAGCGCCTGCGCAGCAGCCTCGCCTGTCGAAACCAGCACGTTCGCCGTCAGCCCCAGCGTCGGCACCGGCTGCGACAGCCAGAGCGCCCGGTCAGGCACATACTCCTCGGACCGCAGCCATAGCGGGATGCCGTAAAGGTCCGCAGTCTCCTGTGGGGCCAGCGGTTTCGGCTCCAGCCCGGAATACTGCCGCGCGTCGCCGAACCGCTCGGGCGGCGTCGGCCCAAGCGGTCCCAGCGTCCGCATCACAAGCGCCTGCCGGTTCGACAGGAAGATCACCCCGCGCTCGTCGTTGAAGAAGACCGTCGCCGGGTCCGAGGTCCACTCGGCCTCGAACCCCGGCAGGTCCAACTTGACCGTCAGCACACCGATGATGCCGCCATCCGGCCCATGCACCGGGTGACTGAAATAGAACCCTCGCTGTCCCGAGGTACTGCCGACCGCGTGGTAATACCCCAGCCCGCCGGTGATCGCGCGTCGGAAATAGGGCCGCCAGGCGAAGTTCTGGCCGACGAAACTGCGCTCCATCTGCCAGTTCGAGGCCGCGACCGTCGTCCCCTCCCGGTCCATCAGGTAGATGTCCAGCGCGCCGGAAGTATCCGCCACGCTCTGCAGCAGGCGCCCGGTCGCGTCCACGTCGCCGCCCTCGGCCAGCATCGAGACCACCTGCGGATGACGCGACAGCACCGCCGGCAGATAGCGGTAGCGGTCGATCTGCCGCGTCAACCGGTCGGCGGCCAGCGTCAGCATCGCCTCGCCGCGCTCGTGCAGGCGCAACGCCGTGTCCCGGTGCCCCAGCCAGGCCCCGGCGGCGCCGAGCGCCAACATCACCGCGATCAGTCCCGCCGCAATCGGCGCAAGAGCACGCATCCCGATCCTCCCTGCCCTCAATGGGTCCGCGCCGCCGCCCGCTTGTCAAGCGGCGCGCCGCGCGGCAGGGTGCGCGCCGCAGCACCCGAAGGACATCCCATGACCGCGAACGACCGCCTCTCCCCCGCGACCCGCGCCGCCCAGGCCCTGCATCGGATCGACGAGCGTACCGGGGCGGTCGTGCCGGGGATCGAGCCTGCCTCGACCTTCTTGCGCGACGAGGATTACGCGCCCCGCCAGCCCTATATCTACGCCCGCGACGGCGGCCCGACGGTCGAACACGCCGAGGCCGTGCTGGCCAGTCTCGACGGGGCCGAGACCGCACTGACCTTCGCCTCGGGCATGGCCGCGCTGGTCACCCTGACCGAGACCTTCGGGCCCGGAGACCGCGTCGCCGCGCCGCGCATCATGTACCACGGGGCGCAGACGTGGCTGAAACGGCTCGAGGAGAAGCGCGGCATTGCGCTCGACTTCTACGACCAGTCGGATCCGCAAGGCGCTGCGAAGGCGGTAACGCCCGACACTACGTGGCTCTGGGTCGAAAGCCCCGCCAACCCGAACTGGGACGTGACCGACATCGCCGCCGCGACGCAGGCCGCCCATGCCGCCGGAGCCCGCGTGCTGGCCGACTGCACCGTCGCGCCGCCCTGCGCGATGCGCGCGCTCGACCTCGGCGTGGACGTGGTGTTCCACTCAGCCACCAAGTATCTGAACGGCCACTCGGACCTGACCGCCGGGGTGCTGTCCCTGCGTGACCCCGCCCTTGCCACCGAGCTTCGCGGCCTGCGGTCGCTGCTCGGCAACGTGCTCTCGGCCTGGGACGCCTGGCTGCTGATCCGCGGCCTGCGTACGCTCTTCATCCGGTGGGAGCGCTCATCCCAGAACGCCCTCGCGATCGCGCAGCACTTCCAGGGCCATCCCAAGATCGCCGAGGTGCTCTACCCCGGCTTGCCAAGTCACCCCGGCCACGCCATCGCCGCCAGCCAGATGCAGGGCGGCTTCGGCGGCATGCTTTCGCTGATGGTCACGGGGGACGGGTCCATCGCCCGCGACGTCGCCCGCTTCACCCGGATTTTCCTGCCCGCGACCTCGCTCGGTGGCGTCGAAAGCCTGATCGAGCATCGCAAGGCGGTCGAGGGACCACACTCGGTCGTGCCCCCGCAACTGCTGCGCCTCTCCATCGGAATCGAGGATGCGTCCGACCTGATCGCCGATCTGGAACAGGCGCTGGAGCGCGCCGCATGAGCCTGCCGGCCCTCTCCCAGTCACCGCGCGATCCCACCTTCGTCCAAAACCCCTACCCGTTCTACGACCGCGCCCGCGCGCTGGGGCCGCTGTTCCATTGGGCCGACTACGGCATGCCCTGCGCCGCCGGCCATCAGCTGGTCTCGGCCCTGCTCCGCGACCGCCGCTTCGGGCGCGAGGTGCCCGAAAGCCGCCGCCGCCCGGTGCCCGAGCACCTCGCGCCCTTCGAAGCTATCGAAGAACACTCCCTGCTGGAGCTGGAACCACCCTCGCACACCCGCCTCCGCAAGCTAGTGCTGCGCGCCTTCACCTCGCGCCGCATCGCCGGGCTAGCCCCCGAGATCGAGGCGCTGGCGCATCAGCTGATCGACCGGTTCGAGGGCGACCGGATCGAGCTGATCTCGCAATTCGCCGAGCCGCTGCCGGTCATCATCATCGCCCGGCTCATGGGCCTGCCCGACGACCTGGCGCCACAGCTTCTGGACTGGTCCCACAAGATGGTCGCCATGTACCAGGCCCGCCGCGACGAGGCGGTCGAGCGCGCCGCCGGCCAGGCCTCGGCCGAATTCGCCGCCTGCCTGCACGAGCAGATCGAGACCCGCCGACGCGCCCCCGGCGACGACCTGCTGTCCGAACTGATCGCCGCACGCGACGACCAGGACCGGCTGACCGAGGCCGAGATGATCTCCACCATCGTCCTGCTGCTGAACGCCGGGCACGAGGCCACGGTCCACACCATCGGCAACGGCACCGCCGCGTTGCTCGATGCCGGGATCACACCCAAGCCCGACAATGCCGAGGCCGTCGCCGAGGAAATCCTCCGCTACGACCCGCCGCTGCACATGTTCACCCGCTACGCCAAGGAAGACGTGGGCATCGCCGGGCACCGCTTCCGCAAGGACGACCAGATCGGCCTGCTCCTCGCCGCCGCGGGGCGCGACCCCGAGGCCTTCCCCGACCCCAACCGGTTCGACCCGGCGCGCGCCCTGAAACCGGCACATGCCGCTTTCGGCGCGGGCATCCATTTCTGCGTCGGCGCGCCGCTCGCCCGCGCGGAGTTGGCCATCGCGCTGCCGATCCTCTTCGCGCGCTGCCCCGGCCTCGCCCTCGCGGAACCACCGCGCTTCGCCGACCGCTACCACTTCCACGGCCTCGAGCGCCTCAACCTGAAGTTCGCGCTCTAAAGCCTTCCACTTTCTAAAAATATCCCCGCCGGAGGCATCCTGCGCCCGCCCCGGGGCGCTGGTCCCCGTCCTAGCGCGCCAGCGGCAGCCCCCGCTCGACGAGGCGCACGAAGAACGACGCCCCGATCGGCGCCGCCTCGTCGTTGAAATCGTACTCGGGATGGTGCAGCGGCGCACTGTCGCCTTGCCCCAGAAAGACATAGGCGCCGGGCCGCGCCTGCAGCATGTAGGCAAAATCCTCGGCGCCCATCTCGGCGCTCCGGTCCTGGCGGACGTTCTCGGGCCCGACCACGTCGCCGGCGGCTTCCGCCGCGAACGAGACTTCGGCGTCGTGGTTCACGGTGACCGGATAGCCGAACTGGTAATCCACCTCGACGCTTGCCCCGTGCGCGGCGGCGACCCCTTCGCAGACCTGCCGGATCCGCTCGGCGAGGCGCTGCCGCAGGTCCTCATCAAGGGTCCGCACGGTACCGGTCAGCACCGCCTGCGAGGGGATCACGTTGTTCGTCGTCCCGGCGTGGAACTCGGTGACCGAGATCACCGCTTGCTCCAGCGGGCTGAGGTTGCGCGCCGAAATCGTCGCCACCGCCTGCACGATCTGCGCGCCGACGGCGATCGGGTCGATGGAGTTCTGCGGATAGGCAGCGTGCGAGCCGCGCCCGTTCACCGTGATCTCGAACACGTCCGATGCCGCCATCGCGGGCCCTGGGTTCATCTCGATCTCGCCGACCGGCACGCCGGGCCAGTTGTGCAAGGCGAAAACCCGCTCGATGCCGAACCGGTCCATGATGCCCTCGTCGACCATCTCCTTCGCGCCGCCGCCGCCCTCTTCGGCGGGCTGGAAGATCAGCGCGACGGTGCCGGCGAAGTTCCGCGTTTCGGCCAGGTAGCGGGCGGCGCCCAGAAGAATCGTCGTGTGCCCATCGTGGCCGCAGGCGTGCATCTTGCCCGGCACCGTGGACTTGTAGGGCCGGTCCGGCGCCTCCTGGATCGGCAGCGCGTCCATATCGGCGCGCAACCCGATCACCGGCCCCTTCTCCTGCCCATCGATCAGCGCGACAACGCCGGTGCGGCCGATGCCAGTCTCGATCCGGTCGACGCCGAACTCCTTCAGCCGGTCCACCACGAAGGCAGCGGTGTGGTGGGTGTCGAACTGCAATTCGGGGTTGGCGTGCAGGTGGTGACGCCAGGCGGTCATGTCGTCCCGGAACTCGGCGATGCGGTTGAGAACGGCCATGGGAATACTCCTTGAGATTTCCCGCCCGTTGTCCCACCGAAACAGGCGTCCTTCAACCGGGATTTGCGCCCTCCGCCCCGCTGTCCTATCAGGATGAAACCCAAGGCAGGAGGGACGAGCGATGACCACCGACAGCGACGCGCTGGTGCACGAGGGCGGCGGCCGGATGGAGCGCCTGCTGGAGATCATGGCCCGGCTGCGCGACCCCGAGACCGGCTGTCCCTGGGATATCGAGCAGAACTGGCAGACGATCATCCCCTACACGATCGAGGAAGCCCACGAGGTTGCCGACGCGATCGAGCGCGAGGCCTGGCCAGAGGTAAAGGCGGAGCTGGGCGATCTGCTGCTCCAGGTGGTCTATTACGCCCAGATGGCGCGCGAGGAAGGCCGGTTCGACTTCGATGCCATCGTGAAAGGGATCGCCGACAAGATGGTCGCGCGGCACCCGCATGTCTTTGGCGACGAGAGCCGGGACAAGTCCGCTGACGACCAGGTGCGCGACTGGGAGAAGATCAAGGCGGCCGAGCGGGCCGCCGAGGGTCGCGGCGAGCGAACCGGGGCGCTGGACGGCGTCGCCCTTGGCCTGCCTGCGCTGACCCGCGCGCTGAAACTTCAGAAGCGCGCCGCGCGGGTGGGTTTCGACTGGACCGAAGTGGGCGACGTTCTGGACAAGGTCTCCGAGGAATGCGCCGAGCTTGCCGAGGCGAAGGACCGGGAAAGCGCGGACCGGATCGAGGAGGAGTTCGGCGACCTGATGTTCGTCATGGTGAACCTGGGACGGCATCTGGAGGTCGATCCCGAGCAGGCGTTGCGCCGGGCGAACGGGAAGTTCACCCGGCGGTTCGAGGCGATCGAGGCGGCGCTGGCGGCGCGGGGAAAGACGCCACAGGAAAGCTCGCTCGAGGAGATGGACGCGCTTTGGGACGCGGCGAAGGCGGCCGAGAAGGCCCGCGCCAAGGCGGGATGAGTGGCGGCGGCTCCGGGCCGCGTTTCAGCGTGAAAATCCGACGTTTCATCGTGAAAACCCCCTTAAGCCCATGAAATACATGGTGAAAAGAGTATGAAAACTTCCTTGACGCCGAAAATCGCCCTCTGATGGCCCCTCTGAGGATCGACAATCGCACCGCCCGGAGGCTGTGGCTGACGGCGCAGGGACTGGCGCAGACGCCCACCGGCGCGTTCGATCTTCTGGGCACGATCCGGGACCTCGGTTTCGTGCAACTTGACTCGATCCAGGTTGTCGTGCGGGCGCATCATCACATCCTGTGGAGCCGCAACCAGAACTACCGCCCGAAAATGCTGGACCGTGCGCTGGCGAAGGACCGTGCGGTGTTCGAGCATTTCACCCACGACGCCTCGGTCCTGCCGATGGAGTTCCTGCCGATGTGGCGGCGGCAGTTCGACCGCAAGGCGGCACAGATGGGACGCGCGGGCTGGGTGAAGAACCTGCCCGACGCAGCGGGCCGCGCCGAGATCAAGGCCCGTATCGCCGCCGAGGGTGCGCTGTCCACGCAGGCATTCGATACGAAGATCGAGGGCGAGCGGCAGATGTGGTCGCGCCCGCCGCACAAGCTGGCTCTGGATTACATGTGGTTCAGCGGCGAGCTGGCGACCTGCCACCGGGTCAATTTCACCAAGCACTACGATCTGGGCGAGCGGGTGTTCCCGGCCGAGCTGCGCGAAACGGCCCTGCCCGACGCCGAGCAGGTCGACTGGCTGTGCCGCGCCGCGATGGACCGGTTGCTGGTCGCGACACCGGGCGAGATCCAGCGTTTTTGGGAGGCGGTTGAAACGCCCGAGGTGCGCGCATGGGTCGATACCGCCGGCCTGCGCCCGGTCGAGGTGCAGGGCGCGCGGGGCGAGTGGACCACCGCGCTGGCGCCAAGGGATATCGAGGACCGGCTGGCGGCGCTGGTTCCCGCGACCTCGCGCTTGCGCATCCTCAACCCGTTCGATCCGCTGATCCGCGACCGCAACCGGCTGGCACGGCTGTTCGGTTTCGACTACCGGGTGGAGATGTTCGTGCCCGCCGCCAAGCGGATCTGGGGCTATTACGTGTTCCCGATCCTCGAGGGCGAGCGGTTCGTGGGCCGGATCGATCTGAAGGCGGACCGCAGGACCTCGGCGCTGCTGGTGCAGAACTTCTGGCTCGAGCCCGGCGTGCGCTGGCCGGAAAGCCGGCAGGCAAAACTTGCGGCGGAACTCGACCGGCTGGCGCGCTTCGCGGGCGTGGAGCGCGTGGTCTGGCAGGAGGCGGGCGAACCCGCCTCCTGACCCGTTCATCCGACCCGGACGAAATCCGCCATCTTGAAGCTTTTGTCGTTGAACGCCTCGGTCGGCCCGTAGAGCCGCATGCCGGGCAGCGGGCGCTTGCCGGCGGTCGGGATCCAGTTACTCTCCAGCCCTTCGGGCGCGGTCGGGCCGATGTGGATGGTCACGCCGCCGTCCGGGTTCTTCACCATGCTCTCGAGGTCATAGGAGGACAGCGTGGTGCGCTCGTTCGCGGCATAGATGAAACCCATCGTCGCCCGGTCATAGACCGTCAGCGCCCAGAACTGCGCCACGGGCATGTCCGCCGGCACGTCGAGCGTATAGCTCTGACCTGCCTCGAGCAGCCGCCCCTCGCTGTCGGCGAGCGCCATCATGTACTGGGTCGCGGGCGCATCGCTCAGCTCGCGCGGCATGTAGGTGCACCAGAAATATTCGGCCGCCCGCTCGATCGTGTCGATACGGTCGTCATAGGTCCAGGTGAACCGGTTGTTGTCGTCCGCCTGCAGCAGCGAAGCATAGTGCCGGTCCGGCCAGTAAAGCTTGTCCCGCGGGAAATTGTTGTACCATTCGTCGAGGTAGAACCAGACGTCGATGGCCGCCTGGCGCATGGCGGCCAGCGTCACCGGATCCGGATCGAAGGCCGCACCGGGGCGGATGCCCAGCGTGCGCAGCATGCCCTGCATGACCTTGTCCTCGGGGGCCACCGGCTCGACCGTGAAGATCGCGTGGATGTCGGCGAAGCGACGCTCGTCGAAATAGGGCAGCGTCGGGTAACGGTCACCGACCGGGTCAACGAAGCGCTGCTCGGGCGGGGCATCGGCCTGATCCAGCCCATACATGCGCAAACGCCTGGCATAGACGTGGGCGTCGTCGATGGTCATCCCCTCGCCCACGACCGAGCGGAAGGCGAAGGCGATGCGGTAGCTGGGCGAGGGTACGTGCAGGTAGCCCTCGGGGATATCGCCGTCGTAGCCCGGCGGGGTGAAGAGGTATTTCGCCCCCTCGCCCGCATCGAGCCCGGAGGGACCGACATCGGCGATCGTGTACTGCCAGGCGTCCACGACCTGGCCATAAAGGCTGCCCTCTGCCCCGGCCTTGGGCACCTCCAGCACGGTCGGGCCGTTCTGCAGGTCGGTGAAGGCGGTGATGTAGGGCGTCGAGGAGTTCGCCGTCGTCGCCTCGAGCCGCGCCGTTGCGGGGGCCGAATAGGCGATGATGTCATTGTCCTGCAGTCCGAGGCTCTCGAAGGCCGCCGCCCGGAAGCGGTAGATCGCGACCGCCGGCATCGACCAGAGCACCAGCTCGAACGCGCGCTGGTATTTCACCTGGTAGTCGAAATCCTCGATCGAGCGCGCCGCGCCCTGCGGCGGCTGCCCGCCGAGCGGTTCGAAATCGAAATTCGTGAGCGGCCCGCGCGAGCGCACGGCCTGCGCCGCCGCTTTGGTTCCGCCGGTCAATGTCAGGCCCGCCCCCATCAGGGCAAGGCGTTGAAAAGCGCGTCTGGTCAGCAAGGTCCCCAACTCCGTTCCATTTGCGTCGGAGGCAGGATTGCCGGTAAGGCGCGCGCTGTCACCCGATTTCGCGGGCTGTCGCCTGATGAAGTTCGTAATGGTGCAGGTGGCGTTCCTTGACGACGCCCTCCTCGGAGGGATCGACATGGGGCTGGCGCCAGTCCTCGCCGGCGAAGGCGGCCAGTGCCTCGACGTCGCGCCAGACCATCACCATGCAGAACTCGTTGGGCGTTTCGGGCCGCGGCAGTCCTGCGGTGAGCGAGACCAGACCGTCCTGCGCCAGCATCAGCGGGATCGCCTTGGTGCGGAAGAAGGTCTCGAACTCGGCCCGCCGCTCCGCATGGACGACGGCCCGGAACACACGCACGATCATGGTCTCCTCCGGGGTTGGGATGAACCATGATAGCACGGGCGCGCGCCTGGCCGGCCGAAACATGCTAGCATCGGCATATGACGATGGGAGGGCCGGCGATGGACGCGGTCGCAGACCTTGGGAAGCCACGGTATTTCGGAAGCCCGGCGCAGCAGCGGATGCAGGCGGCGGCGGATGCGCTGTGGTCGCTGGTGGGCGGTCATCCGCTCTACGCTTACGAGGGACGGACGGTCGGGCTGAGCGCGCCCGGTCTTGAGCAGCTTCCGACGATCGTTTCACTCGCGCGGCTGCAGGGTGCAATGCTGATGGCCTACGTGTCGCCGGAGGCAGAGCCCGAGCTGACTGCCGGGGCGCGGACCCTCGGGCTTTCCACAGACCGCTGGGATCACTTCATGGGCGGCGCGCGCTGCATCGAGACCTGCGCGGCCTATGTCCGGGACTTCCCGCTGCCCGAGGATCACGTGGTGCATCGCATCGGCCCGGAGACCGGCGATGCGGAGTTCGACCGGATGGCGGAAACCGCGCTGTCCTGCGGAGTCCTGCCCCCGGCGGCGCAAGCGCTGCAGGGCCTTAGCCGGCATGGCGTGTGCTTCTGGCTGGAGGCACCGGATGGCGGTGCTGCACCTGCACGAGACCTGCGGCGCGGAGGAGTTCTTCACCGGTGTGCGCCGGGACAACCATGTCTCGCGGCATCTTTGCACGAAGCTCGGCGTGGTCGAGACGCCGATGGCCTGCATCGCCGTCGTGGACCCGGAGTTCTTCGGCGAGGACTCGGTGACGAAGTAACGGGGTCCCGGCTCAGCCCTTGGTATCCTCCTGGTGTCGGAGCAGGACGCGCGCGAACTGGGCGAACAGGGCGACGAATATGCCGACGCCGACGAAGATGTAGACGACGGTGAAGAGCTTGCCCAGGTCGGTCACCGGGGCGAGGTCGCCATAGCCGACCGTCGAGACCGTGGTTACGCTGAAGTAGAGCGCATCGATCCAGGACCAGTTCTCGACCGAGCGGTAGAAGATCGTCGCCGACAGCAGCATCAGCATCGCCAGCGCGAAGCCGCTGCGGAACTGCGGATCGCTCCAGGATCGGTGGATCGCCTTCAACAGGCGCAGGGTGTTTAGGTAGAACGCGAGCATCGGTGCCTCCTGCAGATCCGACCGTGCGGGCCGGGGACCTTTCCGGGATACGGCAGTCAGGCCCTCTCCCGCCAGTCCGGGCAGTCTGCCGCTGCGGAAACGTTTTGCGCCCCCCTGCCCCTTGGGCTACAAGCCGCGGCGAGGCCCCTTGACCGAAATCTCAGCAGGTTCCGCCGACATGAGCACCATCATCGACATCACCGCCCGCGAAATCCTGGACAGCCGGGGCAACCCGACCGTCGAGGTCGACGTGACCCTGGACGACGGCACCCTGGGCCGGGCCGCCGTGCCCTCGGGCGCCTCGACCGGCGCGCACGAGGCGGTCGAGCTGCGCGACGGCGACAAGGAGCGCTACAAGGGCAAGGGCGTGCTGAAGGCCGTCGAGGCCGTCAACATGGAGATCGCCGACGCGCTGGTCGGCTTCGAGGTGACGGATCAGGTGGCGCTCGACACCGCGATGATCGCGCTCGACGGGACCGAGAACAAGGGCCGCATCGGCGCCAACGCGATCCTCGGTGTGAGCCTGGCCAGCGCCAAGGCTGCCGCCGCCTTCCTGCAGCAGCCGCTATACCGCTATGTCGGCGGCACCTCGGCCCGCGTTCTGCCGGTGCCGATGATGAACATCATCAACGGCGGCGAGCATGCCGACAACCCGATCGACATCCAGGAATTCATGATCATGCCCGTCTCGGCCCCGGACATCCGCGAGGCGGTCCGCATGGGCTCGGAAGTGTTCCACACGCTCAAGAAGGAGCTGTCGGACGCGGGCCACAACACCGGGATCGGCGACGAGGGCGGCTTCGCCCCGGGGCTGAACTCCACCGACGAGGCGCTCGGCTTCATCATGCGCTCTGTCGAGAAGGCCGGCTACCGTCCGGGTGAAGACATCTACCTGGCGCTCGACTGCGCCTCGACCGAGTACTTCCGCGACGGCGTCTATGACATGAAGGGCGAAGGCAAGAAGCTCGACTCGGGGCAGAACGCCGACTACCTGGCAGCGCTGGTCGGCAACTACCCGATCATCTCGATCGAGGACGGCATGGCCGAGGACGACTGGGAGGGCTGGAAGGTCCTGACCGAGAAGCTGGGCGACACCGTGCAGCTGGTGGGTGACGATCTGTTCGTGACCAACTCGCGCCGCCTGGCCGACGGCATCGCCCAGGGCTGCGGCAACTCGCTGCTGGTGAAGGTGAACCAGATCGGCTCGCTCACCGAAACGCTCGAGGCGGTCGACATGGCGCACCGCGCGCGCTTCACCTGCGTGATGAGCCACCGCTCGGGCGAAACCGAGGACGCCACGATCGCCGATCTCGCCGTCGCCACGAACTGCGGGCAGATCAAGACCGGCTCGCTGAGCCGTTCGGACCGGCTGGCGAAGTACAACCAGCTGATCCGCATCGAGGAAATGCTGGACGACACCGCGATCTACGCGGGCCGTTCGATCCTGAAGGGCTGAGGCCCCGCGGCGGGCGGCGTTCCAGCTGCCCGCCTAACCCGCTGCCGGTACGGTCGCCTGCGACACCCCGGCAGGGACGAGGAGCAGCGGCTCCTCACGCTCTTCGGCAACCCGCTCCAGAAACGCCGGTCCCCGGATCCCCTTCGCGACCAGATCGCCCGAAAGGCTCGCCTGCGACGTGATCGCGGCGACGGCTTCGCGCATCCCCTGATCGAGGTGCTGGCCCATGGGCAGGATTTCGGCGCGGATCCGGGCGACTTCGGCGCGGTCTGTCACACCCAACGATGCTAGACGCACGAGCGTATCGGGCGGCGGGATGCGTTCGGCCAGCGATAGATATCGTTCGCCCTGCCGGGCCAGAACGGCCTTGGCCGCAGCGATATCGTCGATCGTGTAGAGCGCCCGGGCTCCCATGTCGTGACAAAGTCGGATCGCGGCGGCGAGCGACCAGAGGAACTCAAGGTCTTCGGTCGACAGGCCTGCGGTGGGCAGTTGTTCCGCGTGCGTGACCACGTGGCGCTCAAGCTGGCCTGCCAGTGTTGCAAGCCGGGCCTGGGCGGCATGGCCGGGCGCAGCCTTGTCGGTACGGCCCTGCAGCGTCTCGACAGCGTCGATCTCGGTCGCCACATCCGCGAGATCGCGCCGCACCTCGTCCTGCCGCTGCTCGGCTGTGAGGCGCGCGACGGCGCCGGAGAGTTTCTCGATGGCGGCGTCGATCCCGTTCAACCGCCGATGCATCACCGCGAACCCCGCGACCGAGACGCCCAGGCCCAGTCCAGACACCGCGAGCGAGGCTACCTGAAGGGTCTGGAGCACCCCCAGCGTCTGCTGAATTGCCGCGATCTTGCCGATGATCGCCTGATTCTGGACAGCCGAGACTGCCCCGAGCGGAGAGAACCCCTGTGAAATTGTGTTTCCGACGCCGCCGGAAGCGATGTTCAGGAGTTCATCAAGCACCTGCGTCGGCTGGACGTGGCCGACGATCCGACCCGTGGCGGTATCCTTGAGGATTGCGCCGAACAGCTCCACCCCGCCCGTTTCGTAGGCAAACAGATGAGCGGCCGGGATCACGTAGCTCATCGGGGTCATGTCAATTCCCCAATACGTTTCTCGGCGGTGGCGACGATCAGCGCCTGGATGTCCGTCAACACGCAGCGGTCTCCCGGCGGGAGGCCGTAGCCCATGACCTGGCGCTCGGTGGCCACGATGACCCTCGTCTTCAGCCGGTCCCGCGCACCCTCGACTGCGCGATTCAGGACGGTCGAGCCGGTATACGCCAGCGCCCCCACTCCGACCGCACCAGCCGCGAGGACTGGCAGGCTGATGCTGCTGGCCGCGAAGAAGCCAAGCATGCCGCCGGTGGTGACAGTCGCGAGGCCGACGACGGAGGGGATGGCGATCAGCGATCCCGCGATGGCCCCTGCCCCGGCCCCGCCGTGAGCCCCGCGCTGACCGTCGAAAGCGTATCCGTGTCGAGCTGCAGGCCCGGCGTACTATGGGCCAGCATGTCGTCGAGGGATATTTCCGCACGGGTAAGCGCGATACGGCTCTGATCGTCGCACCAGTGCGCGATGGATTTCTCGACGGAGCGGCGCAGCAGAAGCGATGACCGCACGGTTTCCGTGATGCCGGCATCGTCGACGGTTTGCGTGACCTCGGCCAGCAGGTCCGGCAAGGCCGCTTCAAGCTGCTCCGTCACCGCCTCGAACTGGGCATTCCGCCAATGGATGATCTCGAGACGCGCAAGCATAGTGGAGTGGTCCATCGGTCACCAATGCTTTTTCGCCGCTCGGTCACCCAAATACATGAAGGCGGCGCGAATTCGGGATGTGTCAGGCCGCACCGTGCGGCGGGCCCGCGGGTAATCCCCTTCCGGCTAGTCGCGGAGGACGGCGAAAATATGTCTCGCGCGAGGGCCGATACCTCGCGCGGGTCCGGTGAAATTGAAGATCGCGGCCCGAGAGACCTAGTCCTCGGGTGTCACCACAACCGCTGCGGACTGACCGATCGCGACGAGGATCTGGTCTCCGGGCTGTTTGGAGGCGGCGAAATCGAGCATCTTCTCGTGGACCGGCAGCTGGTGCTCGCCGCCGTCGGGGAAGATGACCGTCGCCATCTGCGTCTTGGCGTCGTAGTTGACCAGCTCGACGACGAAACTGACCATCGCCGCCATCGCCGCGCCGGGCTTTTCACCAAGCTGTGCCCGGGCGTCGGCGACCACCACTTCCGCAGTGCCCTCGTCTCCGGGGTTCGCCATCGAGAGCGCGACGGCCTCGGTATACTCCAGCGTCACCCGGTCGCCCACTTCGAGCTGGTCGAAGTTCGCTACCTCCTCGCCGGCCTCGAAGACAGCGTGGTTGCCGTTGTCGCCAGCGATGCTGACCTCGCGGGTCTCGGGATCGATCGCCTCGATCAGGCCGCTGAGCGTGACGGTTTCGGAGCGTTCCGCGCTGTCGGTGGACTGGGCGTGGAGCGGGACGGCAAGGCAGGCGGCAATGAGGGCGGCGGGCAGGATGGGGCGCATGAGGACAGTCCTTCAGATTGCTATGCCTGAATGCAAACGCAGGGCCCGCGGCAAGTCAATCTGCCCTGCGGGGCAGCCGCGCTAATTCAGCGCCGCATCGACCCAGTACTTGGTTCCCGCCGCCGTGGCCGAGACCTTCCAGCCCTGCTTGGTCAGCACGAACATGGCGCGGCCGTTGACGAACTGCACTCCGATGCTGGCGCTATCCTCGCCGAACATGCTGCCCGCGTCCGCCGTCGCGTCGAGGCCAAGCGTCACGAACTCGGTGAATGCCGCCTCGGTCTCGAACATCAGCACCACCTGCGTCTCGAACCCGCCGATGCCGAAGGACAGGCTGACGCCCGCAGTCCCCATCCGCATGTAAGTGTGCGTGCCCTCCGCCGAGATCGCGACACCGCGCCCGGTGCCGCCCGCAAGCCCGGCCACGGAAAGCTTTCGCGTGTCGAACACCGCGTGGCCGACGCTTTGCGCGTAGAGCTCCTGCGCGGCGGGTTGCTCCTGAAAAAGGCGGTCGAGCGTGGCCGCGGCCATCTCGTCCAGCTCGGCCCGGGTTTCTTCAACCGTGGCCTCGTCGGTCAACAGGTCGACGGTCGAGTCCACCGATTCCTCGATGCTGCCAGCTACGCTACCGGCGACGTCGGCGGCGCCCTGCCCCACCTGCCCGGCGCCCTTCTTCATCTGCGAGAGCCCGCTCTGCATTCGGTCCTTGAGCGACTGGGACTGCGCCACAGGCGCAATCGCTAGCGCCATGACGACCGCGAGGGAAACTAAGCTGGTGTTCACGTCATACTCTCCTTGTCTGCTCCGGTCCGGCGCGATCATGGCAAACGGAACCACTCAAGACGGCGCGGCGCAACGGTTACTTGCATGGACAAGGAAAAGCCCCGCCGGGAAAGTCCCGGCGGGGCTGGTCGGAGCGGTCGTTCGCTCAAAGCGGTACGGGCTGTCTTACTCCCAGAAGCCTTCGTCGACTTCGGGCAGCTGCTCCAGCTCCTCCTCGGTCATGCGGGTGACAATGGCGTATTCACGATCGTCGACCGGAACCAGCTTCATGTCCTTGACCTCGAGCATCACGTGCTTGTCGGCGATGTCCAGGAAGCCACCAACCTCGGCCACGATGCCCTTCAGCTGGCCATCACGCGACAGAACCACGTCTTCGATCTCACCGATGTCGTTCCAGCCGTCGCCGATCGCGTCGATCGCGTCCCAGCTTTCGCCCTCGGCGACGGTGTAGACCTCGCCGCCGGTGATGTCGCGGGTGCGGATCAGTTCGGCATCGTTCAGGCCGGCAGCGTTTTCGGCCATTGTCTCGGCATTCTCGGCGGCCGCCTCGGCGTCATTGGCGACGTCCTGCGCGGCATTGCCGGCGGCGGTTGCAGCGCCTTCGGCGGCATTCTCGATATTGGCGGCGGCGCCTTCGGCGGCGTTCTCGATCTTGTCACCGGCGTCGTGGTTGTCGGCCATCAGCGGGGTTGCGGCCAGCATCAGGGCAGCGGTGGAAACAGCAAAGCGTTTCATGTCGAAACCTCCTTCTCGTCGTTGCGTCGGGGAACAAACGAGGATGACCGCAAGAGGTTCCGTATTGTTTTCATGGAACTTTCTGGCAGGTTACGACATAAGGGCGTCGCCGTGCGCTTGCCCGCCCGATTTTCAGAAAGGTCCGGATGGCCGTCCTCCTGCCCGCTCACAAGCTATTTTACGGCGCAGTCCCAAAGGCCGCCTGTACGTCGATCAAGTACATGTTCTTCGAGTTCGAGAACGGCGTGCCCTTCGCCAAGTTCAGGGTAAACGGCAAGGTCCGGCACATTCATACCGCCGCCTACCCGACCCTGCTGCGGGGCAAGTATCCTGAAGCGGCGATCGCGGGCTTTCACCACGTCGCCGTGCTGAGAGACCCGGTGGAGCGGCTGCTTTCGGCCTATGGAAACCGGGTGGTGAAACATCGGGGGCTGAGGTCCAAGCTTGGCCGGAAGACCACGCTGCCGGACGGGCTGGACCCTGCGCCGGACCTCGGGGCGTTTATCGACAATCTCGAGGCCTATGCCCGGCACAGCCGGATGATCGAGCACCATATCCGTCCGATGGTCGATTTCCTCGGGGACGACCCGGACTACTTCGCGCGGCTCTACCCGATGGGGAAGCTGGATGACTTCGTTCGGGACATGAGCGAGCGGCTGGGGGCCGAGCTGAGGCTCGGACGGCACCAGACCGGGGGGCCCAGGTTCTCGCGGGACCAACTGGATGCCCGGCGCCGCGCCCGGCTCGAGGATTTCTACCGGGCGGATTACCGGGCGTTCGGCCGCTATTTCTAGGGCGGCGGTATCAGCTGGGCGTCTGCTCTGAAAAGTAGCTCTCGACTGGAAGGAAACGCGCGAGGCCCGCAGCCTCGGCCCACCCTGCCTCTTCCCCGCCGTGACCGATCATCACGACACCGTCTGCGGGCAGACCGGAAGGCACCAGGATCTCGGAGATCCGCGCCCGGGCGACGGTCCAGGACGGGCTTGCGGGCGATGTACCGCAGGCCGCGAAGGCAAGGCCCGAGACCTGTTGAAGCTCAGCCCGGAACTCCTCGGGCAGCTCGCCTTCGGGGGCAAGGGCGGTCAGCTGGCAGGACCTGAGCGACGCGAGCTTCTGCTGCACGGTTTCCGGCATCTCCAGCCGGCGTGCAAGGCGCAAGCCCATGCCGTCGCAGGTGAAGAGAAACCCGATGATGTCGCGCCCGCTGCCCGCCAGGATCGAGGCATATTGCGGATAGGCCAGCCCCAGTTCCTGCGCTCGGGCGACGCGGCGCCGGACGACCTCGACAGGCATGCGCTTGCCGATCAACCCGCTCCGCGCCTTGCGCCAGCAGTGCGCCCGCCAGCTGCGGCCCTGCAGGGCGCCCGAGTTGTGTCCGATGCCGGGGGTGGTCATGTGCTGCTCCTTTGTGCCGGGGCCGAGAGTGCCGGGGCCGCGGTGCACCTGCAAGCCCCATCTGGACCCGGGCGATGCGCGGCGATATGTACGGCCCGTTGAGAAGAAAGGGTGTTCCATGTCCCAGCCCGAGCCACCGAAGCTTTACCTCGCCACGCCGCCGCAGTTCGACCTGTCGACCTTCCCGGCGCAGTTGGCGGCGGTCTGCGATGCGGTGCCCCCGGCCTGTATCCGCCTGGCGCTGGCCAGCCGCGACGAGGACGTGCTTTCACGCGCCGCGGACGTGCTGCGCGCCTTCGGGCACGAACGGGACATTCCCGTGGTGATCGACGATCATTTCCGCCTGGCCGAACGTCTGGGCCTCGACGGGGTGCACCTGACCGACGGCGCGCGCCGGGTGCGCGAGGTCCGCAAGGCGCTCGGCAAGGACGCGATCGTCGGAGCGTTCTGTGGCACCTCGCGCCACGCCGGGCTGACCGCCGGCGAGATCGGTGTCGACTATGTCGCCTTCGGCCCGGTGACCCCTTCGCCGACGCTGGGCGACGGCGATGCGGCGGAGCCCGAGCTTTTCGCCTGGTGGTCCGAGATGATCGAGGTGCCGGTGGTTGCGGAAGGCGGCCTTGACGCGGCGGCGCTGGACAAGGTCGCGCCCTACGCGGATTTCCTCAGCCTCGGCCAGGAGATCTGGGCCGCCGAGGACGACCCGGTCGCGGCGGTCAAACGGCTGTCGGCGCATTTCGGCGACTGATTCCAGCGCCCTTGGCAACGCTGGCACGCCTCCGGCGGGAGTATTTAGGGGAAAGAGAACGCTTGGGCCGCGTCTAGCCCCGGCGAACCGCACCAGACGGGCGGCGGGCCCCGGTTGCGCCGAAAGGCGGAACCGGGGAGAAAAGACTTGGCGCGTCAGCGCCTCCGATGGATCAGCCGCCGGTCTCTCGGGCCAGTGCAGCATCCATGCCGGACCGCACCGCAGCTTCGCAGGCACGGGCCAGTTCCTTGCGGTCGAAATAGTCATCCACGCGCAGCGGCGCGTGATGGATCACCTCGACCTCCGCCCCGCGCGACAGCGCGAACACCGCCGTCAGGTGATCCTTCAGCCCCATGTCCCCCCACCATCCATAGAAGCTGCGCGGCAGCCCATCGGTGGGGTGGTAGACCAGCGTCACCGGCTGGATCCAGAGCGCGCGGCGCAGCTCCGGCGTCTCGAATGCCGCGAAGATCGTCGAGCGGAACGGCAACACCCGCCGACCGTCCGTCGAGGTGCCCTCGGGGAAAAACGCCAGCCGGTCTCCCCGCAGCAACCGCTCGCTCAACTGGTCCCGCTGCCGCGCCGAGGCGGTCCGCCGCCGGTCGATGAACACCGTCCCGATCTGCCGCGAGAGCCAGCCCACCAGCGGCCAGGACGACACCTCGGCCTTCGAGACGAAATAGACCCGGTCGGCGGCCAGCAGGGTGAAGATATCGATCCAGCCGGTGTGGTTCGCCACCACCGCGCCGCGATGCGCCATCGGCTCGCCCACGCGGCGGATCTTCACGCCGCAGAGCCGCAGGCATATCCAGCCCCATAAGCAGATGATCCGGTGCGAGATCCCCAACGGCAGCACCCGCTCGACAAGGTTGAAGACCACCACGAAGATGATGCCGAAATAGGTCACCACCACCAGCGTCAGCGCGCGGAGCCCAAGCCGAAGCCATTCCAGCCCGCGCGGCGCGCGGACCTCGGGCGGCTCGGCCTCGTTCCAGGTGACGCTCATGCGGCGTGTACACCGCCGGTGTAGAATGCCTTGTATTTGTCCACCATGCGCGCGGTATCCATCAGCAGGCAGACGTCGATCGTGTTGAAGTCCCGGTCGATGAACGCCCCCTCGCCCACGAAACCGCCGAGGCGCAGGTACGCCTTGATCAGGTTCGGGATCTGCCGCACCGCCTGCTTGGGATCGACCGCGCCCGCTGCCATGCGGTCCATCGCGACGAAGCCCTCGGGCTGCGCGCGCACCCTGAGGTCGGCGGGCGCCAGGTGGCGGTGGTGGAGATAGCTCAAGGCCGGGGCGATCTCTTCGGGGTCGGTGCCGTGGAACGAGGCGACGCCGAACAGGATCTCGATCTCGCGCTCGGTGACATAGCGCGCCAGCGCGGTCCACATCAGGTGCATCGCCGCGCTGCCACGGTACTCCGCCGCCACGCAGGAGCGGCCCAGCTCCAGCGTCCGCCGCGGCTGCCGCTCCAGTGGGGTCAGATCGTACTCCCCGGCACCGTAGAAGCCGCCGGCGCTGCTTGCACGCTCGCCCGGCAGCAGCCGGTAGACGCCGACGACCCGATCCAGCGGATCCTCGGGCGGGCGCTCGCGGTCGATCATGATCAGGTGGTCGAAATGCGGGTCGAACCGGTCCTTCTCGAGCCGACGATCGTGATCCGCATCGGCGGCGGGCGCGCCCATTTCCTCGACGAAGACCCGATAACGCAGGCGCTGCGCTGCCATGACCTCTTCCTCGGTCGCGGCAAGCCTGATGTCGAAACGGCTGGCGTCGAGCTGCATGCACCTTTCCCGGTCGGCGTCCGCCCGCGCGATTGTGGCGGGCGCTGACACGTTCCCGTGCATATGCGACAGCCAAACCAGAGGCAACCGCCACGCGGGCGACCGATCCCAGGTCAGCATGCCTTAACGCCCCGCCAACCATTTAACTTATCGTTAAGGTTGATTGTGAATTGTTGACCTCAACCGGAGCCCGGGTCTAACTCGGGCATGAGTTCCACGTTCCTGCCATCAACCACGACCTTGCCCGCATGCTCGAAATTCACCGTGATCCGGTAGCCGATGACCGACTGCACCTGCCCGAGGCCCCAATCCGGGCGTGCGGGATGGCGGACCAGCATGCCCGGCTCGAGAAAGGCGTTCATATGCAAGACCTCCGCCGGATTGCCGCGCGATGACCGGGGCCGAACTGTCTGCGCTGGTCAGCACGCGCATCTGCCACGACCTGATCAGCCCCATCGGGGCGATCTCGAACGGGGTTGAACTGCTGGGGGAAACGGCGGGCGCCGCCTCGCCCGAACTGGGACTGATCGGCGACAGCGTCAACTCGGCGGCGGCACGGCTGCGCTTCTTCCGGCTGGCGTTCGGCGCGGCTCAACCGGGCACGCGGGTGGCGCTGACTGACTTGCGCGCGGGCGTCGAGTCGCTGTTGGGCGGCGGCCGCAGTCGGATCGTCATAGACGCACTGGACGCCCAGATTCCACGGCAGACCGCGAAGCTGTTGCTGCTCGCGCTGCTTTGCCAGGAAATGGCGCTGCCGCTCGGGGGCGACAGCCAGGTCAACCTGACGCCGACCGGGTTCCGCATCGACACGCGGGCCAGCCGGATGCGCGATCTCGCTCCGCTCTGGGCCATCGCCGAGCGCGCCAAGCCTGCCGAGCATGTCGCCCCCGGGGAAGTGCAGTTCCTGTTGCTTGGCATGGCCCTGGCCGAGCTCGGCACCCCCCTGGTCCGGCAGATGCGCGAGGACGGGCTGAGCCTCGAAGTCGCCGGCCTGCCCGGCTGATCCGCGACATGGCGCAGAACCGTCAGACCGGGCGCGCCCCCCGCCTTCCACGTTCTTCAAATATCCCCGCCGGAGGCATCCGGCGGCTGCCCGCCATCCGGCCGCCCGGACAGGCACGCTCACGCGCGCAACATGGCGGGGCTCATGCCCGCGCGGAAGCGGCGCATGTTGGCGCGATATTTCTCGGCCGAGGCCAACAGCCCCTGCCGCGCGCTTTCGTCCAGTTCGCGCACCACGCGGCCGGGGGCGCCCATCACAAGGCTGCCCGGCGGGATCTCCTTGCCTTCGGTGATCAGCGCGCCGGCGCCGATCAGGCTGCCCGCGCCGATCACTGCACCGTTGAGCACCGTTGCCCCCATGCCGATCAGCGCGCCGTCGCCGATGGTGCAGCCGTGCAGAATGGCCTTGTGGCCGATCGTGCAGTTCGCCCCGATGGTCAGCGGATAGCCGGGATCCGTGTGCAGAACCGAGCATTCCTGGATGTTCGAGCCCTGCCCGAGATGGATCCGCTCGTTGTCGCCGCGCAGCACCGCGTTGAACCAGACCGAGCTGCCGCTCTCCATCACCACGTCGCCGATCACCGCCGCGCCGGGGGCGACCCAGACGTCGCCGTCCTCGGGCAGATGCGGGCTGATGCCCTCGAGATCGTAAAGCCCGGTCATGTTCCGCCCCTCCTAGCTGCCCCAGTCGTCGCGCTGGTCGAATTCCTCGTTGAGCGCCTGCACGTGGCCGACCAGGCCCGGCATGCACTCGCGCCGCTGCCGCTCGACCGAGATGACCGCGCGCAACTGCGCCTCGCAGGCGTCGAGATCGTCGTTGACGAAGACATAGTCATACTCGGCCCAGTGACTGATCTCGTCGCGGCTTTTGCGCATCCTGCCCGCGATCACCGCGTCGTCGTCCTGGCCGCGTGCGCGCAGGCGCTTTTCCAGCTCGGCGATGGACGGCGGCAGCAGGAAGATCGAGACCACGAGCCGCCCCAGTGCACTGTTCCGGATCTGTTGGCCACCCTGCCAATCGATATCGAAGAGCACGTCCTGCCCGGCATTCACCGCCGCCTCGACCGGGCCGCGCGGCGAGCCGTAGGAATTGCCGAAGACCCGCGCATGTTCGAGCATCCCGCCCTCGGCGACCTGCTGGCGAAAGTCCTCTTCGCTCAGGAAATGGTAGTCCTGACCGTCGACCTCGCCAGAGCGCGGCTTGCGGGTGGTGGCCGAGACCGAGAAGGTGATCTCGGGGTCCCATTCGCGCAGGCGGCGCGACAGCGTGGACTTGCCCGCCCCCGAGGGCGAGGAGAGGATGATCAGCAGGCCCCGGCGGGCGGCGGTGTTCGGCGACTGGGTCATGTGCGGGCTCATTCCACGTTCTGGCACTGTTCGCGCATCTGGTCGATGACCACCTTCAGCTCCAGCCCGATGGCGGTCAGCGCGCCGTCCTGCGCCTTGGAGCACAGCGTATTGGCCTCGCGGTTGAACTCCTGCATGAGGAAGTCGAGCTTGCGCCCCACCGCGCCGCCCTGCCCCAGCAGATCGCGCGCCGCTGCGACATGGGTGGTCAGCCGATCCAGTTCCTCGGTGACGTCGGCCTTCACGGCGAGAAGCGCAAGCTCCTGTGCCAGCCGGTCCTCGTCGACCCGGTCCTGCGCGGCGATCAGCGCCGAGACCCGCTCGCGCAGCAGGCTCGCCTGTCGCTCAGCACGGGTTCCGGCGGCGTCACGGGCCCGGCGTACGAGGTCCTCGACGGTCGCGACCTGGTCGCGGAGCACAGCCAGAAGTGCGTCGCCTTCGGCGGCACGGGCGTCGGCGAGCGCGGCGAACAGCGGCTCGATGTCGGCACCGATCGCCACGGCCTCGGTGCTCAGACGGTCGGCAGAGCGGCCGGATTCGACTACGCCGCGCATCGACAGGACATCGCCGGCGCTCATCGGCGCGACCGGCAGTCCTGCCGCCTGCGCGGCTTGCGCAACATGCGAGGCGGCTGCGAGCGCACGGGACAGCGCGGCGTCGTCGATGGTCAGGGATGCAGCACCCTCGGCCTGGCCGACGCGCAGGCCCAGTTGCACCGCGCCGCGGGTCAGGTGTTTCTGCGCCGCCGCACGGACCTTCGGCTCCAGCGCCTCGAGCCCTTCGGGGAGGCGCAGTCTCAGGTCGAGGCCGCGCGCGTTCACGCTGCGCACCTCCCACTGCCAGTCGGCGGTCTCGCTGCGGCCACTGCGGGCCGCGAAGCCGGTCATGGATCTCAGCGCCATGTCTCCCCCTGTTTCGCGGGCCCTGTCTCGCGGCCCCTGTCTCGCGGGCCGTTTGTGCCCGCGCGGCACGTGTTAAGCAATCCCTATGCGACTCGTTGAAAATGAATAAAACTTGTCTAGACTTCATCATGCATCCGACGGGTATCCGGATGTGTCCGATACTTCAACACGCAGTCCCTGTGGGATTTCTCACAGCTTACGCGCCGTGGGTTCGGGCTGTAGACGTGTAGAATGGCAAATAGAGAAAAATGAATACTGACGCGCTTACAAGGCTTCGGGCCTATTGGGAGGAACTGCGCGGGGATCGGCAGGCGCCGTTTCGGTCGGAGCTGGACCCGCGCCGGTTCGAGGACGTGCTCGAACACATGTTCATCCTCGAACAGCTGGGTCCGGATCAGATCCGGGTGCGGCTGGGGGGTCTTGGCCTCTGCGAGATGATGGGCATGGAGGTGCGTGGCATGCCCCCCGAGGCGATGATAGACGCGCCGCACCGCGAGGCCTTTCGCGGCCACCTGCTGTCGGTGCTGTCCGCTCCGGCGGTGGCAGAGCTGGACCTGCTGGCCGCGGACGCGCGTGGTCGGCCGATGCGCGGCCAGATGTTGCTGCTGCCGCTGCGCAGCGATTTCGGCGAGGTCACCCGCATCCTTGGCTGCGCGGTGACCGAGCGGACGCCCGTGCGCACCCCGGTCAATTTCGGCATCGAAGCACACCGTCTTACCACCGTGCGCGGCGAGATGGACGGTCTCGGCGTCGATGGTCAGCCGGGGTTCGCCGAACCGATGCCGGGGTTCACGGCCGCGCCGCCGGTACGCGAGATCGTGGACAATCCCGCGCCGCTGGTCAGCCAGCCGCGAAGGGGACATCTGAAGGTGGTGCCCAACGATTGATGCCCTGCCCGGCCCCGCCGCCGGACGCCTCCGGCGGGAGTATTTCGGGGATGAAGAAAGCGGGCGCGCTTTAGGGTTTCAGGCCCTGCAAGGCGAGGATCGCGGTCAGGTCGGAATGGTCGAGCACCGCGTCGGCCTCGGCTCGAAGCGCGGGCTTGGCGCGATAGGCGACGCCGAGGCCGGCCATCCGGATCATCGCGAGGTCGTTCGCGCCGTCACCGACGGCGACAGCCGCCTCGGGGGTTACGGCCAGTTCCGTGCAGATCGCCCTCAGCGCCTCGGCCTTCGCCTCGCGACCCAGGATCGGGCGCGCGACGGTGCCGGTGAGACGACCATCCTGCTCTTCCAGCGTGTTCGCCTGGTTGCTGGCGAAGCCTGCCGCCGCCGCGACGCGCACTGTGAAGAAGGTGAACCCGCCCGAAACCAGCGCGGTGCGCGCGCCGGCAGCGTTCATCGCCTGCACGAGTTCGCGCGCACCGGGGTTCAGGCGCACCCGCTCGTCGTAGCATTGCTGCAGCGCATCGGTGGAGAGGTCCTTGAGCAGGCCGACGCGGGCGTCGATCGCCTGTTCGAAATCAAGCTCGCCCTGCATGGCACGCTCGGTGATCTCAGCGACCTGGGGTTTCACACCGGCGAAATCGGCCAGCTCGTCGATGCATTCGACGCCGATGATGGTGCTGTCCATGTCTGCGATCAGGATCCGCTTGGCGCGGCCCTCGGCGGGCACGAGGTTCACGTCGAGGCTCAGGCCCGCACGCAGCGCTTCAAGGTCCGGCGCGGCGCCGGCGGGCAGCACCACTTCGGCGGCGGTTTCGCCCAGCGGCTTCAGCGTCGCGGGATCGGCGCCGAGCCGGGTCAGCGCGGTGTCGACATCAGCGCGGGGCAGCGTACCGGCAGCGGTGAGGACGGCGATTTTCTGGGTCATGAAGGGCATCCGCTAAGAAAAAGGGCGCCCGGTTCGGGGCGCCCCTGGATTTGAGACCGGCCGGATCAGACCGCGGCGCGCTGCGCCTCGCGGCGCTGGTGCAGTTCCTCGGAAACGAGGAAGGCCAGTTCAAGCGACTGGGACGCATTCAGGCGCGGATCGCAGGCGGTGTGGTAGCGGTCCGAGAGATCCTCGTCCGCCACGGCGCGCACGCCGCCGGTGCACTCGGTCACGTCCTTGCCGGTCATCTCGAAATGTACGCCACCCGGGTAGGTTCCCTCGGCGCCGTGGATCTGGAAGAACTCGCGGACCTCGCGGAGCACACGCTCGAACGGACGGGTCTTGTAGCCCGACTCGGACTTGATCGTGTTGCCGTGCATCGGATCGCAGGACCAGACGACCTTGGCACCCTCGCGCTCGACGGCGCGGATCAGGCGCGGCAGGTGCTCGCCCACGTTGCCGGCGCCGAAGCGCGCGATCAGGGTCAGGCGCCCGGCCTCGTTGTGCGGGTTCAGCGTGTCGATCAGGCGAAGCAGGTCATCCTCGGAGATCGAGGGGCCGCATTTCAGGCCGATCGGGTTCTGCACGCCGCGGCAGAACTCGACATGCGCACCGTCGGGCTGACGGGTGCGGTCGCCGATCCAGATCATGTGCCCCGAGCCCGCCACCGGCAGGCCCGTGGTCGAATCGGTGCGGCAGAGCGCCTCTTCGTACTCGAGCAGCAGTGCCTCGTGGCTGGTGTAGAAATCCACCCGGTGCAGGCTGTCGACGGTATCGCCGGTGACGCCCGCGGCCTGCATGAACTCCAGGCTCTCGTGGATGCGGTTGGCGAGCGCGTGGTACTTCTCGTAGCCCGGCGCGTCCTGGGTGAAGCCCAGGGTCCAGCTGTGCACACGTGCGATGTCGGCGAAACCGCCCTGGCTGAACGCGCGCAGCAGGTTCAGCGACGCTGCTGCCTGGGTGTAGGCCTGCAGCATCCGGCTCGGATCGGGAATCCGCGACTCGGGCGTGAAGCCGATGTCGTTGATGATGTCGCCGCGGTAGCTGGGCAGCTCGACGCCGTTCTTCGCCTCGGTCGGGGCCGAGCGCGGCTTGGCGAACTGACCGGCCATGCGGCCGATCTTCACCACCGGCAGCTTGGCGCCGAAGGTCAGCACCACGGCCATCTGCAGCATCACCTTGTAGGTGTCGCGGATCAGGTCGGCCGAGAACTCCTCGAAGCTTTCGGCGCAGTCGCCGCCCTGCAGCAGGAAGGCCTGCCCGTTCGCCACTTCGGCCAGTTCGGCGCGCAGCTTGCGGGCCTCGCCCGCAAAGACCAGGGGCGGATAGCTTGCAAGGCGCTGCTCGACCATCCGAAGCGCATCGGCGTCGGTATAGTCGGGCATCTGGATCCGCTCTTTCGTGCGCCAGCCGCTCTTGGACCATGCTTGGGTCATGATCTCGCTCCCCGAGTCAGAATGAAAGTTGCGGGAAGCACGTATAGGGAATGCTCAGGGGATTGACCAGCACGTGCGGACATTTTGCGCGCGATTCGCCTATCGCGTGTCCCTTTCCCGCTTGACGCCCCCTTCGGAAGGTTTTTCCAATGGGGTCTGAACCGGCGTGAGGCACAGCATGAACGACCCCGAAGAGCGCCCGAAGCCGTATGTCTTCCTGTTGCTGGAGCAGTTCACCCTGCTTGCCTTCGCCAGCGCGCTGGAGCCCCTGCGGCTGGCGAACTGGGTCTCGAAGGCGCCGCTCTACGAGTGGCGCGTGGTTGCTGAGAACGGGGAACCGGTGCTGTGCTCGGCGGGAATGGCGATTCATCCGAACGCGGGGCTCGAGGAACTGCCGCGCGATGCGACGGTGATCGTGGTCGGCGGCGTCGACGTGAAGCGCGCGGTCACCGGTCCGGTGCTGAACTGGCTACGACGCGAGAGCCGCCGGGGCGCGACCGTGGGTGCGATCTGCACAGGGGCGCAGGCGCTGGCCATGGCCGGGCTGCTGGAGGGCAAGCGCGCGACGATCCACTGGGACAACCGCGACAGCTTCGCCGAGGAGTTCCCCGAGGTCGAGCTGACGCAGAATGTCTTTGTGATCGACGGCAACCGGATCACCGCCTCGGGCGGGACCACGCCGAGCGACCTGATGCTGCGACTGATCGCCAAGGACCACGGCACGCCGCTGGCGAATGCGGTGGCGGACCAGATGATCCACACTTCGATCCGCTCCGAAAAGGATGAGCAGCGCCTGTCGATCCCGACCCGGATCGGCGTGCGGCACCCGAAGCTCTCGACCGTCATCGAGGCGATGGAGAAGAACATCGAGGAGCCGGTCTCGCCCTCGGTGCTGGCCGCCGACGTGGGCATGTCCACACGGCAGCTGGAGCGGCTGTTCCGGCGCTATCTCAACCGCAGCCCGAAGCGCTACTACATGGAGTTGCGGCTGAACCGGGCGCGGAACCTGCTGCTGCAGACCGACATGAGCGTGATCAACGTGGCGCTCGCCTGCGGCTTCGCCTCGCCCTCGCATTTCTCGAAATGCTACCGGGCGCAGTTCGGCACCACCCCCTACCGCGAGCGCGGCGCACAGGCAGAACCGGTCTAGCGGGCGGTTTCCACCCCATAAATTCACGTTTCATGATATGATTGAGACCCATGCCCGGACCGTCCGCGCGTGGATCAAGTGCGTTCATCGAAAGCGTAACAAGTACACGGGGGAGTGAAATGCCTTTCTACATGTTCACGGGTCGCTACTCGATCGACTCGATCAAGGCCATGGTCGACAACCCTCAGGACCGCGAAGCCGCGGCAAGAAAGGTGGTCGAGGCTGGTGGCGGCAAGCTGCACAACCTGTTCTTCTGCTTCGGCGAGAACGATTTCCTGGCACTGGTAGAAGCGCCGGATGACACCGCCATGGGCGGGATCGCCCTTGCCGTGGGCGCCTCGGGGGCGCTGTCCGGTGGGGCCACCACCAAGCTGATGACCTCTGCCGAGGCGATGAAGGCCATGAAGGCGGCGGGTACTGCCGCGAAGAGCTATTCGGCGCCCGCAGGCTGAGCGACGCGGCGGCGCGGTCTCAGCGCCCGCGCCGCCGGATCCGCGCCTTGCGATAGAGCACACGGTTCTTTTCGACAAAGTCCGCGATCAGACCGGCGGTCAGGAACTGCCGACCCTTGAGATAGAGCAGCCCCGAAGCCGCGCCGATCGCCGCCCCAAGCGTGTCGACGATCAGATCTCCCATCGTGTCCTTGAGACCGGATTTCTGCATGTTCGTGCCGAAAAACTGGTCGACGGTGTACTCGAAGATCTCCCACAGGGCGCCGATGCTCAGGCCGAAGCTGAACGCGATCACGGCGAGCGCGGGTGCTGGCGCGGCGAAATGATCGCCCTCGAACAGCATGAAGGCGAAGAGGAAGCCGACCATGCCGAAACCGACCGCTGACAGTCCGTGGAGTGCGATGTCCCACCACCAGACTTTCTCATAGAAATCAAACATCTCACCCATGAAGATCGAGCCGAACACGAAGCCTGCTATGGCGACCACGAAGGGGATCGGCACACGCAGGCCGAGGCCCTCGGCGGCCAGGATCGGCGCGACGGCGAGGGCCATCGTCACCAGCGAGACGAAGAGCAGCGACCAGCGCCCGGACAGGGCCGAGGCGATGGCGGCCGCCACAAAGGCGGCAATGGCGATCTGAGCCAGGCGGCGGCGCGGCAGAAGGCGCATGAAAGTCTCCGGTTCGCGGATCGATACGGGCGGTCGCTTCGGGCGGTCGGCCGCGCATCGGCGTGAAATGCGCGGGAACCTCCCCATATCTAGGGCATGGAACGAACGCCGGACAGTCCCGCGCGGTTGCGCGTGGCGAGCTACAACATGCGCAAGGGCATCGGCCTCGACCGCCGCAGGCGGCCGGCGCGGTCGCTCGACGTGATCGCCGCGCTCGAGGCGGACGTGGTCGCGGTGCAGGAGGCCGACCGCCGGCTCGGCCCGCGCCGCGCCGCCCTGACGCCGGAGATGATCGCGGAGGGCAGCGACCTTGCGCCGGTGAGCGTGGCGCGAAACGAGGTGAGCCTGGGCTTTCACGGCAATGCGCTGCTGTTGCGCAAGGGGCTGGAGGCGACCTCGGTGCGGGGTCTCGACCTGCCGGGTCTGGAGCCGCGCGGCGCAGTAATCGCCGATATCGACGGCCCGGTGCCGTTCATCGTCGTGGCCGTGCACCTCGGGCTGCGGCGGCGCGACCGGCGGCAGCAACTAGCGGCAATCCTGGCGGAGCTGGCCGCGCGCCCTGCCCGCCCGGTGCTGTGGCTTGGGGACTTCAACGAATGGTCGCCAACCTCGGGCCTCGAAGCACTGACCGAGGGGCACGCGGTCCACAGCCCCGGGCTCAGCTTCCACGCCGCCCGGCCGGTCGCGGCGCTCGACCGGATCGCCACCAGCAACGGTATCGAACTGACCGATGCGGGCGTCGAGCAGGGTAAACTGGCGCGGATCGCCTCGGACCACCTGCCGATCTGGGCCGACCTGGAATTGCCCGCTATCCCGCTCCCCCCTGCCGGTGCTAGCACTTAGGCAAGGCTCAGGGGAGGAACACATGAGCGATCCCGTCGTCATCGCCGGTGCTGCGCGCACGCCCATCGGCGGCTTCCAGGGCGCGCTGTCGCCGCTGAGCGCGGCCGAGCTGGGCGGGCACGCCATCGCCGGCGCGCTCGAGCGCGCCGGGGTTGAAGCCTCGTCGGTGGACGAGCTGCTGATGGGCTGCGTGCTGCCCGCCGGTCAGGGCCAGGCCCCCGCACGGCAGGCCGGGTTCGCGGCGGGTCTTGGCGAGGACGTGCCCGCCACGACCGTCAACAAGATGTGCGGCTCGGGCATGAAGACGGTGATGATGGCGCATGACCAGCTGGCCCTCGGGACCAGCGACATGATCGTCGCGGGCGGAATGGAGAGCATGACCAACGCCCCTTACCTGCTGCCCCAGATGCGCGGCGGCGCGCGCATGGGGCATGGCGCGGCGGTCGATCACATGTTCCTCGACGGTCTGGAGGACGCCTATGACAGGGGCCGCCTGATGGGCACCTTCGCCGAGGATTGCGCCGAGAAGTACCAGTTCAGCCGCGAGGCGCAGGACGAGTTTGCCCTCGGCTCGCTGCGGGCCGCGCTGGATGCGGACGCGGGCGACGAGATTGCGCCGATCACGGTGAAGACCCGCAAGACCGAGGCGGTGGTATCGACGGACGAGCAGCCCGCCAATGCCCGCCCCGAGAAGATCCCGACGCTGCGCCCCGCCTTTCGCGAGGGCGGCACGGTGACGGCGGCCAACTCCAGCTCGATCTCGGACGGCGCGGCGGCGCTGGTGCTGTGCCGCGAGAGCGTCGCGAAGGCGCACGGGCTGACGCTGCTGGCGCGGGTACTGGGCCATGCCAGTCACGCGCAGGCCCCGGGCTGGTTCACGACGGCGCCGGTGCCCGCCGCGCGCAAGCTGATGGACCGGCTGGGCTGGCAGGTGGCCGACGTGGACCTGTGGGAAGTCAACGAGGCATTCGCGGTGGTCCCGATGGCCTTCATGCGGGAGCTTGGCGTACCGCGCGAGCGTTTGAATGTTCGCGGCGGCGCCTGCGCTCTGGGCCACCCCATCGGCGCGTCCGGCGCCCGGATCCTCGTGACGCTGCTGGCGGCGCTGAGGAAACAGGACAAGGAACGCGGGCTGGCCGCGATCTGCATCGGCGGCGGTGAGGGCACCGCCATAGCCATCGAAAGGATCTGAGATGAAATCGGTCAAGGACATGGTCGCCGAAGCGAACCTGGAGGTCGATCACATGCCCGCCGCCGAGGCCAAGGCGTTGCATGGGCAGGAAGCGGTGACCTTCGTGGACCTGCGCGACGTGCGCGAGTTGCAGCGGGACGGGATGATCCCGGGCGCCTTCCACTGCCCGCGCGGTATGCTGGAGTTCTGGATCGACCCCGAAAGCCCCTATGCCAAACCGCAGTTTCAGGCCGAGGGGCGCTTCGTATTCTACTGCGCCTCGGGCTGGCGCTCGGCGCTGGCAGCAAAGGCGGCCAAGGATATGGGACTGCAGGGCGTCGCGCATATCCACGACGGCTTCAAGGGCTGGAAGGAAGCGAACGGCCCGGTCGCCCCGAAGGACTGACCGGGCCGCGCGGGTTCACTTGCCCCAGGTCAGCGCCAGCGGGTTCACCTCGCGCGCCAGTTCCAGCAGCTCCTCGCGCTGTGCCGGGTGCATGGGCCGCGTCGGGTGGCGCACGGCGTCCGAGCCGATCACGCCGCCCTCTTTCATCACCACCTTGCACGACCGCCAGCCGCACTGGCGGTTCTCGTAGTTGATGAGCGGCAGCAGGTCCCGGTAGATCGCCTTGGCGGTCTCGCGGTCGCCGGACAGGTGCGCGGTGACGGCGGGCTTGATCAGGTCCGGCAGCGTGGCCGAGGTCATGGTGCCGGTCGCGCCCGCGTCCATGTCGGCGATCAGGGTGATCGCCTCTTCGCCATCGAATGGGCCTTCGATGGCGTCGCCCCCGGCCTCGATCAGCGCGCGGAGCTTGGCTGCCGTCTGCGGCGTCTCGATCTTGAAGAGCTTAACCTGTTCGATCTCGCGGGCCATGCGGACCAGGAAGGGGATCGACAGGGTGGTGCCGGACATCGGCGCGTCCTGGATCATGATCGGGATGCCGCCAGCGCGGCCGGCCCGCTCGAAATGCTCGAAGATGCCCTGTTCGTCGGCGCGCAGGATCGCGCCGTGATAGGGCGGCATCATCATGACCATCGCCGCGCCCATCGCCGCCGCCTCGCGGGCGCGGTCCTCGACGACGTGGGTGGCGAAATGGCTGATGGTGACGATTACCGGCACCCGGCCCGCCGCCTGTTCCAGGCTGACGCGGGTCAATTGCGCGCGTTCCTCGTCCGACAGCAGAAATTGTTCCGAGAAGTTGGCGAGGATGCAGATCCCGTCGACGCCCTGGTCCACCATGCAGTCGATCACGCGGCGCATGCCGTCCAGATCCACGGTGCCGTCGTCGTGGAAAGGCGTGGGCGCGACCGGCCAGATGCCGGAATAGGGGCGGGTCGTCATGGGGATCCTCCATCAGTCTTTTGAGCGGTCAAACCGCATCGACTGCCTAGCGCATGCGCCCGGGCCTGTCGCCCGGTTTCTGCGCTCAGCCGCGCCGGGCGCTCAGGTGATCCGCGAGGCGCAGCGACAGCTGGACGATCGTGTAGGTCGGGTTGGAGTGCCCGCCTGTCGCGAAGACGCTCGAGCCGCCGATGAACAGGTTTTCGGTCCCGTGCACGCAGCAATCGGCATCGACCACGCCGTGGCGCGGATCCTCGGCCATGCGGGTGGCGCACATGTGGTGCTTGCCGCCAACCTCGTCCGCATCGAGATCTGGCCAAGGCGCATCGTCGCTCAGCACCCAGTCGCGCAGCCGCAGGCGGCCCCGGTCCTGCTCGGCCATGTGCAGGGCGAACGCCAGCGCGGCGTTGCGCATGGACTGCCGGTCCTGCGCGGTCAGGGTCCAGTTGAGGTGCGTTCGGGAAAGGCCCAGCGCGTCGCGCTCGTCCGTGAGCGTAATCCGGCTGTCCGGGTTCAGCGCCTGTTCCTGCGCGATGCGCACCGTCGCCGTCGGGCAGGCGTTCGCGCGGGCGCGGCGCAGCAGCCCGTCGTGCAGGGGCGAGTCCGCCGGGATCGCCGAGATCAGGCTGGCGGGCAGCACGGCATCGCAATCCGCGATGGCCTCGCGCGGGGGCGCGCCGGGCGGGTTGAAATGCGACGGCTCGAGCCGCAGACCGAAATTGAGGGTTTGCGCGGCTTCGGCGAAACCGGGGGTGGGGCGATAGAACTCCAGGTCGTCGATCCCCTGCCCCAAAAGCGCGTCGGCGACGGTGAAATGCGGGTGTTCGCAGAAATAGCGCCCGAGGTTGTCGGTCCTGTTGCCGATGCCGTCCGGCAGCTGCGAGCGGAAGTTGAGCAGCAGCCGCGCATTCTCGATTCCGCCGGTGCAGAGGCAAAAGGTCCGTGCGCGGATCGCGAAGCCCGGATCGCCCTCGGCATAGCCCCGGAAGCGCGCTTCGGTGATGCGGGTCAGGCTCTCGTCCAGCCGCAGATCCACGAGGTTGGCGTTCAGCACGCAGGTCAGTGTCGGCAGGGTTTCGAGCGCGTCGCGGTACTTGTCGGCGAAACGTGTCGGGGGCGAGTAGCGCATGGTGAACCGGCGGAAGCGCGGTTCCTCCTGCACCAAAGGCGGAAGCACGGGAAGCGGGTTCAGATCGAGGATCGCCTCGGTCTCGGCCACGTAAGGATCGAGGTCGGCTTTCGAGATCGGCCAGCCCGACAGCGCGACATGCGGGCGTGCCGTGAAGTCCATCGCGTCGAGCGCACGGCTCCATCCGGCCCAGTGGTTGGAGCTGCCGCCCAGCAGGCGCAGCCGTGGCTCGTCCAGTGGCCAGTAGTCGAGGCCGGTGACCTGCCCCTTGTAGAGGTCCTGGCTGCGGTGTTCGTAGTCCTCGCCGCCGCCCTCCATCAGCGCAACGCTCGCGCCGGCTTCGGCCAGCTTGCGGGCGATGGTGATCCCGGCGGGCCCGGTGCCGATCACGCAAATGTCGAAGGCGCGGTCCAGCCCGTCGCGCGATGTCTCGGCGTCGATGATCATTTCGGGGCGTCGGTTCCCAGTAGCACCCAGCCGTTCACGATCTGCGGGGCGGGAACCGGCTTGCCGGACGCAGGTTTGGCGGGTGTGGGCAGGACAAGCGCGGCGGCGGTCAGCGCCAATGCTTCGCGCCGGGTGGTGGTGGTCATGCGTCCCTCTCGTAGCTGGCGAAGGCGAAGCGGCGGCTGTCGGGGGCCCAACAGGGCACGTTGATCGTCCCCTGTCCGCCGAAGAGCTGCAAGAGCGTGCGCGGCTCTCCGCCGCCTGCGGGTATCAGGCGCAGCTCCACGTCGAGGTCCGCCGGGTGCCCCTCGGTCCCCGGTGGGTACGAGAGGTACAAGACGTGCTGGCCGTCGGGCGAGGGATGCGGGAACCAGTTGACCCGCTCGTCATGGGTCATGCGCTCGGGCGTACCGCCGCTCGTGGGCACGCGGTAAAGCTGGGCTGGGCCCGGCTTGTCGGCATTGAACCAGATCCACTGCCCGTCGGGCGTGTAGTCCGGCCCGTCGCAATGGCCCATGTCGTGGGTCAGCCGGGTTTCCGCGCCGCCCTCGGTGGGCATGGTGAAGATATCGAAGGCGCCCTCGCGCATGGCGCAATAGGTCAGCGTCTTTCCGTCCGGCGACCAGCCGTGAAAGTAGGATGGCACGTCCGGCGTCAGGCGAACCGGGGTGCCGCCGGTCATGGGCAGCGTGTAGATGCAGGACTTGCCGGTCTCGACCTTGTCGGTGATGGCCAGCACCTTGCCGTCCGGGGACGGCCCGTGGTCGTTGTTGCAGGCAATGGCGAACCCGGTCTCGACCGGGTGCAACGCGGGCGCGGTCAGCGGCAGGGTCCAGATCCGCCCACCCGCATTGACGATAAGCCTGTCGCCCGAAGGGTGCCAGTTCGGCGCCTCGACATGGGTGTTGGAGATCAGCAGAGTGCGCGCCCTGCCCTCCTCGAGATCGAAGATCCGGATCCGGCTGCGAGTCATGGCTCCTCCGGCATGTAGTCGAAGCGCGAGAACTCCGCGCCCAGCGCCGCGCCGGTCAGATCGAAGGCCGCTATGCCGCAGAAAGCGCCGGTGAACGACGCATGCTCGCCCCGCCCGCCCTCGTCAGATATCACGCTGGCGTCAAGCACCGGGCCGATGAGCTGCCACTCGGCCCCGGTACGCCAGAGGAACTGCAAATCGGCGCCGCTCACCTGCATCGCCAGTTCCACCGCGCCCTCAGCTGGCAGTGGCACAGGGGCGTCAAGCGGCCATGTCAGCCGTTCGAGCGGCCAGTCGCCGGGGCAGGACATGATTGTGAGCGCCCGGCCCATCTCCGGCTCCCATGTCACGGCGAGAAAGTGGAACTTGTGTCGGTTGTAGTAGTGCACGAGGCCGGCGGCCTGCTGGTAGGTGCGCGGCGCAACGCTGAGCTCGGTCTCGGCGCGGAAGGCGTGATGCTCCTGCCGGCGGGCGACGAGGGCCTGCTCGAACCAGCTTCCGATGCTCTCGCGCCCATGCAGGCGCAGGGCGTCGCCGGTCAGCGAGAAGATCCGCCCGGGCTCGGGGGTGCGGAGCCACTGGAACTCGGGCGGCAGGCTGGCGCCGCCGAAGCGGCGGTGGACGGGCTGCGGCGGTGCGGGCGCGACATCGGGCGTCACCGGCACGTCCACCCGCGGCACCGGGTCGCCGTGGGCGAGGTAAAGCCAGCCGTCGTCGCGCCATTCGCATTTCTGAATCGCCGTCTCGCGTCCCAGCGGCGAGAGCCGGGTGCCCGGCAGAGGGCGCGAGCAGAGGTGCGTGTGGTAGACCGCGCCGTCCGGCATCTCGACGATCTGGCCGTGACCAGCGCGCTGCAGCGGCGCGTCGGGGGCGTCCTTGGCGGTGATCAGGTGGGTGTCCGGGTGCAACTCGTACGGGCCGCCTATATCGCGCGAGCGGGCCATCGTGACCGCGTGGCTGTAACCGGTGCCGCCCTCGGCCACGGTCAGGTAGTACCAGCCGTCCCGCTTGTGCAGATGCGGGCCCTCCTCGAGCCCCAGCTCGCTGCCCTGGAAGATATTGCGCACCTCGCCCATCAGACCCTTCTCGGGATGCCATTCCTGCAGCAGGATACCATCGAAGGCGGAACTGCGCGCCTGTTGCCGCGCAGCAGTGCTGCGGTGGTTCCAGCGCATGTTCAGAAACCATTTGCGCCCGTCGTCGTCATGGAACAGCGACGGATCGAACCCGGAGGAGTTGACGTAGACGGGATCGGACCACGGCCCCTCGATAGAGGGCGCGGTGACGATGTAGTTGTGCGCGTCCTTGAAGCTGCCCTCGAGCCGCTTGACGTCGGTGTAGACCAGCCAGAACAGCCCGTCGGCATAGCTGAGGCACGGCGCCCAGATCCCGCAGCTGTCGGGATTGCCGCGCATGTCCAGTTGCGCGGCCCGGTTCAGGGGCCGCGCGGCGAGCGTCCAGTTCACCATATCGCGAGAGCGGTGGATCTGGACGCCCGGATACCACTCGAAAGTCGAGGTGGCGATGAAGACCTCCTCCCCTGCCCGGCAGATCGAAGGATCGGGATTGAAACCGGGCAGGATCGGATTTCGGATCATCGTTGAGCGGCGCCTTCCTTGGTGCCCGAGGACTGGGCCCAGAGATTGATGTTCTCCTGGTCGGAATGGCGGTCGATCTCGGCCAGTTCCTCGGCGGTGAACTCGAGGTTCTTCACCGCGCCGACGCAATCCTCGACCTGGCTGGCCTTCGAGGCGCCGATCAGCGCCGTTGTGATCCCTTCCTCGCGGAGCACCCAGGCGATGGCCATCTGCGCCAGCGTCTGGCCGCGCCGTTCGGCGATGGCGTTGAGGGCGCGGATGTTCTCGATCGCGCGGTCGGTCAGCATCTCCTGCCGAAGCGATTTGCCCTGCGTGACCCGGCTGCCTTCGGGGATCCCGCCGAGGTACTTGTTGGTCAGCATGCCCTGCGCCAGCGGCGTGTAAGCGATGGAGCCGACGCCCAGTTCCTTGAGCGTGTCCTTCAACCCGTCACGTTCGACCCAGCGGTTGAGCATGTTGTAGGACGGCTGGTGGATCAGGCAGGGCGTGCCGAGATCCTTGAGGATCGACACCGCGGCGCGGGTGTCCTTCGAGTTGTAGGACGATATCCCGACATAGAGCGCCCGGCCAGAACGGACGATGTGATCGAGCGCGGCCATGGTCTCTTCCAGCGGCGTGTCCGGGTCGAAGCGGTGCGAGTAGAAGATGTCGACATAGTCGACGCCCATGCGCTTGAGGCTCTGATCGCAGGACGAGATCAGGTACTTGCGGCTGCCCCACTCGCCATAGGGGCCGTCCCACATCCGATAACCCGCCTTGGACGAGATCACCATCTGGTCACGCAGGCCGGCGAAGTCGGTCTTCAGGATCTCGCCGAACGCTTCTTCGGCGCTGCCCGGAGGCGGGCCGTAGTTGTTGGCCAGGTCGAAATGCGTGATGCCGTTGTCGAAGGCCGTGCGCAGGATGTCCCGCTTGGTCTGGTGCGGCGTGTCTTGACCGAAATTGTGCCACAGCCCCAGCGAGATCGCGGGCAGTTTCAGGCCCGAGCGACCGCAGTGGCGGTAGACCATGCGCTCGTAGCGGTCTTCGGCAGGAACATAGGTCATGGAAGTCTCCGAATTTGGTGCCCGGCGATACCTAGCGCCGCCGGGCAGCCCTGTCACCCGGTCGCTAGCGCAGAAGTGCGCGCGCTGCGTCCGGGTCCAGCGGCTCGGGGCGCGTGCAGGTGGTGCCGACATCGACGAAGCTGCCGCTTTCGCCCGAAGCGAGGATCGAGGTCATCACGTCGAGCCCGTGGAGGGTGCGCTCCAGCGAGCAGCGCGGGTCGCGGTTCTCGAGGATCGCCAGCGCCATGTCGGCCAGGCCAGCCGTGCGGTAATTCGCCTGCGGTTTCGTGTGCCGGTCGTCATTGGGTTTCGAGAACGGGTGATCCCACTCGTTCACCGGGGCGATCTTGCCGTCGCGGCCCGCCATCTCGACCGTGCCGCCGAAGAAGTTCGGGTCGGGCACGAAAAGCGAGCCTTCGGTGCCGTAAAGTTCCATCGGGGCGTGCCGGTGTGCCCAGATGTCCCAGCTTGCGGACAGTGTGATGGTCGCGCCGTTCTCGAACTGCAAGAGCGCGTGGATGTTGGTGGGCGTTCCGACCGGTATCTCCTCGCCCTTGCGCGGCTCGGACAGGATCGTGCGCGTTGGCGTTGCCGAGGAAGACAACGCCGCGACCTTCGCCACCGGCCCGACCAGGTTGATCAGGTTGGCGACATAGTACGGGCCGACGTCCAGGACCGGGCCTGCGCCGGGCTGGAAGAAGAAGTCCGGGTTCGGGTGCCAGTGCTCCATGCCGTGCGACATGACATGCGCGGTGCCGGCGGTGATCCGGCCAACGTCACCGTCGTCGATCAGCTTGCGCGCCAACTGGTGCGACCCGCCCAGGATCGTGTCGGGCGCGCAGCCGACGGTCAGGTTCCGCGCCGCCGCCGCGTCGCGCATCTTGATGCCGTCGGCGACGCTCAGCGCCAGCGGCTTTTCGGAATAGACGTGCTTGCCCGCCTCGATCGCGGCCATCGAGACCGGGAAATGCGCGTCGGGAATGGTCAGGTTCACGACCACGTCGATTTCGGGGCTGGAGAGCAGCTCGTCCATCCCCAGCGCCTTGACCTTGAACTTGTCGGCCTGCGCGCGGGCGACGTCCATGTTGAGGTCGGTCACCGCCCGTACCTCGAGACCGCGGAAGAGCGGCGCGAGGGTCAGGTAGGCGGTCGAAATATTGCCGCAGCCAATGATGCCGACGCCGAGATCCTTCGTCATCGCTCAGGCCCCCATGATCTTCGAGATCGCATCGAACGACCGCCTGGCGAAACGCTCGGGATCGCTCGGCTTGTCGTGCTCGGCCACCCACAGCTTGACGCCCTTGCCCTTCAGCGCGGCGACGAGGCCGGCCCAGTCCACGGTGCCGTGCCCGACATCGGCCCAGCCGTCCTCGTCGGTGCACTCGCCCTCAGGCGCGATGTCCTTGACGTGGACCGCCGTGATCCGGTCGCCGTGCTTCTCGATCCAGTCCAGCGGGTCGGCGCCGCCGCGGATGATCCAGGCGATGTCGGCCTCCCATTCGAGACCGGGTCCGCCTGCTAGGATATGCTCCATAGGGGTGGAGCCGTCATCGAGTGCGGCAAACTCGAAGTCGTGGTTGTGCCAGCCGAAGGTATAGCCCGCGTCGCGGATCGGTTTGCCCGCCTTTTCGAGCCGCTCGCCGAAGGCGCGCCAGCCGGCGGCGTCCGAAGCCCGGTCCTCGGGACCGATGTGCGGGCAGAAGACGCGCTCGATTCCGACCATCGAGGCGATCTCGCACACCCGATCCGGCTGGGTCTCGAGCATGTCGAGGCTGAAATGGCCCGAAGGCATCTTCAGCCCGGTCTGCGCCAGGGCGGCCTGAAGCTCCTGCACCTTGGCGGCGTCGGCATAGAGCGCGCCGTAGCCCTCGACCTGGGTGTAGCCGGCGGCCGCGAGCATCTGGAGCGTGGCGGCAAGGTCGGGCGCGGTGCGGGCGCTGTAGAGCTGGAAGGAAATGTCGGTCATGTCGAAACTCCGTTCTCGGCAGGGTTCGGCCCCGGCATCGGGCCGGGGCGTCGTTTCGGAAAGTGCGGGCGGTCAGAAACGCTGTTCGCTTTCGCGGTCGAACAGCGAGGCCTTTGTCATGTCGAAGCTCAGCGAAACCGCGTCTTTCGGGGACAGCCCGTGCCCCGGAGCGGTGCGCGCGGAAACGGTCTGCCCGCCGAGGTTCATCCATACAAGACTGTCCGAGCCCATCGGCTCGTCGATATCCACGGTGGCGGGCAGGCCCCCTGCCTCCTTCGGCGAGATCACCACATGCTCGGGGCGAACACCAAGGATCACCGGGCGGCCATCGGCAGCGGGGATCTCGCCGTCATAGCCCGCAAGCGGCACGGTCAACTCACCGATGCGGACGGCGGGCGCGCCCTCGGTCGTGGTCACGTGACCTTCGAGGAAGCTCATCGAAGGCGAGCCGATGAAGCCCGCGACGAACAGGTTCGTGGGCTTGTTGTAGACGGTCGCCGGGTCGGCAAGCTGCTGGATCACGCCGCCGCGCATGACGGCGATGCGGTCGGCCAGAGTCAGCGCCTCGATCTGGTCGTGGGTGACGTAGACCATCGTGTTGCCCAACTGGTGATGCAGGCGCTTGATCTCCACCCGCAACTCGCTGCGCAGCTTGGCGTCGAGGTTCGACAGCGGCTCGTCGAAGAGGAACACGTCCACATCGCGCACCAGCGCCCGGCCGATGGCGACGCGCTGGCGCTGACCGCCGGACAACGCCGCCGGGCGGCGATCCAGCAGCGGCTCGATCTGAAGGATCTTTGCCGCACGTGCGACGCGTTCCTCGATCTCGGCCTTGGGCATGCCCTGGTTCTTCAGGCCGAACGACAGGTTCCCGCGCACGCTCATCTGCGGATAGAGCGCGTAGGACTGGAACACCATGCCGATGCCACGGTCCTTGGGCTCTTCCCAGGTGACGTTGTTGCCGCCGATGTGGATCTGCCCCTCGGTCACGTCCAGCAGGCCCGCGATGCAGTTCAGCAGCGTGGACTTGCCGCAGCCCGACGGCCCCAGCAGAACGATGAACTCGCCCTCGGCAATGTCGAGGTTCAGCTGCCGCAGAACCTTCACCGCGCCGAAGCTGAGCCCGAGGTCCTTGATCTCGATGGTTGCCATTCGCTTATCCCTTCACGGCGCCGGCGGCGATGCCACGGACGAACAGCTTGCCCGAGAAGAAGTAGACGATCAGCGGCACCAGACCCGTCAGGATCGTGGCGGCCATGTTGACGTTGTACTCCTTCACGCCCTGCACCGAGTTGACGATGTTGTTGAGCTGCACGGTCATCGGATAGACGTCGGGCTTGGTGTAGACGACGCCGAACAGGAAGTCGTTCCAGATGCCCGTCACCTGAAGAATGATCGCCACGACGAAGATCGGCAGCGACATTGGCAGCATGATGCGGAAGTAGATCCCCCAGAACCCGGCGCCGTCGACGCGGGCGGCCTTGAACAGCTCTTCGGGGACCGAGGTGAAATAGTTGCGGAACAGCAGCGTCAGGATCGGCATGCCGAAGATCGAGTGCACGATCACCAGCCCGGCCAGGCTGCCGTAGAGGCCGATTTCCCGCAGCAGGATCACGATCGGGTAGATCATCACCTGGTAAGGGATGAACGCGCCGATGATCAGGATGGTGAAGAACACGTCCGCGCCCTTGAAGCGCCAGTTCGCCAACGCATAGCCGTTGACGCTTGCGATGGCGATCGACAGCACCACGGAGGGGATCAGGATCCGGACCGAGTTCCAGAAGCCGCGGCTCAGCCCGTCGCAGTTGAGGCCCGTGCAGGCCTCGGACCAGGCTTTCACCCAGGGCTGAAAGGTGACCTCCACCGGCGGCGAGAAGATGTTGCCAAGGCGGATTTCCGGCATGCCCTTCAGAGAAGTCACGACCATCACGTAAAGCGGCAGCAGGTAGTAGAGCGCGATGACGATCAGCGTGCCGTAAAGGATGATGTTCCGGCGCGAGAGCGTGCGGCGGGGCTTTGGCCCGGACGGTCCGCTGAGCTGCCCGGCGACAGCATCCGCCCCCGCCACGGCCGAGGCCAGCGTCTGGGGATTAGCCATGCTTCTTGCCTCCGAATTCGAGGTAGGCCCAGGGGATCACGATGATCACCACCGTTACCAGCATCATGGTCGACGCGGCGAACCCCTGCCCGAGGTTCTGCGCCTGGAACATGAGGTCATAGACGTACTTGGCCGGCACCTCGGATGCGATGCCCGGTCCACCCCCGGTCTGCGCGACAATCAGATCGTAGAGCTTCACGATGCCGGTCGCGATGATCACCAGCGTGGTGATGAAGACCGGGCGCATCATCGGGATGACGACGAACAGATAGGTCTTCCACATCGGGATGCCCTCGACGCGGGTGGCTTTCCAGATGTCCTCGTCGATGCCGCGCAGACCGGCGAGCATCAGGCACATGACGAGCCCGGTGCCTTGCCAGAGACCGGCGATCAGCACGCCGTAAATCACGATGGAGCTGTCGTAGAGCGGATCGAAGGTGAAATTCTCCCACCCGAGACCGCGCACGATGTTCTGCACGCCGAAGTCCGGGTTCAGGATCCACTGCCAGACGAGCCCCGTGACGATGAAGCTAAGGGCGAACGGGTAGAGGAAGATGGTCCGGAACGTGTCCTCGAACCGGATTTTCTGGTCCAGAAGCGCGGCCAAAAGGAAGCCGATGAGCAGGCTGAAGACCAGCGAGAGAATGCCGTAGATCGCCAGGTTCTCGATCGATATCAGCCAGCGGCGCGTGTCCCACAGCCGCTCGTACTGGTCGAGCCCGACGAAGTTCGCACGCGGCAGCAGTTTCGAGTCGGTGAACGAATAGACCACGGTCCAGACCGAGCACCCGACGAAGACCACCACGGCGGTCAGGATCATCGGGATCGCGGCGATCTTGGCCGAGAGGTTCCGGAACAGCTGGTTCGGGCGCTTGTCTGTCGACATGCGTCTGCCTGTGATTGGGGCCGCAGAGGCGGGACGCCGGGGTCAGACCCGGCGCCCCCTGCGGCGGTCGTGGAAGGTCGGCCGCCTCAGCTGGCGTCCTCGATCAGCCCGGCGAAGATCTCCTGCGCCTCTTCCGGGCTGAGGTTCGGGTCGTTGAAGAACTCGACGAACAGATCGTTGATCTGGTTCAGCGAGTCCGGCGACACCAGCTGGTCGGGCGACTGGATCGTGTTGCCCTCGGCCAGGATGTCGAGACCCTTCTTCATGCAGTCGTTGGCGGCCGCGAGGTCCACATCACCCCGTACCGGCAGCGAGCCCTTCTTGAGGTTGAAGGCGACCTGCGTCTCGGGCGACATCATCACGCTCGCCAGATCCTCCTGCGCCTTGGTGATGTCGGCATCGTCAACCTTCGGGAAATAGAAGGCGTCGCCGCCGGTCATGATGACCTCGTTCACGCCAAGACCCGGGAGGCAGGTGTAGTCGGTGCCAGCGACCTCGCCGGCGACCTGGAATTCGCCCTGCGCCCAGTCACCCATGATCTGCCCGGCGGCCTGATCGGTAATCACCAGGTTGGTCGCCTGGTTCCAGTCCTGCACGTTCGAGCCGTCCGACATCTCGCGGGCGGTCGCGGCAGCCTGGAAGACCTCGGCCATCTCGGCGCCGGCGGCGAACTCGGCGTCCTTGTCGCCAAAGACCTTGGTATAGCCGTCGGGGCCGAGGATCGCGGTCAGGATGACCTGGAAGGCCAGCGTGGTCTGCCAGGGCTGCTGCCCCATTGCCAGCGGCAGGATGCCTGCCTCGCGCAGTGCGGGTGCGGCCGAAACATACTCGTCCCAATTGGTCGGCACGGCGACGCCGGCTTTCTCGAAGGCGGCGTTCGAAAGCCACAGCCACTGCTGCGAGTGAATGTTCACCGGCACGCAGTAGATCTTGCCGTCGAGCGTACAGCTGTCCAGCAGCGAGGGCGGGTTGACCAGATCCTTCCAGCCCTCGGCCTCGGCTAGGTCGGTCAGGTCTCGCATCAGCCCGGCCTCGACCAGTTCCTGCGCCTGAAGTCCGTGGTTGAACTGGGTAGCGCCCATCGGATCACCGCCGGTGATGCGGCTGATCATGATCGGGCGCGCGGTGCCGCCCGACCCGGCGATGGCGCCATCGACCCACTTGTGGCCGCTTGCGTCGAAGGCCTTGGCGAATTCGGCGACCGCCGCCGCCTCGCCGCCCGAGGTCCACCAGTGCGTGACCTCGAGATCGGTGGCGGATGCCGTTGCCGGTACAAGCGCGGATGCGGCCATAAGGGCCGTTCTGAGTGCGCGCGTCATTGAGTCCTCCCTGAACTATAACGTTGCAGTAAGAGGCTAAGCGAAACTCCGTTGCCTTGGCAACAGATTCGGCAACCGAGGCGGGAGGTCGCGCAAATCCCTTCGCTACTGCAGCGCAAATCATTGTACTTGTTTGTTTTTGCTAGTGTGCCGCGCAGCATACCCCGGCATGGCATAACTTTCCGGCAAATCAGCTGGCCCCGTGACCTACTTCTGCAACGTTTCAGCTTTTCCTTTCGCTACCCCCAGTGCTAAGCTCGGATGCAGGATCAATCCAGACCCGGACCAGGCCCGACCGTGCCAACCAAGGACGACACCGCGACCACTCCACCGGCCGCCGCACCGCGCGCGGCGAACGGACGGCCGACCCTCAAGACCATCGCCTACATGACCGGGCTTGGGGTCACGACGGTCTCTCGCGCGCTGAAGGATGCGCCGGATATCGGCGAGGCCACGAAAGAGCGTGTCCGCCTGGTCGCGCGGCAGATCGGCTATCGCCCGAACCGTGCGGGCGTGCGCCTGCGAACGGGCAAGACCAATGTCATCAGCCTCGTGCTCTCGGTCGAGACCGAGGTGCTGGGCCTGACTTCGCGCCTGATCTACGGCATCTCGGAGTATCTGGCTCACACGCCCTATCACCTGGTGGTGACGCCCTATGCGCAAGGCTCGGACCCGCTGGAGCCGGTGCGCTACATCGTCGAAACCGGCTCGGCGGACGGGGTGATCTTCAGCCGGATCGAGCCGCGCGATCCCCGCATCCAGTATCTGCACGAGCACGGCCTGCCCTTCGCGACGCACGGCCGGTCGGACATGGGGCTCGAACATCCCTGGTTCGACTTCGACAACCGCGCCTATGGGGTGCGCGCGGTCGAAAAACTTGCCGCGCGCGGACGCAAGCGGCTGGCGCTATTGGGCCCGCCGGCCCACCTGACCTATGCGACGCATATGCGCGATGGCTTTACCGAGACACTGGAGCGGCTGGACCTGACCGAGGTTCCTCTGAGCGCGATCGACACCGACAGCGCCGACGAGGGCATCGCCGCCGAGATCCGCCGTCTGATGACCGGGCGCACCCCGCCCGACGGGCTGATCTGCGGCAGCGCCGCCTCGACCATCAACGCGGTCTGGGCCGCCGAGGCGACGGGACTTAAGATCGGCCGCGACCTCGACGTCGTGGGCAAGGAATCGTTCGGGGTCCTGCCAAAGCTGCGCCCCGAGATCATCACCATCCAGGAAGACTTCGGCGCCGCCGGAAATGCGTTGGCCGAAGCGATTGTAAAGGCGATCGACGGGGTCGAGGCACACAACCTGCAAACCCTGATCGGTCCCGCCTGACGGTCCAGCGCCCCGCCCGGGGGGCCGGGTCGGGGCGCTTTCTCCATCCACGGCCATCGGCGCTCCCGCCTGTACCGCGTGGCCAATCTGGGCGCAAAAAGCTTTCTTCATCCTTAAAATACTCCCGCCGGAGGCGAGAAAGTCGCCGCGCCAGAGATTTGTGCCTCCGGCGGGAGTATTTCGGGGATGAAGAAACCGCGGCCCGATGCGGGTGGCGCCCCTCGGTCAGGCGGCGGCGAGGCCGCCCATCCGTTCGAGGAAGTTGACGATCTCGTCGACGCCGCGGCCCTCGCGCAGGTCGGCGAAGACCACTGGGCGCGCGCCGCGCTGGGCGGCGGCGTCGTGGGCCATCACCTCGGTCGAGACGCCCACATGCGACGCCAGCCCGGTCTTGTTGACGATCAGCAGGTCCGAGCGGGTGATCCCCGGCCCGCCCTTGCGCGGGATTTCCTCGCCCATGCAGACGTCGATCATGTAGATCGTCAGGTCGGCCAGTTCCGGGCTGAATGTCGCGGCCAGGTTGTCGCCCCCGGATTCGATGAAGATCAGGTCGAGGTCGGGGAATGTCTCGGACAGGTCCGCGACGGCGGCCAGGTTGATCGAGGCATCCTCGCGGATCGCCGTGTGCGGGCAGCCGCCGGTTTCGACGCCACGGATCCGCTCGGACGGGAGCGCCTGGCTGCGCACCAGCGCGTCGGCATCCTCGCGCGTGTAGATGTCGTTGGTGATCACCGCCAGCGACCAGCGGTCGCGCATCGCCTTGCAGAGCCGGTCCGTCAGGGTCGTCTTGCCGGCCCCAACCGGGCCGCCGATGCCCACGCGCAGGGGGCCGTTGGTGGTCGTCGTCATGTCCGGAATAGCCTCACGGTCTTGGTTTCGTGTCGCATCGCGCAAAGGTCCGCTGCAGGGGTGAAGCCGCCCAGATCCTCCGGGTCGGCCTCCAGCGCCTCAACGGCGGTCGCGTCGATGATCGGGAACAGCGCCGCCAGCACCGCTTGCCCTTCGGTCTGGCCCAAGGGAACCAGTCTGACGGCGGCGGAGACGATATTGGCGGCGAAAGCATGCAGGTAGGCAGCGACCGTGTCGGGCAGCGGCAGGTCCAGCGCGGCCGAGGCCGCGCCGACGGCGACCGGAAAGGCCAGCGGTGCCGGGTCCGTTCCGTGGACTGCTGCCGTCACCCGCACGAAGGCAGCGCCTTGCGCCATGGTCTCGGTGTGCCGTTCAAGGCTTGGCGCCAGCGCCTCGGCAAGGGCCGAAAGCTCGGCGGCGGTGTCGGGAGCGCGGTACGCTCGTGCCAGCAGGATCGCGTCAGTTCGCCCGGTCCCGTGGCGCAGAACATCGGTCAGCCAGGTGGTGAGTTCATCGGCGCAGCTGACCGCGCCCTCGTCGATCGCGCTCTCCAGCCCGTGCGAGTACGCGAAGCTTCCCAGCGGATACGCGGGCGAGAACAGCGAGAGCAGCAGGTGACGCGCGCGGCTATCCACGTTCCCGCTCCGCCAGTTTCTCGATCTCGCCCATCCGCCAGTAACGCCATTCGCGCGCCAGCCGGATGCTGGGCTTGAGCGCGAAGCAGATCGAGCCGATCAGGAACAGCCATGTCGCCGCAAAGGTCGTCGCCTCGGAGAAGAACAGTATCGAGCCGACCACGAAGCAGATCGCGGCGGCGAAATCCACGACCGTGAACCAAAGCTCATAGACTGCGTAGATGCGTTCGTGCTCGTCGCTGCGGGAGCGGTTGCCGGGGTGAAAGAAGCGCATGGCTCAGCCCCCGTGTGTATGGTGATCGTGCGAATGCCCGTGATGGTGCCCGTGGTCGTGCCCGTGCGTGCGCCCATGCCCGTAGGCGCCGCCCTCGGGCGTGAACGGACCGCGGAAATGGCGCACCTCGCAGCCGAGGCCTTCAAGCATTTCTGCAATGACATGATCATGGCGCAGCACCAGCCGGTCGGCGTGCACGGCGCAGGGCAGATGGCGGTTGCCGACATGCCAGGCGGTGCGCAGCAGGTGCAGCGGGTCGCGGGCGCGGACCTCCATCAGGTCCTCGTCGGCGGCGCGGACGCCGATCAGCCGGCCGTCCGTCAGTTGCAGGGCCTGCCCGGCCGCCAGCTCGGTGGCGCGGGGCAGGTCCAGCAGGAACTCCAGCCCTCCGTCCGTGGTCAGGGCCACGCGGCGGCGGAAGCGGTCGTCATGGTCCAGCGTCACGCTGTCGAAACAGCCGGCGTCGCTGTCCAGCACTTCGGTTGCCCGGATCATTGCGCAGCCCCCTGAAGGACCACCGGGCGGGACGTCCTCAGACGTGCAGGCGGTCGCGGAAAACGTGGCGCACGATGTCTTCGCGGCGCAGGCCCAGCTCGGCCAGTTCCTCGTCGTTCATCGCCTGCAGACGCTCGAGTTCCTGCATGCGACCGGCAGCATTGCCGATCTCGACCAGGGTGACGAACACGCCATTGGCGGCCCAGGCAACACCCGCGCCGATGCGCGAAAGGACGGTCGAAAGCTGCGACGGAGCAGCATGGGTTTGGGTCATCGGCATTGGAAACCTCCTTCGTTTCAAGCTCTTTCCTTGACCCAGAAGATGGTCCGTTGTGCAGTGCAGCGCAATCCATCCAAAGTGCAAAGCCGTTGTGTGCTGAGGGAATAGCAGGGCTGTGAGCCACGGGCATGACGGACCTCAGAACAGGAAGTAGCGCTGGGCGAGTGGCAGCACCTCGGCGGGCTCGCAGGTCAGCAGCTCGCCATTTGCGCGGACCTCGTAGGTCTCGGGGTCGACCTCGACCTTGGGCATGGCGTCGTTCAGCTTCATTGCCGCCTTGCCGATGCCGCCACGGGTGTTGCTGACCGCGACCGTCTGCTTGGAAAGGCCCAGCTTGGCGCCGATCCCGGCCGCCTGCGCCGCGCCCGAGACGAACTGCACCGCCCCTGCCCCGACGCTACCGCCGAAGGCTCCGAACATCGGCCGGGTATAGACCGGCTGCGGCGTCGGGATCGAGGCGTTGGGATCGCCCATCTGCGCGCAGGCGATCGTGCCGCCAACCAGCACCATTTCCGGCTTGGCGCCGAAGAAGGCGGGGTTCCACAGCACCAGGTCCGCGCGCTTGCCGACCTCGATCGAACCGATCTCGGACGACATTCCATGCGCAATGGCCGGGTTGATCGTGTACTTGGCGATGTAGCGGCGGACGCGCAGGTTGTCGTTATCGCCGGTCTCGTCGGGAAGGCGTCCGCGCTGCTTCTTCATCTTGTCGGCGGTCTGCCAGGTGCGGATGATGACCTCGCCCACTCGGCCCATCGCCTGGCTGTCCGACGCGATGATCGAGAACGCGCCCATGTCGTGCAGGATATCCTCGGCGGCGATGGTCTCGCGCCGGATGCGGCTTTCGGCGAAGGCCACGTCCTCGGGGATCGCCTTGTCCAGGTGATGGCACACCATCAGCATGTCGAGATGTTCCTCGAGCGTGTTGACCGTGTAGGGCCGGGTCGGGTTGGTCGAGGACGGGATCACGTTCGGCTCGCCGCAGACCTTGATGATATCTGGGGCGTGACCGCCGCCCGCGCCTTCGGTGTGGAACGCGTGGATCGTGCGGCCCTTCATTGCGGCGACGGTGTTCTCGACGAACCCGGATTCGTTCAGCGTGTCGGTGTGGATCATCACCTGCACGTCCATGTCATCTGCGACGCTGAGGCAGCAGTCGATGGCGCCGGGCGTCGTGCCCCAGTCCTCGTGCAGCTTCATCGCGCAGGCACCGGCCTCGACCATCTCGACCAGCGCGCCGGGGGTCGAGGCATTGCCCTTGCCCGACAGGCCGAAGTTGATCGGGAACGCGTCGAGCGCCTGGAGCATCCGCCCGATATGCCACGGCCCCGGTGTACAGGTCGTGGCCAGCGTGCCGTGCGCGGGACCGGTGCCGCCGCCCAGCATGGTCGTCAGGCCCGAATGCAGTGCATCCTCGATCTGCTGCGGGCAGATGAAGTGGATGTGGCTGTCGAAGCCCCCGGCGGTCAGGATCCGCCCCTCGCCCGCGATCGCCTCGGTGCCGGGGCCGACGATGATGTCGACACCCGGCTGCGTGTCCGGGTTGCCCGCCTTGCCGATAGCGGCGATACGGCCGTCCCTGAGGCCCACGTCGGCCTTGTAGATGCCGGTCCAGTCGACGATCAGCGCATTGGTGATCACGGTATCGACGGCGCCTTCGGCCCGGCTGGCCTGGCTCTGGCCCATCCCGTCGCGGATCACCTTGCCGCCGCCGAACTTCACCTCTTCGCCGTAGGTGGTCAGATCGCGCTCGACCTCAATGATCAGGTCGGTGTCGGCCAGTCGCACGCGGTCCCCGGTGGTGGGGCCGTACATGTCGGCATAGGCGGCGCGGGAAATCGTTGCGGGCATGTCTGGCTCCTAGTGTTTTGGGAAGGGCCGCGTTCCGGCGCGGCCCAGCCGGCGGACGTTCGGCGCCGTCTTCTGGCGCAGCGGCTTGATCGCGGCGCGCATGACCGCATCCGGAGACGCGCCCTTGCCGGTCGCGGTGGCGGTCGCGATCCACATCCGGGTGAAGGCGGCCTGTTTCTCGGTAATCATGCGCAGGTTCTCGGACGGCTTCACGGCCCAGATCCCGGCCATGCCGAGCATCCTCATGCCGATGACCATCTGCGCCTCGCCCATCAGGCGGGCCATGTCCCAACCGGCGCGCATCATGCCCATCGGGTCTGCTTGTTTCGGTCGGCGCATCTCACGTATCCCCCTTGGTGCGGTCGAGCCGCATGTGAATGATCCGGTCGTCGTCGCCACCGAAAAGCCCGTCGGCGGCGTAGTCCCTGAACCCGAGCGATCGGTAGAGCGGCAGCGCCTCGACATGGCGGTAGAGCGCATCCAGCAGCACCGTGCGGTAGCCCAGTGCCCAGGCCTCCTCGATCGTGGCGAGGCAGAGCGCGCGTCCCAGCCCCCGGCCCCGCGCGGCGTCGCGGACATACATCCGGTTCAACTCGGCCGCGCCCTCCTCGCCGGGGCGCAGCTTGCAGATGCCGACGGGCTGGCCATCGAGCAGCGCAAGAAAGCACTCACCCGCCGGGGGCGTGAAATAGCGCGGAAAATCGGCGAGTTGCCCGGCGAGATCCTGATCCTCGATATAGGCGTCGATGGTCTCCAGCATGTCCGGGTAGCGGCCGCGCATGAAGTCGAAGAACTCCCAGACCATCTCGCGCACGACAGCGATGTCGGCGTCCGAGCGCACCCTGCGGATGTCTATATCGCCTGCGGCCATGGCATCCCCTCCGTCAAGCCGAGCGGAACTGTGATCCCTGCACAATCCGCCCGTATCTGGCCGATTGTAGCGAATCCTTTGCAAGCGTACCTTTTCGACCCATGTCGGTTCCGCATCCGCGCCCCTCAAGCGCGCGACGGTAACCGGCGCCCGAGGGAGTAAGACATGCGTAACAAGTACATCGGCCTTGCGGTCCTGGGTCTGTCGGCCTGGGCGCAGGGTGCTGCGGCGCAGGAGGATCCTGTCGCCCGCGGGAAATACCTGGTCGAAGGCATCATGGGCTGCGGCAACTGCCACACGCCGATGGGGCCCGAAGGGTTCCTCATGGACCAGATGCTGGGCGGGCGGCTGGTCGAGAAGAACGACGCCTTCACTGCCATCGCGCCAAACATCACGCCCGGCGGTCGTGTGGACGAATGGTCCGACGAAGACCTCGCCCGCGCGATCCGCGAGGGCATCCGCCCCGACGGCAGCGTGATCGGCCCGCCGATGCCGTTCCCCATGTACCGGGGGATCGGAGACGAAGACCTTGCCGCCGTCGTGGCCTATCTGCGCACGGTCCCGGCGGTCGAGAACGACCCGGGCAAGAGCACCTACAACATCCCCCTGCCCCCGGCCTACGGCCCGCCGGTGGAGAGCGTCACGGCGCCCGAGCGCGGCGTCACGGTCGAGTACGGCGAATACCTTGCCGGGCCGGTGGCGCACTGCATGGAGTGTCACACGCCGTTCGGGCCGCAGGGTCCGATGCTGGACACCGACTTCGGTCGCGGAGGTTTCGAGTTCCACGGGCCGTGGGGCACCTCGGTCGCCGCGAACCTCACCTCGCACGAGGACGGGCTGGCCGGATACACCGACGATCAGCTTGCGGTGATGATCACCAAGGGCAAAAGGCCGGACGGCTCGGACATGATGCCGCCGATGCCCTACGGTTATCTCGCGCAGATGACGGACGAGGACCTGCAGGCGATCATCGCCTACTTGCGGACCCTGCCGCCGCTGCCCGACGCGGGCTGAGAGACCCGGGCGCGCGCTCACCGGTGCGCGCCCACCCATGTGACGGTTCCGCTCACAGATCCCCCATCACGGCCTGGTTGAAGCCGAAGATCCGCCGGTCACCGCCATAGGGCACCAGCGTGACCTCTCGGGTCTGGCCCGGCTCAAAGCGCACTGCGGTTCCGGCGGCGATGTCCAGCCGCATGCCCTTCGCCGCGTCCCGGTCGAAGTCGAGCGCGGCATTGGTCTCGGCGAAATGGTAGTGGCTGCCGACCTGCACCGGACGGTCGCCGGTGTTCGAGACGGTTAGCGTGATCGGCTCCAGCCCGGCGTTCAGGGTGATCTCGCCTTCGGCGGGGAATATCTCTCCGGGGATCATCAGCGGCTCCTCACTCGGGAAAACTGTATTGCCAGGTGTCGAGGTCGGCGGCGAAAACCTCGGTCACGACAGCGCGGGCGGTGTCGTCATAGGCCTCGGACAGCGGCGTGGACGACGGGTTGGCGTTGCGATGCGGCAGCGGCTCTCCGCGACCGACCTGTTCCAGGATATGGTCCCAGTGCTGCGCGAGTTCCTCCAGCCGGAAGGTTTCGCGCACCATCAGGCGACCTTTGCGGTCGTGCAGCCAGTCGAAAGCCGGACGGAACATCGCCTCGCCATCACGCAGGGCCGGATCGCGGTCCCGAAAGACCCGAACCACCCATTCGGCAAAGCCCACCGGAGGCTCGCCCAGCCGCTCTTTCGACAGCCTATACCGATAGAGCGAGGCGATCCGGGCATAGGGGTTGCGCACCACCGAGAAGCTGTAAATATCGGCCCATTTCTCGCGCCCGTGCAGCTTGCGCAGCCGTTTCGCATCGCCATGGAACTTTGGCAGGCCAAGCGCGTGCTCGACGCTGCGTCCGCCGCACTTGTTGATGTGCACGAAGGCGAAATCGCGCCGCGCGATCCGCTCGCTGCGCGGGCTTCGCTCGTAGGGATCGGCGGTGGCAATCGCTTCGTCGGTCATCGGATCGGGTGGTGCACGGTGACCAGCTTGGTGCCGTCGGGGAACGTCGCTTCGACCTGCACGTCGTGGATCATCTCGGGCACGCCGTCCATGCACTGCTCGGCGCGCACGACCTGCGCACCCGCAGACATCAGGTCCGCGACCGAGCGGCCGTCGCGGGCGCCTTCGACGACGAAATCGGTGATCAGCGCGATGGCCTCGGGGTGGTTCAGCTTGACGCCGCGCTCCAGCCGGTTGCGCGCCACCATGGCGGCGAGGCTGACCAGCAGCTTGTCCTTTTCGCGGGGAGTGAGGTTCATGTGGTCTATCCCGGTCTACATGGTCCAGACCCGCGGCAGCGTCGCGCCGCGAAAGCCTGTCAGGAAATGGATCAGCGCCGCCCTCAGCGGCTGCGCGTCGGGGGCCATCAGGCGCACGACAAGCCGCCCGCCCCAGGCACTGGCGGCGGCGTGCACGCCAATATCAGGCAGCAGGCGACGAGCGCGGTCCAGCCGGTCCTCGGCGTCGAGGCCTGCATAGATCACCGTGGCCGTGGCGCGCATGACGCCAAGCCCCGCAACACCGCGCAAGTCGGACATCGGCGGGCGGATGCGCGTCGCCTCTTCGTGGAGCGGACGCCCGTCGCGGCGCAGGCTCCAGCGGTCGGTGAGCGTGACATGCTCGGGCGCCTCGCCCATGGCGGCGCGGCCGAAGACCAGCGGCTCGACGATCAGCGCGCTGGCATCGCCCTCGAGGTCCAGCACGAGCCGCCGGTCGAGCGCGCCGCCTTCGAACAGGATCGTCTCCTGCCCCAGCCAGTCGAGGTGCCCGCCTGCGCCGACGCGCAAGGCGACATCCACCCGTGCCGCGCCGGAGGCACTGCGATAGACCCGCTCGGCGGTCTGGGTGGCGAGCGTCGCCCGCGCACCCGCACCGAGATCGACCTGCCAGGAGAACCGGTCGCCGCCGGTCAGCCCGCCAGCGGTATTGATCAACGTCGCCTGCGGCTCGGCGGCATGGGCGCGCGGCAACATCGCCTTGGCCGAGCCCTGCTGGAACAGGTCCGCAAGCCGCGTGTAACCGTCGCGCGCGACGAACCCAAGCCGCACCTGCCCACGAGCACGCTGGTGCGCGGCGGGGCTTGCACTGTCGGTCAAGGGTGTCGGGTGCATCAGCATCGCGCCGGAGCCTATCGCCCGAAAGCCCGGCACCCAACGGGAATCGTTCGCGAAACCCGGACGGGCCACGCGCCGCCCATCAATTGGGCAGCCCGCGGCCCGAGTGCCGCCGCCAAGGGCAAATCGGTGCTAGGCCGCCCTGCGCACGAAGAGACCCAGCATGACATAGGCGACCCCCGAGGACAGCAGGTCGATCCCCAGCAGAATCCCCAGGATCGCTATCGACGAGGCCGGCAGCGTGGCGATGATGTAGAGGCCCAGCAGGATCGAGATCACGCCCGAGACCATCATCCAGCCCCAGGGTTTCTGCGGCCGCAGCCGCCACGCGACCCCGGCCTGAAGAGCGCCGGTCGTGATGAACAGCAGCGCCGCGAGGAAGGTCAGCGAGATCAGGCCCGCCAGCGGATTCGCGACCAGCGAGAGGGCGAAGAACAAGAACACCGCACCGCCAAGGCCGGTCAGCAGCCGCCCCCCGGTGCTTTCGGCGTCGTCGCGCACCGCATCGACGATCATCATCACGCCCACGATCGCGAAGGCGATCGCCGCGAAGGCTGTCACCGTGATCGAGGCCGCGAACGGTCTCATCAGGCACAGGAAGCCGCCGACCAGCATCACGATGCCCATGATGACAAGCCAGTACCACTTGGTCTTGACGGCAAGGCGCGGATCGTCTCCGGGCGCGGGTTGCGGCTGCGGATCGGTCATGAATCACCTGTCGGTTGAGATTTCCCCGGTGCAGCATAGCAAAACTTGCCGTGCAAACCATGCGGACGTTGCTCAGCCGGTCAGAAGCGCCCCGATCCGGTCGACTTCCTGCGCGACGCGGTCCGCGTCTCCGGCCGCCTCGACGTTGAGTCGCACCAGCGGCTCGGTATTCGAGCGGCGTAGGTTGAAGCGCCAGGGGCCTGGCAGGATCAGGCTCATCCCGTCGCTGTCATCACGCTCCAGCGCGTGCGGGGCATAGGCCGCCTCGACGCGGGCAATGGCGGCGTCGGGATCTTCGATCCGGAAGTTCCGCTCTCCCGAGACGGGGAAAGCCGCGATCCGGTCGGCCAGCAGGTCCGCAAGGCTGCGCCCGGTCACCGAGAGCCGCTGCGCGACCAGCAGCCAGGGGATCATGCCGCTGTCGCAGAACATGAAATCGCGGAAATAGTGGTGCGCCGACATCTCGCCGCCATAGGCCGCGTTCGACGACCGCATCACCGCCTTGACGAAACTGTGCCCGGTGCGTGCCATGACACCCTGCCCGCCACAGCGCGCGAGTATGTCGCGGGTGTTCATCACCACACGCGGGTCATAGACGATGGTCTCGCCCGGGCTCTGCTCCAACACCGCCTCGGCCAGCAGGCCGACGAGATAGGCGCCGTCCACGAAGCGCCCTTCATGGTCGAAGAAGAAACAGCGGTCGAAATCCCCGTCCCAGGCAACGCCGAGGTCCGCGCTGGCCGCGCGCACCGCGTCCCCGGTTTTCGGATGGTTCTCGGGCAGCAGAGGATTCGGCACGCCGTTCGGAAAGCTCGGGTCCGGTGTGTGGTGATGCCGGGTGAAAGTCAGCGGCGCGCCCTTTTCGGCCAGACCGTCCGCAATGGCGTCAAAGGTGGGCCCCGCCGCACCGTTCCCCGCGTTCATCAACAGGTGCAGCGGCGCCAGTTTGACAACGTCGACGAAGGACAGGACCCGCTCGACATAAGCGTCGCGGGTCGAGACCTGCTGCCGACTGCCGCGCTTCGCGGTCGGCGCAGGTAGCGGCTCAGCCCCTGTCGCCAGCGCCTCGATCCGCCCAAGGCCGGTATCTCGGCTGATGGGGCGCGCGCCTTCCCGCACCAGCTTCAGCCCGTTGTCGCCGGGCGGATTGTGCGAAGCGGTGACCATCAGCCCGCCGCCTGCGCCAAGGTGATCGGTGGCGAAATAGACCTCTTCGGTGCCGCAGAGACCAAGCTCCATCACGTCGGAGCCGCCGTCCCGCACGCCTTCGGCCAATGCATCCGCAAGCTCCGGAGAACTGTACCGCGGGTCGCGCCCGATGACCACCGCACGTCCCTCTGCAACCTCCAGCGCAAATGCCTGCCCGACCTTGCGCATCAGCGTAGCGTCAAGCGTGTCACCGACCCTGCCGCGCAGGTCATAGGCCTTGAAGGGGCTGGTCATCAGACTGGTCCTTTCTTCAGCGCCGGTTGACGTCCTGGTTCGCCCGACGTTGTGCATGAAACCGCCGGGGGCCTCCGGCGGGAGTATTTTCGGGAAAGAGAAGTTGCGACGTACTTGGAACGGCGGCGCCGCGCGGGCTCATCCGATGGCCTTTCGGCTGGCGGCGAGCACGTGCTCGACGGGCTGGTCGATGGGGATGCGCGCGGCAAACTCGTCAGGCTCGAGCGGCTCGAGCGTGGCGAACTGGCTGTCGAGCAGGCTCTCGGGCATGAAGTGCCCGCTGCGCGCGTGCATCCTGCCGGCGATCAGGTGCTTGCTGCCGTCTAGGTGCAGGAAGAAGACAGGCTCTCCGGCGGCGGCTGTGAGGCGTTCGCGGTAGACCCGGCGCAGCGCCGAACAGGCAGCGAAGACACGGCCCGAGGTCTGCCCCATTGCCCGGCCCATCGCGTCGAGCCAGGGCCAGCGGTCCTCGTCGGTCAGCGGCGTGCCCGAGGTCATCTTGGCGATGTTCGATGCCGGGTGAAAGCTGTCGCCTTCGAGAAGCGTGCCGCCACATCCGTCGGCCAGCGCCGCGGCCACGGTGGACTTGCCGCAGCCCGCCACGCCCATGACCACGACGAGGCGCGGTGCCTCAGAGCGAGGCTGTGATGCCGCCGTCGACATAGAGCGTGTGTCCGTTCACGAAACTAGAGGCATTTGAGGCGAGAAAGACGCAGGCGCCGACGAGTTCCTCGACATTGCCCCAACGGCCTGCCGGGGTGCGCTTTTCGAGCCAGGCGGTGAACTCGGGATCGTCCACCAGCGCCTGGTTCAGCGGCGTGCGGAAATAGCCCGGCGCGATGGCGTTGCACTGCAGACCGTGGCGTGCCCAGTCCGTGGCCATGCCCTTGGTCAGGTTGCCGACCGCGCCCTTGGTTGCGGTGTAGGGCGCGATCCCGGGCCGGGCCAGCGAGGTCTGCACGCTGGCGATGTTGACGATCTTCCCCTCACCCCGACCGATCATGTGCCGTGCGGCCGCCTGGCCGACGTGGAAGACGCTGGCGATGTTGGTCTGCAGCAGCCTCTCGAACGCGTCCGCCGGGAAATCCTCAAGCGGGCCGCGGTGCTGCATTCCGGCATTGTTGACGCAGATGTGGATCGGGCCGGTTTCGGCCTCGTAACCGTCTATCGCGGTCCGGGCGGCATCGTGGTCCGTCACGTCGAAGGCAAGCACGTCGACCGTGTAGCCCTCGGCCCGCAGCTCGGCCGCGGCCTCTTCGAGACGCGATGCCGTGCGGCCGTTCAGGATCACCCGCGCCCCGGCGGCGGCCAGGCCCCCCGCCAGCGCCCGTCCGATCCCCTGGCCGGAGCCGGTGACCAGCGCGGTACGCCCGGTCAGGTCGAAAAGTTGCGTGCTCACAGGGGGATACCTCCGGGAAAATGGGCCGTCTGCGGCGGCGTTGCCCGGTTGTCGGCGATCGGCAGCAGCCTGTCAACCGACAGGGCGTAGCGGCGCGGGCGGAGCGGCCTGCCACAGCGCTGCAGCCGAGATCACCGGCAGGTCGTCACGGCCCAACCGGTGCGCCTCGGCGGCCAGCGCAGCGGTGGCACCTACGGCGACGGCAGCGGCCTGCGCCGGGGCGTCGCCCGCCATCAGGCGCGCAAGCAGAAGCGCGGCGGTCACGTCACCCGCGCCATGGTAGGCGCCCGGCACCCTCGCGCTCAGCGCGAGCTGTGCATCAGCGCCGTCGCAGGCCAGGATACCGATCCTGCTGTCCGCCTCCACCGAAGTGACGAACACCCCGCGCAACCCAAGTGAGCGGGCTGCGGCTGCGCATTCCTCCGGTGTCTCGACGGGCATGCCGGTCAGCCAACCCAACTCATGCACGTTGGGGCAGGCATAGTCCGCCAGCGGCAGCAACCGGTCGCGATAGACGGCGATCAGTCGCTCGGGCAGATACAGCCTCCCGGCGTCGCCCAGCACCGGATCGCAAAGATAGACGGTTCCGGCGGGCCTGCCACGGGCGAGACATTCGATGGCCGACGCGGTGCTCTCGCCGGCCAGGTAGCCCGACAGCAGGGCGTCGGCCTGCGCCAACGCGCCGCTCGCGGACAGCCCCTCGGCGAGCGCGCCGACCTCGTCCCCGGGCAGCTTCCGCCCGCGCACACCGGGCACCGCCGCATGACCAGACAGCACCACCGTCGGCAACGGCCAGACCTCGATACCCGACAGCGCCAGGACCGGCGTGACCGCGCCGCCGCCGACATGGCCGGCGACGACGTGGCTCTGCACCGAGAGGCAGATCGGCACTCAGGCGTCGTCCTGGTGGACCTCTGCGCCGACCTGCTTGGCGAAATTGTCGAAGAACTGCGCCGAGAGCTTCTTGGCCGTGCCCGCGATAAGCCGGTTGCCCAGCTGGGCCAGCTTGCCGCCCACGTCGGCCTTGGCGTCATAGCGGAGGATGGTCTCGGACGGCCCGACCTCTTCCAGCTCGACTTCGGCGCCGCCCTTGGCGAAACCGGCGGCCCCGCCAGAGCCCTGCCCGGTTAGCGAGAACCGCTCGGGCGCGCCGGAATTATCCAGCGTGACATTGCCCTTGAAGCGCGCCTTCACCGGGCCGACCTTCAGCGTGACCTTTGCCTCCAGCTCGTTCTCGGAGGTGCGGGTCAGTTCCTCGCAGCCGGGGATCGACGCCTTCAGCACATCGGTGTCGTTCAGCGCGGCATAGACCTGCTCGCGCGGGGCCTCGATGCGGATTTCGTCCTTCAATTCCATGGAGCATCTCCTCGGGTGCAATCGCCGCCCTGACCGGGCTTTGTCGATTGTGTAACGGCGCGCGGACCCGGCGTAAATGCCGCAGGCGGGCGGCTGGGGGCTTGACCGCTGCGCTCGCTTGCCCTTCCAGTGCCCGCGAACCTGCCCTGATACCGCCGCCCTGCCCTGAAGGAGGCCCCCATGACCAAGAAAGACGTCCTGATCGCGCCCTCGATCCTCTCCGCCGATTTCGCCGACTTCGGCCGCGAGATCCAGGCCGTCGAGGCCGCCGGCGCCGACTGGGTCCATGTTGACGTGATGGACGGACATTTCGTCCCTAACATCACTTTCGGCCCGCAGCTGTGCAAGGCGATCCGCCCGCACATCAAGACGGTCATGGACGTGCACCTGATGATCGCCCCGGTCGATCCCTACATCGAGGCCTTCGCCGAGGCCGGCTGCGACTACCTGACCGCGCATGTCGAGGCCGGGCCGCACATCCACCGCACCCTGCAGGCGATCCGCGCCGCCGGGCCGAAACCGGGTGTGGCGGTCAACCCGGGCACCCCGATCGAGGCGGTGTTCCCGCTGCTCGACATGGTCGAGCTTGTCTGCGTGATGACCGTGAACCCAGGCTTCGGGGGACAGAGCTTCATCGACGCCCGTGTCCCCGACGTGGCCCGCCTGCGCGAGGCCATCGGCGACCGCCCGGTGAAGATCGAGATCGACGGCGGCGTCGCCCCCGGCACCGCGCCGCTGGTGGCAAAAGCCGGCGCCGATGTGCTGGTCGCGGGCTCGGCGGTCTTCAAGGGCGGCAGCGTCGCCAATCCCGCCCCCTATGCCCAGAATATCACGGCCATCCGAGAAGCGATCGCACGGGGCTAGGCGGGGCGCGGGCCGGTCTGCTACACGAAAACGGTCCACGATCCTCACCAGCATCGGAGGCAAGACATGGCCGCAACCCCACCGGTATGCGCGTTCGACTGGCCGGCGCCGGATTTCCGGCTGCCAGCGACCGACGGCAAGACCTACTCTCGCGACGAGATCGCCGGCCCCAAGGGGCTGCTCGTTGTCTTCATCTGCAACCATTGCCCCTATGTGAAGGCGGTGATCGACCGGATCGTGCGCGATGCCCATGACTTGAAAGAGTTGGGCATCGGCGTTTGCGCGATCTGCTCGAACGACGCGTCCACGCATCCGGCCGACAGTTTCGAGAACATGGCGCGCTTCGCCGAGGAGCACGACTTCCCTATCCCCTATCTCCATGACGAGAGCCAGGACGTCGCCCGCGCCTATGACGCCGCCTGTACGCCCGACTTCTTCGGCTTCAACGCGGATTTCGGACTGCAATACCGGGGTCGGCTCGACGCCTCACGCGCTTCGGCTGGTCCCGAAGACCTGCGCCGCGAGCTCTACGAAGCTATGTCGCTGGTCGCGGACACCGGCAAGGGGCCGAAGGACCAGACGCCGTCGATGGGCTGCTCGATCAAGTGGAAGGCCGCGTGACTGCAATCATCTTCGATCTCGACGGCACGCTGATCGACAGTGCGCCAGACCTTCGCGCCGCCGCCAATGCCATGCTGGCGGGGTTCGATGCCGAACCGCTGAGCCTTGCCGAAGTGCGCGGCTTCATCGGCAACGGCGTGCCCAAGCTGGTCGAGCGCTGTCTCTGCGCGCGCGGGCTGGGTGACGGGGTGCACCCCAAGGCGCTCGCGGCCTTCACCGCCCACTATGAGGCCGCGCCTGCCGCGCAGACGGTGCTGTATCCGGGTGCGGAGGTCGCGCTAGAGCAGATCGCCGCGAACCACAAGCTGGGGCTCTGCACCAACAAGCCCGAGACCCCGGCGCGCAAGCTGTTGAGGCATTTCCAGCTGGACCACCTGTTCGACGCGGTCATCGGCGGCGACAGCCTCAAAGTGCGCAAGCCGGACCCGGCGCCTCTGATCGCAACGCGCAAGGCCCTCGGCGCATCGGCCGCGATCTTCGTCGGCGACAGCGAGGTGGACGCACAGACCGCGCAGGCGGCGGGCATGCCCTTCGCGCTCTACACCGAGGGCTATCGCAAGACCCCCGCGGTGCGGATCCCGCACTGGCGCGCCTTTGCCGACCACGCCGCACTGCCCGAGTTGCTTCGGCGCGAGGCCGCCTGAGCGGAGGCCTCGCCCTGTCGCCTGAAGCCCGGTCATGATGCACGCCCCCCTGCCCCTGACACGCGACCTGGTGTTGGTCGGCGGCGGCCATACCCACGCGCTTGTCCTGCGGCGCTGGGGCATGAAGCCCGTACCGGGCGTGCGGCTCACGCTCATCAACCCCGCCGCCGCAGCACCCTACACCGGGATGCTGCCGGGCCTCGTTGCGGGGCACTACGCCGACCATGAGCTCGACATCGACGTGGTGCGGCTGGCCCGCTTTGCCGGCGCGCGGATGATCCCCGGCATCGTCTCGGATCTGGACCCCGAGGCGAAGACCGTGAGCATCACGGGTCGACCGGCGATCCGCTATGACGTCCTGTCGCTGGATTTCGGCGTCGGCTGGGCAAACCCGGCGATCGAGGGGTTTGACGCCCATGCGGTGCCCGTAAAGCCGATGCGCCCCTTCGCCCGCGCCTGGGACGCGTTTCTCGCCCGCGTTTCGGCTGGCGAGGCCGCGCCCCACGTTGCCGTGATCGGCGCAGGCGTCGCTGGCGTCGAGATCGCCCTGGCGATGCACCACAGGCTTTCCTCTGCCGGCAACGCACCCCGGATTACCGTGATCGAGGCGGGCACCGCGCTGCCGAACACACCGGACCGAGCGCGTGACAGGATCCTAGCGGAACTTTCAGCGCGCGGTATCGCGCTGCACGAAGGCGATGCGGCCGCCAAGGTCGGCGCGGACGGCGCGGTGCTGGCCTCGGGAACTGAGATTCCCGCCGACTTCATCGCCAGCGCCGCAGGGGCCAAGCCGCAGGGCTGGGTGGCGCAGACCGGGCTGGAGTTGACCGATGGCTGGGTACGCGTCGACGGGCGGCTGCGGTCGACCAGCCACAAGGACGTGTTCGCTGCGGGGGATTGCGCACATCTCTCGCACGCGCCGCGTCCCAAGGCCGGGGTCTATGCCGTGCGCGCTGCTCCGGTGCTGACGGACAATCTGCGCGCCGCACTGACGGGCGGCAGGCTGCGCACCTGGACACCTCAGAAGGACTTCCTGAAGCTGATCTCGTTAGGCGGCAAGGTCGCGGTGGCCGCGCGGAACGGACGTGCGGTCTCGGGCCGCTGGGTTTGGCACTGGAAGAACCGGATCGACCACAAGTTCATGGAGAAGTTCCACGAGCTTCCAAAGATGCCCGGCCCCAGCCTGCCCCGAACGGTCGCGCTGGGCGTCGCCGAAGCGCGCCCCGGCGACCAGCCGCCTTGCGCGGGCTGCGGTGCAAAACTCGGCGGCGACGCGCTGCGCCGGGCACTCTCGGTCCTGCCCGAACCGGTGCGCACCGACGTGGCCCGCGCACCCGGGGATGACGCTGCGGTGCTGACCGTCGGCGGCGCGCGGCAGGTCGTCACGACCGATCACCTGCGCGCTTTCACCGAGGACCCGTGGACGCTGGCCCGGATCACGGCCAACCACGCGCTTGGCGACATCTGGGCGATGGGGGCCGAGCCGCAGGCCGCGCTGGCGCAAGTCGTGCTGCCCTACATGGCCGCGCCCCTGCAGGAGGCGACCCTGCGCGAGGTCATGGCTGCGGCCGCCGAGGTGTTCCGTGAGGCCGGTGCCGAGGTCGTCGGCGGACACTCGACCCAAGGTGCCGAGATGACGCTCGGCTTCACGGTGACAGGGCTTTGCGCGCGTCCGCCGATCCTGCTCTCGGGCGCGCGGCCCGGGGATGCGCTGATCCTGACCAAGCCCATAGGCTCGGGCAACGTGCTGGCCGGCGAGATGGCCCTGAAAGCCACCGGCGACGAGGTGCTGGCGACACTGGAGGCGATGCAGCGCTCGCAAGGCGCGGCGGCGCGGATCCTCTCGGGTGCACATGCGATGACGGACGTGACCGGTTTCGGGCTGGCAGGGCACCTCGCCGCGATGATGGCGGCCTCGGGCACGTCGGCGACGCTGGCGCTGGCCTCGGTGCCGTTCCTGCCCGGGGCCGAGCGGTTGGCGGCGGCAGGCGTGCGCTCGACCCTCTGGGAGGCGAACCGCGCCGGGGCCGGACCGGTCGTCGCGCCGGACAGCCCTGCGGCAGCGCTGCTGTTCGATCCGCAGACGGCGGGCGGGCTGCTGGCCTCGGTGCCCGGCGATGCTGCGGAGCGGCTGCTGGCCAAACTGAGCGACGCCGGATATGACGCGGCACAGATCGGAGCGGTCGCTGACGGGCCGCCGATGGTGGCTGTGGCATGACAGTCCCGGGCGAATGCGCATCTGGCGGCGCCGGATGCCTCCGGCGGGAGTATTTTAAGGGATAGAGAAAGCGGGGCGCGTTTCAGTCTGCAGCGGCAGGCTGGAGGGCGAGCGTGGCGAGTTCGGCTTCAAGCCGGGCAACGGCGGCATCGAGCGCGGCGTCGTCCAGTCGTGCGAGCGCAATGTGCCGGTCTTTCGGTCCGGCGTGGCGGGAACGGTGCTTGCGATAGCGGTGGTCGTAGTGATCGCGGACCAGCTCCAGCGCCAGAGTTTCGAAGGCGCCCTCGGCGGCCAGCGCCTGCCAGCGGTCGACGCGTGCATGCCCTTGCAGCGCCCGCAGGCCGTCCAGAAGCGGGGTGAGAATGGCCGGGTCCTCGGTAAGGTCGGCGTAGGCACGCACGAGGTAGCGGGCGCGTTCCTCGACCGGGGCCGAGACATGCAACCGGGGCGCGCCGCACATCGCCCCCCAGAGACTGGGCGGGATCTGTACGTCGCCGACGCGGCTTGACTCGGCCTCGGCGAGCACCGGGCGCCCGGGGTCCATGGCCGCGAGTTGCACCGCGATGGCGCCTTCGAACGCCTTCTGGCTCGGCTGCGCCCGCCCTGTCGCACCGAAGATCGAGCCGCGATGCGCCGCCAGCCCTTCGAGGTCCAGCACCTGATGCCCGCGCGCCTTCAGCCGGTGCAGCAGGCCGGTCTTCGCGGTGCCCGTGTCGCCGTCCAGCAACACCAACCGGTGCGGCAGCGGCGTCTTGTGCATCGCATCCACCACCAGCCGCCTGTAGCTGCGGTAGCCGCCGTCGAGCGTGTCCACCCGCCAGCCGATCTGCGCGAGGATCGAGGCGAACGACCCCGAGCGCTGCCCGCCGCGCCAGCAATAGACCAGCGGCCGCCAGCCACCGGGACGGTTCCGCAGCGGCCCCTCCAGATGCGCCGCCGCGTTCCGCGCCACCAGCGCGGCGCCGATCTTGCGCGCCTCGAACCGGTCGACGCGGGTATAGATCGTGCCGACCTGCGCCCGCTCCTCGTCCGAGAGCACGGGCAGGCTGGTCGCGCCGGGAATGTGATCTTCGGCGTATTCGGCAGGGGCGCGCACATCGATCAGCTCGTCGAACGGCAGACCGGAGAGCGCGCGGAGATCGGTCAGGGTCAGCGCCATGCGGGCCTTCTAGCGCGGATCTTAGGTAGGCGGAAGTGGACGCGGCCCTCAGCGCGCCTAGCTTCCCCCAAGAACCACCGGAAAGGAGCCCCCATGTCCCCCAGCATCGCCGTGATCGGCGCCGGCCTCGCCGGGCTGACCTGCGCCCATGCGCTCAAGGAAGCGGGCCTCGCTCCTCAGGTCTTTGAGAAAAGCCGGGGCCTGGGCGGGCGCATGGCGACGCGGCGGGCCGAGGGGCTGGCGTTCGACCATGGCGCGCAGTTCATGACCGCGCGCGGCGCGCCCTTCGCGGAGTGGCTCGACGGTGCCGTCGCGCGCGGCGAGGCGGCGGAGTGGATGCCCGATGGACTGGATGCCGACCACCACCGCTACGTCGGGGTGCCGAAGATGAACGCCCCGCTCCGGCATCTCGCGGACGGGCTGAATGTCGCGTTCCAGACCGAGGTCGCTGCCATTGTGCCGGACAGCTTGCGCTGGCGGCTGAAGCTGGCGGATGGCACGGTGACGGAGCCGTTCGACCACGTCATCTGCACCGCCCCTGCTCCGCAGGCGGCGAGACTGCTGGCGGTCGACGCATCACTGGCCGAGGCGCTGGCGCAGGTCGAAATAGCCCCCTGCTGGACCCTGATGGTCGCCTTCGACCGCGCGCCGGACCTGCCTGACGCGGCGCAAGCCCCGCGTGACGGGATCGCCTGGATGGCCCGTGCGGGCTCGCGCCCCGACCGGGAGGCGGCACTAGCCTGGGTGGTTCACGCTACGCCCGAGTGGAGCACCGAACATCTGGAACTCGAAAAGGACGACGCCCGGGACCGGTTGCTGGAAGTGCTCGCCCCGCTGCCCGCGCCCGTCTACGCCGCCGCGCACCGCTGGCGCTATGCGATGACGACGCGCCCCCTTGGCCGGCCCTTCGCGGCCAGCGAGGATGGCAGCCTGCTGGCGGGCGGAGACTGGACGCTCGGTGCGCGCGTCGAAGGCGCGTTCGACAGCGGCAAGGCGCTGGCGCAGGAGGTGGTCTCACGGCTCGGCTGACAAGGTCAGGCCATCCAAGGCGCCACCTACTCTCCGGCCGCGTAGGCGCGAAGCCCGGCGGCGCTGATCACCTCGATCCTCCCATAGTTCTGGGAGACCAGCCCCCGCTCAGCGAGGTCTGCGAGGACACGATTGACCACCTTGCGGGATGTGTTGGTCATATGACCGAGCTCTGACTGGGAAACGGTGACCGTTCCGCTGCTTTCCTGACCGATGCAGCGAAGCAGGGTCGATGCCACGCGGCGCTTCGGCTCCGGAATTAGCAGATCGCCGATGGTCCGGAACGTGACCAGGACATTGAGCATGAGCATCTGCCCGACGAGCCGTATCCACTCCGGGTCGTCCGCAGCCAGGCGCTCCAGTGCGTCGAGGGGCAGGTAGAACAGCGTGCTGTCCTGCTTGGCGGTCAAACCCAGCTGCCGTTCGTTCCGCGTCAGAAACGCGCCCTCCGCGATCCACCAGCCGGGGGTCGCCAGATGGACGATGACCGGGCCGGAGAGATGCGGAGCGATACTCACCGCGATCTCGCCATCCAGGACCGCATAGGGACCGCCGGGCGGATCCCCCACCCGGATGATTTCGGTGCCCTTCCGATAGCTCTGAATGCGCCCGGCATCGAGCACCGCGTCCTGTCGCTCGCGGGTCAGGGTCGATAGCCATCCGAAATTTCGAAGCCTGTTCAATTGCATGGCCAAATTTCTTTACATTATCCCAGTGGGGACATTTGCTTCGAAAATAAATGCTAGCGTTCAATCACTTGAGGACAACACTCGTATCGTGGGGGGATTGAAGTGAAACACAGATACATGTTGGCGGCCGCGTGCCTTGCGCTTTCCACCGGCCCGACGCTGTCGCAGGAGACTGAGCGTCCCAACATCCTGGTCATCTGGGGGGATGACATCGGATGGGGCAATATTTCGGCCTACAACCATGCGGTGATGGGATACTCCACGCCGAACATCGACCGGATCGCGGAACAGGGCATCCTGTTCACGGACCACTACGCCCAGCCAAGCTGCACGGCCGGGCGCGCGGCGTTCATCACCGGCCAGTACCCGATCCGCTCGGGGATGACGACGGTCGGGCAGCCCGGCTCGCCGCTGGGTCTGCAGGTCGAGTCGCCGACACTGGCCGAACTGCTCAAGGCCGAGGGCTACCGGACCGGCCAGTTCGGCAAGAACCACCTCGGCGATCGGAACGAGCATCTTCCAACAAACCACGGCTTCGACGAGTTTTTCGGCAACCTCTACCACCTGAACACGCAGGAAGAGGCCGAACAGCGTGACTATCAGCGCTTCGGCGAGGCGTTCGCGGGCAGCCTCGAGGCTTATGAAGAGCAGTTCGGCACCCGCGGCGTACTCCACAGCTTCGCGGTCGAGGAGGTGGATGAGACCGAGCATCCGCGCTTCGGCGTCGTCGGTGCGCAGACCATCGAGGACACCGGGCCGCTGTCACAGGAGCGGATGAAGACGTTCGACAGCGAAGAAATGATCCCGAAGGCCCTGGACTTCATGGCGGCGTCACAGGACGCGGGCGATCCCTTCTTCGTCTGGATGAACACCAGTCGGATGCATCTTTACACCCGGCTCAAGGAGGAGTCGCTCTACCTGGCCGAGGAATACACGTTCGAAGGCGACATTCACGGCAGCGGCATGATCGAACACGACATGGATATCGGCCGGGTGCTCGACTGGCTGGAGGAACGCGGCCTGAGCGAGAACACGATCGTCTGGTACTCGACCGACAACGGCCCCGAACATTCGTCCTGGCCGCATGGCGCAACGACACCGTTCCGCGGCGAGAAGATGACGACCTACGAAGGCGGCGTCCGCGTCCCCTCGGTGATCCGCTGGCCCGGAGTGCTGCCCGAAGGCGTGACGATGAACGGGATGCAGGCGCATCAGGACATGTTCACCACGCTCGCCGTCGCAGCCGGGATCGAGGACCCGGTGACCCGCGTGCGCGAGGAGATGGATCAGTACATCGACGGCGTGAACAACTTGCCCTACTGGCTTGGCGAGAGCGAGCAGTCGGCCCGCAGCCACATCTTCCACTACTACGAGAGCGTGCTGACCGCCGTGCGCATGGGGCCGTGGAAGTTCCACTTCTCGACCAAGGAGGACTACTACGCCAACGTCATACCGCGGACTGTGCCGCTGGTGTTCAACATCCGCTCGGATCCCTACGAGAGCTACGACACGTCCGACAGCTTCGGGCACCTGATGCAGAAGGTGTCCTGGCTAATCCAGCCGATGGGGGTACTCATGGGCGAACACCTGCAGTCGCTGGCGGACTACCCGCCGGTGCAGGGCGGAACCTCCTTCGACATGTCCAACGTGGTCGAGGAATTCATCAACAAGCCGCGGCAATAGGCTACCTGGCTCGGATGCCACAAAGAAACACGCCCCTGCGAACGGTCGCAGGGGCGTGGCTCGATCAGGCAGCGCCACTCAAGGGCGCGGCGTGGTCTCAGGCAGTCTCGCCCGGATACCACTCGCCCAATACGACCTCGACACCCTCGGCCTGCTCCGAGACCAGTTGCGCGAACCGGTCAACGTCGCTGTCGCCGTAGTGATACGGGTAGACATGCGCCGGTTTGAACTCGGCCACTGCCGAGGCCGCCTGATCGACGGTCATCGTGTACGGCAGGTTCATCGGCAGGAAGGCGACGTCGATGCCGCTCAGCGCGCGCATCTCGGGGATGTCCTCGGTGTCGCCGGCGACATAGACGGTCAACCCGTCGATCCCCAGCACATAGCCGTTGTCGCGGCCCTGCGGGTGATACTGAAGCCGATCCTCGGTCAGGTTGTAGGCCGGGATCGCCTCGATCGAGATCGAGCCTGCCTCAGTCCGTTCGCCGTTGCCGATGGCAGTGGCGCGGGCCTTCAGATCCTCGGGCAGCTTCTGGTAAACTGCCGGGTTGGTGATCAGCTTCGTCTGGTCGGTGACCAGCGCGGCCAAAGTCTCGGGCTTGTAGTGATCGCCGTGCTCGTGGGTGATCAGGATCAGATCCGGGGCGGGCAGGTCGGCATAGGCGTCCGCCTCGCCCACCGGGTCGACGTGGATCACCATGCCCGGTGTCTCCATCACGAACGAGGCGTGTGAGATCGGGTGCACCTTCACCTCGCCATTGGCGGTGGGGAAGCTGTCGGCATGTCCCATAGCACGGGCTTTCCAGGGCAGAACGGTGATCGCGGCAAGCGCGGAAACGCCTGTGGCAAGTGCGCGTCGGCGGGTGAAGGTCATCGGGGTCCTCCTGTTGTCTGGACCTGTGGGCCGGGAGTTAAACCGGAGCACCCGCGCGTCCAGTGTCAGGCGACCTGAACCGCCCTGCCCTTCGACAGCCGACCGGCACAGACCCAGCTCAACCCCGCCATCGCGGCCGCCGTTTCCAGGCACAGGGGCAAACCGCCGACCTGGTAGCTGAGGCCCGACAGAAGCGTGCCCACAAGGCGCCCGGCGGCGTTCGACATGTAGTAGAAGCCGACATCCATCGTGACCCGCTCGGACCGGGCAAAGGCGAGTATCAAGTAGCTGTGAACCGACGAGTTCACCGCGAAAACCGCCCCGAACAGCAGCAGCCCGGCGATCAGCACCGCCGTCAGCCAGGGCTGCGGCCCACCCGCCAGAAGAGCGGCCAGCGCCAGCCCAGCCGGGATCAGCGTCAGCGCCCCGACCCAGCGCACCGCCATGCCGATCACCTCGTCCACGCTGCGCCCCTCGGCGCGCAGCAGTTTCGGCGCCCAAGCCTGAACCGCGCCGTAGCCGATGATCCAGAGCGCCATGAAACTGCCGATCTGGAAGAAGGCCGCCCGGTTCCCGGCCTCGGTCCCGTCCGAGAGCACCGCGTAGAAATAGATCGGGATACCGACCACGAACCAGACGTCACGTGCGCCGAACAGAAACATCCGCGACGCCGACAGCCGGTTGATGTCCGCGTCCTTCGAGAACACCTCCCGGAACTTCGCACCCTTGCGGCCCTTCGGCAGCCCCGAGGGCATCCAGACCGCCACCGCGACAAGGATCGCCGCCAGCACCGCCGCCATCGCCAGAACCGCCGGCACGAAGCCGAAGCCCGCCAACAGCACCGCACCCAGGCCGAAGCCGACGCCCTTCACGGCATTTTTCGAGCCGGTCAGCCAGGCCACCCAGCGGAACAGCCCCTCACCCGGCGCAAGCAGCTTGACCGCGGACTTGGAGCTCATCTTGGCCAGGTCCTTCGCCACGCCCGAGGCGCCTTGCACGACCATCACATAGGCCACCGAAACGCCCACGGCCCAGGCCGGGTCCAGTGCCGCCAACGCCAGCAGCGCGGCGATCTGGATCGAAAGCCCCGCGTACAGCGTCGAGGTCAGCCCGAAGCGCGCCGCGATCCAACCTGCCGACAGATTGGTGACGATCCCCATGAATTCATACAGCAGGAACAGGTAGGCCAGCTGGATCGGCGAGAAGCCGAGCGTATGGAAATGCAGCAGCACCAGCATCCGAAGCGCGCCGTCGCTGAGCATGAACGCCCAATAGGCCGCAGTCACGGCCACATAGGCCGCCAGCCCCTCGCGTTTCTCGTTTACGTCTGGAGTCACAGCCCTTCTCCGACCAGCCGAGCAACGTCAGCCAACCGCCATGCATAGCCGAACTCGTTGTCATACCAGGCATAGACCTTCACCTGTGTCCCGTTGATGACCATCGTGGAAAGTGCATCGATGATCGAAGAACGCGGATCGTTCAGATAGTCAGTCGAGACCAACGGCCGTTCCTCATAGCCCAGGATGCCCTTCAGCGGCCCCTCGGCATACTTGCGGAACATGGCGTTGACCTCATCGGCGGTGGTCGGGCGCTCGACCTCGAAAACGCAGTCGGTCAGCGAAGCGTTCAGCAGCGGCACCCGGACCGCATGACCGTTCAGCCGGCCCTTGAGTTCGGGGTAGATCAGCGTGATCGCCGTGGCCGAGCCGGTGGTCGTCGGGATCAGGTTCGACAGCGCCGAGCGTGCCCGGCGCGGGTCCTTGGCGGGGCGGTCCACGATCGTTTGGGTGTTGGTCACGTCATGGATCGTGGTGATCGCGCCGTGCCTGATGCCCAGTTCCTCGTGGATCACCTTCACCACCGGCGCCAGGCAATTCGTCGTGCAACTGGCTGCCGTGATTAGGTCATGCTTTTCAGCATCATAGAGGCCATGATTTACGCCAAAGACAAGGTTCAGCGCGCCGCCATCCTTGACCGGGGCCGAGACCACGACCTTGCGCACGCCAGCTTCGTAGTAGGGCTGCACCTTCTCGCCGGTCTTGAAGACCCCGGTGCAGTCGATCACCAGATCGACGGCCAGTTCCTTCAGCGGCAGCTCCTCGATCCGGTGCTCGGAAGTCAGGCGCATCCGCTGGCCGTTGACCGTCAGGCTATCCGCATCGTGGCCGATATCCGCCTTCCAGCGACCGTGCACGCTGTCGAACTCCATCAGCAGCGCGTGCTGCGCGGGGTCCGCGACCAGGTCGTTCAGCAGCACGATCTCGCCCGGCGCGCCCTCGTCGATCAGTGCGCGCAGAACCAGTTTTCCGATACGGCCCAGACCGTTGATGGCAATTCTTGTCATTTCGTCTCATCCGATGCGGGGAACCAGTGGCGGGTCCGGTTGGCAAACGCGACCAGCGACAGCATCACCGGGACCTCGACCAGAACGCCGACGACCGTGGCCAGAGCCGCGCCCGAGCCAAGACCGAACAGGCTGATCGCCACGGCCACCGCCAGTTCGAAGAAGTTCGATGTGCCGATCAGCGCGCAGGGCGCGGCCACGTCGAAGGGCACGCGCCATGCGCGCGCGGCGCCGTAGGCTACGAAGAAGACGCCGTAGCTCTGGATCAGCAGCGGCACGGCGATCAGCGCGATCACCAGCGGGTTGTCGAGGATCACCTGCCCCTGAAAGCCAAAGAGCAGCACGACCGTCAGCAGCAGCCCGAGGATCGAGGCCGGGCGGGCACGCTCCTTGAAGCGCTCGACGGCGGCTTCCCCGCCCTGCCCTTCAAGACGGTGACGGATCACCAGCCCCGCGATCAGCGGTGCGGCGACGTATAGCGCAGCGGACAGCAACAGCGTGCCCCAGGGCACGGTGATATCGGTCACGCCCAGCAGGAAGGCGACGATCGGCGCGAAGGCGAAGATCATGATGACGTCGTTCACGCTGACCTGCACCAGCGTGTAGGTCGGGTCGCCCCGCGTCAGGTTCGACCAGACGAACACCATCGCCGTGCAGGGGGCCGCGCCCAGCAGGATCACGCCCGCAAGATAGGCTTGCGCGTCATCGGGCGGGATCAGCCCGGCGAAGACATAGTTGAAGAACAACACGCCGAGCGCGGCCATGCTGAACGGCTTGATCAGCCAGTTGACGACCAGCGTGATCACCAGCCCCTTCGGCCGGTCCCCGATGCGCTTCAGCGCACCGAAATCGACGCCGACCATCATCGGCAGGATCATCGCCCAGATCAGCACGGCGACCGGCAGGTTGACGCGTGCCACCTCCAGCGCCGCAAGGGCCGAAAACAGGCCGGGTAGCAGGCTGCCGAGGATCAGCCCGGCAAGGATCGCACCCGCGACCCAGGCCGAGAGCCAGCGTTCGAAACTTCCAAGGCCGCCCGGCGCGGGGCGGTCTTCCGTCGTCGTAGTCATGTCAGGCGGTTTCCGTTGCTTGATCGGTGGCGTCGAGATGGCGTTGCAGCGACTCGCGGCTCAGCCCCTCGAACGGGATTTCGACGAAGGCCGAGATGCGCTGGCGCAGTTGGCGGTAGGTGTCCTTGAAGGCCAGCGCCTTCTCGGCGTCGGTGCCCTCGACCTTGACCGGATCCGGAAGGCCCCAATGGGCCGTCATCGGCTGACCGGGCCAGGGCGGGCATGTCTCGTTCGCCGCCGCGTCGCAGACGGTGAAGACGAAGTCGAACTCCGGCGCGCCCTCGCCCTGGAACTCCTCCAGCGACTTCGAGCGCAGGTCCGAGGTGTCGTGGTCGAGTTGCTCGAGGATCTGGAGCGCGAAGCCGTTGGGCATACCGGCGGGATTGATGCCGGCGGAATAGGCTGTGAAACGCCCCTTCCCCAGGTCACGCAGCAGTGCCTCGGCGAAGATCGAGCGGGCGGAATTTCCCGAGCAGATGAAAAGCACGTTGAATGGACGGTCTGACATCGTGAAGCCCCCCTGAATGTCGGAGGAAAGCGCCCGCGCGGTGCGTGGCGCGCAGAGGTCCGGACGGCCATTGCAGCAATCCGCGACAAGGAAGTCGATCAGTGCGCCGAGACGATCGAGCGCGACCGTGTAGAACACCGCCCGCCCCTGCCGCTCGGACCGGACTAGGCCCGCCCGCTCCAGCGTCGCAAGGTAGACCGACAAGGTGTTGGGTTTGAGATCCAGCGCTTGCGTGATTTCCGTGGGCCGCACGCCCTGCGGGGCGCGGCGGGCCAGCAGCCGGAACACCGCCAGCCGCCCGTCATGACCCAGTGCGGTCAGTGCTTCAGTGTGCAGATTCGATTCCATAGTTCGTGAATACATGAATTATGGAATGTCGCAACCAGGAACGGCCTCGCGAGACCGCGATCAGCCCTCGTCGGTCTCGGGCTCCAGCTCTCCGCGCCGCTCCAGGAACCGGGCGAGCGCCCAGGCCAGCAGGGCCCAGGCTGCCCCAAGGGTCCAGCCGGCAAGGACGTCGCTGGGCCAGTGGACGCCGAGGTACACGCGGCTTATGCCGACCAGGATCGTGGCGGTCACGGCAATGCTCAGCAGGTAAAGCTTCACCCTGCGGCGCGGCTGGGTGCGGGCGAGCATCATGGCGAGCGTCAGATAGGTCATCGCGGCCATCAGCGAGTGGCCCGAGGGGAAGCTCGCGGTGTAGACATGCGAGCCGTGGGTGACCAGATCGGGCCTCGGGCGCGCGAAGAACTCCTTGAACCCCGTGCTGACGGCAAGGCCCCCGGCGACGACCGCCAGCAGGAACAGGGCCGATCGGCGCTGGTCGGTCAGCCAGAGAAAACCGGTCACCGCGAAAACCAGGAGCGTCAGGACCGCGACCCCGCCGAGCGCGGTGCAATCGCGGGCGATCTCCTCGAGCCAGGACGGGCCGAGCGGGTCGGCACTGTCGAGCGGGCTGCGCATCGCCAGCAGAAGCGCCTCGTCGAGCGCGCGGGTCGAGCCCTCGACCACCTCGTCCGCCAACTCGACGAAGGCCCAGATGAGGGCTGCGACGGCGAGGAAGGTGGCGATCAGGGTGCGGGAGAGGATGGCTCCGGCATTGCGCGGTGAAAACGGGAGGCTCGGTCTGGACATGGATCCTGCATCGGTTCGGCTGGTCTTCCCGCTGCCAGAAAGCGCTATCCGGACCGGAGACAAGGGTAGCGCGGGGGGCGATTGCAGCATGAAAAGGCGGGATTTCATCGTGAAAACCCCCTTAACCATATGATATTCATCAGAAATAAAGTGTGAGTAAAGTGTAAACGGTCAGGATCGCCCCGCGCAGACCAGGCGGCCCACCCGAAAATCGTTCCCGTATCACGCCCCCCCACTTGGCAGCGGCGGCAATCGTGTCCGGGGAAACAATCCGCCTGTGCAGAGGCCGGTTCATCCGCTACCGTCACCGGCACACAGCCTCGGCTGATATGATCCTCGGCATCTCGTCGGACCAAAACGTGAGGAACCGTATCGCTCATGCGCGCCAGCCCCCTTCCCATTGCCATCGCCGCGCTCGCCGCCGCGGGACCTGCCGACGCCGATCCGAACCCGCTGCGCGATGCGTATTTCGGAGAGACCCACCTGCACACGGCCTTCTCGCTCGACGCATATATCGGTGGAACGCGGCTTATGCCGGCGGACAGTCTTGCCTATGCACGCGGCAAGCCTGTGACCCTGCCTGACGGCTCGGTCGCGCAGCACGAGCGCCCGCTCGATTTCGCCGCCGTCACCGACCATGCGGAATACCTGGGCGAGATGTACTCGGCCATGTTCGAGGACGCCCCGGGACATGACAACGAAGACCTCGTGGCGCTGCGCGGGCTGGAGACGCTCGAGGATCGGCAGCAATGGTTCATCAAGTACGTGGTGTCGTCCAACCGTTCGGCCACGCCGCAGCATCCGCCGTTCTTCGCCGGCCCGGAAACCTCGAGATCGGCATGGCAATTGGTCGTCGAGGCCGCGGACGAGGCGAACGAGCCGGGTGTCTTCACCGCACTGATCGGCTTCGAATGGTCCGCCGCGCCGAACGGCGCAAACCTCCACCGCAACGTGCTGTTCCGGGACAACAACGTGCCCGCCAGCGTGCCGAGCTACATCGACATCAACCAGGAAGAGAACCTCTGGGCCTGGATGAAGGAGCAGGAAGCCGAGGGGCGCCGCCTGCTCGCCATTCCGCACAACTCGAATGCCTCCAAGGGGCGCATGTTCCCCGATATCGACAGTTTCGGCGAGGCGATGGACCTCGAATATGCGCGGATGCGGCAATCCTACGAGCCGCTGATCGAGATGATGCAGGTGAAGGGCAATTCCGAAGTGCATCGCAAGTTCTGGGCCGCCGACGAGTTTGCCGGTTTCGAGAATGCGGACTCGATCCAGAAGAACTCGGGGCGCGTCTTCCGGCAGCGGGATTTCGTCCGCGCCGGCCTGCTTGATGGCGTCGGATACGAGTTCGCCCTAGGCGTGAATCCGTTCAAATACGGATTCATCGGCGGGACTGACAATCACAACGGCATGACGGCGGCGGTGGCCGAGGACAGTTTCATCGGCACCCACGGGCCCGAAGACGGCAGCGTCGAGCGCCGCAGGACCGGAAGCGTGGCGGGCTGGATCGACGGCAAGGATCTATCCATCGGATCGCTCGCCGGGGTCTGGGCGACGGAAAACACGCGCGCAGGGATCTGGGACGCCATGAAGCGCCGCGAGACCTTTGCCACCTCCGGCCCGCGGATCAAGGTGCGGATGTTCGGGGGCGTGGATCTCTCGGCGCCGGAGGATCCGGTGGCGATGGCGCAGGAGGGCTATCTTCTTGGCACCCCGATGGGAGGAACCCTGCCCCCGATCGGCGCCGCGCCGGTCTTCACCGTTCATGCGCAGAAGGACCCGATGGGGGCCAATCTGGACCGGATTCAGATCATCAAGGGTTGGGTCGACGAGTACGGCGACGCAAACGAGAAGATCATCGACGTGGTCTGGGCGGGCGACCGGGAGATCGATCCGTTGACCAGGAAGCTTCCGCCGGTCGGCAACACCGTAGATCTGTCCACGGCGATGTTCACCAACGACATCGGTGCGCCGGAGCTGATCGGAAGCTGGACCGACGCGGAGTTCGATCCGCAGGAAGGCGCGTTCTACTACGCGCGGGTGCTGGAGATCCCGACGCCGCGCTGGTCGACCTATGACGCGGTGCGCAACGGCCTGCCGCTTCTGGAGGACGTACCGGCGACGATCCAGGAGCGCGCCTGGGGCTCGCCAATCTGGTACACGCCCTGATGCACAGGCGACACGTCAGCACCGCCTCGGGCGAGGCGGTGCTGCGGCGTTCATCTTTCGACTGGTGTCAGCGGACGGTCGGCAATCCTGCGTCGAGCCACGCCTGGGTTCCACCTTCGATCCAGCTTACCCGTGCGAAGCCCTGGGCGGCGAAGGCCGCTGCTGCGCGGGACGCCATCGGGCCCGCCTGGCATGTCGTCACGACGTGGATCGAGCGGTCGGCAAAAGCCGCCGGGAGTCTGCCCGCCTCGATATCCTCCATCGCGATGAGGCGCGCGCCGGGGATCTTTCCGGTGCTGGCCGCGATCGCCTCGGCGGGGCGGGGATCGACGAACTCCACGCCTGCGCGGCCGTGGTGGTCGCGCGCCGTCTCGACGGAGATCGGGCTGGCGGTCGAGGTGTCGACGATGCCGGTGTTGCTGCAAGAGGTCATTGGTCCGTTTCCTTTCACCGTGTTCGGTCAGAAGCTCAGGGTGGCCGCGCCATCCAGGATCAGCGCGTGGAGTGCAGGCGATCCGACGACCTGCACGCCGTCGATGAAGTCACCTTCTTCGTAGCCGCGCACCTTGGCGCAGGGCGGGCACACGAGGATCCGTCCCCCACCCGACTGGAAGCTGTCGATCAGCTCTTTCAGCGGCGGATCGAACGGGTTCATCCGCACGTTGTCGGCTGCCCCCTTGCGCACGACGTCGACCGCGGCGCTGACCATGAAGAGCGTGACCTGCTGCCCCGAGGCGATGCCGGTGTTGGCGATGGTGAAGGCGACCGTGGCGCGTTCGTCGTCGAGACCGCGGGATACCACGATGGCGAGTTTCCGGGTTTGGTCTTCCATCTGTCTACTCCTTTGCTGGTTGCGATGGATCTGTTCCGGACGGTCCCCGGTCCGGTCGGGATTTCGTCGGGTCAGGCGATGGCCGGGGCGCTGGCGCGCGCCCGGGCCTCGCGGAAAAAGGCGGTGCCCGCGATGCCGAAGGACAGCAGCGCACCGGCAAGGCAGGGCCAGGCGCCGACCAGGACGTCGTGCCCGGCGCCGAACGGGGCCGCGCTCAGCTGGATGCCGCGCATCCGCAGGGTGTCGGATTGCAGGCGGCCGATCATGACCAGGCAGCAGGCGGTGACAGCCAGTAGCGTGGACAGCCCGGCGTAGGTCAGTGCGCCGACGCCCATGACGACCGGCAGAAAGACGTAGCCCATGCGGGACAGCCAGGGCCGGTCGCCGGCCAGGAGCGCGATGGTTGTCTGGATCGCCCCGGTCAGGCAGACGGCGGTGCCCGTGTTCTGCCCCATCAGCGCGTAGCTCGCGGCGTAGGAACAGGCGGCACCGAGCTGGATGGTCAGGATCGTCTCGCGGCGGCGGAAGAACGGCCACGCCAGTTGCGCAGCGAAACCGGCGCATCCGAAGCCGATGGCGAACGGAGCCTCGGCGGCTTGTGCAATCAGGGTGAACATCGTGTGCTCCATCAGTTACAGACTATTTGGTCTGTCACAAACATACCTTTCAGTCTGTTTCAGATGAATGCGGAGTCGGGTTTCATTCGTTTCGGGGCGCAGCCACCGCTGAAACGAGAGTGAAACATGAGAGAATGCGAATGGACTGCGTCGCCGGACGCGCTATAATGATACCGACCAGTCTGGATGAAAGTGAGCAACCATGAGCCGCAAGGGCGACCTATCTCGCGAGAATATCCTGACCGCCGCGAAGGCGCTGGTGATGCGCAAGGGCTTCGCCGGCACCGCCGTCGACGACATCCTCAAAGAGGCCGGCGTGTCGAAGGGTGCGTTCTTCCACCATTTCAAGTCGAAGGCCGACCTGGCGAACAAGCTGGTGCGCTGGTACTCGGAAAAGGACCTGAAGATGTTCCGGACCTTCATGGCCGAGGCCGAGGCCGCACATGACGATCCGATGGACCAGCTGGTCCATTTCCTGACGGAGTTCGAGACCTATCTCAGCGACCCCGAGAACCCGCCCAAGGGTTGCATGTACGCGCTCTACACCTACGAGGACGACCACTTCGAGAATGACGTGAAGGGGTTCGTGGCCGAGACGCTGCAGACCTGGACCGCGATGTACATCCGCAAGTTCCAGGAGGTCATCGACCTCTATCCGCCGGCGCGGCCGGTCACGGCGAAGCGCCTTGCCGAGATGTTCGTCGCGATGATCGAAGGTGGGCTGATCCTGCAGCGGGCCTACGGAAACCCGGGTATGACGGCCCGACAGTCAGAACAGTTCCGGGACTATCTGGAGCTTCTCTTCCCGACGGCCGCGGACCGGAAAGCCGCCTAGCCGCGTTCTCGTGCGAGCCCCCAGCAGCCCCACTGGCGGCAGGGCGTCGCGGACGCGCCGTTTCGACCACGCTCACGCGGGTACCGCTGTCGACGGGATCATCCGGCTTTCGGTCGAAGGCCGGCCGCTGTGTGCGGTACTTCTGCGGTCCGGGTCGAGCCCAAAGTGGTCTCGACCTCGTTTGGCCGTTCTCGATTTCAAAGATATTGTCGCATTTGAATGGAAAGCTAGAGACTGACCACCGACACCGGCGCCCAGTCGCCCCACCATGGCTTCGCCTGTTCGATTTCGTAGGCAAGGCCGAATAGCTTGTCCTCGCGGCCGGCGGGCGCAACGAAATGGCTGCCAACGGGCAGACCTTCGCGGGTCAGCCCTGCGGGCACGGACATTCCCGGTAATCCAAGCGCGTTCTGAATTGGAGTGTAGGACGTGAACCTTGCAACGCGTGCGAACATCTCCTCAAATGGGACGCTCTCATCAAAAAGCGTGCCAATAGCAGGTGCTGTCGCTGGGGTAACCGGTGACAGAAACACATCGAACTCGGATAGCCATGCATCATATTTGGCGCCCAGATCCAGCATGTACGCGTTCGCGCCCTCCACGTCTTCCTGGGAAAAGTTGCGTGCGAAAGCGGCCCAGTCGCGGACGAACACGTCAAGCAGTCCTGTTTCTTCCGGAGGTCGGCCCGCCATGGCAGTCGCGGCGTCGGCGAGGCCTACCATCCGAAACCCGAAGATCTGATTGAAACGGAGTTCGAACTCGTCGTCCACGGGGCTTTGCGTTTCAATCACGCTATGACCAAGGTCTTCGCAGAGCTGCGCCATCTCTTCGATGACGCGCTGCACCTCCGGATCTGGCAAGTTGCCGTAATAATTGCGCAGATCGAATCCGATCTTGAGCCGCTCGGTGGACGGACCAGAAACAAACGGGATTGGCCTGTGCGGCGCGGTCGGAGACCGATCCTGCCCCAAGGCGAATAGCATCGCGCTGTCGCGCACTGAGCGGCTGACACAGTTGTCAGCGGCATAGGTGGTCTGATCACTCGATCCCCACAACATACGACGACGGCTCGGCTTCAATCCGAAGACACCGCAACAGGATGCAGGTATCCGGATGGACCCGCCGCCGTCGCTGGCATGAGCGAGCGGCACGATACCTGCTGCGACTGCAGCCGCAGACCCCCCGCTGGAACCTCCTGAGGAATGGTCGAGGTTCCACGGGTTGCGGCACGGTCCGAGCAGTTGACCCTCCGTGACAGGAAGTGCTCCGACTTCTGGCATATTGCTCTTGCCGATCAGGTTCAGCCCGGCGGCCTCTTGGGCGAGCGCCAGCGGCGCGGACCTCGGCCGATAATTGTCGCGATATACGCGCGAACCCTGGGTCGTGTACTGCCCTGCAATATCGAGGTTATCTTTCACCACAAACGGAACCCCGGCGAACGGCCCTTGGCGTCGCATGTCCACGGCCTTGTCTCTCGCCTCGGTAAACATCGGCGTCGTGATCGCGTTGAGACGCTGATCAAGCGCCAAGGCGGCTTCGACCGCGGCGTCGCAAAGCTCTGAAGGCGTCACGTCTCCGGACTTGACCAATTTGGCAAGGCCGAGCCCGTCCGTGGTCAACAGAACTTGTTGAATGTCTGAAACCTGCGCCGCAGCTCGCTTGCCGGCCGTCGCGCACATTAGGCTCGCCGTCGTCGAGCCGAGAAAATCCCGTCTTGAAAGCATGGTCTTCTCCAAACTTTCACGCCACCTAGCATATTAATCACGCATAATAGTGACCACTTTTCTGCCTACCGTTCAACAGGCAGAAAACGCCGACGCTCAGAACCCCTCAGACGACCTCATTGTTCGCAGACCCGCCGTACCTTTGCATCGGCCGTTCCGCCAGAACGCAGCGCGCAAGCTCATCCGGGTGATCGCAGCGAGCGGGTAGCGGATGACGGGCCGACGCCGTGCCTAGCTTCCGTGCATTGCGAACCTGTCGCGCCAGCGTTCGTCATCGGGGACCAGGCGCATTGGGCCGGGGGTCCGATGTTGCATGGCGGCGATGTTCGGGGCGGCGCCCGCATCTGGCGGCGGCGTGTCGGACGTGCCGGCAGCCTGCGTCGCGAAGACGGTCTTTCCGTCGATTTCCTGAACCGCAGCGATGTCGATATGCTCCCTGGCGCCGTCCAGGAAGAACTGCCGCGCCAGCGGGTTGATGAAATGCGTCTCGATCCGGTTGGCGATCCCGCGCCCTCCCTCGAGCGCGTCGGCGGTGCAGAGCAGCTTGAGCGCCTGGAGCGCCTCGGGCTGGAAGGTGATCCTCACGCCATGATCGCGCAACACGCGCCCAAGAACCCGATCGAGCAGGGCATCGAAGATCGCGCTGATACCGGCGGGGCTCAGGAAGTCGAACACCACGACGTTCTGGCCTATGCGGTTCAGAAGCTCGGGGCGCTGGAGCTTGTTTCGGAAGTGCTCCTGCACGGCCCCGGTGATCTTCAGCGTGAGTTCCGCGTGGCTGTCGGACGGCAGCACGTTCATGCCCATGTTGTCGGCCCGCGAACCGCCGACCATGCCGATGTTCGACGTGAAGATCAGCAGCGCCTCGGAGAAATAGGCGGTCGCACCCCTGGCGTCGGTCAGGCGTCCCTCGTCGAGGATCTGGAGGAACAGGTCCAGTACCCTCGGGTGCGCCTTCTCGACCTCGTCGAAGAGGAAGACGCTGAAGGGTCTGCGGATGGCGGCGTTCACCAGCTCGCCGCCCTTCTCGTGGCCCGGATGGCCCGGCGGTGCGCCGATGAGCCGGGAGATCGAGTTCTCGGCCATGAACTCGGACATGTCGAACCGGTGGCAGAGCGTCTCGTCCGCGAACAGCAGTTCGGTCACGGACTTGGCGAGCTCGGTCTTGCCGACGCCGGTCGGCCCGACAAAGAACAGCGTGCCGCGCGGCCGGGTATGCATGGCGCCGGACTGGGCGCCGGACAGACCGAGGATCGACCGCGCAAGGATGTCGAGGGTCTTGTCGATCGCGTGCGGCTGCCCCTTGATCTTGGCCTCGAGCATGGCCTTCGCGTCCTGCATCCGGCTTCGCAGGACCGGCGAGGTCCACGGGTTCCGCCGCGAGCCGGTGCGAAACACCCGGATGGCGTCCGAAATGCGCTCGAGGCCGAGGTTTTCCGCCTGCGCCACCCTGGCGACGGCGTCCATTGCCAGAAGCGGTTTGCCGTCGCATTCCAGGGCGAACTGCTGAAGCAGTCTTTGACTTTCGCGGTCGTCCTTGCCCACCAGCCAACCGTGGCGCGCCGCGAGGTGCCGCGCAAAATGGAAGCGGTCCTCGAGGTTCGGCTCTTCCAGCTGCACCTCGCGCAGGGAGGCATTGCTCAGCACGAACCAGTCGGGCAGATCCGCGGAATGGTCGACGAGCCAGAGCGTGGGGTTGATCGCGAGTGCCGAGCCGGACTGACGCGCTGCGCGCGATGCAATGTCGATCGATACGAAGACGTCTTCCAGATCGTCCGCAGCCCCCGCCAGGTGGGACGCATACTCGATCAGAAGGGCAACACGGAAGGGTTTGAACTCCGTAACGGTGCGGTGAATGCCGACCAGGGTCGAGAAGGTGGAGGCGCCGGCTTCGAGGGGCAGACCCGCGACCTGCAGCGCCGCCGTCTGCTCGGGCCCGGCAGCGGCTGCGATCCGCAATCCGTTGACCGGATCGAACGCGAGCAGTGCGCCGAACCCGGCCGAACGCAGGATGCTCCACAGCGTATCGCCGAAGGTCAGGAACCTGTCGTCTGGCCCCTCGGGAGCAGGGTAGAGGTCAGTCACGTTGCCGGAGAATACCAGATGATCGGCGTAGGCAAGCGCGGCGCCCACCTCGTCATACCATCCCGGCAGATCCTGATGGTCCGTCGGGGAATCCTGTTTCTCTACCATGTACCGCTGCTCGACCGCTTTTGCTTTTCCATCTTGATAAAGCGAAGGCCAGCGAGATGACAGAAGCAGGGCTTGCCTGTGTCGGAATTTCGGCGGCAGCAGACGATGGCACGGGACCATCCGCCGGCCGCAGGTTGGCACTGGGGCTGAGGTTCAACCCAAGGATCCGCGCCTACCCGATTGTTATGAATTCGTTTTCTGGAAGCGTGGGTCACCTTCCGCGGACCCTCAGGAGGCCGGTGCCGCCCTAGTCGGCGTCGGTCGCGTGCGGCACTGTGTCCGGGTGCGCGCCCAGTTCCGACAGCCGCGCCTTCAACTCGGGCGAGGAAAACGGCTTGGTGATGCGGGGGCGGTTCTCGTAGGCGGGGTCGATGGTTTCGGGCGAGTCGTAGCCGGTCATCACCACATAAGGCACGCCCTGCGCGGTCAGCGCTTCGGCGACCGGGGCCGAAAGCTCCTTGCCGAGGTGGATATCGATCACCGCCACATCCGGCGCGTCGGCCTCGATCGCCGCAACGGCAGAGGCAACCGTGCGCTCGACCGACTGTACGTGGAAGCCCAGCTCGTCGAGGCTGTCGGCGAGATCCATGCCGATAATCGGGTCATCCTCGACCACCAGCACGCGGGCGCCGCCCTGCCCGTCCGGCGCGGGTTCCGCCGGCTTCGAGGGCGCGGCCTCTGCCGCTTGGGCCGAGAGCGGTAGTTCCATCTCGCAGCGCAGCCCCGCCGGGCTTAGGCGGCGACGGATGCGGCCCGAGAGCTGGCGCTCGACCAGCTGTTCCAGAAGGCTGGAGCCGAAGCCGGTGCCGCCTTCTTCGCTTTCGGGCACCCCCGGCAGGGTCTCGGTCCACGACAGCCGGACCCAGTCGTTCTGCTGCGCCGACCATCCGACCGACAGCGTGCCGCCCTCGACGGCCAGCGCGCCGTATTTCGCAGCGTTGGTCGCGAGTTCGTGGAAGATCATCGCCAGCGTTTGCGCCATCTGCGGCTCGAGCAGGATGTCCGGCCCGTCGCTGCGCACCCGCCCGTCCCCCGCGTCGACATAGGGCGAGAGCTCCTGCCCCACGAGCGTTCCCAGCGAGATCCCCGACCAGCGGTTGTCGGCCAGCAGTCCATGCGTGACCGAGAGCGCGCGAAGCCTGTCCAGAAGCTTGACCTTGTAGCTTTCGACATCGGGTGCGTCGGCCAGGCGGGTCAACGCCCGAACGACGGCCAGCACGTTGCGCGAGCGATGGTCGATCTCGCGGATCATCACCTTCTCGCGCTGGCGGGCGCGTTCGCGCTCGACACTGTTGAGCGTGCGCTCCAGCACCTGTTCGACGGTCTCGACGGTCTCGTCGGTCCACTTGCGCGGCTGCTCGAGGTGGATGAAGAGCACGGCGGTCAGCACCCGGTTCTCGACCCAGGGGACGTTGAGAACGGCGCGGGCTCCGAGATCATCGAAGAGCGCGCGCAGTTCCGGTTCCGGCAGCGCGCCGGTATCGTCGATGCGGACCACGTGCCCGTCCCGCAAAGTTTGCGCGACCGGGCCAAGGCTTTCGAAGGCAAGCTTCGCGGTGCGGCGGGGCACGCCCTCGGGTGTCCACTCGGCCGAGACGCGCATGGCGCTGTCACCCCCCAACTCACGGATGCCGACACGCAGCGCGCCCAGATGTGCGCCGAGCGCCGCGCAGGCGGCCTGCAGGGTGTCGTCAGCGTCGGGGCTGGCGCGGAAGCGGTCGGTGAGCTGCAGCAGGAACTCGGACCGGCGGCGTTTGAGCACGTGGTCGGTGGTCTCGCTGCCGGAGTTGAACACCCCCTCGATCGCACCGTCCTCGCCGCGGATAGGGGTGAAGCTGTAGTTCCAGTAAGTCTCTTCCTCGAACCCGTAGCGGCGCATCGGCAGCATCTGGTCCTGTACGAAGATGCCCTCGCCGCTTTCGATGAGGTGAGCAAACTGAGGTTCGATCACGTGCCAGATGTCGGCCCAGACCTCGGCCGCAGGCTCGCCCAGGCAGGCTGGGTGGCGCGGGCCGGGGATAGTGGACCATGCATCGTTGTAGAGCAGGCGCAGGTCCGACCCCCAGTAGATCGCCGTCGGGAAGGCCGAGTTAAGGCAGATACCCAGCGCAGAGCGCAGCGACTGGGGCCAGGTCTCGGGCGGACCGAACGGGTGATCCCTCCACGGGAAGTTGCGAATACGCTGGGCCATCTCGCCGCTGCCGGCGAGGAAGCTCATGGGGTCGCGTGTAGGACTCTGGCGGCGCAGCATCGGGGTTCGGGATCCGTGGCAGACGGGAAATCGACATACATTTTCACCGAAACTCATCCATTTCAATGGTTGCCGCGCAGAGCAGCTTGAAAGCGCCCCGCATTCCCGCGAGGGTTGCGCGAACCGGCGGGGAGGAGAAATGCGGATCTGGGTGAAACGGAGCCTTGCGGGGGTGCTTGCGCTGGTGCTGGCGGGCGGCGCTGCGGCGACCTGGAAACAGGAGGAGCTGTCGCGGCTGGCTTCGGTGCTGGTGCTGTTCGAACCAGATCGGATCGTCGGCAATTTCAGCCACATGGACGCGATGTTCTCATCGGTGGTGCTGGATCGGGGCGATCTGCCGGTAAGTCCCCTGCCCGACGGGCCAAGGATGGTTCTGCCCGAGGGCGCCGAGGACTGGATCGCCGCGCGCACCGTCACCGCGCTGCTGGTGCTCAAGGACGGCGCGCTGGTCTTCGAGGATTATTATCAGGGTACCGGGCCCGACGATCTGCGGATCGGCTGGTCGGTCTCGAAAAGCTGGCTCTCGGCGCTGGCGGGGGTTCTGATCGACCAGGGGCTGATCGCACTGGACGATCCGCTGGAGCGGCACGCGCCGATGCTGGCAGGTTCGGCCTACGAGGGCGTCACCCTGCGCGATGCGCTGCGGATGTCGACCGGCGTCGCCTTTGACGAGGACTACGGGGATTTCTGGAGCGACATCAACCGGATGGGGCGGGTTCTTGCGCTTGGTCAGTCGATGGACGGCTTCGTGGCCGGGCTGGACGCGCGGACCGGGCCGCCGGGGCACGGGACCTATGTCTCGACGGATACGCACGCGGTGGCGATGGCGCTGCGCGGCGCGGCGGGTCGGCCCCTGCCCGCGCTGATCTCGGAAAAGCTGGTACAGCCGCTCGGGCTGGAGCGTGCACCCAGTTTCGTCACCGACGGGCACGGCGTGGCCTTCGCGCTGGGGGGCCTCAGCGTTACCGCGCGCGACCAGGCGCGCTTTGCCCAGATGTTGCTGCAGGACGGGCGCTGGCAGGGGCGGCAGATCGTGCCCAAGGACTGGCTGGCGGAGGCGATGGCCCCTCAGGCCGAGGTTCCACCGGGCGCGAAGGGCTATGGCTACCAGTTCTGGCTGCCCGCAGACGCGCGCCCCGGCGAGGTTCTGGCCGAGGGTGTCTACGGGCAGTACCTCTACATGGACCGCGCCGCCGGGGTCGTTGTCGTGATGACGGCGGGGGACACAGAGTTCCGCGCGCCCGGCGTCGATGCCGGGAACATCGCCATGTTCCGGCGGCTGGCAGACGCTCTCAGGTAAGCTCGTCGTAGAGCCGCTGCGCTATGGCGAGCAGCTTGCCGTCCTCGCCCCGGCGTGCCGAGAGTTGCGCGCCCAGCGGAAGGCCGTTGTCGGCCCGAAGGACCGGGATCGTCAGCGAGGGGCTGCCGGTCAGCGTCCAGATGCCGTTGAAGACCGAGTCTCCGGTCGAGGTCAGCCCTTCGGGCGCGGGGCCGAGCGTCGCCGGGGTCAGGATCACGTCGGCCTCGGCGAAGATCGGGTCCAGCGCGGCGTGCAGCCGGTTGCGGGCCTTGAGCGCGGCGATGTAGTCCGGGGCCGAGACGCCGTCGCCCTCGGCAATGGCGGCGCGCATCTTTTCCGAAAGCAGGCTTGCATCGCGGTCCGTGTAACGGCGGAAGCAGGCGGCCATCTCGGCATTGTTGATGAGGTTGCGCAGCGCGGGGGCCTCGTCGAACCCGTCGGGCAGCGCGATAGTCCGCGCGCCCAAGCGCTCAGCGAGATCTTCGATGGCGGCGCGGCTGTCGTCGGTCGCATCCTCCCACCGGGGCGGGCGGGTGAAGGCGATGACCGGGGCTTTGGCCGGATCGCGCAGCACGGCCTCCGTGAGGTGCGGATGCGGGCGCGGCGAGGTGAACGGATCGCCGTCGTCATGGCCGAAGAGCGCCTCTGCCAGCAGCGCGGCGCAAGCCGGGGTGCGCCCAAAGGTGCCGAGCGTGTCGAGAAAGGGCGATTGCTCCAGGACGCCAGTGCGGGGGATCGCGCCGAAGGTGGGCTTGAAGCCGGTGATGCCGCAGAAGGCGGCGGGCCGGACCATGGAACCGCCCGTCTGGGTGCCGATGGCAAGCGGCACCATGCCCGCCGCCACCGCCGCCGCCGAGCCGGACGACGAGCCGCCAGGCGTATGCCCGGGGTTCGCCGGGTTGCGGGTCTTGCCCGGATGCAGGAAGGCCAGTTCCGTTGTGACGGTCTTGCCCATCAGGATCGCGCCCTCGGCCCGCAGCCGCGCGGTGATCCAGGCGTCGCGCTCGGGCACGCGGCCGGCGTCGAGGGGCGTGCCGTTCTCGGTGGGGATCCCGGCGGTGTCGATCACGTCCTTCAGCCCCACAGGCAGGCCGTGGAGCGCGCCCAGCGGCTTGCCCGCCGCCCGGTGCGCATCGGCCGCATCGGCCTGAGCGCGGACATGGTCCGGATCGTGCCAGGTCCAGGCGCGCACGGTCTCTTCCTGCGCAGCGATGGCGTCGAGGCAGGTCTCGGCCAGCGCGCGGGCGGTGAGCGTGCCGTCCGCCAGTTGCCGGCGGAGCGTGGGGGCGTCGGGGAGCGTGGGCATGGGAAGTCCTGGCGTTGCGCCGGGGGCTGGCGGGGGCCTCCGGCGGGGATATTTGAAGAACGTGGAAGTCGGGGGTCAGCCCAAGCGGACCGAGTCCCCCGAAGTGCGCTCGGGTGTCGAGAATCCGGCCTGACCGAGGCCGTACCAGGCGGCGACGGCGATGACGGCGATGGCGACGAAGGCGGTGAACATGGCTTTCATGGGCGGGCCCTTTCCGGGTCGGTGGCGATCTTGAGATAGTCGATCAGATCGGCGCGGTCCTGCGCCTGTGCGATGCGCTGCATCGGCATCTTGGAGCCGGGCACGAAATGGTCCGGCCCTTCGTCGAAGAGCGCGTCGATGGTGGTCTCGTCCCAGGCGAAATCGAGAGACTGCATGGCGGACGAATAGGCGTAGCCGGGCACGCTGGCCACCTTGCGGCCGAAGAGGTTTTCGAGCGTCGGGCCCGCACGGCGCGCGCCGTCGCCGGTCAGCGTGTGGCAGATCGAGCATTTGCGCGCGAACTGGCGCTCGCCGTTGGTCATGGTCTCGGGGTCGTCCAGGAAGCTGCGCTCGCCCGCGCCGAGCGCGGCGGTCGCATCCTCGAGCGCACCGAGCGGCCAGAGATAGGCCGTGTCGGAGATGCCGCCGGCGGCGATGGCGTCCCCCGCATGGGTCCAGTCGAGCGCCCAGACCGGACCGCGGGTGGCGGCGCGGAAGTCGCGTTCCAGCGACCAGTCGGCGGTGTCGAGGACCATGATGTAGCCCTCGCCATCGCCCACGGCGAGCGCGGTGCCTTCGGGCGTCGCGGCCATTGCGAGGATCGGGCGGCGGTCGAGAGTAAAGTCCTTGATCTCGGCCCCGGTCGCGGGGTCGAGGACGCGTGTGCCGCCGTCGACCGCGCCATAGGCGAGCCATGTGTCGCCGGGGCCGAGTTCCAGCGTGTTCACGCCGAAACCGTGGGAGACGACCGTACGCAGTTGCTCGCCGCTTGCCACATCCCATTCGCGGATCGTGCCGTCCGCCGCCGCCGAAAAGAGACGCGCGCCGTCTGCCGAGAAGGCGACATCGTTGACCGCGCCGTCATGGCCGGAGAGGAAGCGCGCCTCCCCTGCCCCGGCGAGCAGCCACAGGCCGACGGTGCCGTCCCAGCTGGCCGAGGCGAGCCAGGCGCCGTCCGGCGATACCGCAAGCGCGATGACCTTGCCCTTGTGCCCGGTCAGCGCGGTGCTTTCGCCGGTGGAAAGATCCCAGAGCCGCACGTCGAAATCGTCGCCGCCCGAGGCTGCACGGGTGTCGTCCAGCCAGAGCACGGCGTTGACGGCGGCGCGGTGACCTTCGAGCCAGGTCGGGGCGCCATCCTGCCAGTAGCCAACGGAGTAGTCGAAGCTGGCGGTCAGCGCGGTGTCATCGCCGTTGAGTGCGATGGCCTTCACCGGGCCGCCGTGCCCCTGCAGCGCGGCAAACTCCGCCGCCGCGCCGGGAAGCGCGGCCAGCAGCATGGCGGCGGCGATCCCGAACCGCGCGCGCATGTCACTCCGCCGGGGTTGCCCGGGCGCCGGTGTCGGGCTTGCCCTTGCGCGCCTCGACCTCCTCGACCCAGAGGTTGTGGTGCTCCATCGCCCAGTTCCGGTCGACCTGGCCGGAGCCCATGGCGTCGAAGGCGCCCTCCATCCCGACGGTGCCGATATAGATATGCGCCAGGATCACCGCGATCATCGCGAAGGCGACGATCGCGTGCCAGAGCTGGGCGTATTGCATCTCTTGGTGCGGGGCCAGCTCGGTCGGCAGCGGCTCGAGGCCGAACCAGCCGGGCGCGCCGATCGCGTTCAGCTTCTCGAAGGTCGGGGCGAACATGTTCAACTCGAACGGGAACAGAAGCGACAGGCCCGAGGCGGAAACCGAGACGCCCAGCACGATAACCGCCCAGAAGATCAGCTTCTGCCCGGCATTGAACTTCTTCGCGTCCGGGTGCGCCTTGGTGAAGATGCCGCCGCCCTTGAGGATCCACTTGATGTCGGTCTTGTCCGGCAGGTTGTGCAGGACCCAGAACACGAACACCAGGATCAGCCCCAGCATGAAGGCCCAGCTGACGTTGTTGTGGACCCATTTGGAGCCGATCGCGAGCGTGGCATAAGCCTCTTTCCCCATCAGCGGGATCAGGCCCATGCGGCCGAAGAGCGTGATCAGCCCGGTAACGGCCAGCAGGATGAAGCTGCCAGCGAGCAGCCAGTGGCCGAACCGCTCGATAAAGCTGAAACGCTCGATGGTGATGCCGGATTTTCCGTGGTCGATGCGAATGCGACCACGGATCAGGAAGAAGAGTGCCAGCAGGCCGATCACACCGAGCAGGCCGTAGCCGCCGTAATGCGCCAGCGGACCCTCGCGGAACTGGAGCCACCACATGCCGCTGTCCTGCACCAGTACGTCCGCCGCAGGGCTGCGCGAAGAGACGGTGACATCAGCGGTGCCGTAGCGCAGGGCGCGGAACATCTCGGCGTCGGACACGCCACCCAGCGTGCCGAGTTGGCCGGTGATCGGCGCGGCATGCTCGGGATCGCCCGTTGCATCGCGACGGAAGCTGTCGTCGATCTTCTCTCCGCGCTGGCGGCGGAGGATGTCTTCGAGCGTCTGTGCGCCGCCGGTGGAGGCGCGGGGTGGGACGGTGTCGGGCGCCTCGGCGTTGGTGCCCGCGCTGTCGCGTTCGAATTCCTCCACCGTCGTCTCGCGCAGGTCCTGCGCGGCGGCGGGCTGGCCGGTCAACAGAAGGACTGCGGCAAGCGCCGCGAAAAGGGTGGCGAACCTTCCGGTCATGGACGAGGGCCTCCTGGCAAGCGGTTCGAAGGAAACCGTTTCTTTCAAGTCTAGCGCCCTGCAGCACCCGGTCGAGCGAGAATGCATCCCCGGTCCCGGCAAGGCAAACGCCCGGCCCCTTTTCGGAGGCCGGGCGGGATCTGGTCGGACCGCCCGCGCGGGCGGCCCCTCGGGTCAGCCGCCCTTCTGGTCGTAGGCAGTGCCCCAACCCCAGGCGCCCGAGCCGAAGCCGCGGGCGACGACACGCTCACGGTAGATGTTCGACACCACGTCGCCGTCACCGGCGAGCAGGGCCTTGGTCGAGCACATTTCGGCGCAGATCGGCAGCTTGCCCTCGGCGATACGGTTGCGGCCGTATTTCGAGAATTCGATGCCGGAGTTGTTCTCCTCCGGACCGCCGGCGCAGAAGGTGCACTTGTCCATCTTGCCGCGGGAGCCGAAGTTGCCGGCCTGCGGGTACTGCGGCGCGCCGAACGGGCACGCGTAGAAGCAGTAACCGCAGCCGATGCACAGGTCCTTGGAGTGCAGGACCACGCCGTCTTCGGTCTGGTAGAAGCAGTCCACCGGGCAGACGGCCATGCAGGGCGCGTCCGAGCAGTGCATGCACGCGACCGAGATCGAGCGTTCGCCCGGCTGGCCGTCCTGGATCGTCACCACGCGGCGGCGGTTGATGCCCCAGGGCACTTCATGCTCGTTCTTGCAGGCGGTGACGCAGGCGTTGCACTCGATGCAGCGCTCGGCGTCGCAGAGAAACTTCGCTCTTGCCATTTTTCTCTCTCCTCGTCCTTACGCTACCGAGATCCGGCAGAGGGTGGCTTTCGTCTCCTGCATCTGGGTGACGCTGTCGTAGCCGTAGGTCTGTGCGGTGTTCGAGCTTTCGCCCAGCACGTAGGGGTCCGCCCCTTTCGGGTACTTCGCCCTGCGATCCTCGCCCTGCCAGTGGCCACCGAAGTGGAATGGCATGAAGGCGACGCCGGGACCGACGCGCGGCGTGACCATGGCCATCACCTTGACCTTGCCACCCTCGGGACCTTCGACCCAGACCTGCGCCCCGTCACGGACGCCCAGGTTGTTGGCGTCGCGCGGGTTGATCTCGACGAACATGTCCTGCTGAAGCTCGGCCAGCCAAGGGTTCGACCGGGTCTCGTCGCCGCCACCCTCGTATTCGACCAGACGGCCGGAGGTGAGGATGATCGGGAAGTCCTGGCTGAAGTCTTCCTTCTGGATCGAGGCGTACATGGTCGGCACGCGCCAGAACTTCTTGTCCTCGTAGGTCGGGTAGTCCGCCACCAGGTCGCGCCGGTTCGAGTAGAGCGGCTCGCGGTGCAGCGGCACCGGGTCGGGGAAGGTCCACACGACGGCGCGGGCCTTGGCGTTCCCGAAGGGCGCGCATTCGTGGGCGATCGCGACGCGCTGGATTCCGCCCGAAAGGTCGGTCTTCCAGTTCACGCCGCCGACCTTCTCGGCGTAGTCGGACGGGTACGGGCCGCTCTGCGACTGCTCGCCCACTTCGCTGTTCTGCTCCCCTTCACCGCCCTGCGCGGCGGTCGGGCCGGTATACCCTGCAACCCGCTCGATGCTCGCCCGCTCCTCGGCGGTCAGATCGCCGTCCCAACCGAGGTCGATCAGCATCTGCATCGTGAATTCCGGATATCCGTCCTGGATCTCCGAGTTCATCGAGGCGACGCCTTCGGCGAGCAGATTGTCACCGTCCCGCTCCACGCCGAAGCGGGCGCGGAAGGTCAAACCGCCCTCAGACACCGGCAGCGACATGTCGTAGAGGTTGGCGGTACCGGGGTGGTTCATCTCGGGCGTTCCCCAGCAGGGCCAGGGCATGCCGTAGTAGTCACCGTCGGCCGGACCACCCACTGCACGCAGCGTGGTCTTGTCGAAGGTGTGCTGGTTGGCCATGTGCATCTTCATCCGCTCCGGCGACTGGCCGGTGTAGCCGATGGTCCACATCCCCTTGTTGAACTCGCGGGTGATGTCCTCGATCACTGGCTCGTCGCCCTCGATCGCGATGTTGCGGAACATCCGGTCGGTGAACCCGAACTTGTCCGCGAAGAGCTTCATGATCGTGTGATCCGGAAGGCTCTCGAAGAGCGGCGCGACGACCTGCTCGCGCCACTGCAGCGAGCGGTTCGACGCGGTTACCGAGCCGCGGGTCTCGAACTGAGTGGCCGCCGGCAGCAGGTAAACGCCGTCGGTGCGGTCCTGCATGATCGCCGAGACCGTCGGATACGGATCGACCACGACCAGCAGGTCGAGCTTTTCCATCGCGGTCTTCATCTCGGGCAGACGGGTCTGCGAGTTCGGCGCGTGGCCCCACAGCACCATGGCGCGGGTGTTGTCGGGCTGGTCGAGGTTCTCGGCATCTTCGAGCACGCCGTCGATCCAGCGCGACACCGGGATCCCGGTCTCGTTGATCATCATCCGGTCGGCGCCGTCGGCCCCTGCCCCTTCCATGACCGCAAAGCGGCCGCGGAGCCAGTCGAGCTCTTCCTCCCAGACCCGGGCCCAGTGCGCCCAGGACCCGTCGGAGAGACCGTAGTAGCCAGGCAGCGTGTCGGCGAGAACGCCCAGGTCGGTCGCGCCCTGCACGTTGTCATGGCCGCGGAAGATGTTGGTGCCGCCGCCCGAGGTGCCCATGTTACCCAGCGCAAGCTGGAGCACGCAGTAGGCGCGGGTGTTGTTGTTGCCGTTGGTGTGCTGGGTGCCGCCCATGCACCAGATCACGGTGCCGGGACGGTTGTTGGCCAGGGTGCGCGCGACGCGGCGCAGCTGGCTTTCCGGAACGCCGGTGACACGCTCGACCTCGTCGGGAGTCCACTGCGCGACCTCTTCGCGGATCTGGTCCATCCCCCAGACGCGGGTGCGGATGAATTCCTTGTCCTCCCACGCGTTGTCGAAGATGTGCCACAGGATGCCCCAGATCAGCGCCACGTCCGAGCCGGGCCGGAACCGAACGTACTCGTCGGCATGGGCCGCGGTACGGGTGAAGCGCGGGTCGCAGACGATCAGCGGAGCGTTGTTCTGTTCCTTGGCGCGCAGCAGGTGCAACAGGCTGACCGGGTGCGCCTCGGCGGGGTTGCCGCCGATCACGAAGATCGCCTTGGATTTGTGAATGTCGTTGTAGGAGTTGGTCATGGCGCCGTAGCCCCATGTGTTCGCAACGCCTGCAACCGTGGTCGAGTGGCAGATGCGGGCCTGATGGTCCACGTTGTTCGTGCCCCAGTAGGCGGCGAACTTGCGGAACAGATAGGCCTGCTCGTTGTTGTGCTTGGCCGAGCCCAGCCAGTAGACGCTGTCGGGGCCGCTTTCCTCGCGGATCGAGAGCATCTGGTCGCCGATCTCGTTGATCGCCTGCTCCCACGAGATGCGGACCCACTCGCCGCCTTCTTTCTTCATCGGGTAGCGCAAACGGCGCTCGCCATGAGCATGCTCGCGGACCGAGGCGCCCTTGGCGCAGTGGGCGCCCAGGTTGAAGGGGCTGTCCCAGCCGGGCTCCTGCCCGACCCAGACGCCGTTGTCGACTTCGGCGATGACGGTGCAGCCGACCGAACAGTGGGTGCAGACCGACTTGCGGGTCTCGATCGCGCCCTGCACGCTTTCCTGCGCGCTGGCGCGGGTCACGGTTCCGCCGGTCGCGCCGATCGCGGCGAGGCCGCCGATCGCAAGGCCCGACCCGCGCAGGAAGGCGCGGCGGTCGACGGTTGCGTTTGCTGCCTCAGCGACTAGCCCGCGGGCCGGGCGGCGGGCGGTCCCGTTCGTCTTTTTCCTCAGCATCTTATGCTCTCCTTGCTGGAACCGGAGCGGTCTCCGGCCTGGCTGGGTTCAGGACCGCCGGCCCGCGCGGGCCGAACGGCGGGCGTCCGTCAGAAGCGGGCGCTCTCGAAATAGGCGCGCGTGTGCGCGGTGTCGCGCAGGCCGTCGCCCTTGGCATCGGCCGTCGCGGCCTCGGCGCCATCGGGCGCTGCGACCATTGCCGCGGCGGCGGCGGGTGCCGACACCGAGGCCAGTTTCAGGAAGTCGCGGCGGCTTGCGCCCTTGTCGTCTCTTGCCATCACTCTCTCTCCCTTCATCTCTGCCCCGTCATCGCGAGGCGTGCGGCCCTAGTTGGCTGCCATCATCCGAAAAGCCTGCTTCTCGATCTCGATGAACGCGGCACCCATAGCGCCCACCGGCGCGTAGAGAACCGAGTTCTCGGCTCCTTCGAGATCGGTGAAGAAATGCCCCGCCCAGGCGGCGAGGTGTCGATTGAAGAATTCCTGCTGCTCTTGCAGCGGCGCGGGCGTCCCGAAACGGCCCAGGATCATGCCCGCCATCATCTCGCAAAGGCTGGCGATGTTGTCCTCGGGCTCGAACACCGTGGGCGCGCGGGTGATCTGGCGGGCGCGCATGTCGTTGCGCAGAACTGCGAGCGGTTTTTCGTTGAGGAAACCAGTCAGGTAGTAGCTGGCGTAGGGCAGAAGTTCGCCACGGCCGAGGCCGATGAAAAGCGCGTTGAACTCGCGTGCAGCCGCCTTTTCGTTGCTTGCCCGCGCGACGCGCGACAGCGCCCCGACGGCCTGACCCAAAGGGGTTTCGTCCCCGTTGAGGCCGGCGCAGTGGCGCAACATCTGCGAATCTGCCGGACGCGCAAGCAGCGCGGCCAGAAAGTCATAGAGATCGGCCCGAAGCCGGTCTTCCTCAGCGATTTCTTTACGATCGGCGAGCGCCGACAAGGTAGTCCTCCCTCCCCTTTCAGGGGCTTCCTCCCGTCTTCAAGCCGCCGGTTCCGAAACCTGGTTCATGCCTGAAGTTGATTTATGTTGCACCCGAACGGGGCCGCCTGTCTAGCCGTTAAAAGAGAAAGTTATTCTTCGGCGCGAGGGGCGGGGCGAACCATCTTCCTCGGCAACCACATCCGGCTCGGGAAACGGGTCCAAGCTCTCGGCTTCAGCGAGGGCGATATCCTGTTCCGCCTCTGCTGGAGGTCCGGTCGCGTCAGGCTCTGTGCCCTCGGGCCCCGCTTCAGTGTCCTCGGCACGAGCCGCCACTTCCGCCTTGGCTTCGGCCTCGGCGGCCAGTACCTCGACATGTTTCAGAAGGCCCTTCCCCACACGGTAAGCGGTCTTGAGCCCCGGCGCGTCGGTGGCGGCGTTGGTGTAATCCCCGTCGTAGTCGTTCAGCCCGTCGAGATTCGCCAGCACCGGGTTCGAACGCCAGAGCCGCCGCAGCGCCCGGCGGCGCAGGTGCTCGGGCACCACGTCGCGCAGGAAGGCGGTGAAGTCGTCGCCGGGCTCGAGCGTATCCGGGTCCGGCAGGTCCAGCTTCTCCAACAACTGTTCGTCGGAAAGGTCCTGCAATTCGGCGCGCGCGGCCTCGGCCTCGGCAAGTTCCGCCTTGCGGACCTCGGCCTGCCGTTCGGCCTGTTTTTCAGCTGCAACGGCGGCGCGGCGGCGGGACCAGAAATCCTTGTCTGTGCTCATTTCGCCCCCCGCTGGCGCGAGGGCGCACGGTAGACGTCGCTGGCCTGCGAGATACGCGGATCGCCCTTGCCGTCCTCCTTCAGATCGGTGCGCTTGCGGTCACGGCGGCGCTTGACGAAAGGCTCGGGCGCATGATGCTCGCGCAGGAAGTCGTCGACCCAGGCCAGCAGGCCCGGCGGCATCCGCACGGGGTCGACGACCAACTCGCCGCTGTCCAGTTCGTCCTGCGCCTGGTAGGCCGAGACGGTGGCGCGCAGCACCTTTGGACGGTTGTCGCCGCGCGCCGGTTCGTAGACCACAGCGACGGCGGGCACGGCCCCGGCCAGCGTTTCGGCATAAGCCTCGGTGTCGGTGCGGAACAGCTCCAGCGGCACGGTGGCGGCGTGATAGTCCACGACATCGCCTTCGCGCCGCACCTCGGCCCAGGTAGCGGGCCCTGCGCCGGGCAGCACGTCCACGGCCTGCCAGGACCAACGCACCCATCGGGTGACGCCGGGTCGGCGGCGCAACACGATGCCAAGCGGCATCCGGGCCTGGGGTGCGGGCATGAGGTTCTCCGTCTTCGGGGAGGACAAGACTAGGGCCGTTCCCGGATTTCGCCAAGGGGTCGCGGGACTGGACGAGCGTGCACGAACGTGATGATCATGTGCGCCGGATACGCCCACGGGAGGGATCATGGCCGACAAGCTGTTGCTGTGCGATTGCGAAGGCTCGCAAACCATCGACCGCGAGACGATTGAACGTGCCGCGGGCGTGCCGTGCTCCCGGGTGCATACCGCGCTGTGTACGAGGGAACTGGGCGTGGCCGCCGATGCGATGACGGCCGGCGGCTGCTGGATCGCCTGCGGGCAGGAACTGGCGGTGTTCGAGGATCTGGCGGACGAGCTGGGTCTCGACGCGCCGGGCTTCGTGGATATACGCGACCGGGCCGGCTGGACCGAGGATGCAGGCGCCGGACCGAAGATGGCCGCGCTGGTGGCCGAGGCCGCGATGGCCCCTGCCCCGGTGCGCACGCTCGATGTGATCTCGGGCGGGCTGTGCCTTGTGATCGGCCGCGCCGATGTCGCGCTGCCCGCCGCCGAGCGGCTGGCGCAGACGCTGACCGTCACAGTGCTGCTGCCGGAGGGCGACGAGCTGCCGTTGAGCCGCGCCTATGACGCCGTGACCGGAAAGCTGGCGAAAGCCGAAGGCTCGCTGGGCCGGTTCAAGCTGCGCATCGACCGGCTGCGGCAGGTGCAGCCCGGCGGGCGCGGCGGCTTCGGTCTGAGCGAACCGCGCGACGGCGGCCAGACCGAGTGCGACGTGATCCTGGACCTGTCGGGCGGCACCCCCCTGTTCCCGGCGGACCACAAGCGCGACGGCTACCTGCGCGCCGATCCAGGCGATCCGCTCGCGGTGGCGGCGGCGGTGCACGAAGCCTCGCACATGATCGGGACGTTCGAGAAGCCGCTCTACGTTTCGCTGGAGGAACACCTTTGCGCGCATTCGCGGGCCCGGCAGACCGGCTGCACGCGGTGCCTGGACGCCTGCCCGACCGGCGCGATCAGCCCGGACGGTGATCACGTCTCGGTCGATCCGCTGATCTGCGCGGGCTGCGGGGCGTGTTCCGCGCTGTGTCCGTCCGGCGCGATCAGCTATGCCGCGCCCGCGCCGCAGACCCTGTTCGCGCGGATGCGCAAGCTTGCCGAGACCTTTGCCAAGGCCGGGGGCGGCACCCCGCGCCTGCTGGTGCACGATGCCGAGCACGGGGCCGAGATGATCCGGCTGGCCGCGCGCTTCGGCCGGGGCCTGCCCGCCGACGTGATCCCGCTGGAGCTGGAGGCGATCTCGGGCTTCGGCCATGCCGAGGTGCTGGCCGCGATCGCCGGCGGTTTCGGCGCGGTGGACATCCTGCTGGCCCCGAGGACCGAGCGCACGGCACTGGACCACGAGGTTGCGCTGACGCAGGCGCTTCTGGACGGCGCTCCGCTGCGCCTGCTGGAACCTGCCGACCCGGACGGGCTTAGCGATGCGCTCTACGGGCGGCCCGCCGAGCGGCTGACCGATCCGGTGCTGACGATGGGGGCGCGGCGGCAGGTGACACGCACCGCCGTCAAGGCGCTGCGCGGCGAGGTCGAGCAGCCGATTCCCCTGCCCGCCGGTGCGCCCTATGGCGCGGTGCTCGTGGATACCGAGGCATGTACCCTGTGCCTGAGCTGCGCCGGGCTCTGCCCCTCGGGCGCGCTGGGCGACAACCCGGACAGCCCGCAATTGCTGTTCCAGGAGGACGCCTGTCTGCAGTGCGGGATCTGCGCCAATGTCTGCCCCGAGAACGCGATCACACTCGAGCCGCGTTTCGACACCAGCGACGCAGCGCTGCGCCAGCGGGTGCTGAAAGAGGAAGAGCCTTACGAGTGCATCGAGTGCGGCAAGCCCTTCGGCGTGAAATCCACCATCGAGCGCATCGTCGCGCAGCTCGAGGGCAAGCACCCGATGTTCGCCGACAGCGACAAGGGGCGGATGATCCGGATGTGCGACGACTGCCGGGTGCAGGCGCAGTACCATTCCGAGGACAATCCGTTCGCCGCCGGGCCGCGCCCGAAGGTGCGGACCACGGACGATTATCTGAACTGACCTATTGCGCCTTGACCGGCGCGCCGAGGTCCATCGGCTCGATCGCCGAGACATAGGCGAGGATCGCGTCCAGGTCGTCCAGTGTCATCTCGACCGGCGCGATCGGCGACGGCAGGCGCGCGTCGAAGGGCGGGGTCACGTCCTTCACCTGCGTGAACGAGGGATGCGGGTTCAGCACGTAGAACGCCTCGAACCGGTACTGCCAGTCCGCAATGGCCCGGAGCGCACCGAAGGACGGCGTCGAGCCGATGCCGTTCATCCGGTTGATCTCGCCGATGACGTGGCAGCGCCCGCAGAGCGTCAACGAGAGTTTCTCGCCCAGCACGACATCGCCGTCGATCGGAGCGGCCTCGGCCACCTCGACGCTGCCGGCCGAGGCGACATAGACCGCCCCGCCCTCGAAACTGTCGATGGTGCGCTGGCCGACGTCCGAAAGCAGCCAGTCGACGAAGCGGGTACTGTGACTGTCCTCGACACCGTCGCCGGCAACGCGCCAGATGCCGTCACCTGCGGCCTCGTGAAACGCGCGCCGGGTCTTGCGTTCCGCCCCGCCCGCGCCGATGGTGTCGGCCGGAGTCAGGATCACGTCGGCGCTTTCAGCGTCCGGCTGGACCTGGATCCTAATGCCGGTCTTGAGGGAGAAGCGCGGCAGCACGAAGGCCAGCAGACCGCTGTCGGCCAGCGCCTGGGGCGCGGCGAGCGTGATCTGGCGGTCCTGGGCGCGGGCCGGAGCGATGGCCAGCACCAGCGCCGCGATCGCCAGGGCGATCCATCGGGTCATGCGCGCCTCCTCCCATAGCGCCGGCAGGTTAGAAAGGGTACGCAGGCCGCACACGGGGCGTCAATCCCGGCGCGCGGCAGGAAGCACGGTCACAGGAGACGGACCATGAGCGACGATTTCAACATGAGCATGAGGAAGTTCCTCAAGCAGGTGGGCGTGACCTCGCAGCAGAAGATCGAGGAAGCGATGCGCGACGCGGGCGTCGATGCGACCGCCGGGAAGACCTACGAGGCCAAGGTGGTGCTGACCGTCGACGGGCTGGACCTCGAGCATACCGTCACCGGCACGATCACGGGCCGCGACTGATGGCGGTGACCCGCGAACAGGTGCTCGAGGCGCTGGGCAAGGTCCAGGATCCCTCGGGCGGCGACATCGTCGGCAAGGGCGTCGTGCGCGCACTGACCGTCGAGGACGGCGCGGTGCGCTTCGTTCTGGAAATCGACGGATCGCAGGCCAAGGCGATGGAACCGGTCCGCGCGCAGGCACAGGCCGCAATCGAGGCGCTGGCGGGCGTGCAATCCGTCTCGGCGCTGATGACCGCGCACAGCCAGCCGAAGGCCCCGCCAGAACTGACGCCGCGCAAGGCGGCGCCGCAGGGCCCGCAGAAGATCCCGGGCGTCGAGCACATCATCGCCGTCGCCTCGGGCAAGGGCGGCGTCGGCAAGTCAACAGTTTCGGCGAACATCGCCGCCGCGCTTGCCGCCGAGGGGCGGCGCGTGGGGCTGTTGGACGCCGACGTCTACGGGCCCTCGCAGCCCCGGATGCTGGGCGTCTCGGGCCGGCCCGCTTCGCCTGACGGCAAGACGATCCTGCCGCTGCGCAATCACGGTGTCACGCTGATGAGCATCGGCCTGATGACCCGCGAGGACGAGGCCGTGGTCTGGCGTGGCCCGATGCTGATGGGCGCCCTGCAACAGATGATGAACCAGGTGCAGTGGGGCGCACTCGACTGCCTCGTGGTCGACCTGCCGCCGGGCACCGGCGACGTGCAGATGACGCTCTGCCAGAAGGCGCACGTGGACGGCGCGGTCGTCGTCTCGACCCCACAGGACGTTGCGCTGCTGGACGCGCGCAAGGCGATCAACATGTTCGATAAGATGAACACGCCCGTGCTGGGCATGATCGAGAACATGTCGACGCACATCTGCTCCAACTGCGGCCACGAGGAGCATGTCTTCGGTCATGGCGGCGTGGCGAAAGAGGCCGAGAAGCTGGGCGTGCCCCTGCTGGCCGAGGTGCCGCTGCATCTGGATATCCGGCTGGCGGCGGACGGCGGCGTGCCGATCGTGGTTTCCAAGCCTGACAGCGCCCAGGCGCAGGCCTTCAGGTCTGTCGCCCGCGCACTGGTGGACCAGGGCGTCGCATGAGCGAAGCGCCGGACCAGGGGCCAACCTTCCCGCCACTGTTGATCGGCATCGAGGCCGCCGCGCCTTTTGCCGAGGCGCAGCGGCTGGCAGCCGAGGGCTGCGACGGCGGCACGCTGGTCTGGTCGCTGACCGCCGACCGGCTGGAAGCCGCGCTGGTGCTGGCCCCCGAGGTCCCGCTTGCGCAGGCGGCGGCGATGCTGCCGCTCTGCGGGGTGGGCTTCGCCAATGCGCTGGGCGCGCTCTCGCCGCCCGAGGTCGGGGTGCACCTCGACTGGGACGGTAGCGTTCGGCTGAACGGCGCTCTGGCAGGCGCCTTGCAGATGGCGGCCTCCGGGGCCGATCCTGCGGAGGTCCCCGACTGGCTGGTCGTGGGACTCTCGGTCCGGCTGATCCCTCTGGACGCCGAGGCGCCCGGCGCGACGCCCGACCAGACCTCGCTCTATGACGAGGGCTGCGGCGAAGTCGCGCCCGTCACCCTGCTCGAATCCTGGGCGCGGCACACGCTGACCTGGATCCACCGCTGGTCCGAGGATGGCGCAGCGCCGCTTCATGCCGAATGGCAAGGCCTCGTGCACGGCCTCAACGACGAGGTGCAAGTCGCGGGGATGTCGGGAGTTTTCCTTGGCACGGATGAGGATTTCGGCATGATCCTGAAAACACTCGAAGGCACGCGGGCAATCCCGTTGACCGCCCTTCTGACGCAGACCGAGGACGCCTGATGCACCTGGCCCGCACGATCCATTTCGACGAAAGCGACACCTTCGTCTTCCACCGCCACGCCCGCACCGGGGAATGGGCGATCTCGGGCGGGTTCGAGTTCTCGAACTGGTCCGAGGCGGACCTGACCGGCAAGGCCCGTCAGGCCTTCGCCAACGGCTGGCTGGGGCTGGAGACCTTCGGCCGCGCCACGCTGGTCGCCGTCACCCGGATCGAGGACGCGGAGTTGCAACGCCTGACCGAAAGCCTCGCCGAGCATTTCGTGCAGGTCTACGGTGCCCCCGGTCTTGAGGCTGCCCGCGCCGTCGCCGCCGAGGAAATCGCCCACATGGCCGAACTCTGCGACGAGCAGGATCCGAACACCCTGCTGACCGTCGAGCGCGAGTTGACCGAGGCCGGCGTGCGCGAGCGCTTCCGCGCGATCAAGGGCGACGAGGCCGCGCTGGAGCAGTTCGCGATCCACGCCACCGACGACTAGGCGACCTGCCCCACCGCCTGCGGCCGCATCACCCCGGCCAGTGCCGCGATGCTCAGCGCCAGCACCAGCAGCAGCCCGAAGGCCGTCGGCAGCGAGGTCGCCTCGGCCAGGAAACCGATCGCCGGCGGGCCGATCAGGATGCCGCCGTAGCCCAGCGTCGCAACGCTGGCGATGGCGGTCCCCGGCGGCACCTCGGCATCGTTGGCGGCACGGCTGAAGGCAAGCGGCATGACCACCGCATAGCCCAGCCCCATGAGCGCGAACCCGGTGAGCGCCGCGCCGTATCCCGGCACCGCCAGCGCCAGCGTGATACCTGCCGCGGCCACCAGCCCGGCGAGCCGCGCCGCGCGCACCGTGCCCAGCCGCGCGACCGCCCGGTCCCCGGCCAGCCGCATCGTCACCATAGCCGCCGAGAAGGCCGCGTATCCGAGTGCCGCCGCAGCCTCTGAGGCGCCGGTGGTCAGCACGATGAAGATCGCGCTCCAGTCCGCCATCGCGCCCTCGCCCATCGCGGCGCAGAAGGCGACGAAGCCGACCGCCGCGAGCGCCCCCTTTGGCAGCGCGAAGACCTTGCCCTGCGGCGCGCGCCGGGGCGAGTCCCACTCGATCCGGGCGAGAGTCAGGGCAATGGCGGCGACCAGCGCCCCTGCCAGCAGGAAATGCGGCGACACTCCAAGGCCGGCGCGTGCGGCAAGGTAGCCGCTGCCCGCGCCCAGACCCGCGCCGAGGCTCCACATCGCGTGGAAGAAGGACATGACCGGCCGCCGCAGATGCCGTTCGACCTCGCCCGCCCAGGCGTTCATCGAGACATCCATCGCGCCATGCGCCGCGCCGAACAGGAACAGCGCCACGCCCAGCAGCAAGGGGGTTGGCGCCAGCGCCAGCAGCGCCAGTGTTCCGGTGTACGCGATTGCCAGCCCGAAGGTCAGCCGGTAGGCCCCCAGCCGGTCCGCGCCGCGCCCGGCCAGCGGAAAGGCGCAGATCGCGCCCGCCGCCATCAGCAGCAGCAAGACGCCCAGCGCCCCCGGCCCCAGCGCGTGACGCTCGGCCACCGCCGGAATGCGCGAGGCCCAGATGCCGAACAGCGCACCGTTCAGCGCGAACATGGCCGAGACCGCCAGCCTCGGCGTGCGAAGTCTACGCATGGATCACCTCCACCCCCGCCTGCGTCAGCGGCGCTGTGGCGGCCTCTTCCGCGTCGGTGACCAGCATGTCGATGCCGCTGACCGGCAAGGTCCGGTGCCGCGCCCGCCGGCCCAGCTTGGCGGCGGAGGTCACGACCATCACCCGCGCGGAAGCGGCGGCCATGGCCCGCTTGAGCCGCGCTTCCTCGGGATCGTCACTGCTTAGCCCGAACCCGGTCTCAAGCCCGCATGCGCCCAGCACGGCGATCTCGGCGGCGACGGCCCCGGTCTCGGCCAGCGTCTCCTGCCCGGTGGCAACGCCGCCGCGCGGACTGAGGCGCCCGCCCAATAGGTGCACGTCGATGCCCCGCCGCTGACAAGTGACGGCTACGAACGGGCTTGGCGTGATGACCAGCAGGTCCGGGCGCTGCGGCAGCCGCTCGGCCAGCGCCTGCACGGTCGCGCCACCGTCGAGCAGCAGCGTCCGGTACTCCTTCAACCACGGCACCGCCGCTGCCGCCACCCGCGCGGCACTTGGATCCGCGCCCAGCCGCTCCTGCACCGGGCCGGCGGGCCGCGCCACAGGCACTGCGCCACCACGCACGCGGCGTGCCCGTCCCAATTGCTCAAGCGCGATGATGTCCCGCCGCACCGTATCGATCGATACGCCGAACTCCTCTGCCAGATCCGCCGCGACAAGCCCCTGCCCCCCGGACAGCCGCCGGGCCAGCAGATCCTGCCGCGTCTCGGGAATATTGAGATCCATGCCGAATCCTGCATTAACTTGCAAAATACTGCATTATCCTGCAATTCCGCTTGGCGCAAGGCACCCCGCGCGCCGCGCCCCGACTTCCGCTTTCCTTAAAGATCCCCGCCGGAGGCCCCGTCAGACGCACACGCCAGGAACGCCGGATCAGACCGCCGATTGCGCTTGCGCCGAACCGCGCACCAGCAGGTCGGTATCTGGCGAGAACCGCCGGTTCAGCGGCAGCAGCGCCGCGCCCACGACGCGTGCCGCGGGGCCGATGGTGCCCTCGCGGATCTCGGCCGGGGACAGGCCGGCCGCGTTGAACCGCGCGACCTCGGTCTCGAGTTCCGCGACCAGCTGCGCGCGCCAGGGTTCCGGTAGAAAACCGTCGACCACCACGGTCTCGAAATCGAAGAAGCCACGCCCGGCAACCACGGTCTGCGCCAGCGCGGGGACCGCCGTGGCCCGCCAGGCGTCAAACATCGCCTCGGCTGGACCGATCTCGCCGTTGATCACCTCGCCCGCATCAAGCCCCGCCTCGGTCAGCGCCTGTTCGAGATGGATCAGCGAGGCGCGTTCGATCAACTGCGGCGGTGCTCCGGCACCGCCTGCCGGCCCCAGCGGCACCGAGCCGATCGCGCCCGCATTCTCCTGCGCACCGCGATACAGCCTACCGTCGAGCACAACGCCCCCGCCGACGAAAGTGCCGATGTAAATGTAGAGCGCGCTCGACGCGGTGATCGCCGAGCCCGCGAGCATCTCGGCCGCGCAGGCCGCGGTGGCATCGTTGAAGATCGTCGTCTCGAGCCCTGTCGCAGCCCGCAGCACTGCCGCGACATCGGCGGTGCGCCAGTCTTCCAGTGCATCGTCGGGAATGTCCAGTTCACTGGCCCATTCGTGCAGCTCGTAGGGCATGGCGACGCCGATGCCGACCAACCGTGCCTGCTCGGCGTCAGTCAGCACCGCCCGTGCCTCGGCGACGAACTCGCGGGCCCTCGCAAGCGTCTGGTCGAGATACGGTGCCTCGTAGACCACCTCGCGCCGGGCCACCGCCTTGCCGCTCAGATCAACCAGCAGCACCTCGAGACTGCGGCGACCGATCTTGATGCCGATCGAGAACGCCCCACGCGGGTGCAGGGAATAGGGCGTCGACGGCTGGCCGACCTGTCCGCGGATCTTGGCCTCCTTGCGCAGGATGCCATCCTCAAGCATCGCGTTGACGATCACCGAGGCTGCCTGACCGCTGAGGCCGGTTCGGCGCGCGATCTCGGCCTTCGACAAGGCCCCCGCGGTGCGGATCTCGCTTGCAATCAGCCGGGCGTTGTACGCCCGGAGCCCCGTGGAGTCGCCCCCTTTCATGCCGCTTCCTCCCCATAATTTCTTGAGAGAAGCATGCCCGATCATAATTAACAAATCAATGTGATTTATTAATTGACGAATCGCCCCAAGCGATGCTTGATAGGATCAAGGTTCGATCCGGAACACCGGGCGGGCCGGCCACAACACCGCTTTGGGAGGAGCATCATAGCATGAAACGTCTCACAACCCTTCTTGCGTCCACCGCCGTCGCCGCGGGCGCCCTATCCGGCGCCGCGTTCGCGCAGGACGACATGATCATCGGCCTGATCACCAAGACTGACACCAACCCGTTCTTCGTGAAGATGAAGGAAGGCGCGTCGGCCAAGGCCGAGGAAATGGGCGTCGAGTTGCGCACCTTCGCCGGCAAGTATGACGGTGACAACGAGGCCCAGGTCGAGGCGATCGAAAGCCTGGTCGCCGCCGGTGCCAAGGGCATCCTGATCACCCCCTCCGACCCTGCGGGACTGTCCGACACCGTCGCCGCCGCGCGCGAGGCCGGGTTGCTGGTGATCGCGCTCGACACGCCTTTCGATCCGATCGACGCGGCCGACGCGACCTTCGCCACCGACAACTTCAAGGCAGGCGAGCTGATCGGCCAGTGGGCGGCCGCTACTCTCGAGGATCCCGCGAACGCCAAGATCGCGACGCTCGATCTCTCCGAGGCGCAGATCACCGTCGACGTGCTCCGCAATCAGGGCTTCCTCAGCGGCTTCGGCATCGACGTGAAGGACGTCAACAAGATGTACGACGAGGACGATCCGCGCATCGTCGGCTCCGACATCACCCAAGGCTCGCCCGAGGGCGGCCGGACCGCGATGGAGAACCTGCTGCAGATCGACCCGGGCATCAACCTGATCCACACCATCAACGAGCCCGCCGCCGCCGGTGCATACGAGGCGCTCAAGGCCTTCGGTCTCGAGGACCAGGTCACCATCGTATCGGTTGATGGCGGCTGCCCGGGCGTAGAGGACGTGAAGGCGGGCGTGATCGGCGCCACCTCGATGCAGTTCCCGCTGAAGATGGCCTCTATGGGCGTCGAGGCGATCGTCGCTTTCGCCAAGGACGGCACCAAGCCGGCGAACTCTGAAGGCCTCGACTTCTTCAACACCGGCGTGACGCTGGTCACCGACGCCCCGGTCGAGGGGATCGACTCGATCACCTCTGACGAAGCGCTGGAGCAGTGCTGGGGCTGATACCCGGCACCTGTCAGCACACCCAACGACAGAACCAGACGGGCCGCCAACGCGGCGGCCCCTCCCCCAACCGACGGCCCGTAGGCCGACGGACAGCCTCGTGCACGCCGGCCCCGCCCGCGCACCCGGCCAGACAACGCAACACCCTGGAGACGCGCCATGTCAGACGCCAAGAGCGACGACTATGAAAAGGCCATCCACTCCGGCGGGAGTGTCGCCACGTTCGAGACGCGACACCGGGCCCCGCTGGAACGGCTGCACCACTTCCTCCACAGCTACCCCACCGCGGCGCCCCTGATGGTGCTGGCGGCCAGCCTGGTCGTCTTCGGCATGGTGGCGAACAACTTCTTCACGCCGTTCAACTTCTCGCTGATCATCCAGCAGGTGACGGTGATCGGCATCCTCGGCATCGCACAGACCCTGATCATCCTGACCGCGGGGATCGACCTGTCGGTAGCGGCGATCATGGTGCTGAGTTCGGTCGTCATGGGCCGGCTCGGCGTGACGATGGGCCTGCCCGCCCCGCTCGCGATCCTGATCGGCTTCGCCGTCGGCACCGCCTGCGGCATGCTGAACGGCTTCCTGGTGACGCGGTTCAAGCTGCCGCCCTTCATCGTGACGCTGGGCACCTGGTCGATGTTCTTCGCGCTGAACCTCTGGTATTCCGAGGCGCAGACGGTGCGCAGCCAGGACATCGACGCCGCAGCGCCGCTGCTGAAGTTCTTCGGTGAGCGGGTCCAGTTGTTCGGGGCGCAGTTCACCTACGGCTCGTTCCTGATGCTCGGGATGTTCGGCGTGTTCTGGTACATCCTCAACTGGACCGCCTGGGGCCGAGCCGTGTATGCCATCGGTGACGACAAGGAAGCGGCGGAACTGGCCGGTATCCGCACCGACCGGATCCTGCTCTCGGTCTACGCCACCGCAGGTTTCGTCTGCGCCATCGGCGCCTGGATCGCCATCGGCCGACTTGGCTCGATCAGCCCGCAGAGCTTCTACGAAGGCAACCTGGACGCCATCACCGCCGTGGTGATCGGGGGCACCTCGCTCTTCGGCGGACGCGGCGCGATTTTCGGCACATTGATCGGCGCGATCACCGTGGGCGTGTTCCGCTCGGGCCTGGCGCTCGCCGGGGTCGAGGTACTCTGGCAGGAGTTCACCGTCGGCGTGCTCATCATCGTGGCCGTCGCCATGGACCAGTGGATCAGAAAGGTGTCGTCATGAGCCTGGATACCGGCATGGAACCCATCCTCTCCGCCCGCGGGCTGACCAAACGCTACGGCCGTGTCACCGCCATGGATGCCTGCGACTTCGACCTCTACCCTGGCGAGATCCTGGCCGTGATCGGCGACAACGGCGCCGGCAAGTCGACGCTGATCAAGGCGCTCTCGGGCGCGGTGCAGCCCGACGATGGCGAGATCCGGCTCGACGGCAAGCCGGTCAGCTACGCCAACCCGCTCGAGGCGCGCGAGCACGGGATCGAGACTGTCTACCAGACCCTCGCCCTGTCCCCGGCGTTGTCGATCGTGGACAACATGTTCCTCGGCCGCGAGATCCGCGCCGAGGGTTTCGCCGGGAAGTACCTGCGCAAGCTCAACAAGGCCGAGATGCGCAAGTTCGCCCGCGAGAAGCTATCGGAACTGGGCCTGTTGACGATCCAGAACATCGACCAGGCGGTCGAGACGCTGTCGGGAGGCCAGCGCCAGGGCGTCGCAGTGGCCCGCGCCTGCGCCTTCGGCTCGAAGGTGGTAATCCTGGACGAGCCGACCGCGGCGCTCGGCGTCAAGGAAAGCCGACGGGTGCTGGACCTGATCCTCGACGTCAAGAAACGCGGCCTGCCGATCGTGCTGATCTCGCACAACATGCCGCATGTCTTCGAGGTCGCGGACCGGATCCACATCCACCGGCTGGGCACGCGCAAGGCGGTGATCGATCCGAAGCGCCACACAATGTCGGACGCAGTGGCGATGATGACCGGCGCGATGGACGCGCCGCCTGACGAGCAGACCGACGCCTGAGCCCTGCCCCGAGGGACTACCTGCCGGCCGCTGCCCTCCAGCGGCCGGTTTCCGCTTGCGCGCCCGGCCATGCTAGGCTGAACGGCAGAGGAGGTCACAATGACAGGCAAGGACGCGCTACTCGGAAGCTGGCGGATGATATCCTGGACCCGCGAGGCGGTTGCGACCGGCCAGGTCACCGACGCACAGGGCCCCGCCCCTGTGGGCTACATCGCCTATCATGCCGACGGGCGCATGATGGCGACGGTCTTCCAGCGCGACCGGCCGAAAGGCGACGGTAGCGGCTGGACACCTGGGCAGAAAGCCGAACTTTTCGACACCATGCTCGCCTATGTCGCCTCCTACACCCTCGAGGGCGACCGCGTCGTGCACCATGTCGAGCGCGCCTGGAACCCGGACTGGGAACTCGATCTCTCGCGCCCTTTCACCCTTTCGGGCCGCCGCCTGACGATCAGCGGCGCGCCCGGCACCGATCCGGTCACCGGCGAAGCGGTCATCTACCGGATGGAATTCGAGAAGGTCTGACCCGGCACCCACGCCAGCAGGCGGACGCGCGCCCCGCGTTCTCTATCCCGAAAAATACTCCCGCCGGAGGCTCCGGCGACGGCCAGACGCACCGCACCCGGTCAGAACAGTGAGCCCTGCGGCCCCTCGTCCGGCTCTGGTTCGTTCTTTCGCGCCTTGCGCGCGGGCTTCCCGCCCGCCGCGATCACCGGCACGCGCCCGTCCGAGAACTCGATCTCAAGCGCCCCGGCGGCCTGCGCCGCCCCAGCGCCCTGCACCAATTTCCCGGCATCGTCGCGCACCACGGCAAAGCCCCGGCGCAGCGTCTCGGTATAGCCCAGCGAACGCAGCAGTTTGCCGAGTTCGCTGAGCTTCTGTTGCCTTCGTTCCTGCGCGGTGGACGCACATCTTGCGAGGCTATCCACGGCATTCTTCAATCTCCCGCGCTCGTGCTCCTTGAGCGCTTCCAGTATCCTTGGTCTGAGCACCTGCCGTTCCAGCCGCGCCCGCGCGCGTTCCGCCTGCCGTGAGAGCCCGCGCGGCAGCCTGTCCGACAGCGCGTCGAGCCGCCCCCGTCGCACCTCGATCCGTCCGGTCAGCAAGTGCGGGCCGAACCGCCCCCCTCCCCCGGTGGTCAGCCGCAGCCGCGTGTGGCGGGCAAAACCGGTCAGCGCCAACGGCAATCGTTGCGCGACGGCATCCAGCCGCTGCGCGCGCTCGCCCAGCATCGCCTCGGGGCGCGGCAGCGCGCGGGCGAGGTCCCGCAGCCGCTGCCCCTTGGTCGAGACTTGCGCCACCAGCGCCCGGCGGCGGCGTTCTTCCAGCGCACCGAGGTGCACCGCGAGGTCGCGCCGCACCGGCACCGCCATCTCGGCGGCTGCCGTGGGTGTCGGCGCACGGCGGTCCGAGGCGAAGTCGATCAGCGTCGTGTCGGTCTCGTGCCCCACCGCCGAGATCAGGGGTATGCCGCTTTCCGCCGCCGCCCGCACGACGATTTCCTCGTTGAACCCCCAGAGATCCTCGATCGAGCCGCCGCCGCGCGCGACGATCAGCACATCGGGCCTCGGAATCGCCCCGCCCGGCGTCAGCGCATTGAACCCGCGGATCGCGGCGGCAACCTCGGGCGCGCATTTCTCGCCCTGCACCGCGACGGGCCAGACCAGCACCTTGCGTGGGAACCGGTCCCGCAGCCGGTGCAGGATGTCGCGGATCACCGCGCCCGAGGGCGAGGTGACGACGCCGATGACCTCGGGCAGATAGGGCAGCGGGCGCTTGCGGGCCTCATCGAACAGCCCTTCAGCGGCCAGCGCGGCGCGGCGCTTCTCGAGCATCGCCATCAGCGCACCCATCCCGGCGGGCGCAATATCCTCGATCACGATCTGGTAGCGGCTTTGCCCCGGGAAGGTGGTAAGCCGGCCGGTGGCGACGACCTCCATCCCTTCCTCGGGTTGGGTACGAAGGCGCTGCGCGTTGCCCTTCCAGATAACCCCCGCCAGTACTGACCGGTCGTCCTTCAGATCCAAGTAGACATGGCCCGAGCGCGGGCGCGAGACGCGGCCCACCTCGCCGCGCACGCGGACATGGGTGAAGGCGCCCTCGATCGTGCGCTTCACGGCGCCGGACAGCTCCGTGACAGTGAATTCGGGGGCGTTGGCGCCCTCGGGCGGGTCGTCGAAAAGGTCGGACATCGCGGCACACTATTCGCGCCGTGAAGCCCAGGTCAATCGGCGTAAGCGATCAATCGGCGGGCGGGATCAATCGCCGCAACCGCCTCCGCCGCAATCGCCACCATCTCCGCCGCTGTCGCTGTCGAAGCTGAATGTGATTGCCCCCTCGCCGCCCGGGGCCGTCATCATCAGCAGCATCACCGAACCGATGGCCGAGGCCATCAGCGCGACCGGCATCGGCACCCCGGTCATGAAATAGGTCAGCGCCAGGTAGATCCCACCGAAGAACACCGCCAGCCGTGCCATCGCGCCGAGCCCTCCCATCGACTTCGGCGCGGCCGAACGCGGCGGCTTCGGCCAGATCGACTTGTGTGGCCGGGCACCGAACTCCTGCTCGTAGAGAGCTACCGTGTCCCGGTACCGATCGAGGTACATCGCGTCCTCGTCCGGCCCGGTCGAGGGCTTGTGGTGCAATTCTCCGCCGAGCAGGGGGCAAAGCCGGTGCCAGTAATCCTCGGTGTAGGTCAGGTGCAGGTGCCAGACCTTGTCGATCTTGCGGCTGGGCGTGATCTTTCCGTCCGAAACCGCCGCCAGATAGAGGAACCGGCGATACTCGTCGAGCGCCCGTGCCGTCGCCCTTGTCGTCCATCCCTCGGATCGTTGAAGCTTCCGGCTGAACGGGACTTTCGCGTTCGGATCGTCGAACCGGTAGTCGCGCAGCCGTTCCCAAAGTGCCGGGTCGCGCATCGCGGCCCCCTTTGCTGGTGCCTGGGAGCGAATCATAGGCCGGAAACGTGGCGATTCTGCGAATGTCCAGCTCAGGCCAGTGGAGCAACCGCGCGGCCAAAGGAAAGCGGGCGTGCGGGCACCATCAGGTCCATGCCTGCCGCGAGGCCCTGTCCCGCACCACTTGTTCATTTTGGCCCTCTTGCCTAAACCCCTTTGCAAAACAAGGACGGTGATTGTGAAGATTCTTCTGCTTGGCGGCGGCGGCCGCGAACACGCGCTGGCCTGGGCCATCGCGGAAAGTCCGAAGTGCGACAAGCTCTACGCCGCGCCGGGCAATCCTGGGATCGCGGAACTGGCGACCTGCGTCAGCCTCGACATCGAGGACGGAGCGGCGGTGGCCGCCTTCGCCCGCGAGACCGGCATCGATTTCGTGGTGATCGGCCCCGAGGCGCCGCTGGCCGCCGGGGTCGCCGACGTGTTGCGCAGCCAGGGCCTGCTGGTCTTCGGTCCAGGACGCGAAGCAGCGCGGCTCGAAGCCTCGAAGAGCTTTACCAAGGAAGTCTGCGACGCCTGCGGCGCGCCGACCGCCGCCTGGGCCCGTTTCACGGAGGAAAGCCCAGCGTTGGCCTATCTCGACAAGACCGGTGCCCCGGTCGTGGTCAAGGCCGACGGGCTGGCCGCCGGCAAGGGCGTGACGGTGGCGGTGGACCTCGACACCGCGAAGGACGCGGTGCGGGCGATCTTCGGCGGCGCCTTTGGGGATGCGGGCGCCGAAGTGGTGATCGAGGAGTTCATGGAGGGTGAAGAAGCCTCGTTCTTCGTGCTCTGCGACGGGGAGGATTTCCTGCCCATCGGCACGGCGCAGGATCACAAGCGCGCGCTTGACGGCGACGAGGGCCCGAACACCGGCGGCATGGGCGCCTATGCCCCTGCCCCGGTGATGACCGACGCCGTGACCGAGGCCACGATCGAGCGGATCGTGAAGCCGACGCTGGCCGAGATGGTCCGGCGCGGCACGCCCTTCCAAGGGGTGCTTTATGTCGGGCTGATGATCAAGGACGGCCAGCCCCGGCTGGTGGAATACAATGTCCGCTTCGGCGATCCAGAGTGCCAGGTTCTGATGCTGCGTCTGGGCGCGCAGGCGTTCGACGCGATGCTGGCCTGTGCCGAGGGCAAGCTGGCGGAGGCGAAGCTGAACTGGGCGCCCGACCACGCGCTGACCGTGGTGATGGCCGCGCCGGGCTATCCGGGCAGCTACCCCAAGGGCCAGCGCATCGGCGGCGTGAAGGAAGCCGCGAAAGGCGATCCTCTGGTGCGGATCTTTCACGCCGGCACCGCCGACGCGGACGGCGCGCTGGTGAGTGCTGGCGGTCGGGTGCTGAGCGTCACCGCGCGCGGCGCGACGCTGCAAGAGGCGCATGACCGGGCCTACGCCGCGGTCGAGGCGATAGACTGGCCCAAGGCGCACTGGCGCAGGGACATCGGTTGGCGGGCGCTGAAGCGCGACGGCTAACCCTGTGCGCGAGGGCCTCCGGCGAGAATAATTTTCGCGAAAGAGAAGGCCCGGGCGCTACCGCGTCAGGCGCCTTCGCAGTCCAGATGCGGTGTGAAACTGTCCGGTCCCTCGTAGGGGCCGAGATCGGCGGTGACGACCTGACCGCCATCAAGCCGCGCAGCCAAGATACGGGTCCAGTCCGCATTGGCAGTAAGCGCCTCGGGACCAGTGCCGCAGTCCCGCACACCGCCCTGGATGACCGCTTCGCCGAACCGGTGGTTGGTGAAGCCCTCGGCTTCGGCCAACGGCTCCATCCCGCCCGGGCCGGGGGTCACGAATTTCAGCACCATACCCAGGTGCGGCGTTTCCACATAAGCCACGTCGTTGCGGCCGTCGCCGTCGAAGTCGGCGATCCCGACCGGAGCCAGCCAGCGGTTCCGCTGGCCGATGACACGTGTGGCTGCCATCCGCTTTACGGTCGGGCCTCTCTCGAAATCCGGATCGTAGACCACCAGCGCGGCCCCGCCGGCGGAGTAGCTTTCCACGGTCACGATCTCGGGGTCCGGATCGTCGTCGAAATTCGACAGGCGCGGAGCAAGGTCCTCGAACACATGCGTCACGGGCACGTTGACGTAGACCTTTACGTTCGCCTTCCGCACCAACATCGAGGCCCATTCCTCGTTGTCGCCAAGTGCGCCGTGCGGGTAGCGCGTCGTGGGGCGGTCGTAGCTGGCGGAAATGTCATAGCAGGGCGCGTCGGGCAGCACGACCCGGCCGATCTCGGCCGGGTGCGGGCAGGCGTCATTGGCCAGCGCCGGCGCTGCACCGGCGATCAGAACCGTCAGTGCGAGGGCCGGCAGGCGCATCAGATCTGTTTCTCGGGCATCTGGACCACCAGCCCGTCAAGATCATCGCTGACCTTCAGCTGGCATGTCAGGCGTGAGCGCTCCGCGTCGGGCTGGAAGGCGAAATCGAGCATGTCCTCCTCCATCGCTTCCATCTCGGGCAGTTTGCCGACCCAGTCCGGGTGCACGTAAACATGGCAGGTCGAGCAGGCGCAGGCACCGCCGCAATCGGCCTCGATGCCGGGAATGTTGTTGTCCCGTGCGCCTTCCATCACGCTCAGCCCGTTGGGCACGTCCACGACATGCTCGGTGCCGTTGTGCTCGATATAGGTGATCTTCGCCATTCACTCCGTCCGTCAGGCTGTCCTGTTGCCTGATACATAGCGGCGCAGGGGCCCGGATGCCAACCCCGAGCCACTGCGGCGTGACGTCCCCCGGGGGTTAACCAAAGCTTAACATATGCTTTGGATTTTACACGACTTCATGGGATTTCCGGGGACGTAACGAGTGCCGGAGATTGTCATGCTTGTGATCCATGCCCGACCCGGGGGCTTCCATGCCCTGTCGCCGCTGGGCGCGCTGCTGCCTCCGGATGTTTACCTGAACGCCGGTCCCGACCCGAAGGGGGGAATCGCCCTTTCGCGGCCGGGATCGGCCTGGGAGGATGCCGCGGCCGCCCTGTCCGGCGCCGCGCAGATCGTGGTGACCACGGCCACAGCGCTGGATCCCGCAGAGCGCCAAGACGGCTCGGCCGAGATCAGCGTACTGAGGATCGACTGGACCCGGCCGGGGGCAGACGGCGCCGAGATCGTCGGCACGCTGGAGTTCACAACCCCGCTGACGGTCACTGCTATCCACGATCCTGGAACCGGCGCGGATGCGGCGTGGATCGGCGATCTGGCCGCAGCCCTGTCCGAAGCGGTGCAGCACGAGGGGCTGCACTTCCGGGGCAGTGCGGGTGACGACGTGTTTCAGCCGGCAGCCTCTGTGCTCCCGCTCTACGCGCCGATGTTGCTGTCCGGAGGTGGTGGCAATGACGTACTGCACGGCGGGCGCGCCGACGAGGTTCTGCGCGGTGGCAGCGGCGACGATGTGCTTGTCGATACGGGCGGCAGCAGCCTTTTGCGCGGTGGCGCGGGCGATGATCATCTGGAAACCGGGCTCTGGTCCCAGGCTTCGAGGGTGCACGGCGGGCGCGGAGACGACGTGGTCATCTCGAGCAACGGCGACGACCTGCTGTGGGGGAACGCGGGGGCGGACCGGCTTCAGGGTGGGCGCGGAGACGACGTCCTGCGCGGTGGCGCAGGCAACGACCGGCTGGAGGGCGGCGAAGGCGATGACGTGCTGCGCGGGGGACGCGGTGACGACATGCTTGAGGGCGGCGACGGGGCCGATGTCTTCCTCTTCCGCGCCGCGCAGCAAGGCTGGGACGAGATCACCGACTACACACCGGGCGAGGACCTGATGGCGCTACGCGGCGCCGAGGGCTGGCTGGAGCAGAACGGCGACGACGTACTGCTGCTCTGGGGAAGTGCGGAGGCGGGAGTCCGGATCCTCGATACCACGCTGGAGTCATTATCGCTGGACGACTGGGCGAGCGTACAGATTCTCTGAAACGGCTCCTACTTGACGCGAGGAGGACTTCTGCCGCACTCCCGCTGCGCTTGAGGGTTTCTGGAACAGGTCTCCGGAGTGTCGGTCAGAGTGCCAAAGCAAATGATCCGCGACCAAACCGAAGGTTCGCACGGACTCCGGTTTTTCGGTGCTTGCAGGGAACCCTTCCTCCGGTTCGGCGGTGAGAAGTCTATTCAGCGGTCTGTCGAACACCCTCCACCGACCGATGAGCAACGACGGCTGACGGCTGACCTGAAACAGCTCCGGTCGGCATCCGCTTTCCAAGAATGTGGTCAGCGGCCTTCTCCCCGACCATGATCGTCGGGGCATTGAGGTTGCCGTTCGTGATCCTCGGGAAGACCGAGCTGTCGGCGACCCTGAGGTTGTCGATCCCTATGACGCGGAGTTCGGGGTCGACGACCACTTCGGGATCGTCAGCCGATCCCATCCGGCAGGTGCCGCAGGGATGGTAGGCGCTTTCGACGTGCTCGCGGATGAAGGCGTCGATCTCGTCGTCGCTCTGCACGTCGGCGCCGGGTTGGATTTCGTCTTTGACGAACGGCCGGAAGGCCTCCTGCGCGAAGATCTCGCGGGTCAGGCGGACGCAAGCGCGGAAGTCCTGCCAGTCCTGCTCTTCGGACATATAGTTGAAGAAGATCCGCGGAGGCGCGGCGGGATCGGCCGATGCCAGCGACACCCGCCCGCGCGAGGGGGAGCGCATCGGTCCGACATGGGCCTGGAAGCCGTGATCCCGAACAGCGGCCCGGCCGTCATAACGCACGGCGATCGGCAGGAAGTGGTATTGGATGTCCGGGTATTCGACGCCCGCATGGCTTCGGATGAAGGCGGCGCTTTCGAACTGGTTCGAGGCGCCGGGGCCGCGGCCGGTCAGAAGCCAGCGGCCGCCGACCCACGCTTTCCCGAGAAGGTTCCAGTAGCGGTAGAGGGTAACCGGCTCTTTCGAGGACATCTGGATGTAGACCTCGAGATGGTCCTGGAGGTTTCCACCGACGCCAGGCGCGTCCCGGATCACCTCGATCCCGTGGGCTGCGAGGTCCCCGCCCGGACCGATGCCCGACAGCATCAGCAGCTTGGGCGAGTTGATGGACGAGGCCGCCACGATGACTTCACGCGACGCATGGATCAGCCGGGTCTCGCCCCGGGTACGGACACGGACACCGGTGGCGCGGCGGTCCGTGATCTCGATCTTCTCGGCAAGGCCCCGCACCATGCGGACGCGGCCAGTGCGCAGCGCGGGCTTCAGGTAGGCGTTTGCCGCCGACCAGCGCCGGCCCTTGTAGATCGTGCGCTCCATCGGACCGAAGCCCTCCTGATAGGCGCCGTTGTAGTCCTCGGTCACCGGGTAACCGGCTTGACGGCCAGCTTCGACAAAGGCCTCGAAAAGCGGCGTGTCCCAATCGCCCCGCGTCACATGGAGCGGTCCATCCGTGCCGCGCCAGGACGGATCGCCGCCGTGGCGTCCGGGGTCCCAGTTCTCCATCCGGCGGAAGTAGGGCAGCACGTCGGTGTAGGACCAGCCCGTCGCGCCCGCCTCGGCCCAGTGGTCGAAGTCGAGCGGATTGCCCCGCACGTAGACCATGCCGTTGATCGAGGACGAGCCGCCGATCACCTTGCCGCGCGGCACGGCCAGCCGCCGGCCGCCGAGATGCGGCTCCGGCTCGGTCCGATACCCCCAGTCGTAACGTGGCATGTTCATCGGGAAGCTCAGCGCACCCGGCATCTGGATGAACGGCCCCCGGTCGCTGCCGCCGTATTCCACCACGATGACGGACCGCCCCGCCTCGGCCAGGCGATAGGCGATCGCACAACCGGCGGACCCCGCGCCGACGATGACGTACTCCGCTTCCATCGCCATGGTCAGAACGGAGCCTCCACCCGGGACATCCCGACATAGACCGAGCGCGGCTCGGACCAGTGGTTCAGCGCCTCGTGGCCGTTTTCACGACCCACGCCCGAAGCCTTGGTACCGCCGAAGGGCGCCTCGACCGGGGTCAGGTTGTACGTGTTGATATAGCCGGTGCCCGCGTCGATGCGGTCGATGACCCGGTGCGCGCGGCTGATGTCGTTGGTGAACACTCCGGCGGCGAGCCCGTAGCTTGTGTCGTTGGCCCGCGCGATCACTTCGTCCTCGGTGTCGAACTCCAGCACCGACATGACGGGGCCGAAGATCTCTTCGCGGGCGATCGTCATGTCATCGGTGACGTCGGCGAACAGCGTCGGCTCCAGGTAGAACCCCGACCGGTCGATCCGCTTGCCGCCGGCGACCAGCTGCGCGCCCTCTTCCTGTCCCTTGCGAATGTAGCCCTCGACGATCTCGCGTTGCCGGGCCGAAACCATCGGGCCGATCGTGGTCGCCTCGTCCAGCGGATCGCCGACCACGGCGTTGCCCATGCGCACGCTGAGGCGGCTCAGGAACGCATCCTTGATGCCCCGCTGGACGAAGACGCGGGTGCCGTTCGAGCAGATCTGCCCCGTCGAGTAGAAATTGCCGAGGATCGCGCCGGAAACCGCGTCCTCGAGCGTCGCATCGTCGAACACGACCAGGGGCGACTTGCCGCCCAGTTCCATGGTGACGTGGCGGATGCCCTCGGCCGCGGCGGCGTAGACCTTGCGGCCCGTGGGGACCGAACCTGTCAGCGACACTTTCGCCACGCGCGGGTCCGTGACTAGCGCACTGCCGACACCGCCAGCGCCCTGAACCACGTTGAAGACACCCGGCGGAGCGCCGGCCTCTGTAAGGATTTCGGCAAGCGCCAGGGCGGAAAGCGGCGTGGTCTCGGACGGCTTGAAGACCATCGTATTGCCGCAGGCGAGCGCGGGAGCTGCCTTCCAACCGGCGATCTGGATCGGGTAGTTCCAGGCACCGATGCCGACCGCGACGCCAAGAGCGCGCCGCGTCGTGTAGACGAAATCGCCGCCCGGCAGGCGGATGTGCGAGCCGGTCAAACCCGCCGCCAGCCCTCCGAAATACTCCAGCGCGTCCGCCGCCGAAGCCGCGTCCGCCACAAGGGTTTCGGACAGCGGCTTGCCCGTGTCGATGGTCTCCAGTTCCGACAGCTCTCGGTTCCGCTCGCGCAGCAGATCGGCGGCGCGACGCAGCACCCTGCCCCGCGCGGCCCCGCCCATCTCTTCCCAGTCCGCTTGAGCGCGAGCGGCAGCGCCGAGCGCCGCGTCGACCACCGAAGGCGTTGCCGCGTGAACGGTCGCGACCGTCGCACCCGTCGCGGGATAGATCACCTCCATCGCGGCCCCCTCGGTATCCTCGAGCGGCGCGCCGTTTACGAAGTGGCTGGCTTTCGGCTGAACGTTTCGCATCATTCGCCCCTCGGGTAACGCTGGTTTTCCTCGACCATGTTCAGGTCCATGTGATTGCGCATGAAGCGGTCCGAGGCATCGCGGACCGGCTGGTATTCCCACGGCGCGTATCGGCCTTCACGCAGTGCGTCGTAGACCACCCATCTGCGCGCCTGACTTTCCCGAACCTCGTCGTCGAACCGGGTAAGGTCCCACCTTTCATCGGCCTTCCGCCGCAAGTCCCCCAGCACCTGCGCATGATCCGGTGAGGTCGCGAGGTTCATCAGTTCGTGCGGATCGGTCTCGAGATCGAAGAGCTGTTCGGGGTCCAGGGCGCAGCGCGTGTACTTCCACCGTCCGTCACGCAGCGCCACCAGCGGGGCATAGGAGGCTTCGGCGGCATACTCCATCGCCACCGGTTTTGAGCGCGGATGCCCGGACGCGATGGGAAGCAGGCTCTCGCCCTCGGTCCAGGGCGCGACCTCGTCCATCGCGACCCCGGCCAGATCGGCGAGCGTGGGGGCGATGTCGATTGTCGAGACAGGCTCGGTAATGCACCCGGGTTCGAGGCCGGGCGCCGAGATCATCAGCGGCACGCGTGAAGAGCCCTCGAAGAAGCTCATCTTGAACCACAGCCCACGCTCGCCCAGCATATCGCCGTGGTCGGAGACGAAGAGGATCGCCGCTTCCTGGCGGGTCGCCTCCAGCGTCGCAAGCAGGTCCCCGATCTTCTCGTCAAGGTAGCTGACGTTAGCGAAATAGGCGCGCCGCGCCCGCGCGATGTCCCGCTCGGTTATCTCGAACTTCTGCCAGTCGTTCGCGTCGAAGATCCGCTGCGAGTGCGGGTCGTGATCCTTGTAGGCCATGGCCGGAACCGCCGGCGCCAGGTGTTCGCAATCCTCGTAGAGATCCCAGAACTTCCGGCGCGCGACATAGGGGTCGTGCGGATGAGTGAAGCTGACGGTGAGGCACCAGGGCCGGGCATCCTGGCCGCGAGACAGGTCATAGAGCTTCTGCTGTGCGAGAAACGCGACCTCGTCGTCATACTCCATCTGGTTGGTGATCTCGGCGACACCGGCACCGGTGACCGAGCCGAGGTTGTGATACCACCAGTCGATCCGCTCGCCCGGCTTGCGATAGTCCGGGGTCCATCCGAAATCGGCCGGGTAGATGTCCGTGGTCAGACGCTCTTCGAACCCGTGGAGCTGATCCGGCCCGACGAAATGCATCTTGCCCGCGAGGCATGTCGCATAGCCTGCCCGGCGGAGGTGATGCGCATAGGTCGGCAGGTCCGAGGACAGCTCTGCCGCATTGTCGTAGACGCGTGTCCGGGACGGCAGCTTGCCGGTCATGAAGGAGGCCCGTGCGGGGGCGCACAGCGGCGAGGCCGTGTAGGCATTCGCGAACCGGACCGAGCGCTCTGCAAGGCGCCGCAGGTTCGGGGCGTGCAGCCACTCCGCCGGACCGTCCTCGAACAGGGTTCCGGTCAGCTGGTCGACCATGATCACGAGGATATTCGGCCGAGTCACGTCGGCTCCTTGGGCAGCAGGGAAATGTAATCCTTCAGGACAAGCGTTCCCGAGGACCGCTCGTTCTTTGCGGCAAGGCTCTGGCGCAGGTAGAGCCCGTCGATCATCGCGGCGATCGCCTCGGCACGAATCTCCGGCTGCGCGTAGCCACCTGCCCTCAACGCTTGGACAAGGTTCGAGCGCAGGCGTCGGCGGTAGACTGACAGCAGGTACGCGATGTCGGGCTGCGACCTTGCGCGGACATAGAAGTTGAGCCAGGCGCTGACGACCTCGGGCCGGAAATTCAGATCGTCGAAACTGGCCTCGATGATCGCATCAAGCCGTGCGCCCGGCGTCTTCGCGGCGGCAAGGCGGCTGCGCACCTCTGCACCGAACTGCGACAGGATGTGCCGCATCGCCGAGAGGAAAAGCCGTTCCTTGGTTCCGAAGTAGTGGTGCGCCAGCGCGCTCGAGACGCCGGCGCGCCGGGCGATCTGGCTCACGGTTATGTCGAGCGACCCGGTCGCCCCGATCTCCATGATCGCCGCCTCGACCAGACCGTTCATCCGGATCGGCTGCATTCCGATTTTCGGCATCGCGCGTCCCGCACCTTGTTCGCTCCGCGCGACCATGGATTTTATTGACTGACGGATCAATCAAAAAAGCGGTTGACCCCGTGCGGCGATTGCCTGAGCCTTCGGGCGCAGCGTCGAGGCGCATTCCAAATGTCACGCAAGTCGGATCCAAATCCGCACAGGGAGAGTATCACCATGGCTTCGAGGAAACTTCTTTCAGCGCGCGCGATCTCCAGGCGTTCCGTGCTCCAGGGGGGCACGGCGCTTACCGCCGCCGGCCTGATCCTTCCCGCCGGGCAGGCCTTTTCGCAGCCGAAGAAGGGCGGGACGCTTCGCATCGGGATCGCCGCCGGCAACACATCGGACAGCCTTGATCCGGGCAGCTGGTCCCATGTCTTCACCCAGACCCTCGGGACTGCGATGAACGGTTTCCTGACCGAGGTCGCCGCGGACGGCTCGATCATCGGCGAGGTCGCCGAAAGCTGGGAAGCCAGCCCTGACGCCCGGGTCTGGACCTTCAAGCTGCGCCCGGGGATCGAGTACCACTCCGGCGGGACCGTGACCGCCGAGGACGTGGCCGCGTCGATCAACTACCACCGCGGCGACGAGTCGACTTCGGCCGCGAAGCCGATCGTCGAACCGATCACCGAAATCGTTGCGGACGGCGACACCGTCACGATCACCCTGCGCGAAGGAAATGCCGACTTCCCCTTCCAGGTCAGCGATTACCACCTGGCAATCAAGCCGTCCTCGGACGGGAAGATCGATCCGACCGGCACCGACGGCTGCGGCGCCTACAAGCTCGATACGTTCGAGCCAGGCGTGCGAGCCGACCTCGTTCGGCACGAGAATTACTGGAAGTCGGATCGCGCCCATTTCGACTCGGTGTCGCTGCTTACGATCCTCGACGCGGCCGCCCGCCAGTCCGCGCTGATGACCGGCTCGGTCGACGTGATCGACCAGGTCGATCTCAAGACCGTCTCGCTGTTCGAGCGGGCGCCCAACGTCACGGTCCTCTCGAAGACCGGAACGCAGCACTACAGCTTCGCGATGGATACCCGCGTCGGCCCGTTCGATGACAACAACGTGCGCCTGGCGCTGAAATACGGAATCAATCGGCAGGAGCTCGTCGACAAGATCCTGTTCGGCTACGGCGAGGTCGGTAACGACCATCCGATCGGGCGCTCGAACCGGTACCACGCCGCCGATCTCGAGCAGACCAGCTATGACCCGGACAAGGCGAAGTTCCACCTCAAGGAAGCGGGCCTCGAGTCGGTCGACGTCGCGCTGTCCGCTGCGGACGCAGCCTTCGGCGGCGCGGTCGATGCCGCCCTGCTCTACTCCGAAAGTGCCCGCGCGGCAGGGATCAACATCGAGGTCCGGCGCGAGCCCAACGACGGCTACTGGTCGGACGTCTGGATGAAGAAGCCCTTCTGCGCGGTCTACTGGGGCGGCCGCCCGACCGAGGACTGGATGTTCTCGCTGACCTACGCATCCGGCGCCGCCTGGAACGACACGTTCTGGTCGCACGAGCGGTTCGACAGCCTGCTGCTGGAAGCCCGGTCCGAGCTTGACGAGGCGAAGCGCGCCGAGATGTACCGCGAAATGCAGGAAATCGTCCGCACCCAGGGCGGCGCGGTCATCCCGCTGTTCGCGAGCTACGTCATGGCCCACAGCAACGCGATTGCCACACCCGAAACCGTCGGCAACAACTGGACCCTGGACGGCCTGCGCGCCGTCGAGCGCTGGTGGTTTGCCTGACGGACGCGGCCTGAACCGCCTGGCGTCGCTCGGAACGCTGTCCGGCCGACAGACCGAAGCATGACGGCAAACCCTTCAGCCGGCGCAGATCGCGCCGGTTGCTCCGTTTCAGCCTGTTCGTATCTCCGACCGAATGATCTGCTTGCGCGGAGCGCGGCATCCGTATTTGCTGCACCCACCAAATGAGTCTTCGAAAGCATGCGCACCGTCTTGGGAAGATCTCCGGGCCATCCTCACGCGAAGGCCCACGAATGGTGGCCGCCCCCGCGGATCGGCTGAGCCACCACGCCTGATCTTCTCAGCTTTCCGGAGACATACATGCAACCCACCCTCACCACCGGGGCCGAGGGCCTCGAGATCCGCTGGTCCGATGGGACCGTCGGCGAGTTCCCCTACATCTGGCTTCGCGATACGGACCCCTCGGGCTTCCATCCGCAGACCGGCGAGCGCACCTTCGATCTGACGCAGGTGCCGCTCGACGTCGCGCCGAGCAAGGCCGAACTGACGCCGCAGGAACTCTTCGTCACATGGGATGACCAGAAATCCCCGAGCCGTTTCGATCTGAACTGGATCAAGGCCCACAGGCCAGGCCAGCGCCGCCATGATCCGGCGGACGTCGCTCCAATTGCATGGCGGGCCGATCTAGGCGGCGCCGGCGTGCCGCGCCACGATGCGAACGGCCTCATGACCTCGGACAGGGCTCTGGCGGAGTGGCTGACCGAGACCAAGCGCTACGGTCTTTCCATCGTGACAGGGCTGGCCGACACCACCGAGGCCGGTGAGGCGATCGCGCGGCGCGTCGGCCACCTGCGCGAGACGAATTTCGGCCTGACCTTCGAGGTCGTGTCGAAGCCGGATCCGAACAACCTTGCCTACACTTCGGACGCGCTTCCGCTGCACACCGACCTGACCAACCAGGAATTGCCGCCGGGCTACCAGTTCCTCCACTGCCTCGCCAACGAGGCGAAGGGCGGCGGGTCGACCTTCTGCGACGGGGTCGCCGTCGCCGAGGATCTGCGTGCGCGCGACGCGGAGGCGTTCGAGGTCCTGTCGACAGTGACGGTCCCCTTCCGCTTCCATGACCGCCACAACGACATCCGCGCGCGCAAGGCCGTGATCACGCTCGACACGCGCGGTGCGGTTTCCGAGATCTGCTTCAACGCGCACCTCGCGGATATTCTCGATCTCGAGCCCTCTTGGCTGAAGGCTTTCTACCGCGCCTATCGGCTCTTCATGGAGATGACCCGCGATCCTGCCTACGGCATCGCGCTGAGGCTCTCTGGAGGGGAGATGGTGGTCTTCGACAACCGCCGCGTCCTGCACGGTCGCGAGGCCTTCGACCCTTCAACCGGCTACCGCCACCTGCACGGCTGCTACGTCGACCGAGGCGAATGGGACAGCCGTCTCCGGGTGCTCGGCCGCGCGCAAGGCTGATCAAGGGTTTAGAAATTGCCTTGCGCGCCAGGTTGGTCGCGCGTGAGGCCATCGGGGGTAGCGGCCTTACCGTCGCCGCGCCCCGATAATTGGAGTTCTCGAGTGTGCGTGAATGTAAATCCTGCAGAAGATCCCCCGAATATTTTGCCGGCGCCCGGGACCACTGTTCGCAAGGATGAGTGCACTGAACATTTCAGCGTCGAGACCCAGGTCTTTGGAATGGCGACGGCGCGGCAAATCTCCGCTACCTTCGTGCCTTGCTCGCCCTGCTTCAGAATGAACGTTTTCTGCGCCGCCGTGACCTTCGAGACCTTCGTGCGTTTCCACTCCTCTCGCTGCGAGGAAATACTAGCTGATAACGTCAGCTTCAAACGATCCAGATTTCAGTGGACAGTACATCCGGGAAAACGGCACTAGGCCAGGTCACTCTATTTCTCTGTGGATGGCCCCGACCATACCGTCTTTCAGCATGGTTCCCAGCCGTTGGATCACGGCATTTCGGAACGTGCCGGTGGCGAGCGGCGCAGGCACTAGCGCGGGTAGGCCGACCAGTGCGTCGAAGACCGCGTCCGCATCGCGCCCGGCGCCTTCGACGGCGGCTCGAAGTTCCGCTTCACGCGGATCGTTCAGGTCATAGGTTTCGCCGCTGTCGGTCGTTCCTAGGCAGTAGCGCATCCACGCGGCCAGAGCGAAGGCGAAGCTTGGCGCCGGATCCTTCGTAGCCGGTTCGAAGATGCGCTGGGGCAGCTTTTCGGTTCCGTCCATCGCGATCTGCGCGGTTCGGTGGGCAATCTCGGGATTGGCGAAACGATCTAGAAGATCGGCCCGGTACTGGTCCAGATCTATGCCCGGCAACGCGCCGACGGTCCGCGCAGCGGCCGCCATGTGACGGTCGGTCAGCACCGCCAGCGCCGGGTTGGCCATTGCGTCGCGAACGTATTCATAGCCTGCAACGACGCTCACATAGGCGATCAGCGAATGCGCGCCGTTCAGCATCCGGAGCTTCATCTTCTCGTAGGGCACCACGTCCGAAACGAAGGTCGCACCTGCCGTCTCCCACGCCGGACGGCCAAGAGGGAAATCGTCCTCGATCACCCATTGAGCGAAGGGCTCGGTCTCGATCGCCGCGGCGTCCTCCAACCCGGTGAGGCGCATTGCCTTGGCCAGCGTCTCGGCGCTCGCCGCCGGAGTGATGCGGTCGACCATCGACGAGGGAAAAGTGGCGCTACGCCCGATCCAGTCGGCCAGGTCCGGATCAACGCGGCGTGCGAACCCCAGGACGCCCGCCCGAAGCAGTGCACCGTTGTGCGGAAGATTGTCGCAACTGAGGATCGCCGGGGCCTCGAACCCCGCCGCGCGGCGGCGACGCAGCCCCTCGACCAGCGTCCCGAGTACGCCTTTTGGATTGTGAGGATCGGCCAGGTCGGCAGCGACGGCCGGATGCCCAGGATCGCAATCTCGGGCGGTGCGGTCGACGCCATAGGCCTTCTCGGTCACCGTGAGCGTGACGACGCAGATCTCGGGACGGGCCAGGATCTCGACGGCTGCGCCGGGATTGCGGGCGGCGGCGATGCTCTGCCCTATCGCGCCGATCAAACGGGACCGCAAACCGTCCTTCCCGCATTCGATCAGCGTGTAGAGGTTGTCCTGAGCCGTCAGCGCATCGACCGTCCCGGTAGAGCGCAAACTGACCGAGGCAATGCGCCAGTCGCCGCCCTCCGCCGCCAGCGCGTCATCGGTATAGGCTGCCTGATGCGCCCTGTGGAAGGCGCCGAGACCTAGATGCAGGATGCCGATGCCGTGCGCCTTGGGGGTATAGCCGGGCGCCATACTCTTTGGCAGTGCGGCAAGCGCGGCGCGGGTGAGGCGCGTCACGGCCGATGCTCGAGAGCAGTCACGATGCCGCGCAGTTCCGCGAGCCCCTTTAGGCGGCCGATCAGCGGATAGCCGGGCTGCACCTTGCGGTTCAGATCGTCGAGGATGTCCTGCCCGTGGTCTGGTCGGAAGGGGATCGAGGCGTCGCGCCGTCCGGCTTCGCGGCGGCGTTTCTCTTCCGCCACCACGGCCTTGATGAGCGCGACCATATCGGTGCCGCCGCGCAGATGCTCTGCCTCGTGGAAGGAACAGGGCACTCCCGGCGTCTCGCGCAGGACATTGCGCAGGTGCAGGAAATGCACCCGGTCGCCCAAACGCTCCATCATGTCCGACAAATCGTTGTCCGGCCGCGCACCAAGCGATCCCGAACACAGCGTCACCCCATTCGCCTGCAGGTCAACCGCATCCATGATCGACCTGTAGTCTGCCTCGGTCGACATGATCCGCGGCAACCCAAGCAGCGGGAACGGGGGATCGTCCGGGTGACAGCACAGCCTCAGGCCCAGGCGCTCGGCCTCGGGCGCGACCTCGGCGAGGAAATCGATCAGGTGTGCGCGCAGCCTCTCGGGCGCGATATTGGCGTACTCGGCCAGATGCGCCTTCACATCGTCCAGCGTGAAATGCTCCGCCGCGCCAGGCAGACCGCTGACGATGTTGCTCGTCAGCGCGGCTTGCGCCGGCCCGTCCATGCGGGCAAAACGCTCGGCAGCTTCGGCGACGACGGCCGCGGGGAAATCCTCGACGGCACCGGGCCGTCTGAGGATGTGGATGTCGAACGCGGCGAAATCCACGAGGTCGAACCGCATCGCGGTCCCACCGTGGGGCAGACGCCAGGCCAAGTCAGTGCGGGTCCAGTCAAGCACCGGCATGAAATTGTAGCAGATCACCTCGATCCCGGCGGCGGCGAGGTTCGCCATGCTCTCTCGATAGGCATCGAGATGTGCGCGCCAGTCCCCTGTCTGCTTCTTGATCGCCTCCGAGACCGGCAGGCTTTCGACCACTTCCCACTTCAGACCCGAGGGCGCGCCATCGGCCCGGGTCGCGATTTGCCGCTGCCGCTTGGCGATTTCGGCCTCGGTCCAGACTTGTCCGGTCGGCACGTGGTGAAGTGCTGTCACGACGCCTTCGACTCCGGCCTGCATGATCTCGTCGATCCCGACCGCATCGTGCGGTCCGAACCAGCGCCAAGTCTGCCGCATTTGCTTCCTCCGTTTGGCCGGCAGAGGTAGCGTGTTCCGCGATTGCAGACAAGTATGGTAGTAGACAATCCACAGCGCTCGCGGATATCGATCCATGGTGCCCCGTCGGCCCATCCCCCCCCCGAGGGATTAGCCAGACATGGAGATCTCACGCTCCGGGACCATCCGTTCGACAATAGCTTCAACGAGGCCAAGTCCGGCGGTATCCTCGGTGCGCTTTGCCTCGGCGTGAAGCTCGGCCAGAAGAGCCTTGCATCGCGCTGGCTGGTCGGCGGCGATATCGAGGCGTTCTTCGGGATCGTTGTGAACGTCGAACAGGCGCAACTCGTCGGGACCGAGGATCAGCTTGAAACGGCCGTCGCAGACCGCGCGCTGGCGGCGGCGCGGCAGCACCGGCGCTTCGCTGCCGCGCATGATCGTGTGGGTCTCGTTTTCGATATAGTTCACGCGGCGCCAGTCCTCCGCCTCGCCGCGCAGGAGCGGCAGGACGCTGCGACCTTCAATCTCGGCGGGCGCATCGATCCCGGCGAGGTCCAGCACCGTCGGCATGAGGTCGTGCAGGCCGATCAGCCCGTCGCAACGCGCGGCCTGTGGGACCCCAGGTCCCCGCATCATGAACGGGACATGGACCGAATCCTCGGTGCAGACGAACTTCGAGGTCACGCCGTCGCGGGCGCGGAACGTCTCGCCGTGGTCTGAGTAGTAGAACACGACGGTGTTCTCGGCCTCGCCCTGCTCTTCCAGCGCGGCCATAACCCGGCCGACGCAGCGATCGAGCGCGGTGACCGAGCCGTAATAGCCCGGGTGCGGCACGCCCAGTCGGCGGTAATGGTCCATCGTATCGAGCGGGCAGGAAAACGGATCATGCGGCGGGTACCATGACAGGACGGCGCAGAACGGGTTGGTCCGGTCACGTTCGCGCATCCAGGTAATCATGTCGTCGGTGTCGCGGTCCGGCACATAGGTGCCGCCCTGGAAATGCTGCCGGTGATCGACCCAGTGCCCGCCCAGCGAGTTGAAGCTGTGCCATTCGTCGAACGGCCCCGGATTGTCGTCGCCCAGGTGCCACTTGCCCCAGTAACCCAGGTCGTAACCGGCACCCTTGAGCAGCGCGAACATGGTCCGGTCGGTCAGGCCGCGTTCGCTCAGCAGATCCGAGACGCCGTAGACATTGCGCTCGATCCCGTGACTGTGGGGGTAGAGCCCGGTCCACATGGACGCTCGCGCCGGGGTGCAGACGGGAAACACGGTGCGGCACTGGGTGAACACCGTGCCTTCCTGCGCCATCCGGTCGAGATAGGGGGTGTGCACGAAACTGTTGCCGTAGCACGGCAGGCTGTCGGCGCGCTGCTGGTCGCTGAACAGAAGGATGATGTTGGGACGGTCGGTCATGTCGGCTCCTGTTCGCGGATCAGATGCGCTTGCCGAGAGGTCTGTGCATCGGCTGCGGATTGGCTGCGACCTGCCGGGCCAGATCGCGCCCTTCGGCGTCGCCCATGCGGTCGGCCCAGGCGGCCATTTCGGTCGCCAGTTCGACCACCTTGGGCCCGGTGTCGCGGAAACGGATCAGTTCGTCCATCGGCGTGCGGCGAACCGGCGCGCCGTAGAGGTCGAACTCCTCCTCGGGGTCGATCCCGGTGTCGAACAGGCTGCGCCGTCCGTCCTCGAAACTGAGGATCAGCTTGTGCCGCCCGTCCCAGATCGCACGCTGATCCCAGGGCGGGAACGTGCCGTAATAGGCCCGCCCCTCGACGAACGAGACCGCGATGTGCCGCAGGTGCCGGTTATGCAGGTAGAGCGACGTGCGCCAGGGCGCGCCGCCTTTCAGCAGCGGCAGCACCGAAGCGCCCTGCCCGGCCGGTAGGTCCGTGCCGCCAAGCGCGCAGATCGTCGGCGCAAGGTCATGCAAGCCCACAAGTTCTTCTCGGCGCATGCCCTCGGGGCCGCCCGGCAGGCGCAGGATCAGGGGCACCCGGATGCAGTCGTCGTAGCAGGTGTTGGTTCGGTTCGCGGCGTCGCGGAACTTCAGCTGATCGCCGACCACAGAGGCATAGATCACTGCGGTCCTGTCCGCCTGCGCGCTGCCCTCCAGCGCGGCAAGCAACATCCCAACCGCCATGTCGAGCGCGGTGACGGCGGCGAAATGCATCGCGAGCGGGATACCGTTGCCGCGATACGGGACCAGCGCTTCGATCGGCAGATCGTCGGTCTCACCGTCGATGGCGGGCAAACGCACGACCAACAGCCGCGGACCATCGCACGCGGTGCGGATCGCTTCGGCTCCGGCACGGGCGGTTGCGGTCAGATCGGCGCCGGGCGGAACCTCGACCAGCGCATACCCAGCCTGGGCCATGGCCCGTCCCAGCGGGCTGTCCCCCAGCGCGGGCGCGACCGCGTCCGGCTGAGGATAGGTGCCGCCGAGCACCGAGGCCAGAGACGGGCCGGACTGGGGAAAGATCGCGGCCGCGCGGTCGAACCAGATCCCGCCCCGCGCCAGCCGGTCGATGTTCGGCGTCTGCACCAGGCTTGCGCCTGCGTGGCCGGTATAGTCGCGGCGGTGGCGGTCGGCGAGGATCAGCAGGATATCGGGCGCGGTCGTCATGCGCGTCACTCCTTGGTCAACAATCGGAGAGGGCCTTGGCGGCCGCAAGAAAAGAGGCCCCGCGACCAGCGCGGGGCCAGTGGCTCAGTTCTGGGGATCGAGCCATACGTCCCACGCGCGAACCACGCGGAACGGTTTGAAGTTGTGCACCTCGTCGCGGACACCGACATAGATCCCGGCAGCCCCCGCGCGGATCGCCAGCGCCTTGCCCAGCACAGCCGCCTGGTAATCCTCGAACGCCTGCTTGCGTTCTTCGAAGGTCAGCGACGTCCGCACGCGCTTCACCGCATCCTCGATATCCGGGTCATTCAGCCCGTGGATCGCGTTGTCACCGGAATAGTGCCGCAGCATTCCGAAAGGCCCGATCGAGGGCGCCATGCCGAAACCGCCGATGACGATGTTCCAACTGTCCTTCTGCTGCAGCAGCGCCGACCAGGTCGCGGCATCCTGTGCATTGATCCGCGACTTGATGCCCAGCTTGCCCAGTTGGTCTGCCAGCGCGATGGCATAGTCGCGCATCACCGCCTCGTCCGAGATCGTCAGGATCTCAAGTTCCTGCCCGTCATAGTCGCTTTTGGCCAGCAGTTCTTTCGCGGCCTCGACATCGCCGAGGTTGTAGGTCTCCTTGCCGACCTCGGAATGATAGGGATAGCCCTCGTACTGCCAGCCATGACCCATCTGGTAGTTTCCGCCGGTTGCGAAATCCATCAGCGTCTCGAGGTCGAGCCCGACCTGGATCGCCTTTCGGAAGTTCTCGTCGTCGGCGGGCGGGATCGAGGCATTGAAGCTCTGGTGCACCATGTACCAGGGCAGCATCTTCTCGGCGCGCACGTCTTCCGACGCCTCGAGGCGCGGCACATCCTGCGGCGATATCTGGTCGGCGACGTGGTAGTCTCCGGTCAGCAGGCCCGCAAGCTGCGCGCTGGCCTCGGGGACAGTGCGGAAGGTGACGCTGTCGACATGGGCGGTGCGTTTGCCGCCGAAACCGTCGCGGGGCGCGGCACCGTCCTGCGCGGCATAGTCGTCGAAGCGCTCGAGGGTTATGTGGCTATCGGGAACCCACTCGCCGAACTTGAACGGGCCGGTTCCGATGGGTTTGAAGTCTTCCTTGGCGGCACGGGCGACCTCCTCGGGGAAGATACCGACGATTACTCTTGGCGAGGACAGTCCGTCGAGGAAGGTCGGGTTCGCCTCGGTCATGTGAACGCGTACGGTGCGGTCGTCGACCTGCTCGAACCGGTCGACCAGGCTCATGACGCCACGATCGATGCCGCTTTCCTGCATCCGCTCCCACGAGGCGACCACATCCGCCGCATCGAAGCCCGACCCGTCGTGAAAGGTCACACCTTCGCGCAGCACGAAAGTATATGTCTTGGCGTCCTCGCTCATCTCCCAGCTTTCGGCAAGCTGAGGGATGATCTCGCCGGTTTCGCCCCGCGTCAGCACGCCTTCGTAGAGGTGCGCGCCGACATAGCGCGTCGGCAGGCCGGTGGTCGCGTGCGGGTCCAGCTCGGACAGGGTGACAGCCATCGCGACGACGAACTCGCCGCCCTTGACCGGCTCCTGTGCCAGCGCAGGCGAGGTCAGCAGCAGCGACGCGAGCGCCGCCGATGCCAGGGTCAATCCGTGTTTCATTCCTTCCTCCCGGTATGTTTGTTCTCGCTTGGGATGCCCTGATCAGAGCGGAGGTCATGTTTCCTCGCAACGCGGAGTTCCGGCATGCGCCATTCCGAACCGGAATAATGTGCCCCCGCAATCGACGTTGCCTGAATCCCCCTTCATCCCGCAGCTTCCCTGAAAACCAGCCGGCCAAGAAGGACCGGTCGGACAAAGGGAGCCGGGATGGAAACACGCCACGCACGTATGATCCGCGAGATCGCCGAGACCGGCCGGTTTTCGGCCGCGTCCGAGCGTCTTGGCATCGGTCAGCCCGCGCTCAGCAAGATCGTTCGGCGGATCGAGGACGAGTTCGGCGTCCGGCTGTTCGACCGTGGCCCGCAGGGCGCGATCCTGACGCCCTTCGGGCGGTTGTTCCTGGACTACGCCCAGGTGATCGAACGCGAAACGCGCGACCTTGGCACCATCGCGCAATCCATGCGCAAGGGCGCCAGCGGCCATTTCCGCATCGGCGCCGGGCAGACCTGGGTGCACGAACAGCTTCCCGAGATATTCGTGCGGGTCCACGAGGCCCGTCCCGGCCTGCGCATGAGCGTCATCGCCGGATCCGTACCCGAGCTGACGGCCAAACTGACGAACGGGCAACTCGACCTCGCGTTCTCGTCGATGACGGTTCCCTTCGGGCCCGAGCTTTGCGTCGAGGAACTGACCCATGGCCAACTGCACGTCGTCGCCCGAAAAGGGCATCCGCTGGCACAACTAGACCGGCCATGCCGTTTCGAGGAAATGATGCAGTACGGCTGGGTTGTCGGCGAGTGCAGCCAGTTGGACCTCACCTGGGACTGGCTGACCTCGACCGCGCGCAAGCACGGGATGGAGAAACCGCATGTCGTGCTTGAAAGCTACCAGAAGCACCTCACGACCCGTGCCCTGTTGTCGAGCGACCTGCTGGGCTTTCAGCCGCGCCACTCGCCCCCGGTCGTCTCGGGAGAGCTGGCGATCATCTCGGAACAGCGGGTCGCACGGATGCGCGCAACGGGCATGATCTGGCGCCGCAACCGCCAGATCAGTCCGGGACTGGAATTCATCATGGACACCGCGCGCCAGGTCATCGCCGACCGCGACGCGGCCATCGCGGCCAAGGCCGCGGCAGACGCAAGGGCCCAGGCATGAGCCGTTACATCATCAAGCGCCTGATCAGCGCCTTTCCGGTGCTGCTGCTGGTCAGCATTACCGCCTTCATTATCATGCAGCTCGTCCCCGGAGACGCCGCCGCGATCATCGCCGGGCAGGACGCGACCATTGACGAGATTGAATTCATCCGCAGCCAGCTTGGCCTCGACCAGCCCTGGCCCACGCGGCTGTGGGAATGGATGAGCGGCCTCGCCCGAGGCGACCTCGGCTATTCCTATATCCTCAATCGCCCCGTCACCGACGCCATCATCGAGCGGTTGCCGGTCACCCTGTCGCTCGCCGGTCTCTCGATCGCCTTCGCGACGGTCATGGGCGTCTCGCTGGGCATCCTCGCAGCCGTGTTCCACCGCACCTGGATCGACGCGGCGGCGATGACTGTCGCGCTCTGCGGCGTGTCGGTGCCGAACTTCTGGTTCGGCCTTGTGGGCATCCTGATCTTCTCGGTCGGGCTGGGCTGGTTCCCGCCCGGCGGGTTCGTCTCCCCCGCCGAGTCGCTCTCGGGCTGGTTCCTGTCGATGGTGCTGCCCGCGCTGACGCTGGGCACGGCGACAATGGGTCAGATCTCGCGCTTCACCCGTTCGGTGATGCTGGAGCAGCTGGGCCAGGACTATGTCCGAACGGCACAGGCCAAGGGGCTGGCCGAGCGGCAGGTGATCGGCAAGCACGCCCTGAAGAACGCGATGATCCCCATCATCACCGTCATCGGCATCACCTTCTCGCTGACGATGGCGGGCGCAATCGTGGTCGAGTCGGTGTTCTCGCTCAACGGGCTGGGGCGGCTGATGCTGCACGGCATCATGCGCCGCGACTACCCGGTGCTGCAGGGCGGCCTCGTGGTGATCGCCTTCTCGTTCGTGTTCATCAACCTGCTGGTGGACATCCTCTATTCCTGGCTCGACCCGAGGGTGCGCTATGACTGACCTTTCCACCGCAGCTCCGCGCACGCGCCGCCTGCGCCTGTCGCTATCGGGCGCGCACTGGCCACTGCTCATCGGTGGCGCGATCTTCGGCCTGATCGTCCTTGCCGCCGCGCTCGGCCCGTTCCTGACGCCTCTGGGCCCCGAGGACACCTCGCTCATGGACCGGTTCAAGGGCCCGTCGCTGTCGCATCCGTTCGGCACCGACAGTTTCGGCCGGGACGTGATGACGCGCGTGCTCTACGGCGGGCATGTCTCGCTGTTGATCGGGCTGGCGGTCGTCGTGATCGCCGCCGTTCTGGGCGTGCTGATCGGCGCGGTGGCAGGCTATTTCCCGCGCCTCGACAATCCGATCATGCGGGTGATGGACGCGGGCGAGGCGTTCCCGACGCTGCTCATGGCCATCGCGCTTGCAGCCGTGCTCGGGCCGGGCGTCATCAACGTGGTGGTGGCGCTCGGCGTCGCCTACGCTCCGAGGACAGCGCGGATCGTGCGCGCCTCGGTCCTGGTGGTGGCTTAGCAGCAATTCGTCGAGGCGGCACGTGCCTCGGGCGCAAGCCCGGCGCGGATCATCCTGACCCACCTGATCCCCAACGCGCTGGCCCCGGTGATCGTGCAGATGACCTTCATCTTCGCCGACGCCGTGCTGGCCGAGGCGGCGCTCAGCTTCATCGGCATCGGCCCGCCGCCGCCCGCACCGACCTGGGGCAACATCATCGCGGACGGTCGGACCTATCTCTACTCGGCGGCGTGGATCACCATGTTCCCCGGCCTTGCGATCTTCCTGACCGTGCTGTCGCTGAACCTGCTGGGCGACGGGCTGCGCGACGCGCTCGACCCGCGCATGAAGAAGGTAAGCTGAGCCATGACCGCACCGCTTCTCGAGGTCTCGGACCTGACCATCACGCTGGGCACCGGCGCGCGTGCCATCGACATCGTGGACGGGGTGAGCTTTTCCATCGCCCCCGGCGACCGGCTGGGCGTCGTCGGGGAATCCGGCAGCGGCAAGAGCATGATCGCACTGTCGCTTCTGGGTCTGCTGCCGCGCGCCATGACGATGACCCGTGGCAAGATCCGCTTCGACGGGCTGGCGCTGGCCGAACTCCGGCCCGAGCGCCTGCGCGAGATCCGCGGCCGCGACATATCGATGATCTTCCAGGAACCCGCCACCGCGCTGAACCCGGTGTTCACCACGGGCGAGCAGGTCTCGGAAGTGCTGCGCCGTCACGAACGCCTGTCCCGCGTCGAGGCCCGTAATCGCACGATCGAGCTGTTCCGCCAGGTCGGCATCCCTGCCCCCGAGCGCCGGATCGCAGACTATCCGCACCAGATGTCGGGCGGCATGCGGCAGCGGGTGATGATCGCGATGGCGTTGGCCTGCCGTCCCCGGCTGCTGATCGCGGACGAGCCGACGACGGCCCTTGATGCCACGATCCAGCGGCAGATCATCGACCTGCTGACCCGCCTGCAGGACGAGACCGGAGTCGCGATCATGCTGATCAGCCACGACCTGCCGCTGGTCGCGTCCTTCGCGCGGCGGATCATGGTGATGTACGCAGGCCGACAGGCCGAGACCGCCCCGGCGGACACCCTCTTCGACGCGCCTCGGCATCCCTACACCCAAGGGCTGATCGCCTGCGCGCTCGGCCTCGAGGATGGCGTCGCGCGCCTGCCCGCAATCGAGGGCCAGGTGCCCACGCCCGCCGCCTTCCCCGCCGGGTGCCGCTTCGCCACCCGCTGCCCCTACGTGCAGGACCGCTGCCACACAACCGTTCCGCCGGTCGAACCCGTTGGCCCCGCCCACGACGCCGCCTGTCTCCGGCTGGACGACTTGGACGCCCGTTCCCCTGCCCCCCACACGGAGCTCACCGCATGAACGCCCCGCTTCTGGAGGTCCGCGACCTCGGCAAATCCTTCCCGGTCCGCAGCGGCTTGTTCGGCCGCTCCACCGGCAGCGTGCAGGCGGTGGACGGGCTGAGCTTCGACATCGCCCCCGGTGAAACGCTCGGGCTTGTCGGCGAAAGCGGCTCTGGCAAGACCACGACCAGCCGCATGCTGATCCGCCTGCTGGACCCGACACGCGGCAGCATCCGCTTCGCCGGGACCGAGATCGCCGGATTGCGCGGCAAGGACCTTCAGGCACTGCGTCGCGAGATGCAGATCGTGTTCCAGGACCCGTTCGGTTCGCTCGACCCACGCATGACCGCGCGCCGGATCATCTCGGAACCGCTGGTCGTCGAGGGCCGGCTGAGTGCCAGCCAGCGCCGCGCCCGCGTTGACGAGTTGATGCAGATGGTCGGCCTGCCCGCGGCCTTCGCCGACCGCTACCCGCACCAGTTCTCGGGCGGCCAGCGGCAGCGCATCGGCATCGCCCGTGCCCTGGCGCTGACGCCCCGTTTCCTGGTCTGCGACGAGGCGGTCTCGGCGCTCGACCTTTCGGTGCAGGCGCAGATCGTGAACCTGTTGAAGGACCTGCAACGGGATCTTTCGCTGACCATCCTTTTCGTCGCGCACGATCTGCAGGTGGTGCGGCACATCTCGGACCGGGTCGCGGTGATGTACCTCGGCCGGATCGTCGAACTGGCCCCGACGAAGGCGCTCTACGAGCGGCCCGCGCATCCCTATACCCGGATGCTGCTGGGTGCGGCACCCAGCCTTCGGCCCAAACCCGGCGCCCATACCGCGCCGCCACCCTCGTCCGAGATCCCCAGCCCGCTCTCGCCGCCCTCGGGCTGCCATTTCCACCCGCGCTGCCCCCTCGCCACCGATCTCTGTGCCCGGCAAGTACCCGAACTGCGCACTGCAGGCGGCGGCCACCGCATCGCTTGCCACCACGCCGAGGGCTGACCCCTCGCGGTTTGGGTATTGATTTCCCCCGGCCGTCTGCGAAAGCTTTTCGCCTTGCCGGAGACAGGCTCCGGGACGAGCGAGGATACCCGGTGACAGCAAAACGAAGCGCGTTCGCGATCGGCGGGGAGACCGTAGCCGCCGGCAGCCGCCGTACGGTGGACCTGCCCGTCAGCTCGCTCTCGGACCACACGCCCGTGACCATGTCCGCGCACGTGATCCACGGCAAGGCCGAGGGGCCGACGGTCTTCGTCAGCGCGGGCGTCCACGGCGACGAGGTCATCGGCATCGAGATTGTCCGCCGTCTGCTGAAGTCGCCGGGCCTGCGGGGCCTCAAGGGCACGCTGATCGTCGTGCCTATCGTCAATTCCTTCGGCTTCATCAACAAGTCCCGCTACCTGCCGGACCGGCGCGATCTGAACCGCTCGTTCCCGGGCAGCGAGGGCGGATCGCTCGCGGCACGGCTGGCGCACCTCTTCCTGTCTGAGGTCGTCTCGCGCTCGGACATCGGGATCGACCTGCACTCGGCGGCGGTGCACCGCACCAACTACCCGCAGATCCGCGTCTCGCCCGAAGATCAGGAGATGCGCCGCCTCGCCGACGTCTTCGGCGCGCCGATCGTCATGCAATCGCCGATCCGGGAAGGCTCCTTGCGCGGCGCGGCGCAGGAACTGGGTACGAAGATCCTGCTCTACGAGGCTGGCGAGGGACTGCGGTTCGACGAGGTCTCGGTGCGCGCCGGTCAGGTCGGCATCCTGCGCGTCCTGCGTTCGCTTGGGATGATCTCGGGCCGCGGCGTCACAGCGTCCAAGGCGCCACCGCAGTTCTGCGCCTCCAGCAGATGGCTACGCGCACCGATGGGCGGGCTCTTCCGCTGCTTCCGCTCCGACGGCGACGCGGTGCGCGAGGGCGAGGTGCTGGGCTCGGTATCGGATCCGTTCGGCGACCAGGAGAACGAGATCGTGGCCCCGTTCGACGGCATCATCGTCGGCCGGGCAGTGATGCCTGTGGTCAACGAAGGCGACGCGGTGTTTCACCTGGCCCGGGTCGGCGCCTTCGCCAAGGCCGAGGGCGCGCTGGACGGTCACGCAACGCAACTGGCCGACGATCCGATGTTCGACGAGGACGAGATCATCTGAGCGCCGTATAGCCCAATGTTGCCCAGGCGCAGTAGGTGCCTTAGTCAGGAAAGCGCAACATCAGGGGAGAGGGCGGAACCATGACGGACCAGGGAAATCATGCATCAAGCTGGCAACCGGCAAGCCGCTATCCCGATCCGTCCGTCATCTCGCTCGATCCGTGCTTCGACAAGTACCGGCTGCCCCTGGCGGGCGTCGAGCGGCTGGCCACTGGGTGCCGCTGGTCCGAGGGCCCGGTCTGGTTCGGCGACGGCCGCTACCTCCTCTGGAGCGATATTCCCAACAACCGGATCATGCGCTGGGACGAGGTGACCGGCCAGGTCTCCGCCTATCGCGAGCCGTCGAGTTTCTCGAACGGCCAGACGCGCGACCGCCAGGGCCGGCTGATCACCTGCGAGCATGGCCCCCGCAGGGTGACGCGGACGGAGTACGACGGGACGATCACCGTGCTCGCCGACAACTTTAAGGGCAAGCGGCTGAACTCGCCCAACGACGTTGTCGTGAAGTCGGATGGCAGCATCTGGTTCACCGACCCGCCATTCGGCATTCTCGGCAACTACGAGGGCCACAGGTCCGAGCCGGAACTGGGTCAGAACGTCTACCGGCTCGAGCCGGAGAGCGGTCGGCTCTCGGTCGTGGCGGACGACATCCTGGGGCCGAACGGGCTGGCATTCTCGCCGGACGAAAGCCTGCTGTACATCGTCGAGTCGCGGGGCGTTCCGACCCGCAAGATCCTCGCCTATGACGTCGGACACGACGGCGAGACGCTGAGTGGCAAACGGGTGCTGATCGACGCCGGTCCCGGTACGCCGGATGGGTTCCGCGTCGACGTCGACGGCAATCTCTGGTGCGGTTGGGGCATGGGGTCGGACGATCTTGACGGCGTGATGATCTTCGCCCCGGACGGAACGCCCATCGGCCGCATCGCCCTGCCCGAACGCTGCGCTAACCTCTGCTTCGGAGGCCGCGCCAACAGCCGCCTGTTCATGGCCGCCAGCCACTCGGTCTACGCGCTTTATGTCAATGTCGCGGGCGTTGCGGGAGGCTAGCGCCAGGCCCATGAAAGGCCGTTCCTCGAGGCCCGGTGACGATCGCCCATCACTGACCGATCGACCTTAGGCAGACGTGCCGGCCGATGCGCAAAGCGGTTGAGAACGCCGCCCCCTGCCCCGCCGTATTGCTCAGGCCGTGCGCCCGAAATCCACCCAGGTGCCGCCAGCCTCGTGGCTGTCGGCACAGGCGTGGATGAACCGTACGCCCTGCGCACCGTCGATCCCGGTCGGCAGTTCGACCAGGCCCTCGGGCAGGGGCTGGCCGGAAACCTCGGCCGCGATCGCCACGCCGATCTCGGCATATAGGTTCGCCCAGGCGTCGCTCAGCGCCTCGGGGTGGCCGCGCGGCAGATGCACCAGCCGCTCCGCTTCGGGGCAGAGGCCGACGCCCTTGCCGCGGAGGATATGCCGCTCGGGCTCGTTCAGCGGCGTGTGCACCAGCCGTTCGGGATGCTCCTGGTCCCAGCTCAGCCCGCCCTTCTCGCCCCAGATCCGCATCCGGAGGCCACAGTATTGCCCCGGCGCAGCCTGCGTGACCCAGAGAAGACCGGGCACGCCGCCCTCCATCCGCAGGTTGACGTAGGCCGTGTCCTCCAGGTCCTTCGGCGCACCGCAGACATGAAAATCGGCCCGCAGCGCGTCGATGTCGAGCCCGGTGGTGTAGTGCAGCAGGTGGTAGGCATGGGTGCCGATATCCCCCATCGCCGAGGATCGCCCGGCTTTCTCGGGGTCCATCCGCCAGGCCCGCCCCTTGATCGAAGGATCGGGGGCTTCGGTCGCCCATTCCTGCAGGTACTCCACATTGACCTGCCGGATACGGCCCAGATCGCCGTTCAGGATCATGTGCCGCGCTTGCCGGACCATGGCGTGGAATGCGAACGGATACGTGATGTAGAGCTTCGGCCCGCCGTCGCGGCCATGGAGCGCCAGCGCCTCGGCATCGTCGAGCCGCGTGGTCATCGGCTTGTCGAGGATCACATTTATCCCGGCATCGAGGAACGCCTTGGCGATCTCGAAATGCGTCCAGTTCGGCGTGCAGATCGATACCGCGTCGATCCCGTCCGGCCGCGCCGCCTCGGCGCGGGCCATCTCGGCGAAATCGGCATAGCTGCGATCCTCGGGGATCATCCAGCGCGCGGCCGAGGCCCGCGCCCGTTCGGGATCCGAGGACAGGGCACCGGCGACGATCTCCCAATGGTTTGAGAGCCGCGCGCCCGCCGAGTGCCAGTCCCCGACGAGGGCGCCGATGCCGCCGCCCACGAACCCCAGGCGCAAGCGGCGGTCAAGCAATGGCTGCCGCAGCGGCGCGCGCATATCGATGGTCAATCCAGTGTCCTCCCTCGGGCGTTGTTTAGGCGATCCTAGAGGCGGACGAGCCTTGGGGAAAAGCCCGGGATGTTCAGTTCGGACATCTCCCCGTTCGCCAGGCGGATCCGCTCAGATGTCCTTGAAAAAGCTGGTGATCGCCTTGTGCTCGCTCGCCAGCAGGAAGACGTTCGCGCCTGCGTCGCGCCACTCCGGGATCTCTGCCGCGCTTCCGACGAACAGCGCCGAGGATTTCCCGGCGCCCACCGTCTCGTCGATCACCGCCCGCGTCAGTTCGGCGACACGCGCGTGCCCCGCGCCGAAGATTCCCATGGAAGCGCCAAGATCGGCGCGGCCCACGAAACAGGCGTCGATGCCATCGACCCGCGCGATTTCGGCCGCGTTCGCGGCGGCGGCTTCGCTCTCGATCTGGGCGATGATCACCGTGCCTTCCGCCCGCTCGACCAGGTCCGCCGCCGGAATGGAACCATAACCGCCGCCCCGGTTGGTACCCGCAAAGCCACGACCGCCGGGAACATAGCGCGTGCGGGCGACGATCGCCTCGGCCTGCGCCGCCGAGCCGACATGGGGCACGACGATCCCCGCCGCGCCCATGTCGAGCACCCGAAGGATCGAGCCTGCAGTGTCGTCGAGCAGCCGCACCAGCACCGGAAGACCCGAGGCCCGGCCCGCAAGAATGCAGCGGTCGATCTCGGCCAGGGTGAAGGGCGCGTGCTCGGCGTCCAGCACGAGAAAATCCAGATCCGTGCCCGCAAGCACTTCGACCAAAACGTGATGGGGCGTCTTGAGGAACGTGCCCAACAGCGGCTCCTGCGCCGCCAGCCGCGTCTTCAGGTTCATGCGCCCCCCTGCCCCTCAGGCATTGTGCCGAAGAAAATTGGCAAGCTGTCTTTGCGCGATTAGATCCGGTGGGCCGAACGATTTCAACGCGGCAATCCACAAATCAACTGATCACATGCATTTGGCCGGGCAACCGCGCCGCGCGCTGAAGCGAGTGGAATGGTAGCCGAGGTCACCACCGCATGGTCAGAACGCGATCCGCGTCCGCAGCCCGACGATCGTGATCTGGTCCTGCGCGGGGTCGAGCAGCGGGTTCGAGATGAGTTGCACCGATGGCGTTAGCTGGAAACCCGGCGAGATCGAGAAGCGGTAAAACGCCTCGGCGGTGAACTGGGTGCCGTCGATCCCGTCCGCCCCTGCCCAGTTCAGACCGATGCCCGCGAGGTCGGTGTTACGGCGATACCAGGCCACGCCAGTCGAAAGCGATCGCTCGTAGAGCGCTGCGGTGCCCTTCGAGACACCTGCGCGCAGGAAGGGCAGCCATTCGTTGTCGATGAACCATGCGGCAGAGAGGCTGGCGCCGTAGTCCTCGGCCCGGCTTCCGTCGTCGGCGGCGTCTGAGTGCCACACGGTCAGGTGGATGTTGTCGAAGTAGATCCGATCCAGATCGCTGGTGTAGCCGATCTCGACGCTCTTGAAGAGATCCCCGTCGCTGAACACGTCGAAATCGGGCTCGGAGGGATCGGCGTTCGCGTCGGCCAGACTGCCGACCGCGTAAAAATTGCTGCCGAGTGCCAAGCCGCCGGCGATGCCGAGCCCGGGGTTGGGCGCGTTGATCGTCGGGTTTGTGTTGAATGCAAGGTTCTGGAACGCGGTATAGGGGCTGACGGCGCCGTAGACGTCCAGAAAATCCGTCACGTCGATCTGGCCGATCTGAAAGGTCCAAGACCGGTCAGGCGCGCGCTGGGTCCAGAACAGGTTGGTCAGCAGCGTGCCGCTGTCGTTGAAAGCCGTCCCGGAGATGGCGAGTGCGCCACCGTCGAGGCCGAAGAATTGCGGCGCGACATCTCCATAGCTGTGCCGGTTCTCGAGTTTGAACGTGAGCGCACCGTTCTCGGTCGCCTGCCAGGTTCCGTAGGCGCGGGCGATGCCGCCTGCGGCCTCGCCAGCTCCAAGGTCAGCGGTCGACACCTGTCCAAGCGACAGGTAGTCCAGCTTGAAGGCGAAGCCGCGCTCGGCGAGATCCCCCTTCCAGCGGTAAAGGCCCGGCAGACCGCCACGCGGGAAGTCTGATCGGTACTGCGGATCGGTGAGACCGTCACCAGGCGCAAGTTCGGCCGCCACCGAAGACGGGCCGGACAAGCCGCCCTCCTGAGCCGAGGCCTGAGCCACAAAAAGGGTTGCGGCGAGCAGCGTAGGCCAGAGCCGCGTGCCCTGACGGATCAACCCGACGCTACTCGACATCGATCACCCCCGACGCGCGCAATCTATCGGCAAGCTGGTCCACCCAAGGGTTCGTCATCTCGGAGGCGGGCGCCGGGCGGAAGGGCGTCTGTACTTCGCTGACCTCCATTGCGAAAGTCGCCCGCATCGGCACGACACCGTCGACGACGACAATCTCACGCGCCGAGGGATCGATCGCCAGCGCGCCGGTCACCAGTACGGGCTGATGGATCGTCTCAGGCGTCCAGCCTTCCGGCAGGCTCATCTGCACCATCTGGTTAGGCTGCGGCGGCGGCATGTGGCTGCACATGCCGCGCTCAGGCACCAGATAGGCAGTTGGCTCGCCGTCCGCGTCGGGCGGCGCGGGGATTGCAAAGCCCGCAAGCGTCACGACCTCCCCGTCAAGCGCCGCGTTGCCCGCTATCGCCGCCCGCTCCCGGCGCTCGGCCACGACCCAGCGCTGCGAGATGATCCAGTCGACGTCGATCCCGGCACCTTCCAGCGCCGCCTCCGCCGCAGTCGCGCGTTGCGCAGCGTCCGGAGACACCTTTGCCCCGGCCTCTCCAGACGCTCGAAATCGCGCGACCGTACGCACAGCCTCGAGTTGCTCCAATGTCAGATCGAGGTACGGATCCTCGTAGGTCTGAGCCGCCTGGTCGACAAGTTCCGCCCAGTCGAGCGGCGGGCCGGCCCATGCCGGAGCGGAAAGAAAGGCCGTGATCACTGCAAGTGCAATTGCGCGCATGTTTCTATCCTGTTCGCGGAAGGGCCAGCGATATGGCAACGGCAGCCGGGCTCCCCTGAGTAGCTTTCCGGTCGCAAAGCCGAAGGTGACCGAGCCGCCGAGCCCCCTAGCGCCATCAAGCGAACTTTCCGCTTTCCGGTTGGCCGAGAGCTTCGGCTTCATTACCAGAGCTCCTGAAAACGTGCATATGCCCGGATCGGCCTTGTCGGTGCATGGTTCATCGCTCGATATCATCGGCGTCCGACAGGGCGACCTGAGCCGCCGCTGCCATTCCGGATCTCAGCTCGACGTGGTCTTGCGGATCACGCCGTGCCTCATGATCCTCACGGGTAAATGCCTGGTTCTCTTACCGCCGGCCGGTACATGACGCTGTCGCTATCGACCATAGTGTTCTTGTACGCGCGGCCATCCTTCATGACGAGTTGAAGCTTGCTCTCGTCGAGGATGAGGTTGATGTCCTCAAGCGGGTTTCCGTCCCAGATCAGGATGTCGGCATAGCTTTCGGGCGCAATTCGACCGAGATGGTATGTTTGATACGGAGCTTTCGGGCCGGACCATGCCAGCACGATCCCGGCATTGCCGGTCCAGTGCTTGAGCGCCTGTGCGGGCGAGAATCCAGCCTCCACGTTGCAGGTCAGGTCTTCCTTGATCTTTTCAACAAGCCCCGGGCTGAACATATCTGAGCCGCCCACAATGAACATGCCGTACTCGTTCATCCACTTGGACATACGGCGCACGCCTTCGCCTGCTGCGACGCCCTTGAGCTTCTGTTCATGCGTAAAGAACTCAGGCATGGTTTCATAGCTGCCAAAGGACTTCACGCTCATGTAGCACTGGAAGCTCCAGACAATGTCCTTTGTTTCGTTGTATTTGGCGACCATCTTCTTGACCATGTCTTCCGAGATCAGGAAGCCATGTTCGAAGGATCGGGTGCCAAGACGAAGGTGCCTTTCGTAGCTTTCGTCGTGATAGGCATGGACCGCCACGTAGGTGCCGTTATCCCGTGCAATTTCAACTGCACGCGCGACTTCGTCTTCGGCCAGGCCCAGGATCTCAAGGGGATCAAACTCGCTGGCGACGCCGCCGCCGCCCATCACCTTGAGGAATGCTGCGCCACGGCGCAAGTTCAGCCGTGCCGCGCGGGTCACGTCGTCAACACCGTCGACAACCCATGTATTCGACGTCGCCTGTCCCATATCCAGGCCGTTCTCGAGCGTGTGCGGCGGGACGTTTCTGGCCGCCCAATCGCTGTGGCCGCCGGTCTGGCCAATGGCGCCCCCCGATGAGAAGATGCGTGGTCCCCGGATAAGCCCCATGTCGATGGCTTTGGCGACATCCAGAGGATCACCCGCAATGTCACGTACTGTCGTGATCCCTTTCATGAGCATGTGATCGTTCATGTACTGGATGGCGATCGCCCCACCTGCTGCGTCATCCCAACGGGTTTGATACGCAGCGGTGCCTTCGGGCGCATTCAGCATCACGTGTTGGTGCATGTCGATTAGACCGGGCGTCATCGTCTTTCCGGTGCCGTCAACCTCGAACGCGCCCTCGACCTCGATCGGATCGGTCGAAACCTGGGTGATGGCATTGCCTTCGACCAGCACGTTCGCGCCTTCAATCAGGTCCGGCCCAAATCCATCAAAGACGTCGACATTCGTGAACAGGATCGGAGCGGGCTCATTCTCCTGCGCATTGCTCGGGCCGGCGATCAGCGATGGCGACGCAAGCGCGACGGCTAGCGCTAAGAGGCGTGGTGTCTTGGGCATCTGCGGTCTCCTTGGGGGAACTTTCCTCACCCAGCCTAGCAAGGCCGCGGTTCGCACGACGGCCACTTTCATGGAAAACTTTGCAAGTCTTCTGCAAAAGTGGCCATACTCGCGTGGCCATTGTTGTATCCTGCTGGCCACGAGAGGTGTCCGTGCCGCAGAAGAGCCCACAGAACGAGCCGCAGGAAGGCTTCATTCGACTGATCCAGGTCTCGCCGTTCATCGAGTACCTGGCAGCGTCCCGGATCGACATGTCCGGACCGGTCGAGTCCATGGGCTTGGAGCTGCCGTCCCTCAAGGACCCGAATGTCTATGTCCATGCCGAGATCCTCTACGGATTGCTGAACGCGTTCGCAGATGCGGCGAACGACCCTTACCTCGGCGTGCATGTCGGCGAATACCACAATCTTGCCGGCTGGCCGGTGTTCGCCAATGCCGCCAAGACATCGAAGACGCTGGCGGAGTTCTTTACCAACTTCATCCGGCAGGTTCCGAAAGAAGCAAGCTCGGTCCGGCACGAACTGACGATCGGCGACGAGACCGCGGTCTACCGGGTATATCGCCTGCATCCACCCGCGGTGAGCCCCGCCCACGCCATGGGCTTCGGCGTCTCGCATTACTCCCGCCTCTTCCATGCGGTCGCCGGACCGGACTGGAACCCGGCCGAAGTGACGGTGCGAAGCGCCTATGTCGAGGCGATCCCCCCGAACTACGCGGGTCACACGATCGCGCGCGGCAGCGAACACGATCTGTCCTTCCGCTTCCCCGCTTCTTGGCTGTTTCGGGACCTACGTTTCGTCAGCCGGGCAACGCCGGCGCGGTTCGACGAGCCATCACAGGAAGTCTCTGTCATAGCGGCACTACGCTCCGTCCTCAGCACACGCGAAGACCTGGGGACCGTCGGTCCCGCCGACGTCGCCGCCGCGCTCGGCATCGCGGAAGACCGGCTCGCCAAGGCCCTCAAACGGCACGAAACGACGATCCCGCGTGAGTTGAAGCGCTACAAGATCGACCGGGCAAAGGAACTGTTGCACGGAGGAAAGCATACGGTCGCCGAGATCGGCCGGATACTCGGTTACGCTGACAACTCCCACTTCACGCGGTTCTTCCGGTCACAGACAGGCACGACGCCGAGCGACTATCTCGGATCGCGCGATACCGCTCGAAGATAGACCGGAAGTTAAGGTCGCCTCAGCGGTAACGGCATATTTCCATCTCCGGCTGCCGCAACGTTCGTTCTGCTACTGATACGGGCCGATTTTTTGGGCGAGGACCAGTGACCTCGCAATGTGGTTGCCGCCCTATGGACGCGGGCACTTACCGAATGATCCTGATCAAGGCAGAGGCATCGGGTCGGAAGTAGGCTGCCGGAAGAACACTAAAGGAGAAATGGAAGTGGTTGAGAATAAACGGCGCTACCGCACGCTGATGGCATTCGCGGTCATCCCGGCCATCTGCGCAATTCTGGCAGGCTGCGGACCGCAGGAAACCTACCCGATTTCGGGCGAAGCCTGTTCGCCGGACGACCCGGTCCAAACCCTCGATGCCGTGGGATGCGTCGCGTAGGATCAAGATTGTTCGGATCCGTCGCCGGGCGCGCACCTGCGAAACCGGCGACGGAATGGCCCTGCCCGGCAAGATCAGCCCTCTGCAACACCCGAATCCCAGGCGGGTGGCGCGGGTCAGCACATATACCGCCGGGCAGAGCGGTTTCAGGTTATTCGAGGCCCAGGACCTTCTTGACCTCATTGGTCAGATAGTCGGTGTCCTGGCTCGACTCGAGCAGACCCATGACCTGCGCAATCTGCTCTTCGGTCACGCCTTCGGGGACCTGCACGTCGATCTGTGCAGCGTTGATCTCGCTTTGCAGCTGGGTGATCTGCGCTTCGCTGGCCTGAGCAAAAGCCAGGGTGAAGGAGGTGGCCACCATGGCCAGGGAAAGAGTGATGTTCTTCATAATTTAGGTCCTTACAAGTTGAGCCGAATCGCTTCGGCTACCCAAGTAGATATAGACAATAAAAATAAATCAATTCCAATTTCTAGGTGAGTATTTCATGAAAATGTAATATAAATTTCAATTCTCTGAAAAAGTCCGACGAAAAGCCTCCCGTGTGGGCTGCCCTTGAACTCCTCGGCCGTCAAACCCGGATGCGAGATGTCTAGCAGCCTATCCTCGCCCCCAGCCATCACCTTGTCCATGTCGCCATCGCCAGCCGCCCGAAGTACATCCGAGGTCACGCTCGATGGATCAAGCGCCGCCATCTCGCGCGCACATCCAGTGCGTAGAGCGCCTGGAAGTGGACCAGAGCGTGCCATCGTCGTCGAGTGCGGCGATCCGGTCCCGCATGGGTACGCAGGTCTCGGCACCGGCGTCGGCGACGCTTTCGCGAACGCGATGATCGCCTGGGTGCGGTAGATCGTGGTCGGCCCGGTTTAGGTCTCGGACTGCAGCCTGTGCGGCGGGTACTGCTTGTAGCTGTCCGCCACCGTCTTCAGTTCCTCGCCGAAGAAGGGCATCGCCCAGTGGTTCTCGCCGCCAGTAGTAATGAAGATGTCGTAGCGCTCCATCGGGTTTTCCCACTAGTTGGATATCTGCAGGACGGTTGCCGAGTATTTCGTCAGTCCACGCCAGCCCAGCTCGGAGGCCGGGGTTTCAGACCCCGCGCGCGACATTGTCGCCGCGCATGTTGAAAACCGCCTTCCACGGCTAAAGCCGGATCACACCCGGCGTCGGTTCGTCCTCGGTAAAATGAAGCCACGAGTCGCGCTCCCAGTCCACGTCGTCCACGTCGGAGAACAGCATGGGCACCATGTCGTAGCTGTGGAAGACCATTGGCTGGCCTTCATACAAAGCGGCTTGTGGCTGCCGCCGTGGCGCCGTCGAACACCGACGTACGCGCGGAACTAGAGCGCATCGCAAAAGGCCGGACATACGAGCACAGCCGCCGGCGGATGGATTTCCTGCGCTATGTCGTCAAAGAGACGACGGAGGGTCGCTCCGACCGCATCAATGGATACACGGTCGCCACCGAGGTCATGCGGCGGGAAGAGACCTTCGACAGCAAGACCGATCCCGTGGTCCGTGTCGAGGCGCGCCGCCGACGTGGCGCTTGGCCACCTCTGGCCCAGGAACAGGCCGGCGACACCGCTCGAACCTGCACTGGTCGCCTTGCCCTTCCGGCCGCTCGGCGACTCCGAGGAAAGCCGGGACCTCGCCGCCGGGATCACGCTTGAACTGACCGACAGCTTGCGGCGGTATCAGGACTTTCGCCTGTACGCCGGGCCCATCGGCCTCGACCTTAGCGGCCGAACCCCGTCAGAGGTCGGACAGTACCTCGGTGTCGGCTTTGTCGTCTCCGGCATTGTCCGCAGCGACGCCGACAGCGTCCACTTCGCCACACAACTGGTCGAGATCGCCACCGGCCGCGTGGTCTGGACCAATGCCTATGACCGCGCGGCCCGACTGCCGGAACTGATCGCGATGCAGCAAGCAGTGGCGACCGAGATCGGCCACCCCACGGCACGCTATCGGTAGATCTTCAGGGAACTGCCGCCGATGAAGATGTCGCCAACATGAGCAGCTACCTCTGCGTATATGGCAGCTATTCCTACCGGCGAAACTTCGCGGAAATGGACTATGGCACTGTAAGGGAACGTCTCGACGCTGCGGTGGTTGCAATGCTTATGCGATCTCTGGAGATACCGAGCCCGCCGGGGCCGCGTTGGCCAAAAATGGCTCAAGCCGCTCCGGGTTTCGACCCGCTCGCGGCATTCATCCGGCACAAGGCGACGAAGGACATTCTCTGGGTCGCGGGAGCTGCGCTAGACAAGGCCGGCTGGGCGCCTGCAAGGAGCTGATCCCGGGAACCGATGCGACTTCTCTCCTGCGCGGTGGGATGTCCCTCCGATCGAAGTAAAGCTTGCTCATTCCTCCAGGACATCAATCCGGGGCGCCATCCAGCATCGCTGAGCTGTCGACTGTCGCGTCGTGCTCAAAGATCTGTCACCGATCCTCCGGCGCATCAGCATCGCGCTGCCGCGCGACTTCGCTGCCTAGGGCCTCGGGTTCTTCGTCGACGAGCACATGCGGAAAACCGGGGTACAGGATCTCGAGCTCCGTAGCCTCCTCGAGACGTTCGATGATCCGGTTGGACTGGGCGCGCTCCCCGCAGCGGCGCTGCCCGTCGGTCATGATATCGATGATAAGCGGCGAGATCTCGAGGGGGATCCGGAGCGTTTCAGCCAGCTTCTGGAACAGACCGATGTCCTTCTGGACGAGGTCCATGGTGAAGTTCACATCGCGCGACCCCGAAAGGATCAGCTGGCTCTCGGTTTCATGGACGAAGGAATTGCCGGAACTGATCCGGATCGCCTCGTAGGTGGTGCCGAGATCCAGGCCGGCAGCTTTCATGGTGGTCAGCGCCTCGCACAGCGACAGAAGGTTAACCGTGGCAAGATAGTTGGTCATCACCTTCAGCTTCGATGCAGAGCCGAGCGGTCCGGTGTGGAGGATCCGCCGCCCCATCACGCGCAGAATCGGCATGACGTGTTCGATCGCCGCCCGCTCTCCACCTGCAAATATCGAGATGTTTCCGGTGTCAGCCCTGTGGCAACCTCCGGACACCGGGCATTCCGCCACGTGCGCACCAGTTTCCGAGACAAGCTCGCCATGACGTATCATCTCGTCGGGGTCCGTGGTGGACATCTCGACCCAGGTCTTGCCTGGTCTCATCTCGGGCAGCACGTCCATCAGCACCGCGTCGCAGGCGGCCGGGGACGGCAGCGAGGTGATCACCACGTCTGAGCGTCGCATCACCTCGGCCGCCCCCTTGCCCGACGAAGCGCCACGGTCGACGAAAGCCTTGACCGCCGCGGTGTCGAGGTCGTGCACCGTCAGTTCGATCCCGTTGCGCAGCAGACTGCCCGCGAGTTTGGCGCCTACGCTTCCCAGTCCTATGAAACCGACCTTCATACGCCCCCCTCATCCACCTGCACCGAACCTGACCGGAAAACGTGCCCGGACGGCGCGGTCGATGTCCTCCGACACCTGCCGAGGCGCTGCATCGAGGATCTGCCGCACCTTTGCGCGCGCCGTTGCGAGCAGCTCAGGGCGCCCGGCATCCGCCCAGTCCTTGTGAGACATCCGGTTGCCGATCTCGGGGTAGAGATACTCGCTCTCCATCAGCCTTAGCGTCTGGTCGCTGCCCAAATAGTGCCCGGGCCCATCGCCGAGGCAGACGGACTTCATGACCTCGATAGAGAGACTGTCCTCGGTCACCTCGATCCCGCGGACGCAGCGCTGCGCCTGACCGATCAGATCGTTGCCGAGCACCATGCCCTCGGGGGAAAACCCCAGCAGCGAGGCATACATGCCCACAGACTCGTAGACCATGTTAAGTCCCGCGAGCCCGGCCATCACGTTTGTGATCCCCTGTTCCCAGCCGGCCTGCATGTCGGGCGTCTTCGCGTCGCTCATGCCCCCTGCAGCGCCGCCGGGAATGCCGTAGAACCGGTGCATCTGCGCGCAACCGGCTGAGAGCAGCGCTTGCTCGGCAGAACCGCCGGACATGGCCCCGGTCCGCAGGTCCGAAACGAAGGGCCAGGTTCCGAAGACCGCCGGGTGGCCTGGGCTGATCGCGTTCACGTAGACGACACCGGCCAACACCTCTGCCACAGCCTGCACGATGGCCGCCGCGATCGGCGCGGGTGCGGTGGCGCCAGCCTGACCGGCCGAGAGCAGAAGGATCGGCATGCCGGCGTGGATGCAGGCCTCCATGGTCAGGCAGCTTTCGGTCGCGAACTTCATCGGCGGGACGACGAAGCAGTTGGAGAGCGACACGAACGGCAGGGCCCGCCACGCGGCTTCGGACCCGGCGATGAGGTGTAGGAGTTCGATCCCAGGCGCGACGCTCGCCGGATCCGAGAACGAGGTCCCGACGTGCTTGGTCGTGCCCGCGACCGAGGCATAAAGCGTATTGATGTCCAATTCCACGAGATCGGCGATGTCACAGCAGACCATGGTCCGCTGGAAAAAGTGCAGGTTGTCGAGGTGATGCGCCAACCGGGCCGAGTCGTGGAGATCCTGGGCGGTAGATGCCCGGTATTCGCCGGTGAACGGATCTACGATGTTCACCGCAGCGCCAGCAGTGCCGTAGTGGACCCGGGTGCCCGAAAGATCCAGGTGATGCTGCGGATCGCGGCCGTAAAGCGGGAAACCCTTGGCGGCCCTGTCGAGCATGTCTTCGACCAGCGCACGAGGGAAACGCAGCCTGCCATCGTCGCCAAGCCTCGCGCCAGCCGCCGTCATGGCTTCCACGCCTGACGCAGGTGCCTGGCTGAGGCCGACCTGTTCCAGCGCGTCAAGCGCCGCTGCGTGGATCCGCGCGACCTCGACCTCCGACAGCGGGTTGTACTGCCCGCCTACAAGCCCGGGCCGAACCGCGCGGCGGTCCTCGGTCCTAGGTGCGGTCCGCAAGGCATGCCGTGCAGCGCGTCCCCCGCTCCGACGCGTATGCGGGATCTGGTCGATCTTGGCGTTCACATCCGTCCCCCTTCAGGTTTCCATCCGCACTAAGGACCCAGGCATTCGCGCGGCCAACGCCCCAAACCGAACTCTTCGATCTCGGAGCGCGCGGCACGGGGGCGCCCGGCGGGCCGTCCGGCACCCACCCTTAGCGTTGCCATCCCTCACACCTTCAGCCGCGCGTTGGAGGGATCCCACAATGGGCCCTCCGGCTGCACCACCGCGCGGTAGCACGCTCCATAGATGTCGACCTCTATTTCCGTTCCCGGCGCAGTGAGATCGGCCCTCAACATCCCGAGCGCTATCGAAGCACCGACGCGGTAGCCCCATGCGCCCGAGGTCGTTTCACCCACCACCTCGCCGCGGTGCCAGAGCGTGGACATGTACGGCGCGTCCGCAGGACCGGCGTCGACCAGAAGAGATACGAAGCGTTTGGTCACCCCTCTTTGCCGTTCAGCCGCAAGCGCGGCCTTTCCCGGAAAGTCCTGCGGTTTCCCGAAGTGGACAAAGCGCTCGAGCCCACCTTCGAGCAGGCTGTAATCCGTCGAGAGATCGCCCTTCCATGCGCGGTATGCCTTTTCGATCCGCAAGCTGTTCAGGGCGAACATGCCGAAGGGCCTGGCGCCCGCCCCGAGCACGGCCTCGTAGATTGCGGGAACGCTAGCGGTCGGCGCGTGTATTTCCCAACCCAGCTCTCCCGCGAAGGATACGCGGGCCAACGTGCATTCCTGCTTAGCGACAACCGCGCGCTGATGGCTGAGCCATGGCGGGTGCAAGTCAGCCTCGCTTCCGATGGCCTCGAACAGCGCGCGCGCTTCGGGGCCGGTGACGATAAGCGTGGACAACTCCTTCGTGCGATCCACCAACAGCACACCCGGCGCCAAGTCGCGCGTCAGCCACTCAAGATCGTGCCACTGCGCCGTGGCAGCCGTAATGAGCGTGAAGTCGTCCTCGCCATTGCAGGCGACCGACATCTCGGTGACGATCCGGCCCCTCTCGTCGGGAAAGTAGGCAAGCGACAGACGCCCCGGTTTCGGCAGCCCGCCGGAAATCTTGCCCAGCAGCCACTCGCCCGCTCCTGCACCGGTCAGGTGGAAACGAGAAAAGCCCGGCAGGTCGAGCACGCCGACCGCATCGCGAACCGCTTCGCATTCTTCGCGGATGCGGGGCTCCCACGGGCCCGCACGATTCCAGGTTTGCGTACTCTCCTCCGAAATATCGTCGCCCGGTCGCGCGAACCAGTTGGCCCGCTCCCAGCCTGCATAGACGCCCATCTGCCCGCCAAGTTCCCGCACCCGCTCATGCACCGGCGAAACCTTCCGATCCGGCGCGGCTGGCCAGCGATGCCACGGAAAGTGCATGGCATATTCGTGCCCGTAGACCTCCATCCCCTTGGCGATGCAGTAGTCATGATCGGTGAAGTCGGTAAAGCGTCGCGGATCGCAGGACCACATGTCCCACTCTGTCCGGCCTTCCGTGATCCATTCCGCCAGTACCTTGCCCGCGCCGCCGCCTTGGGCGATGCCGAAGGTGAACACGCAGGCCTCGAAAGCGTTGGGCACACCGGGCATCGGCCCGATCAGTGGATTGCCGTCGGGCGCGTAGGGGATTGGTCCGTTAATGACCTTCGAGAGTCCGGCCTCGGCTAGCACCGGCACCCGGGCCATTGCGTCCTCGATCTGGAAGGACAAGCGGTCGAGATCGTCAGGATAGAGCTGAAAGCTGAAATCCTCCGGCATCGGGTCTGTCGGAGCCGCCCAATGCGCCCGGCAATGTCGCTCGTAAGGGCCGAGGTTGAAGCCCGTTTTCTCCTGCCTCAGGTAGTACGAGGTGTCCACGTCCCGCAACAAAGGCAGCTTGTGGCCAAACTCGTCGGACCAACTACGAACCGCCTCGACCTCGTCGAACACCATGTACTGGTGGCTCATGACCATCATAGGAACAGTCCGGCCTCCGTATGGCCTGAACCATTCGCCCACCCGCTGAGCGTAGTAGCCCGCCGCGTTCACCACGATTTCGCAGCGAATATCGCCCCTGCTGGTGTGAACGATCCACTCGCCATCCTTTCGGCTCACCCCGGTTGCAGGACAGAATCGCACGATCGTCGCGCCCATGTCGCGTGCGCCCTTGGCGAGCGCCTGGGTCAGCTGCGCCGGATCGATATCACCATCGGCGGGATCATAGAGGGCCCCTTTCAGATCGTGAGTTTCGATGAACGGGTATTTCTCGCGGATCTCGCCGGGAGACAGGATCTCAAGCTCCATCCCCTGGTGAAGCCCCATCCCCCTGGCACGAGCGAACTCCTGCATACGCTGATCGGAATGCCCAAGCCGGATCGATCCGGTGACGTGGTAATTCATCGGGTAGTCGACCGCGGCGCCGAGCCCGCGATAGAGCTTGGTCGAATAGCGCTGCGTGTTCATGATCGACCAGGACGTCGAGAACGTCGGGACGTTGCCCGCCGCATGCCAGGTCGATCCGGCGGTCAGTTCGTTCTTTTCCAGCAGGACGCAGTCGGTCCAACCCGCCTTTGCAAGGTGATAGAGCGACGAGACCCCGACCACCCCGCCGCCGATGATCACCACGCGTGCCTGTCCGGGCAGTTCCGCCACAGGATCCTCCGTGCCACCTGATTGAAGTATCCTCCCGGCGCACGAAGGGTTCAATTCGGTTGGCGCATGTGTTTTGATCGGAAATAACGATTAGTGGCGCACCATGAACATCGAGCTGATCGACACATTTCTGGACCTCTGCGAGACGCGCAGTTTCAACCAGACAGCAATCCGCCTCGGGGTCACGCAATCCACCGTCTCGGGCAGGATCCGCGCGCTGGAGAGGGTTCTGAACTGCCGGTTGTTGGAACGGAGCCGAGCCGGAACTGAACCGACGACGGAGGGGCTGCGATTCGAACCCCATGCCCGCGCGATCCGACTGAACTGGACCGCGGCTGGTCAGGCCGTACAAGGCACCGGCAATTCCGCCCTGGTGATGCGGATCGGGATTCAGCACGACCTGCTTGGGGATCGGGTGGCGAATTGGGTGGCCGCCCTGCAAAGCGCCGTGCCGGAAACCGCGCTCTACGTTGAGGCAGACTATTCCACACAGATGTGCGCCGACGTGATGAACGGCCAACTCGACGCCGCGATCCACTACAGCCCGCGTCCACATCCGGATCTCTACTTCGAGACCCTCGGGGAAGTCAGCTATCTCATGGTTTCGTGCGACGCCGAAACCCTCGCGGAGGTAGGGCCGGAAGCCTACATCCTCGCGAACTACTCGCCGGCCTTCTCGGCGACCCATTCCGCGTTGCTCCCGTCCCTGTCGGGGGGACTGGTCTCGAGCGGGCAGAATGCAGTGGTCAGGGGACTGCTGACAGCCCTCGGAGGGAGTGCGTATGTCCTTCGCGAAACCGCGCTGGAGCTTGAACGGGCCGGACTAGCCCGACGTGTCGCGGAGGCCCCGCGGATCGCCCAGCCTGTCTATGCCGCGATTCTGACGCGCAACCGCCATCGCGGCCCATATCGCCGAATCCTGAACGCGCTGAAAAGCCAGCTCGCCTCACGAACTGCGTAACTAGGAAGCGCCGCGAGCGGTCAGCTCCGACGCCGCGCCACACGCCGCTCCAGCGCCTTGATGATCGATGTCGAGAAATCGACGCCCGCCATGTGTTCCGCCGCGATGAGCGCGCCGGGCGAGAACACGTTGATCTCCACGAGATGTTCGCCAATCAGGTCGAGCCCGACGAAGAACATGTCATCCGCCTGCAATTGCGGGCGTGCCAGTTCCGCGATTTCCCGGTAACGCTCAGTCATCACCGCTTCCTGCGCATGCCCCCCGGCGGTGAGATTGCTGCGCAGATCCCCCCCGGCGGGAACCCGTCGGACCGCGGCGACCCTGCCGTCGACCTCGATGATTTCGCCGTTCAGCAGGAAAAGCCGCGTATCACCTTCGACCGACGCGGGAATATACTCCTGCGCAATCAGGTAACCTTCGCGGCAGATGGCATCGAAGATCTGGCGGAGGTTAAAGTGATCCTCCTGGCGGATAAGGAAAACGTTGTGACCACCCGAGCCCCGCAGCGGCTTGACCACCGCCATGCCCCCGACCTCTTCCATAAAGTTGCGCACAGCGTCGAATTGGCGGCTGATCAGCGTTCGCGGCCGGATTTCCTGCGGGAACAGCTGAAGGTAGAGCTTGTTGACGGCACGGTACAATCCGTCTGGATTGTTCACCACGAGAACACCGGCCTGTTGCGCAAGACGACCGAAATTGACCCCAGCCAGTTGCGCCCAGGGCCTATTCAACGCGTCTGCGGCGGGATCGTTGCGCAGGAACAGAACGTCCAGCCCGGCCAGATCCAGCTGTTCCTCTCGCACGTTGTGCAGGATCGAGATCAACTTTTCCCGGCTGCTGATCCCTTCGCCGCCGACCCGCCGCGCGCAGGCGCTCAAGCCATCGTTCGGGCCCAGAGCGAAATTACCCACTTCGACATACCAGACCTCGTGTCCCAGCCGCAGCGATCGCAGGGCAAGCTGGGTGGTGGTGTAGCCCGCATGCTCCGCCGCGAGATCATTGATCGTGAATGCAATTCTCATCGCGACACCTCGTCCAGCAGTTCGGCAATGCCTGAGCCCGAGGGCAAAGCCTCAAGCCGATCCCTGGCATCGGGAGCATCCAGATAACGGGGCCTCAGGGGACCGGGCTCGAGGATCTGCCGCCACCGCAGTTCCTCGACGATCTCCATGTGTTCCAGCGTCACCTTGCCCAGGAACAGATCATCCAGCGGATGCCCCCGCGCCAGATGATCGAGAAGCTCGATCAGACCGCGCAGGTAAACCACGTCCTTGGTCAGACCGCCGCCGCGATGTACGCGCATGGAGATGGTGAACGCATCCCGGTCGCCGAAACCATGGCGGTGGGTCAGAACGCGGTAGGTCTCGACGAAATCGGCGCCCGCGATGACGCAATCGACCGCAAGCACGCGCCCGGCGAGCATCCGCAGGCGGCCGACGCTCAGCCCGCCGCAGAGATATTCGGACAGAACGGCTAGCCCCTCCTGGGTTTCCTCGTATCCGGGCATTCCGGTATGGAACTGGGAAAGCGGCTGCCTTTGCCCGTTGTAGTAGGTCAGGACATGCGTTCCGATCTCGTGGTGCAACAGCGGTGCAACCCGATCCTCGCGGACCCGGGCGTTACGGCCCACCAGCAAGTGCCCTTTCGAGACCATCACGCCGGGGATGTCGTCGCGGAGTTCGACGCGCGCCGGCAAGCCGGGCCAATGCTTCCGATAATACGCCAGTTCGCTTTCGGCCTCGCGGGCAAACTCGGCCGCGGTGAAGTTTTTCCGCCCCGCAGACTTCGTTTCGCCGCTCTCCGCCATGAGGATATTTGCCGCGATCTTCTTGAGACCAGCATCCGCCCCGCCGAAAACCTGCTGGCTTTCGAGCAGGAACCGGTGCGTACCACGATCCCCGAGCATGGTGATCTGCCGATCGAGTTCGTCGCGCTGAGCAGCGAATATGTGATGCAGGGCCGGGTCCTCGATCGCCTCGAGCGGAACCTGGTAGAGCGAAAGCTTAAGGGCGCCCGGATCGACGGTCAGCGGGCGGTAAAGAAACTCCGGAACCGCGTCGTAGCCGCTCGCCACGAAGCGTGCGTAGGCTGCTTCCGCGTTTACCGGCGTGGCGTGAAGCAGCAGATCGAACGCATCGCCTACCGAAGCGAAACCCCGGTCCACCACCTCTACCTCGGGAGCCATCGCGTTGGGCCCCAACTCGTGGAAATGCACCGGTTGGAATTGAGCGTGAGCGTGGGAAAACGCGTAGAACGCCTGCCGCAAGGCGCGCCCCAGGTGCCGTGTCACCTGCCGCAGCGCGCCGGGGATCACCTTGCCGGAGTACGCGTCGCGATAATGCGCGGGCACTTCGAGCCCCAGCAGGTAGACATCATCGCGGTCTTCGAAGGTGCGGGACAGGACCGGACGAAGCCCGGGCGGAGCTGCGCGGGAGCGATACTCGACCGAGATCCCGGCTCGCTCGGACGCTCCGGCAGCCAGAAGCGCATGCTCCAGCGCCTCGATTGTCTGGCGTGACACACCATGCGTTTCGGCCACGATCCGATACCGGTTGGCCGACGCGCGGGGGCCGTCCGGAGATTTTGGCGGCTCGGGGGCGCTCCACAACTCCAGGACCAGCGCGGCGCCATAAGCGTCCAGCATAAGGTTCGTCAGCGCCGAGACGAGGCCGAACAGTTCTTCCTGCGCTTCCTCAGATGCGTCGCCCCGAAGGTAAGACGCCTGCCCAAGCAGCAGCTGCGCGGTTCCCGCGTCGCCCTCTGCCGGTTGCCGGTAAACACAGAGGAATGGCTGCAGGCGGTCGATGTAGATTTCGCCCAGCCCATCGGGCAGCAAGTGGCGACAGACCTCGCCTGCATGCAACGCCGATCTGATCCTGGACAGCGCGTCGTCGAACCGGTGCCCCGCAGTGTCCATCATTCCGGCTTCCGCAGCTTGTCTTCGACCGCTTCGAGCGCGGTGCGAAAGGCTGATAGAAGCGCCGAGAACGCATCGCGGTCGAGTTCGCCGGTCCACTCGTCCATGAAGAACTTCTTGACCTCGATGGCCATGCAGCAGCCACTTTCAGGAAACCGAGTATGGACGAATTCGGCCAGATAGCGCCCGCGGAAGTTCACGTTCTCGCGCACATCGAGCTTTCGCCCACTGTAGTCCGCATTCGCAAGCGCCGACATGAAGCCATCGACCACGGGCGCCCACCGCTCCCGGTCCATGCTGCCAGTGCCGATGTTGATTTCGGGGTTCATTTGCGGATCGGCTGGCTGAGCGTCGGGACCGGAGCGCCTATGGTTGTAACTATGGCAGTCGAGGACCAGGAAACGTCCATCGCGATCGCGGACTTCCGCCAGCAGATCGCCCAGCATCGCGTAGAATTGCCGATGCTCCTCGATGGAGCGGCGGTACATGGTTTGTGTCAGGCCGCCGGTCTGCTTCCAGACCTGAAGGTTCCAGCAATCGGCGGGTTGCACGCAGATCGACTCGTCCGCCGGGCGGTTGAGGTCGACCTCGAAACGGGAGCGAAACGTCCGCACACGCGTCCCGCATAGCGCCGCGATCCCGTCGGTGTATGGATCCTCTTCCCGAAGGCGGGCCTCATCGTCGATCGCCAGGGCGTTCCTCAAGCCGTCACGGATTTCGTGGCCGGCGTGGAGGGCAAGCCCCACGAACGGCCCCGGACCGGCCTCGACCTCCCACGGGACATGGCGGGCTTCCCCTTCGGGGGCGGAGCGCGCGGGGTCCTGCGCGTCCAGTTTTCCACTCGAGCCGGGCGCTCCATCCGAACCATTGGCCTGGTTGGTCATAGATCCTCGCCCCCTGCCCTGCCGCCAGACCTCAACCGCTTCGCCCAGTGATCCTGAGGATCGGGATTCGGGTGCCTTCGCGGGACAGCCTTCGCTTCATGCTCTCGTATTCCATTCGCGCCACTTCAAGCTGCTGCAGAGCGCGGGCGCGTTGCTCGTAGAGCCGGCGGATCGGTGAGCCAGGGTTACCTATGGCACTGCGGTAGGGTTGGCTGGATCGCGGGAACCAGCCGCGCATTTCCTGCAACGCGATTGTCCAGGCGCGATCCGCTTCGGTGTATCTTTCGTAGATGAGCACGAGAACGCGTCGCCGTGCTTCGAGGTCCGTGTGCATGTTTCCTCCCAAGGTTTCGCGACAGTCGAGTCCCCACGCCGCTAGTCGCCGTTGGCTATGATTTCCCGCGCGTCTTGCAATCTTCGGTACGTGTCGACCACGGACCGACGCACGGCGTCCGGCTGCTCCTCCAGCGCCTCAGACAGGCATCTCAGCTCGCGACGGGCCTGATGCAGGCTGTCCAGCAGGTTGAGCACGACGGGCAGCGTGTTCGAGGGTACGGCCATGTCCTTCGTCAGATCGCACAGCAATCTGATCCGCGCGATATCCACCTCATCGAACACCGGGCCGGCCTCACCGTGCGAAGGGCGCACCCAGCCTTCGCGCACCCAAAGCCGCAGTTCGCGCAGGCTCACGCGGCTGATGATCGTGACGACCGTGCGTTCATCGTAGGTCATGTCCTCCTCCGCAGCTTGTGCCTTGGGTCGAATGCGGCCTTCTCGCGCCAGGATTTCGCAAGGTTCTCCATCTCGGCATCCACCGTTTCAGGAAGCACGATCTTCAGGCGCACGAACTGATCTCCGGGCGCCCCTCTGGCGGGCTTGATACCCCGCCCCTTCAACCTCAGCCGGTCGCCTGAGGACGAGGCCTTCGGGATCGTCATCGAAACCGTCCCCGAGATCGTCGGCACCTCAACCTTGGCCCCGAGCACGGCCTCATCGAAGGTGATCGGCAGGTCGAGCTCGATATCATTCCCGTCGCGGGTAAAGATCGGGTGGTGCCGAACAGTGACCTTGACCAGCGCGTCGCCGGCGGGTCCGTCGCCCATCCCGGCACCGCCCTTTCCACGCAGGCGCAACGTCTGGCCGTCGTTCAACCCGGGGGGAATCGTGATCTCGATCCTGTTTCCGTCAGGCATCGTCACGGTTCGCTTTGTGCCGAGCGCCGCATCGAGGAAATCGACGTCCAGGTGATAATGGGCATCCGCTCCCCGGGCGTCAAACTCCTGCCGGTAGGCGCTTCCGCCAGCACGCCGCCCGAAGAGGTCCGAAAACAGGTCCGAGAAATCTCCGTAATCGCCCATATTCTGATCCGGGTCATAGCGGCGTCCGGCACCCTGATCCGCATACTGGTGATAGTATTGGCGCTCGGATCGCTCCTGACCGCTGGCGTCTATCTCGCCTGCATCGAAGCGGCGGCGCTTCTCGGCATCGCCGAGAAGATCGTAAGCCGCCGAGACCGCCTGGAACTCGGCCTGTTTGCCGCTGTCTCCGGGATGGAGATCCGGATGCAGCTTCTTCGCGAGCTTGCGGTAGGCTTTCTTTACCTCATCCTGGCTTGCTGTTTTCGCGATACCAAGGACTTTGTAGGGATCCCCGCTCATTCCACTCTTCCGGCCATGTGGTCATTTCCGCTGAATCATTCCAACTCCGCCGAAGCAGTCCGACCGTCTCTTCTTCCGAATGGGCGACCGGACCCCCTCCTTGCGGCAAAGCATGGATTACCGCGTTGCCGAGACCCAATGCCTCCAGCCTCGCCGCCAACTGCCGCCCGGCGTCGGTACGGTCCGAAAATCTGGTCTTCGGTTCCATGCCGGCAGCGTACGCCGCTGCGTGCAGGCTGCATTGATCGAGCGCAAAGCGTTGGCAGTGCGTGCGAGAGGTGCTGCCTGTCCCTCAATCCTGCCGCAACTGGCCGTAAAGCGCGTCTATCCGGTCTTGGTACTCGGCCATGATAGGCGCACGTTTTGGCTTCAGAGTGGGCGTCAGCAAACCGCGCTCGACCGTCCAAGCACCGAAATCGGCATGGAATCCACGCACCGTCTGGTGCGGCGGATATTCCTTCAGCAACTCTTTCAACCGCTCGCTGATCAGCAAACCGCCGGGACCAGTGTTCGGGTCAGTCGTGCTGATACCCGCCTCGGCCGTGGCAGCGTTCCAACTCTCCCGGTTGAGGACGATCAGCGCGGCAAGCCAGGCCTTGCCGTCACCTATCACGCAGACCTGATCGAACAGCGGGTCCGCGTCCAGAGCCGCTTCGATCGGCTCTGGATTGACGTTTTCGCCGTTCGTCAGGACAAGAACGTTCTTCGCTCGGCCTATGATCCGGATCCGCCCGTCCCGGATCTCAGCCAGGTCGCCCGAGGAGAGCCAGCCGCTAGCGTCCAGAATTTCCTGCGTCGCGATTTCGTTTTGCCAATAGCCTGCCATCAGCGACGGCGAGCGGATCATCAGTTCGCGATCCCGCGACAACTTCACGTCGATACCCGGCAGAGCGAAGCCGACATGCCCGGGCAGATAGCGCTTCAGGGTCGAAGCGGTCACGACAGGGCCCGCCTCTGTCAAGCCGTACCCCTCGACTAGCGGGACCCCGAGACCGATCAGTGCACGCGCCTTCGCCGGCTCCAGCGCAGCCCCACCAGAGACTGCGACGCGCAACCGACCGCCAAACGCCTGCGCCACCTTACCGGTGATCAGGCGTTGCAGGATCGGCCACGCCAGGGTTTCCGAGAGCGACAACCCCGCTCCACCGTGGGCTTTCGCAGAGAAGCGCTTCCAGCCGATTTGCGCGGTCTTCTCGAAAAGCGCCCGCTTGAGCGGACTACCGGCCGCAGCGCGCCGGGCCGAAGCCTCGATCGTTTCGTAGAACCGCGGCACCCCCATGATCACCGAAGGCCGGACCGTCGCCAGATCCTGCCGGAGACGCTGGATCGAGCGTGCATAGCTGATACTGGAACCGGCCATGAACGGCAGAACGTAACCGAGCGCGCGCTCGAACGCGTGCGCAAGTGGCAGGATCGACAGGAAGCGATCGTCGGGCAGCGGCGAGACTACCTGCCCGACCGCCTCGGCGTTCTTCAGTATAGCCCGGTGCGTCAGCATCACGCCCTTCGGCTTGCCGGTCGTGCCGGAGGTATAGATCAGCGCGGCGATCGACCCCGGATCAACCTCGGGAACATGCCCGGGCGCGTCCGCGGCTTCCGCCAACACGTCGCCAAATCCGTGCACGCCGGGCGCAGGCTCATCCTGTCCTCTGTGGATCCAGACCTCTTCGATGCTGGCAAGATCCTCCGATGTCGCCGCGATCGCGCTCCACCGGGCCTGCGTGTCGATGAGCAGGATCCGAGGCTGCGCATCGGCAAGGACGTGCGCGCTGGCTGCCGGAGCGTCGACAAGATAGCAGGCCACGACCGGCAACCCGAGCATGTGCGCGGCCATGTCGTAGCAAACCCAGTCAACGCGGTTTCCCAGCAGGATCGCGACCCGGTCCCCCGAAGTCAGCCCCCGCATCTCGAAGGCGGCCGCGATCCGCTTCGCGCGGCCCAGGATGTCGTTCCAGGAGTAGTCGACCCAGTTGCGCCTGGTCTCGTCGTATTCCGACAGGGCCACAGTATCCGGAGACCGTGTCGCCCGCTCGCTCAGCAGGCCGAATAGCGTTCGGGCCTCATCGGCGGTGATCAGCGCTTCTTGCATATTTTCACGCGACAACATCCGTTGGCGGACAGGATTTCGGCGCTCCACAAGGTAGATCTGGTTTCGGCCATGACACCCCTAGCCTATCCGCTTGTCGGGGATTTCCACATTGACCGGCGTCAACTCTACCTTGCACCGGCATTCCACCCAGTCGACGCAGTGCGGCGCGAGGCTCTTCATCTTCCATTGCCGCTTTCACCGTGACGCTGCGGAGTTGCCCAACTCTGAATGCGCTGTCCGGCCCCTATTGCCTTTCCGCAAGCCGCTTCCATCGGCGCCCCCCCTGAAGCCCAGATGTCTCAACCAAGCCGCTCCGACAGAAAGGCCGCCGCCTTGTCAGGCGTTTCGATCCGGACATATTCAGCCTCTGGAATGTCGATGCCGAACCGCGCGTGGAGCGCGGCGACCAGGTTGAGCACATCCATCGAGTCCAGTTCCAGGTCGTCCTGGAGATGATCGCTTCCCGCGACCTCGTCCGGGTCGAGATCGGGGGCAATCTGTATGAGGATTTCCAGGAACGCGGTCTTGAGTTCAGCTTCTGTCATAGGGCCTCCGGTTCTTGCAGGCGTCGGTCCAGTTCGGTCAGGAATTTCGCACCGCGGCGGCCATCACTTACCCGGTGATCTGCGGCAAGCGTGACGTGGACACATTGGCGGGGCATCACCTCACCAGACACGACGCGCGGCGATTGCCGGGGGGTTCCGAAGGCGACCAGGGCTACCTGCGGCGGGTAGATCACCCCCGTCATACCGTCGACGCCGCGCTCGCCGAGGCTGGAGATCGTGATGGTGCCCTGGGTCATCTCGGAGTTCTTCAGACGCCCGCTTCGGGCGCGGCCAACAAGATCACGCATCTCCTCCATGACCTGACCGAGCGACAGGGCCTCCGCGCCCAGGATTGCGGGCGCGATCAACCCGCCGCCGCGCAGTGCTACGGCGACCCCCGCGTTCACCGTAGCGGAAGACGAAAACGCCTCGTTCAGATAATGACCATTGAGGCCCGGCACGCTGCGGGCGGCATCCACGACGGCCTTCACGAGCAACGCCCCCATCAGGATGCGCTCGGCGGGCGGGCGCGCACCATTCCTGTCGCCCAGCCACGTCTCGGCCAGTGTCAGGTCTATTTCATGTTCCAGGTAGTAATGCGGGATCTCGTGCTTCGAGCGGGTCATCGCAGCGGCGATGGCCAAGCGCATTGCATCAAGATCGAGCCCCGGCTTTCCCCGGGACTTTCTTATGCCGGTTCCATCGACATCGGCCAGAACAACCGCGCCGTCCGGGCCGCTTCCCGATACCGTCGACAGGTCGAGTCCCAGTTCCGCCGCCCTGGCCCGCGCTGCGGGAGAGGCCGCGATCCCCTCGGGCACTTCGAAGTGCAAGGGTTCCGTGGGCGTTGATTGTGGAGCCGGGGCCGGAACCGCGTCGGTAGCCGGCCTTTCCGGCTTGCTCCCAGCCGTTTCGCCGGGCTGGCGAATGACGGCCAGCGGCGCCCCGACCTTCAGCATCTCGCCCAGCGCCGCGTCAATCCTCTCGATTATACCGTCTTCGAACACCTCGATCTCGATCGCGCCTTTCTGGGTTTCCACCACGGCCACGACGTCACCGCGTTTGACAGCGTCGCCGGGCGCCACGAGCCATTCGACGAGCTTGCCCGCCTCCATGTCCGCGCCCAGCGAAGGCATCCTGAAGACGGTCATGGCGTCCCCTTGCCGAGTAAGGCGCGGGACGCCGCGACGATGGCCGGAACCTGCGGGATCGAGGCATCTTCCAGGTGCTTCGGATACGGGATCGGAACCTCTTCGGCGCAGACCCGCCCAACCGGCGCATCCAGCCGGTAGAAGATCCGCTCGCCGATCCGCGCCGCGATTTCCGCGGACAGGGACCCCGACCGCCATCCCTCGTCGACCACGACCGCCCGACGCGTTCGGCCGACCGAGGCCATGATCGTCGCTTCGTCCAGCGGCCGCAGCGTCCTGAGGTCGATGACCTCGGCGCTTATGCCGCCCTGTTCGAGTTCCTCCGCAGCCTCCAAAGTCTTGTGAAGCGATCCGCCATAGGTGATCAGGGTCAGGTCGCCGCCGGGCCGCCGGATCGCCGCCTTGTCGATATCCACCGGTCCCGCCACCGCGTCGATCTTGCCGCTGCGGTTGTAGAGCATCACGTTCTCGAAGATCAGGACCGGGTCAGGCTCCTGCAGCGCGGTCCAAAGCATCCCCCGCGCGTCCTCGAGCGTGGCCGGCGCCAGCACCCGCAACCCCGGGATATGCGCGTACCAGCCCTCAAGCGAATGCGAATGCTGCGCGGCCAACTGCTTGCCCGCGCCGGTGGCCATCCGGATCACCAGAGGCACGCCGAACTGTCCGCCCGACATGTGGCGTATGGTGGCGGCGGTGTTCATGATCTGATCGAGCGCGAGCAGGCTGAAATTAACGGTCATCAACTCGACGATCGGTCGCATTCCGGCGATCGAGGCGCCGATACCGAAGCCTGTGAACCCGGATTCCGACAACGGCGTGTCGCGGATCCGGGCATCACCGAATTCCTGCAAAAGTCCCTTAGAGACAGCGTAGCAGCCACCATAGGCGCCGACGTCCTCGCCCATCAGAAAAACCCGCTCATCGCGATTGAGCGCGTCGCGGATCGCTTCACGGCACGCGTCCCGATAGGTCATTTCCGTCCCCTCGCCGCTCGAACCCGTTGGCTCCGGTGCGGCCGGACGGGTTTCCGCCACCACATGCCGGGCCAGGTCGGAAAGCGGCTCCCAATCGGACGTTTCGGCGAACGCAACCGCCTCGGCGATCTCGTCGTCAATCTGCTTCTCGAGCTCGGTCAGGTCTGCATCGTGGATCAGTCCGGCCTCCAGCGCCCAATCCCGAAAGCGCACGATGGGCCCCTTTAGCCGCCATTCCTCGACTTCGGCCTTGTCGCGATAAAGCTGGGCGTCGAACATCGAATGGGCCCGGAACCGGTAGGTGCGGCATTCCAGGAAATACGGGCGCGCCTCTTCCCGTATCGCCGCAAGAGCCCGGCGCGCGGCCCCTCCGACGGCGACGACGTTCATCCCGTCCACCACTTCGGAGGTCATGCCATAGCCCGCCGCCTTGAGATGGATGCTGGTCTCGGCCTCGGACCGCGCAAGGGCCGTTCCCATGGCGTAGCCGTTGTTCTCGCAAACGAAGAGAGCCGGAACCTGCCACAGCTGCGCAAGGTTCATCGTTTCGTGGAACTCGCCCTCGGCCACCGCGCCCTCTCCGAAGAAGCAGGCGCACACGCCGCCAGTCTCGCGCATCCGTTCGGCCAGCGCGACGCCTCCGGCCAACGGAAGGCCGCCCCCGACGATCGCGTTGCCGCCGAGGAAGTTCGTTTCACTGTCGAAGAGGTGCATCGACCCGCCGCGCCCGCCAGAGCACCCGGTGGCCTTGCCGTACATCTCGGCCATGATCCGGTTCATCGGCACACCGCGGATCAGGGCGTGACCGTGCTCGCGATAGGTCGCCACGATGCTGTCTCGTCCAGTCAGCAGCGGGATGACGCCCGCGGCGATAGCTTCTTCTCCGTCGTAAAGATGCAGAAAGCCGCGGATCTTCTCCTGTGTGTAGAGTTCCGCGCACTTGTCTTCGAACTTCCGCACGCGAACCATTGCGTGCAGAAGCTCCAGCACGTGCTCACGGGACAGACGGATCCTGTCGGATATGTTCATGACTCGTCGGTCTCCAATGTTGAGATGTCACCTTCCGGAAGGCCAAGTTCCCGGGCCTTTAGCAGTCGCCGCATGATCTTTCCGGACCGGGTCTTGGGCAGGGTCCTGCGGAACACCACTTCGCGCGGCGCGACCGCCGGCCCCAGCTTCTTCCGGGCGTGACCGCGGATCTCCCGTTCGAGGTCCTCCGAAGGCTCGAAACCGTGGTTCAACGAGACATAGGCCTTCACCACCTCGCCAGCGGTCTCGTCCGGCAGTCCGATGACCGCCGCCTCGGCAACCGCGTCATGTTCGATAAGGGCGCTTTCCACCTCGAACGGGCCGATGAGATGGCCTGACGACTTGATCAGATCGTCGGCGCGGCCCACGAACCAGAAATACCCGTCAGCATCGCGCATCGCGAGGTCGCCCGTCAGGTACCAGCCGTCCCGGAAAACCTTCTCGTACCGCGCGGTCTCGTGAAGATAGGCCCGCATCATCGACGGCCAGCCTAGCCGCAGGGAGAGTTCCCCGATCTCGCCGGTCGTGCAGTCCCGCAGGCTCTCCCCCGACGTATCAAGAATGCCGGCAGTTATCCCCGGCAGCGGCTTGCCCATGGAGCCGGGCTTGATGTCCATCGCCGCGAGATTGGCGATCATGATCCCACCGGTTTCGGTCTGCCACCAGTTGTCGTGGAAGGGCAGACCGAAGACCTCGGCGCTCCAAACCACGGCCTCGGGGTTCAGCGGCTCCCCGACACTCGCGAGGAAGCTCAGAGCCGAGAAATCGTATCCCCTCGCCGCCTCCGCTCCGGCGCGCATCATCATGCGGATTGCCGTCGGCGCAGTGTACCAGATCTCCACGCGCTCGCGCTGCAGCGTCTCGTACCATCGGTCGAGGTCGAACTCCGCCTCGTCCACAAGCATGGTCACCCCATTGGTCAAGGGCGCGATGATCCCGTAGGACGTGCCCGTCACCCACCCCGGATCCGCAGTGCACCAGTAGATCGCGCCCGGCCGCATGTTCAATGCGAAGCGGCCGGTCGCAACATGAGCATGAACCGCCTTGTGTACGTGCACCGCGCCCTTGGGGCGTCCCGTCGTACCGGAGGTGAAATGGATCAGGGCCATATCCTCCGGATCGGTGTTCGCGACTTCGAAGTCCGGCGATGCGGCCTGCATGGAGGGTGAGAGCGCCACACACCCCTCCGGCGCCTCGTCGACATCCACCAGAAAGACCGTCTTCAACGAGGGTATCTCGTGTCGCCAGGCAGCGATCTTCCGGCGATAAATCGCTTCGGTCGTCACGACGGCATTCGCCTCGCCGATCTCCATGCGGGTCCGGATCGGCTCGGGTCCGAAGGCGGAAAACAGCGGCGAGAACACCAGCCCTGCTTTCAGCGTGCCGAGTGCCGCGATGAACAGTTCCGGCCTGCGCCCCATCAGCGAATAGACCCTGTCGCCGCGCTCAAGCCCGTTCGCCAGCAGCAAGTTGGAGAAACGCGCGGTCTGGGCCGTCAGGTCGGCATAGGTGAAATCCTTTACCTCGCCGTTCTTGCCGAACCAGCGCATCGCGATCCGTTCGCCTTCGCCGTGTAGAACGTGCCGGTCAAGCGCCTCGTAGGCGATGTTGAGCCCACCTCCAGGCAACCCGTCGAGCATCGCCCGGGCGTCGTCCCAAGTGAAATCCAGGCATGCCGTTTCAGGATCGCCAAGAACCGCGAAATCCCGCTCCCCGGCAGATTTCGTGATTGTCTCCCACGTCATCTGCAATTCCTCCCGGAGCAAGCGTTCCCCGGAATGCGGTCGGTCCACCATGAGATAGATCAAGGTTTTGGCAGCCATGGCTGGCCTGCGCCGCCTCACGCGGCGACGAGGTGAAGATTCTCGTGGCCTTGCAAGCTGCGGTGAATGGGCGCGTCAATCCGGCAGATTTTTCTTTGCTGTCATGCGTCTGGCGGTATGCAAACATGCCCGCGGGGTGCGCTGCACCTGACATAGCAGGACAGGCAGGGAATGAGTCAGGACATACGGATCGATCACGATCGCCTGGAGGCAAGCGGTGAAGACATCGTGCGACTGGCTGGTGAGCTTTCGATCCGTACCGTGACCAAAGCCCGCAAGCAGCTCGAAACCTTCGCGGCAACCGACGGGCTGGTTGTCGACCTGAGTGCTGTAGACCGTATGGATACCGCCGGCGCCTGGCTGATCTCGGACCTCGAAAAGAAGATCTCGGCCAGCGGAGGCGCGCTCGTGGTCCGCAACATGAGCGCAGAATCCGCACTGCTGCTGGACAACGTCCGAGAGGCGATGCCGGTGCCGGAAGAACCGCCCCGGGAAAGCCGCGGCCTCGCGGCACTCCTCGAAAAGACAGGCCGGGCCGTGGCGGGCGGCATGGGCTTCCTGCTCGATCTGACCGGCTATCTTGGGCTGTTCTTCGCCCGTCTCGGGCGTGTCGTGCTGCATCCGAGCGAATTCCGCTTCACCTCTCTCGTCGTCCATGCCGAAGATGTCGGCTTGCGCGCCGTTCCCATCGTGGCACTGATGGCGTTCCTGATCGGCGTCGTGCTCGCCTTCCAGGGCGCGACGCAACTTCAGCAGTTCGGTGCCGAGGTCTTCGTAGTGGACCTGATCGCGATCTCGGTCTTGCGCGAGCTTGGCATCCTGCTGACCGCGATCATCGTCGCAGGCCGGACAGCCTCGGCCTTCACCGCCGCGATCGGCTCGATGAAGATGCGCGAGGAAATCGATGCCATGCGTACGCTGGGGCTCGACCCGGCGACCATCCTTTTCCTGCCGCGCATTCTGGCCCTGTTGCTGATGCTGCCGATCCTCGGGTTGATCGCCAACGTTATGGGCCTCTTCGGCGGGGCGCTCATGGCCTGGATCGATCTCGGGATATCGCCGTCGATGTTCCGGACCCGCCTGATCGAGGGCACCGACGTCTCGCATGTCTTCGTCGGGCTGGTGAAGGCGCCGGTCTTCGCGCTCATCATCGGCGTCGTCGGCTGTCACGCCGGGATGCAGGTCAAAAGCAACGCCGAGTCGCTCGGGCGGATGACCTCGAACGCGGTGGTTACCGCGATCTTCGCGGTGATCATCGCGGACGCGCTGTTTTCGATCTTCTTCGCGCAGGTCGGCCTATGACCGAAACCGGACGACGCGAAGCGGTGGTCCGGGTGCGGGGCCTGAGAACCCAGTTCGGCACCCACGTGGTGCACGAGGATCTCGACCTCGACGTCTACCGCGGCGAGGTGCTTGGCGTGGTCGGCGGCTCCGGCACCGGGAAATCGGTCCTGCTACGCACGATCGTCGGGTTGCAGAAGCCGGCGGCAGGCTCGATCGAGGTCTTCGGTGTCGATGTCCTCTCCGGCAAGAAGGCGACGCGAGAAACCCTCGATGAACGCTGGGGAGTCATGTTCCAGGATGGTGCGCTGTTCTCCTCGCTGACTCTGCGGGAGAACGTCGAGGTCCCGATGCGCACCGTCCCGGGACTGCCGCCCGCCATCCGGCGCCATTTGGCGGACCTGAAGATCTCGATGGTCGGCCTGCCCTATCTTGCGGGTGACAAGTATCCCTCCGAACTGTCGGGGGGGATGCGCAAGCGTGCCGGTCTTGCGCGGGCCCTCGCGCTCGACCCCGAAATCGTGTTCCTTGACGAGCCAACGGCCGGGCTCGACCCGATTGGCGCCGCCGCTTTCGACACCCTGATCCGCAACCTGAGCCGGTCTCTGGGGCTCACGGTCTTTCTCGTCACCCACGACCTCGACACGCTTTATGCGACATGCGACCGCATCGCGGTGCTCGCTGAACGCGAGGTGCTGGTTACCGGGACACTTGAGGATATGCGCAAGGTCGATCATCCTTGGGTCCGCGACTACTTTCACGGCCCGCGCGCCCGCGCGGCGTTCGATGCGCCGACCCCAGGCACGGCCTCCGGAGATCTTTGAGCATGGAGACACGTGCCAACTACATCCTGATCGGCGCCTTCGCCCTCGCGGGCTTTCTGGGAATACTCGGCTTCTTCCTCTGGTTCGCGAACATCCAGTTCGATCGCCAGTTCGCCTACTACGACGTGGATTTTTCCACGGTCTCGGGGCTCAGCGATGCGTCCGGTGTGCGGTTCGCGGGACTTCAGGTGGGGCAAGTCGTCGATGTGCGACTGTCGCCGAATAACGATGGGCGCGTGCGGATCCGGATCGAGATCGACTCGGAGACGCCGGTCCGCACCGACAGCGTCGCCACTATCGAAGCGCAAGGCGTGACCGGGGTATCCTACGTCGGCATCTCCGCCGGCACCCCGACGGCACCGCTTCTGGCCGAGGTGTCGCAGGATGACATTCCCATGATCGACGCCGGGCAATCCGTGCTGCAATCCCTGTCCGAGGACGCACCCGAGATCCTATCGGAAACGCTGGAGGTCGTCCGGCAACTGCGTCAACTGATCGGCGGCGAGAACCAGGTGCGGGTGCAGAACATCCTCGAGAATGTCGAGCAGTCGTCGGAATCCTTTGCCAAAGCGCTCGAAGACTTCTCCACCGTCAGCGGCACGGTTACGAGTTTCGCGGAGGAGATCGACCGCTTCAACACGACGCTCGACGCCCTTACCAAGGACGCGACGGGCGTCATGACGGCGATTGAGACCACGCTGGCATCGATCGACGCGCTCTCCGACGACGCCCGCAAAGTGCTGGCGCAGGGCTCCGACGCGTTGGTGCAGGCGGAAACGACCATCGCGACGGCGGATCGCTACATAACCTCAGAGCTTGGCCCCGCGACGTCCCAGATCAACCGATCCGTGGCCGAACTTGAGGCGCGCTTCGCCACCCTGACCACGTCGGCGGGCGAGCTGATGGCAACCTATTCCGAGACCGGCGAGACTGCGACGGAGCGGCTCAGAGAAGCCCGCGAAACACTGGCCGCGACGAATACACTGATCACGCGTATAGACGTGACGCTCGCAAGCGTGGACGCCGCGGCGCGCAGGTTCGACGGGCTGATCGCCGAGGGCGCTGAACCGCTTGTCACCGAACTTCGCGCCGCCACCGCCAGCGCCACCTCGGTCATCGAATTGGTGGCGGAGACCGCGCAAACCGACCTTCCCACGATCTTCGCGGACATCCGCACGGCGACTGAAACCGCTGCCACCGTGGCAGAACGGGTCGGCGCGGACCTATCGGGTGCCTCCGGCAGACTGGATGGCCTGACCCTGACGGCGACCGAAACGTTGGAGAGCGTGCGCGGCACCTTCACCAACGCCAATGATACGCTGTCGGCCATCAACGCGGCGCTTGAGACCGGAGATCGCGCGCTTCTGGCGGCAGAGACGGCATTCCAGGGTGCAGACCGCATCATGAACGAAGAGGTGGCCGAGATCGCCCAGAGGCTGCGCTCGACCCTTGCCGAACTCGAAACCGCCGTGGGAAAGGTCGCCGAGGAAATCCCGGGCGTGGCCGACGAGCTCCGCGCGGCAAGCCGGTCCGCAGAGGCGGCATTCGCCCAGATCGAGGGTGCCGTCGATCAGAGCGCCCCGGCCGTTCGCGAATTCGCCACCACGGCCCTGCCGCAATACGGCCGCCTTGCCGCGGAAACCCGGGCACTGATCGACAATCTCGACACGCTCTTCGAGCAGATTCGCCGTGACCCAAGCCGCTTCTTCCTCGACCCACGGGCACCGGAGTACAGACGATGATTGCCACAATCCAGCGGCAGGGCCTCTGCCTATTGCTCCTGACCGCCCTCTCGGGATGCTCTGCGCTTTCGGCTCTCGACGAAGCATCGAAACCGCTCGAGGTCTACGAGCTGACCACACCGGCCGTGCGTCCATCGGGCGTGCGCCGGAACGTGGAACTGGTCGTCGAGGAACCCGCCGCCAGCGGCGCACTGGCGACCGAGCGGATCATGGTCCGCCCCGCTCCCCTGCAGGCACAGTACCTCCCCGGCGTTCGCTGGGCGGATACCGCACCCATCATGCTGCAGACCCTCATGGTCCGAAGCCTCACAGAGACCGGATCCTTCTCCTCTGTCGGCAGGCGCCCGGTGGGGACCCTCGCCGACTACACGGTCCTCAGCGAACTCACGGACTTCCAAGCAGAAACGACTGGTGAGGCAGGGCAAGCAACCGTCCGGATCCGCATGAGCTTCCGACTTGTCCGCGAAAACGACGCACGCGTCGTGGCCACGCGAACCCTGACCGCGACCGCCGCCGCCACATCGACCGAAGTCGATGCCATAGCCATCGCCTTCGACCGAGCGACCACCCGATTGCTGGCGGAAGCGGTACCCTGGATCATTGCGAACACGCCGTAGGGCTGATGGTACGCCCATAGAAATAGCAAACTGATACATGGTCACTGCCAGAAAGTCTCGATTTCGAACAACCGGCAATCCAGCACATAAACACGCTCACGGCGCGCTCTAGTCGAAGAGAAGCCAGGCTTCACCTGGGTGCGTCAACTTCCCAACCCAAAGGGACAGCCCCGATCTTTTTTGGTGACTACTTGGATGATCCGTGTCGCTACAAACGGCGGATCAAAGCGGTTCCGTACTTCGAAGCCGGACGCAGCTAGGGCTCTGGTGGCGGACAGCTGCAACTCAACCGTGAATGCACGCGCGCCATGCTGCGATTTTTCGCAATCTCCCACTATCCTCCTCGAGGCTGGAGAAGATGATCCATAAAAAGACCGCATTTCGGAGGTCAGCGTCGCCGCTTTCGCAGCGTCCTGAATACCTAGGCAGGTACCAGAAACCAACATGGGGCAGCGTCGTTGTCAAAAGTCCGGCCTTCGTGTTCAAACTTTCTGACCGCTGACGTTTTTCGTCACGAATAGGCCAGAGACCCATCCGGATAAGACACGGTCATGCTGTCTTCGATGAACGAGCCGAAAGACTGCACCCAGCGCTGACCGGGCCAGAGCAACTCGATCTCATTTTTTCTCGGCTGGTAGGCCGATGTGTAGAGTGTTCCGAAACCGTGGTTGAACGCGAGCGAGTACAACGGGGGCCTCAGGAACGAACTCACGAACTTCTCCGGGGTTTCGGGGTGCAGGGTCAGACGCTGCAGCAGAAACCGCTCGCGCTCTACGGTCGCGGTAAACCTCGCATGGCTTTTCCACTCGACCTTCTCCTGGTGGTTCGTCGCCACGGCGGCGTGCGTGATCAGGGCGGCGCGGTCCGGCGCCAGGAACGCCGTAAGGTAGTTTCGATCGCGATCGAGCACCGTCACGTTGTAGCTCATGTGGCAAGGAACCCGGCGAAGCACCTCCCCCGCCTCTTGCGTCGTGGAGCACGTTTGGAGGATGTACCGCAGGATCAGCGGCACACCAAACCCTTCGCCGGTGACCTGTCGTCCACCGAAGGTCAGCGAGGTGACCAGGCCTTCATCGTTCATCCCGTCCACGAGCCCGAACAGCCCGTCCGACATGCCCATGACCCGTCGGCCGTCCCATGCGGTCTTCAGAAGGATCGCGTCGACGGCGTGAGGATCGTAGTCGTAGTTTCTGACCAGAAGGGGCTCGTCTCCGGACCACACCGCCTGGCTGCATCCGGTCAGATAAGCGGGCGGAGTGTAGAAGCTGAGAAACCGGGACTCGGCGTCGCCACCGCCCGCAAGCTCGCAAAGCCTTTCGTAGATCGGAAGCAGCTCTGGCATGTGGGTCGAAAGCGCGCGGCGGCATTCGACATAGGTCGGGCGGCCGCTCAAGCCTTCACGCCCCCACCATCTCAGGTAGGCGTCGCGGTATTGTGAAAACAGCCTGGACCATTTCGGTCCAGGCGTGTCCTCGGAAATCGCTCTGAATGTAAGGGCCATGCCCGCTACATAATCTTGAAGGCGGGATCCTGCAAAGCCTGCGCGGTGGGTAGCGGCCGGGCCGAGTAGGACGCCTTGATGCCCGCGATCCAGCGCTTCGATTTCTCGGTCAACTGGAAGTTCTTCGTCATCGAGCGGCCACGGGTTACCAAAATACCGAGATCGGCGCCCTCGTAGCGATAGTCTCCCGCGTTCGCGATCCGCAGGAAGAAGGCTTCGTCTTCGGATTCCACGGCGCGGCGGTGATAGTCGAACCGGTCGAACACCACCTCGCCGTCCGGAAGCATCCGGTAGATGCCGGACCGCGGCGCCGACGTGATGATATCGACGTTGTCCTCGGTGTGCTTGATCACCATCTGAGACCAGCTGTCGATCATGTCCGGGTCCGCCCATCGGGCATTCAGTTCATCGACATCCAGCTCGAAGGGCTTCTTCGAGAATTCGAGCAAGTGGAACAGGAACAGGGGCGCATCGGCGTGCGCGAATGCGGCGTGGTTGGTCATCGAGGACGCGCCGGTGATGCGCGGGTTCAACTCACCCAGCCAAATGTCGTCGTTCTTCTTGTCGATCAGGAAGTCGAGCTCGAAGTAGCCGCGATACCCTTCCTTGCGCAGCTGCTCGCCGAATTTGAACGTCAACTCACGCGCCTTCTGGCGCTGCTTGGGAGAGAACGCGGTCGGGAAGATCTCGTTGCCGCACCAGCCGCCCCGATAGGGCGTCAGTTCCTTGAAGCCGACCAGTTCCGTCATCAATGGTCCGACGATGGTGCCCTGCGATGTCGCACAGGCCTCGATCGCCGAGCCGCGGCAGTCGATGCGCTTCATGATCTTGATTTCGCCCTGTCCCACGATCTCGTGCTCGTGCTTGCGGAAATCGGCCTCGGACTTGATGAAGAACGTGGTGTGGCCCGAGTCCCCGAAAGCGGATTGAAGCACCAGATCGTCACCGATTCCGGCCTTCTTCGTCAGTTCCTGAAGATGGGCATAGTCCTTCACCTCGGAAAGCGTGTTCGGCACGGAGGGCACACCCGCCTTATTGCCGACTCGCACCGTCTCGATCTTGTTGTCCATCGCGGTGCGCAGCTTGGCCTTGGGAAACCAGACCTCGCCGCCCAGTTCCTTGGCAAGCTTCTCTGTCTTTTCGTCGAACATCAGGAAGACGAACTTCGGCTTGCCACCGCGGGACTTCACGTAGTCATGCACGTCCTTGTGAGACAGCAGATAGTTGTTGATGTCCTCGATCGACTGGAACTCGTCGTGTGGCAATTCCTGCGGGACCAGAACGTTCGGATGCTGCCCATCGAAGCAGTCCATGTAGCATATGTATTTGAAGTTCTTGACCCATTCATCGAGACCGAGCAGGTTGAAATTCGTCGCTGACACGAAATAGATCGGGTCGTTGTTCGTGTGGAAGTAGCGACGGATTTCGGAGATGTTCTTCAAGGTTTTCTTGGGCATCTGCTGTCTCTCTCCCTTCAGGATCTATCGTTGGTCAGCGCCTTGAGCGCTTCTTTCGTGAAAACCCGCAGACCGAGGTCTGCCCGGTAGCCATGAATCTCGCTCACGTCGAGCGCACGCATGAACGACAGGATCTCGGGGCTGATCACCTGGCCTGGTACGAGAATGGGAAAGCCCGGAGGATAGGGAATGATGAAGCTGGCCGAGACCAGTTCTTCGCCCTTCTCCAGCCGTTGCATCAGCTTGTCATCCAGATCGAGGTAGTCGCATTTCTCTTCGTCATAGGCGAGGAAGAAGGCGCTTCTTATGTCCCCCTCGGGCGTGTCGCCCTCTGCACGGAACGCGTCGTGGAAGTGGCTGAAATCCGGCAGCGGTGGCAGGTGTTCGACGAGTGCGGCCACTCGGTTCTCAAACGACCGGCGCTCCATCTTCGAGGCGTCGTCCAGAAGATCGTCCAGCTCGTTCGCAATCTCCACCAGCACCTCGATCAGGTAGGCGACCGACGAACGGGTGGTGCCGATGTTCGTCATGAAGAGAACGGTGTTGCGCGAGGTCTTGTTGATCTGGATCCCGTACTTGTCCATCAGGATCTTCGTCTTGAACGTGTCGCCGTCCCAACCGGTGCCGCCCACGGCAAGCGTGATCCGGGTCGGGTCGAGAACGAACTCGTCCTCTCCCCAGGTCTTCCACTTGTCAATCCAGCCTTCCTTGGGGTCGTAGTAGGACTCTATTCCACTCTGCCGATGCTCCTCGGGAATCATGTCCCCGGAGGTCAGCACCTTGAAATATTTCTGTAAGAGCGGATGCGTGGCGACGGCGCGGCGGATGGCCATGGCGCTTTCGACCTGGCGCTGAACGAACTCGAACCCCTCCAGTTCGACCTGACGCCGCCCCACGTCGAGCGAGGCGATGATCTGGTAGTTCGGCGAGGTCGAGGTGTGGGTCATGTAGGCTTCGTGAAACGCCTGCTCGACCTCTCCTTTGAAGTCCTGGTCGTTCACATGAATCATCGAGCCCTGACGGAGCGACGTCAGCGTCTTGTGCGTGGATTGGGTCGCGTAAGCCCGAACGCGGGCATCTGGAGGCGGCACGAGGCGGGTGTTGAGAAGCGTTTCCTCGTCGGCGCCGTCCAACTCCTTCTGCTGTGCCTCCCATGCCGCCGCCGCCTCCGGAGAGCGCAGCGTCTCGCGCAAATGGTTCGCCACGCCCATCGCGGTGCGCTGCCGATAGGTCGGCCCGAAACGCGCGAAGCCGAACCAGGCCTCGTCCCAAAGAAAGACGAGGTCCTTCTTGATGGCGAGGCATTCCTCCATGACTCGCTGCACGTTGTAGACCAGCCCGTCGAACGTGCAATTCGTCAGGAGCACCATGCGGACGCGATCAAGTTTGCCCGCTGCCTTGAGCTTCAGGAGATGGTGCTTGATCTCCCGCGTCGGGACAGCGCCGTACATCGAATATTGATGCAGCGGATAGCTGTCCATGTAGACGACATTGGCCCCCGCGAGCACCATTCCGTAGTGATGCGACTTGTGGCAGTCCCGGTCGACCAGCACGATATCCCCCGGCCGCACCAGCGCCTGAACGACGATCTTGTTGCAGGTCGACGTACCGTTGGTGGCGAAGAACGTGTGCTTCGAGCCGAAGGCCCGGGCCGCCATGTCCTGCGCCTCCTTGATCGGGCCACGCGGCTCCAGAAGGCTGTCGAGACCGCCGGACGTTGCCGAAGTCTCTGCCAGGAAGATGTTGGGCCCGTAGAACGCGCCCATATCCTGGATCCAGTGAGACCGGCTTATCGACTTCCCGCGCGAGATCGGCATGGCGTGGAAGACGCCGGTCGGCTGGCGGGAATACTCTTTCAGCGCGGTGAAAAACGGGGTCTTGAACCGCCGGTTCACACCCCGAAGGATATTGAGGTGAAGCTCCAGAAAGTCTTCCTGATTGTAGAAGACGCGGCGACAGAGGCCGAGATCCAGCCCGGCGATATCCTCGGCCGAGCGGTCCGTCACGAGATAGGCGTCCAGCTCGGGACGGATCTTGGCGATCAGGCGGCAGGTTTCAGGGCCGTATTCGGCCGGTTCGATCGCGTCGACCTCTTCGTCCTCGTTCACACGGTTCAGATACTGGCTAAGGATCGGCAGGTCGTTTCGGGACTTCAGCGTCAAGCCAGGCCTGACGACGACGGCCTGAACGTTGTGGTTGAAGAGAACGCCGATCAGCGCATCCTCGAGCGACGGAACCACGACGGCTTCGTAGATGAAGGGGTCCTCCGGCCGCCGCATGCGCTGAAGCGAGTGCCGCAGGAAACGCTCCTGATGCTCGTTCACTTCATCAACGATCAGCACCTCGAAGTACGGCCTTCCGAGTGCACGAGCGTCAGGCGCAAGCGAGGCTTCGTCTTCATAGTCCTCGTTGTCCATTTCGTCCGAGGACAGCGGAATCGTTCGGCGCCGATATGCACCGGAGGTCAGGGCACGCGCGATCCGTCGAACCGATACCGACAGATCCTCGATATTCCCGTTTTGCAGAAGCCTGCGCAGATTCTCGAATGCATGCGCACCGGGGAAGGCCCAGTAGCTTTCGATCGGCGAAAGCGCCTCGAAGAGCGACTCGGCCGAGGCCAGCAGTTTCTTGCCCTGCCGGCCCTGGGAGCCATGTCGATGAAGCCCTTCAGCCGCCTCGCGTAGTGCGCTCCAGCGATCTGCACGCAATTGGGTCGCGCTGTAGTAATCCCTGATGGACGGGAGGTTTCCCTCTGTGGACCGCACGTTCACGTTCGCCTCCTCTGATCGTTGGATCCGTACGGCGCCCGCGCGTCAGTCGGATCCTGTTTTGCCGTGGAACACGGAGAAGTTTTTTGCCGGGATGTCCGGCTGCTCGGTGTAGCCGAGCGCGGTTCGCGGATCGAATGCCCCAAGCCCCCGCGCCGACCCTTTCATTGGCGTCTCGAGTGGCCCCAGGGTTTTCAGATACGCGTCCGCGCCGCTGGACCGGTCATAGACCGAGAAGTCGACATCCCGATCCCGGAAGCTTTTCAGGACCTGTCCCAGACCCTTGAGACCGGTCTCCCGCTGGCGGCGTACCTGATCGAGATCGACCTCGATCGGGAACATGTCCTCTTGCCCTGCCGACTGGTGCAGCACGGTGGCCGAGGGATCCACGACAAGGGAGCGGCCGACGCCACCGGCGGCGAGCCCGTTCACGTCGAAGACGTAGCACTGGAACTGGGCTGCCGTAGCACGTGCGATGGCCAATTCGGCGTCGCGGTCGGTCGTCCCGGTCAGGACCGGGTGCAGCAGAACCTCGACACCCTGGCTGGTCAACTGGCGCGTGGTTTCGGGGAACCAGATGTCGTAGCAGATCGAAAGGCCGAACCGCCCAACGTCCGGCACGTCGAAGACGCAGAACTCGGTGCCCGCAGAAATCCCGCTTTCATAGGGCCGGAACGGAAACATCTTGGAATACTTGGCGACGATATCGCCATCGGGGTTGATCACCACCGACGTGTTGAAGATGCGCCCGTCCTCCTGCTTCTCGAACATCGAACCGGGAATCAGCCACACTTTGTAGCGCCGCGCGTCTTCCTGGAACTGCTGCAGAGCGTCATTCGGGAAAGGCTGCGCAAACCTGTCGAGCGGACCGAACGGCGCCAGTTCCGAGAACAGGACCATCTGGGTCCATGGGAAGCGCGCCATCAGGATATCGAGCCTATGGCGCATAGCCTCCACGTTGGAGTGAAGGGCTGCCACATGCATCTGCACGCCGGCGATCGCGAAAGGGGTCATCTACTCAAAGCCTCCAAAGGTGAGCCGCATCCGATATAGCGGATGCACACTGTGTCGACCCCCGCAATGCCCTTGCGCCGCATATCGCCTTTACCTGACGACAAGCACTGGACGGTCGCTGTGCCGGACCACCTTGTCCGCCTGGCTACCCACCAGCCAGGTCATCAACTCGTCGGGCGGGTGGGACGCCATCACGATGACGTTGGCGTTCAGGCGCTTGGCGTGATCGAGGACCTGTTCGGAGACGTGGCCATGACCGACATGTGCCACGGCGTTTCCGGACGGAACGTTGGCGGCAATGAACGCGTCGAGATCCGCCTTCATTTTCTGCAGCGCCTTCTCCTCGAAGCCCTCGGGGAGGAACGAAGCTATAGCCGCGGCGCCGAGATCGTGGACGATGCCGAGGATGTGCAGGGAGCCCCCTTCCCCGGCAAGGTCCAGCGCCATCGGCAGAGCCTTCTCCCAGGATGCCGAATGGTTCAGGTCGATCGGAAGTAGGATGGTCTTGGGCATCGGCTTGTTCCTTTACGCCATGGCTTCCGCCGGCTCCGACCTGCGGCGCTGCATCAGGACGACCAGCGCCAGAAGCAGCAGCGCCGGCAGATACATCAGGTACTTCGACGGTTGCGATGACGGCGCGAGGACCTCGACGATCTCCTGGTCCCAATCGAGGCCCGCCTTCTGCGCGGGACTGTCGAAGGTCACGTTGTCGATCATGATCTTGCCGCCGTTGTCGATGTACTCGACCCCGGACGCCAGCAGCCGGTCCGCGCCAGTCTCACCCTCGGCCACCGGCAGGAGCGCCGTGAACGTTACCGGATCCCCGACCGCGTTCATGCCATTGACGGTGAGCCGCAACTCCTCTCCGACAGCGGCATCCGCCATCGCAGCCTCGATCTCGGCCGGCGCGACGCTCTGGAACGGGGGCGCGACCATATCCATCCAGAATCCCGGACGGAACAGCGTGAACGCGATCAGAAGCAGCAACACCGTCTCGTGGATGCGGTTCCGCGCCAGGAACCAGCCCTGTGTCGCCGCGGCGAACAGCAACATCGCGATTGTCGCCGTTATGAACACGAAGATGCCCTGAGCCCATCCCACATCGATCAGCAACAGATCGGTATTGAAGATAAACAGGAAGGGAAGCGCCGCGGTGCGCAGCGAGTAGAAGAACGCGACCACGCCGGTTCGGATCGGGTCGCCGCCCGAGACTGCCGCGGCGGCAAACGACGCGAGCCCCACCGGTGGCGTCACGTCCGCCATGATCCCGAAGTAAAACACGAAAAGGTGCACGGCGATGAGCGGGACGATCAGCCCGTTCTGTTGGCCGAGCGTCACGATCACCGGCGCGAGAAGCGCCGAGACGACGATGTAGTTCGCCGTCGTGGGCAGACCCATGCCGAGGATCAGGGAAAGCACCGCTGTCAGGAACAGGATCGCGAGGATGTTCCCGCCCGACAGGACCTCGACCACATCGGCAAGTGCCGAGCCGACGCCCGTCTGGCTGACCGCCCCGACAATAATGCCCGCCGTCGCAGTCGCGATGCCGATGCCGATCATGTTCCGGGCACCCGCCTCGAGACCTTCCAGCAACTCGCGAAAACCGTGGTTCACCGCAGCACCGATGTCGCCCTCGCCCCGGAAGACCGCCTCGAGCGGCCGCTGGGTGATGAGGATGAAGATCATGAAGGCCGCGGCCCAGAAAGCCGAGAGTCCCGGCGACAACCGGTCGACCATGAGCGCCCAGACAAGAACAACCACGGGCAGCAGGAAGTGCAGGCCCGCACGGATCGTCGGCCCCGGAAGCGGCAGCTTGGTCACCGGCGCATTCGGATCTTCCATCTTCAGACGCTCTTCGCGGCAGGCGACGAAGAGCAGCCCGATGTAAACCGCGACCAGAAGTGCGAAGACGATATAGCCCGCGGACGCGCCGAAAACCGGGCGGATCCATCCCATGCCATAATAGACTGCAAAAGAGAGCGCGCAGATCACGGCGATGGTGAAGGCGAGACTGATCAGCCAGGCGACAACCGGCTTCGGCTCATACGCGCGGGGAAGCCCCTGCATGTTTGCCTTCATCGCCTCGAGGTGCACGATGTAGACCAGCGCGATGTAGCTAATGACCGCAGGCAGGAAGGCGTGTTTGACGACGTCGAAATAGGGTATGCCCACGTACTCGACCATCAGGAACGCCGCCGCGCCCATCACCGGGGGCATGATCTGTCCGTTCACCGACGAGGCCACCTCGACCGCGCCCGCCTTCTCGGACGAGAAACCGACGCGCTTCATCAGCGGGATGGTGAAGGTACCCGTCGTGACCACGTTGGCGATGGACGACCCCGAGATGAGGCCCGTCATCGCCGAGGACACGACGGCGGCCTTTGCGGGTCCACCGCGCATGTGACCCATCAGGCTGAAGGCAACCTGGATGAAGTAGTTGCCTGCACCGGCCTTATCGAGGAGCGATCCGAAGAGGACGAACAGGAAGACGAAGGAGGTCGAAACGCCCAAGGCGATACCGAAGACCCCTTCGGTGGTGATCCACTGGTGGTTGACGACCTCACTTAGGTTGTTGCCCTTGTGCGCGATGATCGATGGCATCAGCGGGCCGAGGAAGGTGTAGATCAGGAACACCGTGGCGACGATCATAAGTGCCGGGCCAAGCGCGCGGCGCGTCGCTTCGAGCAGAATCATCAGACCGATCACCGCGATCACGAAGTCGGTCAGGATCGGTGCGCCGACCCGCGTGGCGATCGCGTCATAGGCAAAGTAGAGGTAAAGCGAGGCAACCGCCCCGGCGATTGCGAGCGCCCATTCCCAAGGAGGCACCCGGTCCTTTGGCGATCCCAGTAGGACCGCCGCGATCACGGCGAGACCGACGACGGGGATCCACCAGATCGGTGTCCCCTCCTTCGCGCCGTAGATGAACAGGAACGTAAGGATGGCAGGGACGCCGATAGCGAGGACAAGCTGAACAGGTGAACGCGCTGCCGGATAGGCAAGGAACGCCAGGAACAGCGCGAAGGCCAGGTGGAATGATCGTGCTTCGGTGTCGTTGAAGACCCCGAAGCCGACCATGAAGGGCAGCGGCGATGCGATCCATAGCTGGAACAGCGACCAGACGATTGCCGTGACTGTGATCAGCCGGGCGATAAGGATCGACGGCGTTCGGCCACCGGTGTCGGCGGAAGCGACAAGTTCGTCGAGTTCGGATTGGCTGAGCCCGCCCTTGCCCGCGGCTTCTTTCTCGACACTGGCCGCCTCGAATTGCCGGTCATCTGTCATGTCGCTTCCCCTCTGGTCCCCGCGGCCCTGGGAGCCGCTCCCATTTATGTGGGCAGGCCCGCCGAAGCGGATCTGCCTTGGTTCAGGAGAGGTGTCGGATCAGTTGATCCATCCGCGTTCGCGGTAGTACTTCTCGGCACCCGGATGCAGGGGCGCCGAAAGCCCGTCGGCGATCATTTCCTCTTCCTTCAGATTCGCGAAGGCCGGGTGCAGGCCCTTGAAGCGGTCGAAGTTGTCGAAGACCGCCTGCACGACCGTGTAGACCACCTCGTCCGGCACACTGGCGGAGGTGACGAAGGTTGCCTTCACGCCGAAGGTCTCGACGTCGCTGTCGGTGCCGGCATACATGCCGCCGGGGATGACGGCCTTTGCGTAGTACGGGTTTTCGGAGACAAGCGTATCGATCGCTTCACCCGTGACGGGCAGGATCTTGGCCTCGATCGTCGAGGTCGCTTCCTGGATCGAGCCGTTCGGGTGACCGACTGTGTAGATGATCGCATCGACCTTGTTGTCGCCAAGCGCAGCCGATTGTTCGGCCGGTTTCAGCTCCGAGGCAAGCGAGAAATCAGCGTCCGACTTGCCCATGGCGTTCAGCACGACATCCATCGTCGCACGCTGGCCCGACCCGGGGTTTCCGACGTTGACCCGCTTGCCGAACAGGTCGGTGAAGGTTTCCGCGCCGCTGTCGGCGCGCGCCACCACGGTGAAGGGCTCGCCGTGGACCGAGAAGACTGCGCGCAGGTCACCGACCTGCTTGCCCTCGAACTCGGACGAGCCGTTGTAGGCGTGGTACTGCCAGTCGGACTGGGCGACACCCATGTCCATGTCACCCGCAGCAATGGCGTTGATGTTCGCGATCGAACCGCCCGTCGAAGGAGCGGTACATTTCAAATTGTGATCGGCCGTACCGCGATTGACGAGCCGGCAGATCGACTGGCCGACCACGTAGTACACGCCGGTCTGGCCGCCGGTCCCAATGGTAATGAACTGTTCCTGCGCCGACACCGCGGGGGCGGCGAGGGCAAGAGATGCGGCGATTGCCGCGGTGCTCAGGATCTTCATGACGTCTCCCTGACTATCCGTTTTTGCTCGACAGGTGCAGCCGGCAGACCGCCAGCTTATTGTTTTTCTTATGCTAGCCTCTTGTTCGTGGCGATCAACAGTGTTTCACAAATGATCGGCGAAAGCCGGGAGGCCGTTAGAAACTTGGCGGCGTACAGGCCGAAACGATCACGCAGCGCGTGTCTGCGATGTTGCGGAACCGGTGCGGAAGACGGCTGTCGAACAGATATCCATCGCCCGGATTGAGCACGCGAATCTGATCCGCCACCGTTATCTCGATGATGCCCTCGATGACGACGCCCGCCTCTTCGCCCTCGTGCGTCAGAAGGTCGGGGCCCGTATCCGATCCCGGAGGATAGGTTTCGTGAAGCACCTGCAGCGCATGTCGCGAGGCATCCCCCAGCTGGCGCAGCGACACTCGCATAGCGCCGGCGCCGAGCCCGATATCCTGCGGCGACAACTCGACGAACTCATCGGCACTGTAAAAATACTTGGGAGTGCCCGTATCCTCGACCTCCGAGAAGAACTCGGAAAGTGTCATCGGGATTGCGTCGAGCAGGCGCTTCAACGAAGCGACCGACGGGCTGGACTTGTTCTGCTCGATCAACGAGATCGCGGCGTTGGTCAGCCCTGCACGCCCGGCAAGTTCGCGCTGCGACATTCCACGCGCCTCCCGTACCGTCCTGAGCCTGCCGCCGATTTCCATTTGGCCTCACTTTAGATGTGGCAAGTATTTTTGACGGCGGATCGGCATTCGGTCAAGAAGTTTAACCCACTGATTTATCACGTTTATACACCAGACAGGGAATTCTGAATCGCTGATGGCGTGGCATTTGACAAGAATAATAGACACGTACTAATAATTCTCAACGCACCTGTCGCGAGGAGAATCGCAATGGCCACAGCCCCAAAAAAGCCCGTCAAATCGCGCGCGAATAAGCCTGCAAAGCAGGTCGCGCCGGTCCAGACCGAAGTGCCTGCCGTAGATGCCAGCAGCACCAATGCAGCCCTTTGGGCGCGCCGCGAGGCCGCGGTCGCGCGCGGCGTCGCCTCTGCTGCTCCGGTATTCGCCAAGCACGCCGAGAACGCCGAGCTTTGGGATGTCGAGGGCAAACGCTATATCGACTTTGCAGGCGGTATCGCTGTTCTGAACACCGGGCATCGCCACCCTAAGGTGGTCGAAGCCGCGAAAGCCCAGGAAGACCGCTTCACGCACACCTCGTTCCAAGTGATCCCCTACGAGCCCTATGTCGCGCTGGCCGAGCGGATCAACGCGCTCGCACCCGGTGATTTCACCAAGAAGTCGCTTCTGGTGACCACCGGGGCAGAAGCAGTCGAGAACGCCGTCAAGATCGCGCGAGCAGCGACCGGCCGCCCCGGCGTCATCGCCTTCACCGCGGGCTACCACGGCCGCACCCTCCTTACCCTCGGGCTCACGGGCAAAATGAACCCTTACAAGAAGGACGCGGGCCCCTTCCCGGGTGACATCTTCCGCGTGCCCTTCCCCAGCCAGCGCGACCGGATCACGGTCGAGGATTCGCTTCGTGCCCTCGAGACGCTGTTCCTGACCGACGCTCAGCCCGACCGGGTCGCAGCAATCATTCTCGAACCTGTACTGGGCGAAGGTGGATACCATCCGGTCCCGACCGAACTCTGGCAGGGGCTTCGCGCGGTCTGCGACAAGCACGGCATCTTGCTGATCTCCGACGAGATTCAGGCGGGCTTTGGCCGCACCGGCACCTGGTTCGCCATCGAGCATTCGGGAGTCGCCCCTGACCTCATCACCTTCGCCAAGAGCGTTGCCGGCGGCTACCCCGTTGCCGGCGTCGTCGGCCGGGCCGAGGTCATGGACGCGATGGCGCCGGGCGGTCTCGGCGGCACCTATGGGGGTAACCCGGTAGCCTGTGCGGCAGCCCTCGCCGCGATCGAAGCCATCGAGACAGAAGGGCTGCTTGCGCGCTCGACCGCGTTGGGTCAGACGCTCCGCGAGCGCTTTGCCGACATAGGCGCGCGCGTCGCCCCCTACCGCATGTGGGATATCCGCGGCATAGGCGCGATGCTGGCGGTCGAATTCGTTACCGATTTCGATACAGCGACACCGGATGCGACGCTGACCAAGTCGGTCATCGCAAACGCTCTCGAGCGCGGATTGATCTTGCTGTCTTGCGGGATGCACGGCAACGCAGTTCGGATCATGGTGCCTCTCACGGCCTCGGATGCAATCATCGAAGAAGGCATGTCCATCTTCGAAGCCGCTTTGGCCGACGCGGTCAGAGCCGAAATCCCGCACGCCGCTGAATAGAGCTCGCAGGCGACTGGGCGCGGCATCCACCGCGCCCAGTTCTGTCGTGCATCACTGGGGGAGGAAACGGACAGGAACCGAGAATGCTTGGCAATGAGGGGGAACCACCATGTCGAACATCTTACCGTGCTGCTGCGGTGAACCTGACCCGGTGGACTAGCCTGTAGGCCAATGCGGAAATGGCATCTGCCAGAATTGGTCAGTCACACCTGTTCCTGCCCGATGATGTACTGTTGCCCCCAAAGCGAACCAGGAACTGGTGAGATCGACGATCCCGACCTGAGGAACAGGGTCTTGCTGGACAATTAACTCGACGAATGTCTTGGCTGTCCTGCGCGCCGGGGAAGGCCCAACGCCAAATCCTTGGCCCGTCTTGATATTGCTACCAACCATGACATCCGAATCCACTTTCGACCCGATTCCCGATGACGCCTGGCCGGAGAGCGTCGCCGACCTGCGCGACGGCTTCGCCGGGCGCCTTAACGTCTACCGGACCATGGCCCATCACCCGGAATTGTTGCGGTCCTGGGCACCTCTGCGCGAGCATGTCGTCAACCAGACATCCCTTGGACCTGAATTCTCCGAGGTGGCGATACTGAGAACGGGACATCGTCTCGGATCGTCCTATGAACTCAACCAGCACATCGAGCGCGCCCGCAGGCGCGGCCTTGACGACTCACGCATCGCCGCGATCCTCGGGCCAGTAGACGCGATGTCTGCGCCCGACAGGCTTGTCTCGACTGCCGTCGATGAGCTCTTCGAAACAGCTAGGCTGTCAAAAACCGTTGTCGAAGACCTTTCTCGCCGATTCGGGAACACGGCAATCTTCGATCTCTTTGCGACGGTAGGTTTTTACTCGACCCTCGGCTTCATCCTTAACACCTTCGACACCCCACTGGACGAGGATATCGCCGAGCGGTTGCGGAGAGATCCGCTGGACCTGAGCAAAAACAGCCCCAGAGGGTAGATTTTATTCTTCTAGGACCGCGACCAAACTGGCGCGCGACTTTCGACACTTCATTACAACGCGGGCCACGCCGAGACGGACGTTTCCCCGAGTAGATTCGAGCGGTCCGGCCACGGCAGACAACCTCGCCTCAAAGGCTCCATAGTGCTTCGCTGCCGGCTGATGGTCCGCCTTGAGCATTCTCCACCTGATGGCGACCAGGCGAGGTGGCAAAGGAATTACTTTGGGCCGCGCTTAGGATGGTGGGTCCGTCAAAAACAAGACCTGCTAAGCCCATCACCCACGACAGGAAGCACATGATCCAGAACGGTCTTCGGATCCTCTTCTTGCATGAGATGTCCGAGACCGTCGAGTGAAATGACTTCGGCGTCAGGCATACGCGACGCAGCGCGACCGGAAACGCTCGGTGGAACGGTTCTATCCCTAGTACCGACGAGAAACACGGTGCGGATTTCAAGGCTCGGCAAGACCTGTATGAGGTCGCCGAGCTCCCAGTCCGCCATCATCTCGAGAGTTGCGTCGACGTGGGCGCGGTCGGATATCAAAGCCCGGTAGCAAGTGAGTTGGCACTCGGGGATCCGGCTCCCCGTCGCTTCCACAAGTCTGCGCACCTGGCCTCTTGACGAACAGATCCGCGCGAAGGCCGCGGCGGGCAATGGTGTCAGCGACAAGAGCCGTGCCATCACCGGGAAAAGGATCCCCGCCAGGCCGCCAAATCCTTCGAGCGCACCGTTCAGACTGATCACCCGACGGACGCCGGGCATCGAACGCGCGATTTCCAACGCGATGGCCGCACCGGCGGAATGACCGATAATCGTGGTGGGCGTCAGAGACTCGGCTTCGAGCAGAGCGCGAATGTCTGCAGCCATCTCGGGAAGACCGCACCGCCTGTTGCGACCTCGCACCGTGAAGCCCTGCCCCGGCAGGTCGAGCGCGAAAACCTTTCCATGTTGCGCAAGCGGCAGAAACATTCCGGCCCAGGTATGTGTGCTCGCCCCGGCCCCGTGCAGCAGGAGAATGCATTTCCCGATGCCGGCTTCCTGAACGTGCCAGCGGTGCGGCGCGACATCGAGGAAGCGGCTGCACTCGGCGTTCGGCCAGACTGCTGAGTATCTGGCCCAGTCCATCAGCCGAGCTCGTCAGCCACCAGCCGCGACAGGCGACGCGCGTCACTCACCGGAAGGGGTGCGTAGACCGCGCTCAAGCGCACAGCCAGATCCTGCAATTGGGGCTGCGGGCGACGGCTCACATCAACCACCAACGTCTCTACGCTCTTTGCCCGGATCGCGTCGGCTACTCCGAGCGCATCGCGGAACGCGTTCTCTCGGTCCGGAACGCCAACTCTCGGCATGTTTGCGCGTCCCTCCGCGAGAAGCACTATTGCAGGGGTCATCCCCCTGCCCCGCCCGGCCAGAGCCGTTCGCAGTGCCGCCTCCAGTCCGCTCGCAAGCGGTGTTGTTCCGCCACCGGGCAGAGCCGCAAGATTGCGGCGCGCCTGAACCAGCGAACGCGTGGGCGGCAGCAGCGCTTCCGCCCGGTCTCCCCGGTAGGCGATCAGCGCGACATGGTCGCGACGGGCGTAAGCTTCGGCGAGAAGGTACTCGACGGCCCCTTTCGCCTCGGCCAAGCGGCTTGCCGCGGCGGAACCGCTCGCGTCGACGGCAAACACCAAGAGCCGATCACTCCGATCTTCGTGGCGCGCATAGCGGATGTCCGCAGGTCGCACCTGAACCAGGTGCCCCGAAACCGCGCCTTGCCCGCGCCTGAGCATCTGCCATGGAGCCGCGGCGCGCAGGGTGGCCACGAGGTCGATCCTCGCGCTCTGACCTCCGCGATAAGGGCGAGACGGAAGAGGACGCCCGCGGCGATTGCCGCGCATACGCTCGCCGCTGCCGGATCCGCTCGCCAGTCCTTGACCAGGGCGCGACTGACGCAACCGGGCCAATACCTCTTCGGGCAGCACGGCGGAGATCGCCTCCAGCAAGACGTTCTCGGGCACGCTCTCGCCTTTGGCAACCTCGGGTTGCTCCTCCGACGCCGGATCTGTTGTTGATGCATCGGGACCGTCTTCCGGTTCAGGTAGATGCATAGCTCTCGGCGCCAGCACGAGTTGTGTCGCCAGGATCAGATCTTCCTCTTCTACACGCGCCCGGCCTGCCAGTGCGGCTGATGCACGCGCAGCGCGCACGGCCTGCAGCACCGGGCGCATCCTGAGGATTCCAAGCTGCCGAGCCAGGCCCACAACACTCTTCAGCGTCTCGTCCGGCACCTCCACGGTGGACAGACTTCGCGGATCACCGCCAATTGCAAACGGAGAAAATTCGGTGAACCCGCCACCGTCATCCAGCATCACCTGAAACGCCAACCGCTCGGAAAGGCAATCCGGCAGGGCCTCGTCGTCGATACCCTCGTCGAGCGCGATCAGCACGCTTCCTTCTCGCGCATCAAGGACCGCAGCCAGTCTTGCTGCCAGCGCACGCGGCGTCCTCTCCGCCATGGGCATTAGGTAGGTCGCAGTTTCGGCGCACAGCAAACCCCGGCTCTGGCATAGCCTGCCCGCCGAAAGCGAGCGGGTGATGTCCACGCCGCCGGACAACTGCTCCTCGGTCATTCCAGGGTGCAGGCGTAGGGAAGCGCCGACGAAGGAGAGAAGATCTTCCGCCAGTGCCGCTCCTGCCACATGATCGCAAGCCCGGATGGAGAAGAAATCCAGAAAGGCGGAAAGGTCGGCCCGAACCTCTACGGCGTCATCGGCCGCACTGCCGGCTCGCAAGCGGAATTCGCCCAATACTCGGATGCGATGGTCGACGCAGGCGAAGCCGGGCTGGCGTGGGACGAAGAAAGCTTTTCCGCCTACGTGCAGGATCCGACGGCATTCCTGCGCGAGTATCTCGACGATCCGAGCGCGCGCGGGAAGATGACGTTCAAGCTGCGCAACGGAATGGAGGACATCTACGCCTATCTCGCAACGTTCTCCGACGGCAGCTGGCAGGAATACCAGTGCCGGAGCGATTGCTTGCCGAGTTGCTTTCAGCGCGGCGCAGCCGCTTCCAATTGGACTAGCCCGGCAAACCGGTCCCGTGTGACGGACCGGATGACCTCCGCCAGTTCCGCGAAGCCAGCGCTGTTGCCGACCGTCTTGCGCCATACCAATCCGATCGAACGGGTAAAGCGGCCCGGGCGGAACGGCACAAGCGCGACATCCCCGTCCGGCTCGGCAATCTCGGAGTGGACGTAAAGCGCCGGCAGAAACGCCACCCCCATGTTCATGGCGACCATCTGGCGGATCGCATCGAGACTGGTGCCCTCGTAGTCCTGCCGCAGGTTCGCACCGACCTCGTGCGCGATCTCTGATATCTGCGCATGAAGCGTGAACCGGCTCGACAATGTCAGCAGGCTCTCCTCGGCTAGATCCGCGTCGGAGACCCGCGTGGCTGCCGCGAGACGGTGATCCCGCGCCACGGCAAGCCGGAGCGGTTCCCGGAACAGGCGGGCGACCGTGGTTTCAGATGACCGGATCGGAAGCTGGGTGAGAATGATATCATGCCGCCCGGCGAGCAGATCGTCCTCGAGGTCACGCGGCGCTCCATCGCTGATGAACAGCCGAAGCGACGGATAGCCTTGGTGCAGTTCACGCACGACGCTCGGCAGCAGGTACGGCCCCAACGTCGCCGAGGCGCCCAGCCTGAACGTCCCCGCAAGGCCCTGCGTCAGCCGCTCCGACGTCTCGGTCAGCAGAGAGACTTCCGACAAGATGCTCTGGGCGCGCGCCAGAACCTCGCGCCCGGCTGGCGTAAGCACGGCCCCGGCCCTACCGCGTTCCACCAGCCTCAGCCCAAGCGTCTCTTCAAGGTTGGCGATCTGCAGGCTGAGCGACGGCTGACTGATCCCTACCAATTCGGCGGCCCGGCGATAGTGACCCGCCTCGGCGAGGGCCACGAAGTACCGCAACTGTTTGAGGGTTGGCTGGCGATCCATGACGATAGGAATTTCCGATTGGATTTCCTTGTTACATAGGATGGCACAGTCAACCCACCAATCCCACCTCTCATAAACAGGAAACGAAGTCACCGCGGGAAGCCGCGCAACAATGCATGCAGAGGAGGACCACAGATGACAATACACCCACGGATCACAACTGAAGCCCTCTCGGCGAAGGTCGACGCCGTTCGCCGGCGGCATCGGGAACTCGACGACCATGTTTCGAGGGAACAGCGTAGGCCGCTTCTTGATACGACGGAGCTCAGTTCTCTGAAGCGCGAGAAGCTCAGGTTGAAAGACGAACTGGCGCTCTACGAAGGCCTGTTGCGGACGCTGAACCGCGGCACTGCAAACGCCTGAACCGACAACACCAGACCATGGAGACGAACATGCTACTCGTTCCGATGTGGACGGATCTCATGATGGCGGCGCGTATCTTCCATACCCCAGACATTGCGGAGCTCGAGGAGGCGCTGGAAGACCAAAGCGCTCGCGAAAGTGACCGCGAAGAAGACGATGAAGAAAGACGCGCCCTCGAGGCCGGGTTCACGCGAGGCTGACCAGGTTCGGTTCGCGACAAACAGGCATCGCGTTCAGGTTCGAAATGGACAGGTAATTGCCGATGCTCCTTGCCGGGGTGATTCCGGGGTTGACCCAAGCCGCCGGTCAGGCTGCGATCACGCACGTCCTCGAACTCGGAAATCGGTAGGTCTCTTTGCGTGTCGCCGTCTTCTCCGCCAAACCCTACGACCAAAGCTCGCTCGCCGAAGCGAATGAGGCGGAGGGTCACGATCTCTCGTTCTTCGAGGCGAAACTGACCGCCGAGACCGCGCGTCTCGCCCAAGGGTCCGAGGCGGTCTGCGCGTTCGTGAACGATGACCTCTCGGCCGAGGTGGTTGCGCAACTGGCCGCTGAGGGCATCCGTTTCGTCGCGCTCCGCTCGGCCGGGTTCAACCATGTCGATCTCGATGCGATGGAACGCGCCGGGATCGTCGTCGGCCGGGTGCCAGCCTACTCGCCACACGCGGTGGCCGAGCACGCCGTCGCGCTGATCCTCACGCTCAACCGCAAGACCCATCGTGCCTGGAATCGGGTCCGCGAGGGCAATTTCGATCTCGACGGGCTGATGGGCTTCGACCTGAACGGGAAGACCGTGGGTATCGTGGGGACCGGGCTGATCGGCACCGTCCTCGCGCGGATCATGACCGGGTTCGGCTGCGAGATCTTGGCCTTCGACCCATCGCCGAACGCGGAGTGCACCGGGCTCGGGGTCAGATATGTCTCTGTGGACGATTTGCTGGCCGCGAGCGATGTCGTCACGCTCCAGTGTCCCCTGACGCCGGATACGCACCACCTGATCGACGATGCCGCGCTGGCGAAGATGAAACCGGGGGCGATGCTGGTGAACACCAGCCGCGGCGCAGTGGTCGATACCCGCGCGGCGATCCGGGCGCTGAAGTCGGGGCATCTCGGGAGCCTCGGCCTCGACGTCTACGAAGAGGAAGGCGGCCTGTTCTTCGAAGATCTCTCGGACAAGATCATCCCGGACGACGTGTTTGCCCGGCTTCTGACCTTTCCGAACGTCCTGATCACCGGACACCAGGGGTTCTTCACGCGCGAGGCTTTGGCCGCGATCGCCGAGACGACGATTGCGAACCTGACGGCATTCGAGAGCACCGGAACTGCTGCTCACCCCGTGGAACCGCGCCGAGACAGCGACGGAGACGGAGTGGAATCTCAGTCATAGCGCAGCTCGGTCGCCTTGCCGCGAAACACCGTGTACGCCAATACCGAATAGCCGATGATCACCGGCAGCACGACTGCCGCTCCAACAAGGATGATGATCAGGCTCTCGGGCGCGGCAGCCGCTTTGTACAAGGTCAACTGCTCCGGAACCACGTAGGGATAGAACGAGTAGGCGAGCCCGAAGAAGGCCAATGCGAACAGCAGAACCGTCGCGGCGAACGGCAGCATCGCGAACGCGTCATCCTTGGCAGGCAGACCGCGGAGAACGAGCAATAGAAGCCCGGCGATTGCCATGAAGGTCAGCGGCAGCGGCGCCAGGAACAGCATGTCGGGAAACGAGAACCATCGCTCGAAAATCCGAGGCGAGACCGCCGGAGTGGCTAGCGAGATTGCCGCCACGCCGCCCAGCACGCCCCAGATACCGCGCCTCGCCCATTTCGCAGCCTTGTCCTGAAGCCCTCCTTCACATTTGTAGATCAGCCACGTCGCGCCGATGAAACTGTACCCCACGGTCAGGAATATCGCCGTCAGCGTGGCGAAGCCGTAGCTAAAAAGCGTGCGATCTAGACCCATGATGTACATGCCGAGCATGAAGCCCTGCGAGAGGGACGTCATCAGCGAGCCGGCAAAAAAGGCCCGGTCCCAGCTTGCCTTGTGCCCAAGAGGCGCTTTCACTCGAAACTCGAACGCGACGCCGCGCAGGATCAGTCCGACGAGCATGACCGCAACAGGCAGGTAGAGGCTCGACAAAATCATCCCGTGCGCGGTCGGGAACGCGACTAGGAGCAGGCCAATCGCGAGGACGAGCCAGGTCTCGTTCGCATCCCAGAACGGGCCGATGGAGGCGACCATCCGGTCGCGCTCCTGGTCGGTTGCGAGGGGCGAAAGCAGCCCCACCCCAAGGTCGAACCCGTCGAGGATCACGTAAACGAGGATCGACAGGCCCATGAGCGCCGCGAAGGCAAGAGGCAGCCAGACCGCCGGGTCACCGAAAAGCGTCAGCATAAGATTACTCCGCCGGTTGAAGGATCGGCGCCGGCGCTACTGGGCCGGCGGTGCCGGCCGCCTTGCGCGCCAGGTGGAAGAGCACGCCCACATAGGCAGCGAGCAACCCTGCGTAGACGGCCAGGTAGGCAAGCAGTGTGGACAGGACCATGCTGCCCGGCACATCTGCTACGGCAGCCTCGGTGGTCAGAACGCCGGTCACAAGCCAGGGCTGACGACCGATCTCCGTCACATACCAGCCCGCGAGCGTTGCTATCCAGCCGGCAAAGGTCATCCCCACGAGTGCGACGACAAGCATCTTCGGCAACGCGTCGAGCCCGCGCCGCGTGGCCCTCCAGCTTCCGGTCGCTCCCGGAACCCTGCGCACCATCATCGCCACCGCGAACCAGCTGACCAGCAGCATCGCGACACCTGTGCCCACCATGACCCGGAATGACCAGAATACCGGGGCGACACGCGGGTGCAGGGGCGAACCATCCTCCGCGACGAAATCGTTCAGGCCGGGCACCACACCATCTGCATGATGCTTCAGGATCAGGCTCGCACCGTTCGGTACGCCAAGCTCGAACCGGTTGCTGCGCATGTCTTCGTCCGGCAGCGCGAACAGCAGGAGCGGCACGTTGCCCCCGGTGTCCCAATTGCCCTCCATCGCCGCCACTTTGGCTGGCTGATGCTCGAGGGTATTCAGCCCGTGCATGTCGCCTGCAACGATCTGGAGCGGAATGAGCGCCGCCCCGAGCAGGATGCCGGTCCGGAGCGTGGTGCGTACTTCGGCACCGCGATCCCCACGCAACCAACGGAATGCGGATATGCCCGCCATGAGGAAGGCCACGGTGAGCCCCGAGGCGAGGAGCATGTGCGTCAGCCTGTAGGGCATCGAAGGATTGAAGATGATTTCCAACCAGTCGGTGGCATGGGCCACGCCATCGCGCATCTCGAAACCGGCGGGTGTGTGCATCCAGGAGTTCAAGACCAGGATCCAGAAAGCGGACATGGTGGTGCCGAATGCCACCAGGAAGGTCGCAAGCGTGTGGAGCCATCCCGGCACACGACGGAAACCGAACAGCATGATCCCGAGGAAAGCTGCTTCGAGGAAAAACGCCGTCAGGATCTCGTAGGCGAGCAGCGGGCCGGCGATGTTCCCGATCGTCTCCATAAAGCCGGGCCAGTTGGTGCCGAACTGGAAAGACATCGTGATGCCGGATACGACGCCCATCGCGAACGACAGGGCGAAGATCTTCACCCAGAAACGGTAGGCTTCCATCCAGCGCATCTCGCCGGTTCGCGTGTAGCGCAATTTGAAGAACAGAAGCACCCATCCCAGCGCGATGGTGATCGTAGGGAACAGGATGTGGAAGGATATGTTCGCCGCGAACTGGATCCGCGACAGCAGCAGTGCGTCCATCATGAGCGGTCTTTCTCGCCTTTGAGGCGGTTCAGGGGAATGAGTTGGCCAGTCGCGGACACCAGTTCGGACAGGCGCCGCCCGGTCTTCAGGAGCCCGACGAGACGCGTGGTCTCCAGTCGCTCCATATCGTCGTAGAAACCGGCAAGGGTCTCGATAAGATTTCGCAACTCGCGCATGCGGTGGAGCGCGTAGTCATCCGCGTCTCCGCCTTCGAGTTCCAATGCGCGCAACTTGGTCAGCGTCGGGTCGATTTCGCGTTTCTTGCGCTCCGCAATCAGGGTCCGGACAATCTCCCACAGATCTTCCGGCGTGGTGAAGTGATCGCGGCGATCCCCGTCAACATGACGTAGCCGCACGAGGTTCCAGGCTTGCAACTCCTTGAGACCCATGGAGACGTTGGATCTCGAGAACCCGAGCGCCTCGCATATATCGTCCGCGCAGAGCGGTTCGGGCGCGAGGAACAGCAGCGCATAGATCTGACCCACGGTGCGATTGATCCCCCACCGCGAACCCATTTCTCCGAAGTGAAGGATGAACTCCTTCTCTACATGCGTCGGCATTGCGTTCTCTATTTTCAGTAATTTCTGAAACTCATGTAGGCCGCGACATATGGGGGGCAACGCTCGCGAGCGCACCATAATGTCGCAACGAAATCAGCGCGCGCCTGTCTAATCCATCCGCACCGAGAGGTTAGGCGATTTAGTTGTTTCACAGCGCGACAGAGCACCGGTGTCGCAGGAGTATTGAAAGGCCGATCCTTCAGAACAGCTTCGCGGTCGTGACAAGGAGGAAACCGTGTCTCCAGAACAGGCCACTCGCGATCAGGCCTACCGCCGTGTCGAGAGCTTCAAGAGCCGGATGGGCCTCGAATATGAGGCCCGGCGGAATTACGATCATGGTCCCGGGCGTCATGATGACGTCTCCCGCCTTTCCCCGTACATTCGTCGGCGTCTCATCACGGAACAAGAGGTCGTCGCGATCGCATTGGCCCAGCATGGGCCCAAAACCGCACAGAAGTTCGTTCAGGAGGTGCTATGGCGCACCTACTTCAAGGGTTGGCTGGAGCACCGGCCCATCATCTGGACGCGGTATGCAGAAGGCCTACACACAGACCTAGGGGCGCTCGAAGCGGACGGCGCTCTGCGTCGAAAGATCGATGCCGCTGAAAGCGGAAACACCGGCCTCGACTGCTTTGATGCTTGGTCCCGCGAACTGGTCGAAACAGGCTATTTGCACAATCACGCTCGAATGTGGTTCGCCTCGATATGGATATTCACCTTCGGTTTGCCGTGGCGGATCGGGGCGGACTTCTTCCACAGACATCTTCTGGATGGAGATCCTGCTTCGAACACCTGCAGCTGGCGCTGGGTCGCGGGGCTCCACACACCCGGCAAGGCTTACATGGCAACAGCCGCGAACATAGCGGAGTTCACAAGCGACCGCCTTTCGCCGCGTGATGAAGATCTAACGCCCACGGTTTCCGCACCGCTCGGCGAAGAGCCGGATGGACTGCCCCCGGTTAGCCCGCTCCGTGCCCCCCATGCGCCGAATCTCCGAGTGCCGACGATCCTGGTTTTCACCGAGGATGACTGCACCCTCGAGGATTTCGATATCAACACGCTCGACATCCGCGCAGCCGTCATGCTGTCGTCCAGTCATCTGAGGTCTCCGCGCAAGGTGTCGGCCCGGGTCAACGAATTCGAAGCGGGAGCACTTCGCGATGCCGCGAGCCGTGCCGGGGTCGATGCGACCGCCCGGCCTGCAGCCGACCCGAACCTGCTTGCCGTATGGGCAGAGGCTGCCGGCGCGCGCCAGGTTGCGATGCCCTATGTTCCCGTCGGGCCCTTGTCTGACTGGGTAGGCAAGGCCCGGCCTGCCCTCGAGGCGAAAGGAATCGCCCTTACAGAATGGCGGCGCGGCTGGGACGAACTCATCTGGCCTCACGCCACGGCGGGGTTCTTCAAGGTGAAGAAGAAGATCCCCGAGATCCTGTGGAAAGCGGGGCTGATATGACTGCGCTTCCAGTGGAGAACGTTCAAGGCTACCCGCGCCCGCCCACGCTCGAGCAGGTTCCCCAGAGACTACGCGTCTTTCTTGGCGGCGGACTTGTGGCGGAAACGATACACGCCTATCGCGTTCTCGAAACCCACCATGCACCAACCTACTACCTGCCCCCTGGCGATGTGCATGCGACGCTGACCTCCGCGCCGGGGCGTTCTATCTGCGAGTGGAAGGGCACCGCCGAATATCTTGATGTCACACTGAATGGAGTTGCCGCGCCGCGTGCTGCATGGAGTTACGTCAGGCCGACGGCCGGCTACGCTAGTCTGGCTGGCCACATCGCGTTCTACGCTGCTCTGATGGATGACTGCTTCGTGGGCGACACCAGGGTGACACCGCAGCCGGGCGACTTCTATGGCGGCTGGGTTACGGAGAACCTCCGCGGGCGCATCAAGGGCGCCGCAGGAACGGAGCACTGGTGATGCGCTTTTCGGTCATGGAAGCCGCTCCACTACGGTGGCACCGGTCAATACCCGCTAAACTTGGCGGTTCAGAATGACCTGGCGTTCTCACTCACGCCGTCCCCTTCCCGTCCCATCGGGCCGGCTCAATCGGTTCATGCGTCTCGGGACCATGACCGCCGGTATTGCAGGCAACATGGCCTTGCAGGCTCTCGGAGATGCCGGCCGCGGCGCGCGCCCGGACATGCGCAACCTCCTGATGACGCCGCGAAACATGCGTCGAATGGCTGATGAACTCGCCCGGATGCGCGGCGCCGCGATGAAAGTCGGGCAGCTCATCTCCATGGACGCGGGCGAGGTGTTGCCGCCGGAATTGGCGGACATCATGGCCCGGCTGCGGGACCAGGCCCATTTCATGCCGCCGAGACAGCTGAAACATGTCCTCACAAAAAACTGGGGACCAGACTGGCTTCGCGAATTCGAGTCTTTCGACCCCCGCCCTATCGCCGCAGCCAGCATTGGCCAAGTTCATCGCGCGCGACTGAACGATGGGCGGGACGTCGCGATAAAGGTCCAATACCCCGGCATCTCCCGCAGCATCGACAGCGATGTTTCCAACGTCGGCACACTGGTCAGGATGTCCGGCCTCTTACCGGACGGCTTCGATCTGGCTCCCTATATGGAGGAAGCTCGAAAGCAGCTGCACGAAGAAACTGATTACGCGCACGAAGGTGCCCATCTGCGTCATTTCGCAGAGCTGCTTTCCGACAGCGAGGTCTTCGCAGTGCCCGCGTACCACGAGGATTGGAGCACAAGCGAGGTCCTCACGATGTCCTACCTTGACGGGCATCCGATCGAAGCGGCCGCCTACACCGAGCAGCGCGAACGCAATCGGATTACAGCGGCGCTGATCGACCTCACGCTGCGCGAGATCTTCGAGTTCAACACGCTTCAGAGCGATCCGAACTTCGCGAACTACCGCTACAATCCGGAAACGGGAAAGATCATCCTGCTCGATTTCGGCGCTACAAGGCACCTCGATCCGTGGATTACTGAGTGTTATCGTCAACTTATACGCGCTGGGTTTTCTCATGATGACGCGCAGTTGCGCGATGCAGCCATGAAACTTCGTTTCGTCGAAGGCGGAGGTCGGTTTGATGAAGACATTCTCGGGATGATCAAGACAGTATTCGATGCTCTGGACCGTGCCGATGATTTCGACTTCACCGACATGACCCTGTCCAACCGCTTGAACGAAAAGGGAATCGCTCTCGCAGAGGCAGGCTATGCGCCCCCGACGCTCCACATGGATGTCCTTTACCTTCAAAGGAAACTTGGCGGCATGTTCTTGTTGGCAAGCCGTCTGCGCGCGGCGTTGCCGCTAAGGGAAATGCTTCTTAAGTCCCTGACTTAGACCTTCAGACCGCGGCAATCTGCAATTTCGTTCCAGAACCGAGGGCCCGCCTGACCGGCGGTGGGGGGAGACTACGACGTGCTCGTCCGGGAGTTATGGCCCATAAACTGATCCCTACCCTTGTCCACTCAGGGAACGATCTCGAGAAATGTTCTCAAAATAAGTGGCGCAACGAGGGCTGTCACGACTGCGTTCAGCGCCATGCCCAACCCCGCGAAGGCTCCGGCGATCGGGTTCACCTCAAGAGCTCGTGCCGTGCCGATGCCATGGCTCGCAGTACCGACGGAGAGACCTCTTGCGCGCCAGTCCCGTACTCGGATCGCGTTGAGCAGCGGCGTCGCGACGACTGCTCCTGTGATCCCGGTCAGTATGACGAGCAGCGCCGTGAGAGTGGGCAGCCCGCCGATGCGCTCCGCGATGCCGATAGCCACGGGGGCGGTGGCCGATTTCGGCGCCAGTGAGGCGAGTTCCGTGTCCCCCACTCCGAGGGCCCAGGCGATCAGGAGAGCGGAAAGACACGCAACCGTCGAGCCTACTGCCACGCTGGCGACGATCGGAAGGAGCGATGCCCTGAGACGCGAGATGTTGTCATAGAGCGGCAGGGCCAAGGCCACCGTAGCGGGCCCCAACAGGAAGTGTACGAACTGCGCCCCCTCGAAATAGACGTCGTAGGGCGTCGAAGTGAAGTAGAGGGCGCTGCCAAGGGCGGCGACAGCGATGAGAACTGGGTTCGCCAGCGAAGATCCGTTGGTGGCGCGGTTCAGAGCCTGGCCCAGCGCGTAGGCGAGAAGTGTCAGCAGAAGCCAGAGGAGCGGCCCCTCGGTGAGGTAGCTCCAGAATGTGCCCAGTTCAGTCAAGGCGGTCTCCCGTCAACCTCGCGACCGCCATGAAGGTCCACGCGCCCGCGCATATGGCGAGAACGGTGGAGACGAGGATGGCGATGAAAAGTCCGAGCGCGGAGGGCCCGAGTTCGGACAGGTGGGCCGCGATCCCTACCCCGGCCGGTACGAAAAGCAGGGACAGATTGGCTAGTAGTGCCGTCGCAGTCGGCCGGACCAAGGCAACCAGCCGATCGAAGGCAAGAAACAGGGCAAGGAGCAGGCCCATCCCGATGACGGGCCCCGGAACCGATGAGCCGGTGAACGCAGCGACAACTTCGCCGGCGAACTGGCACAGGAGAAAAATCGTCAGGGCGTTTATCATGTGTCCTCCGGCTCAGGATTGTTTGGCACCACGTCAAGTGGGGAGTACCACGCCGCTGCCATGCTCGAGGCTTGTGGGGTTGCCTTCGATTGCGCATCCGGCATGGAGAGCAGATTGCGCCCCGGGCCTTATCGCTTCGTTTCCCCCGCGCTAATGGACTTGCGGCCCTCTGTGGAAACCCACCGGGGAATGCCCCGGCGCGGTAGCAGGGCGCTAGCTCTTGTTGCCGCTCGATGTCGCGAAATCATAAGCCACAAGAAGCACAGTGAAGACGACAACGATCACGAGGTCCGGGCTTGGGACCGCGAAGACGAGAATACCGACAAACCCGCAGAAAACGAGAAAGGCGAGCAGAGCAAGAAAGCGATTCATTCCATTAGCTCCCGGAACCAGATTGCTGATCGACCCAGTCGAACAGCCAGCGGGCTGTACGAAGAAGGCGTGAGTCGTTCCCGCGGGCTCCAACGAGTTGTATGCCCATCGGCAGGCCATTCGGGGCCGTGAAAAGCGGGAGCGTTACGGTCGGTGTTCCGCAGAGGGTCCACAGGCCGTTGAAGACCGGATCTCCCGTCGTGTCCAACCCTTCAGGTGCCGGCCCCGGTGCCGCCGGACAGAGGATAGCATCGCACCGTTCGAAAATCTCGTCCAAGGCGGCATTCAGCACCGTCTTCCAGTCGAGTGCCGCAAGATAGTCGCGTGCGAGAATGCCGTTCCCCTCTTCGAGCGCCGCTATCGTTTCGGGGGCGAGCGTACTCTTCGCATCGCGCCAATACCGATAATAGCAGCGCGACATCTCTGCGTAGCTGATGCGCCGATGCTCCGTCACGGCCTGCTCGAAAGCATTCGGTAACGGAACTTCGAAGACCTGGTCGCCAAGAGCAGAGACCATTTCTGTGATGGCATCCTTGGTGGCTTGGTCTGCATCGCTCCAACCGGGGGGCCGAACCACGGCGAAGACAGGCTTCAACGGCGGGTCGGACGCCGCGGTCGTCGACAGGTCTGGGTGTGGTGACGGCGCCGTGGCAGGATCACCTTGGTCGTGGCCGAAAAGCACCTCCGCGAGGATCGCAGCCCCCATGGGATCGGCGGCGAAAACACCGACTGTGTCGAGACTTGGCGACTGCATCAACACGCCTCTGCGAGAAATTGCGCCGAAGCTGGGCTTGAACCCCGCGATCCCGCAATACGCTGCAGGTCGGATCACCGAGCCGTTCGTCTGGGTGCCCACGGCAAGCGGTACCATGCCGGCCGCTACGGCGGCGGCAGAACCGGAGGACGATCCTCCGGGCGTGTGACCGGTGTTGTGGGGATTGCGGGTCTTCCCGGGATGCATGAGCGCCAGTTCCGTGGTGACCGTCTTGCCAAGGATGATCGCCCCCGCCGCCTTGAGGCGCTCCGCAACAAAGGAGTCGTGCTTTGGCATTCTTCCGGAATCAACCGCGCAGCCGTTCCTGGTCGGCATTCGCAGGGTGTCGATGATGTCCTTCAATCCGACCGGGATCCCGTGCAGCGGACCTATCGGGCGGCCCGAGTTCCGGTAGGCGTCGAGTGCCCTCGCCTGTTGCCGGGCGTAATCGGCGTCGTACCATTCCCAGGCCTGCACCTGCGGCTCCATGGCCTCGATCCGGGCGATGTACGCTTCGGTCAGTTCCAGCGCCGACAGCGCCCCGGCGGCCAGCCGGTCGCGCAACTCTGCGACCGGCAGTGAAACAAGCGCCTCGGCAGGATGCCGTCTCGCCTTAGCCTCCATAGAACAACTCGGGCAAATAGAAGACGATATCCGGGTAGATATACATGAGCACCATCGACAGGATCACGCAGAACAGGAAGGGCATGACGCCGGAGAAGATCTGAGTCAGGCGCACCTCTGGAGGCGCTATGCCCTTCAGATAATATGCCGACATCGCCATTGGCGGCGTCAGGAAGCTTGTTTGCAGGTTGAGCGCTACGAGGATCCCGAAGAACAGCGGGTCGATATCGAAGAACTGCAGGAGCGGCAGGAAGATCGGCACGAAGATGATGATGATCTCCGACCATTCAAGCGGCCAGCCGAGCAGGAAGATGATCAACTGCGCAAGGATAAGGAACTGAACCGGCGTCAGATCGAGCCCCTGAACGAACTCCGAAATGACATGCTCGCCGCCGAGGTAGGAAAAGACGGCCGAGAAGGTGTACGACCCGACGAATAGCCAACACACCATCGCGGTCGTACGTACCGTCAGGTAAACGCTTTCGCGCATTCGCTGCCAGGTCATCGCACGGTAGACGAACGCGAGCAGTATCCCACCCAGCGCGCCGATCGACGCGGCTTCGGTCGGTGTCGCCAGGCCGAACAAGATCGACCCGAGAACCGCCAGGATCAGGAACGCGAGCGGCAGGAAAGACGTCAGGATCATGATCACGAGCCGGCCCATCGGCACGTCGGGCACCTCGTCTGATGTGGGACGCGGAGCTGCGGACGGTTGCAGGATCGACCGGCCGATGACGTACACGAGATAGAGACCGACGAGGGTCAGCCCCGGCAGCAGCGCGCCCGCATAGAGCCGCACGATTGAGACGTTCGAGGCAGCGGCATAGACGATCAGCATGATCGAGGGCGGGATCAGAATGCCCAGCGTTCCGCCGGCGCAGATGATGCCCGAGGCGAAGGAAGGGTTGTAGCGCGCCTTGAGCATCGCAGGCAGCGCGAGCAACCCCATGAGCGTGACGACCGCGCCGACGATCCCTGTCGCCGTCGCGAAAAGCGCACATGTGATAAGCGCCGCCACGCCCATCGACCCCGGAACATTTTTGGACGCGATGTTCAGGGTCGAGAACAGCCGGTCGACGATGTTCGCACGCTCAACGATGTACCCCATGAACAGGAACAGGGGCACTGCGGTCAGGACTTCATTCGACATCACCGTGAAGGTCTGGTTCACGAAGAGGTCGAATATTCGGTTGTTGATGAAACCCTCGAGCCACGTCCACCATTGCTCCCACCCAGACGCGGTTTCGTCTAGGCGATCATAGTCACGCCACATGCGGCGTTCGTCGAAATAGGCGTAGTAGCCGAAGCCAATACCCATAGCCATCAGCGTGAAGGCGATGGGGAAGCCAAGGAACACGAATACGATGAAAAGGCCCAGCATCAGCAGGGCGATCTGGGGATCGGTCATATGTGGTGGTCCGTCTCGGCTTTGTCGGCTTCACGCATCAGCAGGTCTTCGGTTTCGAAGATATCCTCGTCTGCCTCCAGCCACTCGTTGGTCCGCATGGCCAGAATGCACCGCATCACCTGCGCGATGCCCTGAATGAAGAGGAGGATGCCCGCCGCCACAATGATCGTCTTGAACTGGTAGATCGGCACGCCTGCCGGACTGTTGACCGACACTTCTCCATACTGCCAGGAGCGCGAAGCGTACTTCCAGCCCGAAAGGACGAGGGCGATGACGCCGGGGAAGAAGAAGATGATGTAGAGTACGAAGTCGATCTTGGCCTGGTTCCGCGGCTGCCAAAGGCGATACAGGAAATCGCCGCGCACATGTCCGCCGCGGGAGAGCGTATAGGCCCCGCCCATCATGAAGAGCGTGCCGTACATGATGAACGAAACGTCCAGCGCCCAGGCCGTCGGGCTGTTGAGGACGTAGCGGACGAACACTTCGTAGCCGGTCCCGACGGCCATCAAGACGATCAGCCAGGCGAACGCCTTGCCAAACCACGCCGACAAATTGTCGGCAAAGCGGATGAACCCAATCATGCTTTTCCCCGGTTCGATCAAATCCGCCCCGACGCGAGAGCGCCGGGGCGAGCGAGTTCGCAGGAGCTGATCAGAGCTTCAGCTTGCCGGGGAAGAAGTGCTCGTAGGCGAGCGCATAGTCCGGCGCGTTCATCAGTTCATAGAACGCGACCTTCTCCGCCCAAGCGCGCTGGCTGTCGACGATCTTCTTGAACATCGGATCGGATTCCAGTTCCGGAAGGATCTCCGTCCAGGCTTCGAGCTGCGCCCCCAGGATCTCTTTCGGGGTCCGATGAACGGTGACGCCAGCTTCGTTCTGAAGCCACTGCAGGTCGTCCGAGTAGCGACGCATCGCCTTGTTGAGGTTCGCCGTGGCCGAGGCCTCGACACCGTACTTCAGGATCGCCTGCAGATCGGGCTCGAGATCCTCGTAGGTGAAGCGGTTGAAGATGAATTCGAACTGCTCGGCAGCCTGATGATAGGACGACAGGTAGTAGTTCTTCGCCACGTCCTGCGCGCCGAAATCCTTGTCCGACGACGGGTTGTTGAACTCGAACGCGTCGATGACACCCCGCTCCATCGCGGGAACGATCTCGCCGCCCGGCAGCTGGGCGACGGACATGCCCATCGACTGCAAGAGGTCCGCGGCAAGTCCGACCGTCCGGTACTTGAAGCCCTGGATATCTGCGACGCCGGCGACCGGCTCCTTGAACCAGCCGAAAGGTTGCGCGAACATCGGCATGCCGAGGAAGCCGACCACATCGAGGCCAAGGACATCCTGCGTCAGTTCACGGTAGAGTTCGGCGCCGCCGCCCTCGTAGAACCAGCCAAGCATCGCGGGCGACGAAGCGCCAAGAACCGGGCCGGTGCCGAACAACGATGCGGCCTTTGTCTTGCCGTACCAGTAGGCTGTCACGGAATGGGCCGCGTCCAGAACGCCGTCGTTGACCGCGTCCATCACCTGGAACGCCGCGACGACCGCGCCAGCGGGCAGCAGATCGATCTTGAGCCGGCCGCCCGACATCTGCTCTACCCGATCGGCGTAGTCCTGCGCGAACTCCTGCCAGATGTTGGCCGCACCCCATGACGTCTGCATCTTGATGACGACGGGTGCCTGGGCGAGGACCGCGGGCGCGGCGAGCGTGCCTCCCGCAACTGCTCCGCCAGCCAACGCAGATTTCCGAAGAAATGAGCGTCTGTCGATATTGGTTTTTTTGGTCATTGCATTTCCTCCCTTTCCCGCGCAAAGGCCTGTGTCGCGCACCAAGAGCGAACAACCTCGAAGTCACGGCTGATCTGAGCTTGGGCGCATTTGCCTTTGTCACGGAACTGTCACAAAACAACAAGGCGGGCTTCATGGCAACCGGACAGGTTGTCCCGGGCACGAAAAAGCCCCTACTCCTTTGCTTCATTGACTCGGTTGGAAGGCGCTGAAGTAAGACTCGTCAGTCCGATTGGGCCCCAACTACGGTGCCGCACCTGGCAGGCGCTCGTAACTTGAAATGCAGCCTCCTCGATACCTTGCGAGTCGGTCCCGGCCGAAATCGACCGGCGCGAGCCATGCTTCGCTACAATCCGCCGTAGCTTCGAGCATTCCTAGAATGGACAGTGTACACGGCATTTGAATCAGCCAGGCCATCGTCCCGTAGCGCCCCCAATCCGATAGGCGCAACAGAGATCCGAAGACCGTTGATCGGCGACAAGCTACCAAGCATCGGATTCTGGCTGCGGGGTGAGTCGTTCACAGGGGTCCAAGCTTCGAATTCTGACCTCCCCAACCACGAATGTGGCCCCTCTGGCAGAGACAGTTTCGAGGTTTTGTTGCGCGTCGCACTCTTGGGCCCGAGATCCACATCGCCTATTAAGGCATTGAATTATTTGTATGGCAACTGCACAGCCTAGTTTTCAGGAAGCTCCACGATACTTGATCGACCCGAGTTTAGCGCCAGACTTGACCGAAATGGGTTAGTTGGGAAAAGATTCACGCGGGAAGTACCCAGGGAGGAAATAATGAAAAAGCTGATGACCGCGGTGGCTGTCACCGCACTGTTGCCCGCATTCTCGCTCGCTCAGAACGCCGATGAGCCGGACAACATGGAAAAGCTGTCAAACATGCAGCGAACGGACGCGACTTTTACTTACATCGATCAGGGAGGCGATCGCGCCGAAGCGCTATCGGACATCATCCAGTACATCAATGTCCCTGATGGGTTTGAAGTCAGCCTATATGCCGTCGTGCCGGATGCGCGGTCGATGGCGGTCGCACCACAGGGTACGGTAGTCTTTGCCGGCACGCGGAAGGACAAGGTGTGGTCCATCGTTGACCGCGATCGCAACCGCATCGCCGACGAAGTTAAAGACTTCGCTCCGTCGATCACGTTCGACATTCCGAACGGTCCGTGCTTCTCGAAGGACGGCTTCCTATTCATCGCCGAGCGCAACCGGGTGCTGGTGTTGCCGGCCGCCGAGTTCTTCTTCGAGGGGCCCGACCCTGCAGTGGGTGTTGTGGTTCCACAGGGCGAACTGATCCCCGCCGAGGAAGAGAGCTTCAACCACACCGCGCGAGTCTGCCGGGTCGGCCCGGACGGCAAGCTCTACATTTCGCTCGGCCAGCCCTACAACGTACAGCCGGCCGAGAAGCTGGAGATGTACGATGAAATCGGGATCGGGGGCATCATCCGGATGAACACTGACGGCTCGGGTCGCGAGGTCTACACACGCGGCGTTCGGAACTCGGTAGGACACGATTTCAACCCCGCGAACGGCGACCTGTGGTTCACCGACAACCAGGTGGATGGGATGGGTGACGACATCCCGCCCGGCGAGCTGAACCGCCAGACTGCGGCAGGACAGCATTTCGGCTTCCCGTGGACAAATGCTCGCGTCGAGATACCCGAATACAAGGATGTCCCCCGGCCTGAAGGCGTCGAGTTCGTGGAGCCACAGGTTGAGATGGACGCACACGCGGCGGACTTGGGGATGAGCTTCTACCGGCACGACAGCTTCCCATCGAAGTATCATGGCGGCATCTTCTCGGCACAGCACGGCTCTTGGAACCGAACGACGCCGGTGGGTGCGCGGGTCATGTTCACCACGCTGGACGAGGAGGGCAATGCTGCCGGTACGGAAGTGTTTGCCGATGGCTGGTTGAATGAGGACACCGGCGAGTATCGCGGTCGCCCGATGGACATTGCCTTCCTGCCTGACGGCTCGATGTTGGTGTCGGACGATTTTGCAGGCGCGATCTGGCGGATCGCCTACAATCCCTCATCAGCCGAATGAAGCTGGCGATGCTATTGGGTCTCGGCGGGCTGATGCTCGCCGGGACGACCTCCGCACAAGACGCCGATGCCGGGCGCAAGGTGGCCAACATGTGCCGAACCTGCCATGGATTGGACGGATACGCGGCCATACCAATCGCCCCCCATATCGGCGGCGAACCGGCAGAGTATCTCGAGGCACAACTCCTTGCCTTTAAGACCGGGACGCGCGAGCATGAGATGATGAGTGTCGTGGCGTCCGGGTTGAGCGCGCAGCAGATCGCCGATGTCTCAGCGTGGTATGCCTCGCATACGGCGGTCGCGACCCTTCCGAGCGGCGCGACCCCCGATGAGGCGCCGGCAGATTGCGTCGCATGTCACGGGGCGGATGGAATCTCCAAGCTGCTCGACGCCCCCAACCTTGCGGGAGAAACAAATATATACATCGATACCCAACTGAAGGCTTTCAAACGCGGCAAGCGGCAACACGAAATCATGTCGGACGTGGCAGCTGCGTTGGACGATGCGCAAATCCGCGAAATCGCCGATTGGTACGCGGCTGTGCAACTTGAGATCAAACCGCCGGAGTGATTGGGATAGATGGGCCGCCATTTTATTCCGCACGCCGGACCAATACTACGGACCGCCCGAGCGACCGGGCCCTCGACCATTGCCAGACTGCCCTTTGCCGCTAGTTTCTGCGACCTATGCTGCAATCCGCGTATGCAATGGACCATACCACAACCTTCTGCACGACCTGCTTTCAGCAGCGGAACTCCACCTCTACGATCTCGATACTTTTCGATACAGCTTTGAAGAGTCTGCGGTTGCTGAGATTGGGACGGGCATCAAGCGCTAGCGGATCGCCTTAACAAGCGAGTGCAGCACTTGAGCGTGCTTCGTCGGATGGCACCCGCCCGAGCTACACGAGACTGCGAAAGCCTCAGAGCAAGGCCCGGCGTAACCGCGCAATCACCACTAAGCAGCCTTACTGCCTGTCATGCCCGAGATTGCCTGGATCAACTTGTCCTCTGTCACCTCGTCGGAGGTGAAGGTCTCCATGATCCTTCCCGAGTACATCGCGATGATCCGGTCTGAAACGTGTAGTACCTCCGGCATTTCAGACGAGATCACAACCACCGCATAACCTTGCGAAGCGAGCTCGCGGATCAGGTTGTGAATCTCCGATTTCGAGCCGACATCGATCCCCCGCGTCGGCTCGTCCACGATCAGAACTTCCGGGTTCATCGACAGCCACTTGGCTATGACGATCTTCTGCTGGTTGCCTCCGGAAAGATTGCCTACGGTCTGCTTCCAGCCGGGCGTCCGAATGTCCAGCCGCTCCTTGTAGGTCTCGAAGATCCGGTTCTCCGCTCCTTCGTCCACGAACGGGCCGTTCGCCAGGTCGCCAACCTGCGGCAGTACCATGTTGTCGCGACAGTTGAGTCCGAGCACCAGCCCCTGCCCTTTCCGGTCCTCTGGGACCAGAGAAATGCCTTTCTCGATCGCCTCGGCAGGAGAGTGGATCCGGGTCTGCTCGCCATGGATGTGGATCGTACCGGCGGACGGCTCCCGAAGGCCAAAAATCGTCTCGGCGATTTCGGTTCGTCCGGCCCCCACAAGCCCATAGAAGCCGACAACCTCACCCTTGCGCACCTCGAAGCTGACATCTTGAAAGAGATGACCGCAGGACAGGCCCCGTACCTCGAGAGCAACCTCGCCCAACTGGTGGTGCATGGCGTTTCGGCTCAGGTCGAGAGCGCGACCGATCATCATCTGCGTCACTGCCTCTTCTGTTGTATCCGCAGTGTTCACGGTCCCCCGATACTGGCCATCGCGCAGCACACTGATCCGGTCGGTTATCCTGAAGATCTCTTCCATCCGATGTGAAATGTAGATGATGCCAACGCCCTCGCGCTTCAGGTCATCGATGACGTCGAACAGCACCACCTTCTCGGCATCTGTCAACGAAGCGGTCGGCTCGTCGAAGATCACGGCCTTGGCCTCGTGTGTCAGCGCACGTGCGATCTCGACCATTTGCTGGTTCGCGATAGAGAGATCGCCCACACGCGTCTTGGCATCAAAACCTACCCGCAGCTTCTGTAGGATCTCATCCGTACGCGAGAAAAGACCTTTCCAGTCGACCATGCCGAAACGACTGCGCGGCAGTTCCCCGAGATAGATATTCTCGGCCACAGTCAATTCCGTCGCGAGGCTCAGTTCCTGGTGGATGAAAATGATGCCGTTCGCTTTCGCCTCCAGCGGCGAAGTCATGACGGCGGGTGCTTCATCGATATATATGGTTCCGCCGTTGGGCTGGTGAATGCCGCCCAGCACTTTCATCAATGTCGATTTGCCCGCCCCATTCTCGCCCATGAGCGCGTGCACTTCTCCCGGCAAGACGTTGAAACTCACGTCGTCCAGCGCCTTTACGCCTGGAAAGGTCTTGGTGATGTGTTCAAGTCTGAGGGCCGGTTTCGTCATACCCGAAGCGCCTCCTTGCCGCGTACGTTGAGCTGGCGGTCAAGGAACAGGACCGCGATGAGAATGAGGCCGATCACGAGGTTCACGGTCTCGGTATCTGCGCCGATGTAGCCGAGCCCTTTCCTAAGCAGCTGGATCGCGATGACGCCACCGAGCGTCGAGAGGATCGAGCCAGAGCCTCCTGTAAGCTTGGTTCCGCCAAGAACGACGGCGGTGATTATCCAGAGCTCGTAGAGTTGCCCGTCGTTGGGGTTCACCGAGCCACTTTCCGAATAGAAGACAACAGCGGAGAGCGCGGCGAGGAAGCCGATGATCATGAAATTGATCATCATGTGCGGCCCAACGCGGATCCCCGCATTGACCGCCGCTTCCCGGTTGTCGCCGACTGCATAGGCGTTCCGGCCGTGCACCGTGCGGTTCATCAGGAACCAGGCTACTGCCGTGACTCCAAGCAGAAACCAGGTGGCCGTATGCAGCCCGAGGAATTGCGCCTCAGCGAAATCGACCAGCGTCCAGTTCAGTTCGCTGGTGGGCTGCTCCCCGTTCATCATGAACACCAGGCCCCGGTATCCGAGCAAGGATCCGAGCGTGACAATGAAACTGTCTACCCCGGTCTTCCAGACGATGAACCCGTTGAGCGCGCCGAGCACTAAGCCGGTAAGAAGTGCCGCCGCCCAGGCTACCGGTATAACCCAGTCACCGAGCCCCTCGAGCGCAGGCGCCCCCATCACGGTAAGCAGGATGATCGCCGACATCGCGAAGGTCGCCCCGACGGAGAGATCGATATTCCCGTTGATCATGACGATGGTCATCCCCATCGCAATGATGCCGATCGGAGCCGACTGCTTCAGAAGCAGCAGCATGTTATCGAGGTCCAGAAACGCCGTGTCCGAAATAGCCAAGAACTGGCCGGCAAGCGAGAAGAAGATCAACTCCAGAACGACGAAAGCCCAGATGGCGCCTCGCTTTAGGAATTTGGATAGAGCTCCTGGTGCCATGAGTTCCTCCGTCAGGCGATGGGCGAGAGAAGACGGCCGCGCTTTGCCGCGATATCCAACCAGACCGCCAGGATGATGATGATCCAGGTGACGACGTACTGGGCATAGAATTGGAGCCCCATCAGCAAGAGCCCGTTCTGAATGAAGCCCAGGATCAGAACACCGATCACAGTCTTGAAGATCGTTCCGGAACCTCCGAGAAGCGACGCACCGCCGAGGATGATCGCGGCGAGCACTTCCAACTCCATCCCCTGCCCGACGGTGTTTTGGGATCCGAGCGAGCGCGACGCCTGAATGAGACCTGCAGTCGCAACACAGAATGCCGAGACCAGGTAGCAGTAGAAAACTGTCCGCGCGCGCCGGATCCCCGAAAATGTCGCCGCTGTGCCATTGCCGCCAACCGCATAGACCTTTCGACCGAATGGCGTCTTCGCAAGAGTGATGCCCAGCACGATCGCCAGAAGACCGAAGATCAGGATCGGAACCGGGACGCCGGCGACATTGCCTTGCCCGAAGACACTGAACCACGTGCCAGCCTTGTCGGCGATGTCCATGTTCTGTCCGCCCGAATAGGTCAGCGTCAATCCATGGATCGCCGACAACATGCCGAGCGTCACGATCAGCGAGTTGAGTTTGAAGTAGCCTACGAGAACGCCGATGATCGCACCCAACGCAAGCGTCATGCCATACATGGCAGGGATGCCCAGCAGCGGCCCGAGTCGATCATGAAGATCGAGAACGACAATAGTCGAGAAGCTCATCATCGACCCGACCGAGAGATCAAGATTGCCGGAGATGACTACGAATGTGACGCCCAGCGCCATCACGCCAAGGATGGCCGACGAGCGAACGACGCCCATGATGTTGTCGAGCCCAATGAAGCGCGGCTCTGCCAGCGTGAAGCCGACCATGAATACCACGAAAGCAACCAGGATCCCGTTCCGCGCCAGAAAACTGCCTATCGCCGCTCGGTCCGTCCCGGCGGGCGCGGCTTTGCTAGATCCGGCCTTCGCTGCGGCGGTGTCTGCGACGCGCTGCTTCGACGTGTCGGTCATAGCCATGTCTCCTCCCCACCGGCCATTCAGACCAGCGTCATTCCTCCGTCGATCATGACGATTTGCCCCGTCATGTAGTCGCTGTCCCGGGAAGCGAGGAACGTTGTTGTCCCGGTTATATCGGCCGGGGTCGCGACGCGCCCCCTCAGGATCTCTGCCGAAAATTCGTCCATTGCCTGGCCCGGTCTTTCAGAGGCGCCGATCTCCATGAGATCACGGTCGACCTCTTCCCACATCTCGGTCGCAACCACACCCGGCGCGAAACCGGTAACCGTGATGTCGTGCTTCGCGAGGTCGCGCGCCGCTGACTGCGTAAGGCTGACGACAGCCCATTTCGATGCGCAGTAAGGGGCAACATTGTCGAAACCCTGCCGGCTGGCGATCGAAGCCGTGTTCACGATCTTGCCGCCGGACCCCTGGGCGATCATCTGCCGGGCCGCTTCCTGCATGCCGATCATGCAGCCCAGCCCGTTCACTCCCATGATGAAATTCCAGTTGTCCTCGGTCACATCGAGAAAGTTCATCGGCTTGTTCACGCCTGCATTGTTGAACTTTACGTCGAGTTTACCGAAGACATCGACGGTGTGCGCGATCATCGCGCGAACCTCATCGCGATCGGTTACGTCCACGGCCGCATGGGTGACGCGACCACCGTTCCCGTTCAGCCGGTCGCGGTTCATATCGGCGACGCGTGCAACCTGATCGCCGTTTATATCTGCGAAGCAGACATCCGCTCCTTCTTCGAGCAGTGCTTCGCCGATGGCCCGGCCGATGCCCCTCGCAGCGCCAGTCACGATACAAGATCGTCCCTCTACGCGGCCCATGGCCTCCTCCCGATATTCTTCTTGGTGAGCGGGGCCGCTTCTGCAGCCCCGCTGAGCTTTAATAAAGGATCAGAAGACCGGTTTCGTGAACTCGCTCATGTTCTCTTGGGTAATCTTCGGCGTATCAAAGTAGTTGAGGAACGGCACTTCCTCTCCATTCAGCACGTCGATTGCGGTCTGGAGCGCCGCTTCCGCATCGTCGACAGGCGACTGATAGATCGACCCCCAGTACTCACCGGCTTCCATCGCCTCGTAGCCGACGGCGAAGTTGGTCGCCCCAACGAAGATGATATCTCCCGCGCGGCCCGCAGCCTTGGCAGCGTTCAGAGCGCCGACACCCATGTTGTCATCACCGGCGTAGACCCCGTCGATGTCGTCGTACTTCACCAGGAACGCCTCCATGACCTGCTGCGATTTCTCGCGGTTCCAGTCTCCGGGCTGCGTTTCGAGCAACGTGACGTTCGGGCACACCTCCGGCAGACGCTCTTCGAAGCCCTGCGCACGCTCGATGGCGGTCGTATAGCCCGGTTGGCCCGAGATCTGTACGATCTGCGCTTCGTTCTCGACCCCGTCAGCCTTGAACTTGTCGCACATGATCTCCGCGGCGCGCTGGCCCTGAGTGATGTTGTCCGGACCCGAGAACGACGCGACAAAGTCGAACCCCTGCTCCGCGATGTTCGAGTTAGTGACGATGACCGGAATGTCGGCTTGAGCAGCCTTGCGGACAGCGGGGATCACCGCCTCACCGTTCGTCGGCCAGATGATGATCGCGTCGACCTCTTGCTGAATCAGATCCTCCATCTGCGCGATCTGACGGGCGACATCGCCTCCGGCGTCCAGAACGACGGTCTCGACGCTATCGTTCGCCGCCGCCGCTTCGATGAACGCCTTTTCGTAGGTCGTCTGGTAGCTGTCCACGCCGACATTGTTCTGGGTGATGCCGATCTTCATCATGCCGCCATGCGAGTCGGCGACGGCAACGCCGGCAAATGCAATTGTGGCGACGGATGCTGCGAGTGCGGTCCGGATATTCATCTTGGGGTCCTCCCGGATTTTCCCTGTTTGACGTTTTGCCCCCTCTTCTTCTCCAAGGGGATCGCGGTCCGGCGCTGCGGACTTCCTCCAACGTGCACAAACTTCGTGCAAGATAGGCAGCAGATTATATCCAATATGGACATTAAATTATCCATATTGGATTTTTTCCGGATACACCCCGACGCTCATTTTGAACAGTTTCGAAGAGGTCTGCTGTGAGCACCACGAAATCCAACAAGCCGGAGACGCCGCGCCCGACGGGCACAACGTCATACCCAACCATGAATATCCAGGATGGACATCATATCGACAATGGCTCTGCGGGCACGATTGCCCCAGCGGACAGCCTCGACATGATCGCTTTCCTGGAAGACCTGGGCAACGAGCTCGAAGACACGACGGAGCTTTTCGTTCCGAACCCGTTCTATCGTATGGCTCTGCATCTGATGCGCGCTCATTACGAGGGCAAGATCGTCACCCCTACCGCACTAATCGGGGCAAGCCGCGTTCCCTACGCCACCGCGAACCGCCGCCTCAGGGATATGGTAGACGCGGACATGATCGAGCAGCGCCCGCGAACCGCCACTGGCAAAAGCGTGTCACTGCACCCTAGCGAGAAGCTTATCGACCAGTGGATGGCGCTTTCCGGACGCGTACGCCGCATCGCGGAAGCGCGGTTCGGTGGCCAGGCAAAAGCTCCGGAAACGCAGGACTACTACTTCGGCGGCTCATACCTCGAGACACGCTCGATCCCACCACTGCAGGTGCTACCGGAGCCGCTGAAGCCCGTTGGAGGCCTCCGCGTCCTGGTTCACGGCGATCCGACCTTCATGGTCATGGACGTGTTGAAGCGCCAGTTCGAGCAGGCAATCGGGTGCCAGATCAACCAACGCGCTTTCTCGATCGACCGGCTACGTGAAGAAGGGTTGAGAAACGCCGAGCGCAAGGCGAGCCGCTACGACATCATTGCCATCGACCTCCCCTGGGTGGGCGAGTTTGCTGAAAAGGGAGCGCTGATGCCGCTCGATGAGGCTATGGATCTGGCGCGCATCGATCCGGCGGATTTCCATACAGCCGGTTGGGCAGCGGCGCATTGGGACGGACGTCCTTACGGCGTCCCTGCTCAGACCACCCCAGAGCTTTTCTTTTTCCGCCGCGATCTTTTCGCCGAGGCCGGCTTGGAGCCTCCGGTATCGACCGAGCGCGTCCTCGAAGCTGCGCGGCACTTTCACAAGCCTCGCGCCGGCCGTTACGGTATTGCCTGGAACGCCGCACGCGGTACCGCGCTTGGCCATACGGTCATGATGACCTTTGCCGATTTCGGTCAGCCGATCTTCGACCTGCCAGAAATTGCCGGCGGCTTCGATACCGCTGGTCTGGCGAAAGGCGGTTACAGGCCGACGTTCGACACGGATGCCGGTCTGGCAGCCTGCGAATATCTCAAGGAACTGCTCAGCTATTCGCCCCCCGATATCCTGTCGATGTCATGGTACGAGCGCGTGCGGCCCTATTCCTCCGGCACTGTGCCGATGGCCTATGGCTATACGCTTCTGGCCCCGTACTTCGAGCTAGATACGTCTTCGCCTGCCGCCGGAAACACCGGATACCTCCCGCACCCGACAGGCCCGGACGCAAGCGTGGTCGCGCCAGTCGGGGGTTATATCATGGGTATCCCTAGAAACCTGCCGCAGGACCGGCTCCACGCCGCTGTCGAGGCTCTTGTCGTATTCACCTCGCCCGAAGCGCAGAAGATGTACGTCCAGAACGGCAGTCGAACTAACCCGCGCTACTCCGTCGGGGCAGATCCCGAAGTACGCCGCATTTCGCCGATTTTCGAGGCTGTGGACGGTATGAGCTGGCGTGATGAACTGCAGTTCTGGCCGCGCCCACCTGTCCCCGAGATCTTTCGGCTTTTCCAGATCTGCGGCGAGGAAGCCCACGACATGCTTCGCGGCCTCATCACGCCGAAGGAAACATTGCAGCGTATTCAGAGCCGCGCCGAGAAGCTGATTGCAGAAAACAGTTCGTAGCAACGACGAGGGAGGACGCAATGGACCCGAACCGCCTGAAGGGGAAGAACGTACTGATTACGGGCGCCGCTCGCGGAATGGGCGCGGCAAACGCCGAGAACTTCGCCGCACAAGGCGCAAACGTGTGCCTTGGCGACGTCAACGTCGAAGAGGCGCAAGGGGTCGCCGACCGGATCAACAATGCGGGCAATGGCAAGGCGATCGCGGTCGAACTGGACGTCACGAAGCGCGAAGACAACGCTGCGGCGGTCAAGGCGGTCGTGGACGCGTTCGGCGAGCTGAACGTCGCACTCTTCAATGCGGGCCTCAACAAGCCCCGCTTCTTCATGGACATCGACGAGGACAACTGGGACCTCATAATGAACGTGAATACCAAGGCGATGTGGCTCGGCATGCAGGAGGCGGCCCGTCAGATGATCGCTCAGGGCAAACGCGACTATCCCTATAAACTGATCAACGTCGGCTCCATCGCATCCCGGAAACCTCTTGTGGATGTGACCGTGTATTGCACCTCCAAGTACGGCGTGCTGGCGTTGACGCATTGCGGCGCCATCGGTCTGGCCGAACACGGGATCACGGTGAACGGATACGCGCCCGGGGTCGTGGTGACACCGCTTTGGGAGCAGCTCGACAAGGATCTTGTCGACATCGGCTTCAAGCAGAAGGAAGGGCAAGCCTACGAAGACATCGTCCGCGATGCTCTCCAGATCAAGCGTGTCTCGTATCCGGATGATGTAACGGGCACTGCAGCCTTCCTGGCCAGCAAGGACAGCGACTACATGACCGGTCAGATGATCCACATTGATGGTGGCTGGTGCATCCAGTGAAGACCTTGAGCGCGGGGCCGATCCCCGCACCGCAAAATCCGAGAGGATCCCATGAACCTACATAACCCGGCGCTAACGCCGAATGTGCTGAAGCCGATCGACCTCGACCCCGCGTGGCGCTGGGAAGGTCGCATTCCGGCCTGGGGCCACACCGAAGTGGATTTCGAGCGCAGGATCGACCATGACCGCCTGCGGCGCTATCGCCTGAGCCGAACGCGCGAGGCCCTGGGGAAGTCTCAGGCGGGCACCCTGCTCCTCTTCGACGTGAACAACATCCGCTATGTCTCGGCCACCAAGATCGGTGAGTGGGAACGGGACAAGATGTGCCGCTTCTGCCTGTTGACCGGTGACGACAGCCCCTATGTCTGGGACTTCGGCTCGGCCGCGATGCACCACAAGAAGTATTCCAACTGGCTGGAACCCGAACACTGCCGCGCCGGCGTCGTCGGCATGCGCGGAACGATCCCGCCCGAGTTCGGCCTGATGCGAAAGTACGCAAAGGAAATCGCTGGCCTCATTCGAGACGCGGGTATGGCCGACATGCCGGTCGGGGTCGACTATGCCGAGACCGCGATGTTCCACGCGCTCAAGGAAGAGGGCCTGAACATCGTCGACGGTCAGCAGATCATGCTCGCCGCGCGCGAGATCAAGAACTGGGACGAGATCCAGCTACTGACCCAGGCCGCCAGCATGGTCGATGGCGTCTACCACATGATCTACGAAGAGCTGAAACCCGGGGTGCGCGAGAACGACATCGTCGCGCTGTCGAACAAGATGCTCTACGAGATGGGCTCGGACGACGTCGAGGCAATCAACGCCATCTCGGGCGAGCGTTGCAATCCGCATCCGCACAATTTCACAGACCGCTACTTCCGCCCCGGCGACCAGGCTTTCTTCGATATCCTTCAGTCGTACCAGGGCTATCGCACCTGCTACTACCGCACGTTCAACATCGGCAGGGCGACGCCGGCCCAGCACGACGCCTACGTCAAGGCGCGGGAATGGATCGATGCCTCGATCGAAATGATCAAGCCCGGCGTCACGACCGACAAGGTGGCGGCGGTCTGGCCGAAGGCCGAAGAGTTCGGCTTCCCGGACGAGGATTCCGCATTCGGCCTTCAATTCGGTCACGGCCTCGGCCTGGCTCTCCACGAAAGGCCGATCATCAGCCGTGCGGTCAGCCTCGATCATCCCATGGAGATCCAGACCGGCATGGTCTTCGCCCTTGAGACCTACTGCCCTGCCGCAGACGGGTATTCGGCTGCACGGATCGAAGAAGAGGTCGTCGTCACCGACACGGGCGTAGAGGTCATCTCGCTCTTCCCGGCGGAAGACCTGCCCATCGCGAACCGTTATTGACGATGGCAAACCCGTTCGACCTTACCGGCCGCAAGGCCCTGGTCACCGGAGGCGCAACAGGCATCGGCAGGGGCATCGCTCTTGGTCTTGCCGAGGCCGGAGCCGACGTCGCGCTGACCTATCGCAGCCATCAGCCCGAAGAGACGCTGGCCGAAATCGAGGCTCTGGGCAGGAAAGCGAGCGCGGTGAAATCGGACTTCGCCGGAATGAATGCCGCATCCGCGGCGGGTGTCGTAGACTTTGCCGCCGACGAGTTGGGGGGGCTCGACATCCTCGTCAACAACGCCGGCATCATACATCGCGAAGACTCGGTCGACCTGCCGCTCGAGGACTGGCGGCGCGTCCTGTCCGTAAACCTCGATTCCGTCTGGCTTCTGTCTCAGGCCGCCGGGCGCAAGCTGGTGGCGCAGGGCAGCGGCAAGATCATCACCGTTGCATCCGTGCTTGGCAGTCAGGGAGGTTTGCGTGTGCCGGCCTACACCTCCAGCAAACACGCCGCTATCGGCCTGACCCGCGCGCTCTGCAACGAATGGGCCGGTCATGGGGTGAACGTAAACGCCATCGCGCCGGGGTACACGGCAACGGACAATACCCAGGCGCTGCGAGACGATCCTGAGCGATCGAAAGCGCTTCTAGACCGGATCCCCGCTGGACGCTTTGCCGAACCATCCGAGATTGCCGGCGCGGCCGTCTTTCTGGCATCCGACGCCGCGACCTACTGCCATGGCAGTGTAATCACGGTGGACGGCGGCTGGCTGGCCCGCTGAGTGAGGACGTATGCTCTACCCGCTTGAAGGAAAAACGGCCCTCGTCACCGCAGCCGGCCAAGGCATTGGCCGTACCACAGCCGAGGCGTTGGCGAACCAAGGCGCAAACGTCATTGCAACGGATATCGACGGCGCGGCGGTGGAAAGCCTTGACGCTGATACCAACCGTGTGACCGGCAAACGCCTCGACGTTCTGAGTATCCAAGAACTAGAGGCGCTGGTCACCTCGGCACCGCCCTTGCAGATCCTCGTGAATTGCGCGGGCTGGGTACACGATGGAACCATCCTCGATTGCAACGATGCAGATTGGGACACAGCGTTCGACTTGAACGCGAAGGCTATGTTTCGAACGATAAGGACTGTCCTGCCGAGCATGCTTGACCAGGGCGCCGGGTCTATCGTCAACATCGCCTCGGTCGTCTCCAGTGTTAAGGGTGCACCCAGGCGCTTTGCATACGGCGCTTCGAAAGCTGCAATCATAGGGATGACCAAGGCCATTGCCTGCGACTTCGTGAAACACGGGATCCGCTGTAATGCGATCTGCCCCGGCACCGTGGAAAGCCCATCGCTCAAGGAACGTCTCTCCGCCACGTGCGATTACGACAAGGCGCATGCAGAGTTTGCAGCACGGCAGCCCATGGGGCGCCTCGGTACGCCGGAAGAGATCGCGGAAATGGTCTGTTACCTTTCGGGCGATCTCTCCGGCTTCACGACCGGTCAGGCTTTCGCCGTCGACGGTGGATGGTCGATCTGATGCGCCTGAACCGCGCCGCCTCCATTGATGATCTTCGGCGCATTGCACAGCGCCGGATTCCCCGATTTGCATTCGACCTGGTTGATGGCGGAGCGGAGTCTGAACGCAATCTCAGGCGCAATTCCGAAGCCTTCGAAGAAATCCAGTTGACGCCCCGCTACATGGTGGACGTCTCAGAGGTAGACACCAGGGTGACGCTGTTCGGAAACGAGTTCGATGTCCCGCTCGGGATGGCGCCAATCGGCATGCTGAACGCCTTCTGGCCGGGGGCCGACTTGATCCTGGCGCGGCTTTGCGCGCGCGAGAACATTCCGTATGTGGCGAGTTCTGCGGCCTCGACGCCCCTCGAGGATCTGGCCGAGGCGACAGAAGGCAATGGTTGGTTTCAGCTCTACGTTTCGAGCGACCCTAACGTAACCGATAGCCTGATCGCGCGCGCCGAAGCGGCAGACTACAAAGTTATGATGGTCACCGCGGATGTCCCAGCGGCAGGCAAGCGCGACCGCGATATCCGAAACCAGCTTGCGGTACCTTTCCGGATAACGCCCGAAGTGGTCCTCCAACTGGCCTTGCATCCGCGCTGGTCCCTGGCCACTGCGCGCCACGGGAAACCCAATATCGCGAATTATGCGGATCTGCTTCAAAGCGCCACGAGCTACGCCGATGTGCAGAAGACCCTGATCACACCCGGTTTCACCTGGGCGGACCTGAAACGCCTGCGCGACCGTTGGCAGGGCACCCTGCTGGTGAAAGGCATTCTGCATCCGAAGGACGCACTAAGCTGCGCCGAGATTGGCTGTGACGGCATCGTCGTGTCGAACCACGGCGGGAGGCAAGTCGCCTTCGGTCCATCGACGATTGAAGCGCTACCCACCATCGCCAAGGAACTTGACGGAAGGATAAGGATCATACTCGACAGCGGCGTGCGCCGCGGAGCTGACATCCTGCGCGCCAAGGCGCTCGGCGCGGATTTCGTGTTATCGGGAAGGGCCCTGGCATTTGGCGTCGGAGCTGGCGGAGCAGCCGGCGCTCAACGGGCCTTCGATATTCTGAAGCTGGAACTGGAGCGTGCCCTGGGACAACTTGGAGCGCCCTCATACAATTCTGTCGGACCGCTCGCGTTGACCGCGGGACGATAGCGAGGCCGCGGAATTGGATACTACACCGACGTTTCTCGGGCCGATAGCGCTATATGGTTTCATGGAAGGTCACGCGGGTCTGGCGACGACTCTGGCCCTTCGGCCACGAAAGGAAACCACCCCGTCTCCCCGACGAAAGCATAGGTCTCCCCCTCGCCTGTCCGGAGCACCAGATGGCAGTTCTCAATCTCCACCTTGTCCCAGATCCACTGGTCGCAAAGCCGCCCGTCGATGACGTAGCTGTGCCCTTCCTGCGCCCCGGCAAGTGGACCGAAAGCACCGTCCTGGTAAATCGTCCCGTCAGCCGTTCGAATCTGGGTCCAGTCCTCCAGGACTTGCCAAGTTTGTTGCCCGGATATGCGGCGATTGAACAAGAGTTCTTCGATCTCTTGCCCGGAAAGCGGATCAAATGACCGAACGGCTTCGTCAGGATAGCTCTGCCCGGAGGCATTGATCAGGCCGCCCCGAAACCGAGCGTTCGCAGACTCCACAGCGAAACTGATCAGGCTCGACGCTTCAGCACCGGTGGGGCGCCTCCAAGTGGCAGCGCGCGGGTTCGTAAACGCCACCGTGCCCATACGCCAAGCGCCGAAGGGGCGGCTCCGAACAGCGTTGAGCAAGTCATCAAAGGCGGCTTCAGCGCGAGCTTTATCGACATTGTTACCGAAAATCGCGGCCCGAAGCGCCAAGAGCCCCAAAGAGTGATCGGTCGTCCCTTCGAAGGCGATCCCGACAGCATCGGACGCGGCTGCCATGTCGCCATCGACGAAAGCGGCGGTTGCCAGGGCAAGGTATCCGTTTTCCGGAGTGGCGGGCGACAAGAGTATCGCGCGGGTTCCGAACTCTCTTGCTGCTTCCGTATCACCGGACAAGGCATGGCTTTGCGCCAATACCTCGAGCGCAACCACGTTGGAGCCGTCCAATGCAAGGGAGCGCCTCGCCAACCCTTGTGCCTCGACATGATCCAGGCGGCGAAGAGCAAGCCTTGCGCGGCTGGCCAGAAGTTCCGGGCTGGCGGCCTCCGCCGAGGCGAGGTGCTTTTTCAGCTCGAGGTATCCCTCGAGCCAATGCAGCCTTGCAGCTTTCGCGAAGTCATCTGCTTCGAAAGCAACCCGCTCGAATGCGACGGCAAGCGCAGCGACCGGCTCGATGGCTTCGGGATTCGCGACAGCCAGATCTCTCAGCGCGCTGATTGCCACAGCATTGCCTTCGGGCGTGCCCGAGTACAACCGGCTCAACGCCCGCATGTACGCTGGTACTGAACGCGGCGGGAGTCTCGACGGGGCGGCTTTCGGAACTGGCAACAACTCTAAGCCAATTCTGTCCGAGATCCTGGAAACGATCTTGTCCTGCAGCACGCGCGGTTCATTCGCGCTGCCCCGAAAGCGGTCAGCCCAGATCTCACGACCGCTGTCGACTTCGGTGATCCACACGTTCAGCACCCATTGCTCCGAGTCGCCTCGCATCCTTCCGCGCAGAACGTGGCTGGCCCCACTCGATCGATCCTCAGAATCAACAATGAGGCGTCCGCTTTCACGAGACAGCACATCAAGTGCCGATAGCCGGACAAGCGAAGTCGAAAGGTCGTCCGAAAAACCCGCCGCGAGTTGCGGGTCCACTCCGCCTGACGGCTCGAAGGGCCTGACGAGGAGCCTTGCGTTCTCCAATGGCTGCGGCGGAGCGCGTGCGAACATCACCCAGACGGCTACGAAGCCTGTGAGGATTGCCGCGACGAACAAGAGACGCGCAGTATTGTGCGATCGGCCAGCCTGTTCGGCCGGCTTCACTACATGGGAAACGAAGAAATCGTCGTTCGTCCGAATCCTCGCCAAGAGGTCGAAGAGGTCTTTCGAAGGTGAAATACCCAGTTCTGATGAGAGCAACTTGGTAAAGGCTTCGCCCGCTTCGATTGCCGCCGGCTTTCTGCCCTCTCGTGCCAGCAGTATCATCCGCACTCGGATCGCCGGCTCGCAATAGGGATCTATGGATAACAAGCGATCGACCCGCGCCATCTCCGCAACTTCGGGAGCACTTTCCCACGCAGCCATCAAAGCAGCTCCGGCACCGGCGGCCATCCCGTCTAAACGGACACGTTCTGCGTTCCGCCACTGCGAATAGCCCTCTTCGGTGGCGATCACGAGATCCTCGAGAAACCCCGCGCTGTAGAGTTCGAGACAACGCCTCTGCCCCACTTCGTCGTTTGCTGTAGCCGCCGCCTCGAGCTCCCAAACGTCGATCCGGGCTTGACTTCGATCGATAGCGACAATATCGGTTTCTGCCGTGATCAGATCTGGCGCGACATCACCAACCGCGCGCTTGATGTTATAGATTGCCTGGCTGAGCGACGCGAGGGACTGCCGTGTACCAACGCGGCTCCAAAGAAGGTCGGCGAGTTGCTCCCGGCGCATCGACGCGCCTTTCGCCATCAAAAGTACGGCCAGAAGCGCGCGGGCTTTCCGCGTGTCGATGCGGATCGCTCGACCGTCGCCAGTCGCAATCTCGAACGCCCCAAGAAGGGAAACCCGCACCTGTGCCATCTCGATCAGCATCCAGCCATGCTCGATCCCGGGTCAAGCCGCGGAATCGGCGACTGCAAACCTGTTTTCCAAGGCCCTGCGCGCTTTTGAGAGCGATTTGAGACCGGATTGAATCGAATCTGAGAGGTGCCGGGCAAACCGTGACCACTGCAATCCAGTGCACGGGAGCCAATCAGATGAACGCCCTCCGAACAAGCTTGATCGCCTTTGTCCTTGCTGCACCAGCTGCCGCCGAGCCCGAGGTCCTAGGGGCTCATGCACCATATGAACCGCGCGCAATCTTGAACACGATGGAGGTTTTGGACCTCTGGCTCGATGGCTATTCGGATCTCCCACGAGCGGATGTTCCGGTCGCGCGGGTGGCACTCGTCGAGCCCGGCAGCCCCATTCTCTTCGAAGGACAATTGACCCAGGTCGCCGAGACGGTCCGTGGTGCATATGATGCCGAGACAGCGACGATCTATCTGGTCAGGCAATGGTATCAGGAGACCGCCTTCGACCGCAGCGTTCTCCTGCACGAAATGGTGCATCATAGGCAGACCACTGCGCAGCATTGGTATTGCCCGCAGGCAATGGAATGGGATGCTTACCTGTTACAAGAGGCCTACCTGAATGCTCACGGCGAGACGGGCGCTTTCAATTGGGCGTGGGTATTGCTTGCCTCGAGCTGCGCGGTTCGGGACCACCATCCGGATTGATCAAAGGCCAAGTCCCCTACGCCAGGCCGCAAAGCGTTCAGTCAACGCCGGTCCGTGTTCCGCCCAGAAGTCCGGGTCGAGCACGAGCGAATGTTCAACCCGATCCTGACGCGACGGGATATGAGGCAGGACGGGTTCTCCCGTATGAAACCAGGGCTCGCCCTCCGCAATGATCTCGAGCGCAGACTGGCGCATGGGTCCGTAAGGGATCCAGCGCGCCTGTGCCGCCTGCTGCTCGGGTTCCGCGACATGGCGCAGAAAGTCGAGTGCGGCTTCTTCGTTCGGGGCACCAGCGACGATGACGAACCACTCCTCATCAAGGATCTGGCCATCATAGATGGCCGCAATCCCTTCTTCGCCTGACAACTGCGCTGCCCCGACACGCCCGCTATAGGCTGTGGCCATGACCACTTCGCCCGCTCGCAGCAGGTCCAACGGCTCCTCACCAGAGGACCAGAGGTGCAGATCGGCGGCAATGCGGTTCAAGACCGAGAACGCCCGGTCCTGACCGGCTTGCGTAGCAAGCTGATCGTAGACCTCCGAGACGGGCAGGCCATCGGCCAATAACGCCATCTCCAGGTTTGCCTGCGGGAAAGCCGAGATTGCCCTCGGCCCCGGAAACGCTTGCGGGTCGAAGAAGTCGGCTAGGGACCCTGGCGATTTGCTCTGAAATGCGGCCCGTCTGTAAGCTGTGACCCAAGACCATGTGATGTTCGGGCCGACACACGCGTTAGGCCTCGGGATCACGAGATCATTCTCCACGTCGGCGGGAAAAAGATCCGGCGGAAGATTGCGAAACAAACCCTCTTCGCACCCGATGCGGGCGTCATGAGCAAGGACGTCCAGGACGTCCCATTCGACGTTGTCGCTCTCGACCTGGGCACGCACCTCATCAAGCCCGCCACGATACTCCACCCATTCAATATCGGCTGCGAAGCCGGGCGAATAGGCGTTCTCCTGGCTTTTCTGGTAGGTCCCGCCCCAGGTCACGACGGTCATACTTTCTGCCAATCCAACATTCGGCACAACGACCGGTTGGAGAATGATCGACAGGAAAAGAAAATGATGTCGACGTTCCTTCATGGGGCCAGAGTACCTGAGGGGCAGAGGGTCAATCAACTCGAGACCGAGGGCGGCTCGGAATCATCTTGAGCCCGCCCTGCCGCCCAGGTGTGACGGCCACCTCCACCGCGATGCCAGCCTATGTTGGCAGTATGCCAAGATAGGCCTCGGCCCTCTCCGCAGATGGTTTCCCGCGCCGCGCTGTGCGATGGATCGCACACAAGGCCAAGGTCCCGAATGTCCCACCCATAGCTCTCCCGCGCATTCGGGCCAACACGTTGCATCGCCCAGCGGGTCGTCGTTCGGCCCAGAATGGCACCGCACCCGAAGTTGAAGACAAGTCCCCGGTTTCTGCCGGCATTTGACTCGTGCCCCGCGCGCAGGCTGAGCTTTCCGGTGGGCAAGAAGATAGTCTCCAAAAGGCTGCGTTATTGATACTATGCGCGCAGCTTTGAACCGGGAAGAGACAAAGTTGTTATGCACCATATGAGATCAGCTAGAGGCCGGAACCTCATGCGGTGCCGGATAAATCAGTCCCTAGGACTTCTTGTCTTGCTACTGCTGCCTAGTGGATCAATTTGGGCACCCCAGCCAGCATCTAGAACGCGCTATCGTTTCCGCTTCGTTGTCCGTACCGGAACCACACAATCGGATTAGGAACCTCACGGGCTACCGCTCTCGGTCGGACCCTCTTCGACGACATTTCCAAGATACATCACGATCACGCGGCCCGAGATTTGACGCACCACCGACAGGTCGTGGGCGATGAACAGATAGGCCAGCCCCAGCTTCTGCTGGAGGTCCTTGAGCAGGTTGACCACCTGCGTCTGTACCGAGACATCGAGCGCCGAGACAGCCTCGTCGCAGATGATGACTTCGGGTTCCAACGCCAGCGCTCGGGCGATGCCGATACGCTGATGCTGGTCGCCCGAACACCGGTGGTGGTGCCTGTCGGCATCGGAGGGATTGAGCCCCACCAGTCTCAGCAGCTTGTAGGGTTGGACGATTCAGCGAGACACCTTCGATGATCTCCATGGCGGAGAGGGAGGGTGTTTTACATGACAGAGGATCAACGGGAGATCCGTCGAAAGCTGCGCATTCTCGACCACGCAGTGCGCGCGGGAAACGTTAGCAAGACCTGTCGGTACTTCGGGGTCGGGCCCGCGAGTTTCTATCGGTGGCGCGACGCGTACGAGCGCGACGGGGAGGCAGGCCTGGTCAGCAAGCGGTCAGTCCCGAATAATCATCCGAACAAGACACCGGCAGGCGTCGCCGAGAAAGTCCTGCATCTGCGACGCAAGTATCACCTCGGGCCTATGCTCATTGTCTGGTACCTGGAGCGCTATCACGGGACCATGATCTCGGATGCCGGCGTGTCCCGCATCCTGTGCCGCAACGGCTTGAACCGCCTGCCACGGGGCACCCGACTGCGCAAGGTGCACACCAGGCGCTACAACAAGCAGGGTCCCGGCCATCACATCCAGATGGACGTCAAGTTCCTGACCTTCAAAGGAAAAGACGGTCGGAAGATACGGCGTTTCCAATACACCTCGATCGATGATGCGACGCGCATCCGCGCCCTGAAGATCCGCGAAAGGCATACCCAGGCAAATGCCATCGACTTCGTCGATCATGTCATCTCGGCCTTTCTTTTCCGTATCCGAGAGATCCGAACCAACAACGGCCATGAGTTTCAGGCCAAGTTCCACTGGTTTGTCGAGGACAGGGGCATCCGGCACGCCTACATCAAACCGAGATCGCCGCAACTCAACGGAAAGGTCGAGCGGTCACACAGGGCTGACCAGCAGGAGTTCTATCAGCTTCTCAGCTACAAGGGCGACGTCGATCTTGCCGCCAAGCTGAATGAGTGGGAGCGCTTCTACAATCTCGCAAGGCCACATGGAGCCCACGGTGGAAACACGCCTTACGAGGCTTTGCGCGAGAAGCTATGATCTGACCACGCGGTGTCTCGCCAGATCGATCAGGCTACACTTGCGAGGCTCAATTCGAAGTTCCAACAAGAATGCCTGTCCGTCCACAGGATCCTGAGCCTCGCAGGGGCGCAGTAGAAGATGGAGGCTTGGCGCAGGTTCGACAATGAGTATCGACCCATTAGTGTGATCAGCTAAACCGTCCCGATTGCGCTCACAGACTACTGCGGCGCATTCGGCCAGCCACGTTGAGGGAGTCCGGAAATTCCAGCTCCGGGTGGCCTAAGGTTCGGGTACAGCGCAATCAACCGGGGGATTCTGGATCAACGCGCCCCTTATCAGGGGGGAAGGTCAAACCGATCACTCCAATCCAACGATCTGGCACGCCCGCCGTTCACTCAGGCCTACCTCCCCATCAGAAATCCCAAAGCTTTACGTTTGGCCATGGGTCTCGCCAGTTTTTTTCGCCGGCAGTTCCTTCACCGACGACATGGCCAGCATTTGGTAAGCCACGATCCGCTTATGTTTGGCATTTTCGATCTTCAACTCGCACAGCCGCAACCCGCGAATCCACAGGTTCCGTCTGGAGCCCTTGCCAGACGTTGATGTGAAACGCGATATCGGGAACTCGATCGGCTAAAGCCGACCTCAAGTATTTGATATCTTTTGTCACTTTGGCTGTCAGAGCAGGATCAAAACATTGCTTTTATTGCAAGATCACATGCGCGCGATGGCATAGTAACGCAGTGATGTACGCTTGATATTCAAGCCCGACAAACCCTCTCGACACACCAGCTTCATCGTACCGCAGGACAGTTTCTCAATCCCCGAGAACGAATGAAGAGGAACAGCTTCCGCCCTTTTCAGAGACCGCGCTGACGCAGCAGGTGGCATTCTCAGACGTCCTTCTGACCAGCCATTCGGCACGCTTCGAGACAGCCGACCACTGTTGGCCCCAGGGCGACCATTGGTATTTGCGCTCATTTCGGCCAGCCAGGTGTCCGAGGTCTTGTTCGTCGGGGTTCATCACCAGTTCCGCTTCCTCCAGCTCAATGGCGACGCGAACCGACTTTGCGACACCCTTTTCGATGGCAACGTCTGAGAGGTTGGTCGGCAGGTATCCGTGGTTGGAAACGACGGCAGACACCTTGAACAGATCTCCACCCAATGGCTCGCAGGTCACTTCGTCCAGACGCACCTGCGGCGCCGAGGCTGCGTGGCGTAGGTTGAACATCGTGTTGTTGTGGCAGATTTCTTCCAGCAGGTGACCCGGCGGGTTTCGGTAGCTCCAGATGTAGACCATCCCGCCGATCTCGACCGGGCCAAGTTGCGGGTGGTCGAAGGGCTTCCAGTCGCGGAACCCGTGATCGCCGAGGTTCTCGACGACCCAGTTGAAGACGGTACGCTGGGTTTCGGCATCGCGCGGGCCAAGGTTGTAGTACCCCTCTTTGGGTACGCCGGCGGTCCGCTCCAGATCCCACAGTTCAGTCGAGAAGCAGATGATGCCCATCTCTTCGTAGACCCAGTCCTTGAGGCTGCCGTGGCGCACCTTGGACTTGTCCGGCGTGAACTCTTCGTAGACCGAGATCGTGGGATAGCCGGTCAGCTTTTCCCCAACCGCGCCGAGGTCCTTGTAGAGCGCAAGGTCGCGCGGGCTCATGTCCGCATCCATCTTCATCATCGACGGGCGCAGGATGATCCCGCCGTGCGTGTGATAGGCGCACATCCCGGCAATATTCGGATGGTCGAGGATCAGTCGGCCAACGCCCATCGCCTCGGGTTCGGAAAACGGGTATTCGCCGGCACCATATTCGCGCGGGCTCCAGTTGATCGGGAAATTGCGGTTCATGTTCCCGTCTTCGCCCTGCTCGATCTCGACATGCAGGCCGTCATAGTCGCGGATCAGACCCTCCGGGTAGATGCGGTAATACTCGCCCCCCTCCTCGCCCGGCTCGCGCTGGACCATGATCCGGGGATCTTTGTCGTCCTTCTTCCACTCACCCTTCGGATCCGGAACACGCATGCTGACGATATAACCGTCGCCGTCGATATCCTGCGGGATCAAGCCAGAGATCCTGTCTTCGCCCGGCAGGAAGCGCCCGTTGCCGCACCATGGGTGGAACGGCGCCTTCAGCGCGAACTCCGCCCCGTCGGGATTGATCCGCGGAATGATGTAGAACACCTGCGTATCCAGCAAGCGCGTGGCTTCCTCGTCCAAGCCGTAGTTGGTCAGCAGATACCAGATCGCATAGAGCGCCGTGGCCGAGGTCGCATGCTCCTCGGCATGGATCTGCGCGTCGATGTAGAACGCCGGCTTGTCCTCGGGCGCGCCGGTCTTGGGGTTCGTCAGCTGCATGAACCACACGTCGCGCCCCTGATGCGACTTCGCGATCGAGGTCAACGTGGCCAGCTTTGGATACGCATCAGCCAACGCCCTCAGGTGGCCGGTCATGGTGTCGTAGTCGTGGTAGGTGTCAAAGGGAATGTTGATCGTGGTCATGTCTGATCCTGTCGCGGCGACGCTTACGAGCGGCCAAAATGTTCCATGATGGCGGCGGCGTACTTGATGCCCTGGATGTACTTGTCGACGTGAATGTTCTCGTCGGGTGCGTGCAGGTTGCAGCCGGGGTTGGCGAAGCCGGTCAGCACGCACGGGATCCAGACGTGGCGCAGGATCGCGCCCTCGGCCGACACCCCGTTGACGATGGGCGGCTCGCCATAGACCTCGTGGGCCGCCGCGATGATTGACTGGGAGATGTCCTCTTTCGCCGAGATCTTGTACGGCTCCTCGGCCCGTTCGAACGTATTCACCTCGATCGAGTCGAAGCCCTGCGCCTTGATGTGCGCGCGCAGCTTCTCGGCTGCCTTGACGGGGCTGATGTTCGGGATCAGCCGGAAGTCCAGCCGCACACGTGCTTCCGACGGCACGATGGTCTTGGTGCCCTTGCCCATGTACCCGGCCTCGATGCCCTGGATATTGGCGGTCGGCTCGTAGGTGCGGGCGCGCAGCGCATCCACCCCGTCGCGACCGAGGACGAACTCGTCCACGCCCATCTCGTCGCGCAGCATGTCGAAGTCGATCCGCCCGGCCTTGTCGCGCAGGAACGCCTCGTGATCTTCGTCGGGGACATAGATCCCTTCGGCCCAATCCGGGATCAGGATGTTGCGGTCCCGGTCCATGATGGTGGCAAGACAATGGATCAGGTCCCACACCGGGTTCGGCACCAGCGGAAAGTTCAGCGAGTGGACATCCGTCCGAGGACCGCGCGCGACCAGTTCGACGAAGAGGATCGATTTCAGGCCCAGCGAGACGTCGGGCACATCCGCCCCGATCTCCAGCGAGCCGTCCAGGCAGTGCATCCCATCCGCCTGCAGCATGTCCTTGTTCTGCTCGGCCCAGGGACCGAGGTTCGGGCTGCCGATTTCTTCCTCACCCTCGATCAGCAGCTTCAGGGTCACGGGCACCTCGCCGCGGACGGCAAGGAAGGCTTTCGCGGCCTTGTTGAAGGCAAGGACGCCGCTCTTGTTGTCCGTCGCGCCGCGGCCATAAAGAATGCCGTCGACGATTTCGGCGGACCAGGGGCCGCCATGGCTCCAGGCCTCGATCGGCTCGGGGGGCTGAACGTCGTAGTGCGAATAGCAGAGCAGCGACTTCTTCGAGCTGGGGCTTTTCAGCTCGCCGAACACCACAGGGGGGCCTTCGGGCAAGGCGTGCAGATCCGCCGGCAGCCCGTCGGCATGCATCATGTCCTGCACCAGGGCGGCGCATTCCTCCAGTCCGATCCCCTGTGCCGAGATCGACGGTTGACGCACGAAGCGCTGGAGATCGGCCACGAACTCGTCGGCATGCGCGTCGATGTAGTCATAGATTTCCTGCATGCGGTCACTCATTCGGTCGGCTCCTTGGCACTGGACAGACCCCACGCGTTCAGGCGCTGACCGTTGAACGCGGGGTTCCGGGTCTCTGCAATCTCGATGAAGGCGGGGGTGAGCGCGTCAGGCTCCACCCACGTCGCCTTGAGTTCCGGGGGATAGTTCTGTTCGGACATGGGCGTGCGCATCGCCTTGCCCGGCGTGATCGTGCAGGACAGGACCCCGTGCGCGGCGCCTTCCAGCGCCAGGCACTTGGATAGTCCCTCCAGCCCGTGCTTGGCCGCGCAATACGCGGTTTCGTCCGCGAACCCCTTGATGCCCGACTGGGAAGAGACGAAGACCAGCGCCCCACCCCGCGCCTTCATCGCGGGCCAGACCGACTGCGCAAGCTGGAAGCCCGCTTGCAATCCGACATTTACCGTCGCCTGGTAAGTGCCGAACGTGACGGCCTCGAACGGCTCGGGCCGCAGGATCGCCGCGTTGTGGATCAGGGTATCGACCGGGGCGGGATCGGACATCATCGTCCGGATCGCCTCCTGACAGGCATAGGGATCCGACAGGTCGGCGCAGATCAGCTGGGCCTCCGCGTTTAGCGTTTCGGCGCTCGCCTCCAACGCTGAACGGTCGAAATCCATCAGGACAAGCCTTGCGCCTTTTGCGGCGAACGCACGCGCGATCGCTGCCCCCAGACCGTGGGCAGCGCCCGTGATGCAGACCCGCTGATCGGCAATCGGGGGGGCCATCAAACGGCGCCCGACATATCCAGATCGACCCATGCCCGCGAAGTGGTCGAGGCAAGCACCGCATCCAGAACCATCTGGTTCCGCAACCCGTCGACGAAAGTCGCGCCCTGCTTCAACTCCCGTTCCCCGGCGATGGCGCTGGTCAATTCCCGCAGGGCTGAGAGGACCGAGACGTTCCAGATCCCCTTGTTCAAGCCTGGAAGGCGAGCAGTCGGATCATCGACGGTGATTTCCTCGAACCCGGCATTCCCTTTCGCGAAGTAGAGCCGTTCGTCCGAGTTTGACAGCGTGATCGTGCCCTTGGACCCGAACACCTGCGTCTCGTTCCCCATGTTCGCCGCCGCCACCCCGGACATGAAGACCGTGGCCAGCGCGCCCGACTGCATCTCGAGCGTGAAATGCGACAGGTCATCCGCCGTGGCGGTCCACGGCTCGCCGGTATTCTTGCAGACCCGGTCGGGGACCACGGTCAGCGCCTGCCCGACAACCGAGGCCGGCTCGCCCAGCCACCAGCGCAGCATGTCCACCTGGTGAGACCCGTTCGCGCCGAGGCGCCCGCCCCCTTGGGCGGCATCGGACCACCAGTCGCCCTTGCGGCGGGAGGCGGGATCGTTCCACGACGCACCGATGTTGGTAATGTTCACGTGGCGGATTTCGCCCAGTTCACCGGCGGCGATCAGCTCGGCGATCCGCGCCCGGTTCGGGTTGAAGCGCAATTCATGATCGATCATGTGCAGGCGCCCGGCTGCGCGCGCCGCGTCCAGCATCTCGCGGGCTTCGCCTGCGTTCATCGCGGTCGGCTTCTCGCACAGGACATGGGCACCGCGTGCGACGGCCGCCTTGACCATCGGCGCATGCAGGACTGTAGGCGTCGCGATGCAGACCAGATCGAGCTCCTGCTCGTCCAGCATCTTCTGCCAATCGTCGTAAACCGCCTCGATGCCGTAATCGCCGGCTGCCGTCTTCGCGCTCTCAAGGCGGCCGGAGGCCAGAGCGACCGCCTTCGCCCCCTCGATGTGCTCGAAAGCGGGAAGATAAGCGTCGCGTGCGAAACTGGCGCCGATGATGCCGGTCCTGATCATTTCATTTCCTCTCGTCATTGCATCCGCCCCCGACAACGACGCGCGGGGGCGGAGATATGGTTAGTCTGCCGCGAGTTGCGCATCCCACAGGTCAAGGCGCTCGTCACGCCGGGCGGTCCAGTCGACGCGCGAGCCCACGCCGTAGAAATCCGGCTGGAAGTACATGTGGAGCCACGGACCGTCGTCGTAGAAGACTTGCAGCATCTCGTTGATGATCGCGCGCTCTTCCTCGGGGGTCTCGGCGTTCATCACATCCGGCCAGCGGTCGAACCAGCGGGGATCGGACCAGTTCGTGTAGTTCGGCCCCGACTCGACGGTCGCCAGCAGCGCCATGTCATAGAGCGGACTCCAAAGCGCACCGCCCGACCCCAAGAGGAACAGCGGACCAGCATCGTGCTTGCGGATCAGCGGCACATAGACCGAGGACCACTCCAGCAGTTCTACCTCGGTCTTCACGCCCACATCCGTCAGGAAGGCCCCGACGGCCAGCGCGACGTTGGCATCGTTCAGATACCGGCCGCGCGGGGCCTGGAACGTGATCTCGAAACGGACGCCATCCTCGCCGCGCGGATAGCCCGCCTCGTCCAGCAGCCGCTCGGCGGTTTCCGGATCGTAGGGATATGGCTCGAGGTCCGGATGCCCGTTCGGCGGGTTCACAAGGCCGGTCGCCCGCTCACACTCGAAGTTCAGAAGCTGGCGGCAGATCAGCGGCACATCGACGGCATACTGCAGTGCGCGGCGCACATCCGGGTCGCGCACCGCCTCGCCCGCGACACCCTCGAATTGCGAGCCCTGGTTGAACCCGACATACATGCGCCGCAGCCCCTGGACGACCTGCACCTCGGCCACGCCGCTGGCGTTGATCATGTCCGACTGGTCGGGCAGCACATTGGTGATGATGTCGACGTTACCGGCCAGCAGCTCCGCGATGCGGGTCGAGGCTTCGGGTATGATCCGGAACCGGATGCGGTCGAAATGCCCGCGCTCGCTGTCGCGCCACCGCTCCAGCTCGAGTTCCGAGCTCGGTCGCCATTCGACCAGGCGATACGGCCCCGAGGCCACCGGCGAGCGGGCGATCTCGTCCTCGGTCATTGCCTCGTAGCTTTCACGGCAATGCAGATACACCTGCGAGGTGAACCCGAGGGCCATCGCATTGCGCTCGCGGATGTGGATCGCAACCGTTGTGTCGTCCAGGGCCTCTGCGCGCTCGAACCCCATCGAGGTATAGACGAAGCCCGGCGTGTTGCCCGCAAACGCGTTCGCCGGATCGGCGGCCCGGTTCCAGGAATAGGCCACATCGTCTGCCGTCAGTGGTGCGCCGTCCTCGCAGGTCTGGTCCGGCAGGATGGTATAGGTCCAGGTCTTGCCGTCGTCCGAAACCTCCCAGCTTGTCGCCAGGCGCGGCATGATCGTGCCCTCGTCATCGATCGCCGTCAGCGTCGTGAAGATCATCTCGGCAATGTTGGCATTGTCGAGCGATCGGATCTCGGCCGGCTCGAACGTGCTGGCATCCGCGCTGAGGCCGACAACAAGCGTGTCGTCCGGAAGGGTCTGGGCATCCGCCGTAATAGGCAGCAACAGCATCGCCGAGGCGGCGAAACACAAGTCTAGACGTCGTTTCATGGAAGTCTCCTGAACCAGAGAAATACGTTTCGGACTTTAGGCCCGGTCCCGTCGTGTCGTTGGCTGCCGCACTCTCCTTACGTTCACGCCAGTGCGACTGGCTGGCCGGTTGTTGATGATCGGATGCAGGCCTCGAGCATCCGCAGGGATTGAAGGTGATCGCGACCGGTGCATTCGGGCGCCGCGCGGCCCTTGAGCGCGTCGACGATCATTTCCAGCAATGCGGTCGCGTCGGTGATCCACGGCTCCAGCGGCGCAAGAGGTACCGCTTCGTAGTCCGGCCGCATACGCGTCGTGGCGACGAGATCGCCGAACATCTCGCGTTGCAGCGCGACCCCGTCCGAGCAGTCGGTACGCCACTCGAAATCGAGCCTGTCGACCCCGCCCTGCCAGGTGCCCTGGTAGTTGACGAACATGCCACCATCGAACTCGATCAGCGCCGAGACGTTGGCGTCGCCGCGGTACATGGACCAGCCAGGATTGTAGGTCCGCGCGAAGATCCGGGTAGGTTCCTGCCCGTAGACGAAGCGCATGAGGTCGAAATGATGGATCGACTGTTCCCACAGCATCGGCTGATCCATCGTCAGCGGATACTTGTTGAGCCGCGCCTGCGTCCCGTCCCGCCAGCGTTCGTAGGTAAAGCGCGCGAACTCCGCCTTGCCGATACGGCCTGAGGCCAGCAGGTCACGGAGCGCGCGGGTCACGGGCAGGTATCGGAAGTTCAAACCCACGATCAGGTGCAAACCGGCAGCCTCGGCAGCCGCCACATAGCGTTCGGCCAGGGCGACATCGTCGGCGAGCGGTTTCTCCGCGATGATGTGCAGCCCAGCCTCGATGGCCGCGCTGATCTGTCCTTCGCGACCGCCCGGCGGTGTGACCAGAAGGACCGCATCCGCTGCGCAGGTCGTCACTATGTCGGCCAGATCGGCCGCAACCGGCACACCGGGATAGCGCGCTGCGGCGGCGTCACGCGCGTCGGGGGACGGGTCGACAAGGCCAGCGACCTCCACCTCTTTGTTGGCGTCGATGACGGTCAACCAGGTGCGCGCACGTGCACCAAGCCCGACCACGACAAGGCGGACAGCCGAGGTCATGCGGGCACTTCCTCTTTGAGCAGACGCGCGACACCCTCTTCGATCGGCAGCCAGTCAACCTTGTCAAAGACGGAATTACGGGCACTCGCCATCGGAGGCCGAGGCGCCTCGCCCCGCACTTCATCGGTGACAGTCGCACCGGCAATGCCTGCCGCGATCACTTCCGCAAGCACACGGTCTGACAGGACCGGCGGCGTTCCCGCGTGCAGCACGCCGCCGTCCAGTTCCGGTACCGTCGGCAGAAGATCCGCAATCGCGTCCGCAAGGTCAGGCAACCAGGCCCATTCCCGCAAGTTGTCGCCCGTCCCGGGGTGCACCTTGCCGGTGCTCCGCGCTTCGCGGATCATGCGCCCGACAAGGCTCATCCAGGGGCGAGAGGGACGCTCTCGCTCCGCCGGGCCAAAGATATTGCCCAGACGCAGGCTCAAAGTCGCGAATCCCGCTTCGCGAACCACTTTGGTAACAATCTCGCCCGCCTGCTTTGCCGCCTGGTAGGCACCCAATCCATGGGCAGGGACATTTTCGGTCACCTTTTCCAAGCCAACACCATCGAACGGTGCGAAAACGCCCATTGAACTGAGGAACAGGAAACGATCGACGCCCCTGTCCCGCGCCCAATTCATGCAGGCCATGTGCACGCCGAGATTGCGCTGCAGATGTTCCGCTGCCGTCAGCCCCAAAGTCCCCGGCTCGGCGGTGAGGGCCGCGCCATGCACGAAAGCGGACGGAGTGCCGATTCCCGGCAGATCGAGTGCAAGACCCAGTTCAGCCTGCACCTGCCGGATGCGGCGATGCGGCGACGGGCCGTCAAAACCACGATCGACGGCGACAACGTCATACCCCTTCTCCGCGCAGGCCTGCGCAAGCGCCGAGCAGACGAACCCGCCAGCGCCGGTGATGACAATTGGCCCGTCGATCATGGCGGTCACTGTCACTGCCCCGCCCGCACCTGAGGACCGGCAATGGCAACCGCCTCTGCGATCATCGCATCATGTTCGGCGCCCACGGCCACGAAGGGCGGTCGGACAATTCCGTACACCGCGTCGCCCATCTGTGTTGCAACTGCAGCCTTGATCGCGGGGATCAGCGGCAACCCCTCGAAGATCTTTCGCACCGCTGAAACCTGCTCGTGGCATCCGGCCTCGGCATCCGAGCCCAGCGCTTCGATCAGGCGACGGATGCCGGCCGGGTTCACGTTGGCGCTGGCGCTGATGCACCCTGCCCCGCCGGTCGCGGCGTTCTTCGGAATCATCGCCTCCGACGCGGAGTAGCTGTCGATCTCGGGGAAAGTGCGGATGACGGCTTCGGTGTTCTCCCAATTTCCCGAACTGTCCTTCAGCCCGGCTATGGTCTTGGGGTACGCCTTCAGAAGCTTCTCGATCAGGCTCAGCGTGATCGGCACGCCGCTCATCTGCGGGATATGGTAAAGGTAGACGCGCAGCGCGTCGTCTGCGATGCCGTCGATCATCCTTGAAAAGGCGTCGAAGACACCCTCGTCCGGCACGCCCTTGTAGTAGAACGGCGGCAAGGCAAGCACGCCCTTGCAGCCCAGCGACGTGGCATGGCGCCCCAACGTGACGCTGTCGCCGATCGCACAGCACCCGGTGCCGGGAATGAGCCTGGATGGCGCAATACCCGCCTCGATCAGCGCCTCGAGCGCCTGCATCCGCTCTTCGATCGTCAGGGAGTTCGCCTCGCTCGTAGTTCCGAACGGTGCAAGCCCATGCGCGCCCGCTTCGAGCAATGCCTGGCATCGCGCCACGAAGCGCTGGGTGTCGACCGAGAGGTCGGCAGAGAACGGCGTGATCGCGGGAACGTAGAGTTCGATTGCCTTGCGGGCCATGACGAGGGATCCAGTTCTTCAGAAATCTTGGGTCATTCGACGACGGTCAGCGGCGGGATGCGCCGGAACTCATCGTCGTGGTATTTTCCGCCGCGCCACATCAGCACGGCAAAATGCCCGGTCCGGTCGAGCACGCTCGCCCCCATGTGCCAGACGTTCCGGTTGTAGATGACACCCCGGTTGCCCGGCACCAGCATCGCCCGCGCGGCACCGACGATCGGCGCGCCATCGTCGTCCGAGGGCATGACCAGAACGACGTAGCGCGAGACGTCCAACGGCAGGAAACACTGCGCGGCGAAGGGATGGCGCTCGACCTCGGAGCACACCAGAGGGATGGTCGTTTCGGGCACGAAATTGGTGTGGAGCACCGGCGCCGAACTATCCGGTCGCTCGTGAAAGCTGTCGGAATAGAACGCCCGCTCACCTGCCGCGTGAGGCGGCTCGACGAAATGGCCAAACGGGGCAAAGGCCTCGGTGGTCGCCGGTTCCAGCGTGACGACCGGACCGCTCATGTGACCCCGCCGGCGGGTTGGTGGCGCTTCCAATGCTCGGCAATATCCGCCCGGCGGCAGACCCAGACATCGTCCCGCCCGGCGATATGATCGAGGAACCGCACCAGCGCCATCAGGCGACCGGGATGCCCGATGATCCGCGAATGCAGACCGACCGACATCATGCGCGGCATCCGCGTCGACTCCTCGGCAAGGATATCGAAGCCGTCGATCAGGAAGTCGGCGAAATCGCCCGCCGCGAACACGTCCCCGGCAAGGAACTTCGCGTCGTTGTTGACCATCGTGTAGGGCAGCACAAGGTGCGGCTTACCGGACACCGTGGTCCAGTACGGCAGATCGTCGTTGTAGGCATCGCTGTCGTAGGCATACCCGCCATGCTCGACCACCAGTTCGCGCGTCGTCAGCGACGGCGCATAGCGGCAGTACCAGCCTGCGGGCGGGCGGCCGATCGTGGTCTCGATGCTCTCATGCGCACGGGCGATATGCTCGCGCTCGGCCTCGCGATCCATCTTGTAGTGCTCGACCCAGCGCCAGCCGTGGGCACAGATGTCCCAGTCGGTTTCGGCAATAGCGCGCGCGACACGATCGCTTCGCTCCAGCGACTGCGCGCTGGCGAAGATGGTCAGCGGCACACCGCGCCGCTGGAACAGGTCGAAGATGCGCCAGACGCCAACGCGCTGGCCGTATTCGTACATGCTCTCTGCTGCGAGATCCCGCTCGCCCTTCGGGACACGGCTTGCGCGTACCTCCAGCAGCGCGGACTCGGACACACCGTCCCCGTCGCCGATGGAGTATTCGGAGCCCTCCTCGACGTTGAGGACGAAGTTCAGCGCCAGCCCGGCCCCATTGGGCCAGGTCAGCTTGGGCGGGTCCGTCGCATAGCCCTCGAGGTCGCGCGTGTGCGTCATGCGGCCACCGCTCCCGGGCGCGGGGCCCCCTGTTTTTTCGCCGGTTCAGTCACGGGGCCCCTCCACCTTGCAGAAGAAGCAGCACCAGTCGCCAAGCGTCACGTTCGGCAGCGCGCGCAGGCCGAAGAACATGCCGTCCGCCGGCGCTTCAAGTTCGCCCACGACGTCCCCGAAGACATTGACGATCTTCGCGATCGGATCGCCCTTCTTCATCATGGTCAGGAAGTCGATGCCCTCTACCGGCAGGAAGATCCCCGACGCGGGCGCCAGCAGAGCCTCCTGAACGCCCTTCCAGCACGGGTCCGGATAGACGGCGTCGCCCTCCATCATCCCGTAGTGGTAGAGGATGTTCATGATCGATTTAGCCAGTTCGTCCGCAACATAACGGAACCGCTCTGGCGAGGTTGCAGACCGGCCGCCAAGCTCGACGGTGATCCCGGTTTTGCCGACACCTTTCAGCGCCGCCATCGGGCTGCCTGAAGGGTTGAAGTTCGACATGATGCAGCCCCAGCCCTCGCCCATCGCCTTGGCGAGTTCGACCGACTCTGGCGTCTCGTCGACGAAAATCGCCTTGTCGAGGAACGAGTGCGCGCCGCCGGAATGGATCGAGATCTCGATATCGGCGACGTCCTTCATCGCCTGCCAGTGCGCATCGGCGACGCGGTCGGAATAGTAGCCGCCCGGCTTGCCGGGATAGATCCGGTTCATGTCGTAGGTGAACGTGTCCAGCGGGTTGCCCCGCTCGGCTGCCGAGAACGCAAGCGGGTTCACCACCGGCACCAGAACGACTGCCCCGGTCAGCTTTGCCGGGTCGATCTGCTCCATCGCCAAGTGGCAGGCGCGCGGGCCCTCGGGCTCGTCGCCGTGGATCGCGCCGTTGACCCAGAAGACGCGGCCCGGCTTGGCGCCGTTGATCACCACGACGGGGATTTCGACTTTGACACCACCGGCCAGTTCACCGGCGGCGATATATCCGCGGGCCATCTCGCCCGGCTTCGCGCTTGCCGAGCCGACGCTCAGCACCTGGTTCGCTTCGGTCGTCATACCGCTTCGGCCCCCGAGGTTTCGTAGGCCTTCAGCTGCTCGGGCGTGTAGACCTGCATGAACTCGATCTCGATGCCGCCGGCATCGTTGTCGAGGAACGCCACCCAGCCTTCGGGATGCGCGTGGCTGCCCTTCACGCCGCACGCCTGGCAAAGGCGAAGCTCGGCGCCCTGCGCCTGGGCGTGCTCCAGCGCCTTGTCGATATTGTCGACCTCGTAGCAGATGTGGTGCAGCCCCTCGGCGCCGCGCTCCTTGATCCACGAGGCGAAGCGGCCGTTCGGATCGGTCGACTGGCAAAGCTGGTATTCGATGCCGCCGAGGTAGAAAAGCGCGACCTTGTTCCCGGATTTCGGGAAATGGGTGATCTCGGTGTCGGCGGGAACGTGCAGGAACTTCGCATAGGCCTCGAGCGCCTTCTCGGCGTCGCTGACCGCGAAGGCCATATGCTTGATGCCCTTCACGTTCGGATTGTCTGATTTGACGGTCATTTGGTCTCTCCTGCTGGAATACGGTGTCAGGCTGTCGCCGAAGCTGTCTTTTCCGCGCGAATGGCGGCGACGACCTCGCCGATGCGGGTCATTGCGACTTCGATCCGGTCGACGGGCTGTGTCATGGACATGCGGACAAAATCGTCCGTGTGATCGCCATAGATCGTGCCCGGGTACATCATCACCTTGCCGTCGGCCAAAAGCCGTTCGCAGAACTCGCCAGCGGTGATTCCCAAGCCCAGGCTGGCGACATCGGCATAGACGTAGAACCCGCCCTGCGGCTCGGCGTAGCGCATGCCGACGGCATCGAGTCCGGCGCAAATCGCCCGGCGCCGGCCATCGTAGGTCCGGCGCATGTCCTCGACGCATTCCTGCGAGCCGGTCATGGCGGCAAGCGCCGCATGCTGGCTGACCGCGGCGGTCGAGATGGCGAAGGCGTGGTTGATCTCGGACATGGGCGTGATCAGCCCGCGCGGCGCGGCGAGATAGCCGATGCGCCAGCCGGTCATCGCATAGGCTTTCGAGAAACCCGACAGCGTGATCGTCCGCTCGCGCATGCCGGGGATCGAGGCGACGGGGAGGACCTTGTGGTTGCCGAATGTCAGCCGAGAGTAGATCTCGTCCGAGATGACGATCAGATCATGCTCTTCGGCGAGCTTCGCGATCTTGCGCACCTCCTCGACGGGGGTGACGGTGCCGGTCGGGTTGTTCGGGTTGATCAGCACGAGGATCTTGGACCGCTCGGTGATGTGCGGGCGGACCATGTCGGCGGTCAGGGTGAAGTTCGTCTCCATGCCCATGGGCACCTTGACGACCTTGGCGTCCGCCAGTTCCGCGGCCTGGCCGTAGGGATTGTAGCCCGGGCATGGCACGATCATCTCGTCGCCGGGGTTCAGCAGCGACAGGGCGATCACGAACATCCCGTGCTGGCCCCCCGGCGTGACCATGATCTCGTCGGGCGCGTAGTCCGCCCCGCCGTAGTCCCTGATGTTCTGCGCGATCGCCTCGCGCAGAGGCAGGATGCCCAGCGGGTGGGTATAGTGCGTCGCGCCGTTCGCCAGCGCCTCCTGCCCCGCCTTCACGATATGCTCGGGGGTGTCCAGATCCGGGTCGCCGCGGCCCAGCTTGATGACGTCATCTAGGCCATCGGCGATATTGAGCATCTTGGTGATCAGGTGCTCTTCGGTCAGCTTGACGCGGTCTGCCAGCCGGGCTGTGTAATCGATCGTCATGGTCTCAGGGCCCTCCCTTCAGGCGTTCGTTGGTTGGCCACTTCAGGCGGCAAGCGCATAGATCTCGCCGAACTTCGCGGTGAGGTGGCGGATATACGGTTCCGGATCCAGAACCCGGCCCGTGGCGTTCTCCAGCAGCTCGTCCCGGGTGAACCGCCTGCCATGCGTGGCGACGTTCTCGGTCAGCCACTCGCGCAGTGGCGCGTAGTCGGCCGCTTCTAGCGCGGTGCCAATCTCGGGCCGCTTCTGCATGGCGGTCTCGAACAGCTGCGCCGCCATGATGTTGCCGATGGTATAGTTGCAGAAGGTGCCGATCTGCCCCGAGGACCAGTGCACGTCCTGAAGCACACCCTTCGAATCGTCGGGCACGTCGACGCCCAGGTATTCTTTCATTGCCGCATTCCACGCCTCGGGCAGGTCCTTGACCTCGAGGCTGCCGTCGATCAGGCGGCTTTCCAGTTCCACCCGCAGCATGATGTGGAAATCGTAGGTCAGCTCGTCCGACTCGACGCGGATGAAGCTGGGCTGCGATCGGTTGATCGCGCGATAGAACTCTTCCGCGCTCACATCGTCCAGCGTGCCGGGATAGGCCGCCTGGATGTCCGGGAAATGGTTGTGCCAGAAGGCGCGGCTGCGCCCGACGTGGTTCTCCCACAGGCGCGATTGCGATTCATGCGCACCGAAGCTGACGCCACCGACGGCATAAAGGCTGATCAGATCGGTGGCGAGCGGCGTGCGGGTGTAAGCGGGATCGACGCCCTGTTCGTACATCGCATGGCCCGCCTCGTGCAGCGCACCGAACAATGACATCGGCATGTATTCCGCATTTACCCGGGTCGTGATCCGGACGTCGTTGCGCGTGAACGAGATCTCGAACGGGTGCACCGTCGTATCAAGGCGGCCGCGGCTGGTGTCATAGCCGATCCGCTCGGCCATCTTCAGCGCAAAGGCCATCTGATCTTCGACCGCGTATTCGCGGTAAAGAAAATCGGCGCGCGGCTGCTGCGCCTCGGCGATCTGCCGGACCAGCGGCAGCATCCCCTCGCGCAGGCGCGCGAAAAGGGTGTTCAACTGGCGCGTCGTCGTGCCCGGCTCGAACCGGTACATCAACGCATCATAGGGATGATCCTCGTAGCCGATGCACTCGGCCATTTCGCGGTTGATCTCGACCATCTGGGTCAGGGCGGGCGCAAACTTCGCGAAATCCGCGGTCGCGCGCGCCTCGGCCCAGACCTGGTGGCTTGCGGACCCAAGCTCGGTCTTGCGCCGCAGCAGTGTGGCCGGGATACGCTCGTGATAGTCGATCGCCTCGCGCACCGCCGCAGTGATGCGCGCCTCGGGTGAGGTCGGCTCCTTGCCGGCCACCTCGGCCTCGGCGCCATCCAGCGCGCGCTTCAACTCATCCGAGCAAAGCAGGTCCCGCGCCGCTACGGCCAGGGTCGCAAGCTGCTTGGAGCGCGACTCGGCGCCAGCACTCGGCATCATCGTGCGCGCGTCCCAGGACAGGATCGACCCTGCGTTCAGGAAATCGTTCACCCGTCCAGTGACTTCGATCAGATCGGCGTAGCTCATTCCGCTCGGTATCCCTTCGGTCTGTGTCGGCTGCCGGCGATTCTGACGACCGCCGCGGCGCTTGACTATCGGCGCTGCTCATGTATCCCATCGTCATGAACAATGTCGACAATCTACTGGTGGCAATTGATCAACGATAAGTCAACACCAAAACCCGCTCGCAGGGCCGCAAGGAGGGAAAGGCGTCCATGACCAGCCTCAGAACCAACGAATCGACACTGGTGGAAATGGCTATCACCGGTGCCGTCACGACGCCGGCCGTCCGCCCCGGCCAATACATCCCCTACCCCGATGGAAAGGCGACAGTTCTGCCCGGGATGTTCGGGGTCACCTACAATGTCCGGTGCGGCGACCGCGCCTTCGGCTGGGCCGGAGACCACGTCGAACCCGGCGTCTCCATCGACATGGAAGGCGACCAGGGCCGGCATTTCGCGCTGCACTACCTGAACTGCATCGGCAACGACGCGGTCGTGACCTCGGGGCTCGCCGCGGGCGCGCGCGGGGTCGTCATCGGCGAACATGCCCGCATCCTCGTACAGTTCGACGACGAGACGCACGAGCTGCTGGCGGAGGGCGATCGCATCCAGATCACCTCGCACGGCCAGGGCTTGTCGCTCCTCGATTATCCGCAGATCTCGCTCAAGAAGATGAGCCCGCGCCTTCTGCGCGCGATGAATATCACCGAAAGCGGCAATGGCCGGATACACGTGCCCGTCGCGATGGAGCTTCCGATCCGCATTATGGGCTCCGGCGCGGAGCTCAACTCCGAATATGTCGACCAGGACCTGATGTCCGGCGACCGTGCCCTGATGGCGGAACTGGGGATCGACCAGATGCGTCTGGGCGACATCATCGCGATCCGCCATGCCGATCACCATTGGGGGCGCAGCTACCGCGAGGGCGCGGTGTCGATCTGCCTCTGTATCCACGGCGATTCGATCATGACCGGCCACGGCCCCGGCATCCTGACACTGATGACCGCCGCCGATGGCTGCATCGATTTCAGCATCGACGAGACCGCCAACATTGCCCGCCACCTGGGACTGGGAGAAGCCGAATGACCATCAAGACCAATGCCGCGGACGTCGTCGCCGTCTCCGTTTCGGGCCGCGTGGCCAACCCGTCCCTGACCGGCCTGCCCGCCGAACCCTACCGCCTGACCGCCGAGGGCAAGCCGTTCCTCTGGCCGACGTTCGGAGGCATCGTCTACAACGTCTCGGTCGGCGACAGTGCCTATGGCTGGACCGGCGACTGCATTCACCCCTCGGTCAGCATCGCTCACCCCGACGACAACAAGAACCGCGGCCTCAACGTCTTTGCCTGCGTCGGCAACAGCGTCACGGTCTCGACCGGCGCGGCCAAGGGCGCGAAGGGCGTGGTCACGGGCAAGTCCGGCCGTTTCTCGGACCAGGTGATCGTCCATTTCGACGCCGAGACCCGCCGCAAGATCGCCGTCGACGACCTGCTGACGGTACGGGCCGAGGGCGTTGGCCTTGCGCTTCCGGACCATCCCGACGTTGCCCTGAAGTCAATATCGCCCGCGCTGTTCGACGCCCTTCCCAAGAAGGCCGAAGGCGATGTGCTGAAGATCGGCGTCGTCGCCACCGTCCCGCCGCACATGGTCGGCGCGGGTGCCGGCCTGACATCCGAGGGTGGCTCGCTCCACATGCAGTCGACAGATCGTGATGAACTGGCGGCGCATGGACTCGACAAGCTGCGTCTTGGCGATGTCGTCGCGATTCAGGACACCGACAGCCGCTACAATCACGGCTACCTGCGCGGCGCCCTGAGCATCGGAATCGTCGGCCAGACCGACGGGCCGCGCGCCGGCTACGGCCCCGGCATGACGGTGGTGATGACGGCGCCTTCGGGCAAACTGGGCACGTTCGACGCGCCCAACACCAACATCGCCGCACTGCTGGAGCTTGCCCGCTGATGTCGGCCAACCGCATCCCGATGACGAACGTCCACAAGGACGATTTGCGCGCCTTCGTGGCCGAGGGTTTCGCCGCCCTGGGCCTGACCGAGGAAGACGCCGGCATTTTTGCCGACGCGCTGGTCTTTTCGGAACTCCGGTTCCACCCAGGTCAGGGTCAGGGCGTGATGCGCCTGCGCCGCTACCAGGAACGGATCGGCAAGGGCGAGGTCGATCCGCGCGCTGGGTGGTCTGTGGTCAAGGAAGGCCCGGCGTTGGCGCTGGTCGACGCGCACAACGGCATCGGCACGGTCGCCGCGGCGAAAGCGATGCGGCTGGCCATCGCGAAGGCCAAGGAGAACGGCATCGGCACGGTGATCGTCCGCAACTCCACGCACTATGGCTCCAGCGCGGTGCATGCCTGTCAGGCGCTGGAGCATGACTGCATCGGGGTCGCCTTCACCAACGCTGGCCCCGAGATGGCGCCCCATGGCGGTCGTGAAGGCGTCACCGGCACAAATCCGTGGTCGATCGCGGCCCCGTCCGACAAGGGCTTTCCCGTCGTGCTCGACATCGCGCTGACCACGGCCGGCAAAGGCATGATGAAATGGCACGAGCGCGAGGGGCTGAAGATGCCGCTCGACTGGGCACTGACCCCCGAGGGACACGAGACGGAAGATCCCTCTGCCGCGATGCTGGGACCGCTTTTGCCCATCGGCGGCCACAAGGGTTACGGCCTTGCCTTCATGACCGAGGCGCTGACCGGCGTCCTGTCCGGCGGAGGTTTCGGCCTGACGCCCTATTCGGATCCGAACAAGCTGGACGTGTCGCATTACTTCCAGGCGATCGACATCAGCTGGTTCATGGACCCGGCCGACTATGCCCGGCGCATGGGCGAGTTCGTTGACATGGCCAAGTCACGCGCCCGCCGCCCCGGCGTCGACGAGATCCTCGTCCCCGGCGAGCAGGAAGCCCGCCGCGTCGCCGCGAAGTCGAAGGACGGCGTGCCGCTGGATGACCGGGTGCTCGCCGACCTCAAGGCACTGGGCGGCGAGCTTGGGCTTAAGAGCCCCCTTCGCGAGCTGGGGCCGTACAGCGGCGATACGCTGTGAGCGGCCTCAAGCCACTCGACGCCGACGTCCACGCAGCCGCGCGCGAGCGGCTGCAGGCGCGGGCCGATGCCGCGAAACTCGACGGCCTTCTGCTGACGCATGTGCCCAACATCGCCTATGCGACGGGCCTGTTCCTGTCCGCGAACGAGCGGCCGATGGCCCTGTGGCTGCCGGTGGCGGGCGAGCCGGTGCTGTTCATGCCCGCGCTCGAGCGTGAGAACGCCGTCGCCCCCGGCATCACCGATCTGCGCTGCTATGACGAGTTTCCCGGCCCGCTGCATCCCGTCCTCTGGATGCTCGACGAGATCGGGCCCAGCGCCATCGGGATCGACCGGCTCGACGCGCACCTTCTGGACGCCGCGCGCGAGCGCATGAAGCGCGTCGACCTGCGCGATCACGCGATGACGGTCCGCACCATCAAGACACCCGAAGAACTGGCGCTGATCCGCGAGGCCGCCCGCTTCGCCGACATGTTCCTGTTCCGCCTCGCGGATGTCGCAGCCGACATCATCAATCAGGGCGGGACCGAACAGGACCTGATGGCCGATGCGATGTCGCACGCGCGCGGGGCGATTTTTGCGGCGCACGGCGAGGCCTTCGCGGGCACGCCGGTCGGCATCACCGCTTCGGTCCACTCCGGTCCACGCGCCGCCCTACCCCACGGCGCCGTTCTGACCCGTCAGCCCCAGCGCGGGGAAACCCTGATTGCCGGCATCGGCGGGCACCTTGGTGGCTATCACGCTGAAAGCGGCGTCACACTGATCGCCGGCGAGATGACGCCCGAGCAGCGCCGCATCATGACCGCCATGCAGGCCTGCAACGACGCAGGCGTCGCCGCGCTTTCCCGGCGCGAGACCGGCGAGGCGATAGACCGCGCAGCGCTGGACGAGTTACGCGCCGCCGGTCTTGGCGACGCGATCCGCCACCGGATCGGTCACGGCATGGGCCTCGAGGGTCACGAGGCCCCCTGGCTCGCCCCCGGGGACCGAACCCCGGCCGCACCCGGCATGGTGTTCTCGAACGAGCCGGGCGTCTACCGCCCCGGTCGCGACGGCTATCGCACCATCAACACGATGATCCTGGGACATGACGGGGTGGAGATCCCCTCGCGCTTCCAGGCCGACGTTCCGATCGACGCGCGCATCGTCGCGCTCTGAAACCCCAACCCAAGAGGGAGGACCAACAGGATGCCCGAACCAGCCGCCTGGCACTACCAGAAGATAACCAAACGCATGTTCGACGAACCGGCGCCGGAACGCCTGATCTACGGCCGCGTGATCACCGCCGTCGGCGACGAGGTGATCGAGGACGGCTTCGTCCACATCAGCGAAGGCAAGATCGCCGCCGTCGGCAAACGGGCCGACCTGGCCTCGGCCCCCGAAGGTGCCGAGGTGATCGACACCGGCGGCAAGACGCTGATGCCCGGCATGATGAACAGCCATGCCCACCTCAGCTGGGACGGCATCCACGAGCTGTCGCAGCAGTCGATGTACGATGCGCCCGAGATCCGCGCCTACAAGGCGGCCGGAAACATGCTCAAATCGCTCAAGGCCGGGATCACGCTGGTCCGGGACCTGGGCGTTCACGACGCCAACCTCTTCACCAAGCAGGCGGTGGCGCAGGGCATATTCCCCGGCCCGCGGCTTCTGGTCTCGGGCGAGTCGATCATCCAGACCGGCGGCCACACCTACTGGGTCTGCCGCGAGGCCTCTGGCGCGGACGAGATGCGCCGGGCCGTGCGCGACCAGGTCAAGGGCGGCGCGGATCTGATCAAGATAATGGCCTGTCACGACACATTGGAGTTCACCGACGACGAACTGCACGCGGTGATCGACGAGGCGCACCGCAACCGCCTGCCGATCACGGCGCATGCGACCTATGACGCCTGCATCAAGCGCGTCGCCGAGTTCGGGATCGACTGCATCGAACATGGCGGCTCGATGAGCGACGAGACGATCCAGGTCCTGCTCGACCGCAAGCTGCCGATCGTCACGACCTTCTCGGCACTGGTGATCCAGGCCAATCCCGACATCGCCCGCGCCTTCGGTATTCCGGAATGGAAGATCGCCGAGCGTCAGCGCGCGGTCGCCGACAAGTCCCGCTTCGACGGCCTCCTTCGTGCCTCCAAGGCCGGTGTGCCGATCGTGTTCGGCACCGACGCGGGCAGCCCCGCGGTCGAGCATGACCGGATCGTGCCCGAGCTTGGCTTCATGGTCGAGGTCGGCGTCTGCCCGGACAACATGGATGCGCTGCGCGCGATCACTGCCCGTGCGGCGGTGCTCAACGGGTTCGGTGACACGCTCGGCACGCTCGAGGCCGGCAAGCTGGCCGACCTGATCGTGGTCGACGGCAAGCCTGATGCGGATCTGACCGCGCTCGAACGGGTCGAGATGACCTTCATCGACGGCAAGAGGATGTACGGATGACCGAAGTTTCGCTTCTTGCCAGCCGCCTCGCCCCCCGGATCGTCGAGGAAGACGGTTCGTTTCGCACGAAGATGCTGAAGATCGCCTCGGAGCTGGACGACGTGATCGCCCTTGGCCGCGGCGATCCCGACTTCCACACGCCGAAGCACATCGCCGAGGCCGCGAAAGCCGCGATCGACGCCAACCAGCACCACTACACCGGCCCCACGGGCCTGCCCGAGTTGCGCAAGGCCATCGCGGACAACCTGTCGGCCGAATACGGGCTGGGCTATGACCCGGACGAGATCATCGTCACCGCCGGCGTGCAGGAGTCCATCATGCTCTGCATGCTCGGGCTCGTGCAGCCCGGCGACGAGGTCCTGATCACCTCGCCCCGGTTCACCACCTATGATACCGCCGTGCATCTGTGCGGCGGGGTCCCGGTACCGGTCCCGACCTATCAGAAGGACGATTTCGCGCTCGACGTGGCCGAGATCGAGGCGCGGATCACCAACAAGACCCGGATGTTCGTGCTGGTCTCGCCCAACAACCCCACGGGCGCGATCACCCCGCCCGAGGTCATCCGCAAGATCGCGGACCTGGCGGTGAAGCACGACATCCTGCTCATCGCCGACGAGATCTACGCGAAACTCATCTACCCGCCGCATGAGCATCTCTCGATCGCCACCCTGCCCGGCATGAAGGAACGGACGATCACGCTCAACGGGTTCTCCAAGACCTACGCGATGACCGGCTGGCGCGTGGGCTACATGGCTGCGCCTGCGGATTTCGTCGAGAAATTGACCGAGCCGCGCCACACCCTGTCGATCAACACCTGCACCGTCAGCCAGTTCGCCGCCATTGCGGCGCTGACCGGCCCGCAGGATGACATGGAAAGGATGTACGAGGACTACTCCGCGCGCAGGACCTACCTGACCGAAGCGCTGGACAAGATGGGACTGAGCTACGGCGCGCCGGGCGGTGCCTTCTACATCTACACCAACATTTCGGCGACGGGGATGAAGGGCAAACCGTTCTGCGAGGCGCTACTGCGCGAAACCGGGGTGATGGTCTTCCCCGGCGACATGTTCGGCGAGCCAGACAGCGACTTCATCCGCATTTCCTACCTTCAACCGCTCGACCTGATCCGCGAAGCCGTGCGCCGCATCGCGGGTTTCATTGAAACCCATAAGAAAGGTGCCGCATGACCGCTGCCAAACCCGATCCCGCCGAGAAATTCGTCGGCATTCAGGTCAGCCCGATCAGCTTCATCGACGAGGGCGTGGATACCGTCCTCGACACGCTGAAGGATCGTGTCGGGGTCAACGTCCTGATGCTGGGAACCGTGTCCTGGCTTGGCCTCAAGACCGGTCGCTCGATCAGCCACAAGCTCGACGGCTGGCCGGACCACGGCGTGCCCGAGCCATTCACGATGAAGGGGGGCGCCTATTTCGATCCCGATCCGCGCTACTACCAGAACACGCTGATCAAGGATTTCCGCGCCAAGGACGAGGAGATGGAGGGGATAGACATCCTCGATCTCGTCATTCCCGAGGCACGCAAGCGCGGGATGAAGGTCTATCCCGAGCTGATGGAGCCGTTCTTCAAGTACGCCGGCCACGGCTCGGTCAACTCGATCGACATTCCGAACCTCGCACAGGTGATGGAGGTCGACGTGTTCGGCCGCCGCAAGGACGAGCCGTCCACCTCCAACCCCGACTACCGGACGTGGATGCACTCGATGATCGAGGATCAGGTGCGCCGCTACGACATCGACGGGCTGATGTGGTGCAACGAGCGGAACTCGCCGCTCGACCAGCTGATCCAGGGCCAGGCGCCGGGCGATTTCTCGGAAGCCTCGCGCGACGAGGCCATCCGCCGCGGGATCGACGTCGAGGCGTGCCGCCGCGGCCTGATCAAGATGTACGAGTTCATGCAGGCTGCCATCGCGGGCGAGGAATTCGACGATGGCGCCTTCATCACCTTCCTGCGCGTGCTGATGGAAAACCCCGAGATCCTGATCTGGGAGCGCTTCTGGCTGGAGCGGAACAAGGACCTCGACCGCGAGCTTTACGGCCTCGTGAAGTGGTGCAAGCCCAACCTGCCCTTCGGCCTGAACGTCTGGAACCGCAACCACTTCAACCTGTTCCGGCGCGCCCAATGGCCCTGGGCCGAGCAGACGATGTATTCCGACTGGGTCAAGCCGATCACCTACCAGCACCAGTCGGGCGAGATCTGGCACAAGGAATTCGGCTTCTTCCACAAGACGATCCTGCGCGATTTCGAGCCCAACGCCGCTGCCGCCGTGATGGCGAAGATCCTCGGGCTGAAAGAAGCGCCGCTCGACCAGGTGGTGCAGGCGGGGATGGACCCGGACACCTATGTCTACGGCCAGTGCGCAGACGCCCTGCGCGGCGTTCACGGGCGTGCCAAAGTCTACATGGGCCTAGGCATCGACGCTCCGCGTGTGCGCGCAGATCAGGCGAAGTGCACCCCAGACATCGCCTATCGCTCGGTCATGGCGACCTATCGCGCGGGCGGGCATGGCGTGGTGCTGTCGCCAAACTATGCCTCGATGCACCTGACGAACCTGGACGGCGTCGCGCAGGCCCTGACTGAACTGGGGCTGAAATGAGCATGCTCGATACCCTGATCACCGGGGCGGATGTGCTGCTGCCCGACGGTCTGCACCGGGTCGATCTCGGCCTGTCGAACGGCAAGGTTGCGGGGGTCTACGCCCCCGGAACCGCGCCCGCCGCGACCGAGACCATCAACGCCGCCGGTCAGGTGGCCCTGCCCGGCATCGTCGACATCCACTTCCATGTCCGCGCCCCGGCCTACCCGGAACGGGGCACCGTCCAGTCCGAGACCCGCGCCGCAGCGGCCGGCGGCGTCACGACCCTGTTCGAGATGCCGATTTCCAAGCCCTGCTGCTCCACCCCCGAGGAGTTCGACCGCAGGCGGGATCACTTCGCCGAGAACGCGGTGATCGATTTCGCGCTTTACGCCGCGCCCGGCGATCTGACCGAGGCGACGCGGGACCGGTTCCTCGAACAGGGTGCCATCGCCTTCAAGATCTTCACGACCCCAGCCCCGGCCGGGCGCGGTGACGAGTTCGACGGCCTGGCCTTCCCGAAAGAGGACGACCAGTACCGCGCGCTGAAGGTCCTGGCCGGCACCGGACGTCCGCTGATCGTCCACGCCGAAAGCGCGGACCTTCTGGCGCATTTCGAGGCCGAGGCGCGGGTGGGCATGGATCCGGCAAGCGGGTTCACCCACAACCGGGCCCGCCCAGCCGTCTGTGAAAGCGTGGCCGTCGCCAAGCTGCTGGCGATGAACATCACCGCGGGGGCCAAGCTGCATATCGCGCATGTAACCAGCGCCGAAACCGTCGAGGTCCTGCGCGCCTTCGCTGGCACTTCGGACTTCAGCGCCGAAACCTGTCCGCAGTACCTGTTCGCCACCGAAGAGGACGTCGACCGCGCCGGCGTCTACGCCAAGGTCAATCCGCCGATCCGCAGCCAGGCCGATCAGGACGCGATCTGGCAGGCCATCGAGGATGGCGTGATCGAGTACATCACGACCGACCACGCGCCCTTCGCCAAGGCCGAGAAGCAGGCGGCCGAGGGCGACTTCTTCTCCGCCCCGCCTGGCTCGCCCGGGATCGAAACGATGCTGCCTGCGATGCTGGACGCCGTGGCGAATGGACGGATGGACCTCAAGCGCGCGCACGATCTGATCTGTGCGAACGGGGCGCGGCGCTACGGTCTTTATCCCCGAAAGGGCTCTCTGCTGCCCGGTGCGGATGCCGACGTGGCGCTGGTCGACCTGAACCAGGTGACCGAGGTGCGGTTGGGAAGCCTGCAAAGCCACGCACGCGACGTCGCACACCTCTGGGATGGCCGGAGCTTCAAGGGCAAGGTCATGCGGACGATCCTCTCGGGCAAGACCGTCTATTCGGAAGACGAAGTGACCGGAGAACCCGGAAACGGCTGTTTCGTGGCGCCTGCCTGACACCACGCTAAATACCTGAAACGGAAAGGCCGTGCGAGCGTCTCGCACGGCCTTTCTTTTTGGGCGGATCTTGGGATCAGCCGGATTCCTTCAGCCTCGGATCCAGGAAGTCCCGCAGCCAGTCGCCGATGATGTTGAAGGCCAGCACGGTGAACACGATGGCAAGCCCCGGGAACACTGCCAGCCACCACTTGTTCGACAGCAGGTGATCGCGGCTTTCGGACAGCATGCTGCCCCAGGTCGGGACATCGGGCGGAACGCCCAGGCCAAGGAACGACAACGCCGCCTCGGAGAGAATCACGCTGGCCACGTTGAACGAAGCGATGACCGTCAGCGGCGCGATGATGTTCGGCAGGATCGTGCGGAACAGGATCGACATGGTGCTGTCGCCCATCGCTCGCGCGGCCTCGACGAATTCCTTCTCGCGCAGACTCAGTGTCTGCGCGCGCACGATACGGGCATAGGTGATCCACTGCCCGATCCCGAGCACCAGGATGATGTTTACAAGACCGGGGCCCAGCACGACCAGGAACATGATCGCCAGCAGGATGAACGGGAACGCCAGCTGGATGTCGCCAAGACGCATGATGACGTCATCGACCCAGCCGCCGAAGTACCCCGACACGAGTCCAAGCAGCGTGCCCAGGGTCCCGCCGACCACGATCGCCGCGACCCCGACCAGCAGCGACACCCTTGCGCCGTAGAGCAGCCGCGACAGCACATCCCGCCCCAGATGGTCCGAGCCCAGCCAGTAGGTCCCGCCCCGCGCCGCCTCGGCACCGGGCTCCATCAGGCGCATCAGGATGTTCTGGCGGTTCGGATCGAAGGGCGAAAGCGCCGGTCCGAAGATCGCGACGAACGTCACCGCGAACAGGATGAGCATGCCCACCAGCGCCCATCGGCTCGTGGTCAGGCTTTCCAGCGCGCGGCGCAATTCCTTCTGACGGTGCGATCTGCGCGGGGCCGTGGCCATCTGCATCCGCACACTTGGTTCGACATTAGCCATTTTCTTTCCCCGCGATCAGAGCTTCACGCGCGGATCCAGCCGCGAGTAGATGAGGTCGACGATCAGGTTCAACAGGATGAAGATCACTGCCAGCAGGATCACCGAGGCCTGCACGACAGGGATGTCCCGCTGGTTGATCGCGTTGAACACCAGCCGGCCGATGCCGGGATAGGAGAAGACGGTCTCGACCACCACGACGCCGCCTAGAAGGAAGCCGAATTCAAGGCCGATCATCGTGACGACCGGCAGCCAGGCATTACGAAGCGCATGATCAACGATCACCTTGTGCTCGGAAATGCCCTTGGATCGCGCGGTGCGCACATAGTCCTGCTGCAAGACCTCCAACATCGACGAGCGCACCAGCCGCGCATTGCGCGCCAGCGTGTACGAGCCCACCGCCAACGCTGGCATGACAAGGTGGTACATCGCATCTGGCAGGTTGCCGAAAGCCGTGACGATGTCTCCCTCGAACAGTGGCTCGAGGAACGGGACATGCCCCGAGATCGGGAACCAGCTGAGGTAGAGCCCGAAATACATGATCATCATGATCCCCATCCAGAAGTTGGGAATCGACTGGCCCAGCATTGCGAATGTCATGATGCCGCCGTCCACGGGCTTGCCCCGGTGTAGGGCCGAGTAGATGCCCAGCGGAATCGAGAGCGCGATGGCCAGCACCAGCGAAACCAGCGTCAGCTCGATCGTGGCGGGCATGGCGGTCAGCACCACGTCCATTGCCGGCTGCCGATAGCTGAGCGACGTGCCGAAATCGCCGTGCAGCAGATCCCAGATGTAGACGAGGTACTGGATGTGAAGCGGCTTGTCGAAGCCCAGCGCCTCTCGGGCGCGCTGGATTTCTTCCTCGCTCGCTGCTTCCGAGACGAACAGATAGGTCGGGTCGCCGCCGATCTGTAGAGAGACGAAACTGATAAGCGTGACGCCGATGATGACGATCACGCTTTGCCAAAGTCGCCGGATCAGGAATGTCCACATGACCTTGCGCCTTAGGTTCTGCGGACGACGGCGAGACTTCTCGCTGCCGCTGTTGTCCGGCGCCACGAGGTCGTTACCGCGTGCTGGTCACTCGATTTCACGTTCTGCTCTCCCGGTCGGTCTTTGCATCTGCTGGCGACTGAAGCTGTTGGGGTCCTTGACAAGCCTTCGATGACTGCCCCAAGGTACTCAACATATTGTCGACAGTAGACCAATGAAACCATGCAGCACGGTTCCGCGTCAAGAACACAAGTGAAGATCGGTGGCGCGAAAACCGGAAACTGCACTCAGAAGATGCAAACAGGGGCCAAGATGACAGCCGGACACCAGATGAAGTCCAGACCCGGCGACGCTTTCAAGATACGGTTCGCCCGATGAAGGACACCACCACTCAGACAACGGCACAGACTGGCCCGGACCGCGTGCAAGGCGCCGCGCCGCTTCTCAGCGTCCGCGACCTTCAGGTGACCTTTCGGCTTGGCAAGCGCAGGACTGTCACGGCCATCGACGGCGTAAGTTTCGACCTCGAACCGGGCGAGACCCTGGCCATCGTCGGCGAGTCGGGATCAGGAAAATCGGTCACGAGCCTGGCGGTGATGGGCCTCCTGCCCAAGGGAGTGGGGGCAATCACCGGCGGAAGCATCCACTTGAACGGCCGCGACATCACCCACCTGCCCGACCGAGAGTTGTGGAATATTCGCGGCAAAGACATCGGCATGATCTTCCAGGAGCCGATGACTAGCCTGAACCCCGTCCACACTATCGGGCGCCAGATCGCCGAGACTGTCATTCGCCATCAGGGCCTGTCGAAAAGCGCCGCCCGGACGCGCGCCATCGAGATGCTGGACCTTGTGGGCATCCCCGAGCCGCAGCGCCGGGTCGACAACTACCCGCACGAAATGTCCGGTGGCATGCGACAGCGGGCGATGATCGCGATGGCACTTTCCTGCGAACCCAGCGTCCTGATCGCGGATGAGCCGACGACCGCACTCGACGTGACAATCCAGGCGCAGATGCTCGATCTGATGGTCGAGTTGCAGGACCGCATGGGCATGGGGATCATCTTCATCACGCACGATCTTGGCGTGGTCGCCGAGGTCGCCGACCGCGTCGTCGTCATGTACAGTGGGCAGGTGGTGGAAACCGGCGACGTGCAGTCGATCTTCGACCGGCCGCGCATGCCCTACACTGCCGGCCTGATGAGCTCGATCCCCAAGCTCGGATCGTCCCGGCACCGCGAACGGCTCAAGACGATTCCCGGCACCGTGCCCCAGCTTTCGGATACCCCGGCGGGGTGCCGCTTCAACCCGCGCTGCGCTTACGCGCAGGACGCATGCCGGGCGCACGCTCCGCAACTCGAAAACGACGGCGGGCACCTTGTCCGTTGCCTGCGCTGGCGAGAACTCGAACTCGAAGGAACCATCGGCGCATGACTCAGCCACTGGTACAGGTAAGCCACCTGAAAAAGTACTTCGGCATTCACGGCGGCGTCCTTCAGCGCGTCGTGGCCGAGGTGAAGGCGGTCGACGACGTCAGCTTCGAGATCGGTCGCGGCAAGGTTGTCGGCCTTGTCGGAGAAAGCGGCTCCGGCAAGACAACGGTCGGCCGAACGCTGCTGCGCCTGGAAGAGGCGACCTCGGGCGAGGTCCGCTTCGATGGCAACGACATCATGCAGATGTCCGCCTCTGAAATGCGGTCCTACCGGAAACGCATGCAAATCATATTCCAGGATCCATATGCGAGCCTGAACCCCCGCGAGAAGGTGCGCGAGATCCTCACCCACCCCCTCAAGCTGCACCGTATCGGCAGATCTTCGGATCGCGAGGCCAGGGCCGAAGCGCTGATGAGCAAGGTCGGCCTGACGGCGGACCATCTAGACCGGTTCCCGCACGAGTTCTCGGGCGGTCAGCGGCAGCGCATCGGAATCGCCCGGGCGCTAGCGGTCGAACCCGAGTTCATCGTCGCGGACGAGCCGGTCTCCGCGCTCGACGTCTCGATCCAGGCCCAGGTCATCAACCTGCTTCAGGACCTCGCGTCGGAATTCAACCTGACGATGCTGTTCATCGCGCACGATCTGGCGGTGGTCGAACACTTCTGCGACGAAGTGATCGTAATGTACCTGGGCCATGTGGTCGAGAAAGCCTCGGCGGCGGATCTCTATTCGAACCCGAACCACCCCTACACGCAGGCCCTGATGTCGGCGGTGCCGCGGCCTCGACCGGGCAAACGACGGCAGCGAACGCTTCTCAAAGGGGACATCCCGAGCCCGATCAATCCTCCATCCGGCTGCGTTTTCCGCACGCGCTGCCCACTGGCGACGGCGGAGTGCGCCCAGGTTATGCCCCCGCTCAAGGAAATATCTCCGGGGCATCTCAGTGCCTGCATCCACACCACCTGACCTGTTGAAAAACTGTGATGACGGGTCGGCCCTTTCGCGGGGTCGGCCCGTCCCCTTTTTTGTGCCGCTTGCCGCACAATGACTGCTTGACAAGCAGATGGATGCTGGCTCAATGTCAACGTATGGATTGTCGACATTACACAAACGACACTAGAGGCCGCCAGCGTCGCGATGCGCGCCAGACTGTATGCAGTCAAACGGTCGACAATCTAAAGGATTTCGCCCATACGGAGCCCGAATTTGATAGATTCGGATACGGGGCCCGGCAGCCAAGCGTCATCGAACGCTCGGCACGGTCGCTCCGCCTTGAAGCGGACTTGAGGGAGGAACCTTCGTATGGATGAAACTACCGCGTTTTCCGGGGAAGAACCGATGAGCGACATGGCCCCGATCGAGAACGTGCCGCTGCGGGTGATGGTGGCGAACCGACTGCGGGACGCGATCGTCAGCGGCCGGCTCCGCCCCGGCGTCGCATTGGTCGAGACGACGCTCGCGCAGCAGATGAACGTCTCGCGCGCGCCGATCCGCGAGGCCATCCAGATCCTGGAAAACGACGGTCTGGTCGAGACAATCGCTTACAAGCGCAAGCGCGTGAAGCCGCTGACGCCCCGCGAAGTCGAGGAAATCTACAGCCTTCGTGAGGCGCTCGAGGTCATGGCGGTGCGCCGCATCGTTCAGAAGGGCGCGGACGTCGCGACCCTGCGGACCGTCTGCGACCAGATGCAGAAAGCAGCAGCGGCGGACGACACCGAAGGGCTCGTCTCCGCTGACGAGGCTTTCCACCGCACGCTGATCCAGCTGTCGGACCACCAGCTGCTGCTCGATACCTGGGCGAACCTCTACCTCCGGATCCACCAGATCATGTCGCTGCGCGGCAACGAGAAGCGCGAGTTGACCGCGATCGCCGCCAACCACCCGCCGATCGTCGACGCACTAGACGCCCGGGACGAGAAGACGGCCGTCAAGCTGATCTCGGCCCACACCCGCAACATCGAAGACCTCAATCCGGAGCTTATCGCAGCTTCCGGCTAGAGTTCGGCCCGTTTCGCGCAGCAGACGGGCCGGTCAACCTCCCGACCACCAGAACAAGAAACGGTCGGGATTGAACACCAACAGGTGAAAGGAAGACTGAATGCCTGCCATGAAACGTCTGCTTGCCGCGGGAAGCGCGAGCCTGCTGATGACCGGCGCCGCCTTGGCGCAGGTCGACGACGATACCATCGTCGTAGGGCTGAGCGCGGACATCACCACGCTCGATCCGGCGCAAATCTCCTCGCGCGACAACTCGAACGTCGCCCGCCACATGTTCGGCACGCTGATGTCGATCGATGCCGAGGGCGTCGAGCAGCCCGACCTCGCTGAGTCGCGAGAAGTGACCGAGGACGGCCTGGGCTACATCTACACGCTGAAGGAAGGCCTGACCTGCCACGACGGCGAGGCGCTGACCGCCGAGGACGCCGCGTATTCCTTCAATCGCGCGGCCGATCCCGAGAACGGCTTCACCGGCAACACCCCCGGCTTCGTGTTCTCGTCGATCAAATTCGAAAGCGCCGAGGCGCTTGACGGAAGCCGCGTCCAGCTCAATCTCGGCGCTCCAAACCCGATTGCATTTGGCCTGATCGCCGAGGTCTTCATCCACTGTAAGGACAGCTACGAGGCGATGAGCCTCGACGACGCGGCCAGCAAGCCCATCGGCTCGGGCCCCTACAAGCTCGCGGATTGGACACCCGGCTCGGCCATCGAGCTGACACGCGTCGACGAGGACATGGCCTTCGAGACGATCCGCTGGCGCATCATCCCCGAAGCCTCGACCCGTGCGGCGGAACTGATGTCGGGCAATGTCGATATCATCACCAACGTGGCCCCGGACCAGCTGGACGCGATCAACGCACGTGACGGCGCCGAGGTGGTTCCGATCCAGGGCACCCGCCGCATGTACGTCGGCTTCAACCTCTCCGAGGAAATGGCCAAAGAGCCCGGTGGCGACGCCATTCAGGACCCGATGGTCCGCCGCGCTCTGCAGTACGCCGTCGACGTGCCGACGATCTGCAAGCAGCTGCTCAACTTCGAGTGCGAGCGGATGACCGGCATCGTGAACCCGCCCAACGCGAACCAGAGCCTGACCCCCTACCCCTACGACCCCGACAAGGCCGAGGCGATGCTGGACGAGGCCGGCTGGCCGCGCGGCGATGACGGCAACCGCTTCAGCATCCGCTTCCAGGCGGGTCCGGGCCGTTACCTGAACGACGCCAGCGTCATCCAGGCCATCGCCCAGTACCTTGGCGACGTGGGGCTGGATGTCGAGTTGGACCTGATGGAATGGTCCTCGGTCTACATCCCGCGCATCCGCGAGCGCAATGCAGGCCCGCTCTACTTCATCGGTTCAGGTGGCGCGCTGTGGAGCCCGCTCTACGACATGGCCGACCTCTCGGCGGTCGACGCCGGCACCAACTACACCCACTGGGACGACCCGCGCTGGTTCGACCGCTGGGATGATATCAACGCCGCCGAGACCGACGAAGAGCGCCGCGTCATCATCGACGAGATGCTTCAGGTCTTCTACGACGACGGCCCCTGGCTGCACCTCTACTTCCAGCCGGACTTCTACGGCGTCAGCGACCGCATCGACTGGCAGCCCCGTCCGGACGAAAAGGTGTACCTCTTCAACGCCGGTCTGAAGTAAGAAACCGGGTTTCCCCCAGAGAGCGTCGGGCCAACTGGCCCGGCGCTTTTTCTTTGTTTCCGATCCGGACGACCGACCTAGACCGCCGCCAGAAGCTTGTCGGCTGCCCGGTCGACATCCTCAAGCGATAGATGAGGCCCGAGGGGCAACCCCATCAGGCGCGCGCACGAGCGTTCCGCCACCGGAAACCTGCCGCAGCCATAGCCGAGGTCCGCGTACACCGGCTGCAGGTGCATCGGCGGTGCATAGGGCGTGTTCGTCGCAACCCCGTGCTCAGCAAGTCTCTTGCGGGCCCCATCCCGGTCATCGAGTTCGACCACGTAGTTCCGCCACGCATGGCGCACGTCGCCATGCTCTCCGGGTAGGTCGATGCCGGAACCCTTCAGCCGGGCATCGTACCGGCGCGCCTGCGCACACCGCGTTTCCAGCCAGCCATCCAGATCCGGTAGGCGCGCGCGGAGGATGGCGGCCTGCACCTCGTCCATGCGCTCGTTCAGCCCGTCGGTTTCGTGGTGCAGCCCGTCTGCGGCGCCGACAATGCCGCCCATGTGCCGGTCGCGCGCTTGGCCGTAAGCCGACAGCTTTCTCAGCCGCTCGGCGAGGTCGGGGCTTTCCGTGGTGCACGCCCCCGCCGAGCCATAGGCCCCCAGGTGCTTGGTGGGGGCGAAGCTGAAGCAGGTGATGTCCGCAAAGGTCCCGATCCTGCGCCCGCCGATCTCGGCGCCCAGCGCAAGGCAGGCATCCTCGACGATGACCAATCCGTGGCGATCCGCCAGCGCGCGTAGCGCCGGAAGGTCTGCGGGATGCCCGTACATGTCGGCGGGCAGAATTGCCCGGGTCCGGGGCGTGATCGCCGCCTCGACCTGGGCGACATCGATATTCCGGGTCAGCGGGTCGATGTCGACCCACACCACCTCGGCCCCGACGAACCGTATCGCCGACGAGCCGGCGATATCGGTGTTGGTCACCGTGATTACCTCGTCCCCCGGCCCGACGCCCAGCGCCAGCAAGGCGGCCTTGAGCGCGGCGGAGCCGGACCCGACAGCCACGGCGTGCGAGGCGCCCAGCCAGGAGGCCAACTCCGCCTCGAAGGCCGGGACCTCGTCGCCCCAATCCAGCCGGCCCGAGGTCAGGACACGCGCGATGGCCGCATCGATCTGCGGCCTTGCTGCGGCATAGAGCGCGGCGTGATCGTAAAGCGGGACCGGCGCGTCGCTCATGCCCGGTCCTGCGGCAGGTAGGCGACGACCTCGACTTCGATTCTGACCTCGGGCGAGCCGAGACCGGCGATGACGATCCCAGTATGGGGCGGGCGGTGGTCGCCGAAGAAGGCGAGGCGCGGTTCGGTCACCGCATCGCGGTCCGCCCGGTCGACCATGATCGCGTTGATTTTTACGACATGCTCGGGCCCGGCCCCGAAATGCGCGAGGATCCGGCCGATGTTCTTGTAGACCTGCTCGGCCTGGGCGCGGGCGTCACCGATTCCCACCCAGTTCCCGTGCTCGTCCCTGGCGACCTGCCCCGCGACATAGATGAAGTCGCCGCAGCGTGCACCGTGCTCGTAGGTCGGCGCGGGGGAGACATCGCTGGGGCTTGCAAGCGTAATTCCCGTCTTCGGATCAGGTTGGCTCATCGAAGAAATATCCTTGTCTGGTTGGACTTGGGGCGCGTTCCGACCAACCGGCCCGCGCCGTTCTGCACCGCTCGCGATCCGTCAATCCCGCCGCCGGTAAGGGGTTGCGGCTCGGGACGCACAAGCAGCGCGGATTCATTATTGCGATATTTGTCGACAATGCTACAGTCGACCTATCAAAAGTCGAGAGTATGCTTCGGGAGACCCGCCATGAGGTTCGAGGGAAAGACCGCGATCGTCACCGGCGGCGCGCACGGCATGGGCAAGGCGACCGCTCTGGCCTTCCTGCGCGAGGGTGCGAATGTCGTCGTTGGCGACGTGGACGAAGCCGCCGGAGAAGCGCTGTCGCGCGAAGCCGGGGACAAGCTTCACTTCCAGCGCTGCGACATGGCCTCGGAGGCAGACGTCGAGGCGCTCGTCGGGTCCGCCGTCACCCGCTTCGGCCGCCTCGACGCAATGTTCAACAATGCCGGTATCGAACAGCCGGTCACGCCCTCTCACGAACTGACGGAAGAACTGTTCGAGCGGGTGATCTCGATCAACCTCAAGGGTGTGTTTTTCGGCTGCAAACACGCGATCCGCGCCATGCTCGAAACCGGCGGCGGGGCGATCGTCAACAACTCCTCGGTCAGCGCCTTCGCGAACGTGGGCGGCAACCTGTCCTACGCGTCCTCCAAGGGCGGGATCATGTCGATGACCCGCGTTCTGGCGATCGAGTACGCGGACCGGAACATTCGGGTGAACGCGATAAATCCGGGCGTGATCGACACCGGCATGAACCGCCGCAACCTGGAACTCGCCGCCGACCCGGCGGCAGTCGAGGCGAAATGGCGCGCCATCACGCCCATAGGCCGCATGGGCACCGGCGAGGAGATCGCCGAAACCGTAATGTTCCTGTGCTCCCCCGGCGCAGGGTTCATCACCGGCGTCGGCCTTTTGGTCGATGGCGGCAGGGTCGCGACATGAGCGGCAGGCTCGCGGGCAAGGTCACGGTCATCACCGGCGCCGCTCGCGGACTGGGGCGGGCCGCTGCGCTCGCGTTCGCGAAAGAGGGCGCGCAGGTCCACGCGCTGGACATTCTCGGCGACGAAGTTGCCGAAATTGCGAGGCCCAACATCCTCGCCCGCCGCATGGACCTGACGGATCAGACCGACGTCGTGCGCACCTTCGCGGACATAGAGGGGACCGCCGGCCAGATCGACGTGCTGGTCAACAACGCCGGCATCATCTTCTTCAAACCGATCGAACATACCTCGACCGAGGATTGGGACCGGCTGCAGGCCGTGAACCTGCGCGGTCCTTTCCTGTGCACCCGCGCCGTCGCCGCGGGCATGAAACGCAGGCGGTCCGGAGCGATCATCAACGTCTCCAGCCGCGCCGGAAAACACGGTGGCGACGACGAAAGCGCCTATTGCGCGTCGAAATTCGGCATTGAGGGCTTCAGCCGCGCCTTGGCCATCGAGTTCGGCAAGTACAACGTTTCGGTCAACACGCTCACCCCCGGCCATCCGGTCCACACCGCGATGAGCGAGATCACCTATGACGCGGAAACCCGGAAGATCTGGAAGGAACCCGAAGAGTTCGCCCCGGCGTTCGTCCATCTCGCCTGCCAGGACGCAAGCGGGATCCATGACCAATACGTCAGCGCGTGGGAACTGAGCGAGCGCCTGCGAACGGAGGGCGCGGCATGATCCTCTTTCGCGTCGGCAAGCTGATCGACGGCACCGGCGCCCCGCCGCTGGAAGGCGCCGCACTTCTGATCGACGGCGACCGGATCCTCGCGGTCGGGCGGCAGGCCGATATCGCCGCACCCGAAGGCGCAAAGATCGTCGAGGCCCCGGACAGCACGCTCATCCCCGGCCTGATCGACGTGCACGTGCACCTCGCCTACAGCGGCCACCCCGATCTGCGGCAGTTCCGGGCCGAACTGGTCGATCTGAACTACGCGTCCGTGGCGCTGCGGGCCGCGCACTATGCCCGGCAGACCCTGCGCAGCGGCTTTACCGCCGTCCGCGACATGCACGCGCCGGGCGGAACGATCATCGACCTGCGCGACGCGGTGAACGCAGGCCACGTCGAAGGCCCGAGGATCATGGCCTGCGGCATGGGCCTGACCGTCACTGGCGGACACATGGATCAGGGCGGGTTCGCGGATCATGTCAGCTTCCGCGACTTCACGGCACCCTGCGACGGCCCGGACGGGTTTCGTAAAGGCGTGCGGACACAGATGCGGCGGGGCGCGGACTTCATCAAGGTGAACCCCTGCGTCGGCTCGCGAAAGGATCCCGACCGCAAGCCCTACCGGTACGAGATGACCCCGGCCGAGATGCGGGCGGCCTGCGAGGAAGCGCACGAGATGGGCTTCCATGTCGGCGCGCATACCTCGGGCGGCCCGCCGCTGCGCGCCGCCGTCGAAGCCGGCTGCGACACCATCGAACACGGGCACTGGATCGACGACGAGACACTGGATCTGATGGCCGAGCGCGGCACCTTCCTGGTGCCCACCCTGCTCGTCAACAAGACCTCCTCCGCATATACCGCGAACGACCCGAACGCCTCGTGGGGCGCAAAGCGGTGGGGAGAGAATTCGCTCGACGCGATGTGGGAACGGTTGAGCCGCGCCCGCGCGCGCGGCGTCCGGATCGGCTCGGGCTCGGACGCGGGTTTCCTGCTGGAACATGGCCCGAGCAGCCTGGGCGAGATGGAATGTCTTGTCGAAGGCGGCTTCAGCCCGGTCGAGGCGATCTCGGCCGCGACCGCGACCAACGCAGACATCATGGAACTGGAGGCCGGGCGGCTTCTGCCCGGCAAACTCGCCGACCTCGTGCTGGTGGCGGGCGATCCTTCGCGGGATCTCTCGGTGCTTCGCGACAATGACAAAAAGACCGTCTTCCTGGGAGGCAAGCAGATCGAGTGAACGACCCGTCCCAGCCTTCCGGAAAAGAGATGGCGGGACACCTCTGGACTGACCCAACACGGAGAAGAAAATGAAGAACTTGCTATCGGGAGCCGCGATGACGGCAGCCCTACTCGCGTTCTCATCCGCCTCGCTCGCCCAGGACCTGACCGTCACATGGGCCGACGACAGCACATCGGATGTCGGGTACGACCCGCGCGTCACCCAGTCGCGCCACGAAGAACAGGTGATCGTGCAGATCTTCGATCAGCTGATTGCGGCTGACGCGGAAGGCACGCTCCACCCCGGACTCGCGACCGAATGGACCGTCTCGGATGACAACAAGTCGGTGACCCTGAAGCTGCGCGAGGGCGTCACCTTCCACGACGGCACGCCCTTCGACGCCGAGGCCGTCAAGTTCACCTTCGACACCATCGTCGACCCCGCGACCGGCTCGCAGGGCGCGGTCGACTTGCTTGGCCCCTACGCCGGCTCCGAAGTCCTCGGCCCCTACGAGATCCGGATCGACTACGAACGCCCCTTCCCCGGCGCCGTCGCCAGCTACAGCGAGAACGAGCTGTCCCCGGTCAGCCCGGCCGCGGTCGAAGCGCTTGGCAACACCGGGTTCGCTCAGGCGCCGGTCGGCACGGGGCCGTTCAAGTTCGAATCCTGGGAAAAGGGCAGCGAGGTCGTGCTTGTTCGCAACGACGACTACGCCTGGGCGCCCGAATTCTACGACAACGAAGGCCCCAGCCAGGTCTCGAAGATCGTTCACAAGTTCATCAACAATGCCGGAACCCGCGTCGCCGCGCTTGAGACCGGAGAAGTGGACGTCAGCGATCTGACCCCGCCTCTGGACATCCGTCGGCTGTCGGACTCGGGCAAGTTCGAGACCGTGGTCGGCGTCGCATCCGGCGTGCCGTTCTCGATCATGCTGAACACGTCGCGCGGCCCGCTTCAGGACATCAAGGTGCGGCAGGCCCTGTTCCACGCGATCGACCGCCCGCGCCTTGCCGAGAACCTTTTCTTCGGTCTGGCCAAGCCGGCCTTCGGCCCGATCTCGTCCGCGACACCCGCCTACTGGCCGGGGGTCGAGGACTATTACCCCTACGATCCCGAGAAGGCTGCGGCGCTGCTTGAGGAAGCAGGCTGGACCATGGGCGCGGACGGCATCCGCGAGAAGGACGGCGAGAAGCTCAGCATCCACTACGCCTCGCTTCTGGAGCCGGACACCGCCGTCGCGCTTCAGGCCAAGGCCAAGGAGGTCGGCATCGATCTGGCCGTCGAGATCGTCACCAAGGCCAAGCAGGACGAGTTGATCCTCGCGAACGAGTACCACATGGGCGAGATCCGCTGGGTCTTCAACTCGCCCTCGGTCCTGGTCATCCCGTTCAGCTCGACCAACATCCCCGAGCCCGGCAAGTTCAAGTTCAACTGGATGCGTTGGAACGAGCCGAAGCTGGACGAGACGCTCCAGATGGCGGCGATGGCGACCTCGGCCGACGAGGTGACGCAACTCTATGCCGATGCGCAGAAGATGATCATGGACTATGCGGCTTTCATGCCGATCCACGATCAAGTGCAGACGGTGGCCTACAGCAGTGCCATCGAGGGGCTGCGGTTCGCGCCGGGCAACTGGCAGGTCCGTCTCTACGACGTCCGGCCCGCCGAGTGACGGATCGTATCTGAACCCGGGAGCGACCGGCCCTGCCCGGTCGTTCCAGCACTTCCGCGGGGCAGCCATGCAATATGCATTTCGCCGGATCATCGGGATCATCCCGGTATTGTTCTTCACCTGGACCGTGGTCTTCCTGGTCCTGCAATGGATACCGGGTGATCCGGTCAACCTGATGCTCGCCGGCGTACCCGCCTCGGAAGAGGTGCGCGAACGCGAGCGGGAACGGCTTGGCCTCGATAAGCCGATCGCCGAGCGCTACGTCGACTTCCTCGGCCGCGCCGTCACCGGCGATCTGGGTGAAAGCTTCCGCTCGCGCGAGCCGGTGACGAAGATGATCGCAGAGCAGGCGCCGGCCACGCTGGAACTCGCCGCCGGCGGTCTGATCGTAGGCCTGTCGATGGGGCTCATCCTCGGCATGATCGCCGGGCTGAAACCGAATACCTGGATCGACACCGCCTGCATGGTCGTCGCACTTGCCGGGATCTCACTCCCGAGTTTCTGGATCGGCATGGTGCTGATCTACCTGTTCGGCATGACGCTCGGCTGGGTGCCGATCGTGGGCGACGGGCTGCCTGCGCTGATCCTGCCGTCGATCTCGGTTGGCCTTTACATAGCGGGCGGGCTTGCCCGGCTGGTCAGGGCCTCGATGATCGAGGCGATGAACCAGGACTACATTCGCACGGCACGGGCGAAGGGCCTGTCGCGCGGCAGGATCGCCTTCAAGCACGCGCTTCGGAACGCGCTGATCCCGCCGGTCACGTTGCTGGGCATCCAGATCGCCGTCCTGATCGGCGGCGCGGTGGTGACCGAGAACGTCTTTGCCCGACCGGGCCTCGGGACGATGCTGGTCGACGCCGTTCTGACCAAAGACCTGCCGCTGGTGCAGGCGCTCGTCGTCTATACCACCGCCGTCTACGTGATCGTGAACCTGATCGTCGATCTTCTATACGGAGTGATCGACCCCCGTGTGCAGGCCCGCAGAACATGACCGACATCCCCCTCGCCCCCGCCGAACGCAATGCGCGCCACGTGCGTGCGCTGAGCTTCCTGCGCGAGTTCGTCCGCCATCCCGGCGCAGCCATCGGCATTCTGGTCCTGCTGGTCCTGACGCTGACCTCGATTTGCGCGCCGTGGATCGCCCCGTTCGACCCTGCGAAGATGGATGTCGGTGCAAGGCTCGGCGCGCCGAACGCCGAGAACCTCTTCGGCACCGACTTGTTTGCGCGGGACATCTTCTCGCGGATCGTCTGGGGCGGGCGTTATTCGCTGACCATCGGCATCGCCACGGTCCTGTTCGCGCTGATCATCGGCAGCGCGCTGGGCATCATCCTTGGCTACAGCGGCGGCCGGATCGACGCTATCGGCAGCCGGGCGGTGGACGTGATGCTCGGCTTTCCGTCCGTCGTTCTGGCGATCATGGTGGTCGTGGTTCTGGGCGTCGGGCTGGTCAACGTCGTCCTTGCCGTCGGCATCGCGCAGGTTCCGCGCTTCGCCCGGGTCGCCCGCGGCGCGGTGCTGTCGGTGAAAGAGCAGCTTTTCATCGACTCGGCCCGTGCCATCGGCGCGGATCATTGGCGCATCATGTGGCAGCACCTCCTGCCCAACGTGGCCCCGACCCTAATCGTGCTGGGCACGCTGAACCTGGGCGAGGCGATCCTGTCGACCGCGACGCTGTCCTTCCTGGGCCTCGGGGCACAGCCGCCCACGCCGGAATGGGGCGCGATGCTGAACAGCGGCCGCGAGTACATGCGCTACGCCCCATGGATGATGATCTTTCCCGGACTCGCGCTGTTCCTGGCGGTGATGTCCGTGAACCTGATCGGGGACCGGCTGAGCTACCTCCTCGACCCGAAATCCCGCGTACGCAAGGTGACCGGATCATGAAGATGCAGTCTCGAACCGCCATGGAGTCCACCCAGGACGCCGAAGTGCTGCTGTCGGTCCGCAACCTTTCGGTAGCGTTCGGCGGAACCGAGGTCGTGCAGGACGTGAGCTTCGACCTCCAGGCCGGTAAGACGCTCGCCATCGTCGGCGAGAGCGGCTCAGGCAAATCGGTGACCTCGCTTGCGGTGATGCGGCTGACGGACTCGGCGAATGGCACGATCACCTCGGGGCAGATGCTTCTCAACCGGCAGAACGGGCAGACGGTCGACCTGGCACAGGCGAGTGATGCGGACCTGCGCCAGATCCGCGGCCGCGAAATATCCATGATATTTCAGGAGCCGATGACCTCGCTGAACCCGGTCTTTCCGATCGGCGACCAGATCTGCGAAACCCTGATCCTGCACGAAGGGCTGTCGCGCAGGGCGGCCCGCGATCGCGCGGTGAAGCTTTTGAAACGGGTGCGGATGCCCGACGCCGAACGGCTTCTGGACGCCTATCCGCACCAGTTGTCGGGCGGGATGCGGCAGCGGGTGATGATCGCGATGGCGCTTGCGTGCGAGCCGCGCATCCTGATCGCGGACGAGCCCACGACCGCGCTCGATGTCACCATTCAGGCGCAGATCCTGGACCTGATACAGGAACTGCAGCAGGAGACCGGCACATCCGTCATCTTCATCACCCACGACATGGGCGTGGTGGCCGAGATGGCGGACGATGTCGTGGTGATGTGGAAGGGACAGACCGTCGAGGCCGCCCCGGTACGCGACCTGTTCGCCGCCCCGACGCATTCCTATACCCGGGCGTTGCTGTCGGCGGTGCCGCGCCTTGGGAGCATGGCGGACCAACCCCTGCCGCAGAGGACGCCCCTTCTGGTCATCGGAAACGACGGCATCCGGCAAAGCGGCGAGAGCCAGGTTCAGGACACCGTCGACCCGTCCGCCACCCTGCTGGAGGCGCACAACCTCTCGGTCCGGTTCGATGCCCGGCGCGGTTTCTTCGGGCAAGTGACGCACCGCGTCCACGCGGTCGAGGACGTGAGCTTTCATATCCATCCGGGGGAAACCCTGGCGTTGGTCGGCGAATCCGGCAGCGGAAAGACTACGATTGGCCGCACGTTGCAGCAGCTTACCGAACCGACCGAGGGCAGCATCCGGTTTCGCTCGACCAATACCGCCGAAATGACGATGGCGCGGCGGCGCGGCCTGAAGCAGAAGATCCAGTATGTCTTTCAGGACCCGTTCGCCTCGCTCGATCCGCGGCGTACCGTCGGCTACTCGATCTCAGAGCCGATGGTGGTCCATGGCCTCGTCAGCGGTCGAGGCGCACTGAAGACCCGCACCAGCGAATTGCTCGAGCAGGTCGGCCTGACCCCCGAGATGGCCGGCCGCTACCCGCACGAGTTCTCGGGCGGCCAGCGCCAGCGGATCTGCATCGCACGGGCATTGGCCAGCGATCCCGACCTGCTGATCGCCGACGAAAGCGTGTCGGCGCTGGATGTGTCGGTGCAGGCCCAGATCATCGATCTGCTGATGGAGATCCAGCTTCGGCGCGGCCTGTCCTACCTGTTCATCAGCCACGACATGGCCGTGGTCGAAAAGATCAGTCACCGCGTCGCCGTCATGTACCTTGGTCAGATCGTCGAGATCGGCCCCCGGCAATCCGTCTTTCAGAACCCTGCCCATCCCTACACGCGCAAACTGCTGGCGGCCGTGCCCGTCGCCGACCCGACCCATCCGCGCGATCGCACGCGTATAGAGGGCGAGATCCCGAGCCCGGTTCATCCGGTGGGATGGCTCCCGACAAAGACCGCGATGAAGGAAATCTCGCCGGGACACTGGGCCGCAGAAACCGGTTGAGCAGCCAATTGCACCGCGCCGAAGGCTCGGCGCGAGAAGGGCTTTGAGGAACCGTCTACCGTCTAGAGGTCCACATCCTCGCCCGCGCGCCAGCACGCGGCGTGATGCCCCCTGCCCACCGGATCAAGCGCGGGCGTTTCCACAGCGCAGCGGTCGATCGCGATGGGGCAGCGGGTATGGAAACGGCATCCGGCAGGCGGATTGGCCGGGCTGGGAATGTCGCCGCGCAGGACGATCCGGCGGCGAAGGCGCTCGGCCCTTGGGTCCGGAACCGGGATCGCGGACAACAGCGCCCGCGTGTAGGCATGGCGCGGATTCGAGAACAGCTCGGCCTTGGGTGCGACCTCGACCACCTTGCCAAGATACATGACCGCGACCTTGTGAGAGATGTGTTTGAGCGCCCCCAGGTCGTGAGCGATGAACAGATAGGTCAGACCAAGCTGCTTCTGCAGGTTTTCGAGAAGCTTGACGATCTGCGCCTGGATCGAGACATCCAGGGCCGATACTGCCTCGTCGCACACGATCAGGTCCGGCTCGCACGCCAGCGCACGGGCGATGCCGACCCGCTGCTTCTGCCCGCCGGAGAACTCGTGCGGATACCGGTGCGCCGCGCTTTCATCCAGACCGACCATCTTAAGCAGATCCAGCACGCGCGCGTCGATGGCCGCCCGCCCCTTGCGCAGTCCGTGCAGGCGGACGGGTTCCGCAAGTGTAGCGGCAACCGTCATCCGCGGGTTCAGACTGGCGGCCGGGTCCTGGAAAATCAGCTGGATGCGCCGCCCAAAAGGCCTGTCCCCGCCCTCCCCCGAAAGCAGGATTTCCCCGCCGGAGGGCTGCACGAGGCCGACGATGGCGCGCCCGAGCGTGGACTTGCCGCAGCCGCTTTCACCGACAAGGCCGAGTGTCTCTCCCCGAGGTATGTCCAGGTCCACCCCGTCGACCGCCTTGATCACGCCGCGATGGCCCGAGAAAAGTCCCCTGGCAATTGGAAAGTGCACCCTCAGGTCACGCAGCCGAACCAGGGCATTTGCATCCACTGCCGATGCGGTATCATCGAAACTCACAGCGCGACCTCCTGTTCTTCGACAAGAATGCACGCTGCCCGATGCCCTGCCCCGCACGGCGCAAGCGGCGGGACACCCGCATGGCAGGCGTCCCGGACGTGATCGCAGCGCGGCGCAAAACTGCAGCCAGAGGGAATGCGCATCACATCCGGCGGACTGCCTCTGATCGGATCAAGCGGCGCATCCTCGACAAGATCCACGCGCGGCACCGACCGCAGCAGCGCCTCGGTGTAGGGCATGCCCGGAGCATCGAACACCGACTCGGCGGGGCCCGTCTCGACAACGCGCCCGGCGTACATGACCTGTACCCGGTCCGCGACGCGAGCGACGACGCCCAGGTCATGAGTCACCAGCATGATCGCCATGCCGATTTCTTCCTGTAGCTCGCTGAGCAGGTCGAGGATCTGCGCCTGGATCGTGACGTCGAGCGCCGTAGTGGGCTCATCCGCGATCAACAGGCGCGGCTTGCAGGCGATTGCCATTGCTATCATCACACGCTGACGCATGCCACCCGAGAACTGGTGCGGATAGCTGGACATGCGCGCCTCCGGCGACGGGATGCCAACCATGCGAAGCGTCTCGACCGCATGGCCGCGCGCCTCCGAGCGCCCCATCCCGAGATGCAACTCGCCGATCTCGGAGAGTTGCCGGCCGACCGTCAGGACCGGGTTGAGCGACGTCATCGGGTCCTGAAACACCATCGCCACATCCCGCCCCCGCATGCGCCGCTGCTCGTCCACCGACATGGTCAACAGATCCCGCCCACCGAACCGCAAGGCGGTCGCCGACAGCTTGGCGGTCTTTTTCGGCAGCAGCCCCATGATCGCGAGGGCGGTCACGGACTTCCCTGAACCGCTCTCGCCCACGACGGCCAGCGTCTCACCGGGCTGCATCGACAGCGACACGCCGCGCAGGGCATGTGCCATGCCCCGGTCGGTGCGGAAGGAAACATGCAGGTCAGAAACATCCAGCAGGGGTTGGGCCATTGTCACATCCGCATCTTTGGGTCGAGCGCGCTGCGCAGACCGTCACCGACCAGGTTGCATGCGATCACCACGCTGAGAATTGCGACGCCGGGAAAGGTCGAGATCCACCAGGCGCGCTGCAACATCTGCCGCCCCTCGGCGGACATAAGCCCCCATTCCGGCGTGGGAGGCTGCGCCCCCAGACCCAGGAACGACAGTCCTGCCCCGATCAGGATCGCGCTGCCGACCTGCAGGGTCGCCAGCACCACGATCGGTGCGTTGGCGTTGATGAGGATGTGGCGCGCCATCGTTCTCAGATGGCTGTTCCCGACCAGACGCGCCGCTTCGACATAGGGCTGCGACTTGATCGCGAGCACCGATCCACGGACCAGTCGCGCATAATCCGGCAGGGTCGCGATCCCAACGGCGATCATCATGTTCTGGATAGACGGGCCGAGCGAGGCAATGACGATCAGCGCCAGCAGGATCGACGGAAAGGCCAGCAGCGCGTCGACGAAGCGCGAGATGATCGTATCGACCCATCCCCCGAAGTACCCGGCGAGCAGTCCAAGGATCACTCCGGGAATGCCGCCCAGCGCCACCGCGATCAGGCCGAGCGAGATCGAGATCCGCGAGCCGTAGATGACCCGGCTGAGCACGTCACGGCCCAACATGTCGGTCCCAAGCCAATGATCCCAGGAAGGGGCCTGCCGGGCCCGGCTGACCAGCTCGGCCGGATCATAGGGGGCCACGAGCGGCGCAAAGATCGCGATCAGGATCCAGGCGAGCAGGATACATGACCCGATGACCGCGCCGGGATGGCTCAGGAGCCGCGCCGCAGCGCCGCTATGCCGGGAGGGGGCCTGCACCGTCTCCTCGGGGAGTTCGGTCGTTACACTCATCCCCGTGCTCCGAATCGAATGCGCGGATCAAGCCAGGCATAAGCAATGTCGACCAGCAGATTGACCAGCAGATAGACCACCGCGAGGAACAGGATCGTGCCCTGTACCAGCGGGTAATCCTTGGACAGGATCGCATTCACGATCAGCCGGCCCAGCCCCGGGCGGCTGAACACGGTCTCGGTCACCACGGTCCCGGCAAGAAGCGCGCCGAACTGCAGCCCGATCATCGTCAGCACCGGGATCATCGCGTTCTTGAGCCCGTGCCGCAGGATCACCAGCCGCGTGGGCAGCCCCTTGGCATGTGCCGTGCGCATGTAGTCCTCGGTCGCCACCTCCAGCATGCTCGACCGGATCAGACGCGCCAGCACCCCGGCGGACAAAAGGCCCAAGGTTACCGCCGGCAACACCAGCGAGCGCAGGCCGGTCCCACCGGCGGACGGGAACCAGTGAAGGGTGAACGAGAAGACGAGGACCAGCAGAAGGCCCAGCCAGTAGACCGGCATGGACGAGCCCACATAGGACAGCGTCATGCAGAGCGTGTCGATCCAGCCGCCCTTCCGCGCGGCGGCGACCATGCCCAGCGGCAGACCGATCGCAATCGCGACCAGCAGGCCCGCCACCGCAAGCTCCAGCGTGCTTCCGAAGCGGTCCCCGATCAACTCGGTCACCGGCTTCTGAAACCGGACCGAACTGCCAAGATCGCCCTGTAGCGCATTGGTCAGGAAGTTCAGGTACTGGACAGGCAACGGGTCGTTCAGCCCCATTTGGGCCCGCAGTTCCTGCAAGCGTTCGGGCGAAATCGCGCCGCCCTCGGCCCCGGCCAGCATCAGCAAGGCGGGGTCACCCGGCAGCAGGTGCATCACCGCGAAGACGAAAAGCGAGACCAGAAGCAGCACGGGCACCAGCTGAAGCAGCCTGTTCGTGACATAGCGGCCCATCAGGCGCGCACCGTCCAGCAGCGGTCAGACAAACCGGTCATGACGTTCTCGATCCTGTACAAGTATGGAAGCCGCCGGGCGGCGGTGGTCGTACCGCCGCCCGACGTGCCCTTCGACCTAGTCTTCGATCGAAGCGTTGTGCAGGAAGAACCAGTTGCCTTCGGCCCCCATCTGGAAACCCTTCACCGACTGATCCAGACCGACCGTGATCGGCTGGCTCAGGGTCGGCAGCATCAGGGCGTTTTCCATGATGATCTTCTGCGCCTCGCGGGCAACCTCGCACCGCGCGTCGGCATCCGCGATCGCACGGAGCTGTTCCAGCAGGGCATCGAGTTCCGGGTCGGCATAGCCGGTCCACGCCCAGCCACCCGGCTGATCCCACTTGGAGTTCCAGACCTGGTCCAGGATCAGCGGGCTCGGTGACCTCTGCCGCTCGTAGATCAGCTCGAAGTCGCGGTTGGTGACCATCTCCAGCTGGACCGGCCCGGGCACGACCTGGACCTCGAGGCCGATTCCGACCTCCTTGAACTGGGCCTGCACGACCTCGCCGATCTCCTGGTGGTGAAGCACCGACCAGCGCAGGGTCAGCGGCGTTCCGTCCTCGACACCTTCCACGCCCTTGGCGACGCGCATGCCCGATCCGTCGTCGACCCAACCGGCCTCGTCCAGCAGAGCGGCGGCCTTGGCGGTGTCATGCGGATAGAGGCTCGAGGCGCCTTCCCAGAAGCAGGGATGGATGTTGTTCAGCGGGCCGTCCGACGCCTGGTACAGGCCATCGTAGAGCAGGTCGTTGATCGCCGGGGAATCCTTCGCGTGCTGCAGGGCCTGGCGCACTCGGATGTCGTTCAGCGGAGGGTTGCGGACGTTCATCACCATTTGCAGCCCGGTGCCCGCCTGCCCCTTGCTCATCAGCTGGTAGGCATCGTTGCCGACATACTGGTCCGAGAACAGCGGCGGCAGGTCGTAGACCATGGTCGCCTCGCCGGTGGCAAGCATCTGTCCCAGCACTGCGGCCTCGCCGATGAAGCGGATCCTGACGCTGTCCAGGCCGACCGGACCCGGCGCCTCCATCATTGCGTTCCAGCCGCCGTAATCCTCCCACTTCTCAAGCAGGATGTAATCGTTCTGCGCCCATTCGACGAACTTGAACGGGCCGGTGCCGATCAGGATCGCGTCCATGTCGCCAGGCTCGGCCGTCTCGAGCGCCTTCGGCGACCACAGCGGCGCGCGCCGCACGGCATCAAGCAGCGTGATCCAGGGTTCGTCATACTTCACGACAAGCTCGGTCGGGCTCACCACCTCCATCGAGGCGATCGGCCCGATGTCGCTGGCCAATTGCGCGGACCCGGTTTCGGGCGCCAGGACCCGCTCGAAGTTCGCCTTGACGGCAGCGGCATCGAAGGGTGTTCCATCGTGGAAGGTGACCCCTTCGCGAAGCGTGAAAGTCCAGGTCTTTCCGTCGTCATCGACGGCCCAGTCCGTGGCCAGCCCGGGGATGTACTGCCCGTCCGGCGCCATCACCACCAGCGGATCGGTGATCAGCGAGTCTACCAGCCAGGTCGACTGGTAGGGGTCGATCTGTCCATCGAAGGTCGCGGGTTCGTTGTTGGACGGCATCGCGATCACCAGATCACCCGCTGCTGTCGCGACGCCGGCAGACGTCAGCAAGGCGATCCCGGCCACGCAGCCCTTGAGGGCCGCAAGTCGTTTTCCGGTCATGGTCAGTCCTCTCTGTGGAGAGTTGCAAATCGGGCCGGAGCCCCCTGTTGGAGCCGCTTCTTTGAGCGGCATACCAAAATCCTTGCACGATAATTGTCGACAGTCAACAGGTCGACATAATCCGGTGGACGATATTCGATCTACAATCTAGAACGCGGCCAGCAGTCGGATTGGCTTCCGATTTTCTGAACCCGTGCCCAAACCTGACACCGAGACCCCTCAGCCCACGGGGCGAGATTCGAGCCGAGGTTCTTGACGGGAGGCAGGGCGTGGAACGACCGAAGAAAGCGGCACACGATAGGGCGATACGCGCGAGGTGTATGCCACATGGGCGGTGTCGGCCGCGACCGAAGCAGGGGCCGCCACGGCTGAACTGACATTGTCCCGATATCTCGTCTCTGAAGCACCGCAAAACCTAGCCGGCAGACCCACGCGCCAGGCCCGGTTCGCCGAGCCCGGTTTGCCGCTGAGTTCAGGCGCGTTCAGGAAGACCGGAACAACCGACATCCGCTGTTGAAGCCAGTGCTGCCGGCGCTTCGAGCTTCCTCCCCCTTGTCCGTCTTCACCGGGGAGAGGCGCTTTTGGCCGCTCTTGTCGAGGATGGGTGCTCGTGATCCTCGGTCAGTCTCCACACAGCACGCTCCGAAAGGGCAATGGGCACCCCGTTTCGGCTATCTCACCTGCGGGACCGTACGAGAATCCGTCGGCGGAAACGCCGGCATCAGATGGCGCGATCCGCTGCGCGAACCGCTTGTCGGCAGTGCCGCCATCGCAAGGCGGACAATCGAGATGCTCCCCTTCAAGCACTGCTACACTGCGGCGACGCTCAATTTCGCAGCCACGGGTATCCCGGTGAAAGAGTCCAACGCGGGACAGGGTCCGCACCGCGACCGGGTCGGGCGCATTCCGCGCCGGGCTCCACAGGCACCGCTATGCTGGCCCGGATCCTGTGCCCGATGCTCAGACCATTCTGCAAACCCCAGAGATGCCGCTGCCATTGCGACATCCGCGCGCCTAGCCCAAACTAGGTCGCACCCCGATCGACCTCGACACCGGAACTCCCGTTCCCCTGGAGGAAGGCGCAGAGGGGGAGCTTGTCTATACGCACCTCAGGCACCGGGCGGCCCCGCTCCTACGCTTTCGATCGCGTGACCGAGTGCGTGTATCCGTTGGTGCCTGTCCTTGCGGCAGGACAACGCCACGGGTTCGCTGCATCGGAAGAACCGACGACCTGCTGATTGTCCGGGGTGTGAACGTCTTTCCGTCCGCGGTGCGGGATGTCATCGGCAAGATGGGTGAAAGCCTGAGCGGGGCGATCTCAATACGCCCAAAGGCGAAGGGCGTGAAGCAGGCGCCACCCCTGCCGGTGGTCATTGAGTTGGCGCGTGACGCGGAACCTGACCCTGTGTTGGGAACCCGCATTCGCCAGCGATTACGCGAAGACCTGATCGTGACAACGGAAATCGAGCTTGTACCCTTCGGAACCTTGCCGCGCTCCGACTACAAATCGAAGCTGGTCGACTGGTCCGGGGCCAGTTGAACAAAGACTTCGTGAGAAGGACGAAGCTCTACTCGAATGAAACCGAAGGGGAGAGACCGAAGGTGTGCATCGCATCAAGATGAACCGGGTGCATCATCAGACCTCGATAACGGTGCCTAGACTTACCATATTGTAGCTATGCGGAGCGCCCAAGCAGCATGTATCATTTGCCTGTTGTTGGCGGGCGTCAGCGGTGCTGAGGAACGCCCACAGGGGCTGTTGTGGAACCGCTCCGGCCTCGCGGCGACACTCCCCTTGCAGGTCAAGACACAGCCGGGGGCCGATTACCTGCTTCAAATTCAACCCGTCGATACAGAGCAGCCGGTTCTGGCAGCCTATGTCCGTGGCGGCGAGTTCTTTCGGGTGCTTGTGCCACCGGGGCAATACCACGTGATGTTCGCTTCAGGTACCGACTGGCAAGGGGAAGAAGCGCTCTTTGGTCCCGCAACGGAGACCTTCGTGCTGGATCCCCCGCTGAGCTTCCGTGCAAGTGTAAGCCGAAGGGAGGGACATCTCATCGATCTGCGGATCCCGACGGACATCGCAGTACAGGATATCGCCATCTGTCAGCGGCTCGCGCTGGACCTGGACAGTTTGCCCCCCATTCCCGAGCCGATCCTCGAGCCAAGTCTGCCAAGGGAAGCGCCGGATTTGCGGGCACGCGAGTATCCCACTCTGCACTATGATCTTCACTCGCGGAGCTGCTACTGAAATCGCTCCCGAGGACCTCAAGAGCCTCACTAACGGTAGAAGCTGGTCAGATACGGCCACGCTGGCCTAGTCTTCCTGAGTAACGGGGAGATCTGGATGGAGAGGCTGAAGGCCAAGGTATTAGAACTCTATACGGGCCAGTCGACTGCCGCGCGGAGGCTGCGCTACGGGCTGATCCTGTTCGATCTTGCCACCGTCGTCTACTTCATTGCCACGGTGCCACTACCTGCGGCGCCTCTGCTGCGGGCCGTGAATTTCATACTCGCGCTACTGATCGCCATCGATTTCGTCTGTCGATTCTGGATCTCTGACAATCGCAGGCACCACCTTTCGCAGATCTATGTTCTGGCCGACCTGGTGGTCTTGCTGTCGCTGGTCCTGGACCCTTTGCTGCACGTCGACCTCACGTTCCTCAGAATCCTTCGTGCAGTTCGCTTGGGTCAATCCGAATATCTCCTGCAGGATCTGAGGCGCGACTGGCGGTTCTTCAGGGAGCACGAGGATGCCCTTGTGGCGGCGCTCAACCTGCTTGTCTTCGTCTTCTTCACCACCTCGGTCGTCTTCCTGTTCTTTGCGGGCACAGGAGGCGGCGCGGGTGCCTATGTGGACTCGCTCTATTACACCGTGACGACCCTGACCACGACAGGCTACGGCGACCTCACGCCTCAGACTCCTTTGGCCAAGCTGGGAGCGGTCGCGATCATGGTCGTCGGCGTCTCGTTGTTCCTGCGTCTTGCCGGGACGGTCTTCAAGCCGTCTCGGGTGCACCATCCCTGCCCGCGCTGCGGCTTGACGCGGCATGATCCGGACGCCGTGCATTGCAAGCACTGCGGTGAAATACTGGCCATCGAAACGCAAGGAGCGGACTGAAGCGCGCTGGCTGCTCGCAGGTCAACGCGGCCGCCAAACCGCCAGGCTAGGCGCCACGACTTGAGCGTCCGGCCCAGGCCCGCAGGTCCGCCACCGCTTTCAGGGTCGTCGCGATTACAAGTGCACAGAGCAGCGTCTTCGACATGGTCTCCATCGTGCCCTCGATCAGCATGGCGTGGACCACGCTGCCCAGCACCGTGACGACCACGAGGGCGGTGTGCCCACGCCTCCAAAGGCGCAGGTGCGCGCGCATGCGGTGGCGGAAAAGCGCGAGAAGCGCCGCCGCAAAGGCAGCCCACATGGCGATCACGCCCCAGGCGGCGAACGGCGTCGGAGAGACGAACAGCAATGCGTCGATCACGTCCGGCGGGCTCGTGATCCAGAGCGCGAGGACATGGACGGCCACCGCGATCACCAGAAAGCTCCCCGTCCATCGATGGATGCGTCGTCCACGGAATGTGGACAGCCAGGGCAGGTACCCGCCCGCCAGTAGCGGCTGCAAGAGCATCAGGGCCATGGCGACGATCCCGGCGAAGCCCCCCGCGATGTAGATCGGAGCCCGCCATTCCAGCAACGGACTGGTTGCCGCCTCCACGATAGGCACGGCAATCGCCAGCAATAGCGCCAACCACGCGAGCGCCGAGCGGACCCCGCTCATCCGTACAACGTCTCCGGTCAGGCCGGTTGCAGAACGAAGTGCGCCTCGAGGCTGGTATCGCTTGAACTGCCCATAACGGGACGAAGGAAGACGGTTTCGAACTCCCCGCTGTCATAGGCGAGATGGCCATGGGGCTGACCAAACGCAGGGACGATCTGTGGCATCTCCAGCCGGTACACCCCGTTCGCATCTGTGAGCGTCGCGCCGTGGCTTCGCTGATCCCGCTCGTGTCCTTCGGTCGTGTGCGCCCAGATCTGGATCCGCTGGTTTGCAAGCGGGGCACCGTCACCGGCACGCCTCACGGTTCCGCGCATCCAGAAACCGCCGCCGCCGATCTGGTCCACGATCGGGGCGCCGGGACGGTAATTGTTCGAGCCGCCTCGCATCGAGCGCGTCGGCTCGAGACCTTTCGCCTGGGCCGGAGCGAGGGGGACGGAGGCGATGCTCGCCATGGTGGCGGCACCGACTGAGAGCAGAGTGCGACGGGTGAACAGAACTTTGGGCATGTAGCGTTCTCCTATCGATCGAGCAGCGTTCCAACTGGTCCGGCACGGTAGGCCGTTAGATCCGAGGATAGCATGCCCTCATGAGATTCCGAGTTGGGAGCGGTCGAGAAGGCGACACCACGCGTCACGACTTGGTGATCGTGCGCAGGGTGTACGTCTTCTCCACACGGCGGGGGAGGCGGGAATGGGCCTGTTTTGGCGACAGAACCGAACCGTAGGCAGGTAGACAGGCCCACGGCAGCCCCGCCTGCCGGCTAGATCGGGTAGTGCAGCGGTTCATCCTGTATCGTGATCCAGCGCAGTTCGGTGAATTCGGCAATCCCCCAGGTTCCGCCGAACCTGCCGAAGCCCGAGGCCTTCACGCCCCCGAAAGGCATTTGCGCCTCGTCGTGGACGGTCGGGCCGTTGATATGGCAGATGCCGCTCTCGATCCGCTTCGCCACGGACATCGCCCGCATGACATCCTGGCCGAAGACCGCTGATGACAGGCCGAACTGGCTTTCGTTGGCGACCCGGACAGCTTCGTCGATAGAGGCGGTGCGGATGATCGCCGCGACCGGGCCGAAACTCTCTTCGGTGTAGAGGCGCATGTCCGGCGTGACGTTGTCGAGCGCGGCGGCGTTCAGGATCGTCCCGTCTCCGCCGCCGGCAATCAGGGTCGCGCCCTTGTCGATCGCGTCTTGAATAAGGCCCCGCACGCGATCGGCGGCCGCTTCGTTGACCAGAGATCCAAGCGGAGAAGTACCTTCTCGCGGGTCGCCCGCGGTCAGGTTCGCGACCTTTGTCGCGAACGCTTCGGCGAACCGGTCTCCGGCATCGCCGACGCAGATGATCCGTTCGGTCGACATGCAGATCTGGCCCTGGTTCATATAGGCTCCGAAGCCCGCGGCCGCGACGGCTGCATCGATATCCGCATCCTCGAGGACGATCAGGGGCGCCTTGCCGCCAAGCTCCAGCAGCGCCGGTTTGAGATGGCGCCCCGCGAGCTCTCCTATGACGCGTCCGACGCGGGTCGAGCCGGTGAAGTTCACCCGGCGCACGGCAGGATGCGCGATCAGGGCCTCGACCACCTTCGGGGCGTCGTCGGGATGGTTAGAGATGGCATTCAGGACTCCCTCCGGGAAGCCGGCTTCGGCGACTGCCTCGATGATGAGGGCGTGGACCCGGGGGCAGAGTTCCGAGGTCTTCATCACCACGGTGTTGCCGCAGGCCAGCGGCGCGGCGATGGACCGGACACCGAGGATGACAGGCGCATTCCAGGGCGCCATCGCCAGCACGACGCCTGCCGGTTGCCGGATCGCCATCGCAGTGCTGCCGGGGCGGTTGGATGGGATGACCTCGCCCTTGATCTGCGTCGTCAGCGAGGCGGCCTCCAGCAGCATGTCTGCGGCGAGCATGACGTTGAAACGGGCCCAGCCTTCGGTTGCGCCTATTTCATCCTTCATCGCATTCACGATGTCATCGCCCCGCGCCTTGAGGTTTTCCGCCGCCGCCAGCAGCTTTGCGCGTCGCTCGCCGGGCCCGGTTTCGGACCATGCGGGGAACGCGCGAGCTGCCGCGTCGACCGCTCGCGTCGCATCTTCCACACTGGCCGCGGCCGCCTCGGTCACGGTCTCTCCTGTGACCGGATTGGATCCGGGCGAGTGCAGCGAAGACTTCCTGCGAGACGATGGGGGCCAGGCCAAGCGAAGGCTCATCGAGCAGTAGCAAGTCGGGGCCGGACATAAGGGCGCGCCCGACGGCGACCATCTGCTGTTCGCCGCCCGACATGGTGCCGGCAATCTGCTTGCGGCGCTCTTCGAACTTCGGGAACAAGGCAAAGACCTCCTCCCTGCTGGCCGACGCTCGATCCCTCGCGCGCGCCGGGTGCGCGCCCAGGGCCAGATTTTCCTCGACGCTGAGACCGGGAAATATCCCGCGCCCCTCTGGCACCAGAGCGATCCCTTCGTCGACCAGGGCGTGCTGCGGCAGGGCGAGGATATCCCGTCCCTGGTACAGGATCGCTCCGGACGTCGGCCGAATGCGCCCGCCAATGGCACCGAGCAGCGACGACTTTCCGGCACCGTTCGCGCCAAGGATCGCCACCATTTCGCCCGCAGCGACGTTCAGCGAGACACCGTCCAGGGCGACGTGTTTCCCGTAGGTGACGGTAAGCCCGTCGATCTCAAGCATCGGCCGCCTCCCCGAGATAGGCCGCTATGACCTGCGGGTCGCTCAGAGCCGCGCTGGTGGCCTCGTCCGCGATCACCCGGCCCGAGTTCATCACCACGACCCGCGGACACAGTTTCCGGACCGCCTCCATGATGTGCTCGACCAGGAGAATGCTGATCCCACTGTCGATGAGGGAGTTGATCAGCGCGATGCCCTCGACCAACTCAGTCGGGTTCAGGCCCGCCAGCCATTCGTCAAGCAACAGCACTGCAGGTTCCGCAGCCAGCGCGCGCGCAAGCTCCAGCCGCTTCTGATCGATGTAGGTCAGATCGCCCGCGGTCATGTCGGCGCGGCCATCGAGGCCGACGCGCTCGAGGGCGCCGCTCGCGACCCGGCGCGCGGCGTCACCCCAATGGGACCTCGCACCAAAGACGGCCGGTATCATCACGTTCTCTGTCAGGGTCAGCGACGGCAGGATCCTCACAAGCTGAAATGTGCGCGCGATCCCGGCGCGGGAGATCTGGTCCGCGCGCTTGCCGGTCAATGTGGTACCGCCCAACGCGACACGGCCCGAGGTCGGAGGCAGGGCGCCCGAAATCAGGTTTATCAGTGTCGTCTTGCCGGAGCCGTTCGGTCCCAGCAGGCCGACGATTTCGCCGGGCGCCAGTTCGAACGAAACCTGGTCCACGGCCGTGAGGCCCCCGAAGCGCTTGGTCGCGTTCTCGATCTTCAACGTCGTCATGGCGCCCCCCCGATCTTGCGGGTGCAGAGCTTCTCGAGGCCTGCGAGAACGCCATCGGGAAGCGCGAAAACGACCCCGATGAAGAGCAGACCAAGAAAGATCGGATACGTGTCGGGAAAGTTGGTCGACAGCCATTCGAATGCGAGGAACAGCGGCACAGCGCCAAGGGCGGGTCCCCACAGCCGGTTTGCCCCACCCAGCAGCGCCATGATCACCGTCAGGAAGCTGACAGTCGGGTTGAAGACAATCGATGGCTCGACGTAGACCCAGCGCGGGCTCGCAATGGCACCGGCAAGCGTCAGAATGGTCGCTGACAAGACAAAGATCGTCAGCTTGGTCCGGGCGAGCGGAATGCCGGAATGCGCGGCGACAACCTCGTCATCACCGATGACGCGCAATGCCAGTCCAAGGCGGGAGCGATAGATCCAGGCGGTCATGGAAATTGTCGCCGCCGCAAGCGCCAGCATCTGCCAGTATATGGCGCGCGCCGTGATTTCGAGGAAGATATAGCGGCCAAGCGTGCCGGTTACGTTCACCTCATACCAAGTGATGAGTTGCCGAACGAGTTCGGCCAGGCCGAAGGTGAAAATCACGAAGTAGACACCGGCCAGACGAAGCGTCGACAGGCCGATGAGCAGCGCCATTGCAGCACCGATGAGCCCCGCGGCACCGAGGACTAAGACGTAGGGCATCGTCTCGTTCAGCACGGCGACCACGTAGGCGCCTGTCCCGTAGAAAGCGACGGTGGCGAGAGAGATGTATCGTGTATGGCCGGAGAACAGTGCCCAGGCGCTGGCCAGTGTAACGTAGGTCACCGCGCCGATCAGCAGTCCCAGCATATAGTCCGACACGGCGAAGGGCGCGAAGGCGAACAGGGCAAGAGCCGCGAGTGGGAGTATCAGCCTCATCTCACCCGCGCCCGAACAGTCCCTGCGGTCGCCAGAGCAGCACCGCCAGGAAGATTGTGAACGTCGCCGCCAGCGTCAGTCCTGGATCGATTGCGGTCGCGACGATTGTCTCGATCAGCCCGAGTGCCAGGCCGGCGACAAGCGCGCCTGCGACATTGCCGACCCCTCCCATGATGACGATGACCAGCGCCTTCATCGTGAAGATCACCCCGTCGGTCGCCGAGAAGGTCTGGTACATCGCAATCGACGCACCGGCCGTAGCGGCAAGCGCTGTCCCGACCGCGAAGCCTTGCCGGGCAACCCGATTTACGTCGATCCCCACGAGCGGTGCAGAGCCGGGCGTCTGCGCGACCGCTCGCAGTGCGAGGCCCCATCGGGTGCGCGCCAGCACGACGACCAGCGCGCCGCCGACCACGACGCATATCCCGAACGCGATAAGCCTGTTCAGTGCGACGGGAACACCGAGGACCGACACACCCTGATCCAGGTAAGAGATCGACGTGAAGTTAGCGCCGAAACTCACCAGAAGAATGCCCTGGATCAGGAACAGCAGACCGAAGGTCGCCAGGATCGAGTCCACCTCAAGCCGGCCGCGCGCGCCGGACCTGACGACCAGGGGATGCATCATCACGGCGTAGAGCACCCATCCGAGCACATATCCCGCCGGTGCGATGAGAACGATCGCCAGAAGCGGCGGAAGGCCGACCCCCTGGAAGAGTGCGACGAGGACGAAAGCCGCGGCCAGCGTCAACTCGCCATAGGCGAGGTTCATGATGCGGCTGATGCCGTACTGGAGCGTCAGCCCCAGAGCGAGCAACGCATAGGTGCCGCCGAGCACGAGGCCCAGGATGAGGGTTGTGAGCAACATGAAATCCGATCGCAGACTTGGTGGCGCGGGCCATTGCGAGGCCCACGCCTGCCCGTATTCAGACGGCGCTTACCATTCCGGCTTGGGGATGACCGGATCCGACGCTCCCGGCTTGTCTGCCGGGCTCACTGCTCGGAACGCACCTTCCTGCCACTGGCCGACCCACCAGAGGTCCCGCAGCTGGTTGTCCTCGAACGTCACGTCGCCGATGACGGTCGCGAATGTGCCGTTCGACAGCTCTTCGGCCAGCGCGGCATGATCGAGGCCGACGCGCGCGACTGCCTGCCCCAGCATCTCCAGCGAGGCGTAGGTGATCGCGCTCGCCCAACTGTCTGGCGGATTGCCGGTGAAATCCGTGTGACTGGCAAAATAGGCCTGGATCGCGGCACTGTCGGCGTTTACGCCGCCGATCGCCATGACGCCTTCGGCCTTTCCATCGGCTACGCCCGGATAGATCGGGAACGCCCCGCCTACCGAAATGTAGAAGACCTTGGGGTTGTACCCCATGGTTTGCGCCGTCTTCGTCATCCCGAAACTGCCCGGCGGGTAGGAGAATGCAACAAAGCTGTCAGCGCCGGATGATTGCGCTTCGCTCAGGATCGCGGCGAAATCGGATGTGCCGAGGGGATAGCTTTCATCGTAAACCAACTCGAACCCGGCTTCCTCAAACGCCGGCCGCGCGCCGTTGATCAGGTCGATCCCGAACCCGTCCGCGACCGAGACCACGGCGACCTGGTTGTTGATCGTTCCCGCGTCGCGCGCAGCGGCGAGAACTTCGACAAGCGCGGTGGCATAGTCATGACCGCCGCCGAGCATCCAGAAGCTCCGATCCCAGCGGGCGGCGAATTCCGGTGCCTTGTCCGTCACCGCGGTGACTGCAAGCTGCGGGTAGCCGTATCGCGCCATCAGCGGCGCAACGGCGAGGTTCGCCCCGGTCCCCCATGGCGGCAGGATCAGGTCTACCTTGTCCTGGCTGGCCAGTCGCTCGATCGCGCGCACAAGGTCTTCGTTCGAGGATCGGCTGTCGTATTCGACGACCTCGATCATCCGGCGGGAACCGTCCGGCATCTCCAGGCCGCCGGCCTCGTTCACGGTCTTCACCCACAGTTCATAGTTCGGAATGGTCGTGATACCTGCGCCAGTCGCGTTGGCTCCAGTGCGCGCGACCGCATAGCCGATGGTGGCGGTCTCGTCCTGTGCGGCAACCGGTTGAGATCCTAGCGTGACGGCGACCGTCGCTCCGGCCGCCAGCGCGCGCAGGGCGTGCCGCGGGAAAAGGCTGTTCATGTTGTCCTCCCTATCGGCCCGTGTCCCGGGCCCTTGTTCGTCCGAGTGCAAACAGAGACTCTCATGTCTGCTCACCTCCGGGCCGTGTACCGACGCTAGATCACCGGTCATGGACAGAAAATGCATATCTGCGGCTAAGAATTGCACTTTTGCTGGGTGACAGCTGTCGAAGGCTGTAGGATGGATGCATGCCCGAGACCCTGCTTCGCCATTTACCAGCACGCACTTCAGCCAGTGTTCACTATCTTCGAAGCCCACTTACGCACGTAGGCTTCGCCCTAGCGCCGGAGAGCGCGCAGCTCGTCCTGGTTGCGGCGGGTCGTGCCCAGATACGGGCAACGGTCGGTGAAGCATCGCAGGGGGTTGAGACTGGGAACCTCCTTTGGCTGGCTCCAACCTGCGGAGGAGAACTCGTGGCCGAGGGAGGCACGCGCGCGACGATCGTCTCGATTCCGAACCTTGCTCTGGCTGGCGCGTTGCCGGCAACACCGCTGGGTCAGCAGATGCGGCGCACTCTCGGCCAGGACCTTACCTTTCCGATCGAGACCGAGGGTCGCATCGCTACTCTGATCGACGGTCTCAGTTCGGAACGGTCGCGGGCACGGTTCCGACGTAAAGCCAGAGCTGACCGATGCACCGGGGAACAGTCCTACGCGGCCTGGCCATAGAGTGTACGCCGCACCAATGCCAAAGCGGACGCTGCGGCACAACTCCGAGTCAATCTCGGTCCACGCTCGGTCAAAGAAGCATGAGCCATTACAACCACCAATCCGCACGAGCGCTGTATACTGAGCCCAGGAATTGCCTCGCCCAGATAGCACCGTTTCGGACTAAGGTTGCTAGCGCCAGGCACATCGACGATCGCAAATCGTTACGCCTTCAAACGCGTCAAAGACCGGCCGCGCAACCGACATCCCCGCGGAATGCCCCATACGCGAGCCAACCTGTCATGAGATCTGCATTTAGCAATTGCGGTTTAGCCATCCCAAACCGTCATTGGCGTGGGTGTATCTCCTTGCGGCGCCACGACTGGACTTGCTTCACCCGGGCCTAACAACTCCCTGCGTAGTCTACGCCTTCGCCGCCCTCTCGAAGTCCTCATCCGCGATGGGCCGGATATGCTCCGCCCCCGGGTAGCCGCCACTGTCGACGTCGACCCGGAACTCTAGGAAGGCGGCGACGCGTTCGAACTGGAGGCGTTCCGGCTCGGGGGCGAAGGTGCGGTAGACCTTACCGTCTCGAGCGCATCCGAAAGACGGCGAAAACGCTGATGTGGCAACGGGCGCCCTCCGTATGTTTCATGGAATAGGATCGGCTTATCTGCTCGAAAGCAAAGCTAGCCAATAGGGTTTTCCGGCGCGCTCAATTAATTTTCCTTTCCGTTCCGCCCCATGCGCGCGGCCCCGTCTCTACCGGGCCGAGCCGCTCTTGACTCAGGCGCGGGGTAGGAGATGTAATGAGAACATAACACGAACATCCGACTCAGGGACAGCGCATGGAGATGCACGCCGCCGCCACGCTCGACCGCCTGTCGCTCGGCCATCGCAAGGGCCGGGTGGCTCGGCTGCGCCTTGGCCTGAACGGCCCGGACGAGGTACTGGGCGGCGGGCTGGAACAGGCCGGCCTGCACGAGATCCGCGCCCCGCTGGCGCGCGGCATCGGGGCGGCGACCGGGCTGGTCGCGGCGCTGCTAGCGCAGCTGTGCCAAGGGCCGCGCGGGCGGGTGCTGTGGATCACCGACCCGGCGGCGCTGCCCGATGCGGGGCTGCTCTGCCCCGACGGGCTGGCGCAATACGGGCTGGATCCGGGCGCGCTGACCCTGGTGCACCCGGTGGACCTGAAATCCGCGCTCTGGGCGGCGGACGAGGGGGCGCGGTGCACCGACCTCGCCGCCGTGGTGCTGCACGTGAAGGGCAACCCGAAGCTGCTGGACCGGGTGGCGACGCGGCGGCTGATGATCCGGGCGCGGGACAGCGGCGTGATGGTCCTGATCCTGCGCCAAAGCGGCGAGGAGGAGGCCAACGCCGCCCTGACCCGCTGGCGGGTGGAGCCCCTGCCCTCGCCCCCCGACGCCAGCTTTCCCAAGGGTATCGGCCTGCCCTGCCACAGGCTGGTGCTGGAACGTAGCCGCGACGGCCGCAGCGGCGCCTGGTCCGTCACCTGGAACCCCAAGCGCAAGACCTTCGATCATGGCCCACGACAGACAGAACAGGAGGTACCTGGCCCTCGTCTTCCCGCACCTGCCCACCGACCGGATCGCCCGGGCGCGCTGGGGCAGGTCGTGGATCTGCGACGGGCGACCTGAGGCGCCGCCGCTGGCGGTGGCCGACACGGTGAAGAACGCCGTGCGCCTGACCGGGCTGGAGCCGGGGGCGGCGGCGCTGGGGCTGAGCCCGGGCCAGACGCTGACCGACGCCCGCGCGCTGCGCCCGGACCTGGACGCGCAGCCGGCGGATACGCAGGCGGACGCCGCGTTGCTGCGCTCGGTCGCCGCCTGGTGCGACCGCTATTCGCCGCTGGTGGGGCTGGAGAAGGAAGAGGAGGAGTCGCCGCGCCTGATGCTCGACATCACCGGCTGCGCGCATCTGTGGAAAGGAGAGGACGGTTTGCTGGACGATCTGCTGACCCGCCTGCGCGGCCAGGGCCTGCACGCCCGTGCGGGGCTGGCCGACACGCAAGGCGCGGCCCGCGCGCTGGCGCTGCACGCCTCGGGCGGCAGCCATCCGCGCGCGGTGGCGATGCCGGGAAAGACCCGCGCCGCGCTCGACCCGCTGCCGGTCTCGGCGCTGGGCATCGGGGCCGAGGTCGCGACCGCGCTGACCCGCGTCGGGCTGAAAACCGTGGGGTGCATCGCCGACCTGCCCCGCGCGCCGCTGGCCCGCCGCTTCGGCGCGGCGCTGATGACCCGGCTCGACCGGACGCTGGGGCGCGAGAAGGAGGCGCTGACGCCGCTGCGCGCCCCCGCCGCGCTGAGCGCCGAGAAGGCCTTCTTCGATCCGATCAGCCATGAAAGCGACATCGACCGCGCCATCGCCCTGCTGGCCGAGGCGCTGGTGCCGATCCTCGAGGATCGCGGCCTCGGCGCGCGCCGGCTGGAGCTGCGGCTGTTCCGCGTCGACGGCCATGTCGAGCGGCTGGAGGTCGCCTCGGCCGGGCCGTTGCGCCGCGCCGACCGGATCGCGGGCCTGTTCCGGGACCGGATCGCGGGGCTGCGGCAGGACATCGAGGCCGGGTTCGGGTTCGATCTGGTGAAGCTGGACGTGCTGGAAAGCGAGCATTTCGGCGGCGCGCAGGGCGACCTGGTGGACCGCCGCGCCCCCGAGGACGGTTTCGCCGCGCTGGTGGACCGGCTTGGCGCGCGGCTGGGCCCCGAGCGGGTGCGCGGCTTCGTCGGGGCCGACACGCATATCCCCGAGCGCGCCTTCGGCACCCTGCCCCTGTCGCGGTTGCGCGCGGGCAGCGCGCCCTCCGGTCCCGCCGCCAAGGTGCCGGTGCCGCCGCTGTCGCGCCCGTTGTTTCTGCTTGCGCGCCCCGAGCCGGTCGAGACCGTCGCCCAGGTCCCCGACGGCCCGCCGCTGCGGTTCCGCTGGCGGAAAGTGGGCCATGCGGTGACGCGCGCCGAGGGGCCCGAGCGGATCGCCTGCGAATGGTGGCGCGACGGGCGCAGCGCGCCGACACGGGACTATTTCCGGGTCGAGGATGGCGAAGGCTACCGGTTCTGGATGTTCCGCCACGGGCTTTACGCGCGCGAGGCGGTGCAGCCGCGCTGGTACATGCACGGGGTGTTCGGATGAGCGGGCCTGAGGGGCGCGCCCCGGCGGGGGCATCGAGCCCCCTTCGGGGCGGGGATCGCTTTGCGCTCCCGGTGCCCGGTTTTTGGTGTGGCGCTTTGGATTGGTGGGAGAGTTTTGCTGGGGAAGGTCTGAGGGACAGGTGTGTCCCTCAGACCGATGGTAAGCATCGGGATGCGAGTCGCGCCCGCCTCAAGGGTGAACGGCCTGACGGCCGCTGCCTGCGGCAGCCCTTGACCCGGGTCCGACTCGCGGGATCGTGGGGGTGAGATGCGTGTTCTGCCCCCGGGCGGGGTGGAGCTGGCGGCCACCTCGAATTTCTCTTTCCTGCGCGGCGCCTCTCATGCCGAGGAACTGATCGGCCAGGCCGCGAAACTGGGCCTTGCGGGGATTGCGATCTGCGACCGCAACTCGGTCGCGGGTGTCGTGCGCGGGCACATGGCCGCGCGCGAGGCCCGGCTGGCCTATGCCCCCGGCTGCCGGCTGGTCTTTACCGACGGCACGCCCGACGTACTGGCCTGGCCCGAGGATCGCGGCGGCTGGCGCTCGCTCTGTGAGCTGCTGAGCCTTGGCAAGCGGCGCGCGCCCAAGGGCGAGTGTCACCTGACCTTGCCGGACCTGCTGAGCCATCTGGACGGGCTGCTGCTGGCGGTGCTGCCCGCCCGCCGGGTGGAGGCCTGCCTGCCGCAGGTGCTGGACAGGCTGCACGCCGCAAGGCCCGACCACGTCCACCTGGCCCTGACCCGCCTGCACGGCCCCGGCGACCAGCGCCGCCTGACCCGGCTGGCCGCCCTGGCCAAGGAACAGCAGGTGCCGCCGGTGGCCGTCGGCGACGTGCTCTATCACCACCCGGACCGCCGCCCGCTGCAGGACGTGCTGACCTGCATCCGCGAGGGTACTACCCTCGCCCGCGCCGGCACCCTGCTGGAGCCGAACGCCGAGCGTCACCTGCGCCCCGAGGCGGAAACCATGCGCCTCTTCGCCGACCTGCCGCAGGCGGTGGACAATGCCCGCACGCTGTTCCGCCGCATACGCTTCTCGCTGGACGAGCTGCGCCACCAGTACCCCGAGGATCCGGTGTTCGCAGAACTGGGCGGCGAGGCCATGCCCAGCCAGCAGGCGCTGGAACGCCTGACCGCACTCGGCGTCAAGCGCCGCTGGCCCGAGGGCCCGCCCGCCAAGGTCCGGACCGCGCTGGCACACGAGCTTGGCCTGATCCGCCGGCTCGACTACGCGCCCTATTTCCTGACCGTCTACGACATCGTCCGCTTCGCCCGCTCACGCGGGATCCTCTGCCAGGGCCGCGGCTCGGCGGCGAACTCGGCCGTCTGCTATGCGCTGGGGGTGACGGAGGTGGACCCCGCCAAGGTCGACCTGCTGTTCGAACGCTTCATCTCCGAGGACCGGGGCGAGCCCCCCGATATCGACGTCGATTTCGAGCACGAGCGCCGCGAAGAGGTGATCCAGTACATCTACGAAAAGTACGGCCGCGAGCGCGCCGGGCTGGCGGCCACCGTCATCACCTACCGCGCGAAATCCGCGATCCGCGAGGTCGGCAAGGTCTTCGGCCTGTCCGAGGACGCCATCGCCGCGATCTCGGCCACCAAATGGGGCTCCTGGTCGAAGGAGGTCGACGCCGAGGATGCCCGCCGCGCCGGCCTCGACCCCGAGGACCGGCACCTGAACCAGATGCTCGACCTCGCGCAGCAGATCGTCGGCTTTCCCCGGCACCTGTCCCAGCATGTCGGCGGCTTCCTGATCACCCGCGACCGACTGACCAGCCTGATCCCGGTGGAAAACGCCGCGATGGAAGATCGTACCATCGTCGAATGGGACAAGGACGACCTGGAGTCGCTCGGCATGCTCAAGATCGACGTCCTCGCGCTGGGGATGCTGACCTGCCTGCGCAAGGGGCTCGACCTGCTGGCCCGCCATTACGAGCGGTGGGAGACGCTGGCCTCGATCGAGGATGGCGACACGCCGACCTACGACATGATCTGCCGCGCCGACACGGTGGGCGTGTTCCAGATCGAAAGCCGCGCGCAGATGACCATGCTGCCGCGCCTCAAGCCCCGCTGCTACTACGACCTGGTGATCGAGGTCGCCATCGTCCGCCCCGGCCCGATCCAGGGCGACATGGTCCACCCCTACCTGCGCCGCCGCCAGGGGCTCGAGGAGGTCACCTACCCCAAGGAGGAACTGCGCCAGGTCCTCGGCAAGACGCTCGGCGTGCCACTCTTCCAGGAGCAGGCGATGAACATCGCCATCGTCGCCGCCGGCTTCCCCCCGGGCGAGGCCGACAAGCTGCGCCGCGCCATGGCGACCTTCAAGCGCGTCGGCACCATCGGCAGCTTCCAGACCCGCATGGTCGAGGGCATGGTCGCCAACGGCTACGAGCGCGAGTTCGCCGAGCACTGCTTCCGCCAGATCGAGGGCTTCGGCGAATACGGCTTCCCCGAAAGCCACGCCGCCAGCTTCGCGCTGCTGGTCTATACGTCGTGCTGGCTGAAATGCCATTACCCCGACGTGTTCTGCGCCGCGATCCTGAACTCGCAGCCGATGGGCTTCTACGCCCCGGCCCAGCTGATCCGCGACGCCCGCGAACACGGCGTCGAGGTGCGCGAGGTCGACATCAACGCCTCCGACTGGGACGCCACGCTAGAAGCCGACGCCGCCCCGCAGCCCGTCGCCATGCAGCACCAGTCGATGGTCGGGATCATGCGCCACTCCCACGCGGTGCGGCTGGGCCTGCGGCAGGTGAAGGGCTTTGGCGAGCAGGACGCGCAGCGCCTCGTCGCCCGCCGGGGGCGCGGCTATGACAGCGTGCGCGACCTGTGGCTGCGCTCGGGCCTGACCCGCAGCGCGATCGAGAAACTGGCCGAGGCGGACTGCTTCCGCTCGCTGGGCCTCGACCGCCGCGCGGCGCTCTGGGCGGTGCGCGCTCTCGACCCCTTGGGCAGCGCCGAACACCTGCCGCTCTTCGCCACCACCCGCGACGACGGCACGATGCGCGAGGCCGAGATCGCCCTGCCCCCGATGCCGCTGGGCGAGCATGTGATCACCGACTACCAGACCCTCAGCCTGTCGCTAAAAGCACACCCGCTGTCCTTCGTCCGCGAGCCGCTGGCCCGGCGCGGCACCACGCGGAACGTCGATTTGCAGCGCCGCCGCTCGGGGTCATGGGTGACGGTCGCGGGCCTCGTGCTGGTGCGCCAGCGCCCGGGCACCGCCAAGGGCGTCGTCTTCGAGACCATCGAGGACGAAACCGGCGTTGCCAACATCATCATCTGGCCCAAGGTGTTCGAACGCTACCGCGCGCTGGTGCTGGGCTGCCGCTGCATCGCGGTGCGCGGCCGGCTGCAAAGCCAGGACGGGGTGATCCACGTCGTCGCGCACGAGCTGTTCGATCTGACCGGCCTGATGCAGCGGATCTCCGACGCCGACATCGGCCTCGCTTCACTGGCCAACGCCGACGAGGTCCGCCGCCCCGTGGCCGAGGACAACCGCAACCAGCGCCGCCACGCGGGCTCGGCCCTGTCACGGTTGCTGGCGGATGCGCCGGAACTTCGCAACGACGCCGAAGCGCTGGCCCGCAACCGCGCCCTGCCCAAGGGGCGGAACTTCCATTGAAGCCCTCCGCCGGACAGGAACAAGTTCACCTCGCAGCCTCAAGGATGACGCCCCCGGGTCGAACCTGCCTGCCACGCCCCGGGCCGGATATCCGTGGCTCAGGAGACCTCGTCGCCCCCCTCCCGCACGAACATCGTCGCCCCATCCGGCGACCGCGCCTCGGGCAGGAAGCCACATTTCTCCAGCACCCGCGCCGAGGCCGGGTTGCCCGCGTCCACCCCGGCCCGCCAGCGCACCGGCCCGGCCTCGGCCATCAGCCCGCGGACCAGCTCCGTCGCCACCCCACGCCCCCACGCGCGCTCGGCAAGAAGATAGCCCAGATGGGCCTCCCCCGGCGCCGCTTCGGCAAGGATCAGCAGCCCCAGCAACGCGCCGCCGTCTCGATCGCGCACCAGCATCACACGGCTCTCTGCCGCCCGCGCGTCGATCCAATCCCCGACGGCGCCGTCCAGCGCCAGCGCTTTCGGCAGCGGCGCCAGGACCGCAGGCGTCAGCACCCCGGCAAGCTCCGCCTCCAGCCACCGCCGCGCCTCGCCGTTCGCCAGAACCGGCCCCCAGTCCGCCACCTCCAGCCGAACCGTGAAGAAATCAGGAACCATACCGCACCCCAAAGCACCGCGCCCGTCCCGCGCCCGCCTTCCACTTTCCCCAAATATCCCCGCCGGAGGCATCCTCCGCCAGCCCCGAAACCCGCCATCCGGACGCGTTCACGAAGCTTTAACACTTAACATGAAAGCAATTTCAGATACTTGAGGGGGTTTTCACGATGAAATCCCCAGATTTCATGCCTTGCACGCGCCCCCGCGCCGGGCCACAACTCGGCGCATGACAGATCCGCGCACGCCCCCGATCTTCGACGGCCACAACGACGCCATTCTGCGGCTCTGGCGAGCCGGGGCGGCGCGCGCCGCGCTGAACTTTGCCGACGGGCCCGGGCAGATCACGCTGAAACACGCGCAGGCTGGCGGCCTGGCCGGGGGCTTTTTCGCGCTCTTCGTACCCTCCGGCCCGCTGCCCGACCGGGCCGCCTTCCGCCACCCGCCCTACGACCTGCCCCTGCCGCCCGCCATCGAGCGTGCCCCGGCACTGGTCACGGTGGTCGAGCAGGCCGAGGTGCTGATCGCCCTCGACCGCGCCGGCCTGATTTCCCTCTGCCGCACCGTCGCCGAAATCGAGGCCGCGATGGCCGCGAACCGCCTCGCCGCCGTCATGCACATCGAGGGCGCCGAGGCGATCGGCCCGGATCTCGAAGGGCTGGACTTGCTTTGTGCCGCCGGGCTGCGGTCAATCGGCCCGGTCTGGTCGCGGCCCACGGTGTTCGGCCACGGCGTGCCGTTCCGCTACCCGTCCGACGCCGACACCGGGCCGGGGCTGACACCGGCGGGCAAGGCCCTCGCCCGCCGCTGCAAGCAGCTCGGCATGGTGTTCGACACCAGCCACCTGAACATGCGCGGTTTCTGGGACGTGGCCGAGGAAGGCCTGCCGCTCGTCGCGACCCATTCCAACGCGCACGCGATCTGCCCCACCGCCCGCAACCTGACCGACGACCAGCTGCGCGCCATCGGGCAGACCGGCGGGATGGTCGGGCTGAACTACGGGGTCTTCTTCCTACGCCCGGACGGCGGCATCGCGCCCGAGGGCACGCTTTCGTTCTGCGTCGACCACCTGGCCCACATGATCGAGGTCGCGGGCGAGGACCACGTCGGCCTCGGCTCGGACTTCGACGGGGCACCCTGCCCGCCGGAACTCGCCACCGCCGCCGGGCTGACCGCATTGCGCGATGAAATGCGCGCCCGCGACTTCGGCGAGCCGCTGATCGAGAAGATCTGCAACCTGAACTGGCTGGACTTCCTGCGCCGGACCTGGGGCGGCTGACCCGCCGCCCCGGCCGCGCTCAGACGAACAGGAAGTCGTCGGCGGTCAGTTTCGCCGAGGCGATGTCGAGCAGCTTTACCGCTGTCTCTGCGAAGGTGACCAACGCCCCCTCGGCCACGTCCGCGATGTCGAGATCCGCGAACCCATCCGCGCCGGTCAGGATCCGGATCACGTCCAGGCCGTCCTCGAAGTCGACGATCGTGTCTGTCCCGGAGTCCGCCTTGAAAATGAAGACATCCGCGCCCTCGCCGCCGATCATCAGATCGTCGTCCCACTTGCTGTTGATCAGCGCCTCGCCCGCCTCACCCAGCATCGCGAGTTCGTTGACGGTCCCGCCGAAGATCTGATCCGGCCCCCAGCCACCGTTCAGCAGATCCTGCCCCGCACCGCCGAAGAGGTTGTCCGCCCCGCCGTTGCCGCGCAGGTCATCCGTGCCGCCGTCACCCTCCAGCAGATCCGCCTGGCGTCCGCCCTCGAGCAGATCCTTGCCGGCGCGACCGCGCAGATGGTCGGCGCCATCCAGACCCTGGATGTGGTCGTCACCATCCTTGCCAACCAGCCGGTTGTCGACGGCGTTGCCGATGATCCAGTCGTCGCCGTCGCCGCCCACCGCGATCTCGATAACCGTGCCCAGCGCGATCAGCACGTTGCCGGTGATCCCCCACATGTCCGAGGCGGCTCCTTCACGCAGGTCGATGCGCTGGTCGGCTTCCTCCCGGCTGCCATCGAGCTTGTCCCGCCCGCCATCGTCGATGATCGTGTAGGCCAGCGCGCTTTCCATGCCCGAAAGCCGCGCGGCATAGCCGTCGAGGTTCGAGTTCTCGCCGTAGACCGTCTTGCCGGTCCGGATCTCTCCCGGAAGATCGTAGAGCATGTCTATCGCCGCGATGTCGGCGATCATCGGAGTAACGATGAATGCGAACGAAGCGTCCAACCAGTCGTTCTCGTTCTGAGAGAAGTAGGACATCACCGTCATCTGCCAGCTGTCATTCAGATAGCTGTTGTCGACGCCCCAGATAGCCGAGCCGTTATAGGGACCGGCGTGTCCCAGCCCCAGCGCATGCCCGATCTCGTGGATGTAGGTCTGGAAGGAATAGCTGTCGACCGAGGTGCCATAGGTCCGGAGCCAGTTCTTCGAGATGTTCACTTCGGATTCGAGGATCGTCTCTCCGACCGTGCTCATCACCGTGTACGCCCCGACCTGCTCGTCGTCGAACGTGATGTCGGCGTCCCCTGAGGTAATCTCGAACTCCAGACCGGTAGACCAGGTCCATGCCGACAGGGCCTTCTTGGCCAGCGCCCGCCCGTCAGCGGCCAGTCCAGTGATGTTCGCTGTAATCGACTCTCCGTCCGAAAGATCGAAAGAACGGTGAGACCGCCCCGTGTCTTCCCAGTAGCCGTGCGCCAACTGCTCGGCGACCTCATCGACGGTCCAGACATCGAGCACGCGCGGCGGAGGCGATTCCTGCAGATGCAGCGTGTAGCTTCCGGTGAAGATATCGGCATAGCTTGCGGCTTCGAGATAATACGTGCCGCCGCTGCCGACGGTGAACTCACGGATCACCGGATCGAGTCCGTCACCGGAATCGTCGTCCTCGGCCAGCAACTTGCCGGCACCGTCGTACAGCCGAAGATAGCCGTCGGACAACGTGCCGGCTGTCATCGCAAGATCGTAGGTCGTGCCTTCGACCAGGGTGACGGCGACCCAGTCGCGATCCCCGGGCGCCGCAATCGTCCCGAGGAAGCTGTCGCCAACCTGGATGGAATACTCGGTATCCGGGCCCTCCACCGCGTCGGCGGTCTCGGTCACGATCTCGCCCTCTGGGCCGGGGTCCTCCGGCAGGCCGTGATAAAGCGTTGTAATCTCTACACTCATGACTGCTCGACTCATCTACTTTTTACTTGGCGGTGGAAGCGCCGGGCCACTTGCCCGCACCACCCCCCGCGCGAAACGGGCAACAGCGCCCGCGTTCACATCGCCGTCCAGAACCGAGGTCTCTACCCACTCTCCGGTCACCGTCCGGCCCGCCCGGTCAACCCAGACCAGGCGGCCTTCGAGCCGGTCGTCGGCAACGGTGCCGAGTTCCAGGCTCACGGCGTTGTTGAATATGAATTGCGGCGCAATCTTGACCGTCCGCGGCGCAATCGCCCCGTCGAGTTCATCGGCCAGCGCCTGGCACAATCCGGCAACAGTCTGGGCTTGCGGCGGGCAGTAGAGGATCACTGGTTCGCCCGCTTTGCCCCGGCCAGGAACCGGAAGTGACGAAAAGAGAACCGCAAGAAGCACGGTTATCCGGCACACACTCAAGAGATGACCCACGCTTCCCCCATTATCGGGCCCCCACAGCCCGTTCTTCGTTTTGACACAGTCTACCGCGCCCACCCCGAGTCGGCGAGGTGCCGCATCCTTTGCTAGGTCACTATCTTTCCAGTGTGGCTTTCCTTCCGCGTTTCACCGACCTAGGGTCCAACCTGAAAACGATGATCGAAGTTGTTGGTTTCCAATTTATTCCACCCTGCAGACCACCTCCGGAGCGCCGATGTACGACTTCTACACCTGGACCACACCGAACGGGCGAAAGGTCTCGATCCTGCTCGAAGAGCTTGACGTCCCCTACACGACCCATGCGATCGACATCGGCAACGGGGACCAGCACACCCCCGAGTTCCTGAAGATCTCTCCGAACAACAAGATACCGGCGCTCGTGGACAGGGAGACCGGGCTGAGCCTGATGGAATCGGGCGCGATCATGATGTACCTCGCCGAGAAGCACGGCCGCTTCATGCCCGAAGGCGAAGCGCGCTGGCGCGCCATCGAGTGGCTGATGTGGCAGATGGGAGGCGCCGGCCCGATGCTTGGCCAAGCACATCACTTCCTGCGTCACAATCCCGGCAAGGCGCCTTATGCCGAAGATCGCTACCACAAGGAGGCGGAACGTCTTTATGGCGTGCTCGACCGCCGCATTCAGGAACATGGATTTGTTGCCGGGACCTATTCCATCGCGGACATGGCGATCTGGCCATGGATCTCGCGATTCGAGTGGCAGCAGGTCGACCTGAACGCCTTTCCGGCGCTGAAGGACTGGTATCTGCGCATCGCCGCGCGCCCCGCCGTGCAGCGCGGCTATGACGTGCCCAAGGTGGTGAACCCGATCCCGATGCCCTAGAGGCCGCTGTCCTTCACAGCCTCCATCGAGACATGGGTGGAGGTGCCCGCCACGTGCGGCAGCGACGAGATCGTCTCGCCCAGCACGCGGCGGTAGGCGCGAATGTCGCGGGTGCGGACCTTCAGCAGGTAGTCGAACGCGCCCGCGATCATGTGGCACTCCTCGATCTCGGGGACCTCCATGACGCCGGCGTTGAAAGCGGCCAGCGCCGCCTCGGAGGTGTCGGTGAGCCGCACCTCGGCGAAAGCGACATGGTCGAGGCCAAGTTTCCGCGCGTCCAGCACTGCGCGGAAGCCGCGGATGTAGCCCGCGTCGCGCAGCCGTTTCAGCCGCACTTGCGCCGGGCTTTTCGACAGCCCTACCTTTTCTGCCAGTTCCGTCACCGGGATCCGTCCGTCCCGGGCGAGGATCTGCAGCATCTTGCGGTCGATGGCGTCAACCTGCCCGTCAGGCGCCATCTTCGCGGCCATTTCGCCTTTGCCAGCCACCATCTTCGACCCCATATCCTGCATGAGAGGCGTGTTCGGGAAAACAGCCTGCTGGCGCGCTGATAGACTGGCTCCAAGTTTCGTACAAGGAGAATGCAGATGACCGCGACGCCAACGCCGCGCGAAAGGATCAGGGATGACAGGCTTGCCGACGGCGCCGACGTACTGGCCCGGCTGGCACAGGAAGCCCCGGTCGGACAGGACCTGCGCGACCGCGCCCATGCCCGCGCGGTGGAACTGGTGCGCGACATTCGCGAGCGCTCGAAACCGGGGCTGATGGAGGTTTTTCTGGCCGAGTACGGCCTGTCCACCGAGGAAGGCGTCGCGCTGATGTGCCTTGCCGAGGCGCTGCTGCGGGTGCCGGACGCCGACACGATCGACGCGTTGATCGAGGACAAGATCGCACCCTCGGAATGGAGCGCGCACCTTGGACATTCCAGCTCGCCGCTGGTCAATGCCTCGACTTGGGGGCTGATGCTGACGGGCCGCATCCTGCGCGAGGGCGAGGGTCCGGCCTCGGTCCTGCGCGGAGCGATCAAACGGTTGGGCGAGCCGGTGATCCGTGCCGCCGTGGGCCGTGCGATCCGCGAAATGGGGCATCAGTTCGTGCTGGGCCGCACGATCGACGAGGCACATGAGCGGGGCCGCGCAAGCGCCAAGAAAGCTTACACTTTTTCCTACGACATGCTGGGCGAGGCCGCGCTGACCGCCAAGGACGCGGACGGCTTCATGAAAGCCTACTCCACCGCCATCGCGCGACTGGCGAAAGCCTGTGAAAGCAAAGACATACGGAACAATCCGGGGATATCGATCAAGCTGTCGGCGCTGCACCCGCGCTATGAGACCGGGCAGCACGACCGGGTGATGGCCGAACTGGTGCCGCGCGTGCTGGAGCTGGCGCAGGCCGCCAAGTCCGCGGGCATGGGCCTGAACATCGACGCAGAAGAGGCAGACCGGCTGGAGCTTTCGCTCGACGTGATCGAGGCGGTTCTGGGCGACGACAGCCTTGCCGGCTGGGACGGGTTCGGCGTGGTGGTGCAGGCCTACGGCAAGCGCGCGGGCGGCGTGCTCGACTGGCTGCACGCGTTGGCGGAGCGGCTGGATCGGCGGATCATGGTGCGGCTGGTCAAGGGTGCCTATTGGGACACCGAGATCAAGCGCGCGCAGGTCGAGGGGCTGGCCGGTTTCCCGGTCTACACCCACAAGGCCGAGACCGACGTGTCCTACCTGCACTGCGCGAAGAAGCTGCTGGGAATGACCGACCGGATCTATCCGCAGTTCGCCACGCACAACGCCCATTCGGTCGCCGCGATCCTGGCGATGGGCGCCGATGCCGGTTCCTATGAGTTCCAGCGCCTTCACGGCATGGGCGAGGCGCTGCACGACCGGGTTCTGACCTCGGAAGGCACGCGCTGCCGGATCTATGCACCGGTCGGCGCGCACCGCGACCTGCTGGCCTACCTGGTGCGGCGGCTACTTGAAAATGGCGCGAACAGCTCGTTCGTGAACCAGATCGTCGACGAAGGGGTGCCGCCCGAGACGGTCGCCGCAGATCCGTTCGACGTGTTGGCGCGGGTTGAGGGCCACGCCGGGCCGGTGACCAGGCCTGCGGACCTGTTCCGCCCCGAACGGGCGAACTCGCGCGGCTGGGAACTGCGCGAGGCGGACGTTCTGGCCGATATTGACGCGGCGCGCGGTCCGTGGGCCGATCACCGCTGGCAGGCCGGGCCGATCCTTGCGGTCGAGACCACTGGCACCGAGGCGCACGAGGTCCGCAACCCGGCCCGCCCCGATGACCTGGTCGGCCAAGTGCTGCAGTCGAGCGAGCCCGACATCGAGGCCGCGCTGGCCGCTGCCTCGCCGTGGACCGCCAGCGCCGAGGAGCGCGCGACCGTGCTACGCCGCGCCGCCGACCTCTACGAGGCGAACTTCGGCGAGATCTTCGCCCTGCTGGCCCGCGAGGCCGGCAAGGGCCTGCCCGATGCCGTCGCGGAACTACGCGAGGCGGTCGACTTCCTGCGCTACTACGCGGCGCGGGGCGAGGAACTGGGCTCGGCCGCGCCATGGGGCGTGTTCACCTGCATCTCTCCGTGGAACTTCCCGCTGGCGATCTTCACCGGGCAGATCTCGGCCGCGCTGGCAGCGGGCAACGCGGTGCTGGCAAAACCGGCGGAATCGACCGGGCTTATCGCACACCGGGCCGTCGAGTTGCTGCACGAGGCGGGCGTGCCGCGCCATGCGCTGCAACTTGTGCCGGGCGCGGGCCGCAAGGTCGGCGCGGCGCTGACCGGCGATACGCGCGTCGGCGGCGTGTGCTTCACCGGCTCGACCGCGACCGCCCAGGCGATCCACCGCACGATGGCCCCGGTGCTGCGCCCGGACGCGCCGCTGATCGCGGAAACCGGCGGGCTGAACGCGATGATCGTCGACAGCACCGCCCTGCCCGAGCAGGCAGTGAAGGACATCGTGATGTCGGCATTCCAGTCGGCGGGCCAGCGCTGCTCGGCGCTGCGGGTGCTCTACGTGCAGAAGGACATCGCCGACAGCTTCACCGAGATGCTGCTGGGCGCGATGGACGAGCTGCGCCTGGGCGATCCGTGGCATATCTCGACCGATATCGGACCGGTGATCGACACCAACGCCAAGGCGAAGATCGACACGCATATCGCGGCGGCGAAGGCCGAAGGGCGGCTGGTGCACCAGGTCGCGGCGCCCGAAACCGGCAGTTTCGTCGGCCCGGCGGTGATCCGGGTGAACGGCATCGGCGACCTCGCCGAGGAGATCTTCGGCCCGGTCCTGCATATCGCCACCTACCGCGCCGGGGACCTCGACAAGGTCGTGGACGCAATCAACGGCTCGGGCTTCGGCCTGACCTTCGGGATGCACTCGCGCATCGACGACCGGGTGGACCAGGTGACCCGGCGGCTGAATGTCGGGAACTTCTACATCAACCGCAACCAGATCGGCGCGATCGTCGGCTCTCAACCCTTCGGCGGCGAGGGATTGTCGGGCACCGGGCCGAAGGCGGGCGGGCCAAACTACGTGCCGCGCTTCACCTCACGGCCCCTGCCCGGCCACGCGGTGCCCCATGCCGCCGACGCCGACTCGGTCCGCGTGGCCGAGGCGCTGCGCAAGGTCGGCCCCCCGGTCGAGCAGGTTCTGCACGCGACCAACCTGCCGGGACCGACCGGCGAATCGAACCGGCTGACCGAGGTCGGGCGTGGCGTGATCCTGTGCCTCGGGCCGACGCTGGCCGACGCGCGGGAGCAGGTGCGGATCGCCGCCGAGAACGGCTGCCGTGCTGTGGTGGTGGCGCCGGGGGCCGAAAGCCCGGGCATCGACGGCGTCCTGCCGCGCGCCGCTCTGACCGAATTGCAGGGCTTCGACGGCGTGGCGCTGTGGAGCGGCGAGGACGACCTGCGCGCTGCCCGCGTGGCGCTTTCGGAGCGTGACGGCGCGCTGATCCCGCTGCTGACCGGGCCGGACATGGGCCCCCGCTGCCGGCTGGAGCGGCACCTGTGTATCGACACCACGGCGGCGGGCGGGAACGCAACGCTGCTGGCGCAGGCGAGCCACGAAGTGCCGCAACCCATTGACGCCTAGAGCGGTTCCGGCGCTAGGCTGGGCAGTGGCCGCCATTTCCGGCGACCGCTGCCCAGGAGCCGCCAATGACCGAGGAGCCTTTCCGCGCCCCGTTCTCGGCCGCCGAGTACACGCGGCGACTGACAAAAATCCGCGCCGCGATGGCGGTGCAGGATCTGGACGTGATGTTCGTGACCGACCCGTCCAACATGGCCTGGATCACCGGCTATGACGGCTGGTCCTTCTATGTGCACCAGGGCGTTCTGGTCTTTCCGGACCGTGATCCGATCTGGTGGGGCCGCTTCCAGGATTCCAACGGCGCCCGCAAGACGGTCTGGATGCCCGAGGACTGTATCCTCGGCTATGCCGACAATTTCGTGCAATCGCGCGAGCGGCATCCGATGCAGGACCTGGCGCAGGTGCTGCGCGATCTCGGCCTCGCTGACGCGCGCGTCGGCGTCGAAGCCGAGAATTACTATTTCAGCGCCCGCGCCTATCTGACGATGCTCGAATCCCTGCCCGAGGCGACACTGATCGACGCGACCGGGCTGGTGAACTGGGAGCGCGGCATCAAGTCGGACGAGGAAATCGCTTTCATGCGCAAGGCCGCCCGCATCGCCGAGCGTGCGGTGGACGGCATTGCCGAGCGCGTCGAGCCGGGCCTGCGCAAGAACGAGCTGGTCGCCGACATCATGCACGACCTGATCGACGGCGCCGGGGACGATTGGGGCGACTACCCGGCCATCGTGCCGCTGTTGCCAAGCGGCGAGTCGGCCTCGGCGCCGCACCTGACCTGGAACGGCTCGGAGTTTCAGCGCGGCGAGATCACCTTCTTCGAGCTGGCTGGCTGTTACCGTCGCTATCACGCCCCCTTTTGCCGGTCGGTCTTCCTGGGCAAACCGCCCGACCACATCCTGCGCGCCGAGGCCGCGCTGGTCGAAGGACTGGAAGCCGGGCTGGACGCGGCCCGCGCCGGCAACCGTGCCCGCGACATCGCCGCCGCCCTCGCCGCCCCGCTGGAGGCGGCGGGGATCCGGCGCGGCGCACGTTGCGGCTATCCGATCGGGCTGAGCTATCCACCGGACTGGGGCGAACGGACAATCTCGCTCAGGGCCGAGGACGACACCGTGCTCGAGCCGGGCATGACCTTCCACTTCATGCCGGGGCTCTGGATGGACGACTGGGGCATGGAGATCACCGAGAGCATCCTGATCAAGGACTATGGGCCGGCGGAATGCTTCTGCGACCGTCCCCGCGCGCTTATCGTGAAGGACTGACATGCTGGACGAGACGATCGACATCCTGGGCACGCTGATCGGGTTTCCGACAGTCTCGTCGGACAGCAATCTCGGGATGATCGCCTGGCTGGCCGAGCGACTTTCGGACGCGGGCGCGCGGATCGAGCTGAGCCACGACGAGAGCGCCAGCAAGGCCAACCTCTTCGCAACGCTCGGGCCGGAGGGCGACGGCGGCGTGGTTCTGTCGGGCCATACCGACGTGGTGCCGGCGGGCGGCCAGCCCTGGAACAGCGATCCGTTCGTGATGGAAGCGCGGCACGGTCGGCTCTACGGGCGGGGCAGTTGCGACATGAAGGGCTTCATCGCCGCCTCGATCGCCCTACTACCATACGTGCAGCCGGACCGGCTTCGCCGCCCACTGCATTTCGCGTTCACCTATGACGAGGAGGTCGGCTGCCTCGGCGGGCAGCAGCTGGTCGCGCACCTGGCCGATCGCAGCTTGCGGCCGGCAGTGGCGATCATCGGCGAGCCGACGGGGATGCGTGTGGTCGAGGGCCACAAGGGGTGCCACGAGTACACCACGCGGTTCACCGGGCGCGAGGGTCATGGCTCGGCCCCCGATGCGGGCGTGAACGCGGTCGAGATGGCGGTGCGCTATGCCGGACGCCTGCTTGAGCTGCGCGAGACGCTCAAAGGCCGGGCGCCCTCGGGGAGCCGGTTCGCACCGCCCTGGACGACGGTGAACCTTGGTCGGCTGACGGGCGGCACCGCGCACAACGTCATTGCCGGAGAGGCTACGCTGGATTGGGAGATGCGCCCGGTCCATGCCGCCGATGCGGATTTCGTGCGGGACGCGCTGGTGCGGTACTGTGAGGAGGAGCTGCTGCCCGCGATGCGCCGCGTCGCCCCGGAAGCGCGGATCGAGACGCAGGTAATCGGCGAGGTCGTGGGGCTGGAGCCGTTGGAAGAGAACCTCGCCCGCCGCCTGGTCGCTCAACTGACCGGTCGCGACGCGGCGGAGCTGGTGCCGTTCAGCACCGAGGCAGGCCTGTTCCAGAGCCTCGGGACTCATTGCGTGGTTTGCGGGCCTGGAGAGATCGCGCAGGCTCACAAACCGGACGAGTTCGTCGAGGCCGAGCAGCTTGCGCAGTGCTGCACGATGCTGAAGGGGCTCGCATCACACCTTACCTAGCGTAACCTTTAAGGCCGCCCAACGCGCGCCAACCGTCCGCCGTTTTTACATATAAATTTCAAAGCGGTACGCGATCTTGATGAAAAACCGGTCAAACCCGAACGTAGCTGTTGTGTTCCTGCTCATTATCGTGGCAGGCTTCCGGAAATACTTGGCGCAAGACCAACAGGGAATAATTTGGCACAGCAAGCGACGCCCGATGGTTTCGTGGTCTTTGACCGCGTGCAGAAAAGCTACGACGGGGAAACTCTCGTCGTAAAAGACCTCAATCTTTCAATCGGCAAGGGCGAATTTCTGACCATGCTCGGCCCCTCGGGTTCGGGCAAGACGACCTGCCTGATGATGCTGGCCGGGTTCGAAACCGCGACCCACGGCGACATCCTTCTGGATGGGAATGGCATCAACAACATCCCGCCGCACAAGCGCGGAATCGGCATGGTGTTTCAGAACTACGCCCTATTCCCGCACATGACCGTGGCCGAGAACCTGTCCTTCCCGCTGGAAGTGCGGAACATGGACAAGTCGGAGCGCGAGGCCAAGGTGAAGCGCGCCCTCGACATGGTGCAGATGGGGGCCTTCGGCGGCCGCCGTCCGGCGCAGCTTTCGGGCGGTCAGCAGCAGCGTGTGGCCCTCGCCCGCGCGCTGGTGTTCGAACCGGAGCTGGTCTTGATGGACGAGCCGCTCGGCGCGCTCGACAAGCAACTGCGTGAGCACATGCAGTTCGAGATCAAGCGCATCGCGGACAGCCTTGGCATCACGGTGGTCTACGTCACCCACGACCAGACCGAAGCACTGACGATGTCGGACCGGGTCGCGGTGTTCAACGACGGCCGCATCCAGCAGCTTGCGCCGCCCGACACGCTTTATGAAGAGCCAGAGAACAGCTTCGTCGCCCAGTTCATCGGCGAGAACAACACACTCGAAGGCGAGGTCCAGGAGATCCGCGGCGATATCGCGATCGTCCGGCTCGACGGCGGAGAGATCATCGACTGCAAGCCGGTGAACGTCTCGCAGCCCGGACAGCGCACCCGCGTTTCGATCCGCCCCGAGCGGGTGGAGTACAACAAGGACCGGCTGTCGCCTGACGCACATACGCTGAAGGCCGAGGTGCTGGAGTTCATCTACATGGGCGACATCTACCGCACGCGGCTGCGGGTGGCGGGGAACGATGATTTCATCATCAAGACCCGCAACGCCCCCGACCAGCGGCGGCTGACGCCGGGCGAACAGCTGGAAATCGGCTGGCTGCCGGCAGACTGCCGGGCGCTCGACGCGTGACTGGACACGCCGGTACGCGGATTCGCGTTCCGGCATCCGGGGCCTGCCGACCCCGCCCGTGGCGCAGGCCCCCGCTTAGCCTATGACGGGTCTAACTGGGAGAAACACATGAAACTGAGCACAACGCTTATGGCCTCGACCGCGCTGGTACTGGGCGCCGGCGTGGTCACTGCGCAGGACATGGCGGACGACATGACGCTGGTATCCTGGGGCGGCGCCTACCAGGAGAGTCAGCAGAAGGCCTATGTCGAGCCCTACCTGGCCAACAACTCGGGCGTCAGCGCCGTCTGGGACGAAAGCTCGAACGAGGCCGTCGCCAAGCTGCGCGCCATGGACGAAGCCGGCAACATCACCTGGGACCTGGTCGATGTCGTGGCCTCGGACGCCATGCGCCTCTGCGACGAGGGCCTGGCGATGGAAATCGACCATGACGAGGTCCTGGCCGCCGCACCCGACGGCACCGACGCCTCGGAAGACTTTGGCGACCTGATCGTCTCGGACTGCTTCATTCCGCAGATCGTCTATTCGACCACCTTCGGCTATCGTACCGACATGGTGCCCGATGGCGTCGAGCCGCCGAACGACATCTGTGATGTCTTCGACCTCGAGACCTATCCGGGCAAGCGCGCGCTGGAAAAGCGCCCGATCAACAACATGGAGTGGGCACTGCTCTGCGACGGCGTCGCCAAGGAAGACGTCTATGACGTGCTTGAGACCGACGAAGGTCAGCAGCGCGCCTTCGACAAGCTGGCGACGATCAAGGATAGCGTCGTGTGGTGGTCTGCCGGTGCCGAGACGCCGCAGCTGCTGGCCGACGGCGAAGTCTTCATGGGCTCAACCTACAACGGTCGCCTGTTCTCGGTGATCGAGGAGCAGGGTCAGCCGGTCGCGATGATGTGGGACGCTCAGGTGTTCGACCTCGACGGCTGGATCGTTCCTGCCGGTCTGCCCGAGGATCGCCTGGCCCGCGTGATGGACTTCCTGAAGTTCGCCACCGACACCCAGCGCCTGGCCGACCAGGCCAAGTACATCAGCTATGGCCCTGCCCGGAACAGCTCGGCTCCGCTGGTTTCGACCCACGCAGAACTGGGTATCGAGATGGCGCCGCACATGCCGACCGACCCGGCTAACGCCCAGAACACCTTCCTCTACAACTACGAGTGGTGGGCTGACTATCGCGACGATCTGGATGCCAAATTCCAGGCCTGGCTGTCGCAGGGCTGATCGCCTGACATGAGACGGGCGGGGGCCGTAGCGCGGCCCCTGCCCCGCCGCCGTCGGCGGCAAGACTGGAAGCGGAGCGACAAGGACACGACATGGCCGACGTCACCGACGCGACGACCGGGCGGACCGCGCCCACACCCGACGATGGCTTGCGGATCGCCGACAGCGAAAAGTCGGGCCCGGTGCTGGCTGCGGACGGCACGCCGCTGAAGCGCAGCCTGCAACGGGCCCTGAGGCGCGAGAAACTGCGCGCCCTGATGCTGATCGCGCCGCTGCTGATCTTCGTGCTCGTGACCTTCATCGCGCCGATCGCGGACATGCTGTTCCGCTCGGTCGAGAACCAGATCGTCGGCGACACGCTGCCGGCGACCGTCGCCTCGCTGAACGACTGGGATGCTGACGCGGACGAACTGCCGCCGGAACCGGTCTACCAGGCGCTGTTCTTCGACCTGTTCCTGGCGGCCGAGGCCAAGTCGCACACACGGCTCGGCACCCGGCTGAACTATGAGACCACCGGGATTTCGTCGATGTTCCGCTCTTCCGGGCGCGACATGGACAACGTCGGCGAGCCCTACCAGGACGCACTGGAAGAAATCGACGAGCGCTTCGAGGATGGTGCGTTCTGGCACGAGATGATGACCGGTAGCGGCGACGCAGATACCGCACTGCTGGAGCGGCAGCGCGCCCGGCTCGCCGCGCTGGCGCGCGAGAGCATGGCTGGCGACGTGGGCTTCGCACCCTCTGTGGAAATCGCCGAGATGCTGCCGCTGACCGCGCAGGAATACACCGCCTTCGCGATCTTCACCGCCATCGTCGACGAAGACGTGGTCGCCGAGGAAGACCCTTGGGAAGCAGTTTATGCAGCGCTGGCACTGGACCTGCAGAACGGAGGTGCCGAGCGCGTGCAGGGCTACGGTGGTCCCGGTGCGGACGCCCTGCAGGCAGCCGCCGCCGCCGTCGATCAGCTTCCCGTCACCGATTTCCGCGAGACCTTCATCGAGGTCGACGACGGTTGGGGCGAACGGGTCAACTGGGAGACGATCAAGACCTACTCCCCGCCCTTCACCAGCGGCTATTTCCTGAACTCGGTCGATCTTCAACTGACTGCGGACGGAGTACAGGCGCGAGACGAGGGCGAGCGGATCTATGTGACCCTGTTCCAGCGCACGATGTTCATGTCGCTGGCGATCACTCTGTCTTGCATCCTGCTGGGCTATCCTGTCGCCTGGCTGCTGGCGAACCTGCCGATGCGCAGTGCGAACCTTCTGATGATCCTTGTGCTGCTGCCGTTCTGGACCTCGCTGCTGGTGCGGACCTCGGCCTGGAAGGTGCTGCTGCAACAGCAGGGGGTGATCAACGACACTCTTGTCTGGCTGGGGATCGTCTCGGACGCCGGACGGCTGGCGCTGATCAACAATCAGCTGGGTACGATCATCGCCATGACGCACATCCTGTTGCCGTTCATGATCCTGCCGCTCTACTCAGTAATGAAGACGATACCGCCAAGCTATCTGCGGGCGGCAAAATCTCTGGGGGCGACGAACTGGACAGCGTTCTGGCGCGTCTATTTCCCGAACTCGGTGCCGGGCATCGGCGCGGGATCGATCCTCGTGTTCATCCTGTCGATCGGCTACTACATCACGCCCGAACTGGTCGGCGGCACCACCGGTGTCTTCATCTCGAACCGGATCGCCTATCACATCTCCAGCTCGCTCAACTGGGGTCTGGCGGCGGCGCTGGGCACGATCCTGCTGGCGGTCGTGCTGGCACTCTACTGGGTCTACGACCGTATGGTCGGCATCGACAACGTCAAGCTGGGAGGCTGAGCCATGTCGGGACTTCCCCCCTATGCCACCACCGGCCAGCGGGTCTGGTACTATTCCTTTCGGGTGATCTGCGGGCTGATCTTCTTCTTCCTGATCGCGCCGATCATGGTGATCATCCCGCTCAGCTTCAACGCCGAGGACTTCTTCACCTTCACGCCGAAGATGCTCGCGCTTGACCCCGAGGGTTATTCGCTCAAGCACTACAAGGACTTCTTCGGCAACAGCGACTGGCAGGCAGCGCTGCGGAACTCGCTGCTGATCGCGCCGGTCGCGACATTTCTGGCGGTCAGTTTCGGCACGCTGGCAGCGATCGGGCTCAGCCAGTCGCATGTCCCCTTCCGCCGGGCGATCATGGCGATCCTGATCTCGCCGATGATCGTGCCGCTGATCATCTCGGCGGCGGGCATGTACTTCTTCTATAGCCGGATCGGGCTCCAGGGGACCTATCTCGGCGTTGTGCTGGCACACGCCGCGCTGGGCATTCCGTTCGTGATCATCACCGTTACGGCCACGCTGGTCGGCTTCGACCGCTCGCTCACACGCGCCTCGGCCAACCTGGGCGCGGACCCGGTGCGCACCTTCTTCAAGGTGCAGATGCCGCTGATCCTGCCCGGTGTGATCTCGGGCGGGCTGTTCGCCTTCATCACCTCGTTCGACGAGGTGGTCGTGGTGCTCTTCGTCGGTTCGGCCGGGCAGAAGACCCTGCCCTGGCAGATGTTCACCGGCCTGCGCGAGCAGATCAGCCCGACCATTCTCGCAGTGGCCACGATCCTGGTGGTTGTCTCGATCCTGCTGCTGACCACGGTCGAGATCCTGCGCCGCCGGTCCGAGCGGCTGCGGGGCATGTCGCCCGGCTGACCGGGCGAACGCACGCGCCGCCACCTCGGGACGCCTCCGGCGGGAGTATTTGCGGGGATGAAGAAAGCGGGGCGCACGTCACTTGACGGGCGCCCCGGTATTTTCTGCCGGTTGGGAACGAGGAAAGGCGCCAGCGTCGCCGCAACGCTAAGCATCGGCAGGCAAGCCTGGAAGCTTGCGCCAGCTTGCCCCCGCAAGGAGCATCCACCACGGTAAGTTCGCGCAATGGCGGGAAGTTTCGTGCGGTGGTGGTGGCTTTCTCCGCCGCGGTCGCTTACATCGGTCTCACGGAATGAAACCGGGGGGAAAATGATCCTTGATCGGGACGAAGCGGCGGGCCTCTGGCTCGGCCGCATCTGGCGGCCGGGCATCGGGCCTTGCGTCGTCACCTTGCGCAACGGGCAGCTTGTAGACATCACCAGCAAGGCCGCGCCGACGGTGCGGGACGTGATGGAACTGGACGACCCGGCGGCCCACGTGCGCGGCGCCGAGGGCGAGGCCGTTGGCACGCCGGATGACTTTGCCGCAATGGGCGGCTCGGGCGACGATGCGCGCTTTCTGTCGCCTTGCGATCTGCAGGCGGTCAAGGCCTGCGGCGTGACCTTCGCCCGGTCGATGGTCGAGCGGGTGATCGAAGAACAGGCGGCGGGCGATCCGGACAAGGCCGCCGGGATTCGTGCCAAGGTGTCCGAGATCATCGGCGACAGCCTCGACCAGATCGAGGCCGGCAGCGAGCAGGCTGCGCAAGTCAAGGCCGAGCTGATCCGGCTGGGCATGTGGTCGCAATACCTGGAAGTCGGGATCGGACCCGACGCCGAGGTCTTCTCGAAGGCGCAGCCGCTTTCGGCAATGGGCTGGGGCGCGGACGTGGGCCTGCACCCGATCTCGAAGTGGAACAACCCGGAGCCCGAGATCGTACTGGCGGTGAACAGCCGCGGGCAGATCGTCGGCGCGACCCTGGGCAATGACGTGAACCTGCGCGATGTCGAGGGCCGCTCGGCGCTGCTGCTGGGCAAGGCGAAGGACAACAACGCCTCCTGCGCGGTGGGGCCGATGATCCGGCTTTTCGACGACGGTTTCACGCTGGACGACGTGCGCATGGCCGAACTGGACATGCGCATCGAGGGCACCGACGGCTACGTGCTTCACGGCCATTCCTCGATGAAGGAGATTAGCCGTGATCCCGCCGATCTGGTCGCGCAAACCATCGGGCGGCATCACCAGTACCCGGACGGGCTGGTACTGTTCCTTGGCACGCTGTTCGCCCCGACCGAAGACCGCGACACGCCGGGCCAGGGGTTCACTCACAAGGCCGGCGACGTGGTCAGCATCTCCTGTGCCGGGCTCGGCACGCTGACCAACACGGTCCGTCTTTCCACCGAATGCCCGGAATGGACCTTCGGCGCCGCGGCGCTGATGCGGAACCTCTCCGGGCGCAACCTTCTTTGACTGCAAGCGAGGACGACATGAGCATTACCGGCAAGCACCTGATCGCTGGCGACTGGGTCGCAGGCGAGACCACGTTCAAATCCGACCCGGCGCATGGTCCCGCGCACGAGTTCGCAGTCGGCACGCCCGAGCTGGTGAACATCGCCGCCGAGGCCGCCGAAGAGGCGTTCTGGTCCTACGGTTACACCACACGGGGAGAGCGTGCCGCCTTCCTCGACAAGATCGCCGACGAGATCGAGGCTCGCGCCGACGCCATCACCGAAATCGGCACCCAGGAGACCGGCCTGCCAGAGGCGCGGCTCAACGGCGAGCGGGGCCGCACCACCGGGCAGTTGCGCCTGTTCGCCGAGCACATCCGCAAAGGTGATTACCTGGACCGCCGGCATGATGCCGCCCTGCCCGACCGTCAGCCGCTGCCGCGCCCGGACTTGAAGATGGTGCAGCGGCCCATCGGCCCGGTCGCCGTGTTCGGCGCGTCGAACTTCCCGCTGGCCTTCTCGACCGCCGGGGGCGACACCGCCGCGGCGCTGGCCGCCGGCTGCCCGGTCGTGGTCAAGGGCCACTCCGCCCACCCCGGCACCGGCGAGATCGTTGCACAGGCCGTGGACGCCGCGGTGCGCGCCTGCGGCATGCACCCGGGCGTCTTCAGCCTCATCCAGGGCGGCAAGCGCGACGTCGGCCAGGCGCTGGTGCAGCACCCGAGGATCAAGGCCGTTGGCTTCACGGGCAGCCTTGGCGGTGGCCGCGCGCTGTTCGACCTTTGCGCGCAGCGCCCTGAACCGATCCCGTTCTTCGGCGAACTAGGCTCGGTCAACCCGATGTTCCTGCTGCCGAATGCGCTGGGTGCACGCGGCGATGACATTGCCAAGGGCTGGGCCGGGTCGCTGACCATGGGCGCGGGCCAGTTCTGCACCAACCCCGGCGTCGCGGTGGCGCTGGAAGGCGCGGATGTCGACAGCTTCGTGGAGGCAGCTCGCGGCGCGCTGGAAGGCGCCGATGCGCAGACCATGCTGACCGACGGTATCGCCCAGGCCTATCGCGACGGCCGCGACCGGATCGCGGGTTCGGCCGGTGTGCAGGAAGTGCTGACCTCGACCTGCGACCTGCGGAACGCGACGCCCTATCTCTACCGGACCACGGCCAAGCAGTGGCTCGAGAATGAAGAACTGGGCGAGGAAGTCTTCGGCCCCCTCGGCATGATCGTGACCGCGACCTCGGAAGCCGAGATGCAGGCCGTTGCCCGCTCGCTGCAGGGTCAGCTGACCTGCACGATCCACATGGACGACGGCGATACCGGGCTGGCGCAGGCACTGATGCCGGTGCTGGAGCGCAAGGCCGGCCGGCTGTTGGTCAACGGTTTCCCAACGGGAGTGGAAGTGTCCGACACGATGGTACACGGCGGCCCCTACCCCGCCTCGACGAACTTCGGCGCGACCTCGGTTGGAACGCTGTCGATCCGTCGCTTCCTGCGGCCGGTGTGCTACCAGAACATGCCCGACGCGCTGCTGCCGAAAGACCTGCAGTAATTTATTCCGGGCGGCGCGCATCGCGCGCCGCCCTGTTCGCCTCCCGCGCCAGTCTCGCTAACCGGTCGGCCTAACCCCGCGGCATCCCCTTTGGGCGCATCAGCCGTTTCTGCGCGGCGATCCGGAACGGGGAGTTCGGCGCACCGTAGCCGCCATAGCCGCCCACCCTCTGGACGATCTCGAAAAAGAGCCCCCCCGCGAAAGGCTGACTGTAGAGCTGGAGGAACGCCCCGTCCGCGTCCTCGTCATAGAGAATGTCGAGCGCCTTCATCTCGTCCAGCCGCGCCGGGTCGAGCGTGAACCGAGCCTCGAGATCGCGGTAGTAGTTCACGGTCATCGGCAACGTCCGAAACCCCAAGGCAGCCATCCGCCGCGCGGTTGCGAAGATGTCGCCGGTGCTGAAGGCGACGTGCTGTATCGCGCTGCCGAAGCTTTCGGCCAGAAAACTGCCGGCGAGCGTGCGATGGGTTTCAGCGCCGTTTAGGGTGATGCGCATGGCGCCCTGCCGCGCCCGGATCGCCTGGCTGCGCACCAGCCCGTCCGGATCGACGACGTCGACCATGGGCGCGCGCTCCATGTCGAAGATCGAGGTGTAGAACAGCGCCCAACTGAGCATCTCGTCGTAGTTCATCGTCTCGGCGAGGTGATCCACCCCGGTCAGTCCAGCATCCTGAGGGGTCACCGCCCCGGTATCCCGGAACTCGATCGACCAGACGTCCGCAAGGCCGCTCTGCTCGTCGACGAAATGGGTGACACCGCCCCCGACGCTGCGGATCGCGGGAATGTCCAGTTCTCCGGGACCGAGCGGCTGGCTGAAGGGCGTCGCTCCCAGTGCCACCGCGCGGCGGATCGTGTCGTCCACGCTGGCGACCCGGATCCCGAGATCGCAGATCGTGGTGCCGTGGGTGGCATAGGCCGACCCGGCGTAGCCCGACGTTTCCTGATTGATCACGATCCGGATCCCGCCCTGCTGCCAGAGCGCGACATTCTTGCCAATGTGATCGCCGACATGCGCAAAGCCCATGCTTCGGAGCAACGTGGCCAGCGCCTCGGCCTCGCCCCCTTGGGCGGCAAATTCGATGAACTCGACGCCCTCGATCTGTACCCGGGAAGGAATGTCGGGCACCTCGATCCGGATGTCAGCCTCGGCGCGCCGAACGTCCTCCATCAATGCGACCAGCGAGCGGTAGCCGTCGCGGGCGAGGCTTTCGGGGCGCCCGCCACGGAACTGATCGTTAAATATCTCGAGGCTGATCGGCCCGTCGTAGCCTGTGGCCGCGACCGCACGCATGAAGTCCGTGACTGGCAGATCGCCCTCGCCCGGCATGTTGCGGAAATGGCGCGACCAGTAGAGCAGGTCCATCTCGATCAGCGGAGCATCGGCCAGTTGCACGAAGAAGATCCGGTCGCCGGGGATGCGCCGGATCGTGTCCGGGTCGATCCCGCGCGACAAGGTGTGAAAACTGTCCAGGATCACCCCGATGTTTGGATGATCGGCCCGTCGCACCACCTCCCAGGCGTCGCGGTGGTCGTTGACGTGCCGCCCCCAGGCCAGCGCCTCGTAACCGACGCGGATGCCCCGTGCAGCGGCGATCTCGCCGAGTTCTGCAAAGTCCCCGGCGGCCCGGTCGATACCACCCAGCGCCTCTGGGTGCAGCGACGAGCAGACCAGCATCAGATCGGTGCCCAGTTCGGCCATCGTGTCGAACTTGTGCTTCGCCCGGTCAAACGCCTTGTCACGCGCGGACCCGGCCAGCCCCTCGAAATCGCGGAACGGCTGAAAAAGCGTGATCTCCAGCCCGTGGTCACGGATCAGCTGCCCGATCTCGCGCGGGCTGCCCGCGTCGGCGATGAAATCCTGCTCGAATATTTCTATCCCGTCGAAACCCGCCTTGGCGATTGCGTCCAGCTTCTCGCGCAGGTTGCCCGAGATCGAGACCGTGGCGATCGAAGTCTTCATGCCGGTTCCTCCCGTTCCTCCAGAAGCGCGGCGCGCAGCGCGTTCTCGTCGAGCGGCAGTCCGGCGAACAGGTCCCAGGCGTGCAGGCCCTGAAAGAAGAACAGCTCATAGCCCGAGATGATCGCCGCCCCAGCCGCCCGCGCATCGGTCAGGAACTCGGTCTCGACCGGTGTGTAGACCGCATCGAAGACCCATTCGGCCGCGACCAGCGCGTCCCTGGGGACCGGCGAGCCGGGATAGCCGACCATACCTACCGGCGTACCGTTGAGGACGCCCGCGGCGTTCCGCGCGGCCTCGCCCGCGTCGGTCATGGTCAGCACCCGGACGCCATCGGAGCCGGAGCGAATGTCGTCGGCCAACGCCTCGGCGCGCCCTAGGTCCAAGTCGACCAATCGGATTTCCTCGGCCCCGAGCGCGACCAATGCGAAAGCCAGGGCCCGGCCTACGCCGCCGGTCCCGACAAGGCAGCAGACGCCGGGCGCGGTCTGCCCGCGCACGAGCCGGTAGGCGGCGACGAAACCGGTGTAGTCTGTGTTGAACCCCTGCGGGCCCTCGGGGCGGAACAGCACGGTGTTGACCGCGCCGATCGCCCGCACCAACGGATCCTCGATGGAAACCCGGCGCACCACCCGCTCCTTGTAAGGGTATGTGACGTTGATCCCTTCGAAGCCGCCGGCTACGCAGCCGTCGAAGACCGCGTCGAACTCCTGCTCCATCTGTTTCGGAACCAGCCGATCGTAGGTCACCGCCACGCCGGCCTGCTGCCCCGCCAGCCCATGCAGCACCGGGGCGCGGGAGCGGGCGATGTTGTCTCCGATCAGGCCCAGCTTGAGGGATTTGACCTGGCTCATTTCTTCACGCTCCGTTTGCCGCCCGCGAAGCCCCTGCCCTTGGCCAGCGCCCAGAGCGGCGTCTGCGAGACGAAGATCAGGATCACTGACAGGAACAGGATCAGCGACAGCGGGCTGGTCGCGATCCCCTCGAAGAAGCGGCCGAGGTCCTCCCGCTCCGAGATGATGGCCCGCCGCCAGTTGTCATCCAGGAGTCGCGACAGGATCACGCCCAGGATCACCGGTCCGAGCGGATAACCGTAATGCCGCATGAAATAGCCGAAGATGCCGAAGCCGAGCATCCAATAGACGTCGGTGATCGAGTTGTTCACCGCGTACGCACCGACGATCGAAAGAAGCATGATCAGTGGGATCAGCACTGCGCGCGGCATCTCGACGATCTTGGTGAACAGGCGGATCCCGGTCAGGCCGAAGATCAGCATGAAGATGTTTGCCATCACCAGACAGCCGACGATGAACCAGAACATGTCCGGTTTGTCGATCATCAGCATCGGGCCCGGGTTCAGACCGTGGATGAAAAGCGCCCCTATCATGATCGCGGTCACAGCATCGCCGGGAATACCCAGGGTCATCATCGGGATGAAGGCCCCGCCAACGGCGGCGTTGTTGGCGGTCTCGGGGGCGACCAACCCTTCCATGGCACCATCGCCAAAGGGCCGCTCAGGCGATTTCGTGACCCGTTTGGCGTGGTCGTAGGCCATCAGCGCCGCGATGTCTCCGCCAGTCCCCGGAAGCGCGCCGATCACCACGCCGATGGTCGAAGTCTGGAGCGACAGCGGCAGATGTTTCTTCACCGTGGCCAGCGACGGGATAATGCGGCTGATCTTCTGGCGCACCGCGTCCTTGTCGACATGGTGCAGTTGCAGCAGCGCCTCAGAGATGCCGAACATGCCGATCATCACCGCGATGAACGAGATCCCGCCCTCCATCAGCCGGAGGTCGAAGGTGAAGCGCTCGGCGAAGGTCAGCGGGTCACGACCGACCGCGCCGATGGCGATGCCAAGCGCGCCGGCGAAGATGCCCTTGACGAGGCTGCCCTGGCTGAGCGAACCGACCAGCAGGATGCCGAGGATCGCCAGCAGCATGTAGTCCCTGGGCTGGAAGCGCAGCGCGAAGTCCGAGACCATGGGCGCTGCCAGAGCCAGCACGCCTATGCCGACGAAGCCGCCGATGAACGACATCACCGTGGTGACGCCGATCGCGGTCCCGGCCTCGCCGCGCTTGGCCATCGGATAGCCGTCGAGCGCCGTCGCGATGGCCGAGGGCGCGCCGGGAATGTTCAGCAGGATCGCCGTCCGCGAGCCGCCGTAGACGCCCCCCATGTAGATCCCGATCATAAGCGATATTGCAGGGTAAACGTCCCATGAGAAGGTGAACGAGATCAGGATCGAGACTGCCATCGTCACCGACAGACCCGGGATCGCGCCCACGTAGACGCCTGCGAAGGTGCCGAGGCCCACCAGCATCAGAAGCTTTGGCTGGGTGAAGACTGTGAGGAAGTCCATCAGCGAGGTCACTGGGACGGCTCCTCGCCCATGAGATCACGGAACATCTGGATGAACTCGGCCTCGGGGACGATCCCTGCGGGCATCAGCACAGTGAAGACAATGCGGAAGATCAGCCAGATCGCGGCCAGGCTGCCCAGCGACACTGTGACGGTCCAGAACCAGCTGCGGCGCGAGAGGATCTTGATCGAAGCGACGAGGAACAGTGCCGAGGTCGGCAGGAAGCCCAAGGGGCGAAGCAGCGCACCGTAGGCGACGAGAAAGGCCGCGAAGATCAGGACGACGCCGGGAAGGATGTCGCGCGCCAGCGTCTCGGCGCGGTCCAGCGGCAGCCGGGCGGTTCGCAGGACGATGATTGCGGCGCTGACCACCATCGCGAAGGTCGTCGCCATCGGAACCGAGCCGGGAGCGGACAGTGCCTCGAAGCCCGAGATGCCGTAGGCACTCCAGAGCAGGAACAGGCTGGCAGCGAGCATGACGATGCCGAAGGCCAACTCTCCCGGGCGGCGCAGACCGGGCTCGCCGCCCGGTGTCGCGTCCGAGGTGCCATCATGATGGTCGGGATCGATGCGTTGCATCGTGGTCTCCCTTGCGCGTGCGTCAGGAAAAATCGGGAGCCGCGATGGGAACACACGGCACCTGAGAGGCCGCGGCGGTCGTTCGGACCGCCGCGGGCCGGCTCACTCGCCGGGACGGGCGATCCCGAATTCCTCGGGCGAAGCCTTGGTCAGGCCGGCGTCCTGCAACAGCCAGGCAGTGCCCTGCTGCCACTTGGTCAGGAATTCTTCGGCCTCTGCGCCCGAAATTCCCATCAGCGTAAAGCCGCGGTCATCCATCAGTTGCACGAAATCCGGATGCTGAGCGCCCTCTGCGTAGGCGGCCGACAACTTGGATATCACGTCGTCCGGCGTGCCCTTCGGGGCGAATACTCCGAAGAACGGCCCCCAGGGCAGATAGGTGCTGTAAGCGTCGTTGAATTGAGTGACGAAGGGCGCGTCGGGCAGTTTCTCGTTCGCCGCCACGTCGAAGACCGCCAGCGGCTTCATGTTGCCAGCGCGGATGCCCTCTATCGCGGCGCCCAACACCGCAGGCATCACGTCGATGGCGCCACCCTGAAGCGCGGTCAGCGCCGGGCCGTCGCCATCATAGGGAACCGAGATCACCTCCAGTTCGCCCTCGACCGCGCCGATCATGGCGTTGATTACCGACGGCAAACCGCCGGGACCGGTCGAGCCGAAGCGGACCTCGCCGGGATTCTCCTTGATGTAGGCGACCATCTCGGCGTAGTCGGCGAACGGCGCTTCCGGGTTGGCGACCAGGATCGGCGTGCCGCGGGCAAGGATCGAGATCGGGACGAACTCGCCGTAGTCCTTTTCGCCCAGCCCCATCACCTTGTAGAGCATCGGGTTTTCCGCGCCCATCAGCAGGGTGTAGCCGTCGGCGTCCGACTCCGCGACGTGGTTCAAGGCAATCGCACCCACCGCGCCCGTCATGTTCTGCATGACGACCGTACCGCCAAGCGCCTCTTCGGCATGAGGCGTGACCGAACGCATCACGGTATCGGTGGAGCCGCCCGCCCCCCACTGGATGATCCCCTGGATCTCTTTCTCGGGATATTCCGCGTTAGCGGCGGTCGCGCTCAGCGCCAGCGCACCAAGCGCGCCGATCAGCAGTCGTTTCATGGCATCTCTCCCTTGCGTGCCGTTATGCGCCGGTCGGGCCGGCGTTGTTGTGGGGACAAGGATCGCCACAAACGAGCATAACGTCAAATACCCGTTCATCCCGCAGATTAACCTTATGTTATGCTCGCTCCCAAGGCCGCTGGCGGATCGCGCGGCCAAGCTCGCGCCGAAAGTGCTGGATCGTTTCCTCGGCGAAGCCGGACAACACCCGCCCCTTCTTGCGCGCGACGTAGCTACGAACCTTGACCTCCTCGGCAAGCGGGCGGCGCACCAGCCCGGGCATGTAGATCTCGGCAACCGAAAACTCGTCGATCACGGCGACGCCCAGCCCGTGCCGGACCAAGCTTACCACCGTCTGCGCGAACCGGCCCCGCATCGAGTGGCGTAGAGGTATCCCGGATTGCTGGAACGGTTCTGCGAGCAGCGCGCCGTAGGGGTCCGAGGGATCGACGCCGATCAGGTCCTCGTTCCGCAGATCGGTAACCGAAACGGCCGGTTCGTTGGCAAGCCGATGCCCCTCGGGCAGGATCACCACCAGTCTCCCCTCGGCGATCTGCTCGTTCTCAATGGCGGCGCTCTGGACGGCAGAGCTCATGATCACGAACTCGCCACGTTCGAGCAGCAGGTAGTCGACCGTCTCCTCGATCTTCAGGATGTTGAGGTCGATGAACAGATCGGCATATCGGCTACGGACCTGCCGCAGCACCCTTGCCGCGATGAACTGCGCGATGGAAGGCGCCGAAGCGAAGGCGAGCCGAACGTCCTCCCCTTTTTGCAGCGCACCGACCGCATGTTGCAGGTTCTCGACCCCCTTGTAGACCTCGCGCACCTGATCGAAGACACGGCCCGCCTCGACCGAGGGCACGAAAAGTCCGGCCTTGCGCTCGAACAGCCTCAGGCCCAGCGATTCCTCGGTATGCTTGACGAGGCGGCTGATTCCGGGGGCCGAGACGTGCAGCATCTCCGCCGCCCCGCTGATCGTGCCGGTCATCATGACCGCGCGGATCACCTCGATCTGGCGCAGGGTCATCTCGGGCATGGCGTCCTCCGGTACCGCTTGGCTTAACATGACGTTAACGACGAGAACCGACAAGCATTTGACGTTAAGTCGCCGCTGCTCGACCTTTTGGGAAACGAACGGGGAGCGAACGTGACGACAACCGCGTGGACCGAGGAGGCGGACCTCGTCGTGGCCGGATCCGGCGCTGCGGGGCTGGCCGCCGCCGTCACCGCCGCACACCATGGGCTGAAGGTCATCCTGACCGAGAAGGAGGCCGTGCTCGGCGGCACCACCGCCTGGTCGGGTGGCTGGATCTGGGCGCCCGGCAATCCGGTCGCGCAGCGCCTCGGCATCACCGAAGATGACGGTTCACCGAGGCGATATCTCGAAGCTGTGCTCGGAAACAACTTCGATGCAGAGCTGGTCGATGCTTTTCTTTCGGCCGCGCCCGAGATGATCGGCTTCCTCGAAGCCGAAACTGCTCTGGAGTTCGAGTGCGGCGCGAAGATCCCCGACACCTACGGTGATTTGCCCGGCGCCGGCACCGGCGGCCGCTCGGTAATCGCCCGGCCCTACGACGCCCGCGCACTGGGTGCGGAGAGGCAGCTTCTGCGCGAGCCACTGCCCGAGACCAGTTTCCTCGGCATGACGATTCAGGCCGGCCCCGACCTTCGCGCCTTCATGACCGCCTCCCGGTCGCCGTCTTCGGCGCTCTACGCTACGCGCCGCTTGGCACGCCACCTGTGGGAGCGGGCGCGGTACGGGCGCGGCATGCAGGTCCGGAACGGCAACGCATTGGTCGCACGTCTTATCCGCTCGGCGCTCGATCTGGATATCGACCTGCGGCCCGGCCATGCCGTGACACGGCTTGAGATGGACGAGACCGGCGTCTGCGGTGTCGTGCAGACCTCCGCCGGAACCGAAACGACCATTCGAACCCGGCGCGGCGTAGTGCTGGCCTGCGGCGGGTACCCTCACGACCTGCCGCGGCGCGCGGCGAGTTTCCCGCATCCCGAGGTGCACCTGCCGCTGGCCGTCCCCTCCGCCACCGGCGACGGGCTGCGCCTCGGTGAAGCCGCGGGCGGGCAGCAAGCCATGAACCTCGCCGCGCCCGGCGCGTGGTGTCCGGTGTCCGAGGTCACCTGGCCCGACGGCAGGAAGGGCGTGTTCCCGCACATCATCGACCGCGGCAAGCCGGGCGTGATCGGCGTCAGCGCGGACGGCAAGCGGTTCTGCAATGAAGGCTTGGGTTACCACGACTACGTGCAAGCGATGTTCGAGGCGACGCCCGAGGGCAAACAACCCGTCTCGTGGCTGGTATGCGACCACCGTTTCCTGCGCCGCTACGGCCTCGGTATCGTACGCCCCGCCCCGCTGCCCATCGGGCCATGGCTGCGCAGCGACTATCTCAAGACCGCGCGGAGCGTCGAGGAACTGGCGCGGGCCTGCGGCATCGACCCGGGCGGGCTGGCCGCTACCATCGAGCGCTACAACGAAGGTGCACGGCAAGGCAACGATCCCGACTTCGCGCGGGGCACCACGCCCTACATGAGGCTTCAGGGCGATCCGGAGATCGCCCCCAACCCCTGCCTCGCGCCGATCGAGCGCGCGCCGTTCTACGCCGTTCGTGTCGTCCCCGGCAGCTTCGGCACTTTCGCGGGGTTGCGCACTGACGGGCAGGCGCGCGTGCTGGACGCGGACGGCGCGCCGATCCCGGGGCTCTATGCCGCGGGCACCGACATGGCGAGCGTGATGGGCGGGCACTATCCCGCCGGGGGCATCAACCTCGGCCCGGCGCTGACCTTCGGATATATCGCCGGGCGCAATGCCGCCGGGGTTGCGCCATGAGCCGCCTGCTGTCCTTGGCGCACCTGACCGCCATCGGCCTGCCTCCACCGGCGCTGATCCACGCAGCGGCACGCGCGGGCTTCGACGCCGTGGGTCTTCGCCTGATCCGTGTCACGGATGACAGCCCCGGCTATCCGCTGATGGACGATCCCGCGATGATGCGTGAAACCCGCGCGACGCTGGCCGAAACCGGCCTCGCAGTTCACGACATCGAGTTCGTCCGGATCACGCCGAAACTTGTTCCAAGGTCACTGGAAGCGTTCCTGGACGCCGGGGCCGAGTTGGGCGCGCGTGAAGTTATCGCCGCGCCCTATGACACAGACCTCGCCCGGCTGGCCGATACGCTTGGGAAACTGTCTGAACTGGCCGCACGACGTGGAGTTGGCGTTTCGCTGGAATTCTTCCCCTGGACCGTGGTGCCGAACCTCGACGTGGCTCTCAGTCTGGCGGGCGAGGCCGGCGCATCGGTCGGAATCCTCGCGGACAGCCTGCATTTCGACCGGTCGGGCAGCAGCCTAGAAAGCCTGCGCACCGTCCCGCCTCATCGCCTGAGGTTCGCGCATCTCTGCGACGCCCCGGTGCACCCGCCCTATTCGACCGAGGACCTGCTCCACGCCGGGCGCGCCGAACGGCTGCCGCCCGGATGTGGCCAGATCGACCTGCGCGCGTTCCTGACCGCGCTTCCGCCAGATCTGCCGCTGGGGCTGGAGGTCCCGATGACGGCCCGAACGAAAGAAATCGGAGCTGATGCCGTCATTGGCGAAGTGATGACCGCGACCCGCACGCTACTAAACGGGCTTTAGCGCGCGACGTGCCAGTGCAGGGCGAAGCCGGGATCGAAGACCGTCAGCGGGCCTTCCCCGGTTTCAAGCGAACTCGGCAGGTCCACAGGCGTATCCAGCCGCTCCAGCCGGATCGTCTCGGTCGGGGCCGGGAGCCTGTAGAAAGCCGCGCCGTACGCGCCGACGAAATCAGGCAGGCGATCGAGCGCGCGCTCTTCTTCGAAGACATGCGCGAGGCAGGCGAGCGTATTCAACGCCGTGAAGCACCCCGCGCAGCCGCAGGGACTGAGCTTGCCTTCGTCGAGATGCGGCGCGCTGTCGGTACCGAGGAAATAGCGCGGGTCGCCCGAGGTCGCCGCCTTGCGCAGCGCCTGTCGATGCTCCTCGCGCTTGACGATCGGTAGGCAGTAGTAGTGCGGCCGGATGCCGCCCGCCAGCAGGTTGTTGCGGTTGATGATCAGGTGGTGCGTGGTCAGCGTCGCGCCCAGCCCTTGCTCCACCGAGGCCACGTAGTCGACACCATCCTTCGTGGTGACATGCTCCATCACCACGCGCAGGCCGGGCACGCGGCGGCGTACGGGGTCGAGCACCCGGTCTATGAAAACCGCCTCGCGGTCGAAGATGTCGATATCCGGGTCCGTCACCTCCCCGTGGACGCAAAGTGGCAGGCCGATCTCGGCCATGCGCTCCAGTACCGGGATCACCTTCTCGATGTCGCGCACACCCGAGTCCGAGTTGGTCGTCGCCCCCGCCGGATAGAGCTTCACCGCCTTGATCAGCCCCGATTCCGCCGCGGCAGCCAGATCATCGGGATCCGTCGTCTCGGTCAGGTAGAGAGTCATCAGCGGCTCGAACGTGCTGCCCTCGGGCAGGGCCGCGAGGATCCGCTCGCGATAGGCGGCGGCGTCAGCGCCCGTGACCACCGGGGGTACGAGGTTGGGCATGATGATCGCCCGCCCGAAATGCGCCGCCGTGACCGGAGTGACCGTGCGCAACATTGCGCCGTCGCGCAGGTGTAGGTGCATGTCGTCGGGCAGCGGCAGGGTCAGGGTGCGGGTCATCGGGCTCTCCGGCTGGCAGGGGTTGCGGCTGTCTGGCATGGCCCGGGCGCCCGCGCAAGCTCAGGCGGGCGGCAGAGTGATCCGCGCGCGCAGCCCCGGAGCGTTGTCGAGCAGTTCAAGCCTGCCGCCGTGCAGATGGGCGACAGCCCGAACGAGGCTCAGCCCCAGCCCCGAACCATCGCCGCCCCGCGCGCTGTCGAGTCGTACGAAACGGTCCGCGACCGTGGCACGGTCCTTGTCGGGGATGCCGGGACCATTGTCCGCCACCTCGACGCAGGCGCCGCTGTCCTTCAAGGGGTGGGCGCGCACCTCTACCCGCCCCTCGCCCGCCGGGGCGTATTTCAGGGCGTTGTCGATCAGGTTGGCGACTGCCTGCGCGACTAGTTGCGGTTCACCCCGCGCCGGGGCCTGCTGCACATCCAATGCGACCTCGATGCCACGCGCCTCTGCGACCGGCTGGTACAGCTCGGCGGCATCCTCGGCGATGGCGGCAAGGTCGAGCGGCTTCCACGCGTCGCCCGGCACTCGTGCCTCGGCGCGCGCGATATCCAGCAGGTTCGCGAGGATCTTCATCGCGGCGTCGATCTGCTCCAGCGCATGGGTCATGACAACCTGCGCGTCCTCGCCCTCGGCGTTTCGAAGCAGCGCCAGTTCCAGTTCAGCGCGGACGCGGGTCAGCGGCTTGCGAACGTCGTGGCTGATCGCGTCGGTCGCCAACCGCATGCCGCTCATCAAGGCCTCGATCCGGTCGAGCATCGCATTCACGCTGCCCGCCAGCCGGTCGAACTCGTCGCCCGAGCCCGCGAGCGGCACGCGGCGCTCGAGGTTTCCGGCGGCAATACGCTCGCCCGCCTCGGCGGCGACCTCGACCCGGCGGAGCACCCGGCGGCCCAGCAGGACGCCTGATACGAGGCCCAGCGCGATGGCGCCGAGGATCACCCACACGGCGGTGCGGATGAAACGCTGCCGAACGATGAACTGATCCTCGCTGTCGCGGCCGACCAGCAGTCGATAGCCGCGGGGAAGATCAAAGGTCAGCGCCCTGACCCGGCGTTCGGTACTGGACGCGCCGTCGCGTTTGGTCACCGGGAAGCTGACTTCCCCCGGCTCGTCGTGTCCTGCAGGCCAGGCCGAAAGGTTCCCCGCCCGCCGTCGTCCGTCGGGCCCGATCAGCAAGTAGACGTTGTCACCGCGCGCGTCCGGCCCGGTGCGGGCCTCGATCGCCTCGACGAGACGTGTGAGCCCCCCTTCCTCGAACCGCTCCGACAATGCCCGGATTTCGGCGTCCAGCGTCGCCTCGGTCTGCCGGTCCACGACGGCGACCGTGCCGAAATAGACCGCCCCCAGACCGCCGCCCAGCACAAGGCAGAAGAGCAGCGTCAGCACGGCAGCGAAACGCACCGGAGTGGTGCGCCAGAGACCGCGCGGCAGGCTCAAGCGCCAGCCTTCATCATGTAGCCGGCGCCGCGCACGGTGTGCAGCAGCGGCTTGTCGAATCCCTTGTCGATCTTCTGCCGAAGCCGGCTGATGTGCACGTCGATGACGTTGGTCTGCGGGTCGAAATTGTAGTCCCAGACGCCTTCGAGCAGCATGGTGCGGGTGACGACGCGGCCGGGGCGGCGCATGAAATACTCGAGGATCTTGAACTCGCGCGGCAACAACGGGATCTCCTGCCCCGACCTTGTGGCCGTGCGGGCCAGCAGGTCCAGCACCAGATCGCCCACCTCGAGCGTGGTCGCCTCGGCATCGCCCGCGCCGCCGCGCCGCGTCAACGCGTCGAGCCGCGCCAGCAGCTCCGAAAAGGCGAACGGCTTGGTCAGGTAGTCGTCGCCTCCCGCGCGCAGACCCTGAACCCGGTCGTCCACCTGCGCCAGCGCCGAAAGCACCAGCACCGGCGTTGCCCTGCCCTCGGCCCGCAGCGTGCGCACGACCGAAAGACCGTCCATGCTCGGCAGCATGCGGTCGATCACGATGGCGTCGTGGCTCCCTGTCAGCGCAGCGGCCAGCCCCTCGGGGCCGGTATGGCAGACATCGCAGACATGTCCGCTCTCACGCAGCCCGTCCGAAAGGTAGCGGGCGGTTTCCACGTCATCTTCGACGATCAGCAGACGCATGGCTCCCTCAAGCTCTTGTCCGGCTTACGATTTGCGCCGGACCGTGCCCGAGCGCAAGCACCGCCCGCGCAGATGAAGATTTTTTAATGCCCCCGCAATGAGGGCGACAGATCGCCGTCCCAGATTGCAACCTGTGCCCCGAAGACGGGGAGGATGCAAACCAGCCGGAGACGAACATGCCTTCCGACAAGACCCTAAAATCCGTACTCGTGGCCAGCGCCGTTGCCGTTGCCCCGATGGCGACCCTGCCGGCCCTGCCCGCCCATGCCCAGGCACCCGTCGCGATGCAGAGCTTCGCGCCCCTGGTCGAAGCCGCCAAACCCGCCGTGGTCGCCGTGGTCAGCGAGATCGAAGCCACGCCGCAGGCGAATGGTATCCAGGGCTTCGGCAACATGCCCCCCGAAATGGAAGAGTTCATGCGCCGCTTCTTCCCTGAAGAGCGGATGCCGCGCCCCGACGCCCCCGGCCGCGCGCAGCAGGGCCTCGGCTCGGGCTTCATCATCAGCGAGGACGGCGTGATCGTCACCAACAACCACGTGGTGGACGGCGCCAGCAAGGTCAGCGTCGTGCTGGATGACGGCACCGAATACGAGGCCGAGGTCGTCGGCACCGACGACCGTATCGACATCGCGGTACTGAAGATCGAACCCGAAGGCGACCTGCCAACCGTGGACTGGGGCGACTCGGATGCCGTGCGCGTCGGCGATTGGGCCGTGGCCATCGGCAACCCGCTGGGCCTCGACGGCACCGTGACGGCCGGGATCGTGTCGGCGCGTGGGCGGGACATCCGGTCGGGTCCCTATGACGACTACCTGCAGGTCGACGCCGCGATCAACCGGGGCAACTCGGGCGGGCCGCTGTTCGACATGAACGGCAAGGTGATCGGCGTGAACACCGCCATCCTGTCGACTTCGGGCGGCAACATCGGGCTCGGCTTCGCGATCCCGGCCGAGCAAGCGCAGATGATCGTCGCGGACCTGCTGGACGACGGCATGGTCCAGCGTGGGTGGATCGGTGTGTCGATCCAGCCGGTAGACAAGGACATCGCCGAAAGCCTGGGCCTTGCCGACGCCACCGGCGCGCTGGTCGCCGAAGTCATGCCCGACAGCCCGGCCGAGGCTGCTGGCTTGAAGCCCGGCGACGTGATCCTCGCCTTCGAAGGTTCCGAGATCGACGAAGTGCGCGACCTCACCCGCGCCGTTGCGGCCTCGGAGATCGACGCCGAAGCGGAGATCGAGGTCTGGCGCGCCGAGGAACGGCAGACGCTGGAAATCCGCCCGGCGCTGATGGAAACCGCTTCGGCCGAGAATGAGGCCACACCACAGATCGCACCCGCGAAGTTCGATCTGCCCGACCTTGGACTCGGCGTCGAAAGCGCAGAGGGCGGTGTGGCCGTGACCGAAGTCGAGCCGAACTCGCCGGCGGCCGAGAACGGCCTGCGCCCTGGCGACGTGATCGTTTCGGTCAATCAGACTGAGGTGTCTGACAGCAACGCGCTCTCCGAGGTGATCGAGGCAGCGAAGAAGAACGACCGGGAAAGCGTCCTGCTGCTGGTCGAGCGCGACGGCGCCCGGCGGTTCCTGACGCTGACGCTTGCCAACGCCTGACAACCACTACGACCCTGCCAACTTGCGGCCGCATGGATCCCCGACATGCGGCCGCCTTTTTTATGACTAATTTTGTCGGAATTGACATATCCGAGTTAATTGGTCAGAAATGACTCACGCAACCTGGAGCGCGAGCCATGACCTTTCCGACCGACACGTCCCGAAGCCCTGACCACCGTGAAGCCCGCCGCGGCGGCGCGCCCGTGGCCGTGCTGGACACGCTGCCGCCCTGCGAGGCGCGGGCTGTCACCTGGCTACGGCTCTGGTGCGACGGTCCCGAGGGGCAGGCGCAGGTTTGGGCGTCGGCCTCGTCGAGCCTTGGCGCTGGACGGGCAACCGCCAGCCTCACCGCGTTCGAACGGGTATTGAACCTGATCCTCGAACATGGTCGCCGGGGCCTGATGCGACACTCGATCGGCTGCGGCTGCGTCGGCGCGGACGAGGCTGTCTTCGCGCAGTTCCTCGCCCTGACCGCGAAAGGCGAGGACGAAGATGCGATGATGATCGCGAGTCTGCTGGTGCGCGCGGACATGGCGCCGGTGCTGGTCGGCCTTGGGCGCGAGGCCGCGCTTGGCCTCACCCCCTCGCCCGCGCGACCAGGAACCGTCCATCCGACCCCGGTCTGGCCGCAGCAGGTTAACCGCCACTAGACCCAAATTCAGGGACGTGTGCCGGGCGCCTCGCCGGTCAGATCGTCGATGCTGTCTATCAGGACCTGCAGCACGTAGTGCGGGTTGTGTGCGTAGTTGCCCGGATCCTTGGCGGCGAACTGGTAGTTGTAGGCTGCCATCAGCAGCCGCGGCGTCCAGCTGGCATAGCGGTTCGGAAAGGTGGCTTCACCGTCGTCGACTTCGCCATCCGCATCGGTGTCGATGAAGAAATAGGGATAGCTGCTGCCCGAGTAGACCATCGGCGTGCCGGCGGTCTCCGACGCATAGGTGATGATCGCGGGCTTCAGTTGCTCGAGCAGCGTCGCGATCTCGCCGGACAGCCCCTCGCCGGAATCCCCGTCGCCGTCCCAGTCGGTCACACCGGCGCGGATCGACCGGGGATCGTCGACCTTGTGGCAGGTGGCGCACTCCTCCTGCGCGACTTCCAGGCTGTGCGGGCTGTGGCAATCGGTGCAGCTGTCGACACCCTCGACATGGTCGAATCGGCCGGCGTACGACTTGCCGTCGTATTGGTAGGCCCCGTTCGCCTGCGCCCCGTGCAGCGTCGAGGCCGCCAGCAGATAGTGTGGGTTCATGAACCCGAGATCCGCATTGACGGTGTCGAGTTCCATGCCTTCGACCGCCCCGGCGATTCCGGTACCAGACTGGCGACCCTGGTGGCAGGTGAAGCAGGTGGCGTTGTTTTCGGGTGCGGGAAGCACCACGCCCGAAGGGAAGGTGACTTCGGAGATCGCCGCCACCCCGTCCGCGTGGCAGGTGTCGCAGTCGATCACGCCACCGATCGCATGTGGGCCGGACATCTCGCCCACCGGGCTGCCGTCGAGCCCGTAGTAGTCGCGGAAGCCCGAACCTGCATGGCAGAGCGCGCATTCCGCGGGAATCTCCCCCTCGTCGTTCCAATGGGTGAAAGCCTCAGCGTCCGCCTTTGCATGGGCAGACGCGGCCCATTCCGCGACAATGGATTCGGCGTTCTGCTGCGCGAACGCGCCTGAAGCCGCGAATACCCCGGCAGTGAGGATCGCGGGGTAGGAAAAGAATGAAAATCTCATGGCTTACCCCCGGTGGCAGTATACCGAGTGACTAGGGCACACGTGACTGCGAGGCCTTGATCTGGCTCAAAGCGGTGGACGGCGCCGCTGCCCAAGGTGCCGCAAAAGGGATTCGGACAAGGCATTATGGAGCACAGGATTCGTCGCGGCTTGCAGATCCGCCTGCCCGGTGCGCCGAGACAGGCGATCGGCGATGAACGCCACGTTGCCTCTGCAGGGGTGCTTGGCAGCGATTATCCGGGAATGCGGCCCGAGGTCCTCGTGGCCGAAGGTAACGCGGTGGGCTTGGGCGCGCCGCTGTTTCGCGACCGGCACCGGCCCGAAATTCTGATCACCGCCCCGATGGCGGGCCATGTGGCACGGATCGAGATCGGCGCCCGCCGCCGACTGGCCTGGATCGAGATCAGGGCGACCGACGCGCCGCCTGCCCCGGTTTCCTTCGACAGCAGCGGCGATGACGCGGGCGCGGTCGAAGGCGCGATGCAGGCCTCCGGGCTCTGGGCGGCGTTCCGCACCAGGCCATTCGGGCGTGTGCCTGACCCGGGCGCGCGTCCCGGGGCGATCTTCGTGACCGCTATGGATACCGAGCCGTTGGCGGCGGACATACCCACGGCGCTGGCCGGATCGGCGCCGCTGCTCGAGCGCGGGCTTGCGGCGCTGGAGTTGCTGACAGATGGGCCGGTCTACCTGTGCCAGCCTCCGGGCGGCGCCCTCACCCTCGAGCGTGGCCGCGTGCGCGTGGCGCGCTTTTCCGGCGTCCACCCCGCCGGGCTGCCAGGCACCCACATCGAGCACCTGCACCCGGTCGCGCAAGATCGCAGCGTCTGGCAGATCCACGCACAGGAAGTCGTCGCTTTGGGGCACTTGCTGCAAACCGGCACGCTCCCCGCCAACCGGGTCATCGCGCTCTCCGGCCCCGGGCTCGAGGATCCGCGGCTGCTGCGGGTGCCCGGGGGAGCCTCGCTCGCGGCGCTTGCCGTGGGAGAGATGCGAAAGGGCAACTGGCATCTCATCTCCGGCTCGCCGATCTCCGGACGGGGGCAGAGCTTCCTGGGGCGGCATCACTGGCAGATCACCGCCCTGCCCGACCGTCCCGCCCCACCACCGCGCCGGCGGAGCCTCTGGCCTGCGGATCACCGGCAGGCGCGCCCCGAAGCCGTCATTCCGACACGCGCGCTGGACCTCGCGCTGGGCCCCGCGATCCCGGCAATGCCGTTGATCCGCGCGCTCTGCTCGGGGGATGCCGAAACCGCGGACCGGCTGGGATGCCGCGCGCTGCTGGAAGAAGACGTCGCATTGCTGGACTACGCCGCCGGAGGCCGGGCCGGGCTTCCGCAAGCACTGCGCCGCGTCCTCGATATGCTGGAGGCCGCATGATCCGGGGCGTCTGGAATCGAGAGACGGTCGGCTGGGTTCTGGCCGCCTCGACGTTGCCGGTACTTGCCGGGATGGTTGCCGGTACCGGGCCCGAACCACTGCTGCGCCTCGGCGCGGGCCTAGCAGTCGTCGCGCTCTGGCAACTCCTGTTCCGCGCCCTACAGGGTGTGCCGCCTACCCCCGCTGGCGCGGTGACCGCCGTGGCCGTGACGGTGCTGGCCGGGCCGGAGCTGGCGCTCTGGCAGGTGATCCTCGCGATCAGCTTCGGCACAGTGATCGCCGAGTTGATCTTCGGCGGCTGGGGCCGAAACGTCTTCGGTGCCGGAACTGCGGCGCTGGCGTTTCTCTACCTCTCTTTCCCTGGCATCGAGCACCCGGCATTGGGCATGGAACTGCTGGCGGGGTGCGTCGCGGCCGGAGCAATCCTGCTAGCAACCGGGATACTGCCGCCGGCAGTCGTCGTCTCGGGAGTGCTCGGCTGGTCAGCGGTCTGCCTGCTGCTTGGGGCCGATCCATGGGCAGCGTCCGGAGCGGGAACCCTCGCCTTCGGGCTTGTCTACCTACTGGGCGACCCAGTCGCCTCTGCCGCGACGCCGGGCGGTCGCTGGGCCTATGGCACGCTGGGCGGCGCACTGGCGGCGCTTCTGGTTTCGGGCGGCACGCCGCAGGCGGCGGTCTTCGCCACCCTCCTCGCATCCATCGCCGCTCCGCTGATCGACCAGGGCGCGATCTCGGTCGCCCGCTATCGAAGGAGCCTGCGTCATGGCTGAACTGAACCCGCTGACCTTGTGGCGTCGGCTGATGGCCCTGCCCGCCGACAGCCAGGGCCGCACGATCGCGATGGCGGTGATCGTCTCAGCGATCTGCGCGGTGGTCGTTTCGGGCGCTTCGGTGATGCTGTCGCCGCGTATCGACGCCAACCTCGCGGCTGAGCGGCAGGCCAAGCTGGACGAATTGATCGCCTCGATGCCCGCGCTCGCCGATCTGCTGGCCGAAAGCGGCGCCGAGACGATGGAGACGCTGGTAGTCGACATAACCTCGGCCACGCGGACCGACCGGGCCGAGGCCGACATGCAAGCGCTGGCGCAGGATGCGGACACCAGCACCGCGCTTACGCCGGAGCAGGACTTCGCCGGGATCGGCAGCCGCCCGGATTTCGCCCAGATCAGCGTGCTCAAATCGGGCGACAGCGTAGAGCTGGTTATCCTGCCGATCTACGGCGCGGGCTACCAGTCGGTCATCGAGGCCTATCTCGCTTTAGAAGGCGATCTGAACACCGTCGCAGGCCTGGCGATCACGGCGCAGGGAGAGACCCCGGGCCTTGGCGCTAAGATTGCGGATCCCGGTTGGCAGTCACTCTGGCCCGGCAAGCAGATCGCCGGTGAAGATGGCGAGGTGAAGCTGTCGGTGGTGCGCGGCAAGGCCAGCACCGAATTCGAGGTGGACGGCATCACCGGCGCTACCCGCACCAGCAACGCGGTCAGCGGCATGATTCAGTTCTGGATGGGGCCGAACGGCTACGGTCCGGTACTCGACGCGCTGGCCGAGGGGAGGCTCTGATGTCGCTCCGGCGTACGCTGACAGAACCGCTGGTCGCCAACAACCCGGTGACGCTTCAGGTGCTGGGTATCTGCTCGGCGCTGGCAGTGACGACCTCGATGACGACGGCGTTGACCATGTCGCTGGCGCTGACCGTCGTGGTCACAGCATCGAGCGGTATCATCAGCGCGCTACGCCGGCTGATCCCGCCACAGATCCGGCTGATCCTGCAGATTACCATCATCGCCTCGCTGGTGATCGTCACTGACCTGTTCCTTCAGGCCTACGCGTTCGAGATCAGCCAGCGCCTGTCGATCTTCGTTTCTCTGGTGGTGACGAACTGCCTTGTTCTGGGCCGGGCCGAAGCCTTCGCCATGCACAACCCGCCTCTGTCCAGCATGGCCGACGGGCTGGGGAACGGGCTGGGCTATTCGCTGATCCTGATGATCGTCGCCTTCGTCCGCGAACTGCTGGGCCAGGGTACGCTCTTCGGGCACCCGGCGCTGGACGGAGGCTGGTTCCAACCGCTCGGCTTCATGCTGCTTGCGCCATCAGCCTTCATCATCCTCGGCCTCTTGATCTGGGCGATCCGCGCCCGATGGACCGCGCAGGTCGAGCCGAACGAATACCCGCTGGCGGAGCGCGCGCGATGACGGATCTGTTCCTGCGCGCCATCTTTGCCGACAACCTGGTGCTGTCCTATTTCCTCGGTATCTGCACCTACCTTGCAATCTCGAAACGGCTCGAGACCGCGCTGGGGCTGGCCGCAGCAATGATCGCCGTGCAAGTGGTGACGATCCCGATAAACCAGCTAATCCTTAACGGCCTCTTGATCGAGGGTGCGTGGGCCTGGCTGGGCCTTCCGGAAGTAGACCTGAGCTTCCTGAAGCTCATCGCGTTCATCGGCGTGATCGCGGCGGTGGTGCAGATCCTGGAAATGGCGCTCGACCGCTATGCGCCGGCACTCTACCGGGCGCTGGGCATCTACCTGCCACTGATCACCGTAAACTGCGCGATCCTCGGCGGCAGCCTGTTCATGGCCGAACGCCGCTACAGCTTCGCCGAGTCGGTGGTATTCGGTCTTGGCAGCGGCATCGGCTGGGGGCTGGCCATCGCGCTTCTCGCAGCGATCCGCGAGCGCCTGCGCTATGCGGACGTACCCGAGGGGCTGCGCGGCCTCGGTATCACCTTTGTGGTGACTGGCCTGATCTCCATGGGCTTCACCGCCTTCGCCACAGTGACATTGCCATGACCGAGGTGCTGCTCTCCACCGTACTGCTTACGGCAATCGTGCTGCTGCTCACCGCCGCGGTAATCGGCGCGCGCCGGGTCATGCAGCCGAGCCGTCCTGTCACGATCACCATCAACGGCACACAGCAACTGCCCGGGACCACGGGAGAGAAACTTCTTGGTATCCTTCAATCCGGCGACATCCCGATACCCTCGGGATGTGCCGGCGCGGGCACCTGCGGGCTCTGCCGCGTGCAGGTCACGGGCGGCGCGGGCGAGCCGCTGCCGACCGAGGAGGCCCGTCTCAGCCGGGCCGAGTTGCGCGAGGGGCAGCGCCTCGCCTGCCAGGTCGTGGTGCGCGAGCCGCTGTCGGTGGTGCTGCCGGACGAGATGCTTTCGGCCGAGACCTTCACCTGCACCGTTGCGCGCAGCAGCATGCTCGCCCCCCTGATCCGGGAGATCGTGCTGGACCTGCCCGAGGTCGCGGACTTCACGCCCCGAGCGGGCGCGTTCGTGCAGGTCGAAGCTCCGGCCTATGCGCTCGACTTCACCGCGCTTGACGTGCCCGATACTTTCGCTCCGGTCTGGGAGAAACAAGGCTGGCGCAAGCTGACCGTTGCCAATGGCGAACCGGTAACTCGCGCCTATTCGCTGGCGAACACGCCCGCCGATAGCGGAAGCGCCGTGCTCAACATCCGGCTCGCGGTCCCACCCCCGGGCGCAGGGCCGGAGGTACCGCCAGGATTGGTCTCCTCCTGGCTATTCTCGCTGCAGCCGGGCGACCGGGTGGTGCTCTCCGGTCCCTTCGGGGATTTCGGCGCAAGGAACACCGGGCGAGAAATGGTACTGATCGGCGGCGGCGTCGGGATGGCTCCGCTGCGCGCGATCGTCCACGACCAACTGCAGCGCTCAGGCTCGACCCGGAAGATCAGCTTCTGGTACGGGGCGCGCAGCGCCAGTGACGCCTTCTACATCGACGAGTTCCGCGCACTCGAGAAGGCGCACCCGAACTTCCGCTTCGTGCTGGCCCTGTCCGACCCCGCCCCCGGGGACACGGGCGAGGCGCGAACAGGCTTCATTCACCAGGTCGCGCACGAGGCCTATCTGCGGGACCATCCCGCGCCCGAGGACTGCGAGTATTATCTCTGCGGGCCGCCGCTGATGATCGACGCGGTCAACGCCATGCTCGACAGCCTTGGGGTCGAGAGCGAGACGATCTTCTACGATGATTTCGGAGGCTGAGATGATGCGCATGGACCGACGTCGTTTCCTGGGCTCGATCGCCGCCGCTGGCGCATTGGCCGCCTGGCCTGCGCAAGCCGCCCAAACGCGGGTGACGGGGGGTGAGGCCTTCGGCAGCTACTGGCGCCTCGTCTCGCTCGAAGCGGACGGGGAGATTGCCGACGCCGTGGCGCGGGTCGTCGCCAGGATCGATCTGGCGATGTCGCCGTGGCGCCCGGACTCGGAGCTTTCCTACCTGAACCGGGCACAGGCTTGGCGCTGGCTGACGATATCGCCCGATACCCGAGCCGTGCTGGACGCAGCGCGGATCATCTCGGCTCGGACCCATGGCGCCTTCGATCCGACAGTAGGCCCCGTGGTCGGGCGGTATGGCTTCGGCCCGATCACCGCCGGACCCGCCGGACGCATGTCGGACCTGGAATTGACGCCCGATGGTCTGCGCAAGCGCCAGACAGGCACCACGCTCGACCTCTGCGGAATTGCGAAGGGCCGCGCCCTTGATCTTGCGGCGCAAGCCCTCTCGGGACTGGGCCTGCGCGACTTCGCTCTGGAGATGGGCGGCGAGGTCACCACCCGCGGCCGCCATCCCTCGGGCCGGCCCTGGCAGATCGCCGTCGAAGGCCCCTTGCCCGAGGTCATCCGGCTGGACGGCCGCGCCATCGCCACCTCCGGCGGCCTGCCGCACGGCTACGAGGTGCGTGGCCGCGGCTATAGCCACATCATCGATCCGCGCAGCGGCGCGCCGGTGCGGGGCGGCGTTGAATCCGCCTCGGTCATCGCCGACACCGCGATGGAAGCCGACGCGCTGGCGACCGCGCTCTGCACGCTCGATGCGGACAGCGCGCGGGACCTGGCCGGAAGCCTTGGTCTCGATTCTCGGCTGGTGTTTGACGGCCGTGCGGCCCCGGTGCTGACCGGGCGCTTCGCCGAACAACTGGCGGGATAGGAGGTAGCCATGGCGACATTTCTTCTGACCCTGGCAATCATCCTGCTGTCGGTCGCCGGCCTCGCACTGGGCGTCATGCGGGGCCGCGCGCCGCTCAAGGGAAGCTGCGGCGGTACCGGCTGCGAGGCCTGTGACAGCTGCCCGCGCCGCCTGAGGACCGAGCCATGACCGGTCACGCCACTGTCTCCGAAGCGATGACCCGCGACCCGCTGACCTTCCGGCCCGATACTGCGATCGGCGACGCGGTGTCCTCGATGCTCTCGCACAAGGTCTCCGGCGCGCCGGTGCTGGATGCCGCCGGAGCGTTGGCGGGCGTCATCACCGCGAAGGACTGCTTCCGCGCCGCGCTCCATGCCAGCTATCACCAGGAATGGAGCGGGACCGTCGGTGACTACATGACCGACAAGGTCGAGACGCTCGACGCCGAGACCGACCTCGTCACCGCCGCCCAGCGCTTTATGGAGCGCGACTTCCGCCGCTTCCCGGTCACCAGCGACGGCCGACTGGTCGGCATCGTCACCCGGCTCGACCTGCTGCGGGCACTGCACGCGCACTGGTCCTACGCTCCCGGTCCGCGCGGCGGAGGATAGCGCAGTGGAACTGCATACCGTCCTGCTGACGCTCGGCGGGGTCTTCCTGGCGGGCGTCGCCGCCGACACGTTGGGGCGGCGCACCAAGGTGCCCCGGGTGACGCTGTTGCTGCTGATAGGGGTCGCCATCGGACCCGCAGGGCTCCACCTGCTGCCGCCCGAAGTCGCGGACTGGTATGATCTTCTCTCGGTCACCGCGCTGACGATGGTGGCGTTTCTGCTCGGCAACGCCCTGACGCCGGAACGCCTCAAGGCGCACGGACGCGAGATCATGCTGGTTTCGGTCTGCGTTGTGATGGTTTCGATCACCGGCATGGCGGCGGGGCTCTGGCTGGCGGGCGCACCTCTAGCGCTGGCGCTGGTACTGGCGGGGATCGCAACCGCGACCGCGCCTGCCGCCACTTACGACGTCGTGGTGCAATCTGGCGCCAAGGGTCCGTTTACCGATCTGCTGCTTGGGATTGTGGCCGTCGACGACGCCTGGGGCCTGATCGCCTTCAGCCTTCTGCTGATGGCGGTGAACGTGATCGACGGCAGCGGCGCTGCAGGGCACGTCCTGCAGGACGGCTTCCGCGAGCTTGCCGGCACCATCCTGCTGGGGTTCGGGCTTGGCGTACCGGCCGCCTACCTGACCGGCCGCCTGCGTCCCGGAGAGCCGATGCAGGCCGAAGCGCTTGGCGTGGTCTTTCTCTGCGCCGGTCTGGCGCTGGCGTTCGAGTTGTCGTTCCTGCTCGCGGGTATGATCGCCGGAGCGACCGTGGCCAACCTCGCCAGGCACCATGAACGCGCCTTCCACGAGATCGAGCGCATCGAGTGGCCGTTCATGCTGCTCTTCTTCATCCTGGCGGGGGCGACCTTCCACTATGCAGAATTTGGAAACGTGCTGGTCTTCGTCATCGCCTTCGTGCTGCTACGGAGCGCCGCGCGCATGATCGGCGGCTGGATGGGTGGTGGGATGGCTGAACTGCCCCCGGTGCACCGGCGCTGGATTGGCGCCGCCCTGCTGCCGCAGGCGGGCATCGCCATCGGCATGGCCCTGGTGGCAGGCGAGCAATTGCCGCAATACCGGGACGCGATCCTTTCGATCACCGTCGCCACGACAATAGTCTTCGAGATCCTCGGCCCGCTCGCCACCATGGCGGCGCTGAGGCACAGCGGCGAGGTTCCCGCAGAGGAAACCTCGCAAACTCCAGATTGAGCACCCGGGCGGCCAGCGCCGCCCGAGTGCGCTGGTTCAGTTGGATTGAGGCTTCGGGGTCGGGGTCATCCCCTTCAGCACCCGCGCCAGCAGCAGACCGGCGCAGAGCGCAGCGATGAAGATGAACACCTCGGTCCGGCCCGTGCCAAGCACCGGCAGCGCGCCGCCCGGGCAGAAACCGGCGATCCCCCAGCCGACGCCGAACAGCGCAGCGCCGCCGACCAGCTCACGGTCGATGTCCTTCTTCGTAGGAAGCGAGAACTTCGGCGCCATAAGCGGGGACGCTCGCCGGAAGACCAGCCGATAGCCCGGGATCGCGACGGCCAGCGCACCGCCCATGACGAACATCAGGCTCGGATCCCAGGTCCCTGCCAGGTCGAAGAAGTTCAGCACCTTGGCCGGGTTCGCCATGCCCGAGATAGAGATCCCAAGACCGAATACGAGGCCGATCAGATAGGTGGATAGGTGTTTCATATCAGCCTCCGATCACGTGACGGATGACGAAAACGGTGACGATCGCGGTCGCCATGAAGGTAGCGGTCGCGACCATCGAGCGAGCCGAGAAACGCGCGTTGCCGCAAACACCGTGGCCCGAGGTACAGCCGCTGCCGTAACTGGCGCCGACGCCGACAATCAGGCCTCCGATGACCAGCATCGCGGTCGAGACCGGCACCTCGACAGTCGGGAACGACCCGGTGAGCGCCAGGATGATCGACGGCGCGGTGACCATCCCCGCGACCAGCAGGGCCTTCTGGACCCAGTCGGTCATGTCGTCGAAGCGTAGAAGGCTTCCGGTGATCCCGGTAGCGCCCAGAATGCGGCCATGCAGCCACATCAGGAGCACGGCCGAAAGACCGATCAGAGTCCCGCCGAAGAGCGAGGCGAGAGGGGTGAAGGCGGTTTCCATCAGAACACCTCCTTTAACCGGTGCGGTTCGCCACCGGTGATTGCAGACAGTCGCATATCCGAATCCTCGAATCTTGTTTGAGGGTTAGGTAGCACGGCGGAGGAGTTGGGAACGGTGACTAGGTCACACAACGGCCTCGGCTGCCACCGGGAGGATGCCGGATACGCGGTGATCCCGGCCCAGCACCAGCACCGCACCCTGGATCAGCCCGCCGCGGCGAAGCCTCTCGGCATGCGTTAGCCCAGCGTCCAACGCCCGCGCGGCCTCTTCCGAGGAAAGCGGGCCGACGTGAACAGTCACAGGCCGCGTGCCAAGGTCGCTGTCGGGCGAAAGCTCGCAGGCCGGACGGCGGCGTACAGCCGGGTGGCCGGGCAAGTCGACGGCGTTCGCGATCATCGTCGCCGCGGCGTCGGCAAGCGCGGCGGTCTTTGCAAGCACCGTGACGCTGTCCGCGATTCCGAGCGACTGGCTCCGCCCGCCGCGCCCCGAAGTCGCAACGCCCCCGATCCGGTCCCCGGGCTGGATCTCCATGGTTGCGGGCACCGGGGCAAACACCGCCGCCCGAAGCGCCTGCCCCTCGGCCAGCCAAAGCGCCACGTCGCCGCCGTTGTTGGCATGGATGCGCGTCACGCCTTCACCCTTGCACGCAGCCAGTATCTCGTCCGCGACCGCCCCCGCGACGGCGGCCATCGGAGTGATGAAGTCTGGCGCGAAAGGCTGGACCGCCGCCAGCATCCGGCGAGCGACCGGACCGGTCAGCTTCGGATCTTCGGTGACTGGACGTCGCAGTTCAGCAAGCTCCACCGCGAGTTCGTCGAGAACCGTTTCGAACCGGGTGCATGCCCTGAGCAAGGCGGCATCCCGCCCCGGCCCATCGACGCCGAGGATCAGGTCGATGGGCCCGTGGTGCAGGTGCAACCGGCCATCCGGCAATACGGCGGCGCTAGCCCGCTGCATGATCACCTGTCCGCAGAGCGCAGGGTGCGCATGTCAGCGCCGTACTCGCCACCGCGTTCCAGCACGTCCTCGATGCTGCGCACCGCCTCGTCGTGGCCGCCGAGCGCCCGGAAGTCCTCGCGCGGCAGGCGAAACTCCAGCGGCGCGACGATGGCCGGCGTGGGCACGTAGCCGAAAGAACCTTCGGGCATCCGCGCGACATCGACCATGATCGTGATTCCGCCACCGGGCCAGACCCAGGCAGGCGCGCCGCCGCAGCTGACGCTGGTCCTCAACGCCTGGACCGAGCGGGTCAGCCGCACCGGGTTCCTGGTCACGCCCGAACGCAACGATCCGCCAGCGCCGCCCATGAACATCACTGTGCACAGCGCCGGCTCGCAGTTCTCGGCGATCAGATCGACGGTTCCGCGCAAGGCCTCTGGCAGCGGCGCGGGGCGCGGCACCAGATCCTCGTCCAGCACATAGAACCCGTGCTGTTCGCCCGTTGTCGAAACCATCAGAAGGCTCAAGCCCGGCCGCGCGCCCTTCTTCGGGTTCCAATCGCCCAGGATGGTCAGCGGATCCTCGATATCCGTGCCGCCCCAGCCCAGCCCCGGTTTCGCCACCTGAAAATATCGCCCAGGGGTCGAGCGGCGGCCCTTGATGCGGATGCCGGTGTCCGGCCAGCCCAGCACCTTGCCCGCCTGGTGCTCGCTGACGACACCCGTGATGTGGTCGTCGACAACGACAACCTCGTCCACAAGCCCGTGCCATTGCGAGGCGAACATGCCGATCGTGGCCGAGCCGCAGCCGACGCGCATACGTTCCTCGCGCTTTCCATCAACGATGGGTGGCTCACCGGATTGGACGACAACCTTGGCCCCACCGTCTATGCTCAGCGTGACCGCCTCGCGATTGCACAGCCGCATCAGCACGTCGCAGGTCACCCGCCCCTCGGCCTTGGAGCCGCCGGTAAGATGCTCCACCCCGCCAAGCGACAGCATCTGCGAGCCATATTCGGCGGTGGTGACATGGCCGACGATCTCGCCCTCGGCGCGGACCCAGGCGGCCTCGGGGCCGAGATGCCGGTCGGTGTCGATCTTCACCTTCACCCCGCAGTAGGAAAAGATTGCCTCGGTCACGACGGTCACGAAATCCACGCCTTCGATCGCGCGGCTGACGATGAACGGGGCGGGTTTGTAATCGGGATAGGTGGTGCCCGCGCCGATGGCGGTCACGTCGAGGTTCTCGGCGCCGAATACATCGCCGTCCCACTCGCAGGCCAGGAACGGGCGGACCTCGTCACCCGCGGCGATCCGGCGGTCGAGAAGGGTCAGGGGATCACAGCGCACAATCCTGCCGCCCTGGTTGCCGTAACGGTCGCACGCGCCGAGCTGTCCCTCGGCGATATAGCACATGACCGGGCAGGCATCGCAGCGGATCTTCTCGGGGCGGCTGTCTCGTTCCGGCAGGCTCATTGTTCTTCCTCCGCCGCCCGGATCGCGGCCAGAACCCGGTGCGGCAGCGCGGGCAGGCGCGTGATCCGCGCGCCGCAAGCATGGCGGATGGCGTTCAGGATCGCCGGCGCGGTCGGGATCAGCACATGCTCGCCCAACCCCTTGGCGCCCATCGGCCCCTCGGGGTCGGGCTTCTCGATGAAGATCGTCTCGATCTCGGGCATGTCGCCGGTGGTCGGGATCAGGTAGTCGTGCAGGTTCTCGGTTACGCCGGGCACATATTCCTCCATCAGCGCCATCCCGAGCCCCTGCGCGATACCGCCATGCACCTGTCCCTCGGCCAGTAGCGGGTTCACCACCCGGCCGAGGTCATGGGCGGCGGTGACGCGCAGCACCTTCACCGTGCCGAGCGCCCGGTCCACTTCGACCTCGGCAATCTGCGCGCCATAGCCGTAGACCGCATAGGGCACGCCCTGCCCGTCCGCATCGAGCGCGCCCGTCGGCGGGTCATAGCTCTCCTCGGCGGCCAGCACGTAGCCGTTCGCATCTACGGGAAGATCGGAGAGTGCCAGCTCGCGCCCGCCGCGCGCATCCTCGACCCGAAGCTTGCCGCCCTCTAGGGACATCCGCGCCTCGGGCCCGGTGTTCGCCAATGCCAGGATCTGCGCCCTAAGCGCCGCGCCCGCCAGCATCGCCGCCTTGCCGGTGATGTAGGTCTGCCGCGAGGCCGAGGTCTTGCCGCAGTCCGGCGTCAGCGCCGTATCGGGGCCGACCAGTTCGAACCGCTCGACCGGCAGACCCAACGCCTCGGCGCAAAGCTGGGTGACAACCGTGTTCGCGCCCTGCCCGATGTCGCTCGCCCCCTGGTGCAGGCGCAGTCGTCCGTCGGCAGTGATCCCCACGCGCACCGTCGAGGGATTGGGCAGCGCCGTGTTTCCGCAGCCGTACCAGCACGAGGCGATACCGACGCCGCGCCCCGGCCCCGCCGCAGCCAGAGCCCGCCGCCAGTTCGGGCGCAGCGCCTCAAGACACTCGCGTATGCCCACACCATGAAGGACCTGCCCGCAGGTGCTACGGTCGCCATCGCCAAGCGCATTCCTCAACCGGAACTCCAGCCGGTCCATGCCCAAGGCCAATGCCAGATCGTCGTAAAGCACCTCCTGCAACACTGCCGCCTGCGGCACGCCAAAACCGCGAAACGCCCCGGCCACCGGGTTGTTCGTGTGCCAGGCCCGCGCCTCGGCGTGGTAGGCTGGCGTACGGTACGGCCCCGAGGCATGCACCGGCACCCGCACCGCCACCGTCGGCCCCCAGCTTGCATAGGCCCCGGTGTCGAAATCCCCGTCGAAAACCATGCCCGTGATGCGCCCATCGGCATCCGCGCCGATCCGCGCCCGCATCCGCCCCGGATGCCGCTTCGTGCTGGTCGCCATCGACTCGGGGCGCGAGAAGATCATCCGTGCAGGCCGCCCGGTCTTCAGCGTCACGAGCCCGATCAGCGGCTGTACCGAGAGATCCAGCTTGGCACCAAAGCCCCCGCCCGCAGCGGTCGGGATCATCCGCACCCTTTCCTTCGTCAATCCCAGCACCGACGCCGTTGAATCCCGGTCCATCACCGGCGCCTGGGTGCAGGCGCGGATCACGAGCGTGTCTCCCTCCATCCACGAGGCCCCGGCCTCGGGCTCGATATAGGCATGCTCGACGAAACCGGTCTCGATCTCGGCGTCACTGACATGGACCGAAGCGGACAGCGCCGCTGCTGCGTCTCCCTGCCGCACACGCCCCGCGATCAGAAGGTTGTCCGGGCGATGCGGATGCAGCGGCGCGAAGCCTTGCGCCTGCGCCATGTCGAGCAGCGCCGGAAGTGGTGTCCATGTCACGGGGAAACTTGTGAGGTCGACCGCCTCGACCAGCGCCGCCGGGCCCGCGACCAAGGCCACGGCCTCGCCCCGGAAGCGGGTCGTCGTCTCAGCCAGCACCGGCTGATCCACGCAATCCGGGATCACGCCGAACCGGTTCTCTCCGGGAATGTCTGCGGCCGTGAAGACATGCAGCCCGCCGCCCTGCGCCGACACCCATGCCGCGATATCCCCGAAGGCGAACCCGGCGGCCGGATGCGGCGAGCGGACCGCGCGGACCAGCAGCGCGTCCTCGGGAACGACGTCCGCCCCGAAGACCTCCTCTCCCGTCACCTTGGGAACACCGTCGAGCCTCGGCAGCGCTGCACCGACGGCTCCCTCAGGCCCATTGGCAACGGGTGCCCCAACCACCGCATCGATGATCTTCGCATATCCCGTGCAGCGGCAGAGCACCCCACCCAGCGCCGCCTCGGCCTCGGCCCGACTAGGTGCGGGAGTGTCCCGCAGCAGTGCGGTCGCGGCCATCAGCATTCCCGGGGTACAGATCCCGCATTGAGCAGCGCCATGCCGGTGAAACGCCTGTTGCAGGGCCGAGAGACCTTCGCTCGAAAGCCCCTCGACGGTCGTCACTTCGCGCCCCGCCGCCTGCGCCACGGGCGTCAGGCAGGCGCAGACCGGCGCGCCGTCAAGCAGCACCGTGCAGGCACCGCAATCCCCGGCATCGCAGCCGACCTTGGTCCCGCGCAGGCGCAGATCCTCGCGCAACACCTCCGAGAGCCGTCGGCCAGGGGCCAGCGGCAGCGCATGGGTCTGGCCGTTCACCGTAAGGCGCAGCAGGCCGACCGGGCGGTTCACGCGGGCACCTCCGCCTCTGCGAGGTCGCTCAATGCACGACGGACCAGTTCGACGGCGGCACGCTCGCGATAGGCGGCATCTGCCCGCACGTCCGAGATAGGTTTCAGCGCCGGGGCGATCAGTTGGTTTCGGACAAGTCCGGCGAGCCCCTCGACGGGCTGGCCGATCAGCGCAGCCTCCAATCGGGGCAATCGCTGCGCCACGCCGCTACACGCCCCGACGGCGACAGCCGCATCCCCAACACACCCCGCCTCGCACGCCAACCGCACCGCCACCATGGCGATCGAGATCACCAGATAGCGCCGCGCCCCAAGCTTGAGGAACCGGCTGGCGCCAGCAAGCGCCTCGGCCGGGATCGTCACTGCCGTCAGCAACTCTGAAGGCGCGCGGGCCGTGCGGCGCGGGCCGGTCAGGAACTCGGCCAGGGACATCGTCCGAGTGCCAGCGGTCGAGGCCAGTTCGACCTCGGCATCCAGCGCCAGCAGGCAGGGCACGCCGTCGGCGGCGGGCGAGGCGTTGCAGAGGTTGCCCGCCACGGTTCCCGCGTTCTGAATCTGCACCGAGCCGACCTCGGCCGCCGCCTGTTTCAGCATGTCGAGCGCCGGTGGCAGATCAGCCCTGAGAATATCTGTCCACGTCGTGCACCCTCCGATGCGCAACCCTGGATCCGTGAGCGATATTCCCCGCAGCGCCGCAATACCGGTGATGTCCAGAACCGGTCCTTCCAGCGCTCGTGCGCCGGTCGCCGGGAAAAGGTCCGTGCAGCCCGCGGCGATCGTCATCGGACCGCGCGCCAGCAGCGCCAGCGCCTCGTGCAGCTCACCCGGTCTGTCATAGGCGACCATGGACCTACCTCCCCGCAGTTGGACCACGGAATTTGTTCGTATACAAACGATGGTGCGACAGGTTTCTTGACCTGTCAACGATCCCAAAGAGGCAAGAGCGATGTCCGAAGACGAGACCGCCACGGGCTACCGGCTGGACGACCAGGTCGGCTTCATTCTGCGACGCGTTCAACAGCGGCACGTGGGCATCTTCGCTGAGGGCATACCGGAGCTGACACCGACCCAGTTTGCCGCGCTGGCGAAGCTGTGCGAGTTGGGGCAAACCTCTCAGAACGCGCTGGGGCGGGCCACCGCGATGGATGCAGCGACGATCAAGGGCGTCGTGGACCGGCTGCGCGGCCGGGGCCTGGTCTCGGCCTGCCCCGACCCCGAGGACATGCGGCGGGTCCACCTTGCCCCAACGGAAGAGGGCCGCCAGCTCTTCGATGAGCTTTCGATCCAGGCCACCGAGATCACCGCGCGCACCCTGGCCCCGCTGACCAGGTCCGAGCAACGGCGGTTTCTTCAATTGCTCAGGAAGCTGGTCTAGACGCCCAGGTAGCGGTCGATCACCGCATGGTCGGCGCGCAGGTCCAAGGCGGGCATCACTTGCGCAAGGCGTCCATTCTCAAGAAATGCCACACGGTCCGCGACCGAGAGCACCGCGTCGACCCGCTGCTCCACCAACAGCACCGCGACGCCGCGATCGCGCATCTGTACGATCACCTGCCGGATCGCGTCGATCATCGAGGGTTGCAGCCCCTCGGTCGGCTCGTCCAGCAGCAATGCCTTGGGCGACAGGCACAAAGCGCGGGCCGTCGCCAGCATCTGCTGCTCGCCCCCCGACAGCGTCTGCGCCCGCTGCTTCAGCCGTTCGCGCAGGCGCGGAAACAGGTCTAGCACCTGCTCGCGCACCTCGGCCCCAGCGCCACGCGCCATCAGTCCGACCTCAAGATTCTGCGCGACGGTCAACTCGCCGAACAGGCGGCGGCCCTGAGGGATATAGCCCAGCCCCTGTTGCGGTACTTGGTGCGGCGGCAGAGCGCTGACCTCGACCCCATCCAGCAGTACCTTGCCGGACATAAGCGGCAGCAGCCCCATGACCGCCTTCATCGTCGTCGTCTTGCCAGCACCGTTGCGGCCCAGAAGACAGAGGATCTCCCCGCCGCGAACGGTCAGCGACAGATCCCGCAGCACCTGCGCCTGCCCGTATCCGGCCCCCACGCCCTGAAGTTCCAGCATCAGGCGGGCGCTCCCAGATAGGCAGCCTGCACGGCCTTATCGGCGCGGATCGCCTCGGGCGGGCCTTCGGCGAGCACCTTTCCGAAATCCAGAACGGTAACGCTGTCAGCGACGTCCATGACGACACTCATGTTGTGCTCGATCAGCAGGATGGTGGTCTCGGCCTTCAGTTCGCGCACCAACGTCTTGAAGGCATCGATCTCGGCGTCGGTCAGGCCCTGAGTGGGTTCATCGAGGATCAGCAGGCGCGGCTCCTGCGCCAGCCCCATTGCGATCTCCAGCAGACGCTGGTGGCCGTAGCTCAGATCCCCCGCCAACACCTTCGGATGCGCGCCCAGCCCGACGCGATCCAGCGCCTGTGCGACCCGCATCGCTTCGCCCTCCAGCCGGACACGGCGCGCGGCCAGGCCCACATTCTCGGCCACCATCAGGCGCGGGAAGACCGAAGTGATCTGGAACGTGTAGGCCATCCCCAGCGCGATCCGCTTGTGCGCGGGCAAGGCCGAGACATCGCGGCCCGCGAATTCCACCGTGCCGCGCGTCGGCCAGATCCGCCCGCAGAGCATCGAGACGAAGGTGGTCTTGCCCGCCCCGTTCGGCCCGATCAGCGCCCGCACCTCGCCTTCCGGCAGATCGAAATCCACGTCCTCGACCGCGTGCAGCCCGTTGAACTGCTTGGTGAGGCCCCGCGTGCGCAGAAGGCTCATGGCAGCCACCCCCAGGCGCGGCGGCGCAGTTCCCCGGCAAGGCCCTGTGGCGCGAACAGCGTCACCAGCACCAGAACCACGCCCGCGACCAGCATGTAGGCGGTGGTCAGCCCGCTGGAGAGGTCGATCAGGTAGAACATGAAGAGCGTACCGATGAACGGGCCGAGCGCCGTGCCTGCGCCGCCCAGAAGTACCCAGAGCAGCGGGAAGATCGAATACTGAACGCTGGCGAAACTGGCCCCGGCATAACCGAAGAGCAGCCCATAGGCCGCACCCGAGGCCGCCGACATCGTGCCCGAGATCACCACCGCACCCAGTTTGAGCCGCACCACGTCATAGCCCAGCATCCGCGCCCGTTCCTCGTTCTCGCGGATCGCGATCAGGGCGCGGCCGAAGCGGGTGCGCATCAGGCGCAGGGTGATCAGCAGGCAGGCGGAGAACAGGATCAGCGCGGCGTAGTAGCGGTTGACCGGGTCGCTTAGGTCGATCCCCCACATCACCCGCTGAGCCTGCCCGATGACGAAGCCCTCGTCGCCGCGGGTGTACTCGCCCATCAGCAGGATCGTCAGATAGCCGGCCTGCGCGAACATCAGCGTGACGATCATGAAGGCGACACCCGCCGTGCGCAGCGCCAGCACGCCGATCACCAACGACACCACGACCCCGGCACCCAGCCCTGCCAGCAACGCCGGCGCCGGTGCCCAGTCGAGCAACCGGATCGACAGGCCCATGCCATACATGCCGGCCGCGAAGAACAACGCGTGGCCGAGGCTCAGCAGCCCGGTATATCCGAACAGGATGTTGTACCCGGCGGCATAACCCGCCAGCACCATGATCCGCGCGAGGTTCCCCTGGTGATACTCGGGCAGGACGAACTGGATCGCCGCCAGCACGACGATAAGGCCGACATGCAGCGCGGCGGACTTTGCGACCCCCTCGTTCATGCGGCGCGGGTCCCGAACAGGCCCTGCGGCCGGAACACGAGCACCAACGCCACCAGCAGCGTCGCGATGATCTTGGCCAGCGTCGGCGAGAAGAAGACCGAGATGATCCCGTCGCTCAGCCCGATCAGCACCGCCGCCGCCACCGTGCCCGGCAGACTGCCGAGCCCGCCGATGATGACGACGATGAAGGACAGCAGAAGCGGATCGCCCCCCATCAGGTAATGCGCCTGCTGGATCGGCACGACCAGTACCGCGCCCAGCGCCGCCAGCGCCGCGCCAAGGCCGAACACCAGTGCATAAACACGCTCCACCGGGATGCCGAAGGCTGTCGCCATGTCGCGATCAAGCTGCGTCGCCCGCATCACCAGCCCGATCCTGGTACGCGCCAACAGGGCCCAAACACCCAGCAGCACCACGACAGCAGCCCCGATCACCGCCAGCTTGTAGCTGGTCGTGCTGAGGCCCCACGGATAATAGAACTGCCAGCTGCCCTCGACCTTCTCGATCCAGGGGATCGCGAGGCGGTGATTGAAGGGCGGCTCGACCGGCCGCGCCTCGGGGCCATAGGTCATCAGCGTCGCCTGCTGGATGATGTAGAGCAGACCGATGGTGGCGACGATGGTTCGCTCGGGGTCATAGTCCACGCGCTTCAGCACTGTCATGTCCGCAAGCGCGGCCAACGCGCCGACGAGCAGCGGCGCCACCACAAGCGCCACGGCGAAGCCCAGCGCCGGGTGCCCGCCGACGGTGGTGGCGATCCACCAGGCCAGAACGGCGCCCAGCATGAAGAACTCGCCATGCGCGACGTTAACGACGCGCATGACGCCAAAGACCAGGCTCAGGCCCACAGCGGTCAGCGCCAGCACAGCGGCTGTCACCGCGCCTTCCAGCGAGGCGAGAAGAAGATAGGGTCCAAATTCCATGCGGCGCGTCTTCCCCCTCAGCCGGCGACCTGCGCGCGGATCGCCCATGCGCGTGCTGTCATGGTAATCGGACCCCCGCCAAGCGTCGCCCTGACCGCTTCGCGCAACGTGTCAGCCTCGTCGGCGGGCAAGGAGGCCAGGTAGCCCGGCGCGGGACCGGCGCCCAGGGTGAAAGGGCGCCAGTAGGCGTCGAAATCATCGAACACAGTCTCGATCTCGATGGCCGTGCTGTCGGCGCCTTCAAGCCCGGCGTTCGTGAAATCCTGCATCAAGTCCCGGCGGGTGGCATGGGGAAAGCGCTGCGCCTCGTCCAGTTCGCCAGCGCGCGCGTCCAGCCTGGCCGCCTCACGCCAGAAAGCCGAGATCATGCCCATACCCTGCCCCGGGTAATCCCAGACATAGCAGGCCACGGTGCCGCCGGGCCGCACCGCGCCGCCCAGAGTTGCGAGCGCCGCGGGTCGGTCGGGTATGAAGTTCAGCGCCAGCCCTGACACGGCAACATCCACCGTGTCCTCGCCCAGCGGCAGCGAGTTTGCATCTCCCACCGCGAAGCGCGCGCGAGGATCGTCGATGCTGGCCGACGCATGGGCGACGAACCCTGCCGAGGGATCGACGCCCAGCACCGAGGCAGGGGCGGCGCGCTCCAGCACAGCCGCGCTCAGCGCGCCGGTGCCGCAGCCGAGGTCGAGCCAGTCGAGCCCCGGCGGCTGGTCCAGCCAGTCGAGGAACCGCGCAGCGACGCGGCGGCTCCAGCGCCCCATGTACGCGTCATAGCTTTCGCCCTCGGACCAGCTGTCGTGCGATGCGCCCTGCCCCATGCGGCTAGAGCGACTGCGTGGTGTAGTCCACCTCGTCCGGGTAGAGTGTGTCCTCGATCGAGGTGGTGTGCACCTTGATCAGTTTCCCCTCCTGCACCTGGCTGATGTACTGGTGTCCGAAGACCTGGTGCGTCTTGCCGTTGAACCGCTTGGCGCCCTGCGGGTGCTGGTCCGAAAGCTCCATGTCGCCGATGCCCTCAACGGCCTCGACTAGCGCGGCGCGTTCCGCCGGCCCCTGGTAGCCGCAGGTCTCCATGCCCTTCTTGATGACGTAAAGCGTCTCCCAGCAGCCGAACATGTGGGCATAGGTCGATACGTCGTCCGGATCGCTGACCGAGGCGCCGTTCTCGTCCACCCCGACCTGCTCGCGGAAGAACTTGTCGTGGCTGCTCTGGTCGGCCTGCGCGTAGCGCGGGTTCCCCTCCCAAAAGTAGGTGCCTTCGAGGAATTCGAGGCCCGGGCTGGCAAGGCTCACAGCCTCGAGGCTGTCGATGAAGCCGAAGATCTCCGGCCGGGACGGGCCGAAGAACTCGCCGAGCTCCTTGACGAAGGTCAGCACCGCGGGGCCGACCATGACGTGATAGACGACCTCGGTCTCGCGCGGGATGCGCGGGAAGTATTTTGTAAAGCTGGTCTCGGTCGGCGGGATGGCGATGTGCTCCAGCACCTGGCCGCCCTGCGCCTCGATCGCGGCGGTGAAGTAATCGCGGTGGTCGTGGCCGAAGGCGAAATCGGGGAAGATCATAGTGACCTTCTTGCCGAGGTTGTCGCCCACGAAGGGCGCCATCGCCTGTACCTGGCTTTTTACATCGGTGATGCCGGGCTGGAGCGTCCAGCGGTTCAGCATGCCGCTGGCGACGTGATGTCCCTCGGATACAACGAAATAGGGCAGTTTCAGTTCTCCGGCGCGGGGGGCCGAGCCGATCACGACATGACTGAAGAGCGTCCCGAACCCGACGTCACAATTGTGCTGGGTCGCGAGTTTCTCGACCACCTCGGCACCGCGCTTGGCGTCGGTACCGTCATCCTCGGCGACGATCTCGACCTGACGACCGTTGATACCGCCGGCCTCGTTGATCAGCTTGACGGCGGCCTGCGTGGTGCGGTCGTACCAGCGGCCGTATGCCGCGCCGATGCCGGTGCGGTGGACCTGGAAGCCGATGCGGATCGGCTCGGAGGTCTGCGCCTGCGCATAGCGCGACCAGAGCGGAAGGCTGGCGGCGCCTGCGCCGGCGGCAAGGGTTTTCAGCGCGCCACGCCGGGTCGGCAGGTTCGGTTTCGTGGTCATCTCGGTCTCTCCCGTAGGTCGTAGCGGGGAAACCCCGCATCCGCGTTTCCAGTTTGCAGAACGCCGTGTGGGCTTGTCCACGGCTTTCTAGACGTTCACCCCGCACGCGGAGAGGCCAGCAGCCAAAGCCCGAACAACGTGTATAGCACCATGAACGCGGCCAGTGGTGCCTGACTCAGCGCGGCGCGGCGGCTGTCGCCGAAGGCCCGGACCGCTAGCGCGTGAGCCATCAGGATCGCCAGCACGTGGCCTGCGACGACCGCCCCCGCCTGCGCCAGAAAGATCACCCGCACCGTATCCTGCCGGTTCAGGAACCCGGTCGAGACCGGATGCGGTCCCAGGCCCAGCAGGTCCCAACCGCGATGCAGCGGATCGGTCGCCCAGGCCAGCAGGTACTGACCGTCCACCAGAAAGGCTGTCAGGTAGTGCGCGATGTGATAGCCCAGCGCGATGGGCAGGATCGAGGGTGCAAACAGCCGAAACGCGTACCCGAGCGCCATTCCCGAGCGCGCCAGCACTAGTCCGGCGCGAACGCAGACAGCGAAGCCCACGATCAGCGCGAGATTGGCCAGCAATAGGCCCAGAAGGGTCGGTACAACCACCTCGGAGCGCCCGGGATACTCCAGGGGGTTCACCCCGATCAGGCCGAACCACCAGAAGGTCTCGTTCAGCCCGTCGAAACTGCCGCCGCCCAGCATCAGCAGAGCGAACAAGGCCATTCCCATGGGAACCACCCTGCCCCGCAATGCCTGCCAGCCGTTCAGGCCCAAGGCCAGCCGCCCCCGGTGCAACCCCAGCAGACCCATCCGGGCATAGGCGCGCATCATCACCGTCAGCCCCTCGCCGCGAAGCAACCAGATCGGGCCGAAGATCAGACCGCCGAGGTACCCCCACATCCAGTAGACAGCGACCATCCGCGCCAGGATCGCCGGGTCCGAGGGCGCGGGATGCGCCAGAAGCACGGCGACAAAGGCCAGGAAGGCGGCAATCGCGGGCGCATAACCCAGCCTACGCGGATAGCGCAGCATCGGGCGTCGCCCTGCAAGCGCGCGGCTGATTGCCAGCGGCCCGGTCCACGGGTTCGTCCACGACCAATGGTTCCCGAGCAGCCCTTGCGCCGCCACCATGCCGATCCACCAGAAGGTCCAGACCGCGAGCGGAAGCGGGTTCTCCAGCGGATCGCGGGTGCCCAGCACCCCCGCTCCGATCAGCAGAACCAGCAGCAGGAACGAGAAACAACTGGCGGACACCCTGCCCCTCGGCCGCGCACGAACCAGCGGCAGGGGCCGGAACAGACCCTCGGCCAACCGCGCGGGCAGCACCGAAAGCAGCAGCACCGTCGCCACCACTGCCGCCACTCCGGCCGAGATATAGACCTCCGTCGGCAGCAACAGGACGAAGCTCTGATCCGACGCGTGACCCCACGCCGGCCCGGCAGGCAACAGCAGCAACGGGGGCAAGGCGCGAAGCGAATTCATGCGCGCAATCTAACAATTCTGGCCACCGAGGAAAGCCGTCACCAGGTCGCGGGATCGTTGACAAGCGCACCATCAACGGAAAATCATTTGCACACCAACAAGTTTTCACCGGAGCCCGCCGATGACTCAGACGCCTTCCGGACTGGTGGTCGGCGTCGACGTGGGCGGCACCTTCACCGACCTGGTCGAGCTCGACCAGGCGACGGGCCAGGTGCGCATCGCCAAGGTGCCCAGCACCCCCGAAAACCAAGCCTTCGGGGTAATGGGCGCGCTCGAAGCCGCCGGGGTCTCACTGGCCGGGCTCGACCTGATCGTGCACGGCACCACGACGACGACCAACGCGGTGCTTGAACGCAAGCTCAGCCCCACGGGCCTGATCACCACGCAGGGGTTCCGCGACGTGCTGGAGCTTGGCCGCCGCACCCGCCCGCAGGCCTATGGCATGACCGGCAGCTTCACGCCGGTCATCCCACGCAACCTTCGGCTGGAGGTGCCGGAGCGGACGGACGCCGCCGGGCAGATCGTAATCCCACTGGACGAGGACGCTGTGCTGGCGGCCGGGCAGCGCCTGCTGCACGCGGGCTGCATCTCGGTCGTGGTGCACTTCCTGCACGCCTACGCCAACCCCGCGCACGAGCGCCGCGCCGGGGAATTATTGCGCACGATCTGGCCAAACGACCACATCACGCTCGGCCACGCGCTGCTCTCGGAAAGCCGGGAATTCGAGCGTGGCGTAACCGCCGCTGTGAACGCCAGCGTGCAGCCGCTTCTGGCCCGTTATGTCCGCCGTCTGCGCGAGGAACTGGCGGGTGGCGGCTATCGCGGCGACGTGCTGGTAATGAACGGCAACGGCGGCATGGTCTCGGCGGCGCGCGTCGCGGACGAGGCCGCCAAGACGGTCATGTCCGGCCCCGCTTCGGGCGTGATGGCTGCGGCACACATCGGCAAACGCGCGGGATGCCCGAACCTGATCACCTACGACATGGGCGGCACCTCGACCGACGTGGCGCTGATCCGCGGCGCCCAGCCCTCGGTCTCGAACGAGATCGAGCTCGAATACGCCATGCCGATCCACGTCCCGATGGTCGACGTGCGTACGGTCGGCGCGGGCGGCGGCTCGATTGCCCGCGTAACCGAGGCGGGGCTGCTGCAGGTCGGCCCCGAGAGCGCGGGCGCGGCGCCGGGGCCCATCTGCTACGGGCGCGGCGGGACGGAACCGACGATCTCGGACGCGAACCTGCTGCTCGGGCGGCTCGACGCCGGCCGGTTCGCGGGCGGCAATGGCGCGGCGGTCGAACCTGCGTTCGCGAAGCTGGGCACCTCGCTCGGCCTCGACGCCGCGGGCGCGGCCGAGGCAGTGCTGCGCATGGCCAACACCACAATGGCCGGCGCGATCCGCATGGTCTCCCTGTCGCTTGGCGCGGATCCGCGCGACTTCGCGCTCTTCGCCTTCGGTGGCGCGGGGCCATTGCACGCCTGCGACCTCGCTTGCGAAATGAGCATTCCGCGCGTGTTGATCCCCGGCAGGCCCGGCATCACCAACGCCATCGGCTGCGTCGTCGCCGACTTGCGCCACGACTTCGTACGCACCGTCAACACCCCCGTCTCCGCGCTCGAACCGGACCGGCTGGCGCAGGTCTTCGCCGCGCAGGCTGCCGAGGGCCACCGCCTGGTCGACGCGGAAACCGTCGAGATCCGCGCCCGGCGTGAAATCTACAGCGTCGACATGCAGTTCATCGGCCAGACCCACCTGCTGCGCGTAGACCTCGACCGCTCCGACGTGACGCCGGACGAATTGCAGACCCTGTTCGAGCAGGCCTACTGGCAGCGCTTCCGCGTCCGCCTGCCCGAGATCCGCGCCACGGTCGTGAATGCCAACTGCTCGGTGATCGGCACGCGGGCCGAGCCGGACCTATCGGCGCTGATCGATCCCGCCGGGCGGCGTGCGACGCTCGACGACGCTCGTACCGCGATACGCCCCGTGCGCTTTGTCGGGCAATGGCACGACACGCCCGTCTACTGGCGCGACCACATGCCTGCCGATGCCGTGCTGACCGGCCCCGCCGTGGTCGAGCAGATGGACACCACCCTACTGATCCCGCCCGGCGACCGGGCCGAGACCGACGCACAGGGCAACCTGCTCATCACCATCGGAGGCGCGCAATGAGCCTCGACCCGATCACCCTTTCCGTCATCCAGGCCGGGCTGCAACAGGTCTGCGACGAGATGGACCTGGCCTTTTCGCGCGCGGCCTTCTCGCCGGTCATCGCCGAGGCCAACGACCGCTCGGACGGGATCTATGACGCCGTGGACGGCGCGCTTATTGCACAAGGCGCGGGCGGGCTTCCGGTCTTTGTCGGCACGATGCAGGAGTCCACCCGTACCCTGATCCGCATGATCGACGATGGCAGCGCTGCCGCGCCTCAGCCCGGCGACGTCTACATCGTCAACGACCCCTACCTGGGCGGCACGCACCTGATGGACGTGCGCTTCGCCCGGCCGTTCTATCGCGGAAGCAAACTCTACTGCTGGCTCTCCAACACCGGCCACTGGCCCGACACGGGCGGCGCGGTGCCAGGCGGGTTCTCGGCCTCTGCCACGGCGGTCGAGCAGGAGGGACTGCGCCTGCCCCCGGTTCGCTTGTTCAAACAGGGGCAGTTGGACAGGGAACTCTACGCCGTCATCTGCTCCAACATCCGCGTCGCCGACCAGCGCATCGGCGATGTGCAGGCGCAGGCCGCCGCGCTGGAGGTCGGGGCCGAGCGGCTGGCCGCGCTGATGGACCGCTACGGCGACGCCACCGTGACCGAGGCGATAGCCGAGCTTCGGACACGCGCCGCCCAACAAATGCGCGCCTGCATCGCGCAGATCCCCGAGGGCCGCTTCGAATCCACCGCCTGGATCGACAGCGATGGCGTGGTGGACGCGCCTTTGGCAATCCGGCTGGCGGTCACCCGAGACGCCGACGGGCTGACCTTCGACTTCACCGGCTCCGCCGTGCCCTGCGCGGGACCGATGAACTCGGTCCGGGCAACGACGCTCAGCTCGGTCTACCTCGCGATGCGGCACATCTTCCCGCAGGTGCCGATCAGCGCCGGGGCGTTCGAGCCGCTGCATGTCACCGGCATCGAGGGCACATTCCTTGACGCCCGTTACCCTCGCCCGGTCTCGGGCTGCGCGGCGGAGGTCAGCCAGCGCATCGCCGAGGCGGTCTTCGCCGCGCTGGTCCAGGCCCTGCCCGACCGCGTTACCGCCGCCCCCGCCGGGACCAGCGGCAACTTCGCGCTCGGCGGCTACGACCCGGCACGGGGCCGCGACTTCGTGATGTACCAGCTGTCGGGCGGCGGCTACGGCGGCAATGCGGACCACGACGGGCTCAGCAACGGCTGTTCGACCATCGGTATCTCAAAGGCTCCGCCGGTAGAGATCATGGAACAGGCCTTCCCGGTACTCTACCGCCGCTATGCCCTGCGCGAGGGCTCCGGCGGGGCTGGCAGGCACCGAGGCGGGTTCGGGCTGGACTACGAGGTCGAACTGCGGCGCGGCAATGCTCAGGCGAGCTTCGTCATGGACCACGGGCGTTTCGGCCCGCAAGGCGCGCTCGGCGGGCAGGATGGCGCGACGAACCGGGTGACGGTCTGGCGCGGTGGCGAGGCCCATGTCCCGCCACATCTGTCGAAGGAACAGGACATCCCACTTTCCCCGGGCGACCGGGTTCACGTTGAGACGCCCGGAGGCGGCGGATACGGCGATCCCCTGACGCGAGACCCGATGCGCGTGGCCGAGGACGTGGCATTGGAACGCTACAGCGCCGCGCAAGTCGAGACCCTGTTCGGCGTCGTGCTGACCGGCACGCCGCCGGTGCCGGACACCGCCGCGACCGAGGCGCTGCGGGCCAGCCTGCGGGCAGCGAAACCATGAGCGAAGAGATCCGTCCGACCACAGTTGCAGTCGAAACAGCGGTTTGCGGTTGGGACTTCGCGCGAAACTGGTGTAAACAGCGTCCCGCACGCACAAATCGGCGAGGCCCCGTGGGCGACAGACAGATCGATACCAGCGCACCCGCGAAAGGGGGCGGCGCGTGAAACTGACCGGCCTTCCGCAATTCCAGGCGGTCTGCTCGACCCGCAATCTCACGGCGGCGGCGCAGCTTCTGGGCGTCTCGCAGCCAGCGCTGACGCAGGCGATCGGCAAGCTCGAGAAACAGCTGGGCGTGCAGCTTTTCGACCGTTCGACACGGCCGCTCAACATCACGCCCTATGGCGAGTTGCTGCTGGACTACGCGCGCACACTGGAAAAGAACACCGAGGAACTGACCGCGGGGATCGACGCGCTGCGCACCGGCTCGGGCGGGGTGCTGAGGGTCGGCACCGGCCCCGACTGGATTCACGAGTTGCTGCCGATTGCCGTTGCGCGGATGCACGAGGAACAGCCGGGTTTGCGTATCCAGCTTGTCGTCGGGCTCAACGACGATCTGCGCGCGCGGCTCGATGCGGGCGAACTGGACATGTTTTTCGCCTCGGTCGCCGACCCGCACTTCGGCGCAGCCTATGAAACCCGGATCCTGCTCCAGGAGGCGATGCTGGTTATCGCCCGCACCGACCATCCGATTCATCAGGGGCCACCCAAGACGCTGGAACAGCTGGCCGAGGAACCCTGGGTCATGACCCAGGATTCGACGTTCGGGCGGCAGCTTCTGCGGCGGCTTTTTGGCAAGGCCGGCGTTCAGATGCCGATCCCGGCGGTCGAGACGAACTCGGTCCGGGCGATGTCGAACATCCTGCGCCACAGCCGGATGCTCGGGTTCCTGTCGCGGACCCACACCCTCGCCTATCCCGAGATAGCGCCGGTGGCGACCACGGACGACATGCCGATGCGCGAGGGCGGCGTCACCTGGCGCCGTGACAGCCCGTTGATGCCCGCAGGCGAACGGATGGTCGCGCTGGTCGAAGAGATCATCGCCGGGCAAGGCGCAGTCAGCTAGGCGTCAGGGCGCACCGACCACCTTGCCCGGATCGCCTTTCGGCGGCTGCGGATAGTGCAACCCGCGCTGACCGTTCAGATCGCGCCCCGGCCCGCCCGAGACCGGCTCGGCCTCCAGCCCCACAAGTTCGCCATCGCGGACCCAATCCAGATCCTCGCCGTAGAGCTCGGCGGCCAGAGCCGCCTTGAGGCGCGCCAGCGTCCCGGCATGCTCGGCCAGGGCTGACAGGTCCCGAACCTCGTCCGGATCGTTCTGCCGGTCGAAAAGTTGGAAACGATTGCCCGCCGGGTACCAGATCAGCTTCCAACGCCCGTCGGTCAGCATCCGCATCGCGGTCTGCCCTTCCAACGCCTCGCAATAGAGCGTCTCGCGCGACGCAGACAGAAGCGAGCGCCCGGTGCAGCTTTCCGGCACCGGCAGCCCCGCGAGGTCAAGCAGCGTCGGCATCACGTCGGCCATGCAGGCCAGCCGATCATCGACGCCCTGCGCCACCCTCTCGCATCCCTCGCGCCCCATCAGCAACATCGGCACGCCGACCGAGCCCGCCAGCATCACGCGTTTGGCAAAGAGCCCGTGATCGCCCAGCATGTCGCCGTGGTCACTGGTGAACAGGACCACCGTGTCATCCAGCATTTCTTGTTCGCGCAGCGTGCCGATCACCATCCGCAACTGGTGATCGATCAGCGTGCACTGCGCATGGAAGGCCCGGCGCACCTCAGCCAGCCGTTCGGCGGACAACTCGGGCCAAGAGCGCCGCACGCGGTCCAGCGCCGGGGGCAGATCCCCCGTCCAGTCGCCCTGCACCGCCGGGCGCATCTCGCGGCCTGCGTACATCGACAGATAAGACTGCGGCGGCACGATGGGCGGATGCGGGAAGTTGAAGGACAGGTACAGGAACTGAGGCCGCGTCGTGTCGCGCCGCTGAATCATCCGGCACATCTGCCGCGACTGCCAGACGGTAGGATGCATGTCCTCGGCCAGGTGCCAGGGCCGGACCTCGTAGCCGTTGTTCGACATGCCATGCGCATAACCCAGCCCGGCCTGCCCCCGGTCCGAGAGCCAGATCTCCCAGTCGTCCGGCCCGCCCAACTGCGGGCGGCCTTCCTCGAAGCTGACGACCTCCTCGAAACCGATCCGGTCGCGCGGCGGATAGACATGCAGCTTGCCGACCGCGCCGGTCTGATAGCCCGCGTCGCGGAACACTTGCGCAAGGTGCGGCAGATCGGGCTTCTCCAGCGCGGGCTGAAACACGCGGTCGCCATGCACGCGCGGAGAGGTTCCGGTCATCAGGCTACGCCGCGCGGGGATGCAGATCGGGCATTCGGAATGTGCGTTCGGAAACCGGGTGCCGTTCGCCGCGATCCGGTCCAGCGTCGGCGTGTCGATATCCTCGCGTCCCGCGCAGCCCAGAAGCGCGCCGGGCCACTGGTCGGCGGTCACCAGCAGAACGTTGGGTCGGCGCATTTGAAGTACCTCGCTAAACAGTCTTGCGCGATTAAGGCTTAACCCATAAGATAGAGCCCGCAAATACAAAACACATCATAAGTCATAAATTATGATAGACCTCGGGAGGACTGGACCGTGAAGAAACTACTGGGATTCGCCGCCGCAGCACTGATGACGACCGCAGGAACGGCGTCGGCCGAATGGCCCGAAAAACCGATCAAGCTTATCGTGCCGTTCAATGCCGGGGGCACCTCGGACCAGGTTGCCAGGACACTGCAAGCAGGGGCCGAGGAAAGCGGCGCGCTGTCGCAGCCGATCACCATCGTCAATGTTGGCGGCCATTACTCCATCGGCTCGCGTAGAGTGATGGAGGCCGAGCCTGACGGCTACAACTTCCTGATCATCCACATCGCGCTGATGGGCGGCGAAGGCACCGGCGCGCTCGATTTCGGCTGGCGCGACTTCGCCCCGGTCGCTGGCGCGGGCGAGTTCTGCCTGGCGCCGATGGTGCGCAAGGACAGCGGGATCGACTCGATCGAGCAGCTTCTGGCAAAGGCCAAGGACGAGCCGGACACGCTGATCTTCGGCGCCAACCTCGGCGCGATCAACCATATGGCCGGTCTCATGCTGCAAGAGCAGAACCCGGGCGCCAAGTTCCGCTTCGTCCAGATCGGCGGCGGCACGGCGAACTTCACTGCGCTCACCGGCGCCCAGACCAACGCAACGGTGCTGTCGGGAGCCGAGGTGGTGAACTTCACGCTGCTTCCTGACGGCTCCGAGAACCCCGAAGCACAGATCAAGCCGCTGGCCTACACCGGCGCCGAGCGGTTCAGTGCTCTGCCCGACCTGCCCACGATGCAGGAACTGGGCTATGACATGCAGTTCTGCGTAAAATCCTGGGTCTTCGCCCCCAAGGACACTCCGCAAGAAGCGATCGACGGGTTCGCCGCTGCGATGGAGGCTGCGACCAAGACCGAACGCTACCAGGAATTCCTGGAAAGCAAGGGGTTCGCCGACATCTTCCTGAGCGGCGAGGCGCTTCAGAAGGACCTCGAGGACACCTGGACCGCGATCGAGCCCATCGCCAAGCTCGCCGCGCAGAAGTGACGTGACCCGCGCCCGGCCTTCGGGCCGGGTGCCCGTTTTCCGGAATATACCGACATGGACCACCGCCCCCTGACCGAGATCGGGGTCTCTGCCCTCGTGGCCGGGATCTGCGCCGTGTTTTTCGTACAGGCCTCCCGCTTGCCCCCCGGCAGTTTCGAGCCCCTCGGCTCGGGCCCGGTACCGAAATGGACCGCCGCCATCGTCATCATGTGCTGCCTGGTTGTCATGGCCCGTGGCTTTCTGCGGCTGCGCGCGGCCGGCGGAGTCGCAGCCAGCGCCCGGGCCGAGTTCACCGGCGGACGCCCCGGCGGCGCAATCCTGATGCTGGCAGGCTCGCTGGCCTATGTCGCGCTCCTGCACCTCAAGGTGGCGAGCTTCGGCATCGTCACCTTCGTCTACCTCACATTGCTGATCTCGGCGCTGGAAGGCTTCCGGAGCAATGTCATCCTCGCGGCGGCGATCACCGCCGCTATCGCCTCGTTCGGCGCCGAATACCTCTTCACCGAGGTCTTCACCGTCGACTTGCCGGAATAAGGGCCTGACGCATGGACTTCGCCTCTCTCTTCGGTGCGATCGGGCAGATCTTCACGCCCTGGCCCTTCTTCATGCTGTTCATCGGCACGTCGCTGGGCATCATCGTCGGCGCGATCCCCGGTCTGACCGGCGCGATGCTCATCGCCCTGACGCTGCCACTTACCTTCTACATGGAGCCGTTCAACGCGGTTGTGCTGCTGGTCTCGATGTATGTCGGCGCGATCAGCGGCGGGCTGATCACCGCAACGCTGATGCGGATGCCGGGCACGCCCGCTTCGGTGATGACGACCTTCGACGGCTACCCGATGGCCCGCTCAGGCCGGCCCGGCCGGGCGCTGGGCCTCGGCATCACCGCGTCCTTCGTAGGCGGCCTGATCGCCTGGGGGGTGCTCTTCACCGTCACCAAGCCGCTGTCGATCCTGGCCACCAAGTTCGGCCCGTTCGAGTATTTCACCCTGATCATGATGGCGATGGTGCTGATCGCCTCGGTCAGCGAGGGATCGCTGGTCAAGGGGCTGATCTCGGGCCTGCTGGGGATGCTGGTCTCGATGCCCGGCGTGGACCCGGCGACGGGCATGCCGCGCCTGACCTTCGACTGGTACATGCTGAACGGCGGACTGCAGCTGCTTCCGGTGCTGATCGGCACCTTCGCGGTCAGCCAGATCATCAAGGACTGTCTGGAGATGGGCAACATCCCGGACAGGGCCGAGGTCAACAACCGCGGTGTGCTGATGGGCCTTCGGGACTTCAAGCGCCACGCAGTCAACATGATCCGCTCGTCCTTCATCGGCACCTGGATCGGCATCTTGCCCGGTATCGGCGCGTCCATCGGTTCGGTCGTCGCCTACACGATGGCCAAGAACGTTTCGGACCATCCCGAGGAATTCGGCCGCGGCTCCGAGGAAGGCATCATCGCCTCCGAGGCCGCCAACAACGCGACCGTCAGCGGCGCACTGATCCCGCTGATCGCGATGGGCATTCCGGGCAGCGTGATCGACGCGATCCTGATCGGGGCGCTCACGATCCACTCGATCCAGCCGGGGCCGACGCTGTTCCTGACCAACGGCGACATCGTCTGGGGAATGATCGCCGCGGCGCTGATCGCCAACATCCTGATGTGGATGCTGATGACCTCGTCGGTGCGCTATATCGCGAACCTGATCTACCTGCCCCGCAGCTTCGTGCTGCCGGTGGTGATGATGTTCTGCGTCATCGGCTCCTACGCGTTGAACAACACGATGTTCGACGTCTGGGTGATGCTGATGTTCGGCGTGATCGGCTTCCTGCTCGAGCGAGCGAAGATCCCGCTGGGCCCGTTCGTGATCGGCTTCGTGCTGGCGCCGCTGGCCGAGCAGAAACTGCGCTCGGGTCTGATGATGACCGCCGGGGACATCTCGCCGATCTGGACGCGGCCCTTCCCGCTGGCCTTCACGATCATCGCGATCCTGCTGCTGGTCTGGCCGATCGTCAGCGACTATCGCCGCAAGAAGCGTGCCGCATGAGGTCGATCCTCGTCCTCTTCGACTCGCTCAACGCGCGGGCGCTGTCCTGCTACGGCGGGGCGGTGCCGACACCGAATTTCGACCGTCTGGCGGCCCGGACTACAGTGTTCGACACGCACTACGTCGGCTCGATGCCCTGCATGCCCGCAAGGCGCGACCTTCAGACCGGGCGGTTGAACTTCCTGCATAGAAGCTGGGGGCCACTGGAGCCGTTCGACGTCACCCTCACCGGACTGATGCAGCAGACCGGCATCCACAGCCACCTCGTCACCGACCACTACCACTATTTCGAGGCGGGCGGCGCGACCTACCACACCGCCTTCACGACCTGGGATTTCGTCCGCGGGCAAGAGGCAGACCCCTGGGCCTTCCAACCCCCAGACCTGCCCCGGCTGGAACAGGAAACTCACCCGCACCAATTCGAAGCCCACCGCAACGGCTATCGCCTGCAAGGCGCATTGAACCGCGAGTGGATCCTGTCGGAACAAGCCTATCCCTGCACGCGGACCTTCGACGGCGCGCTGGACTTCCTCGACGCGAACCGCGAGGCCGATGACTGGTTCCTGCAGATCGAGACATTCGATCCCCACGAGCCCTTTCTCGCCCCGCCCGAGATCCGCGAGCACTTCCAGGCCAGCTATGACGGCCCGACCCTCGACTGGCCCCGGTACCAGCGCTCCGGCGCGCTCAACCCGGCCGAGGAGGACGAACTGCGCGCGAACTACACCGCCCTCGTCGCCCATTGCGATGCTCAACTGGGGCGGCTGCTGGACCGGATGGACGCGCAGGACCTCTGGGACGATACCGCACTGATCGTGACCACCGACCACGGCTTCCTGCTGGGCGAGCATGACTGGTGGGGCAAGAACCGGATGCCGTTCTGGGACGAGATCGCCCGCATCCCGCTGTTCTTCCACGCCCCCGGCCACGCACGCCCTGCGCGCTGCGCCGCACTGACGCAGACGATGGACCTAATGCCGACGCTGCTGGAACTGCACGGGATCGAGGCCCCCGAGACGGTGCTCGGGCGGAGCATATTGCCTGCGCTTGAGGGCGGGACGGTCCGCGACCTGGCGCTCTACGGCATCTTCGGCGGCGCGCTGAACGCGACCGACGGGCGGCACAGCTGCTTCCTCCACCCGCCGGGGATGGAGGACGCGCCGCTGAATGAGTACACGCTGATGCCGCAGCACGCGGTCACGCCCTTCACGCCCGAGGAACTGGGCGGCGCGGCCCTGCACGATGGCTTCGGCTTCACTGTCATGCCGGTCCTGAAGATCCCCGCCCTGCCGACCGCCAAGCGCCCGCCGATGCAGGGCGGCGGGATCGAGAACACCGGCACGGCGCTCCATGATCTGCGCAGCGATCCCGGCCAGTTGCGGCCCTTCCGGGACCCGCAGATCGAGGCCGATTTCGCCGATGCGATTATCACCGAGATGCGCCGCCATGAAGCGCCCCCCGAATTATACGAGAGATTTCAGCTGGAGAGCATTTGATGGACACATCCCCGCGATTTCCCGCCATCGAGCTACCACACCTTGCGAAGGTACCGCTGCCCGACTTCGCCGAGGTTCGCATCCGGCAGCCGGATCCTGCGCCACTCGCCGACGTGCCCGCCGCCGTCCGCGCCGCGCTCGACACGCAATCTGAACAGTTCGACCTGCCCCCCGGCGCCTCGGTCGCGGTGGCGGTCGGCAGTCGCGGCATCGCCGGGATCGACATCGTCGCCCGTACCGCGGTCGACTGGCTGAAGGCGCGCGGGTTGGCCCCGTTCATCGTGCCCGGCATGGGCTCGCACGGGGGCGGTACCGCCGAGGGTCAGGCCGAGGTCCTCGCCAACCTCGGCATCACCGACGAGAGCATGGGATGCCCGGTCCGCGCGACGATGGAGACGGCTCAATACGGGAAGATCGAGGGTGGCTTCACCTGCCATTTCGACGCCAACGCCGCCGGTGCCGACGGCGTTCTGGTCATCAACCGCGTCAAGGCGCATACCAGCTTCGACCGCCCCGTCGAAAGCGGTCTCAGCAAGATGCTGGCCGTCGGCCTCGGCAAGGCGGAAGGCGCGCGTCAGGTCCACATGGTAGGCCCGCGTGGCCTGGCCGAGACCCTGCCACGACTAGCCGCCCGCATCGTCGAGCGCGCGCCCCTTTGCGCGGGTCTGGCGCTGGTCGAAACCGCCGACAAGCACCTGCACCACATCGAGGCCGTCGCCCCGCGGGACTTCGCCGAGACCGACGCCCGCCTGCTGACGATGGCCAAGGCCGCGATGGCCCGCCTGCCCTTCGCGCAGCTGGACGGGCTGATCGTCGAAGAGGTCGGCAAGGATGTCTCGGGTGCCGGGATCGACCCGGCGATCTCTGGCCGGACAGACATTCGCGGCGTCGAAAACCCGGCCGAGCCATTCATCCACAAGATCGTCGTGCTGGGCCTGAGCGCCCGCACCGGCGGCAACGGGCTGGGCGTCGGCATGGGCGACTACATCCCCCGCGCGCTGGCCGAGAGCCTCGATCTCAAGGCGATGTACATGAATGCCGTTTCGGCAACGATCCTGGAAAAGGCGTTCATCCCCATCGTCCTGCCCGACGAGATCACCTGCGTCCGCGCGCTCGCCGCCACCTGCTGGGCCGACGGGCCGCCGCGCCTTGCACAGATCCGGTCGTCCGCCCAACTCGGCACCATCCGCGTGACCGCACCGCTGCTGGAAGAGTTGCGCAGTCGCGACCTGCTGCTTTCCGAGACCCCGCTCGCACCGCTTGCCTTCGACGCTGGACGCCTCGCGCGGATCGGCGCGGCATGACCGCACGCGCGAAGAACCTGCTGTTCATCTTCTCGGACCAGCATGCCCAGCGCGTTGCGGGCTGCTACGGCGATCCGCATGTCCGCACCCCCGCGCTCGACCGGCTGGCGGCATCCGGCGTGCGGATGGACAACGCCTATTGTCCCTCGCCGATCTGTGTGCCCAGCCGCATGTCCATGCTCACAGCGCGACACCCGCACCGTCAGCAGTGCTGGACCAATGACGACCATCTTGCCAGCGACATCCCGACATGGCTCCATGCCCTCGGTGCCGCCGGCTTCCGGCCGGAACTGGTGGGGCGGCTGCACAGTATGGGCCCCGACCAGATGCACGGCTATGTCGCGCGGCAGGTGGGCGAGCACAGCCCGAACTGGGCCGGTATCCCGCGCCATGACATGGGGCCGCTCGACCAAGCCAACGAGCCGACCCCCGAAAGCGTCGCCGCCTGCGGCGCGGGACAGTCCGCCTATGAACTGAAGGACCGCGACGTGACCGAGGCGGCGCTGGCCACGCTCGACCGCATCGCCTCCGAGGGCGCGCCGTTCTGCCTGACCGTCGGCCTGATGTTGCCCCATGCGCCCTATGTCGCCGCGCAGCGCTGGATCGATCACTACCTGACCCGCCTGCCCCCGCCCGAGATCCCGGCGGGCGCCTCCGATCACCCCTGGATCGCCTGGTGGCGCGCCAACCGGGGCATCGAGGCCCTGCCCGAGCGAAAATCCCGGCTCGCCCGCGCCGCGTACTGGGGGCTGGTCTCGGCAATGGACGAGATGATCGGCCGGATTCTCGACCGGCTGCGCCTCCACGGGCTCGATCGCGACACGCTGGTGGTCTACGCCTCGGACCACGGCGATCATGTGGGCGAGCGCGGGCTCTGGTGGAAGCACACGCTCTTCGACGAAAGCGCCAAGGTGCCGATGATCCTGTCGCTTCCGGGCGTCCTGCCCGAGAACACCGCCCGCCCCGAGGTTGTCAGCCTGGTCGACCTCAGCCAGACGATGATCGACGCGCTTGGCGGCAAGACCCTGCCCAATGCCGATGGCAGCAGCTTCTGGCCCGTGCTGACCGGAAGCGCGCAACGCTGGGACAACACGATTTTCTGCGAGTACTGCACCGACGCCGTACCGCCCTGGACCGGAGGCCGCGCCGTGCAGCATCGCATGGTCCGCCAGGGCCGCTGGAAGCTGCACGTCTACGCCGGGGATCCACCGCTGCTGTTCGACCTCGACACCGACCCGCAGGAGCGCACCGACCTGTCGCGAGACGCCGACCACGCGGACGTGCTCAAACGCCTGATGGCGCTGGCGCTCGACGGCTGGGACCCGGTACTGATCGCTCGGCGCATGCGAGAGCGCCGCGCCGACAAGGACGTGCTTGCGGCCTGGGCTGGCTCTGTCCGCCCTGAAAGCACATACATCTGGCCCCTGCGCCCCGACATGAACCGACTGGACGAGACTTGATGACGACCATTGCCCGCGCCGAGATCCTGCATTTCAGGCATCGCGTCGACCCTCCGATCCCGACCACCATGGGCCCAGTGACCAACCGCCCCGCCCTTCTGATCCGTCTTGAGGACAGCGAGGGCGCCGAGGGCTGGGGCGAGGTCTGGTGCAATTTCCCGCCCGATGGCGACCTGCACCGCGCCCGGCTGGCCGCGAACCTGCTGCCCGCGGTATTGCCCGAGCTGACCTCGGAAACGAAGGAACCCGCCGCGTTGATCCGCAAGCGCCTGCACCGCGTGGCCCTGCAGGCGGGCGAGCCCGGCCCGGTCAGCCAGATCGCCGCCGGGGTCGATATCGCGCTTCTGGACCTGCGCGCCAGGCGGCAGGGCATGCCGCTGGCGACGCTGCTGGGCGGGACGCCCCGCGCCGTGCCGGGCTATGCCAGCGGCCTCTCGCCCGTGCTGTGGGAAGAACAATTCGCCCGCATGACCGCGCTCGGCCATGTGCGTTTCAAGCTGCGCATCGGCTTCGGTCCCGGCGACGGACTCGACCAGGCCGAGGCGCTGCACGCCGCGCTGCCCAAAGGCAAGCGCATGATGGTCGATGCCAACCAGGCCTGGGACTACGAGACCGCCCGCAAGCGGCTTGACCGGCTCGGTGATCTGGATCCGCTCTGGCTCGAGGAGCCGATGCCCGTCGATGCCCCGGCCAGCGACTGGGCGCGGCTGGCGCAGGCCGCGCCGATGCGCCTTGCGGGGGGCGAGAACATGGGCACCCGCGCCCAGTTCGACGCGGCCGTCGAGGGCGGCGCGCTTGGCGTGATCCAGCCCGACATCTGCAAATGGGGCGGCCTTTCGGGCACCCTGCCTGTCGCCCGCGCAGCCGAGGCCGCGGGCCTGACCTACTGTCCGCATTTCCTGGGCGGCGGCGTCGGCCTGATCGCCTCGGCCCACCTGCTGGCGGCGGTCGGCGGCGACGGCCTTCTGGAAATCGACGGATCCGAGAACCCGCTGCTCGAGGTGCTCTCGGGCCGGGGCCTCGGTCTCGACGACGGGCTGTTCACCCTGCCCGAGGGGCCGGGCCTCGGCTACATCCCGGACACCGGCGCGGTATCTGACCTGCTGGTCTCGCGCCAGGAGGTGCTGCCGTGGACGTGACGGCCCTGCGCCTCGATCCAGGCGACAACGTCGTCTGCCTGCTGCGCGCCCACGAAGGCGGCGAGCGCGCCGTGCTGGAGGACGGGTCCGCGATCGCCCTCATCGGTCCTGCCCCACTTGGCCACAAGGTCGCGGCGATACCGATCGCCGAAGGCGCACCGGTCATCAAGTACGGCGCCCTCATCGGCCACGCGACCCGGCCCATCGCCGCCGGAGAGCATGTCCACCTGCACAACCTCGCCGGGGATGGGCCATGAGCCTGCCAGAGCTCTTTCACGGATACCCCCGCGCCACGGGCCGCGCGGGCGTGCGCAACCACCTGCTGATCCTCTCGGCCTGCAGCCTGAACCGGCCGCATGCGCGGAAACTGGCGGCGTCGCTGCCCGAGGCGGTGCTTCTGGCCAGCGCCTGCGGGCGTGGGCAGGTGGGCGCAGACCGGGATTTCCACGACTCGGTGCTGCGTCAGATGGCAGGTCACCCGAACACCGGCGCGGTGCTTGTGCTTGCCCCTGACAAAGGCCTGCGCGAGACCTTCCAGGCCGCCGCCGAAGCCGCTGGCCGCCCCGTCGCCGGTTTCTCGCTGCAAGAGGCCGGAGAGGACGCCGAGGCGATGCTCTCGGACGCCGTCGACGCGGGCCGCGCGCTACTGCGCGACCTCTCCGAACAGACGCGCCAACCCTGCCCGGTCTCCGACCTCGTACTGGCGGTAGAATGCGGCCATTCCGACGCCTCCTCGGGGATGGTGGCCAACCCGCTCGCAGGCGATCTGTGCGATGCACTGATCGCGGCGGGTGGCGCGGCGCTCTTCTCGGAGACTATCGAATGGCTCGGCGCCGAGCACGTCCTCGCGCCCCGCTGCGCCGCACCCGAAACCGAGGCTCGGCTACGCGCCTTCCTTGCCGCGCGGCAAGCCCACGCGCGCGCGCAGGGAAAGGACCTGCGCCTCGGCAATCCCGGCCCGCAGAACCACGACGGCGGCATCACGACGCTGGAAGAGAAATCCCTCGGCGCGATCCGCAAGGGCGGCACGAGCCCGATCATGGGCGCGCTCGACCAAGGCGCGCCGATCCCCGGACCCGGGCTCTACCTGATGGACACCCCCGCACTGTCGCCGGAATCGATCACCTCGATGGTCGCGGGCGGAGCGCAACTCGTCTGTTTCACCACCGGTCATGGCAACCCCTATGGCAGCGCCCTCGCCCCGACGCTAAAGATGTCGGCAAACCCCGAGACCGTGCGGCGTCTGCCGCGGCAGATCGACTTCGACGCCTCGCCCGCCTTCACCGGCGCGCGCCCGCGCACCGAGCTGCTGCCGGACCTCGCCGCGCGGCTTCTCCAGATCTGCGAGGGCGCGCCGACATGGGCCGAGACGACCGAGGAATGCGACGAAGTGATCAGCCGGCTGGGTCCGTCGATTTGACGACGCCGCGGCGTCACATCCACCTGACCCCGGTGGGCGGGATCGCTGGCGACATGTTTGCCGCCGCGATGCTCGATGCCCTGCCGGAACTGCGCGCACCGGTACTGGAGGCCGTCGCCGCCGTGCTGCCCGAGGATGGCGGCGCGGCGCTGGAACCGGCGGTCTCGCACGGGCTGACCGGCAGCCGTTTCGCTGTGCGCCTGCCCGCCGACAAGGCTCCGCGCCACTACCCGCAGATGACCGAGCTGATCGACCGTGCGGACCTGGACGCTGCCACGAAGGAGCACGCCAGCACGATGCTCCGCCGCCTGGCCGAAGCCGAGGCGACGGTCCACGGCGTGCCGCTCGAGAAGGTGCATTTCCACGAGATCGCCGACTGGGACACGCTTGCCGACCTGACCGCAGCGGGCCGGATCATCGCCGCCCTCGAGGGGGCCGGCTGGTCCCTCGCCCCGCTGCCACTGGGCGGCGGACAGGTGAAGACCCAGCACGGCCCCCTGCCAATCCCCGCGCCGGCCACCGCCCGCCTGCTGACCGGCCTGCCGGTCCATGACGACGGCGTGGGCGGCGAACGCGTCACCCCCACCGGCGCCTGCATCGCCGCGCATCTTCACGCGCTCGGCACCGTGTCGCCCTGCGCCGGGACGCTCACCGCCACCGGCTACGGCGCGGGCACAAAGGATCTGCCCGGCATGGCCAACGTTCTGGCCGTGCGCATAGTCACAGCCGAGCCGCAGCAGTCCGACGACACCGTATCGGTCATCGAGTTCGACGTTGACGACATGACAGGTGAAGAGATCGCCACCGCCGTCGACCGCCTGCGCGCCTTTTCCGGCGTGGTCGACCTGACCACCGCCGCGCTCACCGGCAAGAAGGGCCGCCCCGCAACCGGCTTCCGCCTGCTTGCCCGGCCGGGCCACGAGACCGAGGTGGCCGAGCACTGCTTCGCCCAGACCTCGACCATCGGTCTGCGCCTGCGGTCCGAGCGCCGCATGGTTCTGCCCCGCGCGGCGCAGGGCGAAGCACCGCGCGTCAAGCAGGTCACGCGCCCTGGCGGCACGCAGACCCGCAAGGCCGAGGCTGACGACCTGACCGGCACGACGCTGGCCGAGCGGCGCGCGCAAGCACGCGGGGTCGAGCAATGAGCGCCCTCGAAAGCCTGCGGGCCGCCCTCGCCCCCCACGAGGGCATGACCATTGCCGTCAGCGGTGGCATCGACAGCATGGTGCTTGCCCATGTCGCCCACGTAGTACTACCCGGCGCGCGAATGGCCCACGCCGTCTCGCCCGCCGTTCCACCCGCCGCGACCGAGCGCGTCCGCGCCCACGCGGCGCGCGAGGGCTGGCGGCTGGATCTCGTCGACGCCGGAGAGTTCGGCGATCCGCGCTATCGCGAGAACCCGGCGAACCGCTGCTATTTCTGCAAGCTGAATCTCTATTCCACCGTTGCCGCACTGGCGGACGGCCCCGTCGCCTCGGGCACCAATGCCGACGATCTGGGCGACTTCCGCCCCGGCCTTCAGGCTGCTGAGGAATATCGGGTCATCCACCCCTACGTCGACGCCGGACTGGGCAAGGCCGACATCTACGCATTGGCGCGCGAGCTCGACCTTACGGACCTCGCCGAGCTGCCCGCGCAGCCCTGCCTCGCCAGCCGCGTCGAAACCGGGATCCGCATCGCCGCCGAGGACCTCGACTTCGTCGACCGGGTCGAAGGCGCCATGCACGCCCGTCTCGGCACCGGGGCCGTCCTGCGCTGCCGGATCACGCATGCCGGGGTCATCGTGGAACTGGACGAAAGCGCGCTCGATAGCGCGCCAGGTCGGGATGCCGTGGCAGAGGCGCAGAGCCTCGCTCGCACCGCAGCCCGGCCCTTCCTTGGCGCACGCGCCTACCGCCGCGGCGCGGCCTTCCTGCGGGGGGCGGCGCAATGACCGATCACCGCATGGACTGGCAGCGCGAGGCGCGCACCGGCACCGCCGAAGCCGTGCTCTGCGCCACCAAGACCGACGCCCAGATCGCCGCGATCCTGGAGACAGCCCGCGCCGGGAACCGCCGCCTGCTGCTGACCCGCCTCGCCCCCGAGCGGCTGGCCGCCCTGCCGCAGGCCGAGGGGCTGGACTATGATCCGCTCGGCCAGACCGCCGTGCTGGGCGGCCTGACCCCGGCCACCGAAGGCATCGGCATCGTCGCCGCCGGGACCTCGGATCTCGGCATCGCGACTGAAGCCGCGCGGACGCTGGCCTTCCACGGCTATGACGCACCGATCCTCGCGGATGTCGGTGTCGCGGGCCTCTGGCGCCTACTGGAACAGGTCGAGACCTTGCGCCAGCACCGCATCCTGATCGCCGTCGCAGGGATGGAGGGCGCGCTGTTCAGCGTTCTGACCGGCCTTGTTTCGGCGCCGGTGATCGCGGTGCCCGCACCGCACGGCTACGGCGTCAGCGCCGAGGGCCGGCTGGCGCTCGACTCGGCGCTCGGCTCCTGCGCGCAGGGGCTGACGGTGGTGAACATCGGCAACGGCTTCGGCGCGGCCTGCGCCGCCATCCGAATGATGAAACTGGCGGGCGGCTGAAGCGCCCGGAAACGGAGGACTTATGACCCTGAAGGAACTCGGCATCACGGTGATGCCTGAATACATCCAGTCCGACGGGGTCGAACCAGTCCTCTCCAATATCGCGGATCTCGCCCGCGCCACCAGCGTCACCACCTCGCCCTATGTGGTCGCGCAATCCGCCGAGGGCACCGGCCACCGCGAGCCGCCGATCGACGGCGGCAAGGGGAAGGGACGGCTGCTGGACCGCCCACTCTGGGGCAGCCGCGAGGTCTGGATGACCACCTCGCCCAGCTTCACCCCCGACCCGTCGCTCTACGAGGGCCTGCCTTATCAGCCCCCCGCCCCCGACGCCCTGACCGAGGCCGAGGGTGGCCGCGTCGGCGCCTTTCTCGACGCGGCCGAAGCGCGCGGCCTCGAGACCTGGATCCAGATACAAGCCGCGATCCCGCCGTGTCACCGTGTGCAATTCGGCGGCCCCGCGCCCGGCGATGAATGCCTGATGCCGAATGGCCAGCCCTTCGCCGCCCGCGTCGACAAGAACGCATCGCTGGCCGCGCCCGACCTGCGCGCCTATGTCCGCGCCTTCACCGCCGACCTCTGCCGCGCCTACCCTCAGGCCGGAGGCTTCAAGTTCGACTGGCCGGAGTATCCCGCCTACCACTTCGACGCGCTGTTCTTCGACTTCAACCCGCACGCCGCCCGCTTCGCCGCGCCCCTCGGCCTCGACTTCGAGGCGCTACGGCGCGGTACCCAGGAACTGATCGACACCATCGCCTCGGGCAGCATCCGCGAGACACGGATCGACGCCTCCTGCCTGCAAGGCTTCCGCGAGACCCTGTGCGCCGCGTTCCCCGTGGCGGGCGACCTTCTGGCCTTCCGCGCCGCCATCGTCGAGGACTATGCCGGCTTCCTGCGCGAAGCCGTCGACGAGGCCAGCGGCGGTACCAAGAAGCTGTTCCTGCAATGCTTCCCTCCGCCGCTGAACATCGCGACCGGCTTCGACCTCTCCCGTGCCGGGGCGCAGGCCGACAAGGTGGGCGTGAAGCTCTACACGATGCACTGGCCGATGATCGAGGCGGACATGCTCGCGGCGCTGACCGACCGCGCGGGCCTTGCGCCACAGGCGGTTGTCCGGGCCCTCTCGCGCATTCTCGCTCTCGCCCCGGAGACCGCGCGCACGCCCGACGACATCCGCTATCCTGAGCCGAACGAGCAGCATCCCTGCACCAGCGCGGACCTTACCGCCAAGATGCGCGCCGCCCGCGCCGAGCTGCCTCCGGGCACCGGGCTTTGTGGGATCACCCACGGCTACGGCCCGCTGGACGATGTCCTGCGCCGATTCCGCGCCGTGGCCGAGGGGACAGACGGCGCGGTGCACGTCAACCGCTACTGCTACCTCTCGGACGAGAAGCTCGCCGCCATCGGCACGCTCTCGGCCGAGAAACAGGTGCAACCCGCGCCGGCATAAACCACCGATTCACCAGTTGCTGGCAAACGGGTCGCATGACGCTCGACGCGCTCTTCACCCATGTCGCCGACCGCAGCCGGGAGGCCATAGCCATCGCCAGGGCCGACCCCTCGGATGGTGCGGTGATGCATTTCATCTGGTGCAACCCGGCCTTCACCCGGCTGACCGGCTTTGCTCAGTCGGAGCTGGAAGGTTGCCGCGCCAGCGTGCTGGCCGGACCGGACGTCGATCAGGGCGAGCACCTGAAGATCATCGAGAAGCTGATGGGCTGGGAGTATTTCTCGGTCGAGCTGCGCAACAACTCCAAGGACGGGCGGCCGCACTGGCAGCGGATGACCTGGGCCCCGATCCGCTTGGGCGACGAGGGCAGCTGGTGGATCTGCTACATCGCCGACATCACGCGCGAGAAGACGGCCGAGCAGGTGCGCACGGCCTCGCCCCGCGCGGATCTGCCCACGCACCCGCAACAGGCGGCGATCGACCACATGCACCACGGCTATGCCCTGTTCGACGCCGACCTGAAGCTCAGCGCCGCGAATGCCGCCTTCCGCCTGACCTTTGGCCTGAAGCCCGAGCAAGCGCCGCCGGGGGCGACCTTCAGCGACCTGCTGAAAGCCTCGGTTGCGACGGGCGATCTGGCCGAGGCGGAGCAGGCAGGCGACGCCTGGGTCGCCGACCGGATCGCCCGGCTGCAACGGCTGGGCAAGCCCTATGACATCGCCATGCGCGACGGCCGCGTGATCCAGGTCCACCACGGCGCCGGGGGAGACGGCATGCTCAGCCTCCTTGCCATCGACGCAACGGAAGAGCGCGAGCGGCAGAAAACCCTCTTCCGCAGCGCCGAAACCGCGCAACGTTCAGCCCGCGCGCTCGAGGAACAGAACCTCGCCCTGCGCGAAGCCAAGGAACAGGTCGAGAAGGCCGCCCTGACCGACCCGCTGACCGGGCTCGCGAACCGGCGGCACCTGAACCAGGTCCTGTCGCAGCGCCTGCGCGATCTGCGCCTGCGCGAGCGGCCCTTCGCAGCGCTGCTGATCGACCTCGACCGGTTCAAGCTGGTCAACGACACACTCGGCCACGAGGCGGGGGACGAGTTGCTGGTCCATGTCGCCTCGATCCTGCAATCCCACACAAGGGAAGAGGATTTCGTCGCCCGTATGGGCGGGGACGAATTCGCGATCCTGACCAACCTCACCCGCAGCGCGGTCGATGTCAGCCGTATGGCCGACGGTATCCTCGAGGCGGCGACCGCGCCCTTCCGCCACCGCGGCCATTCGATCAGCTTCGGCGCCAGCATCGGCGTCGCCCTCGCCACCACCGGCATGGAAGAGCCCGAGCGCATCCTCGCAAACGCCGACATGGCGCTCTACCGCGCCAAGGCGGCGGGCCGCGCGCGCTGGTCCTTCTTCACCGAGGACATGCATCGCACAGCGCTGCGCACCCAGCACACCGCGACCGAACTGCTCCACGCCTGCGAAGAGGACCAGTTCGTCGTCCACTACCAACCCCAGGTCGACGCCCGCAGTCACACGCTGACCGGGGTCGAAGCGCTGGTGCGCTGGGACCACCCCGAGCGCGGACTGATGTACCCAGACCAGTTCCTCGACGTGGCCGAGGGGCTGGGCCTGGTGAAGGAAATCGACCGCATCGTCTTCAGGCACGTCGCCCGCGACATGCGCGCCTGGCAGGCGCAGGGGCTGGCGATGCCCAAGGTCGCGGTCAACGTCTCGGCCAACCGGCTGCAAGACCCGGCGCTGGTGCACGACATCCGCGCCTCGGGGGTGGACCCGTCGCGCTTCTGCATCGAGATCCTCGAGTCGATCTACCTTGACGACACCAACGACATCGTCCGCTGGACCTGCGACCAGCTGAGCGAGATGGGCACCCGCATCGCGATCGACGATTTCGGCACCGGCCACGCCTCGATCCAGGGGCTGCTGAGCCTCTCGCCCGATATCCTCAAGATCGACCGCAGCTTCATTTCGCCGATCCTGGACGAGATGACCAAGGCGACGCTGGCCCACGCCATCGTGCAGATCGGCCAGTGCCTCGACATCGAGGTGATCGCCGAGGGGGTCGAGACCCTGGACCACGCCCGCCGCGCCGCGGAACTCGGCTGCGACATCCTGCAGGGTTACGCCTTTGGCCGCCCGATGGACGCCGAGGCACTGCTGGCCCATGTCGGCCATCGAAGCGCCCCTGCCGGGCTACCGTCCCGGTAGGCGTAGCCTTAGTGCAACTCGACGATCCTGCACCTGCGCAGATCGAACGGGTGCCAAAGTCCCGCCTCATCCAGCTTCCGCGCCAGGCGGCCGCTGACGAAGAAGCAGTCCCTAAGCGTTTCCTCCATCCACAGATCCACGCCGGATCGAGCCGTAGCGCGCAGCGCCATTTCGCCGTCTTTCGCGGCCATGGGAGGACGCCATTGCCGTTTCGAGCCATCACGGTGAATTCTATCCGACGCTTCCGGTACGAAGGTGTCCTTCCGCTCCCTAAACGCGATGCAGAAATAGGTGCCCGGCACACGCGTCTCGCGATCGGGCTGAAGGACCGTCACCGGATAGAGTTCGCTCGATCCGATATCGACCGTCGCGAGCACATCGACCACTCGATGCGACACAATCCGGGCGCTGGCATCGAAGAAGTCCGGCATTGTGCCTTTCACGGGATCGTCGGGATACTCGGCCCAGACCACCTTCGGAAACTCCTCGGGACCTCCGGCCTCCCCGCGCTCGTTCCGCCCACACATCTCGGCATAGGACTGCTCGTCCGCCTCGCTCATCTCGTTGGTGAACGAAAGCGCATCGCCCCGCATGAAGCGGTCACTCATCCAGACGTCATCGTCGTTCATCATCACTAAATTCATCGTCGTTCATCATCACTAAATTCCTTTTCAAATCCGAGTGCTGGCTGGACCAACTTCTAGTGCAACTCGACGATCCTGCACCTGCGCAGATCGAACGGGTGCCACAGTCCCGCCTCATCCAGCTTCCGCGCCAGGCGGCCGCTGACGAAGAAGCAGTCCCTAAGCGTTTCCTCCATCCACAGATCCACGCCGGATCGAGCCGTAGCGCGCAACGCCATTTCGCCGTCTTTCGCGGCAATGGGAGGACGCCATTGCCGCTTCGAGCCGTCACGGTGAATTCTGTCCGACGCTTCCGGTACGAAGGTGTCCTTCCGCTCCCGGAACGCGATGCAGAAGTAGGTGCCTGGGACACGCGTCTCCCGATCGGGCTGAAGGACCGTCACCGGATAGAGTTCGGTCGCGCCGATATCGACCGTTGCGAGCACGTCGGCCACACGATGCGACACGATCCGCGCGCTGGCGTTGAAGAAGTCCGGCATTGCGCCCTTCACCGGTGCGTCCGGATACTTTGCCCAGACCGCCTTGGGAAACTCCTCGGGACCTCCGGCGTGCCCGCGCATGTTTCGCCTGTACATTTCGGCATAGGACTGCGCGTCCGCCTCGCTCATCTCGTTGGTGAACGAGAGCGCATTGCCCCGCATGAAGCGGTAGCTCATCCAGACGTCGTCGTCGTTCATCGGCCTGAAATCCCCTGAACCAATCCATCCCGCGGCCAAACTCTGCCGCCTCAAACTATTCCGCCCTACCCTACCCATTGGGCGCGACCCGAAAAAGATATATGTCCGAAAGACATGCGCATTTCGCGGGAGGCCCCGGACCGTCCCCATGACCCAAGAGCAAGGCTTTCTCTTCGCGCTTTTCGGCGTGATCTTCGCGCTCCTGATCTGGGGCCGGGTGCGCTATGACCTCGTCGCTTTCGCGGGGCTGATCGTCGCCGCAGTCGCCGGGCTGATCCCGCAGGAGCAGGTGTTCTCTGGCTTCGGGCACCCGGCGGTCGTCATCATCGCGCTGGTGCTGATCGTCAGCCGGGGCCTGCAGAACTCCGGCGTGATCGAGATGGCCGCCACCCGCCTGATCTCGGCGGACCGGCCGATGCCCGCACATATCGGCATCATGGCCTCGGCGGGCGCGGGACTGTCGGCGATCATCAACAACGTGGCCGCTCTGGCGCTGCTGATGCCGCTGGATATCGAGGCGGCGAAGAAGGCCGGGCGCACCGTGGGCCGCACGCTGATGCCGCTGTCCTTCGGCACGATCCTCGGCGGCATGGTCACGCTGATCGGAACGCCGCCCAATATCGTCATCGCCCAATACCGCGAGGACGCGCTGGGCGATCCGTTCACCATGTTCGACTTCTCGCCCGTGGGCCTTGCCGTGGCACTGGCGGGCATCGTCTATGTCGCGCTTCTGGGCTGGCGATTGCTGCCCGCCCGGGTCGGCATGCAGATCGACGCCGAGGAGTTCGCCAGCAACATCTACGTGGCCGAGCTGCGCATCGGGGAGGGCTCCGAGAACGAGGGCAAGCGGCTGGGCGATTTCTATCCCATCGCCGACGAGCACGACATCAACCTGATCGGCCTTGCCCGAAAGGGCCGCCGCCTGCCCGGCTTCTCAAGGTTGCAGCGGATCCAGGCCGGCGATTTCCTGGTGGTCGAGGGCGCGCCAGAGGCCATCGAGGCGTTCATGGCCAAGGCGGATCTCGACTTTGCCGGCTCCGAGAAGCACGAGGGCGGCGTGACGGGTGGCAACCTCACGCTCTCCGAGGCGATCGTGCCAGAGGGCGCGCGGATCTCGGGCCGCACCGCGCGGGGTCTGAGCCTGCTGATGCGCCACTCGGTCACCCTGCTCGGCGTCGGCCGCAACGGCCAGCGCTTCCGCGAACGTGTGCGCCTTCTGACGATCCGCCCCGGCGACGTGCTGCTGCTGCTGGGCACACCCGAGCGGCTGTCGGCGGCGATGAACTGGCTGGGCGTTCTGCCGCTGGAAGGCCGCCAGACCGGGTTCGTGCAGCGCCGCAAGGCTCCGCTCGCCATTGGCGCGTTCGCCCTCGCCATCGCGCTCTCGGCGCTGGGACTAGTCTATCTGCCCGTGGCGCTGGCCGCCTGCGCGGCCTTCTACGGCGCCATTGGTCTTATCGGCGGGAACGAGGTCTACGACGCCGTCGAATGGAAGGTGATCGTGCTGCTCGCCAGCCTGATCCCGCTGGGCGTCGCTTTCGAGGAGACCGGCGGCGCGCAGCTGGTCGCGGGGGCGATCCTCGAACTGACCGGCAGCGCCCCGGCCTGGGTGACGCTGCTGGCGCTGATGGTCGTCACCATGACCTTGTCCGACTTTCTGAACAATGTCGCGACCGCGCTGATCGCGGCCCCTGTCGCCGTCCAGATCGCGAACGCGACCCAGACCAATCCCGACCCCTACCTGATGGGCGTGGCGGTCGCGGCCTCCTGCGCGTTCCTCACGCCCATCGGGCACAAGAACAACACGATCATCATGGGCCCCGGCGGCTACCGGTTCGGGGATTACTGGCGCGTTGGCCTGCCGCTGGAAATTCTGGTCCTCGCCGTCGGCATCCCGGCGATCCTGACCTTCCGGCCGTTGTAAGGCTGCGCCGACAAAGGGTGGAGACAACTTCCCCTTGATCCGCGCCGCGGCCTCGGCCATCCCTGAGGCCTATTGACCCGAAGGCCCGAGCATTGACCGAGTTCCGTTTCCTGCACACCGCCGACCTGCATCTCGGCAAGCGCTTCTCGACCCTGCCGGACGAGGCCCTGCGCGGCCGACTGGCCGAGGCGCGGCACGGCGCCCTTGCCCGTCTGGCGCAAGCCGCGCGGGATCACGGAGCGGCACATATCCTGGTCGCCGGCGACATCTTCGATACCGAAACCCCTTCGGACCCGGTCTGGCGGCAGGCACTTTCGGCCATGGGCGCGGACCCGACGCTGACCTGGTGGCTTTTGCCCGGGAACCACGACAGCCTCGCCGCCGAGGCGCTCTGGTCCCGCGTCGCGGACCAGGCCCCTGCCAATGTCGGCCTGCTGCGCGATCCCGAGCCGGTGGAGCTTGCCCCCGGTGTCCGGCTGCTGCCTGCCCCTGCCACGCGCCGCTATCCGGGGCGCGATCTGACCGAATGGTTCGCCACCGACGACAGCCAGCCTGAGGCACTGCGGATCGGCCTTGCCCACGGCGCGGTACAAGAGTTCGGCGAGGAGGACACTCGCGACACGATCCCGCCGGACCGCGCACGCACCGCGCGGCTGGATTACCTGGCGCTGGGCGACTGGCACGGCATGGTCGAGGTCGGCCCGCGCACCTTCTATCCCGGCGCGCCCGAGCGCGACGGCTACAAGCACCAGGGTCGCGGGCTCGCGCTCGCCGTCACCCTGACCCGGCCCGGAGAGCCGCCGACCGTCGCCCCGGTCGAGATCGGCAGCTTCGACTGGCAGGATCTGCCGCTGCCTCTCACCCCCGGCCAGAACGCGGCTCAGGCCCTGCGCGCACTGCTGCCCAGCGACGCCGCCGCCCGCCGCGACACGCTGCTGCGGATCCGCGCCACCGGGCGCGCGACGCTGGCTGACCAGGCCGCACTGAGCGATGCGGCCGAGGCCGCCGCGCCCGAGTTCGCACAGTTCCTGCTGGATACGTCGGCGCTCGCGACCGAGTATCAGGCCGACGATCTCGACAGCATCGACCGCGCGGGCGCGCTGCGTATGGCCGCCGACGAACTGCTGGCCGAGGCGCGCGAAGAGAACCGCTCCGCCGAGGACCGCGCCGTGGCTGCCGCCGCTCTCAATAGGCTCTACGGCTATGTCCGCGAGGACCGGTCATGAAGCTCCGCGCGATCCGCCTGAACGATGTCCGCCGCTTCACCGACCCGGTGCGGATCGACGGCATCGGCCCCGGTCTCAACGTGCTGGCCGCGCCGAACGAGCACGGCAAGTCCACGGTCTTCGACGCGGTGCAGGCGCTGTTCACCATCCAGCACCGCTCCAAGGCCGCCGACGTGAAATCCCTCCGCCCCCATGCGGGCGGCGCGCCCGAAGTCGAGGTGGAGCTGGACCTGCCCGAGGGCCGGTTCACAGTTACCAAGCGCTGGTTTTCGCGTCCGATGGCCGAGGTCCGGCAGGGCGGCCGCCTGATCGCCCAGGCCGACGAGGCCGAGGCCTGGATCACGCGCATTGCCGGCACCGACGATCCGGCCAGCCCGGCGGGGCTGCTCTGGGTGCGTCAGGGCCTGACCACGCTGGGCGATGGCAAGGACACCGAGGCCGCGCGGCGGGGGCTTCTCTCCTCTGTCGGGCACGAGGTCGAGGCGATGACCGGCGGCGCCCGCATGGACGAGGCCCTCAAGCGTTGCCGCGAGGAGCTGGAGCAGTACCAGTCCGCCTCGGGCCGTGCCGCGCGCGGGCCGCTGAAGGACGCCGAAGACCGGATCGCTGCGCTGACGCCCCGGGTCGCCGAACTCGAGACCCGCGCCCGAAACCTGCGCGACGATCTCGACCGCCGCCGCGCGGTGCTGCGCGAGATCTCGGAGCTTTCCGCCCCCGAGGAAACCGCCGCCCGCGCCAAGCGGCTTTCGGATGCCGAGGCCGCGCACAGCGCCGCCGCCGCCCATGCCGACGCGGTCGCAACCGCGCGCACCGCCGAGGATACGGCCCGGCTGAAACATGACGCCGCCGTGCAGCGGCTCGAAGCCCTGCGCAAGACCCGTGCCGAGCTGACCGCCGCTGCCACGGCCCTTGCGCATGCCGAAGCTCAGCACAAGGATCTGGCCGGATCCGCCCAGAAGGCCGATGCCGCGCTTGCCACCGCGCAAAAGGCTGCCGACAGCGCCCGCGTCATCGCGCGCAACGCCGCCGCCCTGCTCCGCCGCGCCGAACAGGCCGAACGCGCGCAGGGCCAAGCCGAGCGCCGTGCACAATTGCAGGAAGTTCTGACCCGCGCGGTGGACATACAGAACCAGCGCGACGCGCATGCCGCCGCCGCGAAAGTCGGACCGGATACCAAGGCCATCGACCGGTTGGACGACCTCGCGCGCCAGGTCGCGCTGCACCGCGCCGCGCAGGCCTCGCAAACGCTCGGCGTCACCATGCGCTACGCCCCCGGCGCGGCGCAGATCCTGCACGACGGCCAACCGCTGTCCGAAGCGGAACGCATGGCCCTGCCCCAGGGTGGCACGCTCGATCTGCCGGGGCTAGGCCAGCTGACGATCCACCCCGGCCAGATCGCTGCCGCCGACGACCTGCCGAAAGCCGAGGCCGCGCTGGCCGAAGCCCTGCGCGTGCTGGGCGCCGAGACCATCGACGAGGCCCGCGCCGCGGCCCGCGCGCGCACCGAGGCCGAGACCCGCCGCCGCGAGGCGCAGGCGCAGCTTGCGGCGCTGGCGCCCGACGGTCTGGATGTACTCCGCACCCAGCTTGCCGCCCTGCCCGAGCCCGTCGCTCCGGCCCCGGACCTGCCCGATACGCAGGACGCCCAGAAAGCCGCTGAGGAAGCACAAGCAGCCGCCGAGGCAACCGAAACCGCGCTCGACGACGCCCGCCGGACCGCCGAGCGTGAGCGCACCGCCGCCACCCGCGCCGCCGCCGCGCTGGAAAGCGCCCAGCAGCGCCAGCAGCGCGCGGCGCAGGACCTTGAAGGCACTGATCCAGAAACCGCCGAGGCGGATCTGGACCGCACCCGTGCCGCTTGTGCCGAGGCGCTGGAAAAGGCCAAGGCCGAACATCAGCGCCTGGCCGAGCAGGCCCCGGACCTCGCCGCCGCCAGGGCCGCGCTCGACCGCGCCCGCGCGGTGGTCGAACAGGCGAAGTCCCGGCAGGCCGACCTGCGGACAGAACGCGAGAAGCTCGACACCCGCATCGACCTCCTGGCAGGTGAGGCGGTCGAAGAGGAACTCGCCGACCTGCGCGCGCGGCTTCAGGCCGCCGAGGAGGACGCCGCCCGCTGCCGTTTCGAAGTGGCACTTCTGCGCCGCCTGCAAACCGCGCTCGAAGCCGCCCGCAAGGAGGCGCGCGACCAGCATTTCGCCCCCGTGATGCAGGAACTCGTTCCGCTGCTGCGCCTGCTCTGGCCCGAAGCCGAACTGCGCATGGACGACGCGGTCTTGCCCTCGGCGCTGGTGCGCGCCGGGACCGAAGAGGAATACGAAACGCTCTCTGGCGGCACCCGCGAACAGATCGCGCTGATGGTGCGCCTTGCCTTCGCACGGATGCTGGCCGCGCGCGGTCGCCATGCGCCGGTGATCCTCGACGACGCGCTGGTCTATACGGACGACGACCGGATCGAGGCGATGTTCGACGCGCTGCATCGGCAGGCAGCGGACATCCAGATCATCGTGCTCAGTTGCCGCCAAAGGGCGTTCCGCGACCTTGGCGGAACCGCGCTGGAGTTGCTAAGCGCACCGGATTGACCCCGTCCGGGGTGTCGCACGCCCCTCGGAACTGGTATCCGCCCGCCAAACCTTTATATCTGCGCCACGCCGGGCACCCGGCAGCAGCGCCGTGCCAGCGGCACAAGGAACGGACAGGCATGACCCAGACTTTTGACATCGCGAGAGCCGCAGCAGACCGCATACTGATCCTCGACGGTGCCATGGGAACCATGATCCAGGCACACAAGCCCGACGAGGCGACCTATCGCGGTGCCCGTTTCGCCGACCATCCCCGCGACGTCGGCGGCAACAACGAGCTGCTCAGCCTGACCCAGCCCGACATGATCCGCGACATCCACAAGGCGTTCATCGACGCCGGCGCGGACATCCTGTGCACCAACACCTTCGGCGCGACCGCCATCGCCCAGGCCGATTATGGCATGGAGCATCTGGCCCACGAGATGAACCTCGCCTCGGCCCGGCTGGCGCACGAGGCTGCCGAAACCGTCGACCGCCCGGTCTGGGTCGCGGGCGCCATAGGCCCGACCAACCAGACCGCCAGCATCAGCCCCGATGTCAACGATCCGGGCATGCGCCGCGTGACCTTCGACTACCTGGCCGAGGCCTACGGCATCGCCGCACGCGGTCTGATCGAAGGCGGCGTCGACCTGATCCTGATCGAGACGATCTTCGACACGCTCAACGCCAAGGCCGCGATCTACGCGGTCGAGACCCTGCGCGATGAGGGCCTGCCGGTGCCGCCACTGATGATCTCGGGAACGATCACCGACCGTTCGGGCCGCACGCTCACCGGCCAGACCCCCGAGGCGTTCTGGACGTCGGTGGCGCATGCCAAACCGATGTTCGTGGGCCTCAACTGCGCGCTTGGCGCGGCCGAGATGCGGGCCCACATCCGCACGCTCAACCAGGTCGCCGACACCCGGATCAGCGCCTATCCGAACGCCGGCCTGCCGAACGAGATGGGCGGCTATGACGAAACGCCCGAACAGACCGCCCGCCATTTGGGCGAGTGGGCGGACGCAGGCCTTGTAAACCTCGTCGGTGGCTGCTGCGGCACCACGCCAGACCATATCGCCGCCATCGCCGACGCCGTCCGCGGCAAGGCCCCGCGTACTGTACCGGCCACGGTCCAGCGGATGCGCCTCTCGGGACTTGAAATGTTCGAAGCCGGGAGCGCCGCATGACCAGCATCGCCAATTTCATCAACATCGGCGAGCGGACCAACGTCACCGGCTCGGCGAAGTTCAAGAAGCTGATCATGAACGGCGACTACGCCGCCGCGCTGGATGTCGCCCGCGACCAGGTCGAGAACGGCGCGCAGATCATCGACGTGAACATGGACGAAGGCCTGCTCGATTCCGTGCACGCGATGCGCACCTTCCTGAACCTGATTGCCGCCGAGCCGGACATCAGCCGCGTGCCGGTGATGATCGACAGCTCGAAATTCGAGGTGATCGAGGCCGGGCTGAAGTGCGTGCAGGGCCGCTGCGTGGTCAACTCGATCTCGCTGAAGGAAGGCGAAGAGCCGTTCCTCGAGCAGGCCCGCATCATCCGCCGCTATGGCGCGGCAGTCGTCGTCATGGCCTTCGACGAAGGCGGCCAGGCCGAGACCGCGCAGCACAAGTTCGACATCTGCAAGCGCAGCTACGACCTGCTGACGCAGAAGGCCGGTTTCGATCCTTGGGACATCATCTTCGATCCCAACATCTTTGCCGTCGCCACCGGCATCGAGGAACACAACGACTACGCCGTCGCCTTTTTCGAGGCGACCCGCATGATCAAGGAAGCGATGCCGCTGGTCCACGTCTCGGGCGGGCTTTCCAACGTCTCGTTCAGCTTCCGTGGCAACAACGCGGTGCGCGAGGCGATGCACTCGGCCTTCCTCTATCACGCGATCCCGATGGGCCTCGACATGGCGATCGTGAACGCGGGCCAGATCACCGTCTATGACGACATCCCCGACGAGCTGCGCGAGCATGTCGAGGACGTGCTGCTGAACCGCCGTCCGGACGCCACGGACCGGCTGCTGGCAATTGCCGACAAGTACCGCGATTCAGGCGAGGCGGCGAAGAAGGAAGACCCGAAATGGCGCGAGGCCCCGGTGGCCGAACGCCTGCGCCATGCGCTGGTTCACGGCATCACGGACTTCGTCATCGACGATACAGAGGAATGCCGTCAGTCCATGGACAAGCCGCTCGACGTGATCGAGGGCCCGCTGATGGACGGCATGAACGAGGTCGGCGACCTCTTCGGCGCGGGCAAGATGTTCCTGCCGCAGGTGGTGAAGTCCGCGCGCGTGATGAAGGCCGCCGTCGGCCATCTGATCCCCTTCATGGAAGAGGAAAAACGCCGCTCCGGTGACACCTCGGCCAAGGGCAAGATCGTCATGGCGACCGTGAAGGGCGACGTGCACGATATCGGAAAGAACATCGTCGGCGTCGTCCTGCAGTGCAACAACTATGACGTCGTCGACATGGGCGTGATGGTCCCGGCCGAGGACATCCTCGACCGCGCAATCGAGGAAAGGGCCGACGTGATCGGCCTCTCGGGCCTCATCACCCCGTCGCTCGACCGCATGGTCGATGTCGCGACAGAGATGACCCGCCGCGGCATGGACCTGCCGCTGCTGATAGGTGGCGCGACCACGTCGAAGAAACACACCGCCCTGAAGATCGCGCCCGAGTACGAGCACGGCGTGGTGCATGTTGACGATGCTTCCAAGGCCGTGGGCGTGGTCTCGCGACTTCTGTCGGCGCGGCAGAAGACGGATTTCCTGGCCGAGGTTGCCGCCGATCAGGCCAAGCTGCGCGACGCCACCATTGCCGGGGCCGACCGCAAGACCACCCCGCTTGCCGAGGCCCGCGCCAACGCCTTCGACGCGGGCTTCCAGGGCTACACGCCCCCCGCCCCGCAGACGCCGGGCATCACCGTTGTCGACGACATGACCGCCGCCGATCTGCGCGAATATATCGACTGGTCGCCCTTCTTCTGGACCTGGGAAATGCGCGGCAAGTTCCCCGAGATCCTGGACGATGCCGACAAGGGTCCCACCGCACGCGAGCTTTATACGAACGCGCTTGCCATGCTCGACAGGATCGAGGCAGAGAAATGGTTCTCGATCCGCGGTGTCGTCGGTCTGTGGCCCGCCAACCGCGACGGCGACGACATCATCGTCTGGCAGGACGAAACCCGAATGGCCGAGGCCACCCGGATCCACATGCTGCGCCAGCAGGGCTCGAAATCCCGCGACCGGGCGAACCTGTGCCTGTCGGATTTCGTCGCCCCCACCGGCACACCCGATTGGGTCGGCGGCTTCGCGGTGACGTCGGGTCCCGAGGTACACGCGCTGGCCGACCGCTGGAAGGCCGAGGGCAACGACTACGACGCCATCCTTGTCCAGTCTCTCGCCGACCGCCTGGCCGAAGCGGCCGCCGAGGCGCTGCACGCCCGCGTCCGCCGCAGCCTTTGGGGCTATGCCGCCGGCGAGGATCTGGACAACGAAGCGCTGATCGCCGAGACCTATCGCGGCATCCGCCCGGCCCCCGGCTATCCCGCCTGCCCCGACCACACCGAAAAGCGCACGCTGTTCCAGCTGTTGGACGCCGAGCGGCACACTGGCCTGACGCTGACCGAAAGCTGCGCGATGTGGCCCGCATCGGCGGTTTCGGGCCTCTACTTCGCGCATCCGGATTCGCAATATTTCGGCATCGGCCGCCTGGGCCGCGACCAGGTCGAGGACTACGCCGCCCGCAAGGGCTGGTCGCTGGAAGAGGCCGAACGCTGGCTCGCCCCGAACCTCGGCTACACGCCGGAGCGCAAGCGGGAGCAAATCCCGGCCTGACTGGTCAGAGCGCGCAGATTCGCGCGATGGCGTCGGCGTCGAACCCCTTGGCCCGGGCATACTCTGCGCACTGCGCCTCGCTCCAGACGCCGCGCTCGTCCCACTCCAGAATGCCGTAGGGCAACACGGGGAACTGGACACCGCAGGCGAGGAGCAGCGCCAGACCTCCCGCCCGCACGGCAGACCGCAGCGCGATCCGCCCGTCGTGGATCGCGGCGGCAATGCGTGGCAGCATCAGAACCGCCCCGGCCATCACCAGCGGCCAGAGGTCGACGCGATAGCGCAGGGTCAGGGTCGCAAAGGACATCACCACCAAAGCGCCGACACTGCCTGCCCCAATCATTAGCCAGCCGGCCCGCGCCGTAGCGGGCCGGGAAAACAATCCCCGCAGGATCACAAGGAACCACGGTGCCCATGCGAACACGACCCCGAAGCGCGGAGACTCGATCCCGACCCAGCCCCAGGCCATGGTCAGCCTCCGGTTCAGCGGGCCGAGATCGTAGATCCCAAGTTCCTTCGGCAGATCCAGGAAATAGAGCAGCGCATTGCCCGGAATGCGGGCGGGATTGAACGCCCCTGCGGCGTTGTCGTTATACGCAATCCGCGCATGCTCCTCGGTGTAGAGGTTCCAATAGCTGAACCCCCACTCCACGCCGGAGGAGCGCATAAGGCTGCCGAACCGCGCGTGGTTCATCCCAAGGAGCGCCGCGCCAAAGGCGAACAGTACCGCCATCACCAAGGCGACGTGTGGCAATCGGGACCATCCGCCGGCCTTCAGGTCCCATAGCGCGAACAACACGGTTCCGGCGTAAAGCCCCACCGCGACATGCTCGCGCGCGTGGACCATGATCCCTGCGGCCAGCGCCATCGGCAAGAGCCACTTTCCCGGCCGGTCACCGAAGACGACCACCCGCGCCGCGAAGGCCATCCATAGCGCTCCTGCCGCGTAAGCCGCCGCAATTGGTTCGTGGTAAAGCGAATCGTTGCTGGCAAGCGTCGGCCCCGGACTTGCAAACCAGGCTGCGAGACCGGCAAGCAGCAGCAGCGGGCGCCGCATTTCCTGCGCCTCGGGACCGAACCGGGTCAGGATGTTCACCGCGGTTACCTGCACCGCCGCCGAGCCGATGGCCGCGAACAGGAGCACCGACACTCCGGCAAGCGAGACCTCGCGCAGGTCCACGAACGGCGCCGCCAGGATCCGTGTGAGCAAAGGCGCCAAACCCTGGTTGACGTATGCGGTGCCATCCGGGGCGTAGAGCCCCTCGGAACTCACGATCCGGGCGGGCACATCGAAGCGTCCCTCGATGATCGACAGGAAGTAGTAATTGTAGATCATGTCGCCGAAGCTTGGCTCCGGCTGGTCCATGAGCGACGGCCACATCAGCATGACGTAGACAACCAGTCCCAGCGCAGCAGGCAGGAAGAGGGTCAGGGCATTGGACTGCGGGCTTGCCCGGTCTGCTGTCACGGTCACGATCGGCCTTTCCTGCGGGATTCCGTCCCGAGCCAAAGGCACCTTCAGGTGTGAATCTGTCAACTCGAAGGCGTAACACCCGCGCGTCGCTGTGCCCCGTGCCACACAGCATTTGCCCCGTTGCCAGCCCCTGATACCGGCCCTAGGCTTTTCACAGCCACATTCAGGCAAAACCCTCCGCCACCCGCTCCACGACAGGTGACTTCATGGCCCGACCCGCGACCACCCCCGCCGACACCGGTGTCTCCGAAAGCGACAACGACTGGTGGCGCGGCGCAGTGATCTACCAGGTTTACCCGCGCTCGTTTCAGGACTCGGACGGGGATGGCACCGGGGACCTTGTCGGGATCACCCGCAGGCTCGACCACATCGCGGCGCTTGGCGTGGACGCGATATGGCTGTCGCCGTTCTTTACCTCGCCGATGAAGGACATGGGGTATGACATCTCGGACTACACGGATGTCGACCCGATTTTCGGCTATCTCGCCGATTTCGACGCACTGATCGCCCGCGCGCACGTGCTGGGCCTGAAGGTGATCATCGACCAGGTGATGAACCACACCTCGGACCAGCACCCCTGGTTCATCGAGAGCCGCAAGGACCGCACCAACCCAAAGGCAGACTGGTATGTCTGGGTCGACCCGCAGCCCGATGGGACGCCCCCCAACAACTGGCTGTCGGTGTTCGGCGGACCGTCCTGGGAATGGGACGGCGTGCGGCGTCAGTTCTACCTGCACAACTTCCTGAAAGAGCAGCCGGACCTCAACTTCCACAACCCCGAGGTCGTCGATGCGATCCTCGACACCTGCCGCTTCTGGCTTGAGCGGGGCGTCGACGGGTTCCGCATCGACACGGCGAATTTCTTCTTCCACGACCGCGAATTGCGCTCCAACCCGCCGCGCGAGGATTTCGGAGGCCCGGCGGGTATCGGGGCGGACGCGCCCGAGACCAATCCCTACGGGATGCAGGAACACGTGCATTCCAAGTCCCAGCCCGAGATGATCGGTTTCTACCAGCGTATGCGCGCCCTGCTGAACGAGTACGGCGCGACGACCAGCGTGGGCGAGATCGGCGATCCAAAGGCGATCGAGCTGACGGCCGAATACACCAACGGCGGCGACAAGCTGCACATGTGCTACACGTTCGACCTGCTCAGCCCGCGGCTCGACGCCAAGTTCATCTCGCATACCGTCAACCGGTTCGAGAAGGTCGTGACCGACGGCTGGGCCTGCTGGGCGTTCTCGAACCATGACGTGCCGCGCCATGTGACCCGCTTCACCAAGCCGGGCATGGACCACGACCAGGTGGCGAAATTCGCGCTGATGGTGCTGGCTGGGATGCGCGGCACGCTCTGCCTCTACCAGGGCGAAGAGATCGCCCAGCCCGAGACCGACTATGACTACCACGAGATCCAGGATCCCTACGGCAAACGCTTCTGGCCCGCCTTCAAGGGTCGCGACGGGTGCCGGACGCCGATGCTCTGGCAGGCCGAAGACCCGAACGCAGGCTTCACCAAAGGCGCGCCCTGGCTGCCAATCCGGGAGGAACATCTACCGGGCGCCGTTGACCGGCAGGACGCGGACCCGGCTTCGGTGCTGAACCACTACCGCGCGATCCTGAAGCTGCGCGCCGAAACGCCCGCCCTGAAACTCGGTGACATGGAACGGTGCGAGGCGCTGGACGACGGCTGCCTGCTGATCGTCCGCGCGCACGCGGGCAAGCGGCTGCTCCTGGTCTACAACTACTCGGAAGACCCCGCCGCGCCCGCCCTGCCCTCCTGGGCCAAGAAGCCGAAGCAGCTGGAACTGCCCGGCTTCAAGGGGAAGCTGAACGGCAAGACGATCTCGCTGCAGCCGCTCGACATCTTCGCCGCCTGGATCGGTTAGGCGTCAGGTGATGACGTCCGGGCGCTCGCGCCCGGTGCGATCCGAGATGCCCGCAAGCGCGTCGGCGGCCGCGATCACCGGGGCCAACGCCTCCTGCGGGTCCATCTGCTGCTTCGCCGGGTCCGGCTCGTAGCGCTCCAGATAGACCCGCAGCGTCGCGCCCACGGTGCCAGTGCCGGAGAGGCGATAGACGATGCGGCTGCCATCCTCGAAATGCACCCGGATGCCCTGCGCCGTGGCGACCGAGCCGTCGACCGGGTCGGTGTAGCTGAATTCGTCCGCCTCGCGCACGGTCAGGCCATTCACCTCGACCCCGGCCAGCGACTCCAGCTGCTCGCGCAGACCGTCCATGAGGTCGCCCGCCGCCACGGCATCCAGCGCCTCGTAGTCATGGCGTGAATAGTAGTTGCGCCCATATTCGGCCCAATGCGCGGCCAGCAGGTCGGCGACGCTCTTGCCGGTCGCCGCCAGGATGTTCAGCCACAGCAGCACCGCCCACAACCCGTCTTTCTCGCGCACATGGTTCGAGCCGGTCCCGGCGCTTTCCTCGCCGCACAGCGTCGCCTTGCCGGCATCCAGCAGGTTGCCGAAGAACTTCCAGCCGGTGGGCGTGGCATAGCAGCCGATGCCCTTGGCCTCCGCCACCCGGTCCACCGCCGCCGAGGTCGGCATCGACCGCGCAACCCCGGCCAGACCGCCCGCGTAGCCCGGCGCCAGATGCGCCTGCGCCGCGAGCACCGCGAGGCTGTCAGAGGGCGTGACGTAGGCCCCCTTGCCGACGATCATGTTCCGGTCGCCGTCGCCGTCCGAGGCGGCACCGAAATCGGGGGCGTCCGGCCCCATCATCAGGTCCATCAACTCCTTAGCCCAGACCGGGTTCGGATCCGGATGGCCGCCGCCGAAATCCGGGCTCGGCTCGCCATTACGGACAGTACCGGCGGGTGCGCCCAGCTCGCCCTCCAGAATGCGCTTGGCATAAGGCCCGGTCACCGCGTGCATCGCGTCGAACGCCATGGTGAACCCGCCCGCGAACAGTTTCGAAATCGCGTCGAAATCGAACAGGTCCCGCATCAGCGCGGCATAGTCCTCGACCGGGTCGATCACCTCGACCACCATGTCGCCCAGTGTGGTCTCACCCAGCGTCGAGAGGTCGACGTCCCCCGTCTCCATGATCTTGTAGCGCTGGATCACCTGCGTCGCGGCGTGGATCCGCCCCGTCACCTCCTCGGGTGCGGGTCCGCCGTTGGGCGTGTTGAACTTCACCCCGAAATCCTCGTCCGGACCGCCGGGATTATGGCTGGCGGACATGATGATGCCGCCGTCGGTGCCACGCTTGCGGATCACGTTGCTGGCGGCGGGGGTCGACAGCAAACCGTTCTGCCCGACGATCACCTTCGCCGCGCCATTGGCGGCGGCCATGCGCAGAACCACCTGCGCCGCACGGTCGTTGAAATAGCGCCCGTCCCCGCCCAGCACGAAGGTCTTGCCGTCCGCACCACCGATCCCGTCGAAGATCGCCTGAACGAAGTTTTCAAGGAAGTGCGGCTCCATGAAGGTGCGGGTCTTCTTCCGCAACCCCGAGGTGCCGGGCTTCTGGCCCTCGATCGGGGTGGTGTCATGGGTGGCGATACGGGTCATCTCGTGGCTCCGTTTTCGGGCATTGCAATCTGGTCGTCGGCGGGCTTGAGCACCGCCACGGAATGTTCTGGCACGCGCACCGCGCCGCCATGCACCTCCGGAGGCTCGGCGCTCCAGAAGAAGGGCTGCCAGTCGGCCTCGTTGCCGCGCGGCAGCACCACATCGACGGCGGCGCCGGCGTTGAACACCATGAACAGCGCAAGGTCGCTGTCCGCATGGTCAGGCGTGCCGGCCGCCATGCGCTTCTCGACGCAGAGCGCGAACAGCTCGTCATCCTCCCAATCCGGGGCGCGCATCGCGTGCCCGTCAGGATGATACCACGTCAGGTCCGGCAAACCGTCCGCGCGCTGCTCGGCATGCAGAAAACGCCGCTGGCCCATCATCGGGCAGGCCCGGCGCAGGCGCACGGCGCGGGCGACGAACTCCACGACCTCGGGATCCGCACCCTCCCAGTCCAGCCAGCCGGTCGGGTTGTCCTGCACATAGGCGTTGTTGTTGCCGCTCTGGCTGTTGCCAAGCTCGTCCCCCGCCAGCAGCATCGGCGTGCCCTGCGCGGCCAGCAGCGTCGCGATCATGTTGCGCCGCCGCCGGTCGCGGGCAGCCTGGATCTTCGGATCGTCCGTCGGTCCCTCGACGCCCATGTTGTCCGAGATGTTGTGCGCGTGGCCGTCGCGATTGTCCTCGCCATTGGCCTCGTTGTGGCGCGCGTTGTAGCTGACCACGTCGGCCAGCGTGAACCCGTCATGAGCCGTCAGGAAATTGATCGAACTGGTCGCCGGCCGCCCCGAGTGGTCGAACGCCCCGGCAGAGCCGGCGATCACCCTGCTCAGATGCGGCACCTGCCCCGGATCGCCGCGCCAGAAGGCCCGCATCGTGTCGCGCGAGACGTCGTTCCACTCGGCGAAGGGCGGCGGGAAGGCCCCCACCTGGTAGCCGCCCGGCCCCACGTCCCAGGGCTCGGCGATCAGCTTGACCTGCCGTAGCAGCGGGTCCTGCCGCATCGCGTCCAGCAGCCCCGCGCCGGGATCGAAGCCGCGCCCCTCGCGCCCCAGCACGGTGCCAAGGTCGAAGCGGAACCCGTCGACGCCCATCTCTCCGGCCCAGAACCGCAGACTGTCCATCACCAGCCGCTGCATCGCAGGTTCGGCGCAATCGAGCGTGTTCCCCGTCCCGGTATCGTTCAGATAGGAGTGCCCGTCCGGCCCCAGCCGATAGTAGGTCGCATTGTCGAGCCCGCGGAACATCAGCGTCGGGCCTTCCCAGTCACCCTCGCAGCTGTGGTTGTAGACGACGTCGAGGATCACCTCGATCCCGGCGCCGTGCAGCGCCTTCACCGCTTCGCGGAACTCGGCAGCCGGATCGTCCGTCGCGGCATAGCGGCGCTCTGGCGCGAAGAAGGTCAGCGTCTGATACCCCCAGTAGTTCGTCAGCCCCCGGTCCGCTAGGTGCCGGTCCTCGATGAAGCCGTGGATCGGCAGGAGCTCGATCGCCGTGACGCCCAGCGCCTGCAGGTGCGCGATGACCTTGGGATCGCCCAGCGCCTTGTAGGTGCCCGGGTCCTTCACGCCGGGCATCTGCATGGTCAGCCCCTTGACGTGCGCCTCGTAGATGACCGTCTGCGACCACGGCGTGCGGGGCCGCGCCTCGTCTGCGGGCGGCTGCGGCTCGGTGACCACCGACTTCGGTACGTAAGGTCCGCTGTCGCGCGGCTCGGCCATCTGCCCGTGCGGTCCGGCGTGGCACATCAGCGCCGGATCCCACACCAGCGGGCCGCTGAGCGCGCGCGTGTAGGGATCGACCAGAAGCTTGCGCGCATTGAACCGATGGCCTTGCCCCGGCGCCCACGGCCCTTCGGCGCGATAGCCGTATAGCTGCCCCGGCTTCAGTCCGGCGACATGGCCGTGCCAGACGCCGCAGGTGTGCTCGGGCAGCGGCAGACGCGCCGTCTCCAGCCCGTCGGCATCGAACAGGCACAGCAGCATCCGCGTCGCGTTGGCCGAGTAGACGGCGAAATTGACGCCCTCGGCATCCGGGGTCGCCCCCAGAGGCTCGGGGCTGCCTGGCCCCAGCACATGTTCCGCACTCATGTCCGCCTTACCCTGACAGGCTGTCGTATAGCGCCGCGTATTCGGCAGCCGAGGTTCGCCACCCCACGGGGTGCTTCATCGCGTTGCGCTGCATCTTCGCCCACAACTCGGGCTGTGCATGCAGGTCCACCAGTCGCTCGAGCCCGGCGCCCAGCGCGGCCTCGTCGTCCGGCTCGACCAGCAGACCGGTCGCGACGCCCGCCCGCAATGCGGCCTCGTTGGCGTCGATCACCGTATCGGCCAGCCCACCGGTACGCGCGACCAGCGGTATCGTACCATATCGCAGCCCGTACATCTGCGTCAGACCACAAGGCTCAAACCGCGAGGGCACCAGCACCGCGTCCGCGCCCGCGAACATCCGGTGGCTCATCGCTTCGTCATACCCTATGTGCACGCCCACCGCTGGAGAGCGCTCCCCCAGATCCTTCCAGCCGCCCTCCAGCCCCTTCTCGCCGGTACCGAGCAGCGCGATCATGCCCCCCGCCGCCAGAAGGCGCGGTGCGGCGTGTAGCAACAGGTCCAATCCCTTCTGCCCGGTCAGCCGCGAAACGACGATGCAAAGCGGCCCAGGCCCCGGCTCGATGCCGAACTCCTCCAGCAGCGCGGCACGGTTCGCGGCCTTGCCCTTGGGCGCGCTATAAGAGGTGATCGCCGGGTCCGCCTCGGGGGACCAGACGGCGGTGTCGATTCCGTTCAGGATGCCGTGCAGATCGGCGGCGCGGGTGGCGATGACGCCCTCCAGCCCCATGCCGAACCGCGGGCTCATCAGCTCGCGCGCATAGGTCGGGCTGACGGTGGAGACGGCGGCCGCATCCACCAGCCCCGCCTTGAGCGCGCTCAGTTGCCCCCAGAACTCCAGTTCCTCGGGGGTGAAGCGGATGCGCGGCAGGTGCAGTGCCTCCAGCCGGTCCGAGGGGGCGAGGCCGTGAAAGGCGATATTGTGCACCGTCAGCAGCACGGGCACATCGATGCTCCGGCCCTTCATGTAGGTCGGCGTCAGCGCCGCCTGCCAGTCGTGGACGTGCACCACCTCGGGCCGCCAGTCGCCCAGCGCGCCGGCAGCCACTTCGGTCGCGGCCAGGCTCAGCGCGGCGAAGCGCTCGGGGTTGTCGGGCCAGTCGAATCCCTCGGGGTTCAGATACAGTGTCCCTGCCCGGTCGTAGAGATGCGGCGCATCCAGCACCAAGAGGTCGAGCCCCTCGGCCTCGGCCGCAAGCAGCCGCGCGGGGCCGCCGAACAGCTCGGCGGCCTGCCAGACCTCGCGCGCCTCGCCCATCGTAGCCATGACCTTCGGATAGCCCGGCAGCAGCGTACGCAGCGCCCAGCCCTGCGGCGCGAGCGCGGCGGGCAGCGCGCCTACCACGTCCGCAAGCCCGCCGGTCTTGACCAGCGGCACGCATTCCGAAGCGACCGAAAGCGCCTGCCGCATCAGTGCGCGGCCTCGTACTTTGCGATCATGTCGGCGGTGATCAGCGTCACGCCCTTGTCGCTGACGCGGAACCACTTGGCGTCCTCGACCGGGTCCTCGCCGACGACCAGTCCACGCGGGATCTCGACGCCCCGGTCAATGACCACGTTGCGCAACCGTGCGTGGCGATGGACGGTGACATAAGGCAGGATCACCGCCCGCTCCAGCACTGCAAAACTGTTGGTGTGGACCCCTGTGAACAGCAGCGACTCGCGCACCTCGGTCCCCGAGATGATACACCCGCCCGAGATCATCGAGCTGACGGCAAGCCCGCGCCGGTTCTTTTCGTCATGGATGAACTTCGCGGGCGGCACGCTTTCGGAATAGGTCCAGATCGGCCAGTCCTTGTCCCACAGGTCCAGCTCCGGCGTGAAATCCGTCAGGTCGATATTGGCCTGATGGAAGGCATCAACGGTACCGACATCCCGCCAGTAGGCCGGCGCATCCTCACCCGAACGCACGCAGCTCTCGTCGAACTTGTGCGCCATTGCCTTCCCGTTGGCGACCACCTGCGGGATGATGTCTCCGCCGAAATCGTGCTTGCTGTCCGGGTTGTCGCGGTCGGCCAGCAGCAGCTCGCGCAGGAAGCTCCACTTGAAAACGTAGATCCCCATCGAGGCCAGCGTCCGGTCCGGATCCCCCGGCATCCCCGGAGGATCGGCGGGCTTTTCGAGGAAGCTTTTGATCCGCAGATCATCGTCGATGTCCATGACCCCGAAGGCCGAGGCCTCCTCGCGCGGGACGGTCAGGCAGCCGACGGTGACGTCTGCGCCGGTCTCGACATGCTGCCGGACCATGATCTCGTAATCCATCTTGTAGATGTGGTCGCCAGCCAGGATCAGCACGTAATCGACGTCGTAATCGTCCACGATGTCGATATTCTGCGTCACCGCGTCGGCAGTGCCCTCGTACCACTGATGCTCACTGACGCGCTGGCTGGCCGGCAGGATGTCCAGGTACTCGTTGCGCTCGGCGCGGAAGAAGTTCCAGCCGCGCTGCATGTGCCGGATCAGGCTGTGCGCCTTGTACTGGGTTGCGATCGCCATCTTGCGGATGCCCGAGTTCAGCGCGTTCGACAGCGCGAAGTCGATGATCCGGGTCTTGCCACCGAAATAGACCGCCGGCTTGGCTCGGCGGTCGGTCAACTCCTTCAGCCGTGAGCCGCGCCCGCCCGCCAGAACGAAGGCCATCGTCCGGCTCATCAGCCGCCGTCCCGGCTCTTGTGATCTCTTGGTCATGTGGCTCCCCTCCCCGTTTGACTTCGCGTCTTTTCAAGAACCGGCAAATCTCAGGATGACGGCGGACAGTGGCGGCAGCGTGACGGTCGCCGAGGCCGGCTGCCCGTGCGCCCCGCTTTCCGTCGCCTCAACGCCACCCATGTTGCCCCTGTTCCCGCCGCCGTAGTGCTCCGCATCGGTGTTGAGCACCTCTTCCCAGCGTCCCGCTTTCGGCAGTCCGCAGACCCGGTCGCGGCGCTCGACGGGCGTGAAGTTGCAGATCACCACGCAGGGCGGATCGCCCGGGCCGCCGAACCGCGCCCATGCAAAGATGGATTCCTCCGCCGCGTTGGCCTCGATCCACTGAAAGCCCTCGGGCTCGCAGTCGCGGACGAACAGCGCCGGCGTCTCGCGGTAAAGCGTGTTCAGATCGCGCACCAGCCGCTGCATCCCGGCGTGATGCTCGTAATCCAGCACATACCAGTCCAGTTGCGTCGCATGGTTCCACTCGGTGCCCTGGGCGAACTCCTGCCCCATGAACAGCAGCTTCTTGCCCGGATGGCCCCACATGAACCCGTAATAGGCGCGCAGGTTGGCGAACCTGTCCCACTCGTTCCCCGGCATCTTGCCCAGCATCGAGCCCTTGCCGTGCACCACCTCGTCATGGCTGATCGGCAGGATGAAATTTTCGGAATAGGCGTAGTGAATGCCGAAGGTCATCTGGTGGTGATGATGCCGGCGATGGATCGGGTCCTTCTCGATGTAGGACAGGGTATCGTTCATCCACCCCATGTTCCACTTGTATCCGAAGCCGAGCCCGCCCATGTCCACCGGCCGCGAGACCGCCGGGAACGAGGTGCTTTCCTCGGCCGCCGTGAGGATCCCCGGCACCTCGCCATAGACCTGCGTGTTCATCCGCTGCAGCAGCGAGATCGCCTCCAGGTTCTCGCGCCCGCCGTGGACATTTGGCACCCACTCGCCTTCGGCACGGCTGTAGTCGCGATAGAGCATCGAGGCCACCGCATCCACCCGCAGCCCGTCGACATGGTATTCCTCAAGCCAGTAGAGGGCGTTCGAAATCAGGTAGTTGGCGACCTCCGTTCGACCGAAGTTGTAGATCAACGTGTTCCAGTCCTGGTGGAACCCCTCGCGCGGATCGGAATGCTCGTAGAGCGGCGTACCGTCGAAGCGTCCCAGCCCGTGGGCGTCGGTCGGGAAATGCCCCGGCACCCAGTCGATGATGACGCCGACGCCCTTCTTATGCGCTGCGTCGATCAGGTCGCGAAACTCCTGCGCCGGGCCGAAGCGGATCGTCGGCGCGTACATCCCCACCGGCTGATAGCCCCAGGACCCGTCGAACGGATGCTCGGACACCGGCAGCAATTCGATATGGGTGAAGCCCATGTCGACGACGTAATCGACCAGTTCGGTCGCCAGTTCACGATAGCTGAGCGAGCGGTTCCCCTCCTCCGGCAACCGCCGCCACGAGCCGAGGTGCACCTCGTAGATCGACACCGGCGCATCCACGCGCTGCGCCGCCTCGCGCCCGGCCATCCAGTCGCCGTCGCGCCAGCCATAGCCTGAAAGATCGCGCACCACGGACCCAGTCTCGGGCGCGTGCTGCGCACCGAAGCCAACGGGGTCCGCCTTGAGCGGCAACAGGCGCCCGCCCTGGGCGATGATCTCGTACTTGTAGACCGCGCCCTCGCCGATACCGGGCAGGAAGATCTCCCACACGCCGGTGGTCCCCCGCGACCGCATCGGATGCCGCCGCCCGTTCCAGCCGTTGAAATCCCCGACGACCGAGACCCGCTCGGCATTCGGCGCCCAGACCGCGAAATGCGTGCCGTGCACACCTTCATGGGTCATCACATGCGCGCCCAGCGCGTGCCACATGCGCTGGTGCGTGCCCTCGCCCAGCAGGTATTCGTCCATTTCGCCCAGCACCGGGCCGAAGCGGTAGGCATCCTCCATCTGCCACTCGGCACCCTGGCCCCGGCAGTGCAGCAGGTAGTTCCCCGGTCCGATCTTGCCCGCAAAGACGCCCCGCGCGCCCGGCACGTGCGACAGCGCATTGACCGAGCCATCTTCCATCGCGGCGGTGATCTGCTCGGCAGCGGGATCGAAGACCCGCAGCACGCGGCGGCCACCGAATTCATGGGGGCCAAGTACGCCGAACGGATCCGGGTGCCGGCCCTCGGCCAGCAGCTGGGCGTCCGCTTCGTCGATCAGGTGAGACGGGGTAGCTTCGGGTTCGCGCATATGTCTCTACCTGCTCCAGTCCAGTCGATCGGCAAGGGAGGTCAGGTCGCGGGCGCCGCCCCCCAGATGTCCCCAGCATAGCCGCGAATCGTGCGATCGGACGAGAACCATCCGGTGCGCGCGGTGTTCAGGGCCGCCATGCGCACCCATTTGTCCGCGTCCCGGTAGACCGCATCCACCTCGCGACTCTTCTTCCAGTATGACGCAAAATCCGAGCAGACGAGAAAATAATCGTGATGCCGCAGAAGGTTGGCCAGATGCCGGTGCCGGTCCGGCTCGCGCGGCGAGAAGCTGCCCCGCTCGATATGTTCGATCGCGCGGTCCAACTCGGGCGACTCCGCGATGGCCTGCATCGCGTGATCCTGAACGTTGCGTCGGGCGACGACCTCTTCGGCGGTCATGCCGAAAAGGAAGAAATTCTCGGCCCCGACGTGCTCGCGAATCTCGACGTTCGCGCCGTCCAGCGTGCCGATGGTCAACGCGCCGTTGAGCGCGAATTTCATGTTGCCGGTGCCCGAGGCCTCCTTGCCCGCGGTCGAGATCTGCTGACTCAGGTCCGCCGCCGGGATCAGCCGCTCGGCCATCGAGACGTTGTAGTTCGGCGGGAAGGCCACGGTCAGCCGACCGTTCACCGTCTCGTCCGAGTTTACGATCCGCGCCACGTCGTTGATAAGATATACGATTTCCTTGGCAGTGTAATAACCCGGCGCGGCCTTGCCACCGAAGATCTTGACCCGCGGCGTCCATTCGCGGTCCGGGAACCGCCGGATCTCGTCCCAGAGCGCGATCACCTCGAGCACGTTCATCAGCTGGCGTTTGTACTCGTGGATCCGCTTCACCTGCACATCGAACATCGCGTCCGGGTCCAGCCAGACGCCGCGCAGCGCCCGCACCCGGTTCGACAGTGCAACCTTGTTGTCGCGCTTGGCCTTGGCGAAGGCCTCGCGGAAACCGGCATCCTCGACATGCGGCTCAAGGTCCTGAAGCCGCTCCAGATCGTCCTCCCAGCCGGTGCCGATCGTATCGGTGATCAATCTGCTCAGGGCCGGGTTGCAGGTCCGCAGCCAGCGTCGCGGCGTGATGCCGTTGGTCTGGTTCACGATCCGCTCCGGATGCAGCGCGTGCAATTCCTTGAACACGGTCTTCTTCATCAGGTCCGTGTGCAGCGCCGAGACGCCGTTGACCTTGTGCGCCATGACGAAGGACAACTCGCCCATCTTCACCTGCCCGTGGTCGATGGTCGACTGGGTCCGCTTCGGGAACTTCCGCGCGTGCCAGTCGTCGATCTGCTCGATCAGCCGCATGTGACGCGGCAGCAGGTGCCACATCAGCCCCTCGTCCCAGCGCTCCAGCGCTTCGGGCAGCAAGGTGTGGTTGGTATAGGACAGCGTCGCCTGGGCGATTTCGACCGCCTCGTCGAAATCGACGGCATGCTCGTCGTGCAGGATCCGGACCAGCTCGGGCCCGGCGATCGCGGGGTGCGTGTCGTTCAACTGGATCGCGACATGCTGCGGCAGGGCGCGGATGTCGGTGTATTCGCTGTGATAGCGGCGCATAATGTCGGCAAGCGACGCGGCGGTGAAGAAGTATTCCTGCTTCAGGCGCAGTTCCTTGCCCTGCGGCGTCGAGTCGTTCGGGTACAGCACCCGGCTGATCGTCCGTGCCAGCGCCTCGGGCTCCGCCGCGCTGGCAAACTGCCCCTCGTTGAAGCGCGCCAGGTCGAACTGGGTGCGCGGCTGCGCGCTCCAAAGGCGCAGGGTGTTGGCCCAGCGTCCTTGCCAGCCCAGGATCGGCGTGTCCCAAGCCTTGGCCACGACCAGATCGCCCGGATCCCAGTGCGCGCCGTCCTCGGCCTCGCGCACAGTTCCGTAATAGCCGATGCCATAGGTGACCTCGGGCCGCTCGAACTCCCACGGATGGGGCTGGCTCAGCCAGTCCTCGGCCTGTTCGACCTGCCGGCCCTCGTGGAAGGACTGCCGGAACAGCCCGTGCTCGTAGCGGATGCCGTAGCCGTAGGCCGGAATCCCGATCGTCGAGAGACTGTCGAGGAAGCAGGCCGCCAGCCGCCCCAGGCCGCCGTTGCCCAGCGCCGCATCCGGCTCGTCGTTCAGCACCTCGCGATAGGACAGGCCCAGCTCGCCGCAGGCGGCCTGCGCGGCCTCGTCGAGGCCAAGGTTCACGATCGCATCCTGCAGCAGGCGGCCGATCAGGAACTCCATCGACAGGTAGTAGACCCGCTTGTTGCGGCCCTCATAGGTCTTGCGGGTGGAGTCGAACCAGGGCGTCACGATCCGGTCACGGATCGCCAGCGACAGCGCCATGCGCCAGTCGCGCAGCTGCGCATGGGCGGGATCCTTGCCGAACGAGAACGCCAGGTGGCGCAGGATCTCGGCCTTGAGGTCGTCTTTCGTCATGTTGTCCCCCGGGGGTTCACGCAGGACAGGGCCAGAGCCTGCCTTAGCGCAGTTTGTACGCCGACGCCAAAGGAAATGCTGCACTGCCAAAAAGTTCCCGCAGCCGGTCGCACAAGGTACGTAACTCGGCGACAGGGAACCCAAGTTCTCCGGCAAGCGCGCAAACGCTATACTCCCGGAGGATCATCAAAGGGAGCGCGACCAATGAGCCAGGGCACAGACGGGTGGAGCGGCGTGACGAACGGCAAGCCCGTACTGGGAGCGGTCGCCAGACGGACGCGCACGACCTCGAAGGCGGACATCGAGGCGTTCACCCGCATGACCGGCGACCGCAATCCGGTGCACTACGACGAGGCGCTCGCCAGGAAGACGCCATTCGGAAAGCTGATCGTTCAGGGAGGCGTCACGACGGGGATTCTGAATGCCTGCGTCGCCGAGGACCTTCCTGGGCCGGGGACAGTGTTCCTCAACACCAACCTGAGCTTCCGGAAGGCTGTCGGCGTGAACGAGGAAATCACGGGGATCGTCGAGGTGGTTTCGGTCCGCGACGACAAGCCCATCTGCCAGCTGAAAGTCTCCGTCATCGACAGCGACGGAGACATCTGCGTCGAAGGCGAGGCGACCACGTACACGATGCCCCTCGAAGGGCTCTAGCGCCAGTTTCGCCTGGAACCGGCGGCGCCCCGCACGAGGGCGCCGCGGCAGGACCGGGCTCACATGCCCAGCGCTTCCTTGTAGAGATCGAGGATCGCCTCCTCCTCCGAAATCTCCTGCGGGTCCTTCTTCCGCAGGCTGATCAGCTTGCGCATGATCTTCGGGTCATAACCGCGCCCCTTGGCCTCGGCCATCACCTCCTTCTGCTGGTCGGCGATGTCCTTCTTCTCGGCTTCCAGCCGCTCGAAACGCTCTATGAACTGGCGCAGCTCGGCGGCGGTGACACGGTGAATGTCGCGCGGGCCGTCGTCTTCCAGATCTTCCAGGGGGGTCTCCATTCGTCCTCTCACCTGCTCGTGGGGCTGCCCTAGGGCACATTGTCAGGCGCGCACAGTATGGCCCTGCCCAAGCGGCTTCAAGCCCGCGTTGCCCCGCCCGAGCCACGAAGGCCCTTGCCGCCCGCCGCGCTCTGGCGTAACCGGACGCGCATGACATGGCTCGTGATCCTCGGAACCATCACCACGCTGATCGGCCTCGCCGGTCTGGCCGTCTGCATCCGCCGCGCCGCGGCAGTGAAGGGCGAGCCGGACCAGGAAAAGGTGAAACGTCAGTTGCACGGGCTGGTGGCGCTGAACCTTGCCTCGGTCGGGGTCGCGGGGCTCGGCCTCGCCTTCGTGGTGGTCGGCCTCTTCCTCTAGAACCCGCGCCCGGGGCCGAAACGCCCCCAAGCCTTCCACTTTCTCCAGATATCCCCGCCGGAGGCATCCGTCGACGGCAGCACGCGCCGCGCTGCCCGGATCAGCGCCCAGATCAGCGTAGTCCCCGCTCCCGCGTCCACTCGAGGATCCGCTCGGCGACGGGCTCGGTTAGGCCCGGGCTCATGATGTCCCCCGCGATCACATGCGCCTGCGGATCGTCGCTGCGGCCCGGCTCCACCGGCCAGACCGTGACCGGCCCGCCCCAGGCGTCGGCGACGGCGCGGGTCTGGCGGTGGTCGACCACCTCGTCGAGATCCGAGAAGACGAACAGCGCCGGCACGTCGATCTCGCCGACCTCGACCTCGCGCGCCGCCTTGACCGAGGCCGCCATCGGCAGCACGGCGACGGTCGGGTAGCGCTCCGTCCACCACTTGGCATGCTCGGCGGTGCGCGGGGCGAAGAACCGCTCTTCGCCTTCGATCATGGGCACGAACCGGCGGGCAAAGGGCCAGGTCAGCGCCGCCGAGCCGGCCGCCTTCACCTTGAAATTGGGCGAGATCATCACGATCCCGGCGACACCTTCGCGCAGCGCGGGGTCCTCCAGCGCCAGGGTGATCAAGGTCGCCCCGGTCGAGGCACCGATCAGGATCACCCGGTCGCCCAGCCTCCGGCCGATGGCGATCGCCTCCTCGACGTCGCGGCGCCAGTCGGCGACGGTCGCCTCGGCCATCGCCTCGCCATCGCGGCCATGCCCGGTGAGGCGCGTGTAGAACAGGTTCGCCCCCAGTTCCCGCGCGACGATGTCGCTGACCGGCCGGGTTTCCTCCAGCGAGGCCGAGAAGCCGTGGATGTAGACCAGCGCCAGCGCACGCTTGTCGCGCCGGGTCGGATCGGCCCAGAGCACATGCTTCTGCGCGCCGCGCACCACGCCCGGCACCGCACGTTCGGTCCGGTAGAGATAGTTGTCCACGTCGCGCCCGATGCTCTCGGGATCGAAGGGCGCACCGCGCCCGGCAGGCTCGCGCGGGCCAACAAGCCACAGCACCGCCCCCACGACCACGACAACTGCCAAGAATATCAGGATGATCCGCATGATCGTTGAACCTTATTCCGGGTAGCGAAGCCGCACAAGCGCAGGCTGTGCGACCTGCCGCCGCCGGTCAGCTTCCGCCCGGCTCCACCTCTGCGATGGCCCCGAGGATCTCCTGCAGCGGCCCCGGCTCCGAGAACCGGTGATCCGCGCCCTTGACCAGCTTCAGCGCCATGTCGTCGCAGTCGGCATGGGCCAGCAGGCGCAGCGGGACCGACATTTCGACATCCGCATCCGCCGTGCCGTGCAGCAGCCGCACCTTGCAGCGCAGCGGCAGCGGATCGCGCAGCAGCAGACGCTGCCGCCCATCCTCGATCAACTTGCGGGTGATAACATAGGGCTGGTCGTCGTATTCCGTCGGGATCTCGACCCGGCCGTCACGTTCCAGGGCGGCACGCTGATCGGCGTCGAAGTTCGCCCACATGCTGTCCTCGGTGAAATCGGGGGCCGCGGCGATGCCGACAAGCCCCGCGACCTTCTCGGGCCAGTCGCGCGCAAGCGACAGGGCGATCCAGCCGCCCATCGAGCTGCCCACAAGGATCTGCGGCCCCTCGGTCAGCGCGCCGATGATGTCGCGCGCGTCCCGGATCCAGTCGCCGATGCAGCCGTCCTCGAACGCGCCCGAGCTTGCGCCATGCCCGGTGTAGTCGAAGCGCAAGAAGTCCCTGCCCTGCGATTTCGCCCAGTCTTCGAGGAATACGGCCTTGGTCCCGGTCATGTCTGATCGGAAGCCTCCGAGAAACACGAGTCCCGGCAGTTTTTTGCTGCTCTTCGGCGAATTTACTGTACTGTAGGCCAATGAACGCCCGTCAGAGGCACCATAGAGGTCGTAATCGAGCATGTTTCTCCGTCACCAAGGCGGACCATCCGTCGCTGCCGAAAATGGCTCAGCGGCGCGCGTCCTGCAACTCCTGCCAGAAGAACTTGATCCCATCGCGGCAAATCGGGCCCTCGCGATCGCTCAGGCGCTGAAAGGCGCGGGCGGCGAGATGGTCATTGCCGGCGGACCGCCCCGGCTCGAGGTCGACACCCGCCGCGCCGGGATCGACCATCGTCCCTACACCGCGCAGCGCGGCTCCATCTTCCAGCTCGGCGCGACCCAGGCGTTGCTCGACACGGTGGACCAACGCCGGCTGCAACTCGTCCACGTGCACGGCACCGCCGGGGGCCTCGCCGCCAAGGCCTTCGCCGAGGCCGCGAACCTGCCGCTGGTGATGACCTGCGAGACGCTGCCCCCGGCCGCCGGCCTCCTGCGCCGCCGCTCGGCGCGAAAGCACATCTCGGGCCGCCCGGTGATCGTGCGCTCGGCCTTCGCCGCCGAATGCCTGCGGCGCGACTTCGCGGTGCCCGAGGCGGCGATCCGCGTGATCCCGCCCGGCATTGATCTCGAGGCGTTCGACGCCAGCCGTGTCAGCGGCCCGCGAACCCTGGCGTTGCTCCAGGCCTGGGGGCTTCAGGACGACATGCGCCCGCTCATCCTGGTGCCCGGCGCTTCCGCCGACCCCACCTGGCTCGGCACCCTGCTGGCCGCCGCCGCCGCGCCGGACGCGCCCGATGCGGTCTGGATGCTGCTCGGATCCGAGACCGACGCTACCGCGGCCCGCAGCAAGATCGCCTCGTCCGGCGCCGCGCACCGCGTCGCCTGGGCCGAGGCGCCCGAGGACTGGCAGGCCGCCTACAAGCTGGCCAGCCTCGTGGTCTCGCTGCCCGCCAACGCACCGCTGATCTGCGAACACGCGCTCTGCGCGCAGGCCATGGGCCGCCCGGTCGTCACCTCCGACGCCGGCGCCGGGGCCGAGGCGATCCAGCCCGGCAAGACCGGCTGGCTGGTCCGCGCCCGCGACCCCGGCTCGCTGGTCTACGCGGTCTCCGGCGCGCTGGAGCGTGAGGATATCATCCGCGACGCAATGTCGATGGCCGCCCGTACCTTCGTCTCGGGCCGCTTCTCGGTCGCACGCATGCAGGCCGAAACCCTGGCAGTCTACCAGGAGGCCCTGGCCGAACGCATCCTAGCCTGACCGGTCTCGCGCCCCGGCCCATCCGGGGCGCGCGCCCGTTCGCAAGGCCACCCCGCGCACCGCGCCCGGCCCGAAGTCCCCACCTTCCACTTTATCCAAATATCCCCGCCGGAGGCCCCCACCCGGCCCGGGCGCGACAGCCGGACGGTTGACACCGCGCCCCGGAACGCGCAGTGAAACCCCGCAACCGTAACCGGGCGTTTCGTAGGCGCCGAACCATGGAGGACAGCGCGATGGACGGCGCTCATATTTCCATTACCCTTCCCGACGGCGCAAGCCGCAGCTACCCCGCCGGAACCACCCCCGCGGACGTTGCCGCCGACATCTCCAAGTCGCTCGCCAAATCCGCCATCGCCGCCAGGATCGACGGAACCCTCACCGACCTTTCGCGCCCCATCGAGGCCGACGCCGAGGTCGCCATCGTCACGCCCAAGGACGACGAGGCGCTGGAGCTCATCCGCCACGACGCCGCCCACATCATGGCGCGCGCCGTGCAGGAGCTGTGGCCCGACGTGAAGGTCACCATCGGCCCGGTCATCGAGAACGGCTGGTACTACGATTTCGACCGCGAACAGCCTTTCTCGTCCGAGGACCTGGACCAGATCGAGGCGAAGATGCGCGAGATCATCGCCGCCCGCGACCCGGTCCGCACCGAGGTCTGGGACCGCGCCCGCGCCATCGCCCATTACGAAGAGCAGAACGAGCCCTTCAAGGTCGAACTGATCGGCGCGATCCCCGAGGATCAGCCGATCCGCATGTACTGGCACGGCCACTGGCAGGATCTTTGCCGCGGCCCGCACCTCGCCCATACCGGGCAGGTTCCGGCGGACGCGTTCAAGCTGATGAGCGTCGCGGGCGCTTACTGGCGCGGCGACAGCAAGAACAAGATGCTGCAGCGCATCTACGGCGTCGCCTTCCGCAACAAGCAGGACCTCAAGGCCTACCTGCACATGCTGGAAGAGGCCGCCAAGCGCGACCACCGCAAGCTGGGCCGCGAAATGCAACTCTTCCACATGCAGGAAGAGGCCCCCGGCATGGTCTTCTGGCACCCCAACGGCTGGACCGTCTACCGGGTGCTCGAGGATTATATGCGCCGCCGCCTGACCGCTGCCGGCTACAAGGAAATCAAGACCCCGCAGGTCGTCGACCGCAAGCTGTGGGAGGCCTCGGGCCACTGGGACAAGTACCGCGAGAACATGTTCATCGCGGAAGTCGAGGAAGAGCACGCGCAGGAAAAGCGCGTCAACGCCCTCAAACCGATGAATTGCCCCTGCCACGTCCAGGTCTACAACCACGGGCTCAAGTCCTACCGCGACCTGCCGCTGCGCATGGCCGAGTTCGGCGCCTGCCACCGCTATGAACCCTCGGGCTCGATGCATGGGCTGATGCGCGTGCGCGGCTTCACGCAGGACGACGCGCACATCTTCTGCACCGAGGACCAGATCGAGGCGGAATGCGCAGGCTTCATCGACCTGCTGTCCTCGATCTACGCCGATCTCGGCTTCGAGCGCTTCGACATCAAGTTCTCGACCCGACCCGAGGTCCGCGTCGGCTCGGATGAGGTCTGGGACAAGGCCGAGTCGGCGCTTGAAAAGGCGATCCTGGCCGTGCGCAACGACTACGAGCTCGACCCCGGCGAGGGCGCGTTCTACGGGCCGAAGCTGGACTTCAAACTGACGGACGCCATCGGACGCGAATGGCAGTGCGGCACCTTTCAGGCCGACTTCAACCTGCCCGAGCGGCTGGATGCGGAGTACGTGGGCGAGGATGGCGCAAAGCACCGCCCCGTCATGCTGCACCGCGCGATCCTCGGCAGCTTCGAGCGCTTCCTCGGCATCCTGATCGAGAACTACTCGGGCAAGTTCCCTCTGTGGCTGGCGCCGCGCCAGGTGGTCGTCGCCTCGATCGTGTCGGACGCGGACCCCTACGTGCACGAGGTCGTCAAGACCCTCCGCGCGGCAGGACTGCGCGCCGAGGCGGACGTGCGGAACGAGAAGATCAACTACAAGGTCCGCGAGCACTCGGTCGGCAAGGTGCCGGTGATCCTGGCAATCGGCATGAAAGAGGTCGAGGAGCGCACCGTTTCGGTCCGCCGCCTCGGCGAGAAGTCCACCGAGGTGCTCGGTCTCGACACCGTGGTTGCCCAGCTCAAGGACGAGGCGACCCCGCCCGACCTGCGCGACTGACGTAACAAGACAGAATGGGCGGGCGGCACATGCCGCCCCCCGGTCAACGCCGGGCCAAGTGCCCGGCGTAATCGTTTTTCTTCAAAGCAGCGCGTTACTGGCCGGTGGTGGCCTCCTCGGCCGCGCCCTCGACTGCTTCTGCTGCTCCCTCGGCAGCATCTTCGACCGCCTCGGCCGCGCCTTCGGCAGCGCCTTCCGCGGCTTCCCCGGCCTCCTCCACAGCCGTTGCGGCTTCGCCTGCGGCCTCCTCGACGGTCGGCTCGTCGCCTGTCGAGCTGAACCAGAAGATCCCCCCGACGACGATGATGATCGCGATCACGATGACTGCTGCACGCATATTGAATTCCCCCATAACTTCTGCCGCCGCCGGCATGGCGGGCAGCGCGGCCATCCTACCACGCTCTGGGCCGGGCCCGGCCACCGGTTTTCTCAAACCCCTTTTACGTACCCGGAAATTCGCCTATATTCCCTGCCGGGCGCTGAACGGCGCCCATACTCGTTTCTGACCGTGAACAATCGAAGGATTCTCAGGCCATAGCCCGCAGACCGCACCACGCCCCGCCGACCCGTGACGACGGACCCCGCGTCAACCGCCGCATTCGCGCGCCCGAGATTCGCCTGATCGGCGCCGAGGGTGAAAACATCGGGGTGGTCTCCCCCGCCCGCGGCCTCGAACTTGCAGAGGAAGCCGGCCTCGACCTGGTCGAGATTTCGCCGAACGCGACGCCGCCCGTGTGCAAGATCATGGACTTCGGCAAGTTCAAGTACGAACAGCAGAAGAAAGAGTCCGAGGCCCGCAAGAAGCAGAAGGTGATCGAGGTCAAGGAAGTCAAATTCCGGCCCAACACCGACACGCACGATTATGACGTCAAGATGCGCAACGTCACCCGCTTCCTCGAAGGCGGCGACAAGGTGAAAGTCACCCTGCGCTTCCGTGGGCGCGAGATGGCGCACCAGGATCTTGGCCGCCGGCTTCTGGAACGTGTCGCCGCCGACACCGAAGAACTGGGCAAGGTCGAGGCGATGCCGAAGATGGAAGGGCGGCAGATGGTCATGATCATCAACCCGCTCAAGCACTGACGCGCTGAGAAGACGAAGGCGGGCCGTCCCGGTCCGAGACACCGCATGGCCCGCCTGAAGTCGTTCGGCTATTTTCTGCAATATGCAGCATTGCGTGGCATCCTCGCCGCGCTGCACGCGATCCCCGCCAGCCGCCGCCCCGCCGCGACGCGCTGGCTGGGTCGCCGCATCATCCTCAATATCCCTGGCCTGCGCCGCCGCATTGCCGAGAACCTGGCGCTGGTCTACCCCGACAGTTCCGAGGCCGAGCGCGCGCGCCTGCTGGCGCGGATCGCCGGCAACATCGCCCGCAACATGGTCGAGTTGCTGGACAATGGCGATCTGATCGCCATCGCCGAAAGCCTGATCGAGATCCCCGAGACCCCTGCCCTCGCCGCCCTGCGCGAAGCCCAGGCCGAGGGGCGCGGCGTCCTGCTGATCTCGGGGCATTACGGCCAGTTCGACGCCGGACGCATCGGACTGCGCACGTGCGGGATCGAGGTTGGCGCCGTCTACCGCCAGCAGAACAATCCCTGGTTCCACCGGTTCATGATCGACCGACTGTCCCGCGCCGGCGAGCCGATGCTGCCCCGTGGCCGTGCGGGCATGCGCCAGCTGATCCGCCACCTCAAGGGCGGCGGCGCGATGGCGATCCTGATCGACCAGAAGATGGGACTTGGCCAGCCGCTCGACTTTCTAGGACACCCCGCGATGACCTCGACCGAGGCCGCCGAACTGGCGCTGCGTCACAACCTGCTTGTGATGACCGGTGTCGCGCGCCGCGTCGGCGAGCACGGTTTCCGGCTCGAGGTCGAGGGCCCGATCCCGCATGGCGACCCGGTCGAGATGACCCGGCAGCTCAACGACATGCTGTCAGACCACATCCGGCGCGATCCCACCGAATGGTACTGGCTGCACCGGCGCTGGGCGACACCCAAGGGCATGCGCAAACCGCGCCCCAAGTCGGAATAGTCGATGGCGGACGGGTCGGCGCCTATTCGGTGGCGGCCGCGGCGAGGATCTTGCCCGCCGTCCCGCGCTGCAACAGCACCGCCAGCGGCGGGGTCACGTCGGTCAACCGGATCTCGGCGGGGCTTGCCCCATCCCAGCGCCCGACGTCGCGCATGCTGCGCACGATATTGGCATAGGCGATCATCTTGCCGGCATTCTCGCCGCGCGGGATCTCGACCTCGGCCATCGGCAGGAACTCGACCACCCGCACGTTGACCGTGGCCGCATCCATCCCCTCCACGGGCGCCATCGAGATCACCAGCGCCTCGCCGTCCCGGCTCAGGTCGACATCCGCGACCGCCGGCTTCTGCGCATGGTAGTCGATCCGCGCCAGCACATCCTCGCGGTCCGATCCCACCAGGCTGTCCATGCCGCCGACCACCATCTCCGGGGTGAAACTGCCCCGCAGCTTGCGCCCCTCGATATGCGAGCGATCGACCACTGGCGCGTAGCTGCGCTGCCGCTGGGTGTTCTCGCGGCTGCCGAAGGTGTCCTCCCAGCCCAGGTAGTCCCAGTAGTCGACATGATAGGCCAGCGCGATCACGTCCTCGCGCGCGGCCAGTTCCACCAACAGCGCGTCCGCCGGCGGGCAACTGGAACAGCCCTGCGAGGTGAACAGCTCGACCACGACCGGATCGTCTGCGTCGGCATGGGCAGACAGGCCCGAGGCGACGACGGTCGCGAGACAGGCCGCGAGGCGGGCAGAAAAGGAGGTCAGCACTTTCATCGAGGTCAGGAAATACCCCGCCCCGGCGGTTCGCGCCAGTAAACCCTCCGAGAGCAATGCCTTCCGCAGCCCTCGTTGCAACCGGGAAACAAGGCAGGGAACCAATCCTCCCTCCCAAGCGTTCAACACCGAATGTTCCGTTCACATATCCGGGAGGACCCAGCGCAAGTCTGGCGCTCAGGCCACGCCAATTCCCCCAGCGGCCCGCTTGCCTTGCCCCCGTTATCATGAACGACGTGTCCCGTCCTTCACCCCGCCCGGTCGCCCCGCCCGACGCGGACCCCGACACGATCTGGATCAGCGCGCCGCGCTGGGCCGTGATCGGGATATTCCTGATCCTCGCGTTCGGCGCGATCACGCTCGCACGCGACTTCCTGATGCCGCTGACCCTTGGCATCCTCTTGTTCTTCGTGTTTTCGCCGATCTGCAGGGTGATGGTCCGGATGCGGATCCCGCGCCCGATCGCGGCGGCGCTCATCACCTTCAGCCTCTTCATCGGCCTCGCCCTCGCCGCGCTCTCGCTGACCATGCCCATCACCAACGCGCTCGACAACGCGCCGCGCCTGTTCGCGCAGATGGAGTACAAGCTCGACAAGCTGCAGGGCTCGATGAAGGAAATTCAGGAGGCTGCCGAGAAGATCGACGAGATCTCCAACGGCGAGGACGACGGCGCCACGATCAAGGCCGAGACCGAGGACGAGGGCAACATCCTGACCCAGGTCGCCCGGAACACGCCCTCGCTATTCGCGCAGCTCGCGTTCACCTTCGTGCTGCTCTACTTCATGCTCGCCTCGGGCCACCTGCTCTACAAGCGGATCGTGCAAAGCTTCTCGGCGATCTCCGACAAACGCCAGGCGCTCGAGGCGATGTACGAGATCGAGGAAAGCCTCGGCAGCTACCTCGGCGCGATCACCCTGATCAACGCCTGTCTCGGCATCTCGGTCGGGCTCGCCATGTGGGCCTGGGGAATGCCCGCGCCGGTGCTCTTCGGGGTCTTCGCCTTCGCGGTGAACTTCGTGCCCTACCTCGGAGCGGTCGCCGGCGTCGCGCTCGCCACCGTCGTCGCGCTCGTCTCGATGCCGGGCGTGTTCCAGCCCTTCCTCGTGGGCCTCACCTACTTCATCCTGACCTCGACCGAGGGCCAGTTCGTCACGCCCTATTTCGTCTCGCGCAGGCTGCGGCTGAACACGGTGGTCGTATTCGTCACCGTGGCGCTCTGGGCTTGGCTGTGGTCGGTGATGGGCATGATCGTCGCGGTGCCGATGCTGGTGGTGCTGCGCGTGCTCTGCTCCTACATCCCGGGCCTGCGCAGCTTCGGCAACTTCCTCGCCGGAGAGGACGAGGAACCGGTGCGCTCAAACGCCTGAGCTGCTGCAAACCGGCCGCTAACTGGCAAGCATCGAGGGCCCGGGCTACGCCGACGATCCCGAACCGTCTTCAGAGCTTCGCCCAACGTGACCGTTCAATCTGCACTGAAGTCCGACTAACCTGCAGATCTATACGGTATCGTTTCGCCAGACCCATAAAACCTGAAGGGAATCGAAATGCGAACTGCGTGCAAGATCGCCGCGAGCCTCCTGTCCTTCGCCGTTGCCGCGCCAGGCCTTGCACAGGAGGCCACCCTGATCACCGGCGCTCGCATATTCGACGGTGTCAGTGCCGAGCTGATCGAGGGGCAGGACGTTCTGGTGCAGGACGGCATTATTTCCGCCATCGGCACCGGTCTCGAGGTGCCTGAAGGGGCCACCGTGCTCGACGCCGAGGGGCGTTTCCTGATGCCCGGCTTCGCCGATATGCACGCGCACCTGATGTTCCAGATGCCGTTCGGTATCGCTTTCACCGCCGACCGCGAATACTGGGCTTATGTGGCGTCGGTCACTGCCGAACAATATCTGATGCAGGGGTTCACGACAGTGCGGGATGTGGGCGGGAACTCGTTCTCGTTGAAACGTGCAATCGACGAGGGCATCCTTGTCGGCCCGCGGGTCTATCCCTCGGGTCCGATGATCTCGCAAAGCTCCGGCCATTCGGACCACCGCACCGATGCCGAAGCGCCTGGGTCACTGGCATTCGAACCCAGTACGCCGATGAAATACTTCCATGCCGCGATTGCCGACGGGCGCGAGGAGGTGCTGCGCACGGTGCGCGAGATCCTGCGCCGGCGGGCGTCGCAGATCAAGATCTCGGTTGGCGGCGGGACCGGCTCCTACGCCGACCCGCTCGACACCATGCAATACACGGATGACGAGATCCGCGCCGCCGTCGAAGCGGCCGAGGACTGGAACACTTATGTCACCGCCCATGTCTACAATTCCGACGGCATTCTGCGTGCGCTGCGGAACGGGGTGAAATCCATCGAGCACGGCAACCTTATGAGCGAAGAGGCCATGCGGGCGATGATGGAAGCCGATGCATGGCTGTCGCCGCAGGTGATCGTCTACACCTTCCACCCGGCGGGCTACAACGACGAGCAGAAGGCCCGGCACGACGAAGCCTTTGACGGGATCGACCAGATGTTCACCATGGCCAAGGAACTCGGCTTCGAGAACATCGTCTTCGGAACCGACGTTATCACCTCGCCCGCAATGCTCGCGCGCGCCAACGAGGAATTCGTGCTGCGCACCGAGTGGTTCGACAATGTCGAGATCCTGAGGCAGGCCACGTCGCGCTCGGCCGAGCTGCTGGCGCTCTCCGGGCCGCGCAATCCCTATCCCGGTGCGCTTGGCGTCATCGCGGAAGGCGCGCACGCCGATATCCTGCTGATCGATGGAAATCCGCTGGAGGACATGTCGGTCATGACGGAATACGACGAGCGGTTCGACCTGATCATGAAGGGAGGCGAGATCTACAAGAACGAGTTGTAGAGGGCGCTCTCTGTATGGCGAGTGCCGTAATCCCGACGGGGTGGCACTCACAGGGCTATCCACGGCGAGAGCTCGACGGGCACCAGAAATGCCACCGTCGGGCCTCACGTACCGACCGACATAGGGACACGACAGGTCCTCGCGTTCTTCGCAACCATGCTTCCTCCAGCCAGGTCCATCAACGTGAGCCTCATGGCCCGGCTGCCCCCAGTAAAAAGCCATTTACGAAGTTTTCACACTCTTTTCAGATTAAATTTCATATACTTAAGGGGGTTTTCACGATGAAAACCCCTGATTTCACCTCAATCACCCCCTTCCCTGCGGCACATCCCGGCCCTATGTTCGGCGCAGGAAACGGAGCTTTTATGTCCTGATCAGGCCGGGCAGCCGAATGGCCGCCCCTTGCACGAATGCAGACCCTCTCACCCCGCAAGTCGCGGGCTGGTCCCTCGTGCCTTTGCCAACCTGATCACTTGAAAGACCGGAACCGATGATCCGACCCTATGACCCCAAGGACGCCGACGCTGTCGTCGCCGTCTGGCATGCCGCCGCCTCGGCCGCGCATGATTTCCTGCCCGCCGGGTTTCACGATGAAAACGCCGAGACGATCCGCACCGTCTACCTGCCCGCCGCCGAGACCTGGGTGGCCGAGCACGAGGGCCGCGTCGCGGGCTTCGTCTCGCTGCTGGACACGGAGGTTGGCGGCCTTTTCGTCGCGCCCGACTGCCAGGGCCTCGGCCTCGGCCGGGCGCTGCTGGACCACGCCGTCGCCGAACGCGGCGCGCTGAGCCTGACCGTCTTCGCCCGCAACCCTTCGGCCCGCGCCTTCTATGCCGCCTACGGTTTCACCGTGACAGGCGAGGGCACCGACGAGGCGACCGGCGAGCCGGTCCTGCACCTCGGGTATACCCCGGCCGACCTCGCCGCGCTGGGCTGGCGGCCGCATTTCACCGCGCAACTGGACATGGACGAGTTCGGCACCCTCGCCCCTGTCCGCGTGCTGACCGTGGACCGCTCCGGCCTGACCGTGCAGGGTGAAACCCTCTCGGCGCACGTTCCGCCGTTACCCGAAGATCGCGGCGGTCCCGCCACCGTCGGCGACTGGCTTCTGGTGGAGCCGGAAACGCTCCGTCCTGTCCGCCTGCTCGACCGGTTCAGCCTGATCGCCCGCCGCGCCCCCGGCGCGGGGCGGGAGCGGCAGCTGATCGCCGCCAATCTCGACACGCTGTTCATCACGACATCCTGCAACCAGGACTTCAACCCCGCCCGGCTGGAGCGTTACCTCGCCCTCGCCCGCGAGGCCGAGGTAACGCCGGTCGTCGTGCTGACCAAGGCCGACCTCTGCGACGACCCGCAGGCGCTGGCGCGGCAGGCCGAGGCCCTTCTGCCCGGCCTGATGGTCGAGGTGCTCGACGCCCGCGATCCGCAGGCCGCCGGGCGGCTTTCACCCTGGTGCGGCAAAGGCCAGACGGTGGGGATCGTCGGCTCGTCGGGGGTTGGCAAGTCGACCCTGATCGGCACGCTGACCGGCCAGACGCTGGCGACGCAAGGCATCCGCGAGGACGACGCAAAGGGGCGGCACACTACCACCCGGCGCCAGCTGCACCGCCTGCCCGGAGGCGGCTGGCTGCTGGACACCCCCGGCATGCGCGAGCTTCAGCTGGCGGACGCTGCCGAGGGCCTGGCCGAGGTCTTCGCCGACATCACCGAGCTCGCCGCCACCTGCCGCTTCAACGACTGCCACCACCAGACCGAACCGGGTTGCGCGGTGCAAGCAGCCATCGAGGACGGCACGCTCGACCCCGCCCGCCTCGCCCGCTGGCGCAAACTGGCCGCCGAGGACGCCCATAACAGCGCCTCGCTGGCCGAGCGAAGGGCGCGGGACAAGGAGTTCGGGAAGATGGTGAAGCGGATCACGAAGGGAAAGCCGAACCGGCGATAGAGACAAGCTGGGTCAACCAGAACCCGCCCTCCGCGAAGAAACCATTGGGCACGGCGAACCCTTCTCCGTGCCCATCCCGAAACGAGGGCTATCCCCGGCTCGCGGCACGCTCCCGTACGCGAGGATCGCTTAGGTCGAGAAAGCAGGTTCCGTTGAATCCAGAAATGCTGAAATCACCGCCTCTTGAAATACACTGCACCGCACCGAAAGCGTTCCACGCCAGAAAGACAAAAACCAAGCCCGCAGCAATAATCGCCAGATTGCGCGGATGATTCTGCCTTCCGCGAAGCTTATCCTGCTCTTCCATCTGAAATCCCTTCACAAAAACTAGATTTGAATGGTACGCGGCCACAACCATAGTAGTCGCCCATTCATCAGTAGCTTTCGCAAAACGTGTCTGGCAAGCTTCGTGCCGCACAAACTTCGGACGCCAAGACGAACCGAGGGTGCACAAAGCACCCAACGCGTTCGCAGCAGGTTCAACGCCCTTGTTCTTTAGATCTCCCCGGCGAAGTGGCACAGGACCTCTGCCCCGTCGACCACGCGTTTCTGCGGGCGCTGGCGACGGCAGAGGTCCTGGGCGTGCGGGCAGCGGGCGGCGAACTTGCAGGCGCTGGCGGTGTCCGTCACCTCGGCGGGCGCGGCGGCGCGCAGCCGGCGGTCCGTGCGTTTGCGCGGATCGGGCACCGGCACGGCGGAGAGCAGCGCGCGGGTATAGGGGTGCTTGGGCGACGCGAACAGGGTCTCGGTGTCGGCAAGCTCGACGATCTCCCCGAGGAACATGACGGCGACGCGATCGCAGATGTGCTCGACCACCGCGAGGTCATGCGCGATGAAAACATAGGTCAGGCCGAACTCTTCCTGCAGGTCCTGCAGCAGGTTCAGCGTCTGCGCCTGGATCGACACGTCGAGGGCCGAGACCGCCTCGTCGGCGATGACCAGTTGCGGGCGGGTCGCAAGTGCCCGCGCGATCCCGATCCGCTGTCGCTGCCCGCCTGAGAAGGCGGCCGGGTAGCGGTGCAGGATCTCGGGGCGCAGGCCGACGCTTTTCAGCAGTTCGGCCACCCGGTCGGCGAGCGCGCCCCCCTTCAGCCCCTCGGCCTTGCGCAGCACCTGGCCGACGAGTTCGATCACCGGCAGGCGTGGGTTCAGCGAGGACTGTGGATCCTGGAAGATCATCCGGATCTCACGCCAGAGGTCGCGCATCTGCGAATCGTCGACCGAGGCCAGATCGACCTGGCCCGCGCCCTCGCTGGCATAGGCGATCTCGCCACCGGTGGGGCCGAGGATCCGCATGATGCAGCGCCCGAGCGTGGTCTTGCCGGACCCGCTTTCCCCAACGATTCCAAATGTTTCGCCTCGTCTCACGTCGAATGAGACATTGTCGACCGCGCGCACCACGGCGTGGTTCTTGCCAAACATGCCGGCGCGCACCGGGAAGTGCATGGACAGGTCTCGGACGTCCAGGATCACGTCGTTCATCGGGGTCTGGTCATCCATGGGCGGGTACCGGATTGTGAAGGAAACAGGCCACGTCCGAGCGGCCCTGCCGCTGAAGCTCGGGCTGATGAACGTCGCATATACCGGGCATGAATTCGCGGCAGCGGGTGCGGAACGGGCAGCCCGTGGGGCGGACCAGCGGGTGCGGGACCATGCCCTCGATCGCAGGCAGGCGGCCCTCGTGTTTCACACCGATCCGGGGCACGGATTCCAGCAGCGCACGAGTGTAGGGATGTTTCGGTTCCTCGAAGATCGAATAGACGTCGCCCTTCTCGACCACCTTGCCGAGGTACATCACGGCCACGTCCTCCGCCACCTCGGCGACAACGCCCAGATCATGCGTGATCAGCATGACGGCCATATTGAACTCTTCCTTCAGGTCCGCGATCAGGTCGAGGATCTGCGCCTGCGTGGTCACATCGAGCGCCGTCGTCGGCTCGTCCGCGATCAGAAGGCGCGGCTGGCAGCAGAGCGCCATGGCGATCATGGCGCGTTGGCGCATTCCGCCGGACAGTTCGAACGGGTACGCCTCGAACCGCTCGCGCGGGCGGGGGATGCCGACGCGGTTGAGCATCTCGATGGCGGTTTCCTTCGCCTCGGATTTGCTCATCTTGCGGTGCAGCAGGATGGTCTCGACGATCTGCTTGCCGATCTTCTGGATCGGCCCGAGCGAGGTCATCGGCTCCTGGAAGATCATCGCGATGTCGCTGCCGCGGATCTGCCGGATCGCCGGAGAGGTCGGCGACATGGCGGCAAGATCCACCGTCCGCCCATCGGCGGCCCGGTAGGTGATCGAGCCATCGACGATGCGCCCCGGATGATCGACGATCCGCAGGATCGAGCGCGCCATGATCGACTTGCCGCAGCCGGATTCACCCAGCACGCAGAGCGTCTTGCCCTGCTCGACGGTCAGGTCCACGCCGTCCACGGCCTTCACCACGCCATCGTCGGTGAAGAAGTGTGTCTTGAGCCCCGCGATGCTCAGCAGCGGTGCGGGCTCAGTTGGAATAGGGGTCGGCTGCGTCACGAAGACCGTCTCCCAGGAAGTTGAGTGCCAGGACGGCGACCACGATGACGGAGCCGGGCGCGATGAGCAGCCAGGGCGCCTCGATGATCGAGCGGATGTTCTGCGCCTCTTTCAGCAGGGTGCCCCAGCTGACGAGCGGCGGTTGCAGGCCGATGCCCAGGAAGGACAGCGAGGTCTCGGCCAGGATCATCAGCGGAACCGCCAGCGTGAGAGAGGCGATGATGTGGCTGGAGAAGCTGGGGACCATGTGCTTGAGGATCACTTCCCAGTCGGTCAGCCCGTCGAGCCGCGCGGCGGTGATGAAATCCTCGCCCCTAAGGGACAAAAACTTGCCCCTGACCTCTCGCGCGAGGCTGGTCCAGCCGATCATCGAGACGATCACCGTCACCACGAAATATGTTCGCAGTGGCGGCCAGTCGAGCGGGATCGCGGCAGCGAGGCCCATCCAGAGCGGGATCGTGGGGACCGAGCGGATGAACTCGATGAAGCGCTGGATCAGCGTGTCCACCCAGCCACCGTAGTAGCCCGACAGCCCGCCCATCGCGACGCCGATGATCAGCGAGACCGCGACGCCGACAAGGCCGATGGACATGGACACGCGGGTGCCCATGACGATGCGGCTGAACACGTCGCGGCCCAGCCGGTCGGCGCCCCAGAGATACATCGGATCCCGCGGATTGACCGGGCCGAAGAAGTGGCGGTTCGTCGGAATGAACCCCAGCAGCTTGTACTCGTAGCCCTTCACGAAGAAGCCCACGGGGATGATCTTTTCCTCGTCCACGACGAAGGTCCGGCGCATCGCCTCGCGGTCGATCTCCATCTTCAGGCCCTTGGCGTGAAGCTGGAAGCGCGAGCCTTCGTCGTCCGTCACGAACAGGCCGATGGGTTGAGGCGGCGCGAACGTGTGGCGCACGCTGGTCTGGTCGGTCGGGAACGGAGCCAGGAACTCAGCGAAGATCGCGACCAGGTAGATGAAGATCACCACCACGGCCGAGACCATCGCCAGCTTGTGGCGGCGGAACTTGCGCCACACCAGGGCCCAGGGGCCAAGGACGACGGGCGTCAGGTCGGCGTTGCTTTCGGCGGCGTTCGCCAGATCGGTCTGCGTCATGGTCATTGGTAGCGTATCCGTGGATCGACCCAGGCCAGCAGCAGGTCGGAGATGAGGGTACCGATCACCGTCAGCACGCTGACGATCAGGATCATCGAGCCGGCCAGGTACATGTCCTGTACCAGCAGCGCGCGCAAAAGCAGCGGGCCGGTGGTGGGCAGGTTCATGACGACGGCGACGATGATCTCGCCCGAGACGAGGGTCGGCAGGATCCACCCGATGGTCGAGATGAACGGGTTCAGCGCGACGCGCACCGGGTAGCGCAGCAGCAGTTGGAACTCGCTCATGCCCTTGGCGCGGGCGGTGACGACATAGGGGCGGTAAAGCTCGTCCAGCAGGTTGGCGCGCATGATGCGGATCAGCGCCGCCGCGCCCGAGGTGCCCACCACGAAGATCGGCATCCAGATGTGCTGAAGCAGGTCGACGAACTTCGCCCAGGTCCAGGGCTGGTCGAGGTATTCCGGGCTGACGAGACCGCCGACACTCTGGCCGAAATACTTGAAGGCGACGTACATCATCACAAGCGCCAGCAGGAAGTTCGGGATCGCGAGGCCGAGGAAGCCGAAGAAGGTCGCGACATAGTCTCCGACCGAGTATTTCCGCACCGCCGAGTAGATGCCGATGGGCAGCGCGGTGAACCAGATGAACATCAGCGTCAGAAGCGAGATGCCGAAGGTCCAGGCCAGCCGGTCCCAGATCAGGTCGTTGACGGGCACGTTCTTCTCGAACGAAATGCCGAAGTTGCCTTCGAACAGGATGCCCTTCATCCACTTGAAGTACTGGACGTACATCGGCTGGCCGAGGCCGTACTGCTGGCGCAGGGCCTCCATCACGGCGGTGTTCTCGACGCCGGCCTCGCCCATGTCGGCGGCCAGTGCATCCAGGTAGTCGCCGGGCGGCAGCTGGATGATGATGAAGGTCGTGATCGACACCAGGAACAGTGTCGGGATCATGTAAAGCAGGCGTCTGAGCAGGAATGCACGCATCGTCGCGCTACCTCACCAGATCGCCTGCCGCGCGGGCAGCGGATCGACTGTGAAGGCCATTCGTGCGGCCAGTTGTTCGAGCATTCTGAAACGCTCCTCCCTGTGATCGGGGTGGTTCCACAGATTGACGTGCTCTCCGGGATCGGCGTCGAGATCGTAGAGCTCGCCTCCGCCGTTTCCGTGATCGGCCACCAGTTTCCACCGTTCGTCTCGGATCATGGTCATGAACGCCGGACCGGGCGTGTCGTGCCAGTTCATCGCATTGTAGTATTCGCAATAGACCGACGCGCGGTCTGATCTGCCCTGCCCTTTCGCGATCGACGGCCAGAGCGATTTGCCCTGCACGCCCGGCTCGGGCGGCAGGCCCGCCGCGTCGAGCAGCGTCGGCACCAGGTCGACCAGTTCCACCAGACCCTCGACGGTCTGCGGCGCGATGGTGCCGGGCCAGTTCAGGACCAGCGGCACGCGCACCGACGGCTCGTAGAAGAACGGGCCCTTGAGGTAGAGGCCGTGATCGCCCAGCAGTTCGCCGTGGTCGGACATGAAGACCACCAGCGTATCCTCGCGCTGACCGGTGCGGTCGAGCGCGTCGAGGATGCGTGCCACCTGATCGTCGATCAGGTCGATCATCGCATGAAAGGCGGCGCGGACCATCCGGTGCTCGGTCTCGGACATGGCCGAGGGATCGTAGGGCATCAACCCGCCATATGCGCCTTTCGCGTCGGTCGCCTGGTAGGGCGGCTTGTCGTCCAGCTCTCCGTCGCGCTTTGCGGGTAGCGGCAGATCGTGGAGCTTGTCCAGATGCCGCTGAAGGTAGTCGACGGGCGGGTCGAACGGGTGGTGCGGATCGAAGAAGTTGACGGTGAACATCCAAGGGCTGTCGACGCCCTCGAACCCATCGATGAACTGGATCGCGCGCTCGGCACACCAAGCGGTCTGATGGTCCTCAGCCGCGGGGCCGGTCACGACGAGATCCGTCTCGGGCAGCGGCGCGGTGTCGTAGTGCCGCCCACGCGCGGCGAGCCAGGTGTTGTAGTCATTCAGCGCCCAGTTCACTGTCCGGTCGCCGACAGTGCCCCTGGCCTGGTCCGAGACCGAGGCACCGGGGTGATGCGACCAGTGAAAGACATGGTAGCCGTCGTCGATCCGCCGTTCCATCACCGGCGCAGCGGAGGGATGACAGGCGGAAAGATGCAGCTTGCCGGCCAACCCGCAGGCATAGCCGTGATCGGCAAGGATGCGGCCCAAAAGCCGCTCGTCGGCGGGGATGTCCTGCCCGTTCTGCCGCACGCGCGTCGTGCGCGGATAGCGCCCGGTGGTGAAGCTGGCCCGGCTGGGCGAGCACACCGGCGACTGGCAATAGGCCAGCGGGACGCCCGCGCCCGTCTCGTACATCCTGTCGATCGCGGGCGTCGAGACATGCGGGTTGCCCGTCGCGCCCAGCGAGTCCCAGCGCTGCTGGTCGGTGCACAGAATGAGGATGTTGGGCGCCATAGGCTCCTGCATCTTTGCCGAAGAGGAAGAAAAGGCGGCCCGACGCCGATCGCCGGGCCGCAGTTTAGACGATCAAGGGAGAGACTGACCGCCTTCGTAGTAGACCTGCGCGACATAAGGCGCCGGGAACCACAGCTGGCCGGCGATCGGCAGCGGGTCGGGCACGTTGCGCACGTTGTTCCGGGCGAGGCCGAAGTTCGGCTCGTTCTGCACGAGACCCACGGTGAAGAACTCGTCCATCGCCATCTCGATCAGCTTGGCCATGCGCTCGTACTGTTCTTCGGGCGTGGGGGCGGCCTTGACGGCGTCGTATTGCGTCAGGATCGCCTTCACCGCTTCGGGCGGCTCTTCGCCGGTGGACTTGTCGGTCGCCCACTTGGCCCATTCACGCGCCCAGGAGACCGAGTTCGACGGCATCGGCAGGTAGCAGAGCGGCGCCGTGTAGGCATCCTTCTGGCCGCCGCCGCAGTTCCACAGGTAGGCGTCCTGCTCGTTCGCCGTGTGCAGCGCGATCAGCCGCGAGCGGTCGGTGGCGCGCACTTGGATGTCCACGCCCACGTCCGCCAGGTAGCCTTTGATCAGCTCCATCGCGTCCGGGTACTGCAGACCGAAGACATCGGCGACCAGGAAGATCAGCTGGAAGCGGTTGCCGTCGGGACCAAGGCGGAAGCCTTCACCGTCCTTCTCGGGCATGACCTTGTCGAGATACTCGTTGGCCAGGTCCGGATCGAATTCGGTGTACTGCTTCTGGTATTCTTCCTTGAAGAACTCCGAGCCGGGCTGCGGCGCCGACTGGGCGGCATGGCCCGAGCCGAAGTACAGCAGGTCGATGATCTCCTGGCGGTTGATCGCGTGGCTGATGCCGATGCGGAAGTCCTTGTTGTTGACGACCTCGCGCTTGACCGGATCCTTGTTGGTCAGGTTCAGCATCACGATCATCGAGTTTGCCGGCAGATCGTTCACGTCGAAGAACCGGTACTTGCCCCGCTCCATGTTGTCAGTCAGCACCGACTTGTAGGAGGGCCGGCCGATGTGGCGCAGCATCAGGTCGATCTCGCCGTTGAAGGCTTTCAGCAGGATCGTCTCGACGTCTTCGACCTGATCATAGGTGATGCGGTCGATATAGGGCAGCTGGTTGCCGTCCTCGTCGACCTTCCAGTAGTACGGGTTGCGCACCACCTCGACCCGATCGGTCGAGCCGTAGGCGTTGGTCAGGTGCCAGGCGTGCAGCGTCGGGCGGTCCGGGTTCTGCCAGAACAGCGGCGTGTCCATCGGCCCGGCCTTGAGGTTGAAAAGCTGCTTCCAGTCCGAGGCCGCCGGTTCCGCGTCGACAAGCGCCTGCACGTCCGGATTGTACTTCTCGTGGAACTGCGACAGGTAGTGCTTGGCGAAGACGGTCGGGTAATAGCCGAAACCGTAGGCCAGGTTCTGCAGGAACAGGCCGTTCGGCTCGCCGAATTTGAACTCGACCGTGTAGTCGTCGATCTTCGTGACCACGACGGGGCCGCTGGCGCCGACAAAGTTGATGTCCTTGACCGGGGTCAGATCGGGATTGAGGAACACGTCCTCGTACCAGAACATGATGTCATCGGCGCTGAACGGCTCGCCGTCAGACCATTTCATGCCCTCGCGCAGGTGGAAGGTGAACGTCGTCGCGTCGTCCGAGACTTCCCACTCCTTGGCGATGTTGGGCTTCACCTCGCTCCAGTTCCAGTCCCAGCGCACGAGGTTGTCGCTGCCGATGGTGCGGACGATGTTGTGCTGGTCGCCACCGCCGAGGATCGCGCGCCGCAGGGTGCCGCCATACTCGCCGGTCTGCTCGACGACTTCCTGCACCATGGGCTCGGCCGGGAGCCGGTCGTCCACGGGGGGAATGTCGCCGGATTCGACCATCTGGGTCAGCATCGGCGCTTCCTGATAGGCCCATGCGGGACCGGAGAGCGCCAACGCCAGACAGGCTGCCGCGACATGCGTCGCGCGCCATCCGCGTTTGCGGGTAATCAGGGTCATCATTTCCTCCTCTGCTGGTTCTTTTATTTGGTTTACCAGTTGGTTACGGATCCGTCGGGCCGCCTCAGGTGGGGCGGCTCGACATGTTCGGGCGCGCCCGCCGCACGGATCGCGTCCTCGTCGACCTCGACGCCGAGGCCCGGGGCGTCGGGGGTGATGTAGAAGGGGCCGTCCATCTTGACCTGCACCGGGAACAGCTTGGGATCGTGGAAGCCCAGGTTCTCGGTCGGGGCCTGGCGGGTCTCGACCCAGGACCAGTTCGGCACGGCGGCGCCCAGATGCACGGTCGCGGCGGTGCAGACCGGGCCGAGCGGGTTGTGGGGCATCAGGTCGATGTAATGCCGCTCGCACCAGCCGGCGACCTTCATCGCCTCGGTGAAGCCACCGATGTTGCAGATGTCGAGCCGCATGTACTGGGTCAGCCCCTGCTCGATATAGGGACCGGCCTGCCATTTCGACGCGAACTCCTCGCCCACGGCAAAGGGAATGTCGGTCATCGTGCGCAGGGTGCGATAGGCCTCGGGGGTCTCGTCGCGGATCGGCTCTTCAAGGAAGTCGAGCGTCCCGGCGGGAAGCATGTTGCAGAAGCTCGCCGCCTCGGCCAGCGACAGGCGGTGGTGATAGTCGATGCCAAGCGTCATCTCGCGGCCGACATGCGCGCGCACGGCGATCAGGCGTTCGGCGGTGTCGGCGATGGATTTGCGCGGCTCGAAGATGTCGCCGTTGTTCCAGATGCCGGGCAGGATGCGGATGCAGTCCCAGCCGCCTTCGCGCAGCATGTCGACCTGTTTCAGCGTGCCTTCGGTGTCATCGGCGTTCGTCGTCGCGAAGGCGGGAACCTTGTCACGATGCTTGCCGCCCAGAAGCTGGTAGACCGGCACCTGAAGCCGTTTACCGAGGATGTCATGCAGCGCGATGTCGATGGCCGACATGGCAGCGGTGAAGACGCGCCCGCCTTCGAAATACTGGCTGCGGTAACTCTCCTGCCAGATCCGGCCGATCTGCCGGCTGTCCTGCCCGACCAGGAAATCGGCGAAATGGCGGACGTTGGCGGCGACGCTGTTCTCGCGCGCGGATAGGCCAGACTCGCCCCAGCCGACGATCCCGTCCTCGGTCGTGATCTTGACCAGCAACTGGTTGCGTTTCCCGACACGGGCGAGGATCGGTTCGATGGCGGCAATCTTGGTCATGCTGTGTCTTTCGTGCTCAATGCCAGCCCACGCGCGGCGCGGCGGGGATCATGTCGTCGGGGCGCGAGCGGATCATGTCCGTCAGTTCCTTGCGGGCGATGGCGCGCGAAGGATCGTCGAACAGGTTGTCCATCTCGTCAGGATCGTCGTGCAGGTCGTAGAGCTCGCCAGTGTCGGTCTGCATGTCGAGCGACAGCCGGTAGCGGCCTGTCCGCACGGTGCGCAGATCCAGCGAGATCCCCGAGCGTCGCTGGTCGACTTCCCATTCGCCATAGGCGAAATCGCGGCTGTCACTACCGTCAAGAAGGCCACGCAGCGAGGCGCCGTTGTCGGGCGCATTTTCGATCGCACAGAGATCCGACAGGGTCGAGCGCAGGTCGAGCGTGCTGACCGGATCGTCGATCACCTTGCCCTGCGGCACGCCCGGCCCCTGCATAAGGCAGGGCACGCGCAGCAGCCCGTCATAGAGCATCGGCCCCTTCAGCAGCAGGCCGTGATCGCCCAGCCACTCGCCGTGGTCGCTGATGTAGATGACATAGGTGTTGTCCAGCTCGCCCTTCGCGGCCAGCGCGTCCAGCATCCGGCCCACCTGGGCGTCGATGTTCGAGATCATGCCGTAGTAGATCGCGGTGATCTGGCGCAGCGTCGCCTCGGTGATCTCGCCCTTGCCACCCCAGTTCACGCCGCGGGCGTTGTGCTCGGTGCCCTGGCTGGTGCGAATCGGGTTGTTCAGGAAATCGTGGTGCCACCAAGGGCGGCGCTCCAGGTCCAGCGCATAGTGGTTCGGCAGATCCACTTCGTCCGGGTCGTACATGTTGCCCCAGGGCAGAGGCGACAGGAACGGCGGGTGCGGATCGGGGAACGAGACCCAGGCCAGCAGAGGGTCGTCGCCCTGCCCTTCGATCATCTCGATGGCGCGGTCACCGATCCAGGCGGTGGAGTGCCAGGGCTCCTCGAGCTTCGAACGCCAAGCCTGGAAATGCCCGCTTTCGGGCGGAAGTGCTTCCTTGGCGCGGTCCCACCGCTCCTGCCCCTTGCCGTCCTGATCGAGGAAATTTTCGTAGTGCAGGCCCTGTGGCATGTCGTACCAGCGGGTGTGATGGTGCGGACGCAGCATCATCTGGACATTGTCGAAGCCGAAATAGGGGCCGCTCCAGTCGGCGGGATAGTCTGCTGCGCTTTGGTAGTTCTCGGGTTGGCCGGTCGGCTCGAACGTCTGGTGCGAGGTGAAATGCGCCTTGCCGATGAAATGCGTGTCATAGCCGGCGGTACCGAAGACACCGGCCAGACCCTGCGCACCGAACGCCGGGTCGAGGTCGCGGCCGTTGTCGCGCACGCCGTGTGTATAGGGCAGCTTGCCGGTCAGGATCGACGCACGGGCCGCCATGCACATCGGGTGCGGCGTGATGCAGTTCGCGAACCGCGCGCCCGCCTGACCGATACGGTCGATGTTCGGAGTACGGACATTCCGCCGGTCAGCGCCAATGCAATCGCCGCGCTGCTGGTCGGATGAGATCAGGATAACGTTCGGGCGCCTGGCCACGCATTCCCCCAGATATGATGTTATTGTTTCTATGCCGACGATAGGCTTTGAGTTATTATCTCGTCAACAAGCAATTACGTTTTGTCATACCAAAATTTTGTTACAACGCAATTTTCGTATGATACATTGCCCCTGCTGCGGCATCGCGCGGACTGGCGGTCATTTTCCGCCTGTGCAATGGAATCCGGAACGAAAACAGGGGCCAGTCACATGGTCGATCAAGCACATCACGAGATTTCAACGACCGACAGCGACGAGGACGAGGTGCATGGCGAAAGCCGCGCCGCTGATGCCGTGGTCAAGGCGCTCGAGGCCGACATCCTGTCGGGCGCCCTGCCCGACGGCCGCCCCTTGCCTGCCGAGCGCGATCTGATCCAGCGATTCGGCGCCAGTCGCACCGTGATCCGCGAAGCGATCATTATGATGAGCGCGCGCGGCATGCTTCAAAGCCGCCCGCGCCACCGTCCCATCGTGAAGCGTCCGGACTACCGCACCGCGATCGACAGCATCGGCAGCATCATCCGACACCTGCTGGTCGACAGCTCTGACGTACGCAACCTCTTCGACACCCGCATCTTCATCGAGCGCGGGCTGGTCCGCGACGCAGCCATGTCCGCGACCAAGTCGGATATCGAGAAACTGGCCGCCGCGCTGGAAGCGAACCATGCCGCCATCGACAATTCCGAGGAATTCTATCGCACCGACACCGAGTTTCACGGAGTCCTCTACAAGATGACGCGCAACCCGGTATTCCCGGCGGTACACGCGGCCTATGCCGCCTGGCTATCTCCGCACTGGCTGCGGATGCAGCGCTATCCCGAGCGGAACCGGGTTAACTACGGCAGCCACAAAGCGATCTTCGATGCGATTGTCGAGCGCGATCCCGAGGCGGCCGAGCGGGCCCTGACCGACCATCTGCGCTCGGCCTGGGAATATGTCCGCGTGACCTTCGACGCGGACCGGTAGGCCTTATACCGGGTCGTGCGCCGCGCGCAGCTTGTCCCAGTCGAAAACGACGCCGGTGCCAGGTTCGGACGAGGCCACAGCGAGGTGGTTTTCCAGGCTCAGCGGGCGCGTGGTGTACTGGTCTATCGGGAATGAATGCACCTCGATCCAGCCGTCGCCGGGGAAGCCGGAGACCAGGCTGACGTGTAGCTCCTGCATGCCGTGACTGCAGACGGTGATCCCCGCCTCCGCGCCCAATTTCGCCGCCCGCAGCCAGCCGGTGATGCCGCCACAGTTCGAGCCGTCGGGCTGCAGGAAAGACAGGCTGGAGCGCGCCACCGCCTCTTCGAATTCGTGGATCGTGTGCAGGTTCTCGCCCTGCGCGACAGGCATGCTGGTTTCCTTCGCGATACGAGCGTAACCGTCGTAGTCGTCCGGGATGATCGGCTCTTCGAACCAGGTCAGGTTGTAGGGCGCGAAGGCTTTCGATGCCTCGATGGCCTGCTCGACGCTCATGCCGTAGTTGGCGTCGACCATGAAGTGCCGGTCGGGGCCGATCAGCTCGCGCACGGCGGCGATACGCTCGACATCGGCGGCAAGCTCGGGCTGACCGATCTTGATTTTCACCGCGTTGGCGCCCCAGTCCAGATAGCCCTGGATGCTGTCCAGCAGCTTGGGCAGCGGGAAGTTCAGGTCGATACCGCCGCAATACGCGCGGCAGCGGTCGGCATGGCCCCCGGCCATCTGCCAAAGCGCCCGACCCTCGCGCTTGCCGCGCGCGTCCCATAGCGCGATATCCACCGCCGAGATCGCGAACGAGGCGATGCCGCCGCGCCCGACATAGTGGATCAGCCACTGCATCCCGTCATAGATCGCATCGATATCGCCGCCATTGCGCCCCAGCAGCCAAGGCTTCAGGTCGGTATCCACCATCGCCTTGATCGCATCGCCGCCATAGCCGCCGGTATAGGTGTAGCCGGTGCCTTCGGTCCCGTCGTCCAGCGCGATGCGGACGGTGACCAGCTGGAAATGGGTATGATCGCCGTGCTTGGCGTCGCTCAGCACCTCGGCCAGCGGGATGCGGAACAGCTCGCAGTCGACCGAACGGATCGCCGGCATGGGATTTCCTCCGATTACGGCTGACCAAAGCTGACAAGTCGCCGATTATGGTATGACTAAAACAACCCGGTTATCGCTGCCCTGCGCGGAGCTTGTCAAGCCTGCGGAGCAGCTCAGGCGCGGGCGGTGCGGGCGTGGCTGCGGACCCAATCCAGCAGCGCCTCGGGCTCGGGCGGAAGGCGGGTTTCCAACCCGCCGGCGAAGGCGCTGAACGCGTCGAGGTTCAGCCCGTTGACGCCGACCAGCACCGGCACATCCAGCTCCAGGGCGCGGGCGATCACGTCGCGAAAGCCCCTGCCCTCGGCCTCGTGCTTGCCGAACTTGTTGACAATCAGCACGTCTGTCTCGGAGGTCAGACGGGCGGCGACCTCGGCCACCGCACGCTCCAGCGCATCGGGGTCCAGGCGGCAGCCCCGTGCGCCGGGGCCACGGGTCTCGGAGATGCGGAAACTGGGGCCGTCCGGCAGCACGGCGACGTCCATGTCGCAGGGCCGGTCGGGGCCGCAATTCGTGTTGATCTGCACCACGCCGCTGGCGGTCAATCCTTCCGCGGCCATGCGCTCGGCTAGCGAGGCCAGCAGGCGGTCGGTGTCGCCACGTCCGGCGGTGGTGGTGCAGGCGATGTGCATAGGCTGTCTCCGGAACGGTTTGCCCCGGAGACCTTGGTGCAGCAGCGGCGCGGGACTGTCCAGCCCCGCGCGCCGTGTCAGATGGCGACCTCGGCCTGCGGCGCGACGATCAGGCGGCGGGCGTTCTTGGTCGCCACGGCGCTGTCGATGTGCCAGTTCATGAGGGTCTTCATCAGTTCGGCCTTCACCTGCGCTGCGCCGGGATCGTCCCAGAGGTTACGGTGCTCCTTCGGATCGGACTCAAGGTCGAAGAGTTGCCCGTAGTCCGCACCTTGGTAGTGCACCAGCTTGTGCGTGGCGGAGCGGACCATGGTCACGAAACTGGCACCAGTCAGGTTCACGTCGCCGCCCTGCTCGCAAAACACATGCGAGCGGCCTTCGAATGCCTCGCCCTCGAGCGCTGGATTCAGTGAGATCGCCTCGAAGGTCGGGTCGGGCTTAACCCCCGCCCATTCAAGGATTGTCGGGCCGAGGTCGAACAGCTGCACCAGATCGGCCACCTCGCGGCCGCCGGTGAAGCGCTCGGGCGCGCTGATGATCAGCGGAACGCGGGTGACTTCCTCGTAGGGCGCCCATTTCTGGCTGAGCCCGTGATCGCCCAGGTTGTCACCGTGATCGGACGTGAAGATGATGATCGTGTTGTCGAGCCGGCCGCGTGCTTCGAGCGTGTCCAGGATCTCGCCCACCTGTTTGTCGATCATCTCGACATTGGCGTAGTAGTAGGCGCGCATCTTGTGCAACTCGTCGCGGGTCGGGTTCAGCTTCCACGCGACGGAATCGTGGTCGACCTCGACATCGTGGGTGCGCTTCTCGGTCAGCGGCGGGGGCAGCTGGCTTTCCTGCTCGGCGTCGAACTCGGGCAGCGGCACATCGCGGTCCATGTACTTTTGTGCAATCTCGGGGGTCGGGTCATAGGGCGGGTGCGGCCCGGGGAAGCCGACGACAAGGAAAAGTGGCTCCTGCACCGGCTTGGTCTCCAGCCACCATTTCGCGGTCTCGCCGACGAAATTGTCGGAATGCAGTTTCTCGGGCAGCTCCCACAGGAAGGCGCCCAGCGCATCGCGGTAGTCGTCGCGTTTGCGGTATTCGACGCGCTGCTGCTTCTTCAGCCCGTGGCTTGCGAGCGCCTTGTCCCATTCGTCGAAGTACCAGCGCCCCTCCATGAAGCGGTCCTTGTTCTCGACCGTGTAGCGTTCGGAGAAGCCGGCCTTCGCGTCGTAGGGGATCGTATGCATCTTGCCGATGTTGACGGTCCGGTAACCGGCATTGGCGAGATCCTCGACCCAGGTGCGGCTCCAGGGCTGGCCGTTGGCCAAGACGCCGTTCGTGTGTGGGTAATAGCCGGTGAACAGGCTGGCGCGGCAGGGTACGCAGCTGGGCGCGGTCACATGGCAGTTCGAGAATACGACGCCGCGCTCGGCCAGCCGGTCGATATTGGGCGTGTCCATATGGGACGCACCCAGCGCGGCGATCGTATCGTAGCGCTGCTGGTCGGTGACGATCATGACGATATCGGGCTTGTCGAGCGACGCGTCGGTCAATGTCAGTCCTTTCTTTCGGTAGGTTCGAGCCTGAGCTCGAAAAATCGGTCGCCAAGCACGTCGATATGCGCCTGCATGGCGGTCTTGGCGTTCTCCGGCATCCGGCGCCGCATGGCGCGCAGGATGTCGCGGTGATCCTGAACCGAGCGGCGCCGATTCGACGGCTTGCGCGTCAGGTCGTACCAGCGGCTCCAGAGATTGCTTTCCCGCATCCGCCACAGGTGCCCGACATAGCTTTCGATGACCCCGTTCCCGGCGGCCTGCGCGATCAGCGCGTGAAACTCCACGTCTGCCTGGTCGAAGGAGGGAATGTCGTCGATGGCCGCGGCCATGCGGTCCACCGTGGCCTCGATCGCATCAAGTTGCCCCTCGGTAGCGCGCTGAGCGGCGGCGTAGGCGGAATGGCCCTCGACCACGCGACGCGCCTCCAGCACTTCCCACGGGCCGACGGCATCGGTGGCGATCAGGTCGCCTCGGTCACGGTCCCGCAGGTGTTCGGACAGGACATAGACGCCCGAGCCGACGCGGATCTCGATGAACCGCATGATCTCCAGCGCCAGCAACGCCTCGCGCACGGTCGTACGGCTGACGCCGAGGTTCGCAGCCAGATCCCGTTCGGGCGGCAAACGTTCGCCTGTGGCGTAGTCGCCGGCATTGATCTGATCGGCCAGTTGCTGGGCAACCTGAAGATACCGCCGGCCTCCGCCGGGCAGGTCTAGCGCGCTCATGTCGAAACCCCTCTGCTGCGAGCAATGCGCTGCAGAATAGCGGGCCAGGCAACGGTTAGCACGGCGAGAGCGAGGAACAGCAGTGCGTACGGCCGCTGGAAGATCTCCAGCGCGTTGCCATCCGACAGCATCAGCGAGGCGCGCAGCTGTTCCTCGGCAATCGGGCTCAGGACGAAGCCGATCACGAACGGACCTAGAGGAACGCGCGCCGCCTCCAACCCCAGGCCGATGACGCCGAAGGCGATCATCACCCAGACATCGACGAAGCTGGAATTCACGGCGTAGGAGCCGACGACGCAGAACACCAGGATCACACTAAGCATGCCCGCGCGCGGCAGCCGCACGAGTTGCGCGATATAGCTGACCGCGCCCCACATCATCAACAGCATGAACAGGTTGGCGACCAGGTAGGCGGCGATGATGCCATAGGCGATCTCGGGCGCGTTCTGGAACAGCAACGGCCCGGGTTGCAGGTTGTGGATGGTCAGCGCGCCGATCAGGATCGCCTCGGTCACGCTGCCGGGGATGCCCATGGTGATCAGCGGGATCAGCGCCCCGCCGATGGCCGCGTTGTTGGCGCTTTCGCCCGCGACCACGCCCGGCTCGTGCCCGGAGCCGAAATTATCCGGCTCGCGCGAGAGTTGCTTGGCGGTGGAGTAGCTGACTAGCGCGGCGATGTTGCCGCCGATGCCCGGCAGCAGGCCGATCCACGTGCCGATCACGGACGAACGCGCCATGTTCGGGCCGTGCGTCTTGGCGTCCGACAGGTAGACCGGCAGTCGGCGCTTGGGGATCTCGATCTTCTTGTTGCTGATCGGCAGCGCCGCGTCGCGCAGCACCTGGCTGATCGCGAAGGCGCCGATCAGCACCGGCAGCAGGCCGAAGCCGGACAGCATCGCCGACGAGCCGAAGGTCAGCCGCGCCTGCCCGATGGAACTGTCGATGCCCGGCAGCGCAAAGGCCATGCCAAGCGCAGCGGCCAGCAGCCCCTTGACCAGCGAGCCCTGCGCAAGCACTGCGAGCATCACCAGCGCCATCAGGACCAAGGTGAAATACTCCCACGGGCCGAACTGCAGCGCGAACTTCGCCAGCGCCGGGGACATGCCCGCCAGGAACCCCCACGAGATGATGCCGCCCACGACCGAGGCCATGATGCCCAGGGCCAGCGCCCGCTCTGCGCGGTTGGACTGCGCCATCGGGTAGCCGTCGAAGGTGGTGACGATGGATGCTGGCGTGCCGGGCATGCGCAGCAGAATCGCGGTGATCAGCCCGCCCGAGATGCCACCGACATATTCGCCGATCAGCAGCGTGACCGCGTTGACCGGGTCCATGTGGAAGGTCAGCGGCAAGGTCAGCGCGATCAGCATCGAGGCGGTCAGGCCGGGGATCGCGCCGATCACGATGCCAAGGCCGGTGCCGATCAGCAGCAGCAGCAGGTTGTGCCAGTCCATCAGGGCGGCGAAGGCGTCCAGCATGGCTCAGCCGATCTCGATATACAGGAAGTTGGAGAAGATGAAGGACAGCGCCGCGGCCAGCGCCAGCCCCAGCGCGCCGTAGATCAGCGCGGGTTTCCAGCCGCCGCCCGAGAGGATCGTGCCCGACGCCGCGAGGAACAGCGCGGTGAGCGGCAGGAAGGGCATCTGGCCCAGGTCGAGCGCCGCGACATAGGCCACGAGCGCGGCAAGAACGCCGAGGCTGCGCATCGGGTGAGCGGTCTCGCCGGTTTCCTTCGGCGCAGGCGCGTCGGCCCTCAGGCCAAGGATCGCGCGGACCGCGACCCAGAGCCCGAGGACGATCAGGATCGCGGCCAGCCCGCGCGGCACGGCGGCCGAGCCCAGGGGCTCGAACCGGGGCGGCGGCAGTTCGGCCGCACCGATCAGCAGCACGACGGCGCCGCAGATTACCAGCGCAGCAAGGGCGAGATCACCCCAGTATCTCAGTTGGTTGCGATACATTCCTGAAGCCCCGTGAGAGGCCGGGCGCAGCACGCCCGGCCTGTCGTCTTACTGGATAGTGGCCGCGACGGCGGACAGCGCCTCGAGCTGCTTTTCGGCGTCGGCCATCGCCTCGTCTCCGGGCGTCCAGTAGGCTTCGAGCGTGTTATTGGTAAAGTACTCGACGATCTCGGGATCGGCGATCGCCTTCTCGAGCGCAGCGGCCAACGCGTCCACAGCCTCGTCCGGGGTGTCGGCCGGAGCCAGCCACCAGTTCGGGTTGGCCCATGAGACGTCATAGCCCAGTTCGGTCGCGGTGGGCACGTCCGGCAGATCCGGCAGACGCTCGCGTCCGAAGTAGATGAGCGGCTTCAGACCCTCGGCCTGCGCCAGGTATTCGGACGCCGCGAACAGCGAGATGTCAGCATTGCCGCCGAGGATCAGGCGCAGACGGTCCGCACCGCTGTTGGCGGTGACATAGCGGGTCTCGAACCCGGCTTCGTTTGCCAGCATCGCGCCGACGAAATGCGGGATGGTGCCGATGCCCACAGCCTCGACCAGCGAGCGCGGCTCGGCCTTCAGGTGCTCGACCAATTGCTCGAAGGTGTCGAACTCGCTGTCCTCGCGGACGACCCAGACCGGGCTGCCGCCGCCGGTGTAGCCGATGGACTTGAAGTCATCGAGGCTGAAGTCTCCCAAACCCATTGCCATCGCGATCAGCGCCTGGTGGTGCCAGTGGACGATGGTGTGCCCGTCCGCATCGCCCCGGCGCATCTGGTTGACCGCGTTGGCCCCGGCCCCGCCGTCGGCGTTCATCACCGCCATGGGCTGCGAGAGCCAGTCGTTTTCCTGGATCTTCTCGGCCATCAGGCGGGCGACGACATCGGTCCGGCCGCCGGGCTTGAAGGGGACGATGATCTGGATCGGCTTGGTCGGAAAGTCCTGCGCCTGTGCGGCAGTGCCGGAAATCGGTCCGACCGGCGAGAAAAACGCGCCGGCGGCGAGAATCGCGAGCCCTGTGCGCAGGCCGGTCGCGAGAGACTTGATTTTCATGAGTACTCCTCCCCTTCTGGTGCCGCTTTGGCGGCTCGTATCGGCCCTACCAATAGGCATCCACATCAAAATTGTCCAGACCAAATGGGGGCGGTGGGCGATTGGACAGACCAGTTGCGCCCGGCCCGCGATAACAGATCGTTATGGCGATACCGCCCGCGCCGCCTATCCCGAGGGCTCTGTCCCCGCTTAGGATGGGCGAAACACAATCAAACATCGGGAGGATCGATTCATGAAATTTCTCAGCGGGGCCGTCACAGCGGCGTTTGTCGCCCTGGCCGGAACGGCCGCAGCGCAGGACTACCCCAGCGAGCCGTTGCGGATCGTCGTGCCCACCGACGCTGGCGGCAGCGTCGACAACCTGGCGCGGATCTTCCAGCGCGCAATCGAAGGCATGGACGTCTATCCGTCGGTCGTCGTGGTCAACCAACCCGGCGCGGGCGGCACTGTCGGCACGCGTGCGGTCAAGGACGCCAAGGCGGACGGTCACACCATCGGCTTGTGGAGCCCGGGCATCATCACCTCCAAGGCCATGGGCGTCGTCGACTATGACCACACCGCCTTCACCGTTCTGGGCGGCACCGGGCTGACGCAGATCGGCATGGGCGTACTGGACAGCAGCGACTACGAAAGCCCGGAACAGCTGATCGAGGCCGCCAAAGCCGAGCCGAACTCGGTCGTCGTGGCGACGAACATCGGCCTGCCGGTGCATTTCATCCCGATGATGTTCGCGGACGAGGCGGATATCGAGTTGAAGATGGTGCAGATCGGCGGCGGCGCAAAGCGGTTGGCCTCGATCCTGGGCGGGCATACCGACACGGCGCTGTTCTCGGTCTCGGAGTTCAAGACCTACGAGGAAAGCGGCCTGCGCCCGCTGTTCCTCTTTGCCGAAGAGCGCGACCCGGACCTGCCGGACGTTCCGACCCTGAAAGAGGTCGGTGTGGACCTGTCCATCGGCGTCTTCCGCGTCTGGCTGGCCCCTGAGGGGCTGGAGCCCGAGGTCTCGGCCAAGCTGGAGGAGATACTTCAGGCCGTACTCGCTGACGAGGCCGTACAGGAGGAACTGCGCGGGCTTAGCATCGACCCGGCCTGGATTTCGGCCGACGACGTGAAGTCCCGTCTGGACGACATGAATGCCCGCACCGAGCCGCTCGTCGAAGCGGCTCGCGCGATGGCCAACTGAGGGGGGCTGGCGCGATGAAGGCCCGTCCCGACGGCAGCGCTCTTTTTGTGGCCGGTCTCGGCCTTGGCATCGGCGCGGTGCTGCTGATCGGAGCGGGCAGCATCGCGCCGCCCATGTTCGACCCGGTCGGCTCGGCGGCGCTGCCGCGCGCCTGTGCGGTGGCTCTGATCGGGCTGGGACTGGGCACGGCGCTGCAATCCGCCCTCCGCGGAATCCCTTCGGGCGGGGCGGGCGCGATCCGCCCCGCAACAATCGGACTGGTCGGCCTGATGGTCGCCTATGTGCTGGCGATGGAACTCGGTCTGGGCTTCGCGCTAGCGACGATCCTGTTCACCGCCGCCGCGATCCCGCTGGTCGCCCGGTCGCGGCGACTGCTGATCTTCAGCGTGCCCATCGCGCTGGTGCTGGGGCTGGGGGCACAGTGGCTGTTCACCTCGGTCTTCTTCGTAGACCTGCCACGCTTCGGCTGAGGACGTAGACATGCTCGACGGACTACTGACGGCCTTCAGCCCGCTGCCGCTGTTCTGGACCCTGATCGGCACGGCAAGCGGCATCCTCGTGGGGGCCGTGCCCGGCCTTGGCGGCGGCATGCTGATGGCGCTGGCCCTGCCCCTGACCTTCGCGATGGCCCCGGTCGATGCGATCCTGCTGCTGATCGGCATGCATGTCGGATCGGTCAGCGGCGGCCTGATCAGCGCCACGCTGCTGAAGATGCCCGGCACGCCCTCGTCCGTCATGACCACGTTCGACGGCCACCCGATGGCCGAGAAGGGCCAGCCCGAGCGGGCGCTGAGCCTTGGTATCGGCGCGTCGCTGATCGGCGGGTTGCTGGCCGGCGTGGTGCTGGCCTTCCTGGCGCCGCCGCTCTCCTTCTGGGCGTTAAAGATCGGGCCGTGGGAACTGGCGGCGCTGATCCTGATGGCTCTGGTGCTGGTCGCGGCGATCGCGCAGGGCTCGATGCTGAAAGGGCTGTTCTCGGCGGTACTGGGCGTTATCGCCGCGCTGCCGGGGCTGGCGGAGTCCGACGGGCAGTTGCGCTATACGTTCGGCAGCGCCGACATGGCGACGGGCTTTCGCCTGCTGCCGGTGCTGCTGGGGATCTTCGTCATCAGCCAGCTGCTGAAGGAAAGTGACAAGGCGCTGGCGAAGGGCAAGCTGATCGCGCTGGCCAGGCGGTCGGGCGCATTCCCAAAGCTGACCGAGTGGCGGGGGCACACGGTCAACATCCTGCGTTCCTCGGCTGTGGGCACGTTCGTCGGCATCCTGCCGGGCGTGGGGGCCAGCATTTCGTCCATGGTGGCCTATGGCATGGCGCGCAGCTTTTCGCGCACGCCCGAAAAGTTCGGCACCGGTCATGACGAGGGCGTCGTTGCCTCCGAGGCCGCGAACAACGCCAACGTGGGCGGCGCGATGATCCCGCTGGTGACGCTGGGCATTCCTGGCGCGCCGGTGGACGCGATCCTGCTGGGCGCGATGATCATGCATCAGATCCAGCCTGGACCGCTGCTGTTCGCGACGAACGGAGACCTCGTCTGGGCGATGATCGCCGCCTACATGATCGCAAACGTGATGATGTTCGCGATCATGATCCTGTCCTACCGGCAGATCGCGCGGATCATCACCATCCCCGCTCACTATCTTGTGCCGGTGGTGTTCGTCCTGTGCATGATCGGCTCGTTCTCGGTCGGGAACCGCCTTTTCGACGTCTGGGTGATGCTGGGCTTCGGGTTGCTGGGCTACTTCCTGGACCGGGCCAAGGTGCCGCTGGGGCCGTTCGTGATCGGCTTCGTGCTTGCGGTGCCGTTCGAGTCGGAGCTGCGCACGGCGCTGCAACTTTCGGACGGCTCGCTGTTGGCGATCACTGGGCACCCGATCGCCCTGACCTTCGTCGCGCTGGCGGCGCTGATGCTGGTGCTGCCCTTCGTGCGCGGCAGGCGCGCGGCGGCCCCCGAAACCTCACCCGAGACCTGAGAGGCGATCATGGCCAGGAATACGCTCGTCATCATGTCGGACGAGCACAGCCGAAAGGTGCTGGGCGCCTATGGCAATGCTCAGGCGATCACACCGAACCTCGACGGGCTGGCCGCGCGGGGGACGCTGTTCACCGACGCCTATTGCAACTCGCCCATCTGCGTGCCGTCGCGGGCCAGTCTGCATACCGGGCTTTATCCGCACCAGATCGGGTACTGGGACAATGCCATGCCCTATGATGGGCGAGTGGAAAGCTGGGGCCACGCCCTACAGGCGGCGGGGAAGTCGGTGGTCTCCATCGGCAAGCTGCATTTCCGCGATGCCGTCTGCGACAGCGGTTTCGACGAACAGATCCTGCCTCTGCACGTAAAGGACGGGATCGGCGATCCGACGACGCTGCTGCGGCGCGATCCGCCCAGACGGCCGGGGACACGGCAGTTGGCAGCGACGACAGGTCAGGGCGTGACACCCTATTGGGACTACGATTGCAGCGTGGCGAAGGCGGCAGAGGACTGGCTGGCCGAACCGAGAGAGCACGGCTGGACCGCCTATGTCAGCATGGTCATGCCGCATTTCCCGCTGAACGCGCCGCAGCGCTTCCGGGAGATGTATGACGCAAGCACCCTGCCCTTTCCAAAGGCGCAGGATTACGCACCCGAGAACGCCAGCGTCGCCGCGATGCGCGCGCTTCAGGACTTCCACGACCACTTCGACGACGAAGCCCATATCCGCGAGGCGGTGGCGCACTACTACGCGCTTTGCACCGCGCTGGACGAGAACGTGGGCCGCGTGCTGCGGGCGCTCGAGGCCAGCGGCAAGGCGGATGACACGCTGATCATCTATACCTCGGATCATGGCGACAATGTCGGGGCTCGCGGATACTGGGGCAAGTCGACCTTGTGGGAGGAATCAGTGGGCGTACCGATGATCGTCGCCGGGCCGGGCGTCCCCGAGGGCGTGGTGAACCGGACGCCGGTGTCATTACTGGACCTACACCCGACTGTGCTGGAGCCCGCCGGACTGCCCCCCGTCCCCGATCGACCGGGTGAAAGCCTTGTGCGGTTGGCGAACGACAAACGACCCGAGCGTCCGGTGATGGCGGAATATCACGCCGTTGGCTCGGCCACGGGCATGTTCATGTTGCGGCTCGGGCGGTACAAGCTGATCGAGTGCGTGGGCGACGCGCCGCTGCTCTACGACCTTCAGAACGACCCCGAGGAGTTGCAGAACCTGGCAGACGACCCGGCTCATGTGGTCGCACTGGCCGATTGCCGTGCGGCGCTGCGGCGGATCGTCGACCCTGAGCGCGCCAGTGCGCAGGCCTTCGCCGATCAGACGGCGCTGGTCGAGAAGCTGGGCGGCGAGAATGCCGTAAGGGGGATCGTTCCGCTGGCCTTCACCGACCCGCGCGAGGTGATGGCGGGCGGGGGCTGAGCCCCGCCCGGACGCTCAGCAGACGGTCCGTCCGCGTTCGATGATGGTTTCCAGAACCTCGTCCGGATCGCGTTTCCACCAGTTCAGCGCCGAGAAGATCTCGACCTCGCACAGACCGTCAAAACCGTTGGCCTCGGCCGTCCCACGCAGGCCGGGAATATCGATCACCCCGTCGCCCATCATGCCTCGGTCGGTCAGCAGATCGCGCGTCGGCACCAGCCAGTCGCAGATGTGGAAGGCCATCAGCCGTTCCTTGCCCGCGCGGGCCATCTGTTCCTTCACTTCGGGATCCCACCAGATGTGATAGACATCGGCCGCAACGCCGATCCCGTCGCCCAGCCGGTCGCAGATATCCAGCGCCTGACGCAACGTATTCACGCAGGCCCGGTCCCCGGCGTACATCGGGTGCAGCGGCTCGATTGCGACCTTCATGTCGTTCTGGTGGGCATATTCGAGCGTGTTCGCCAGCCCCTCCTCGACAATGGCGCGCGCCCCGTCGATGTCGCGGGAGCCGTCGGGCAGACCGCCCACCACCATCACAAGGCACTCGGCACCGATCTCGGCGGCCTCGTCCACGGCGCGGCGATTGTCGTCGATCACACCTTGGGTCAGCGCGCCCTCAGCGGTGTACCAGCCGCCCCGGCACAGGCCGGTGACGGTCAGTTCCGCCGCCTTGATCGCGCGGGCGGCTTTGGCGACGCCCATCTCCTGAAGGACGTCGCGCCAGGGGGCGATGCCCCCAAGGCCGTGGCGCTGGCAGCCGTCGATGGCCTGGGCCAGCCCCCATTTCTCTTTCACCGTGGCGGTGTTGAGCGACAGGCGCTCGGCCGATACGCCGCTCATAGTTCTACCCCCCGGGCGGCAAAGACCGGACGGGCGCGTGCGGCGGCCATGTCCGGATCCGCGAACAGGCCCGCGTCATTCGCCATGCGGATGATGTCGGCCAGATGCAGCGTGGACCGCGTGCTCTCTTGCCCGCCGATCATGGTGAAATGATCCTGGTGGCCGGTCAGGTAGGCCATGAACACGACACCGGTCTTGTAGAAGCGCGTCGGCGCCTTGAAGATGTGCCGTGACAGCGGAACTGTAGGGCCGAACTCGGCATGGTAGCCGTCCAGATCGCCCTGCCCCAGCCGGTTCAGCGCCCGGCACGCCGACTGGGCGATCGGGTCGAAGATGCCCAGCAGCGCGTGGGAATACCCCTGCTCGTCACCCGCGATCAGTTCGGGATAATTAAAGTCGTCGCCGGTATACATCGTCACGCCTTCGGGCAGGCGGCGGCGCATGGCGATTTCCTTCTCGGCGGACAGCAGCGAGATCTTGATGCCGTCTACCTTGGCGGCATTGGCCTCGATCACCTGAAGGCAGGTATCCATCGCCGTCATGTGATCGTCCGAGCCCCAGTAGCCTGCAAGCGCGGGGTCGAACATCTCGCCCAACCAGTGCAGGATCGCGGGCTGCGACAGGCCCGACAGGACCTTGCCGTAGACGCGGGCATAGTCCTCTGGGCCCTTCGCGGCCTGCGCCAGCGCGCGGGACGCCATCAGGATCACGCAGGAACCGGCGGCCTCGACCGCCTCGCACTGCTCCTCGTAGGCCGCGATCACCTGGTCGATGGTCACGTCCGGGCCGGGGGCCAGGTGGTCGGTCCCGGCGCCCGAGGCGATCAGGTGCCCGCCCGCCTTGGCGTTGCGGGTAGAGCGCTGGATCAGCTCCAGCGAGGTGGGCCAGTCAAGGCCCATGCCGCGCTGCGCGGTGTCCATGCTTTCGGCGACGCCGAAGCCCTGCGACCACAGATGCTCGCGGAAGGCCAGCGTGCGGTCCCAGTCGATCGGGCAGTCGAGCCAGGGGTCACAATCGGCCAGCGGATCGTTGACGACATGCGCGGCGGCGTAGGCGGTGCGGGTCCAGCCCTGCGGCGCCTCGGGTGCCGGGCCGGCGGTCAGATCGACCGCCCCACCCGGCAGGTTCAAATGCACCATTCTCAGACCTCCAGCGGTTCCAGGTCGACCCAGCGGCGCTCTTTCGAGCTTTGATAGCCCGCCTGTGCCAGCTGCACGCCCTTGGCGCCTTCCAGCAGCGTGTAGTGCCACGGTGCATCCTCGGCCACGTGACGCAGGAACTGCTCCCACTGCACCTTGAAGCCGTTGTCGAAGACGGTGTTGTCGGGCACTTCCTCCCAATCCGCGAAGAAGTCGAGGGTCTGCGGTTCATCCGGGTTCCAGACCGGCTTCGGCGTGTTCACGCGGTGCTGCGAATAGCACTTGTGCAGGCCCGCGACGGCCGAGCCGTGGGTGCCGTCGATCTGGAAGGTCACCAGGTCGTCGCGGCGCACGCGGGTGCACCAGCTGGAGTTGATGTGCGCGACGATGTCGCCTTCCAGCAAGAAGGTCGCATAGGCTGCGTCATCAGCGGTCGCCTCATAGGCCTCGCCTTTCTCGTCCCAACGCTCGTTGATGTGGGTGAAGCCCAGACAGGACACCGACTTGACCGGGGCGACCACGTTATCCAGCACGTAGCGCCAGTGACACAGCATGTCCGAGATCATGCCGCCGCCGTCCTGCGCGCGGTAGTTCCAGCTGGGGCGCTGCGCGGGCATCCAGTCGCCCTCGAACACCCAATAGCCGAACTCGCCCTTCACGCTGAGGATCTTGCCGAAGAAGCCGCTGTCACGCAGGCGCTTGAGCTTCAGAAGGCCCGGCAGGTCCAGCTTGTCGTGCACGATGCCGTTTTTGACGCCCTTTTCCTTGGCGAGCCGGGCGATCTTCATCGCGTCCTCAAGCCCCTCAGCGACGGGTTTCTCGGAGTAGACGTGCTTGCCCGCCTCGATGGCGCGGGCCAGCAGGCCGGGGCGCATCTGGGTCGAGGCGGCGTCGAAGAAGATCGTGTCGTCCGGGTTTGCCAACGCCGCGTCCATGTCGGTCGTCCAGCGCTCGACCCCGTGCTTTTTCGCCAGCGCCTCGATCTTTTCGGCGTTGCGGCCGACGATGATCGGGTCGGGCACCAGGTAGGAACCGTCGGACAGCGCCACGCCGCCCTGGTCCCGGATCGCCAGAACCGAGCGGATCAGGTGCTGGTTCATGCCCATCCGGCCCGTGACGCCGTGCATGATGATGCCGATGCGCTGTTGTCTCATGATCTTCCTCTTGATGTGATGTCAGTCGGGGGACTGCCGCAGGTAGCCAATGACCATGTCGGCAGCCATTTCAGCCCGCGCATCCAGCCACGCCTGATCCACCGGCACCTTGAAGACGGCACGCAGGGTCAGCTTGTTGGACACGGGGAAATAGCAAAGCGAGGCGATGGTTATGTAAAGTTCGACCGGGTCGACGTCGTCGCGAAACACGCCCTCGGCCGCGCCTCGGTTCAGGATACCGCGGATCTTCTCGATCAGCGGCGACTGGATCTCGGCCACGTCGGCGATGTCCTGGACGGCGCTTCCGCCCATCAGGTTCTCGGTGTTGAGCATCGAGATGAACCAGGGCTTCGAGACGAAGTGCTGCATGGTGAAGCGCACCAGCTCGCGCACCGCCGCGTCGGGGGACATGTGGTCGGTCTTCAGCTCGCGCTCGCCCTGGCGGATCTGCACGTAGCTCTCGCGCAGGGCCGCCTTGTAGAGCTCCTCTTTGTCGCCGAAGTAGCTGTAGATCATCGGCTTGCTGACGCCCGCCGCCTCGGCGATCGAGTCGATCCGCGCACCCGCGTGGCCCAGCCGGGCGAACTCATCCAGTGCCGCATCTAGGATCCGCCGCTGGGAGGCCGCGGCGTCCCTGCGGCGGGGTTTGGGTTTGGTCGTCATGTCCGGTCTCCTGTCGCGCCCGCCAGGCGGGCAAGGCCGCGCCGAACCGGCGCGAGGCCAAGCAGGATACTGGCTGCGATCACGACTGCGAACAGCGCACTGACCGGGCGGGTGAAGAAAGGCTCCAGACTGCCGTCGGAAAGCGTCAGTCCGCGGCGCAGGTTCTTGTCCAGCAGGTCGCCCAGGATGATACCCAGTACCAGCGGCGCCATCGGGTAGTTCATCTGCCGCAACAGGAAGCCCAGCAGGCCGAAGCCGACCATGACCCAGATGTCGAACACCCGCTGCGTCAGCGCGTAGGGGCCGATCACGCAGAGGACGAAGACCACAGGCATCAGCAACTCGCGCGGGATGCGCAGCACCTGGATGAAGGCGCGGGTCAGCGACAGGCCGTAGATCAGGATCGCGGCGGTTGCCAGCAGCAGCATGGCGGCAACCGAGTAGATGAAGTCCGGCTGTTCGAACATGATCATCGGGCCGGGGCGCACACCGTGAATGAACAGCGCCGCGATCAGAACCGCCGCCGGGGCCGAGCCGGGCACTGCCAGCGTCAGCGCCGGGATCAGCGCGCCGGGAACGACCGCGCTGTTGCCGGTCTCGGCGGCGGTCAGCCCCTCTTTCGAGCCCTTGCCGAACTGGTCGCTTTCGCGGCTGGTGCGCTTGGCGACAGCGTAGCTGGCCCAGGCGCCGATGTCCTCGCCCACGCCCGGGATGATGCCGACAATCGTGCCGATCACGCCCGAACGAGCGACGGTGAACTTGTAGCGCCAGAGGTCGATGAACCTTGGCAGGATGCGGTCCTGTGTGGCCGCGTCTCCGGTCAGTTTCGCCTTGCCGCGCCACATGACCGTCAGAACCTCGGCGAAGCCGAAAGCGCCAACCATGGCCGGGATCAGGCCGATGCCGCCGTTCAGGTCGGACAGGCCCAGGTTGAAGCGCACATGGGCGTGTATCCCCTCGGAGCCGACCATCGCGACCGACAGGCCCAGAAGCCCCGCGATATAGCCGCGCAGCGGGCTGACCCCGCCCGTAAGCTGACCCGAGATGACGATGCCGAAGACTGCCAGCCAGAAGAATTCGAACGAGCCGAAGCTCAGTGCCACTTCGGCCAGCAGCGGCGCGAGGATCACCAGCAGCAGGATGCCGACGAAGGTGCCCAGCGCCGAGCCTGCCGTCGCCAGCGCCATCGCGTAGCCCGCCTCGCCCCGCTGGGCGAGCGGGAAGCCGTCGAGCGAGGTTGCCGCGCTGGCGGGCGTGCCGGGAATATTCAGCAGGATCGCACTGCGCGAGCCGCCGTAGATGGCGCCCACATACATGCAGATCAGCACCAGGATCGCGCTGTCCCGGTCCAGCGTGTAGGTCAGCGTGGTCAGCAGCGCGACGCCCATGGTCGCGGTCAGACCCGGCAGGCTGCCGACGAGGATGCCCAGCAATGTCGCCCAGGCGACATGGAACAGGCCCATCGGCGTCAGGAAGGCCAGCAGCGCCGAGCCGGTGGAGGCGAGACCGTCAATCATGGCAGACGCACCAGGAAGCCGTAGCGGAACAGGGCCGAGATGCCGACGGCCATGCCGAAGGCGAAGATCAGCAGTAGAATGCCGGTGCGCAGCCGCGCGCCGCCGCCGGTCTCGGGGATCAGGAACCAGCCCGAGAAGACCAGAATGTAGATCGCCGTCGCCAGCCAGAACGGCAGCGAGCCGACGAGGATCAGGGCGAAAACGCAGCTCCAGACCGCTGTGAAGGTGAAGTTGCCGACCGAATGCGGCTCGACGTCGCCGCGCGGCGTGGATTTGCCCCTTGTGCCCAAAGCCAACAGCACGGCGCAGATCATCAGGAAGGCGCCCAGGATCATCGGCACGAGGCCGGGGATGCTGGCGGGATGGATCTGGCGGATCTCGAGCCGGTCCATGACGAAGCCGCCCCAGCTCATGGCCGCGCCGAGCGCGAAAAGGATCGCGGCGGTCACTCTGTCAGCCAATGGGGTATCGAAGCGCATTCCGGGTGCCCTTTTCACGGCCGTTCGGCCAGGTAGATTGTGTCGGAGCGAGGGGCCGCACGCCGGACCTGCCGGCGTGCGGGGTGGGGCCTTACTCGGCCGGGCAGTCGATACCGATCTCGGACGGATCGACCACGGCCTCGCCACGGGAGACGCGGGCACAGGCTTCAGCGATCACGACGGGCATCGCCTTTTCCAGCGCCGCGGCGCCGAAACTGGGATCGAAGACCGCGCCGCGCTCGGTTGCGTAGGACGTCAGAGCGTCCGAGGTCATCACGTGCTCCTGCCAGGCCTTGTCCACGGTGTCGTAGACCTCCTGCGGAGCGCCCATCGGGATGAACACGCCGAAGTAGTCGGGCGCGACGTGCATGTCCGGCAACCAGTTGGTGATCGGCGGGATCGGGTCCAGCCCCTCGACGACCAGTTCCTTGTCCGACAGCACCGCAAGCGCGCGCAGACGACCGGCCTTGATCATCTCGGTCTGCTCCACAGCCAGCTGCGTCGTGGCCTCGACTTCGCCCGCCGCGGCGGCCAGAACCGCCGGGTTGCCGCCGTCATAGGCGACCATGCGCGCCCCCAGATCGCCGCCGGCTGCCTCGTTGATCGCAGCCATCGCCATGCCACCCGAGGAGTTCACACCGGCGGTGCCGACCTTGACGGCCTCGGCTTCCTTCATCGCTTCCAGCAACTCGCCGAAGTCCTGGTAGGGCGCATCGGCATTGACCGAGACCACGGGCACGTTCGCGACGTGCAGGTAGATGTGGTAATCCTCGATCGAGGTATCCTCGATCATACCGGTCACCGAATAGGTCGCGTTGTTCGCGATGGCGTTCGCCGTCCAGGTATAGCCGTCGCGCGGCGCATCCAGCGCCGCCTTGGTGCCGATCGAGCCCGAGGCACCCGGCTGGTTCACCACCACGACGGGGGTCCCCAGAGCCTCTTCCAGGATCGGTGCGACGACGCGCGTGACCTGGTCGGTCGAGCCACCGGCCGACCACGGCACGATGATGTTGATCGGCTTGTCCGGCTGCCACTGGGCCAGCGCGGGCCCGGCCATCAGGCCCAGCCCCACCAGCGCGGCGGCGGTTGCTTTGAATGTCATGTTTTTCCTCCCCAGTATTATTACCTACCGGTTGGTAACATACCGGAGCGGAATCTGTCAATCGTGTGATTTCGCCCAATCGCGCGCGGCCATACCGGCTCTCGGCCCGGCGGATCTTGTAATTCAAGAACGGGAGGCGCGCCGCGACAGGCGCGTTGGCTCAGAAATCCTGTCCGACGTAGATATAGAGAAGCTTCTCGCCCTCGTCGTTCAGCGTCCCATCTATCGAGAAATCGACCGGAAAGCTGTTCGAAAGGCGAATGCGTGCTCCCACGCCACCGGCGACGCGCAACGGGCCGTCAAACACATCGCTGAAATCGTCCCCCACCGACCCTGCACCGCCAAACAGCACGTAGCCGAAACGAGAGGTCAGTCGGCCCCGCACCTCTCCCTGCACCGACAGCAGACGGTCGCCGATGTACTGGGTGACCGGAAACCCACGCATCGCGTCGGTCCCGCCCAGCAGGCAACTGTCGAAGAACGGCGCCTCTCGGTCTGCAGCACAAGCCGAGAAGCGGCCGGCGAGCACGATCTTCTCGCCTATCGGATAGTAAGCGTTCGTCAGCAGTGTCGCCTTGTCGTATTCGCGGTCCCGCCCTTCCAGCCCCCAGCCCCGAAACGCCTCAAGCCGGGCATATGTCCCCGAGGTCGGATAGAGCGTGTCGTCGCGGGCATCCCATTCGCCGAACGCGCCGCCCTTGAGGATGGTGAGATTTGCGTCGGGAATGATGCTTGTGGGCAGATCGCCAAGCGCCGAGGGCCGTACAACCGTGTCGATATACCGAACGCCCAGTCCGAGCGCGAATTTTTCGGTCAGCCCGTACGAGGCTTCGGCCCGGATGAAATCGGCTTTCTGATCGAAAGAAACCGGCGTGCCGAGAAGATAGAAGTCATAAGTGACGTCCGCGGTGCCCGCGGCGAGCTTTACACCGACGCGATCCGAGAACAGGCTGAGGTCCAGCAACGCGCCGTAACCGTTGCTGCCGTTGTCGGTCCAGAACCCGCCCAGCGCGATGGTCGAAGCGTCGGAGTTCTCGTCGGCGTTGAAAAGGTATCCTGCCCCAAGCGCCAGACCGGTACCGATTGTCGGGTTCCGGAAAGGGATCGGCGCCCCGACGAAGGACCCGCGGGAAAAGCCGAACTTGCCCGCCTCGTCCTCGGGAACGGCACTATCCAATGCACGTTCCACCGCAGAATCCTGCGCGTGAGTTTCAGACGGCCCCACGGCGCACAGCAGCAAGGCGGCCACCGCTCCGCCGACCAATCCCACAAGTTCCCGCACAGGCCCTTGACCCGGCGCAGCGCCACGGCAATCGTCGGCAGAGAGGGCGTCGCCGCCCGCGGCGCGCCCGGGAAACCTTGCTTCGAGGAGATCCAAGTGCATATCGGCGTCCCCAAGGAAATCAAGAATCATGAATACCGTGTTGGGCTTACGCCCGAAAGCGTGGCCGAGTGCCGTCGACACGGACATGTGGTTTCCGTACAAGCCGGAGCCGGCGAAGGGATCGGCGCGACCGACGAGGATTACCGCACCGCCGGCGCCGAAGTGATCAGCGACGCCGCCTCGATCTTCGCGGCCGCCGACATGATCATCAAGGTCAAGGAACCTCAGGCTGACGAGCGCAAGATGCTGCGCCCCGGGCAGATCCTGTTCACCTATCTCCACCTCGCGCCCGACCCCGCGCAGACCCGGGCCCTGATCGCCTCCGGGGCCATCTGTATCGCCTATGAAACTGTCACCTCGGCCACTGGCGGATTGCCGCTGCTCAAGCCCATGAGCCAGGTCGCCGGGCGGCTGTCGGTACAGGCCGGGGCCAGCGCGCTTGAAACGCACCAGGGCGGGCGTGGCGTGCTGCTGGGCGGCGTACCGGGGGTCTCACCCGCGCGGGTTACGGTCATCGGTGGCGGCGTCGTGGGGTTCAACGCGGCGCAGATGGCCGTGGGCCTCGGCGCCCACACCACCATTCTGGATCGCAACCCGGACGTTCTCGAGAAACTCGCGACCCATTTCGAGGCCCGTGCCACCACCCGGTTCGCGAGCGCCATGAATCTGGAGGACGAAATCGCCCGCGCGGACCTCGTGATCGGCGCGGTGCTGATCCCCGGCGCTGCCGCCCCCAAGCTGGTCCGGCGCGAGCACCTCGCCATGATGAAGCGCGGCGCGGTGCTCGTGGATGTCGCCATCGACCAGGGCGGCTGCTTCGAGACGTCTCATCCGACCACGCACGCCGACCCGACCTTCGTGATCGAGGGGATCGTGCACTATTGCGTCGCCAACATGCCGGGAGCCGTGGCGCGCACCAGCACCTATGCCCTGAACAACGTCACCCTGCCCCATGCGCTGGCCATCGCCGATCGCGGCTGGAAGACCGCACTGACCGAGGATCCGCACCTGCGCGCAGGCCTTAACGTGTGCGACGGGAAGGTCACCCATTCTGCCGTTGCCGAGGCGCTTTCGCTGGACTTCCTGCCCGCCGAGCAGGCGCTCGCGACCTGAGCGGCCCGGTCAGGCGGCGGCCAGCTTCCGAAGCGCCGCCATGTCGAGGATTTCCATCCGTCGGTACTGCCGGCGGATGATCCCTTTCTCCTGAAGGTCCGCCAAAGCCGCCGCAACCGTACGCAGGGACACCCGAGCGATCTCGGCGATATCGGCCTGCGTCGCCTGAATGCCTTCCTCGGACGGATCATGCACCGCCAGCATGTGCAGAACGGCGGCGACACGGCCCAGCGCCGCCTCGTGCCGGAACACGTCGAGCACATCGATGGCGACTTCGAGATTGTGGTTGGTGAGAATGAAGAAATGCTTCCAGTACAGAGGCTTGTCGGCACATACTTCCTCGATCCGCGAAGCCGAAAGAAACAGCAGTGCGCAGTGCGAGCGGGATTCAGCCATGAAGCGCCGGGGCCGCTTCAGGAAGGTCGCCAGCCCCAACCAGAACCCGCGCCCGCCAATGTAGGACAGGTACATGGTCCCGTCCGGGGCGATGCTGCTCAGCCCGACCCGGCCCTCGAGCACGCCGTAGACGCCATCCGCCTCGCCGCCGTGCTCGTATATCCTGCGCCCGGCGGCGCACTCGATCAGCTCGCAACCGCCCAGAACGTCGCTTCGAAATTCCGGCGGCATCTTCGCGAGCCAACCCAATGACTCGAGTATGCGCGGGTCCGCGTTCATGCCTGTCCCCCAATCAGTCCCCGGCGGCGATAAGATACGCTTGGGCACGACCGGTCAAGCTTGGGTCAGACTGTCAGCGTTTCCTTTGCGAGGAAGTCCGGCTTGTCCGGGTTTCGACCCCGCGCACGCGCGGCAGCCTCGAGCGCGCCATAGACCGGGATCAGCTGGATCAGCGGCGCAAGGAAGCGGTTCGCAGTGTCCATCTTTGGCGGCAGCACGATCCGCGCCCTCTGCCCGGCCAGCTTGTCGACGGTTCCCTGCAGCCCCGCCTCGGCCGGATCGCCCAGTGCAAGGACCGGAAACCCGTCACGCAGCACCGCGGAAGGCCCGTGCAGCACTTCGGCCGAGGAATAGGCCGAAGCGTGGATGCCGCAAAGCTCCATCGCCTTGAGCGCCACCTCGGCTGCGACGCCCAATCCGGGCCCGCGCGAGATCACCAGCAGCCGGTCCGTGCGCTCCAGCGTCTCGGCGATTTCGGGCGCGGTGGTGGACGCAACTTCGGCAAAGCGATCGGGGGCGTTGCGCAGCGCGGTCTCAAGCTCCGTGTCGCCGGTCCAATGCGCCAGCAGCCACAATCCCGTCAGCACCGAGTTGGTGAAGCTCTTGGTCGCCGCGACCGCCAGTTCGGGGCCCGCCTGCAGGTCAATCGCCGTCCCCGCGGCGGCGGCCAGCGGGCTGGTGGCTGTATTCGTCAACGTCACCGTTTCCGCCCCGCCCTCGCGGCAGGCGCGCATCAGGGCGACAAGGTCCTCGCTTCGCCCGGATTGGCTGATGCCGATTGCGGCGATCCGCTCCAGGTGCAACCGGGTGCCATAGATCGAGGCCACGGATGGACCCATCGACGACACCGGCCGCCCGGTCATCATCTCGACCGCGTATTTCAGGCAGGTCGCCGCGTGGTCCGAAGATCCGCGGGCGATCGTGATGAGCGCGGCCGGATCTGCGGCCTTGAGCCGTGCGGCGGCTTCGATGATCTGCTCTTGTGCCGCCGCATCCAGCAGGCGGGCAGCGGCGGCGGGGATCTCGTCGATCTCACGCCGCATATTCGTTTGTTCGGTCATGTCAGACCCTGCGTTTCATGGCTTCGAAATTGGTGTCGGTCATCGGCCGGGGCGCTCCGTCGTCCCAGTCGAAGAGCGACCGTTCGACCCGCGTCAGCGGGCCGAGGTAGATATGCAGGCCCAGGCTCGGGGCATCGTCCAGCGCCTGAACGGCGTGGATCGCGTCGGCACCAAGCACCTGGTATTCGCCCGCCGCAAGCTCAAGCCTACCCGCGGGGTGCAGCGCGCCGTCGATCCGGCGCCATAGCGTATTACGCTCCCGCCCGTGATAGACGCCAAGAACGACGGGCATGCGGTGCTCGTGCGGGGGCAACACCTCGCTCGGCAGGAAGCGCTCATGCCAGATCGAGACGCTGTCGTCCTCGAACAGCAGCACCTCGTCCTGATCCATGTGCGGGACGCCCGCCCGAACCTTGTCGGGATCGGCAAGGACACGCGCCATCAGCCGCTCGGCCTCGGCCAGCGGGTCCTGCGAAGCGGCAGCCGCGCGGGCATCGGACACGAACCCGTCGAGGGTGAAGCCAGCCATCAGGCACTCCTGCGTCCATCCGGAGCGACGCGGACGGCTGCAAGCCCGCCCGTCCCGCCCGCATGCTGGACGGTCGCCGCCCCGCAGGCGTTCCCGGCTTCAAGACAGGCTTCCAGCGGCGCTCCGTCCAGCCAACGATCGAGAAACCCGCCGTTGAACGCATCGCCTGCGCCGGTGGTGTCGACCACAGCAACGCTGAGGCCGGGCACGTCGATACTCCGTCCACCGGTCAGGGCCGTCGCCCCCTCGCCGCCTCGCTTGACCACGGTCAGCGGCGCGTAATCTCGGCCCAGTCCGAAAGCGGCAAGACGTGCGTCCTCTTCGGCATTGGGCAAAAACAGGTCGACCCCGCCGATCAGCCGGACATCTTCCGGCCCCAAGGCGTCGTCCCAGCTGCAATCGAGCGAAACGGTCATGCCGGCCGTCCGGGCAGCCTCGAGCAGGCCGGGATGCTCCTTCAGACTGCGCAGCTCGCCAATGTGCAAATGCGCCGCCCCCGACGCGCGCAGGGCGTCAGCGTCGAGTTCCGGCACCGCGGCGCCACTGGCCTTGGTCAGGAAGGCACGGTCGCCGCCCTGCACGATGGCGACGGTGACCTGCGGGGCGGCACCCTGAGCTGCGGGTTGGGAAAGTGCGATATCCACGCCCGCGGCTTCGATCTCGGCGCTTACCGGGGCGTCGAAGGGCGGCGCGGGCAGGACCGCTGAAAGCGCGGCGGGCCGACCGAGCGCTGCCAGCGTCGCGGCGGTGATGAACGCGCCGCCGCCCGCATGCACGCCGAGATCCTCGGCGAAGACCTCGGTGCCGAGCGTCGGCATTCGCGGCACGCCGGTAAACACCAAGTCGCAGTAGAGCCGCCCGACGCAAAGCACCCGCCGGGAACTGGCAGAGCCGCTCCCGGTCACGTCAGCACCATTCCGGTTTCCCCGTCGAAGAGGTGCAGGTTGGCCGGGTCCGCACCCAGTCGCACGTGCGCGCCCACCTCCGGCGGGTGGCGGCCGTCAGCCTTAGCGACGACCTCGCCCCCGGCCGTTTCGACATAGATCAGCGTCTCGGCGCCCAGCGGCTCGCGGACAGCGACGCGGCCTTCGATCAACGCACCGTCGTCGGCCAGGGTCAGATCATCAGGGCGCACGCCAAGCACGACCCGCCCGTTGGACGGCTGCTGCGCCAGCGGCAAGTCAAGCGCATGACCCTCGGGCAGGTTCACCCGCCCGCCAACAAGCTGGGCGTCCAGCATGTTCATCGACGGCGCGCCGATGAATTGCGCAACGAAAGTGTTCGCGGGCCGGTGATAGACCTCTTCCGGGGTACCGACCTGCTGGATGTAACCGTCCTTCATGATCACGATCCGGTCGGCCATCGTCATGGCCTCGACCTGGTCATGCGTCACGAAAATGATCGTGTTTCCAACGCGCTGGTGCAGCTTCTTGATTTCCAGCCTCATCTGCGTACGCAACTGCGCATCGAGGTTCGAGAGCGGCTCGTCGAACAGGAACACCGCCGGATCGCGCACCATCGCCCGGCCGATCGCGACGCGCTGGCGCTGGCCGCCGGACAGCTGGCTGGGCTTGCGCTCCAGCAGGTCGGTCATGCCGAGGATGCCCGCCACTTCGTCGATGCGCTTGTCCTTGTCGGCGCGCGACATCTTCGAGGTGCGCAGGCCGAAGGCGATGTTCTTGCGCACGCTCATGTGCGGGTAGATCGCATAATTCTGGAACACCATCGCGATGTCGCGTTCCTTGGGCTCCAAGTTGTTGACCACACGGCCGCCGATCTCGATGGCGCCCGAGGACACTTCCTCGAGCCCCGCGATCATGCGCAGAGTGGTTGACTTGCCGCAGCCCGAGGGGCCAACGAAGACGACGAACTCGCCGTCGCCCACATCAAGGTCGATGCCGTGCAGTACCTCGGTCTGGCCATAGGCCTTCACCAGTTTCTTCAGCGAGAGATTGGCCAAAGCTCAGACCTCCATAAGCGATGCGAAAGCCGTTGCCAGGGCCTGTTCGGCCTCGGCGCGGCGGGTTGTGCGTTCTTCGGATGCGCCGCGCAGGATGGTCAGCGCGGCACGACTATCGTTCAGGGCCGCCGCAAGGGCGGCGGGGGCCGGGCCTCCCAGCCGGTCGCGGCGGGCAACGAAGGTTTCCGGCGCAACTGCGGTGCGGAAGGCGGCCTCGTCCAGCATGGTCTTGTGCCCTGCCCGCGCCTCGAAGGCCTCGGCAAAGGCCGCGTAGCCCTCACGCAGAGGCGCCTCCCGGGCGATCACGGCGCGCGCCGTGTCGGCGGCGATCTCGTGCGCCTGCCGGAAGCTGAGCCCCTCGTCCCGGACCAGCGTGTCGGCCAGTTCGGTGATCGTCACGCAGGCCGCGTCCATGTTCGCCGCCACCCGATCCGCGCGGATCCCGCAGGCGGGCAGGAATGCGGTGAGCAGCGACAGCACGCGCCCGCCGCTGTCGAACGCGGCATAGCCGGCCTGCTGCACCTCGCCCTCGCTGTCGTTCATGTCGGTGAACGGCGTGTTGTGCATCGTGTTCACGATCATGTCGCAGCGTCCGGCGGTAACGCTGGCCAGGTGGCGCATGTGTTCGATCGGCACCGGGTTGCGCTTCTGCGGCATGATCGAGCTGATCTGCACGAGGCTGTTCGGCACGTAGAGTTGCCCGACCTCGAAGCTGGACCAGAACGCCATGTCCTGCACGACGCGGCCCAGATGCACGAAGACCAGTTTCAGCGCACTATAGAGCCCGGTCACGTAGTCCACGCTGGCGATGCAGCCATAGCTGTTGACCAGCGGCGTCTCGAAGCCGAGCAGTTTCGCCATTCGGTGCCGGTCTATGGGAAAGCCGGATGTCGTGATCGCGGCGGCCCCCATCGGGCAGTGCTCCAAGCCGTCGATGGCCGCCGACAGGCGCTCGGCATCCCGCAACAGCACTTCGACGGCTGCGGCGAGGTAGTGACCGAAGGTCGTCGGCTGCGCGGGCTGGCCGTGGGTATAGGCGACGATCAGCGTCTCGGCCTCGACCTCCGCCTTGTCGATCAGCGCGGCGGCAAGCTTTAGCACCAGCGTTAGCGCCGCTTCGGCCCGTATCCGCAGTTCCATCTTGAACAGCGTGTGGTCCATGTCGTTGCGCGACCGCGCGGTGTGCAGTGAGCCGCCCAGGTCACCCAGCCGCTTGCGCAACTCGGCCTCGACGAGGAAGAAATAATCCTCGTGCTCACCGGTGTAGGTCAGCGCCGCGACATCGGTTTCCTCGCGGATCGCCTCAAGCGCTCCGGCGATCTGCGCACCCTGTTCGGCGCTCAGGATGCCGGTTTCGACAAGCATCACCAAGTGCGCCCGGTTGATGCTGTCCATATGCCGCGCGTAGTGCGCCTTCACACCCTCGAACAGCGGCGCAAGCACCGTATCGCGGTAGACGGGATCGGGGAAGGTGGAGTGATCGGTCATCCCTTGAGCCCTGCCATGACGACGCCGCGAATGATGAAGCGCTGGAAGATAAGGAACACGATCAGCGTCGGGATGGTCGAGATCGCCGCCCCGGTCATGATCAGCTCCCACGCCACGTCAGCCTCGTCGCCGAAGCTCGAAAGACCCACAGGCAACGTGTACATGTCGACCGAGTTGGTCACGATCAGCGGCCACAGGAACGCGGTCCAGTTGCCGAGGAAGACGAAGATCGCAAGCGCGGCCAGCGCCGGCTTGACCAGCGGCATGGCGACGGTCCACCAGATCTGAAGTTCGTTCAGCCCGTCGATACGCGCGGCCTCGATGAAGTCGTCAGGCACGCTCTCGAAGAACTGCTTCATCAGGAAGGTGCCGAATGCGGTCATCAGGCCGGGGAACATGATGCCCCAATAGCTGTCGAGCCAGCCGAAGCTTTGGCTCATCAGGTACCACGGGATCACCAGCATCTCGGTCGGGATCATCAGCGTGGACAGGATTGCGATGAACACCAGCTGGCGCCCCGGAAAGCGGAACTTGCAGAGCGTGTACCCTACGAGGCTGTCGAAGAAGAGGTTCGAGATCGTGGTGATCGTCGCGATGATGATCGAGTTCCAGAACCACATGTAGAACCGCCCATCCTCGAGGACGTAGGTGTAGTTCTCGATCGTCGGCTCTTCGGGGATCAGGTTGACGTTGTAGACCTCGTGCGGCCATTTCAGCGACGTCGAGATCATGTAGACGATCGGCATGATCATCAGCACCCCGCCCAGGAACAGCAGGGTCCAGCGGATGATCTGGCCCAGGTTGCGCGGCTTACGCTCGGGCGTTGCATCCAGCAGCGCGGCGGTGGTCGGGCGAATGTCGGTCACGGCCATGTCAGTCGCTCCGCAGCAGGCGCAGCTGGATCAGGCTGACCACCAGCAGGATCAGGAACAGGACAACCGTCTGCGCGGCGGCATAGCCCATGTCGAAGGCATTGAAGGCGGTGTCGTAGATCATCAGCACCAGCGGTTTCGTGGAATTGAGCGGCCCGCCCGGATTGTTCGTCGTCATGTTGTAGACGTGGTCGAAAATCCGCAGGAAGCCGATGGAGCTGAACACGACGATGAACACCATTGTCGGGCGCAGCAGCGGCAGGGTGATCTGCGTCAGCACGGTCCACCAGCCGACGCCGTCGATTTTGGCGGCCTCGTAATAGCTGACCGGGATCGCGCGCAGCCCCGCCATGAAGATGATGACCTGAAAGCCCAGACCGGCCCAGACGGCGGGCGCCAGCACGGACGGCAGCGCGTTGGTGGTCGAATTCAGGAACTCGATCTGCGGGATGCCGATCTGGCTGAGCAGGTTGTTGAAAAGCCCCGTCGGCACGGGCTGGTAGAACCAGCGCCAGACCCAAGCCATCGCCACGGCGCTGGTCATGAACGGCAGGAAGTACAGCATCCGCAGGAAGCCGTGCATGAACCGCACCTGGTCCAGGTGGTAGGCGACGATGAAGCTGAAGACCAGGCTGATGGGCGTGCCGATCAGCAGGTAGAGGAAGGTGTTCTTGAAGACCTTCCAGAACACCGGGTCCGCGACCAGTTTCTGATAGTTCTCAAGCCCCGTCCAGGTGCGGTCCCCCAGCAGGTTCCAGTCCTGGAAACTGATCAGGATCGCGTTGCCCGTGGGGTAGAAGCGGATCACGACATAGAACAGGACCGGCACGGCCAGAAAGGCCCAGGCCCAGACGATCTGCTTCTGCTTGATCGAGAGATTGCGGTAAAGCTGCATCCCGTATTCCCGGTTCGGGGCGGCGCGTCATCCGCGCCGCCGTCAAGCGCGACGCCCCACCCGTCACCGGGCGGGGCGGGGGCGCTTACTTGCCGTAGTACTCGTCGAGGATCTTCTGCTCGGCCTCGACCGCGATCGCGAGGCTTTCGTCAAGCGGCATGTCTTCGAGCGTCATGCGCTCGACCATCTCGACCATCAACTGACGCTGGGCGCTTTCGTTGGCGAAGATCGTCGTGTGCGCGTTTTCCAGACCACGGATGAACGGGCCGAACACCGGATCGTTGGCGTTCTCGTCGGTCATGCCAACGGACGGCTTGGCGGGCAGCTCGCCCACGACATCCAGCCAAACCTGCATCGCCTCGTCCGAGGTGATGTACTCCATGAACTTCAGCGCGGCCTCGTACTTCTCGCCCTCGGCTTTCGAGGTCACCGCGTTCACCCAGTAGCTGGAGTAGTTCGACTTGGTGCCGTCAGCCGCCGCCGGCAGTTCGGCCACGCCCCATTTCAGGCCGCGCACATCAGCCAGCGAGCCGATGCGGAACGATCCGTCGATGTGCATGCCCGCACGGCCCGCCTTGAACGCCGCCTGGGGCTCGTCCATGAAGCCGATCGAGGATACGGCGTCCTCTCCGGTGAAGAGGCTCGCATAGTACTCCAGCGCCGCCTTTCCGGCGTCGGTGTTGTAGTTCACGGTCTGGTAGTCATCGAGATACGGCTCGCCGCCGAACTGGCGCACCAGGCCCTCGCGCCACCAGTGGTGATCCTGCGCGGTCATGCCGGCGGTGATACCGACCTGGGTGATGTTGCCCGCGCCATCCTTCTTGGTCAGCGCCTTGGCGGTCTCGACCAGTTCTTCCAGCGTGGCGGGCGGGCCTTCGATCCCGGCCTCGTCGAACAGACGCTCGTTGTAGAACAGTGCCAGCGAGCGCACGGCCGTCGGCAGGGCGAAATACTGGCCGTCAACCTTCATCGCCTGGACCATCGGGAAATACTGCTCGTCGATCTCGGCCGCCGGGAAGCTGTCCTCGGGCAACGGCTGGATCAACTCGGCCTCGATGTAGTCGTTCAGCCAGCCGTAGAACAGCTGCACCACGTCCGGGCCCTCTCCCGCGGGGATCGCGGCAGCGACCTTGGTGCGGTAGTCGGCATAGGGAAAGTGGGTCATCGTGACGGTGATGTCGGGGTTGGCTTCCTCGAAGCTTTCGATCAGGTGCTCCATCGCCTTCACGCGGGCGTCGAAGAAATACTGCCAATACTCGATTTCGACCGCGGCGGAGGGGCCGGCCAGCAGCGCCGCCGCGCTGGTCATCCCCGCCAGGGCCGTCATGCGAATCGATCTGATCATAGGGTGGTCTCCCAGTTGGTCGGGCGCCGGTTGCGGCAACCCTGCTTGCATTCGCGTTCATGGCGTCTGCGCCATGGCGGCGGCGTTGTCTCGCCCCCTGTCCGAAAGCATTAACTCAAACTTCTTGAGCAATCAATACAGTTGAGTTAATCAGAGATCATGGTCTCGGTCCTCTCCCTTCAGGGCGCCAACGCCGAACGCGCCCGCAGCCACAATCGGCGGCTTGTCATGGGGCATATCCATGCGGGCGGGCAGATGGGCCGGGCGCAGATCGCGCGGGCCTCGGGCCTGTCGACACAGGCCGTGTCGAACATCATCGCCGAACTCTACGACGACGGGCTGATCCGCGAGGCCGGGCGGCTGGGCACCGGACGCGGCCAGCCGCCGGTGCAATACGCCATCGAACCCGAGGGCGCCTATGCCCTTGGGATCGAGGTCCGACCCACCGCCCTTCTGATCGCCCTGCTCAATCTCGAAGGCACCGCGATCTTCACCCACCGCGAGGCACTGGAGCACGCTGACCCGGACACGGTGCTCGCCATCTTGTCGAGGCTGCGGACCAGGATCGCCAAGGCTCATCCGCGCTCCGAGGCGCGGATGCTCGGTGCGGGCGTGGTCATGCCCGGACCGTTCGGTGCTACCGGGTTGTCCGGAGCCGAGTCGGACCTGCCCGGCTGGCAGGAGCTGGACCCCCGCGCCGTATTCGCCGAGGCGCTGGACCTGCCCATCGAATTCGACAACGACGCCAACGCCGCCGCCATGGCCGAGCGCGTCACCGGCGCGGCGCACGGACTTCAGACCTATGCCTATCTCTACTTCGGGACGGGCCTCGGGCTGGGGCTGGTCAGCGCGGGCCAGCGCGTCGCGGGCGCTTTCGGCAACGCGGGCGAGATCGGGCACCTGACCATCGCCACGCCCTCCGGGCCTGAGCGGCTGGAGAACGTCGCCAGCCGACTGTCGATCGAGCACCACCTCGCCAAAGCAGGGCTCGAAACCGGCAGTGTCGAGGCCCTCGAAGCGCTGCACGACCATGCCTCAGTAACCGATTGGCTGAACCGCGCCGCACCTGCGCTGGCGCAGGCCATACACACGGTCGAGAACCTGTTCGACCCGGAAACCGTCATTCTGGGGGGTGCAATGCCGGCATCGATCCTCGATGCGCTCATCGCCCGGATCGAACTGCCCGCGGCAAGCGTCTCGAACCGGCCTGACCGCACCCTGCCCCGCCTGACCCGCGGCTCCTGCGGGCGGCTGACTGCCACGCTTGGCGCCGCAGCGCTGATCCTCGACCGCGCCTTCACGCCCCGCGTGGGCACATTCTGAGCTTCCAACCGAACGGATTTCCCATGCCCCTGACCGACCGCGCCCGCCTTGCCGACGAGGCCCGCCACCCGCTGATCGTCGAACTGTGGCGCGCCCTCCAGCCACTGCAGACCGTGGTCAGCTTCATGAACACCGGCGCGCACCCGGACGACGAGACCTCGGCCATGCTGGCGGCTATGGCCTGGCGCGATGGGATCGACATCTCCTACGCCTGCTCGACGCGCGGTGAAGGCGGGCAGAATGACATCGGGACCGAGGCCGGGGCCGCGCTCGGCGTGCTGCGCACCGCCGAGATGGAGGCCGCCTGCGACATACTGGGCCTACGGATGTACTGGCTCTCCGAGGGGCCCGAGGACGCGATCTTCGACTTCGGCTTCTCGAAATCCGGCAAGGAGACGCTGGGTCGCTGGGGCGAGGACCGAACGCTGGCGAGCTTCGTCCACATCCTGCGGCGCGAGCGGCCCGACATCATCTGCCCGACCTTCCTGGACGTGCCGGGCCAGCATGGCCACCACCGCGCGATGACCGAGGCCGCGCACCGGGTCATGGACCTGGCCGCCGATCCGGCCTTCCCCGGCAGCGACCTGCCGCCCTGGCAGGTGAAGAAGCTGTTCCTGCCCGCGTGGTCGGGCGCAGGCCAGGCCTATGACGACGACCTGCCGCCGCCGCCCGCGACGATCACGGTGCCCGGCGCGGGCCTCGATCCCCTGACCGGCTGGAGCTTCGAGCGCATCGGCCAGCAGTCCCGCGCCTTCCACGCGACGCAGGCCATGGGCAAATGGGTGCCCGCCGGGGCCGAGCGCGACTGGCCGCTGCACCTGGCCGATGGCCGGGTCGATGGCGCGGAAACCTCGCTGTCCGGCGGGTTGGCCGCGACGCTGACCGATCTGAAGGACTGCCCCCATCTGGCCGAAGCGCAGGCCCGCATGGATGCGACCCGCGCGGCCTTCCCGGATGCCGAGGCGATCCTCGCCGAGGCCAGCGCCGCGCTTGCCGCCCTCCGCCAGGGGGCCGAGGCCCTGACCGAGGCCGAGCACGCCGTTTTCGGCCACAAGCTGGATCGCAAGCAGCAGCAACTTGCGCACCTCATCCGGCTGGCCTCCGGCGTCGAGGTTCACGCCATCGCAGATCGCGACTTCGCACGCCCCGGGGATGCGGTGCAGGTGGTGCTGGAAACCCGCCAGGGCCGCGCCGAGGCGCTGTCTGTCATGCCCCTGCTTCCCGAGGGCTGGACCGCCGAACCCAAGGACGGCGCAATCGCGCTGAATATCGATAATAGCGCACAGCCCAGCGATCCCTACCCCGACACTTACCTGCCCGGCGTGCCTCGGGCCCCGGCTGTCACGGTGCGGATCACCGCCCACGGCCAGAGTTCGGAAACCGTGCTGCCTCTGCGCCCTGCCCCGGTGGTGCTGCCCGCCCGGTCCGCCGCGCTGAGCCCCACCGCCGCCGTGCTGAACACAGCAACCGACGCCCGGACACTGAACCTGACGCTAACCGACATCTCGCCCGCCGGGGCCGAGCCGGGGCTGGATCTGCCCGAGGGCTGGCAGGCCGAGCGGACCGAGACCGGCTTCCGCGTCACCGCCCCCGCCTCCCTGCCGGAGGGCGCCTATGACCTGACGCTGACGCTCGACGGCCAGCCAGCGCAGACAGTTCGCCGGATCGCGCACCCCCACATCGCACCCCGCGCCCTGGCCACGCTCGCCGTCGTCACTGTACGCGCTGTGAACGTCGCGCTTCCCAAGGGGCGCATCGGCTATATCGGCGGCGGCAACGACCGGGTGGACCACTGGCTGGCTGCCATCGGCACGAATGTCACCGCCCTGACCGATGACGAACTTGCCAGTGACAGCGCGCTCGCCACCTATGACACGCTGGTCGTCGGCATCTTCGCCATGCGCTTCCGCGAGGGACTGGCGCAGGCCATGCCCCGGATCAACGACTGGGTGCGCGCAGGCGGTACGCTGGTCACGCTTTATCATCGGCCCTGGGACGCCTGGGATCCGGACACGATCCCGCCCGCGCGGCTGGAGATTGGCCAGCCCTCGCTGCGCTGGCGCGTCACGAATGAAAAAGCCGAAGTGACGGTGCTGGCCGACCACCCTGCCCTGAGCACGCCGAACCCGATCGGCCCCGAGGACTGGGCGAACTGGCACAAGGAGCGCGGGCTCTACTTCGCCAAGGAATGGGACAACGCATACACGCCGCTGCTGTCGATGCACGATGAGGGCGAAGCCCCGTTGAAGGGCGCGATGCTGGCCGCCGATATCGGGAAAGGCCGGCACATCCACACCTCGCTGATCCTGCATCACCAGATGGAACGGCTGACCGCCGGCGCGTTCCGCCTGATGGCGAACCTGGTCACGCCACGGGATGAGTGAGCCTTCCGCGCCCCGGAACCTCTCGGGCGGGGCCTGGCTGATCGCGGACTTCAGCCTGAACATCTGGGCCCTCTCGATCGTCAAGGCGATGGGGCTGGAGTTCCCGCCCGTGCAACTGGTCTTCCTCCGCGCGCTGGTCGGCTTCACCCTGATGCTGCCCTGGATCTGGCGCGAGCGCCGGGCCTTCGCGCATGTCTCCGACCCCGGCCTGCACCTGTTCCGCGTGGTGCTGTCCTCGATCACGCTGGTCAGCAGCTTCTTCGCCATCGCGCGCGTGCCCTTCGCGCTGTTCACGGCGATCAACTTCACCCGTCCGCTGATGATGATGGTCATGGCCGCACTGATCCTGCGCGAGCACATCCCCGGCCGCCGCTGGATTGCCGCGTTCATCGGACTTGCCGGCGTCATCGTCGCGGTCGAACCCTGGGGGCCGGTCTCGCCAAACCTCGGCCTCGCCGCGTTGGCCGTCACCGTGACAACCGGAACGCTCGCGATCATCGTCACCCGCCGCCTGTCGGCGACACCGACCATCGTGCTGATGTGCTTCTACACCGCGGGCCTGGCACTGGTTACAGCCCCGTTCGCGGCGCTCACCTGGAAGCCGGTGGCGCAGGGCGAATGGCTGCCGCTGCTTGCCATCGGCCTCTTCGCGCAATCCGGGCAATTCTGTTTCTTGCAGGCCCACAAGAGAGCCGAGGCCGGGTTCCTCGCCGTGCTCGGCTATGGCTCGCTGGTGATCTCGTCAGCAGTCGGATACTTCGTCTTTGGTGAGGCGCTGACCCTGCCGTTCCTTGCCGGTGCGGCGCTGATCGTGGGCGCTGCGCTCTGGTCCAGCCTGTCGGCGCGACGGGCCCGGCCGGTGCAGGGACCGCGCTAGGCTTGCGCCCCCCGCTTGGCCCGCTATCCTGCGCCCATTCATTTCCGCCCCTCGCGCGCGCCAGCACCACTCACCCGCGGGGCCATCACGCACCGACCGGAGGAACTCATGCAGAAACGCAAACTGGGGGCGCACGGCCCCGAGGTCTCGGCCATCGGCATCGGCGCGATGTCCTTCGCGGGCGTCTACGGCAACGCGACCGAGGAACAGACCCACGCCCTGCTGGACGCCGCCCGCGACGAGGGGATCGACCATATCGACACCTCGAACGTCTACGGGATGGGGCTGTCCGAGGAATACATCGGCCGGTACCTCGCCAAGCAACAGGGCGGCTCGCCCTTCGTGATCGCAACCAAGGCCGGTATCACCCGCGACGCCTCGGGCAAGCGGACGTTCTGCAACGACCCCGAACACCTGGAGACCGAACTCGACGGCAGCCTCAAGCGGCTTGGCGTCGAGCAAGTGGAGCTTTTCTACGTCCACCGCCGCGACCCGGCGATCCCGATCGAGGATGTGACCGGCGCGCTTGCCGAGTTGGTGAAGAAGGGCAAGACGCAGCAGATCGCATATTCAGAGATCGCGCCGTCGTCCCTGCGGCGCGCCGCCGCCGTGCACCCGATTGCCGCCCTGCAGTCGGAATACTCGCTTTCCACCCGCTACCCGGACCTTGGCCTGATCCAGGCCTGCGCCGATGTGGGCGCCGCGCTCGTCGCCTTCTCGCCCGTAGGCCGCGGGCTGCTGACCGACACACCGCCCACCGCCGAAAAGGTCGACGGGCTTGACTTCCTGAAGTCCAACCCGCGCTTCATGGCCCCGAACCTGCAGGCGAACCTAGAGTATTCAGCGGCATTCCAGAAACTGGCTGCCGACATGGGCCACAGCGCGGCTGCGCTTGCCATCTCCTGGCTACTGAAACGCGGCCCGCATGTGATCCCGATCCCCGGCACACGCGATGTCGACCACCTCCGACAACTGGCCGCCGGTGGACGGCTGGAACTCAGCGACGCGGACATGGAGCGGATCGAAAGCGTCCTGCCCGTCGGCTGGGCGCACGGCGATCGCTACAACGAAAGCCAGTGGATCGGACCCGAGCGCTACTGCTGAGCACCCCACATCGCCGTCTGGTCGCCGCCGAGCTTGGAATGGCTCAGCGGCCGCCAGTCCGCCGCCAGCACCTCGAGCACCGGGTCCGGGTTCAGCGCCAGATAGGCCTCGAGCCAGGCGATGTTGAACCCCTGCAACTCGCGCGTGCCATCAAAATAGGTCTGCACTTGGCCGGTGCGGGCTTCAGTCATTGCGCCGTCGGCCAGCTCGGCAACCGTGTAGGCGACCACCCGGCCCAGCGCCCCGTCGCAACGATCTTGCATCGGGATGCCCTGGCCTTCCAGCAAGACCGTCGAGACCACCAGCGGCGTCACCGCATGAAGCTGGTAGTGCAGCGCGTGGCGCCCTCGGATCATCTCTTGCGGCAGGCTGCCGTCCTCGTTGGCGGTGCATAGGACATACTGTGTCGACCACGCCGCCCAGCCTCGCGTCACCGGGTCCCAGGTCAGGTCCGCCGTCGCGGCAGCTGCAAGCGCGGCCCATGCCCTGAGGTTGCCCCGCCGTGCCCCGTCCGGCGCATCCTGCTCCCAGTACCGCATTTGCGCCAGCATCCGGCGGTCGAGCCAGCCCACGACCATCCCGAGCCGCGTATCGTCCGCCACATGAGGAGCGACCTGCCGCAGGATCAGCCCGACCGATGCCAGCCGCGATCCGGCGGTCAGCTGCGCCGCCTGGCTGTCGAGCTGCGCCAATGCATCGGCCTCGGCCCAGGGCGCAAGCCGCGACAGCACGCAATCGGCGGCAACGACGGGGTCGATACCAGGCGCGTAGACCCGGTTCGCCACGCCCGCCATGTCCCGCAGGAAATCATCCACCGGCGCGAGGGCTGCATCCACCTCGGCATCGGCATCCTCGTCGAGGTCCGAACGGGTCTCGCTGTCCTCGGAATAGCGGCTGCCGTAGTCGAGAGTCAGCACTGGCGGCGGCGCCTCGGGGCAGGTCTCGTCCGCAGAGACCCCGGCCCCGGCCAGCGAGAGGCCCAGGCCCAGGATCAGCCGTCGGGCATGAGCCGCAGCAGTCGCGCGGTCTGCGCCGCGTCCGCCTCGCCGGCCCGGGCAGCCTTGTCCAGCCATTGCAGCGCCTCCTGCCTGTCGACGGGCGTGCCGATACCGTAGGCCAGCACATGCCCCAGTTCGCCCATTGCCGGGACACTGCCGTTGTCTGCCGCCTTCTTCAACCACCGTGCGGACTGCTCGAGTTCCGCGACGCTCCCGGCCTGATCGCGCAACAGCAGGGCCAGTTCCAGCATCGCCTGCACGTCCCCAGCCTCGGCCGCTCCGAGATAAAGCGCCCTCAGGTCCACAGCCTCGGCCACCGCCTTGCGCACATCGTCCGGGGCCTGCCGGTACTGAACCTGCGCCCAGCGTCTGGCGCCCGCATCGCCCTTGTCCAGAAGCACTGCGACGTGGCGCGCAGCCGCCTGTGGGTCATAGGTCTGCAAACCGGGGTCCGCCGCCAGCCGGAACAGCTGCCGATGGGCGGTCAGCGAGCCGTCGGCAGCCGCACGGCGATAGACGGCGCGCTCGTCCGGGGCGGCGCCAATGCCGAAGGCCGCTACCTGCTGATCGGTCAGGCGCAACTTGGCCAGCACGTTTCCATGCTCCATCGCCAACCCCACCCGCTGCCAGTGCAGCGCCCCTTGCGCGAAGCCTGCCAGCATGTTCGCGTCCGCCATCTCGACAATATCCTTGGTGCCGCAATTCATCACCGACACAGCCCGCGAGAGATACTCCGGGACCGCGCGTTCGGGCAGGTGGGGGATCGAAAACATCATCGCCAGGAAGTCGCCGCGCGCCTCGATCTGCGGAGCGAACTGATTGTAGATCTCGCGCGGCGTCCGATTGCCATGCTCCAGCCGCGCGAGAAGGCGGATCGCCGCGCCCTCGCCCCGGCTCCCGGCTTGGGCCAGCAGGCGCTTCACCTCTTCGGCGACCTTCGGATCGCGCCCGCCGGATTCGATCAGCCCGATCGCCAGGTCCAGCGCGCTGGTGGTGCCGTTGTTGAGGTACACCCGCCGCAACAGCTCCAGCGCCAGCCGCCGATCGCCTACGGTCGTTGCCAACTCGAACTCGAGCTTGGCGTATTCCTCGAGCGCCTTCTCGGAACCGTCGATCCGATCCGCCCAGATCCGCCGGCCACGCTCGGTCATGGTCGGGTCCAGCTGCACGCGCGCGACCTGGTTCGCTAGCGAGCCGATCCGCCCGTCCAGCGCCTGCGCCTGCACCCGCGCATAGACACCCGGTGATGCATAGGGATCCAACGCGCCGATATCGGTAGGATTCAGAAGCAGCGTCTCGTCCTGCGACGCGCGATAGGCGCGAGCCCAATAGGCGGCGGGCTCCAGAACCGGCGCACCGGGCATCCGGCAGCGGTAGAGTGCGTCAAGGTCGTTCATCGCCGCCGTCAGACCGAAGCCCGAGGCCGCCTCGGTAAGAAGATCAACCACGCGGTCGGCGGTTTCCGGATTCTCGAGCCGCCGGGTAAGAAGCCCGGCCAGCAGGCGCATCCCCTCGCCATCCGCACGGGCGACGGCCTCTTCCAGCAGTTCCCGCGCCTCGGCCTCGCCCGCCCAGCGGCCCTGGCGCTCCAGCACTTCCTCGGCCAGTTCGGTGAATACACGGCCTGGCGCGGTTTCCATCTCAGAGATCTCGCGCAGGTAGTCCATGTAGAGCCCGCCCTCGGGCGGCGTGTCCGAGGTATGCCGGATCGACAGCTGCAGCATGGGCGCGATCGAAGGTCGGGCCCGGGTGCCGGTGTAATCGAAACCGAGGATCTTGCGCAGCTCGTCTGTGTCGAGTTCCTCGGCTGAAAGCAGGCGGCGCTCGTCTGCCTCATCCGGGCGGAAACCACGCTCGACGGCCAGCCGCAGGTAGCGCAGCATCTCGGCATTGTCGCGGGTCACGCCATCGCTGGTCAGGTGATGCTCCACCACGCGCCAGGCCCCGGTCCGCCCGCCCATGTCGGCCGAGAACCGGTGCCACGCATATGCGATCTCAGAGTTCTGCGCGACGATCCCGCCCTCGGCATACTCCCGGGCAATGCGCTCGGCGCGGTCGCAGACGCCAGCGTTCATCTGGCCGAGCATTCCACTGAAGGCCATCGTCACCGTCAGGTCGAGCGGCGCGCTCCAGTCCGGCACGGTCTCGCCCGCCAGCATCGCCCGCGCGATGGTCATCAGCGCGTCGGGGTGCCCCTGGTAGGCGGCGTCCCGGATCAGACTCCACGCCAGCGCCTCGTCGCGCGCGACACCGATCCCGGCGCGGTAGAGTTGCGCCAGTCGGAGCCGTTGCCCGTTGTGCAAATCCGCAGCCGCCGAACGCAACTGGTCGATCAGGCCCCTGCGTTTCAGTTCCTCCATCCGGCCCGCGTCTATGTGAAGGTCGACCAGCGCAAACAGGGCGGCATTGCCCGCGAATTCCTCGTCCAGCGCCGCCCGGCGTGCGATCAGCGCCTCGATGAACTCGAACCAGAGGTCCGGATCCTCCCGCTGGTAGCGACGAATGTCGTCCTCGAGGAAGGCGATACGATCGAGGTCGGTCAGCTCTGGCCGTCCGTCTCCGCCAAGCTCCGGCTCCTGCACCTCCACTTTGGTAAGGCACAGCAGGCGCGGCTCCACCTCGGGCGGCAGGAAAGTGAGGTCTAGCGTCGGCACCTGAGCCGCGGCAGGCGCCGCGCCCAGGAAAAGGCTCGCGATCCAGACGCACCGCTTCATCTCAGCCCTCCGCCGCCTGACAAATGCTCAGCGACGGCGCCTCGCCGACAGGAACCGGCAGGTCGATCTCGAGCGCCGTCGGCGCCTCGGCGAAAAGTCCGTCCACAGGCACGAAGAAGCGCCCGTTCGCTGGCTGCCCCTCGGGACGGCGGATCGTGCGGCTGCGGGCACGGCCCTCCGACGTCACAAAACGGAAGCGCACCGCCTCGGCTGTCGTGTCCGCATCGAACTGGATCATGTGCCCCACGACGGGCTGCCCCGAAAGGTCCACGTCCAGCCGCCGCGGGTCGCCGCGCATCACCATGGTCAGCGGCACCCTACACGCGGCCGAGGCAGCGGCGATCAGCTCGCGCATCGGCTGGTCGGCCAGTCCGCCAAGGTTGTTCTCGATCGGGTTCTCCCAGACCAGCACCGTGGGCGGGGCATCCTGGAACGCGCGAGACGTCAGATAGGCGGTGATGGCGCCGAACGCGCCGCCGCCGGGCTGCGCGATGCGCTCGACCTCCATACCGGTCGCCTCCGCCAGGAAGCCAGCGAAATTCACTTCCGTCGTCGCGGAATGTTCGGTGCCTACCAGCACCAGGCGGTCCGGGGCACGGCGATCCAAGAACATCGCGCCGGATTCGCCTCCACCGGAAGCGGAAAGCGCCCGCGTCTCGAAAACGTCCGTCGCCACCTGCGGCAATGTCGCGGAGCAGTGGCGTTGCATCAGCGTCCTGTGCTGCGAGGCGAGTTCGATGCGCCCGGTCGATACGCTCGCAAACCGAGTTCCGCCCGCCGCCGGCAGGCGGTCCCGCACGATCGCGGCGACCGCCCGAGCGGCAGCACGCGCACCGTCGACGGACATTCTCGGGTCGGCCTCGAAGAAAGGTTGCGCCTGCGGCCACAGGGCCCGCATCGCCGCCCGCAGATCAGCGGTCGCGACATCCGCATCGCGCAGGCGGCCCATCAGTTCCTCATAGACGGTGCCAGCGATCAGCGGATCATAGCCGTAGTCCGCGGCCTCGGCCGGCAAATCCTGCGGCATCGCCAGCGCCTTTGTCGGCACCGGGGCATAGACCAACAGCGTCCCCCGCCGCGCAAGGGCCCGGGAGAGCTTGCCCAGGTCCTCGATGACTTCGTCGGAAAACGGGTGCGTCATCTGCAGGTCCGGCCGCAGGCGGAAGAACACGCCGCCGCGCCCCTCGATGCTCGCAACCCGCGGCGCGTCCTCGAGCCCCTCGCAGCCATAGGCCGACCTAAGTTGGGCGTTCGCGTCGGTAGCAAGGGCCATAAGCCCGCAGAACGCTGCCGCAACTGCCGAGCGCATTTTGGACGAAGAGACGCTCACTGCCCGCACCGGCTGTAAGGACGCCCGGCCGGGCCGCCCTGGTTGTTCGAAATCAGAACCGGCTGCGCGCCTTTCAGATCGCTCGCGATCCAGCGGTTGTGACGCGCCATGTCGCCGTGCAGGAACCGCGGGAACTGGTTGCTGAAATCGTTGCCGGAGAGATAGACCTGCCCCGGCGTCGCCGACGACAGGCCCGTGCCGTTGGCTGCCATCACGTTGCCGTCCAGGAAGGTCACGGCGTCGATGTCCTGCGCCGAGACCCAGATCCCTGCGCTTTCATTTGCGATCACCCGGTTGCCCGCGACCTTCGTACCGAGTCCCGAGCGCACCTCGATGCCTTTCTGACGGTTGTCGATCAACAGGTTTCCGGCGATCCGCCCGCAATCCGCGTGGTCGATCTTGAGCCCGCCGCCATCCCGCTTCCAGACGATGTTGCCGGTGACCTCACTGCGGTGGCTGCTCTTCTCGACAACGATCCCCGAGCGGCGTCCGCCCAGTACCACGTTCCCCGAGACCGTCGCGCCCGCCGAGCCTTCGGTGACTCGGATCGCGTTGTTCTCGATCCCGCTGTGGAAGATGTTGTCCTTCACTATGGCGCGCGGCGACGCGGCCAGCATGACCGAGCGGCCGCTCATCCGGCTGAATCGGTTGCCGATGACGGTGAATTCCGGAACGCCGGCAACCGAGACGGAGACCAGCCCCGAAATCCGGCTGTCCCGAAGATGCGACCCATCCGCCGCCGGCATCAGCCCGTTGCGCAGCACCGACAGCCCGGAAAACTTCGGGCTGTAACCGAAACCGAGATCCGAGATGCGGCTGGCCAGGATCTGCATCGCGCCACCACCGGTCGAGGTGACAAAGGGCACGAACTCGGCGCTGCCCGGGTTTTCGCCGCCGACGCCGGCGATCTCGGCGCCGCTGGAACGCAGCACGCCCATGTTGACCACGAACGCCCCGGCCTCGCGGTCGAGGTGAAGCGCCTCGCCGGGCAGAAGGTTCAACGAGCTTCCCGCCATCGTGACGAGCGGCACCCGCAAGACCAACGGGCCACTGTCCGCCACCTCCTGCAGATCGTGTAGCCGAAGGAACAGCTTCAGATCGGCGAGACCGGCGTCGCCAGCATGCAGGACGAGCGCTGGAAGGTCCGCTGAAGCCTGAGCCGCGATCACCTTGCCGTTGTCAGTCGCGCCGTGGGACTGCGCCAGCATGGCCAGTGCCAGACGCGCATCGAGCACGTCGATATGGATCGGATCGGCCAGGCCAGCTGGAAAGGTCAAGATCTTCGGGCGCGCCTGCTCCGGCACGTAGTCGAGCGCGGACAGCAGACCTGCCTCGCGGATCAATTCGCGCGTTGCAACATGAGTCTGCGCCGGATCGGCGGCAGCCTGCTCGAGCGTGCGCAGCTTGGCGCGTAGACCTACGCCGAACGCCTCGGGACCGGCGGTGGCACCCGAGGCGATCAGCGTCGCGGCGATGGCCGCTCCTGCGGCCAGTCGCGGAAGTTTTCCTAAAATTTTAGGCATACCGCACGGCAGACGTGTCCCTCTCCAGCATCCCCGACGCCGCATTGGCCATGTAGAGCGCCTCGACCGGATCATCGGACGGATTGGTCAGTACGCTCGGCGTGGCCAGATCCAGTGTGCAGCGCGCACCGTCCTTCAGCTCGACCGTCTCGGCCCCGGCAACACGCAGAGCGCCCTTGACGGCAACGACCTCGGCACCCGGCAGCGGGTCAAGGCTCAGCGAGGCACCGGGCTGGATGGTCAGCGAGGTCATGCAGAAATGCTCGCTGTCGACCAGCTTCTTCATGCTGCCCCAATCTCGCTCGGTGCCCAGGTGACGCTCGGCTTCGGCGCGCTTCTGCGCCTTGAGGTGCTCGGCGACTTGCTTGACGCTCTGGCAGTGGCCGACCTTGGCGACCAGCACCGCGTCGTCTGTGTCGATGACGATCACGTCGCTCATGCCGACAACGGTGACGAGGCGTCCGTCCGAGCGGACCATCGAATTCTCGGTCTCGACCGCCAGCACGTCGCCCTGCAACACGTTGCCTTCCTTGTTGCGCTGGGAAATCCCGTACATCGCGGTCCAGCTGCCGACATCGCTCCACTCGACATCCAGCGGACACAGCGCGATGTGGTCGGTTCGCTCGAAGACGACGCTTTCGGTCGCGCCCGAAGTGGCCTCAGCGAACGCGGACTCGGCCAGCATCAGCCCCTCGGGGCGCGCGACGGCCATCGAAAGCGACTGCTCGATGCAGGCGACGGTCTCGGGATCGAAGCGACGGTACTCGGCGATGATCGTCGCGGCGCTGAACAAGCTGATACCCGAGGCCCAATAGGCGTTTCCCGCCGCGACCAGTTCCTTGGCGCGCGGCATCGCCGGCTTCTCGACGAAGCGGTCGACGCGGTGCAGGCCGTCATGGGCAGCGATCTCGCCGCCGTCGACGATGTAGCCGAAACCGGTCTCGGCATAGCGCGGAGTGATGCCGAAGGTGACGATATGACCGGCGCACGCGGCCGGCGCCATCGCCAGGATCGCCTCGTTGATATTGCCCTCGATCACGTGATCGGCGGGAACCACCAACATCAGCGCCTCTGGATCGCGCGCCGCCAGGTGCAGCGCGGCAGCCAACACCGCAGGACCGGTGTTGCGGCCCATCGGCTCGCACAGGACATCGGCGCGGCACTGCAACTGATCGAGTTGGTCGCCTACGGTGCGGGCGTGGCGCGCGCCGGTGACGATCACCGGGCGACCGAACCCGTCGGCCCGGTGACGCTGCACGGCGGACTGGAAGAAAGTGGGCGACCCCGGTCCGCTTACGCGCTGGAACTGCTTGGGGCTCTGCACACGCGAGATCGGCCAGAGCCGCGTGCCGTTGCCGCCGCAGATGATAAGCGGATTGATCGTGGTCATCCCTGTCCTCCGAAGCCGGGAAGAGCGCCGCCGAACAGGGGTTTGGTCAGGCGCACGCGCGCCGTCTTGCCGATGTCCTTCGCCCCGAGCGCGCCTTCGCGGGCCCGCATGGTGATCGGAAGGAACAGGTCCCCACGGGCTGCTGCGGCTTCGGTGGCGGAGGTCAGGATGACCGTGACCGGTACAGACCGGCCATCGCTCATGTCCAGGAAGACCTGTTCGCCGCTCATCGCCTTCGCCACCCCTTCGACGCTCATCAAGGTTTCTACCCTGACAGCAACCGTAGAGTTGAAAATGGACAGAATTGGGTCGCCCGGAAGGACAGTAGCCCCCTCAAAAATACCTTCCGAAACAGAGACTTCGCAATCGCATGGCAACTGGAAGTTCAAAACATCGCCACTATTCGCGCTGATCGAATAGATAACCTCGTCGGCCTTCGCCTCCTGATTCAGATAGGTTATCTGACCCGCGCTCGTCGCGCGCATGTCGTTGCCGTCGCGGGTGATGAGCGCGGGCCGCGCCTCGTAACTTTGCGTATAGCGTGCGTGCAGCGTCTGGCCGGCCAGAACGATCAGCACCAGTGACAGCAGAGCGACCGAGAAGCTGCGGAAATACTGCCGCGGCTTGCCGCCCTGCCCGCTTTTCGGCTCTTTCGGCTTGGTCGGGCCGGAATAGGCCATCATCGAACCGAGAGACATGAAATCGCCGGCAATGAAGCTGTTTAGAATATAGCGCAGCTGCGGCAGGTGCGGCCCGGTCGGGTCCATGAACTGAAGCGTCAGCTGACCCGGTTTGCCGCCGTCGAGGACCTGAACCTCCGGGTAGAGGCTGATCGAGAAATCCTCGAAGTCGAACTGCAGCCGCGCCACCTGGCGGTTGCGGATCAGGCTCAGGTCCAGCCGTGGCGGCGCAATCACTTGCGCCGATGCCACGGAAAGCCCTGCCCCCTCAAGGCACAGGTCGTCGAGCCGTGCACGGAACGGGATCGGAACCACCGGATGCTCGCTCTCGAAGGCGAACCCGGGAGGTACTGGCTGCTCGCGCACAGGCGAGACTACCGGCGGTTCTTGTACTGAATCGGTTCGCCAGGAACGCACGATAAACCCCTATGCCTTAAGCAGAAACATAATGCCGATTGTCAGCCACCCCAGCGCCAGCGCGTGGTGCACGACCGAGTCGATGCCCCGCAGACGGTCGGCCAGCGCCGATGCCGCGCCGCCAACTCCGCCAGCCGACTGCCGGGTCCACTTCTGCTTGTCGAGCCGGAAGAAGACGAAAGTCTTCACCAGCGCGCCCGCGATCTGCCCGAAGTAGAGCAGCGGCGGATGCGTCACAGGGAACCAGCCCCCCCGGAACAGCGAGATGATCGTGCAGAAGATGTAGCGCGTCGCCATGACCCAGGCGATGTAGAGCGGGATGATCGTCGCGGTCTCGAAGACCGCTGTCAGCGTGACGGTCAGCGGCCCGACCAGCGTGGTCCACATCGACACCCGCTGATCGAGGATCGACCACCAGGTGAAATAGCCGATCTTGCGCGGGCTTTGCTTCAGCGCCCGGCCGTTCGTTCGCATCATGTTGCCGAACCAGCGGATCATCAGTGTCTGTGAGCTATCCAGGAAGGTCGGCCGCGGCTGCGTCTCCATCGACCAGGAACGCACGTCGGGCAGGTAGGCCATCTCGTAACCGTTCTTCAGCAGCCAGAACCAGGTCGACTTGTCGTCGCCGGTCAGGAACTTCACCCGGCCCAACCGCCAATGATCCAGATAGTCGTCGTTGACGGCTGCGATGAAACCCGGCTCGGTCGCCAGATCTCCGCGGAACACCGACATGCGGCCCGTCAGCGTCAGTACCCGGTTCCCCAGCCCCATGGAGCACATCATCATCTGGCGCTGGTTGAAGCGAAGAACGAACCAGTCGCGGAACAGGTTCTGCTTCTCGATCAGCACGCCCTCGTCCGTCGTCAGCGCACCGACCTGCGGATCAGTGAAGACCGGCGCCGAGGCCGAGACGATGTCCAGCGGCACGATCGTGTCGCCGTCGACGAAGACCACGATATCGCGGTGCGAGGGGCACTTGCGACCGATGATCTTCAGCGTCCGCGCCATCGCGTCCCGTTTGCCGTTCGCCTTGATCCGGTCGATCACCAACTCGACCCGGCTCATGTCGCGTGCCATGCTGTCGTACAGGCGTTGGATCAGACGTGCATCCGCCCCATCCACCACCGAAGTCACGATGGTCGCCCCGTCAGGCGCGCGCGCGGCGGCTTCGAAGAGGGCACGGTAGACCGGCACCGTGACTTCGGCATCCACCATGTACGAGGTCACCAGGAAATAGGCGTGCGATGGCGCGCCCCGTTCGGCGAACTGCCGGTGACGCCGCGCCCGGCGGCGCGGGTAGACGAAGGCCTTGAAGATCACTGCGCGGGTGAAGTTTATCGCCGCCCAGCTGTAGCGCCATGCACCGAGAAACCCGATGATCACGATCGTCTTCTGGGCCCCGTCGAGGGTGCCCAGATAGGCCGGCTCGACGCTGGTGGCGAGCAGGACGATCAGTGCGAAATAGGCTGCGTGTGTCAGGCCCCCGTACACACCATCTCCTTTACCAGCAGATGCCCTGGTACCGGCCGCTCGAAACCAGGCTGCGGTTCAGGCGGGTCAGATCCAGGACGGGAATGCGAGCGGAGGCTTCCTCCAGCCGCTTTACGGTGTCGGAATAGAGGTTGCCGACCAGCACCGCGCCGGCGCTGTCGATCAGACTGTCGAGGCTGGCAACCAGCCGGTCACGCAGATCGGGGATCACGTCGTTGCCCCGACCGGCGGCGCTATTGCCGTTGCTGTAGGCCTCAAAGACATAGGGGTCATAGACATCCACTTGCACGCCCGAGCTGATCAGGCGCGAGGCGAGTTCCGCCAGCGGGCTCTCGCGCAGATCGTCGGTGCCCGGCTTGAAGCTGATGCCGACGAAACCGACCCGGCGCAGCCCGGCGTCCTTCACCATCTTTTCGGCGCGTGCGATCTGGGCGGCGTTGGCGTCCAGCACCGCATCCAGCAGATGCGTCGGCGTGCCGTTTTCGGACGCCATATGGCGCAGTGCGCGGACATCCTTGGGCAGGCAGGAGCCGCCGAATGCGAAACCGGGCCGCATGAAATAGGGCGACATGGCAATCTTGCTGTCCGAGCACAGGATCTCCATCACCGTCTGCCCGTCGAGCCCTGCCGATTTGGCGATGTTGCCGATCTCGTTGGCGAACGTGACCTTAACCGCGCGCCAGGTGTTCGAAGTGTACTTGACCATCTCGGCAGTGCGCAGGTCGACGGCATGGATCTTGCAGCCGAGCGGTTCGTTCAGCGCGGTCAGGATTTCGGTGGTACCTTCGTCCATCGCGCCGAAGACGATCAGGCCGGGGTCGTAGTAGTCCTTGATCGCAGTGCTCTCGCGCAGGAACTCGGGGTAGTAGCCGACGCCGAATTCCTCACCGGCGGTCTTGCCGGAGGCCGCCTCGAGCGCGGGAATGCAGGTGGTCTCGGTGCTGCCAGGCACGATAGTCGAGCGGATGACGACCGAGTGATAGGCGTCCTTCCGGCCCAGCGCCTCGCCGATGGTCTTGCACACGGCCTCGACATATTTCAGACCAACGCTGCCATCGGGGGCCGAAGGCGTGCCAACGCAGATAAACGAGACATCCGAGTTCTCTATCGCGTCCTGAACGTCGTCGGTGGCGCGCAGGCGTCCTTCCGCGACAACGTTCTCCAGCAATTCGTCGAGGCCGTTTTCGACAATTGGCGCAAGGCCGGCATTGATCGCTTCGATCTTGCCGCGGTCGATATCGACGGCGATCACGTCATGGCCGTCGCTGGCCAGACACGCCGCAGATACCACGCCGACGTAACCGATGCCGAACACGCTTATTCTTGCCATAGCTGCCTCGAAGCCCCCTGGGTTGAAGGAAGAATATGAAAATCACCGCAAGGCGATAGGGAGCGTTCTTGGCGAAAACATGTCGAGAATTGAATGGTTGTAGGACTGCTACAGTTTTGTGCCCGAAGGCCACTTTTTTGCACTTATTGAAAGAATATTTATGCAATCTCTCTCCTCAAGGGTGAAGTCCGCCGCCCGCCCTTGACCGGCGAGGTCCACTCTGGCGACAACTCCTCAGCCGACGCGGGCCGCACAGGAGATCTCTGACATGGCAGCATCAGTTTCAGCGAGAGCGCGACGGGTACTTCTCGCGCTGCTAGTGGCGGCGTGTTCCGGCGGCGCGTCAGGGGACCTGCCCGCAGGGTATGCTCCCTTCTTCAGCCCCGCTGATCATGCCGTGCGCCGCACCAGTCCCGGTGAGCCTGTCCGGAGAGGCGAGACCGCCGAACGCTACGAGTTGCGCGACGGCGACTGCGGTGGCAGTGACTGCGGCGCACCGCGCTACCGGGCCGAGATCCGCGAGACCGCACCGAAGGCCCGTCTGAACAGCGACGGTTGGTACGGCTGGAGCTTCCGGAACGAGACCATCCCCGGCTTTTCGGCGGACAACGCACTGAGGGTCGTGGTCGGACAGTGGAAGCTGCCGGGCGATGCACCCGCCGCAATCCGCTTGGTGCAGACCGGCAGCGGCGAAGCGACCGGGCGAGGCTGCGACCCGGCGGTCTGCTCACCCTCCGCCCGCTCCAGCGCGGATGTCGCGGTGCAACTGCCAGACATCGCCGCCGCGCGAAACTGGGGCGACGCCCAGAACGGCGGCCACATCTGCCGCCTGTTCGACATGACCGAAAGCCGCGGCCGCTGGGTCGACATCGTGATGAACACGAATTTCGCGACCGATGACGCGGGGTATTTGCGCATCTGGGTCGACGGCGCGCTGCGCTGCGACTACCGCGGCCCGATCGTCGCCACCGTGCCTGGGGGCGCCTCGGCGCCCGAGCACCGTCGCGGGATCTTCGTCAGCTACACCGAACGCTGGGACCGCAGCTTCCCGGACCGCCCGAAACCCACGCTCGTCGCCTACTATGACGAATTCCGCTTCGGTACCGCCCGCGGCGAAGTGGACACGCGGGCTCTCGAGGTCGCCGGGCAGCCGCCGCTCGACTGAGCTACCGCCGGCGCGGCGGCGTTCCGGGGTTCTTCACCCGGCTGATCACGGTACCATCCTCGGCGCAGGTCAGGCGAAGCCGCTGACCGTCATGCCAGAATGTCACGCGGAACCGCCCTGCATCCTCGCCCGAGCCGGTCTCGTGCATGCTGGTGATCTCGCCCGAGCGCATCTTCTCCGGCACCTCGGACGGCTCGAGCCCCAGCAGCGGGCCGAGATCGCGCGCATCGACGGTGATGCCGTCAGCAGAAACCTGGACCTTCACGGATCGGCGCTCCTTTCAGGTGGCGGGCCGCAACGGCACCGCACGGTGACCGGGACCGGTTCGGACTACACTTCACCGCCGAGCCGAATTCAAGCTCCGCAAGCCTCTTGAACTTGGCGCCCCGGACGCTTTCTTGACAGCCACGGGCAAGAGGAAGGCAGCATGCCGGCGACCGAGAGCGAGCGAACGGAGGGCATCAGGCGTACGGCTGGCGGCCGCATGCTGTGGACCGCACTCGGGGCCGCAGCGCTTGTGGCAGGCTTGATCGGCGCGGTGCTCCCAGTGCTGCCGACGGCGCCTTTCGTGATCCTGGCGGCCTTCGCCTTCGGCAAGGGCTCCCCTGCCCTGCGAGCAAGGCTGGTGGCGCACAAACATTTCGGGCCGATAATAGATGACTGGGAACGCACCGGAGCCATCGCCACCAAGTGGAAGGTCTTCGCCTGCACCGCTATGGCGGTCAGTTTCGCCGGTTCGGTCCTGATACTGCAACTCGACCCGAAACTGCTGGTGTTTCAGGGCGCCTGCATGCTTGCTGCGGCGGCCTATATCCTCACGCGCCCCAGCCGTTAAATGCTAAAGGTTTAAGTCCGCGCGTGAGGCGGGCCCGCATGGCATCGTCCGATAGCAGCTATAGACGAACGCTGGGACCCGTTCGACCGGCGGAACAACCTCGGCATCCATCTTCACTTCGCGGGCAGCCGAGCTAATACGCCTCGAAAACCTTTCTTTCCATAATCAGACAAACCGTTGACAGGCGGGATAATTTCCGCCGATGCTTTCCCTATAAACCAAGCAGCCGGAAAAACCGGCGGTGGGAGGGAATACATGAGCCTGTTGGAGCTCGACGGGATCACCAAGAGTTTTGGTGCGATCCATGCGCTGCAATCCGTCAACCTGACGATACAGCCCGGTGAGGCCGTCGGCCTGATGGGGGACAACGGCGCGGGCAAGTCGACGCTGATGAAGATCATCGCCGGGAACTTCCCGCCGACGACCGGCCAGATCCGTATCGAGGGTCGCCCTGTCCACTTCAACAAGCCGCTGGATGCACGCAACAACGGGATCGAGATCGTCTACCAGGACCTCGCGCTCTGCGACAACCTGACGGCAGCGGCGAACGTTTTCCTCGGGCGCGAGCTGAAAAAGCAGATCGGCCCGATCCGCTATCTCGACCATCGCGGCATGGTCCAGCGCGCCGGAGAGCTGTTCGCCGAGTTGAAATCCGAGACCCGCCCCCGCGATCTGGTCAAGCAGATGTCCGGCGGCCAGCGGCAGGCGGTCGCCATTGCCCGCACCCGGCTCTCCGACCCGAAGCTGGTGCTGATGGACGAGCCCACCGCCGCGATCTCGGTCCGGCAGGTGGCCGAGGTTCTGGCCCTGATCCAGCGCCTGAAGGACACCAACCACGCGGTCATCCTGGTCAGCCACCGGATGCCGGACGTGTTCGACGTCTGCGACCGCGTCGCCGTGCTACGCCGGGGCCGCAAGGTCGCCGACAAGCCGATCGGGCAGACCTCGCCCGAGGAAATTACCGGACTGATCACTGGAGCGATCCATGCCGCATGAATCCGCAGCCCCGATCGCGGACGTCGATATCGAGACCGTCACCCAGATCGAAGAGAAATCCGTCTTCAATCGGATCGTCACCAGCCAGCCGTTCTGGGTTACCGTGGCGCTGGTCGTGGTCTCGGTGGGCATAGGGCTTTACCAGCCCAGCTTCTTCACCGCGCAGAACATGGCCAACATCACGCGCAACTTCGCGCCCTTCGGGATCATGGCGCTGGGTATGACCTGCGTGATCATCACCGGCGGAATCGACCTGTCGGTCGGCTCGATCATGGGGCTTGTCGCCATTGTCGCGGGCCTGTTCCTGACCTGGGAATACCCTTGGTACGTGGCTTTCTCGATGGGGATGCTTGCAGGACTGGCCTGCGGCGCGGTCAACGGGTTCTTCGTGGCCTATGTCGGCATGTCGCCATTCGTCGTGACGCTCGGGATGATGTCCATCGCCCGCTCGCTGGCTGTGGTGATATCGGGCAACCAGATGCTCTACCAGTTCGGCCCGGATGCACCGACGGTGAAAGCCATCGGCCAGGCGCGGTTTCCGCCAAACATAGAGGGCGACTTCTGGCCCGACTGGATCCCGGCCTTCTCGTCCCATTTCTGGGTGATGATCGTGCTCGGCCTGATCGTCGGCGCGGTGTTCATGTACGCCACGTGGGGCCGGCATCTGTTCGCCATCGGCGGCAACGAGCAGGCCGCACGGCTGAACGGGGTCAACGTGCCGTTCATGAAGCTGCAGGTCTACATGTTCTCGGCCTTCTGCGCCTCGGTCTCGGCTCTGCTGATCCTCGGCTACTCGGGCTCGGCGATCAACGCACTGGGCCAGACCTACGAACTCAGGGTGATCGCGGCCACGGTGATCGGCGGCGCGAACCTGATGGGGGGCTCGGGCACGGCCTATGGCGCACTGGTCGGCGCGGCCCTGCTGGAGGTGATCCGCAACGCGCTGCTCATGGCAGGGATCGACTCGAACTGGCAGGGCGCTTTCGTCGGCTTCATCATCATCCTCGCGGTGCTGATCGGCCTGCAGACCAGCGGCAACAGCGCCTTCGCGAAACTGAGGGATTCGATCCGGCTTCGGCGGGATCGATGACGGTCGCCGGACCGAAAACCGGCAAAAAGAACCAGGGAGGACTACCGTGAAGAAGCTACTCATCACATCGGCCGTCGCCGTCACCGCCTTGACCGGCGGAACGGCGGTGGTCGCACAGGACATCTTCGCACTTGTGCCGAAGAACATGAACAACCCGTTCTTCGACCAGGCCCGCGACGGCTGCAAGAAGGCCGAGGCCGAGTCGAACGGCGCTTTCGAGTGCGAATACATCGGCCCGGGCGAGCATGGCGGCGGCGACGAGCAGGTGCAGATCGTCATGGATCTGATCGCGCGCGGCGACGTGAAGGGCATCGGCGTGGCGCCATCCAATGCTGCGGCGATGGCGGTCGCGGCGCAGGCCGCGAAAGAGGCCGGCATCCCCATGCTGACCTGGGACTCGGACCTGCTGCCCGAGAACGCCGACCTGCGCACCGCCTATATCGGCACGCACAACTACGAGATCGGCGTGAACCTCGCCAAGATCGCGATGGAGATCAAACCCGACGGCGGCACGGTCTGCATCCAGTCGGGCGGCGCCGCAGCGGCGAACCACAACGAGCGCATGCAGGGCATCCGCGACACGCTGGGCAACATGTCCGGCACGACCTCGCCGGGCGAGCGGCTGACCGGCCAGAACGGCTGGACCGAGGCAGACGGCTGCCCGCTCTACACCAACGACGACTTCCCCGTCTCGGTGCAGCAGTTCGAGGACTTCATGGCCGCGAATCCGGACGTGGATGCCTTCCTGCCAACCGGCGGTTTCCCGCAGTTCGTGCCGGACGCAAACCGCGCGGCGGTCGAGCCTTACAAGGACGACATCGCCAGCGGCAAGCTGGCACTGGTGGTCGCCGATACGCTGCCGGTCCAGATCGACCAGATGAAAGAGGGTCTGTCCGCCGGACAGGTCGGCCAGCGGCCGTTCGAAATGGGCTACCGCGTCATGCAGGCCTTCGCGCAGATGGCTGCAGGCGGTGACGCGCCCGAGGACCCGACCTACACCGGCCTCGACGTGTGCACGCCTGACAACGTCGACACCTGCATCGCGCAGTAATCGATCCTGAAACGGCTTGCGGTCCCCTTCCCCGAAGGGGGCCGTTTTCGTTCCGCGCCCAAGCCCTTCGCGATCCATCATGGAGCCGTCAGCACTTTTCCCTTAACACTCCGACAGAGTGATTTACGGTGCGGAGAAGAGGCACCGCCGGCGTTCCCGCCGGATATGAGCAGGCAGACGAAGCGAGGACGAGATGCGCAGAATTTTCCAGGCCGCGGCGGCAACAATGGCGGCAGCCCTCGGACTCGTGGCTTGCACCGCCGACAGGATGCCGACGCGCGCGGACGGCGCCGCTTTCTTCGCGGACAACTGCGTCTCCTGCCACGGCTCCGACGCCCGCGGCGACGGGCCGCTGGCCGCCGAGTTGCCCCAAGCACCCTTGGACCTGACCACGCTTTCGCGGAACAATGGCGGCACCTTCCCGGCAGCCGAGGCGCTCAGCTACATCTGGGGCGACCCGCAGCAGGGTCACCTGTCGCGGGTCATGCCGCAGTTCGGCGGCGCGATGGCCGAAGACCTCGTCCCGGTCGAGATCGACGGAATCCTGACCCCGACCCCGCGCGAACTGGCCGGGCTGCTGGCCTATCTCGAGAGCATCCAGGAATAGACCCCGAAGCGATCAGCCTGGACGCTTCGGAAGCTCCAGGCTGACCCGCTGCCGCGTCCGAAGCGCCTCGACGATCTGCTCCGCAAGGATCGTTGCTACGGTCCCGTCCCAGGCACCCGCCGCCTGCACGTCCACACCGCCGGCAGCAATCGCCTCGACCCAGGCACGCGCCTGGATTCGGTAGGCGTCAGCGAAGCGTGGAATCCAGTTCGGCGGATAGGCCGAGCGTTGCGCGGCATCTACCCGCGTCAGCGTCCGCGCCGGCTCGGCCATTTCGGTCGAGCCCTTCGCGCACAGCGCCTCGGCGTGGACATGGTAGCCATACTCGGCATTCATCGTGACTTCGGTCGAGACCACCGCTCCGCTTTCCGCCTCCAGCACAATCAGCAGCGGATCGCCCAGCGGGTCATATGATGCCGAGGTCGACGGGATCACAGTCGCCGCCACGAACTCGCTGTCCAGCAGCCACCGGCAAATGTCGATCTCGTGCACGAAAGAGTTGGTGATCGCCATGTGCGGCTCGAACCAGTCGGGCACCTGCTGGTTGCGGTGCAGGCAGTGCAGCAGCCGCACCGGCCCCAGCGCGCCACTGTCGATTGCGGCCTTCATCTCGCGATAGGCGGGATCGAAGCGGCGCATGAAACCGACATGGACCAGCTTGCGCCCAGCCGCCGCCTCGGCTTCGCAGATCGCAAGACAATCCTCGGGCGTGACCGCCAGGGGCTTTTCGCAGAGGACCGGCTTGCCCGCCTCGATCGCGGCCAGCGTCAGCGGCGCGTGAGAAGGGTCAGGCGATGCGACGATCACGGCATCGACGTCCGGCGATGCGATCAGTTCCATTCCGTCCGCCACCGCCCGCGCACCGGCAGCCGCGCGCTCGGCCCGCGTCACGTCTGCATCGGCAACGCCCACCAGATGCGCCCCGGCGGTTTCCTCGCGGATGATCCGGGCGTGGTCTCCGCCCATGACACCGGCCCCGATGACGGCCACTCCCAGGCTCATGCGCCCTCCCCCTGTCTTGTATTTCTTTGCTGCGCCACGCTCACGGGCAGCGGGCGTCTTGTCAATGGAGCGTCGCGGGTCAGACCATCACCTCGATCCGCCTCTCGGTCGCCGGATCGAACAGGTGCATCGCGGAAGGGGCAACCGCCAGCGTCAGCGTGTCGCCCGGGAAAAGACCGCATGGCTCGCCGCTACGCATGGTGACGCGGCGGCCGCCTACCTCGAAATACAAGAGCCGCACCGCGCCAAGATCCTCGGCGAAGTCGAAGGTGCCGCGCAGCCCGGTGCCCTCCTTTGCGATGCGCAGTCCCTCGGGGCGCACGCCCAGCGTCACCGCCGCGCCCGGCGCGAGCGGTGGAGGTTTCGGAAGCGTAAGCGCAACGCCATCTGGCAAAACCACGCTTCCCGCATCGTCCAGCCTTGCGGCCAGGAAGTTCATTGCAGGCGAGCCGACCATTTCAGCAACGTAGATCGTTCCGGGCCGGTCATAGACCTCATGCGGCGGGCCGGCCTGCTCGATCCGTCCGGCGCGCATCACGACCAGTTGGTCGGCCAGCACCATCGCGGCCGCCGCGTCGTGGGTCGCATGCACCGAAGTCACGCCGCCTGCCACAAGCGCGCTCCGTACTTCATGCGCAAAGGCTGGGCGCTCCGCCGCCTCGACAGCCGACAACGGATCATCAAACAGCAAGGCATCAGGCAGGGACAGCAGTTCCCTCGCCAACGCGGCAACACCGTCTTCAGGCTTGAACATGCGGCAAACGCCCGGATCCGGCCCCAGCCTTCCGACCAGGACCCTCCCGGCGCTTGGCGCTTCCAGCCCGGCGATCAGCCGCAGCAACGTGGACTTGCCGCAGCCTGGCGCGCCCAGAAGTACGGCGCTGCTGCCGTGCGCGATCTCGAGGTCGATGCCGTGCAGCACCTCGACCCGGTCGACGTGCTTGCTGACACCCCTGATCGAAATATCGGCCACGGCCATACCTCCACCAAGCGCGAGGACCGGGTGGCCCCGGCCACCGTCACAAGTTCAATCGCCGCATGCTGCCGAGATAGCGGCGGCCGCGCGGTTCCGATGCGTGCCGGTGTGCCCCGGCGGTCGCGCAATCGGACGTTGCGCAAACCTGTCGCCCCATCGGTGACACGCAGGTGTCGGTTTCGTGAAAGATCGGTGTCGATGCGGAGGTTCCCTGACCTCGACGCGGGGCCGGAGGCCCGAAGGCCTCCGGCGAAGGCGATCAATCGCTGATCGCGCCTTCCTCGTCACGCGCCATCCGCATCCGGCGTTTCAGCACCTTGCCGAAGATGATCGGCAGGACGAAGCCCACGAAGGCGATGATCCACAGAACGATGGCGAGCGGGCTGCCAACCAGGATCGACCAGTCACCATCCGAGATCGTCAGGGCGCGGCGCAGGTTCGCCTCCATCTCGTTGCCGAGCAGCGTGCCGAGGATCACCGGCACCAGCGGTACATCCAGCTTGCGCAGCACCCAGCCCATGACGCCGAAGCCGACCATCACCAGCAGATCGAAGCTGGAACCCGAGATGCCGTAGATCCCGACGAACGAGACCATGGCCACGACCGGCATCAGAAGGCGCGGCGGGACCAGCAGCACCCGGGTGAAGAGGCCCACCATCGGAATGTTCATCGCCAGCAGCATGAAGTTCCCGATGAAGAGCGCCGCGATAAGGCCCCAGACCACGTCCGGGTTCTGGGTGAACAGCAGCGGCCCCGGCGTGATGTTCAGCGCGAGCAGCACCGCCAGCAGTACCGCCGTGGTGCCTGAACCCGGCACGCCCAGCGCCAGCATCGGCACCAGCGCGCCCCCGGCGGCGGCATTGTTCCCCGCCTCGGGCGCCGCCACACCGCGCGGATCGCCGGTGCCGAACGTGCCCTCGCGATCCACGAGGCGCTTCTCCATCGAATAGCTGATGAACGAACCCAACGAGGCCCCTGCCCCCGGCAGCACACCCGCGATGAAGCCGAGGACGGTGGTCCGGCCCATGGTCGGGATGCAACTGCGGATCAGCGACCAGGGCGGCACGATGCGGCCAATCTCGACCTTGCGCCCGGTGACGTCGTTTTCGGTGCCGCGGTGCTCAAGGAAAATCAGCACCTCGGACAACGCGAAGAGGCCGACGATGGCGACCAGGAAGTCGATACCGTCGTAAAGGTGCACCTCGCCGAAGGTGAAGCGCGGAACGCCCGTCTGGCCGTCGACGCCTATGGTGGCAAGCCCCAGGCCCAGCGCCGCGGCAAAGGCCGCCTTGGCCTGGTTGGTCGAGGCGATGCCGCCCAGCGTGGCGAAGGCCAGCGTGAACAGCGCGAAATACTCGGCCGGGCCGAACAGCAGCGCGACCTTAACCAGCTGCGGCGCCAGGAACACCAGCCCCCAGGTGGCGAAGAACGCCCCCACGAACGAGGCGATGCCCGACAGCGCCAGCGCCTCGCCCGCGCGGCCTGCCTGCGCCATCGGATACCCGTCGAGGCAGGTCATCAGCGCCGGCTCGTCACCCGGAATATTCAGCAGGATCGAACTGATCCGCCCGCCGTACATCGCCCCGTAGTAGACCGAGGTCAGCAGGATCAGCGCCGGTGTCGCGCCAAGGCCCAGGGTGAAAGCCAAGGGGATCAGGATGGCGACGCCGTTCGAAGGGCCAAGCCCCGGCAGCGCGCCCATGATCGTGCCCAGAAGGCAGCCCAGCAGCGCCAGCAGCAGGTTCTGCCAGGTGAAGGCGACGGCGAACCCGTCGCCGAGGGAAGCAAGTACATCCATCGGTCCTATCCCCTCAGAAACCCAGCGGACCCTTGGCCAGCGATAGGCCCAGGATCAGACGGAAAACGACATAGATGCCCACCGAGGTCGCGACGCCCGCGACTATCGACTGCAGCGGACGGGTGCCCAGCCGCCAGGTCAGGTAGGCCGAGGCGACAGCGGTCGCGATCAGGAAGCCGACCTGCGGCAGCATGATCGCGTAGGCGACCATCACCGCGACGGCCATGGCGATCTCGAACAGCCGTCCGGCACCGGGCCAATGGGGCGAGGGATCGGGGCGCAGGATGAACCACAGGCTCGACAGGCCCAGCACGGTGCCGATGATGATCGGGAACACCTTGGGGCCCACCACGTCCTGGATGAAGCTCTCCTCGATGACCGTGGCCTGCCAGATGTAGAAGATCGCCAGCGCCAGTCCGACGCCGCCGAAGACGCGGTCGCTCATGCGGCCCTCCCGTCTTGAAAGGTTGAAGCCGGCCCCGGGATGCGGGGCCGGCGGATCGGTCCGAGGCCCGGATCACATCACTTGATGATGCCGATTTCCTTGGAAATCGCGGTGATGCTGTCGATCGACTCGGACACGAACTGCTGGAACTCGTCGCCCTGCAGGTCCAGCGGCGCCAAGCCGTTCTGGGCCATGACGGCTTTCCATTCCTCGGTGTCGTAGAGCTTGTCGATCGTGTCGACCCAGTAGTTGTACGCGTCGTCGCTCATGTTGCCCGGCGCGTAGAAGCCGCGCCAGTTGGCGCCGACCACGTCGATGCCCTGCTCCTTGGCGGTCGGGAAGTCGGCGAACTCGCCCTCCAGACGCTCCGGGGACAGGACGGCGATCACCTTGATATCGCCCGAGTCGACGAAGCCCTTGGCTTCCGAGATGTCGCCGGTGAACGCTTGGACCGAACCGGCCAGAAGCTGGGTCACGGCCTCGCCACCGCCGTTGAAGGCGATGTACTTCACCTGACGGACATCCTCGATGCCGGCGGCTTGCGCGGCGATCAGAACCTTAAGGTGGTCCCAGCCGCCGACGGCCGAACCGCCCGCAACGGACACCGCGCGCGGGTCTTCCTTGATCATGTCCAGAAGCTGCGGCAGCGTCTCGACTTCGCTGTCGGCTGAGACGGCGATCATGCCGTAGTCGGCGCCGATCGAGCCCAGCCAGCGGACCTGTTCACGGGTGTTACCCGGATATGCGCCCTGCGCCAGGCGGGTCGCGGTCGCGGTCGAGGCGGCGACGATAAGGTCGTTGTCGTCATTGCGCTTGTTGACGACCTCGGCGAAGGCCACGCCGCCGCCACCACCGGCGAGGTTCACGACCTGCATGGTCTTGTCGATCATGCCGAGGTCCTGCAGCGACTTGCCGACCTGGCGGCAGGTAAAGTCCCAGCCGCCGCCCGGGTTGGCGGGAGCGATGCACTCGGGCGCCTCGGGGGCGAAGTCCTGCGCGGAGCCCGCCGTGGCGGCGCCGACGACGATCAGAACGGCGCCGAGGCCGGTCTTCAGCTGTGTGGAACGGGTCATGGTGTCTCCTCCTGATATTGTGTTGTTGGCCCTCGGCGGGGCCGGGACGGAGCGGTGATACCGCGCGAAGCTGTCGCCAACCTGTCATCCCCGAACGAACGACCACCGGCCCGGCGCGGATTGCGCATGCCCCTGCCCCCCCTATAGTGGTTCGGCTTGAACCCGCGGCCGCCAAGAGCCGCCAGCCTGGGAGGGTCCCGCAGGTGCGCATCCTGCTGGTCGAGGATACCATGGACGTTGCCGAAGCGGTGGTGGAAAGCTTCCGCCGCCGGGGCGATGCCATCGACCACGCCGCCACGGTCGAGGCGGCGCAGGACAGCCTCGCGGTTCAGGACTACGACGTGGCGATCCTCGACATCGGCCTGCCGGACGGCAGCGGCAGCGACGTGCTGCGGGCGCTGCGCGCTGCCAACAAGCCGACGCCCGTGCTGATGCTCACCGCCCGCTCGCATATCGACGACCGCGTGGCGGCGCTCGACGGCGGAGCAGACGATTACCTGGTGAAGCCGTTCGATCTGCGCGAGCTCGAAGCCCGCGTCCGCGCACTCGTGCGCCGCACCGGTACGGACCGCGCCGGTACCATCGCCTTCGGCGACCTGATCTTCGATCCCGCCGGCAATACGGTCGAGGTCGCGGGCCAACCCCTCTCCCTGACCCGGCGGGAAATGAGCCTGCTGGAGGTCATGCTTTCCGACCGCGGCCGGGTGATCCCGAAACAGCGGATCCTCGAGCGCATGTTCTCGTTCGACGACGACGAGGTCGGGCTGAACACGGTCGAGCTCTACATCGCCCGCCTGCGCCGAAAGCTTGCGGGCAGCGGCGTTGCGATCAAGACCCTGCGCGGCCTGGGATATCAGCTTGTCACCGAGCGCTGAGCAGCCGCGCCTGCGCCTTTCGTTGACCGCGCGGCTCGCGGGCGCGCTGGCGCTGATCTTCGCGCTGGGCGGGGTCGCTGTCGCGCTCGCCGCGCTCGCCTATGGCCGCAATGCCGCGCAGCAGTCCTACGACAACCTGCTGATCGGCGCCGCCAACCAGATCGCCAACGAGATCACCGTGCGCGGTGGCGAGGTCGAAGTCGATCTGCCCGTCTCCGCCTTCGAACTGCTGTCGCTCGCTCCCGAGGATCGTATCGTCTATGCCGTCTACGACCCCACAGGGCGGCTGCTGACCGGTTACCAGGCGCTGCGCTCGGCCGACCCGCAAACGACCTTCTCCAACGGCAGTTTCGGGGGCGAGCCGATCCGCATCGCCCAGGTCCGACGTCCCTTCGCCGAGCGCAGCTTCTCCGGCGTGGTCGAGGTGCTCGTCGGGCAGACGACCCGCGCCCGAGAACGACTGGCCACACAGATCACCCGCAACGCGCTGATCGCAGCCGGGATCGCCGGACTTATCATGTCGGGGCTCGCGGTGTTCGCCGTCCGCTCGGCCCTGCTGCCCCTTCGCCGGATCGAAAGCGACATCGCCGGGCGCGCGCCGAACGACTTGACGCCGCTGTCGGTCGAAGTCCCGCGCGAGATCGGCGGCGTGGTCGCGACGCTCAACCGCTTCATGGCCAGGCTCGACCGGCAGGTGGGCGTGATGCGCAACCTGATCGCCGATGCCGCGCACCAGCTGCGCACGCCGATCGCCGCCCTGCGCGCACAGGCCGAACTCGCGGGTGAAGAGACCGATCCCGAACGCCTGCGCAGCGCCATCGCCCGGATCCACCGCCGCTCGGTGACGCTCAGCCGGCTGGCCGATCAGCTTCTGAACCACGCGCTGATCATTCACCGCGCGGACTCGGCCCCGCTGGAGCAGGTGGATCTCCGCACCGTGGCGATCCGGACGCTGGAGCAGACCGATCACGACGTGCTGGGCAGCGGCATACGCCCGGACCTCGATTTGCCCGAGGACCCGGTCTGGGCCGAAGGCGACCCGCTTTCATTGGTCGAGGCCAGCAAGAACCTGGTTGTGAACGCCCTGCGCTACGGTCGCGCGCCAGTGGTCCTCAGCGTCGCGCGCAAGGGTACACGCGCCCGGATCACGGTTCGCGACGCCGGCCCCGGCATCCCCGCCGCCCGCCTGCCCGCCCCCGGAGAACGGTTCTCGGGCGATGGCGGGGTCAGCGCCGACAGCTCGGGGCTGGGGCTCGCCATCGTGCAAGCGGTTGCCGCAGCCCATAAGGGACGGCTATTGCTGAGCCATCCCGCCTCGGGCGGTTTTGAAGCAACCATTGAATTGTCCGCAACCGATTATTCCGCCGAAAGTTCATCATGAAACGCATTCTTGCCACGCTGGCCGCATTGACGATTGCAGCACAAACCCACGCCCAAGCCCCCGAGGCCGTCCGCAGCTTCGGCGCGCAGGACGCGGTGTACCGGCTGACCGTGCGCGGGACCACTGACATCCTTCTCTTCGGCCCGGTGCTCCGGGCCTTTACTGCCGCCAACCCGCAATACGCGGTCGACTACGAGCAATGGGGGTCGAATGATCTCTACGCCACCGCCAATGAAGCCTGCGGGACCGGCACGCCGACGGCGGACATGCTGATCAGTTCGGCGGTAGATCTGCAGGTTCGACTGGTCAACGACGGCTGCGCGCGCCCGCACCGCTCCGATGCGACCGACCGTCTGCCTCCCGAGGCGAACTGGCGCGACGAGGTTTTCGGCATCACCCGCGAGCCGGCGGTGCTGGTCTACAACCGCATCCTGGTCCCCGCCTCCGAGGCGCCGCGATCGCGGTTCGATCTGATCGACCTGTTGCGCCCGGTCGGCAGCCGATACGCGGGCCGCGTCGCGACCTACGACATCGAGCAGTCGGGCCTGGGATACCTCTTCGCCTTCGTCGACTCCCAGCAGGCCACGACCTTCGGCAGCCTGATCGAGGCCTTCGGCCGCTCCGGCGCCATCGCCACCTGCTGCTCGGCCGAGATCATCGATGGCGTCGTCTCGGGTCGCTACCTGATCGCCTACAACGTCCTGGGCTCTTACGCGCTTGCCCGGGCCGAGGCCTCGCCCGAATTGGCCGTGGTCGCGCCCGAGGACTACACACTCGTGCTGTCCCGAGCCGCCGTGATCCCGAAACACGCGCCAAGGGCCGAGGACGCCGGGCTGCTCCTCGATTTCCTGCTGTCGGACGCGGGCCAGCGCGCAATGGCGGACGTGCGCCTGATCGTACGTCTCGACGATCCGGACACCGCGGAGCTGACACTGCCATCGGGCAGCGCGGTGCTGCGCCAGATCCCGCTTTCGCCGGTGCTGCTGGTCGGCCTCGATCAGCAGAAGCGCGCGCGCTTCCTCGATCTCTGGCGCGGCACATTCACGACCGAATAGCTCTCAACCCTCGAGGACGAAGGTCACCATCATGTTGACCTGGTATTCGACGACTTTGCCGCCCTCGATCCGGACCTGCTGCTCCTTGATCCAGGCCGAGCGGACATTGCGCAGCGTCTCGGACGCCCGCGCGACGCCCTGCTCGATGGCATCCTCGAAACTCTCTCTCGAAACGGCCGATATCTCGGTGACACGCGCGACACTCATGGCTTCCCCCCTTTCGCCAGAAATCACGCGGGGAAAGCATACCAGACCCGGGGCATCGCGGCCCGGAAAATCCCGCGCCGGATACCCCGGCGCGGGAAGATAACGTCACTTGTCGGCGACGACGTTCTGTTTCTGGCTGCCCAGGCCCTCGATCCCCAGCTCGACCACGTCGCCGGCCTTCAGGTACTGCGGCGGCTTCATGCCCAGACCCACGCCCGGAGGCGTTCCGGTCGAGATCACGTCACCCGGGTGCAGCGTCATGAACTGGCTGAGATAGCTGATCAGGTGCTTGACGCCGTAGACCATGGTCTCGGTCGAGCCGTCCTGCATGGTCTTGCCGTTCACGGTCAGCCACATCTTGAGCTTCTGCGGATCGGCAACCTCGTCCGGGGTCACCAGCCAGGGGCCGATCTGGCCGAAGTTGTCGCAGGACTTGCCCTTCGTCCACTGGCCGGCGCGCTCGGCCTGGAACTCGCGCTCCGAGACGTCGTTGGTGATCGCGTAGCCCGCCACGTGATTCAGCGCCTCGTCCTCCGAAACGTATTTGGCGGGCTTGCCGATGACCACGGCCAACTCGACCTCCCAGTCGGTCTTCTGGCTCTTGCGCGGGATGATGATGTCGTCGTTCGGTCCGCAGATCGCGCTGGTGGCCTTCATGAAGATCACCGGCTCGGGCGGCACGTCCAGGCCGGATTCCGCAGCGTGGTCAGCGTAGTTCAGCCCGATGCAGATAAACTTGCCGGTCCCCGCGATCGGGGCACCGAGCCGCGGCGCACCCTCGACCAGCGGCAGCGCCGAAAGGTCCTCCGACTTGAGCGCATCGAGTTCGGTCAGTACCGCGCCCGAGAGATCGCCGATCTTGCCCGACAGATCCCGGATGTTGCCATCCGCATCCAGAACACCGGGCTTCTCCTGGCCTCTCTCACCGAAGCGTACGAATTTCATGCGTTTCCCCTTTTCCGGCGGCCCTTCCGCCCCTTCAATACTCTGCACGCGGGCAGACCCGCGGCGCGGTCGCGCCCCGACATTTGGTCAGGGCATCCGCGGGGGATACATGCAATCAAACAAGGTGGTCAGGCAAGGGTCCGCAGAGATCTTGGTATGACAAGACGCCATTTACAAAGCGAAGCGGGACTATTCTGCCGGACTGGCGGCAGGACTACGACGCTGCAGGCGAACGATCACTCGCTTGAGGAGCCGCGTCACGGGCGCTTCGAGCAGCACGTAAACGAGACAGCCGGCCGCGGTTCCGATGAAGAACCCGGTCCAGTCCTTGAACCACGTCATTAACAGGAAGTGGATGAGATAGATCGAGTAGCTCGCCGATCCAAGGAAGTGCAGGACCCTGCTTTCCGGCACCCGCTTCTCGTACCCGAGCCCGGCCGCCACGAGGGCTGCCGCCGGGAACCCAAGCAGCCACCAGCGCTCTGCCATGGTGATCGTCAAAGCGCTCGAGGCCCACATGAACCCCAGCATCGCGGCCAGAAACAGCGGAGCGGCCCATCGGCGCAGCAAATCGCGCGGCGCATTGGCCAGCGCCATGCCGAAGGCGAATTCCACGAACACCGGGTTGGTCATGGCGGTCTGCCAGATCGCCCCCGAGGCTGACAGCACCATCAGGACCGCCGTGACCGCCTTCCAATTCCCGAAGCAGCAGGCGAAGAGCATGTAGAACACCAGTTCGTAGACCAGCGTCCAGCCAGGCAGCAGAAACGGCAGGACCACGGGCCAGCCCATGATCGTTCCGATATCCGAAAGGAAGAACCAGTCCTGTATCGGACCTTTCGCCACGAACAGATACGTAAGAGCGCACGCGATCCAGTAGGCTGGAAAGATCCGCACCGCTCGGGCCGCGAGGAAACGCGACGCGACGAACCCGCGACGCGTGGACTCGACCATCACGAACCCGCTGATGACGAAGAAGACATCCACGCCCCCGGTCAGGACCGGCGCCATATCCTTCGGGAAGGCGTGATACGCGACAACCGAGAGGGCGGCGAAGGCGCGCAAATAATGGATTGAACGATAGAACATGACCTTGCCCTCATCCGCCCGGTCGGGCCATGCGCCCTCGGAGCATGAGCACAGTAGCGATCCAGCACACATACAAAAACCGGAGAAACAGCGCTGCGGCTCCGACCGTGGCAAACCGGTTGCCCGACCCTACGCTGAGTTTGGGGCCAATTCTTGACCCCGGCTCCGACCATGGCTCAGAAGTTGACCTTCACACCGAGGGTCGCAAAAAACGGGGTCAGCATCGCCCTGAGCTCAAGCCTTTCCGTGACCCGCCAATAGGGAGAAACCGAAGCAACAGGGTTGATCTCGCCCTCGAAAAGCGGCTTGGCCACGCTCGGCATGTTGTCGCTTTCGGCCAGCTCGCCGTGGTAACCATACATGATCCCGTAGAACAGATCCGCCCCGAAAGGCTCGTAACTCAGCAGGTTCCGCCCGTGCACCAGCGCCACGGTATCGCCCCCATAGGAGTTTCGGAAATAGGCAAGAGAGAACGACCTGTAGCTGAGCCCCACCAGATTATGCGGAGTCGCCTCGAGTTCATCTGATGCGGTGTGCACACCATAGGGAAAGTACATGATCCCATTGCGAATTGGCTCATCCGCAAAGAAACGTAGGCGCCTGTCCTCCGAACCATGATCGCTGGGCATCTCCTCGCAAACCGCGGGGCCGAAGCAAAGGGCCGCCACCACGACCGCGACTCCGAGGCTATGCTTCATTCCCTGCACATCATCATCGACCCGGTTGCATCTGCATAGAAACCTGCAAGATATTTTTAGTCTTTTCAACTAATATGCGCTTCTCTTCGACCGTATATTGAACGTTCAGACAAGACATAGGACTAAGCTTGCGCAGGTGCCGCCAGACTAATTCTAACCAGTTTCAGTTTGCTGCATTTTACATGACCGCGCCCAGAATGTGGTGTCAGCCACTCGACGAGAGTGGCGGCTCGCAGGGTCTGGGTATTGTCTCGACTATAAAAGCGCCTGCCCCCCTGCATCGCTCGTTCCCCATCGCTAGCAATCTGGTGTCAAACGAGCAATTACTGCGGCCAGCGTGCTAGACATAGCGTATGCCAATAACCGCATCGTTTGCCCCCCTTTCAAAACGCTGACTCAGCACTGCCCTCCCGTCACTACTACTGTGACAGCACCTTACAAAAGAGGGTGCCGCCCTAGAATCCGAACCAAACAGAGATCCGGTTGCTTTGTGTGTGTGGGAAGCGTGTGTGGGCGTCGGTTGCTCACACCGCCTAAATCATTGACGTTACGATTATATTCAGAAATCAGGTCATTGGCGGAGGCGGTGGGATTCGAACCCACGAGGGGTTGCCCCCTGCTGGTTTTCAAGACCAGTGCCTTCGACCACTCGGCCACACCTCCGGCAACGTGGGGGTACACCGAGCCGCGGGCGGGGGCAAGAACCCGCCAAGCGTGCTTTCCTGCCTTCCCAAACCTAGCCGCATCCGGTAGTCTGGCCGCAACATATGCCCTGTCGGCACAAGGACGGCAGGGATCCTTTCCCCGGGCAGGCGTCGCAGAGCGCTCTCCGGGGCCGGCAAGAGGGAGCAGTATGAGCAGGCAAGTCTCACGCAACCGCCCCGGGCAGGTCCTGGGGGTTATCCTGTTGGGCGCCGCCCTTACCGGCTGTGACCAGTTCGACGGTGTGGTCGCCGCCAGCAGCGGCGAGGCGCAGCCCGCAGCCACGGCGTCGGTCCGTGTCGAGGAGCGCGACCGTGAACGTCCCGACATTTTCGAGATCAAAGCCAAGGGCCTCTGGGACGGGCGCTACAGCTTCGGCGACCGCTGGGTAGCCGTCGCCGCGCCGGTCAAGGCCGACCGGGTCAAGATCGTCAACCTCGCCAACGGGCGCGAGATCGAGGGCGCACTCTTCCAGAAGGAAGAGAACCTGCCGGGGCCGCCGATCATGGTCTCGCAGAACGCCGCCGAAGCGCTTAACATGCTACCCGGCACGCCGGTCGAGATGCGTGTCGTCGTGGTCCGCCGCGAGGTGGTGCAGGTCCAGCCCGACGGCACCGCAGCCGTCCCGATCGCCGAATCCGGCCAGAGCTTCAAGATCGGCTCGATGAAGACCGAGAGCATCCCCGGCACCATCGCGCCCGCCGCCGTGGCGCCTGCCGCCGCGACCAGTGCGGCCCAGACCGAGGCCGAACCGGAGGCTTCCACCGCGCCGGCGGCGCAGGGCATCAGCACCGGTGCGCTACAGACCACGACGCTTGCCGCGACGCCGGCTGCTGCGGCCGCGAAACCGGCAGCCGCCAAACCGCAGGCCGCCGCCGCCAGCGCCAAGCCGCCCTCGAAGCCCTATATCCAGGTCGTCAACGGCGGCAACAAAGACGGCGCCGAGGTGACCCTGAAACGGCTCAAGGACAACGGCCTTGCCGGGCTGATCCAGCCCAACGGACCCGCCAACGCGCAGCTTTACCGCGTCGTCGCCGGGCCCTTCAGCAACCAGGCGTCCTTCGACGCGGCCATGGCCGAGATCAAGGGACTCGGCTACGGCGACGCCTTCGCGATCAAGTGACCCTGGTGCGGCTCGACCGCGCCGGGGATCGCGCACAAGGAGGACCGGCATGACCGCCAGCCCGTTCACCCGCCTGCTCGCCACCGCCACCTGCGCGGCCGCGCTGCTGGGCGCCCCCCAGGCCTCGGCCTTCGAGACTGCCGCGCGCTCGGCACTGGTCATCGACCAGAACACCGGCACCGTGCTGCTCGAGAAGGAGGCCGACACGCCGCTTCCGCCGGCGTCGATGTCGAAGCTGATGACGCTCTACATGGTGTTCGAGGCGCTCGAAGCGGGGCGCCTGTCGCTGGACGAACGGCTCCAGGTTTCGGCCAAGGCGCAGCAGATGGGCGGCTCGACCATGTTCCTCGACACCACCGACCGGGTGCGGGTCGAGGATCTGATCCTGGGTGTGATCGTGCAGTCCGGCAACGACGCCTGCGTGGTGCTGGCCGAACGGCTGGCGGGCAGCGAAAGCGCCTTCGCGACGCAGATGACCCAGCGCGCCCGCGAACTGGGGATGCTCGACAGCACCTTCGCCAATGCCACCGGCTGGCCGCACCCCGATCACCGGATGAGCGCGCGGGACCTCGTGCACCTGAGCACGCTGCTGATCGACAAATTCCCGAAATACTACGAGTATTTCTCGGTGCGTGAGTATGACTTCGACGGCCGCGCGCCCTCGAACCGCTACAACCGCAACCCGCTTCTGAACCTCGATATCGGTGCCGACGGACTGAAGACCGGCCACACCGAAGAGGCCGGCTACGGCCTCGTCGGATCCGCCGTGCAGGAGGACCGCCGGGTGACCTTTGTCGTCTCGGGGCTTAACACCAATGCCGAGCGCACCGCCGAGAGCGAGCGCCTGCTGACCTGGGCCTTCCGCGAGTTCACCACCCGCGAGATGTACGGACCCGGCGAGACGATCTCGAACGCCCGTGTCTGGATCGGCGACCGCAGCGAGGTGCCGCTGGTCTCCTCCGGCGGGGTCACTGCCGTTGTGCCCTGGGCCGAGCGCGACAACGTCACCACCTGGGTCGAGTATTCCGGCCCGGTCGAGGCGCCGATCGAGGCCGGCCAGCAGATCGCGGAACTGGTCGTCACCGTTCCCGGCGTCGGAGAGACGCGATACCCGCTCGAGGCCGCCAGCGCCGTGAAGCGCGGCGGGTTCATGCCGAAGCTCCAGGCGACGGCGCAGGTGCTGATGGGCCGGGCCATCTCGGCCGCCTTCGGCACCGAGGGCGAAGCCGGCGGCTGACACCATGCAACACCCGGGCCGGCGCGGCCTGTTCATCAGCCTCGAAGGCATCGACGGATCGGGCAAGTCCACCCAGGCGGCCCGGCTGGCAGATCTTCTGCGCGACCGAGGCCTGACCGTCCACCTGACGCGTGAGCCCGGCGGCTCTCCGGGCGCGGAAGAGATCCGGCGGCTGCTGGTCGAGGGCGACCCCGGCCGCTGGTCTCCCGAGACCGAGATCCTGCTGTTCACCGCCGCGCGCCGGGACCACCTTGAGCGGCTGATCCGCCCTGCGCTCGACCGGGGCGAGATCGTGATCTGCGATCGCTTCGCCGACAGCACCCGGGTCTATCAGGGCGCCGCGCGGGCCGACCTGCGCTCGACCGTGAACGCTCTGCACGACCTGATGATCCGAACGGAGCCGGACCTGACCCTGATCATCGACATGGACCCCGAAACCGCGCTGGCCCGCGGCCTTGCCCGCTCCAGCGGCGAGGACCGGTTCGAGGACATGGGCGCAGAATTCCAGGCCCGCCTGGCAGAGGGGTTCCGCGCCCTCGCCCGCGCCGCCCACGGTCGCTGCCGTCTTGTTGACGGGGCCGGGTCGCCCGACGAGGTCGCCGCCCGCGTCCGCGCCGCCGCAGAGCCGGTGCTTGCCGAACATCTGGGCGCGGCGGGCGCCTCGTGATACGCCAGTTCGCATGAGCGAGCAGGACATTCCCGAACCCGACCGCGTCGAAGGCGCGCCGCATCCCCGTCACAGCCTTCAGGTCTTCGGCCACGAGGCCGCCGAGGCCGAGGTGCTGGACGCCCACGCCTCGGGCCGAATGCACCACGCCTGGCTGCTGACAGGCCCGCGCGGCGTCGGCAAGGCGACACTGGCCTGGCGCATCGCCCGCTTTCTCGCAGCGACGCCCCCCGCCGGGCAGGACGCGGGTCTTTTTGGCGAGGCCCCTGCCCCGACTTCGCTCGATCTGCCCGAGGATCACCCGGTCGTGCGCCGCTCCGCCGCGCTGGCCGAGCCGGGCATCTTCCTTTGTCGCCGTGGCTGGGACGAGAAGGCCAAACGCCTGAAGACTCAGCTGACCGTGGACGAGATCCGCAAGATGAAGGCGCATTTCGGCCTGTCCTCGACCGACGGCGGCCGGCGCGCCGCGATCATCGACTCGGCGGACGAGATGAACACCGCCGCCGCCAACGCGCTGCTGAAACTGCTCGAGGAACCGCCCGCCGACACGGTGCTGCTGCTGATCAGCCACCAGCCCGCGCGCCTGCTGCCGACGATCCGCTCGCGCTGCCGCACCCTGCGCATGGGCCTGCTTTCGCCCGAGGACATGGGCCGCGCGCTCGACGCCGCGGGCCAGCCGCTGGACGAGATCGACACGCTGCACCGGCTGTCCGGCGGCTCGGTCGGCGAGGCAATCGACCTGCTCGAAGGCGGCGGGCTCGAGATCTGGCCCGCGATCCTGACGCTGCTTTCGCAGTCGCCGCGCATGGACCGACAGGCCATCGCCGCACTGGCGCAAAAGGCCGCAGGCCGCGCCAACGAGCCGACATTCCGCATGATCCTGACGCTGACCGAGCGCGCCGTCGCCCGGCTCGCCCGTGCCGGCGCAGGTCTCACCCACGATCTGACCGAGGCCGAGGCGCCCATCGCCGCACGTCTCTCTCCGCACCCGCACGCCGCCCGCGCCTGGGCCGAGGCCCACGCCGCCGTCACCGAACGCGCGGGCCGCGCGAAGGCGCTGAACCTTGACCCCGAGCAGGTGATCCTCGATATGTTCATCGCCATTGAACGTACCGCCAGCCGGATCGGGACAGCCGCCGCCTGACCCCGGCCCCAGCCCAAAAGGCCCGAATGCCCCCTTCCCTGGTCGACAGCCACTGCCACCTGGATTTCCCGGATTTCGAGGGCCAGACGCACGAAATCGTCGCGCGCGCCGTCGAAGCGGGCGTTACCCGCATGGTCACGATCTGCACGCGCCTTGCCACCGAACCCGCCGTCCGCGCCATAGCCGAGGCGCACGACCCGGTGTTCTACGCCGCCGGTACCCACCCTATGCACGTGACCGAACAGCCGATGGCCACCGTCGAGGAACTGACCGCCCTCGCCGCGCACCCGAAATTCGTCGGCATCGGCGAGACCGGCCTCGACTATCACTACACCGCCGAAAGCGCCGCCGTGCAGCAGGAAAGCCTGCGCATCCACATCGAGGCCGCGCGCCAGACCGGCCTGCCGCTCATCATCCACGCCCGCGCCGCGGACGAGGACATGGCCCGCATCCTGACCGAGGAACACCGCGCGGGCGCCTATTCCTGCGTGATGCACTGCTTTTCGTCCGGTGCTCCGCTGGCGCAGGCTGCGCTAGACCTCGGCTTCTACCTGTCGATGTCCGGCATCGCGACCTTCAAGAAATCCACCGAACTGCGCGAGATTTTCGCCGCTGCCCCGGTGGACCGGATCCTGGTCGAGACCGACAGCCCTTACCTCGCTCCGGTGCCCTATCGCGGCAAGCGGAACGAGCCGGCCTATACCGCGCATACGGCAGCCACAGGCGCCGAGGTCTTCGGCCTCAGCGTCGAGGAGTTCGCTGCGCAGACAACCGCCAATTTCGACCGGCTCTTCGCCAAGGCCGCCGCCTGGGGCGCGCATGGCTGAGCTGGTTGTCCGCATCCTGGGCTGCGGCTCGTCCGGCGGCGTGCCCCGGATCGGCGGGCTCTGGGGCGCGTGCGATCCCGGCAACCCGCGCAACGCCCGGCGGCGCTGCTCGATCCTGGTCGAGCGGCATGATGCGGGCGGCGTGACACGCGTCCTGGTCGACACCTCGCCGGACCTGCGCTTCCAGCTTCTCGACGCCGAGGTCGGACTGCTCGACGCGGTCGTCTTCACCCACGAACACGCCGACCACACCCACGGGCTGGACGATCTGCGGATGGTGGTCTTCAACCGCAAGTCCCGGCTGCCGGTCTGGGCGGATGGACCCACTTCGGACTCGCTGACCGCCCGGTTCGGCTATGCGTTCTTCACCCCCGAGGGCAGTGCCTATCCCCCTATCCTCGATCTGAACATGATCGAGGGCCCGTTCCAGATCGATGGCGCGGGCGGTGCGATCCCGTTCATGCCGTTCTCGGTCACGCACGGCCGGATCGCCTCGCTCGGGTTCCGGATCCACGATGTCGCCTACCTGCCGGACGTCTCCGAGATGCCGGACCACTGCTGGCCGCTGCTCGAGAACCTCGACACCTGGATTCTCGACGCACTTCGCTACGAGCCGCACCCGACGCATATCAACCTCGAGACCGCGCTCGCCTGGATCGCCCGCTCCGGCGCCCGGCGCGGCGTGCTGACGAACATGCACATCGACATGGACTACGCCACCGTCGACGCCGAAACCCCGGAGAACATCACCCCCGCCCACGACGGGCTGACGCTGAGGTATCCCCTAACATGCTGACGCTGCTCCAGGTCGTCCTGCCCGTCTTCCTCGTGACCGCGACGGGCTACGGCCTGGTACGTGGCGGGTATTTCAAGGACAGCCTGGTCGACGGGCTGAACCGCTACACGCAAGCCTTCGCGATCCCGATGCTGCTGTTCAACGCAACGCGAACGATGGACTTCGCGGCTGTGTTCAACCCCGGCATGCTGCTGTCATTCTATATCGCGGCGACGACCACGTTCACGCTGGGCATCATCGGCGCGCGGCTGATCTTCAAGCGCCGCCCCGGCGAGGCGGTGGCGATCGGCTTCTCGTCCCTGTTCTCGAACTCGGTGATCCTCGGCATTCCCATCGTCGAGCGCGCCTACGGACCCGAGGCCCTGGCCGCCGCCATCGCCATCATCTCGCTGCACGCGCCGTTCTGCTATTTCCTCGGCATCACCGTGATGGAGATCAGCCGTGCCGACGGGCGCAGCGCGGGCGATACCGCCAAAGCGGTGCTGAATGCCATGCTGCGCAATGCGCTGATGGTCGGCATTGCGCTCGGCTTCGCCTTCAACCTGACCGGTGCCACGCTGCCCGCCCCGATCCAGGACGCTGTCGACATGGTGGTGCGCTCGGCGCTGCCGGTGGCCCTGTTCGCGCTGGGCGGCGTGCTGACCCGCTATTCCATCGGAAAGTCGCTGGGCGAGGCCGGCATGACCTGCGTGCTCAGCCTGATCGTGCACCCGGCGATCACCTTCGCGCTGGCCTACTGGGCGTTCGGCCTGCCGATCCTGTTCGTGAAGGCCGCCGTCACCGTCGCCGCGATGGCACCGGGCGTGAACACCTACATCTTCGCGACGCTCTACAACCGCGCGGAAGGCGCGGCGGCCAGCACGGTGATGCTGGCGACCTTCGTCTCGCTGCTGTCGGTCTGGGGCTGGCTGTCGCTGCTCTCGATGCTCTGAGGGCGGCTTTTCACCGCCCTGCGGCTCGGCTATGGTCGCCCCCGCGCCGGGGAATGGGCCCCGGCGGGGGGACGCTCCGAGCATGACGATACCTGATACCCTGTTCCGCGGGGCGGTGGTCTTTCTGGCCACCGTGGCGCTGTTCTTCGCGCTCTGGCAGGCGCAGGCGGTGTTCGCGCCAATGCTGCTGGCCATCGTGATCGGCGTGGTTCTGTCCCCCCTGCTGCGCATCGGCGAACGGCTGCACTTTCCGCCGGTCCTGAATGCCCTGTTCGCGCTGATCTGCGGTCTGGGCGTCATAGCGGCGCTCGTCATGCTGCTTGAGCCGCCGGTCAGCCGCATCGTCGAGCGCGCACCTCTGATCTGGTACGAGGTCCGGATGACCGTGGCCGAGCTGCAATCCCAGCTCGGCGGGCTGATGCGCTTCTCGGACCAGGTCTCGGAAACCCTGGGCGAGCAGGCCGAGAACGGCCAGGGCAACGCGATCCCCACCTGGGCCGACGCCCTGCTGTTCGCGCCGTCGCTCGCCGCGCAGATCCTGATCTTTATCGGCGGACTGTTCTTCTTCCTGCTGACCCGCGATCAGGTCTACGACGCGCTGGCGCGCACCCTGCCCCAGCTCGAACGCCGCCAGATCGAGCATGTCGAGCACATCGTCTCGCATTATTTCCTGACGATCAGCGTCATCAACCTCTGCTTCGGCGCGGCCGTCGGTGTCGCGCTTCATCTGATCGGGATGCCCTCGCCGATCCTCTGGGGCGTGATCGCGGCGGCGATGAACTTCATCCTCTACCTCGGCCCGGCGCTGGTGGCGCTCAGCCTCGCGATCAGCGGAATCGTGGTCTACGACGGCGCGGCAACCCTGCTGCCGCCGCTGGTCTTCGTCGCGCTCAACGTCGCCGAGGGCCAGTTCATAACCCCCGCGCTTGTCGGTCGGCACATGTCGGTGAACCCACTGCTGGTCTTCGTCTCGCTGGTGTTCTGGCTCTGGCTCTGGGGCCCGGTCGGCGGCTTCATCGCGATCCCGTTGCTGTTGATGGGAATCGGACTGTGGGCGCAGGTCCGCGGCACCGATCCCGTCGGCCTGCCGACCGACCCGCGGCACGAGACCTCTCCCGACGCTATCTGAGTCCCGTCCGTGGAGCCAATGCCCCGCAAACGGCAATTGTCCCGGACCTCAGGCCCGGTTCAATGTCGCCCCCGAAGGGGTTGATACTATTTCCAGAAAATCTGGTGCGGTCGAGAAGACTCGAACTTCCACGGGAGTTACCCCACAGCGACCTCAACGCTGCGCGTCTACCAATTCCGCCACGACCGCACAAATTGGTGCAGGGGCTATAGCAACTCCGTTTCGGGTTGTGAAGCGCCGTTTCGAGGGTTTTTGAAATTTCCCGAAACCGGCCTCCAAAGCCACTCCCGAAGCCCGTGCCACTGGCACTTGCCGCCCCGCCCGCTTAAGTCTTGGCACAGCGACGCCGCCCCCAAGGACCGAAGCCGACGCCATGTCCCAGACACGCCCTCTCCAGACCGATTCCCTTGTCGATTCTCCGGTCGCCCCGGAAACGACGAGCCCGGAATGGCTCCGCGCCGAGGCGCCGGTGCCCTACCCCGAGGCCGTCGCCGCGATGGAAGAGCGTGTCGCCCGCATGCTCGCCGGGGACGCGCCGGAACTGGTCTGGCTGGTCGAACATCCACCGCTCTACACCGCCGGCACCTCGGCTGACCCGGCGGACCTCGTCGATCCCGACCGCTTCCCGGTCTACGAGACCCGGCGCGGGGGCGAGTACACCTACCACGGGCCCGGTCAGCGGGTGGCATACGTCATGCTTGACCTGAACCGGCGCGGGCGCGACGTGCGGCGCTTCGTCTGGCTGCTCGAGGAATGGGTGATCCGCACACTGGCGCGCTTCAACGTCATCGGAGAGCGGCGCGAGGGCCGCGTCGGCGTCTGGGTCGTGCGCCCGGACCGCTCGCCGAACCCGGACGGCTCGCCCGCCGAGGACAAGATCGCCGCCATCGGCGTGCGGCTGCGCCGCTGGGTCAGTTTCCACGGCATCGCGATCAACGTCGAGCCGGACCTCAGCCACTACCAGGGCATCGTGCCCTGCGGCATTTCGGACCACGGGGTGACCAGCCTTGTGGACCTCGGACTGCCGGTCACGATGGACGACGTCGACCTCGCGCTGAAGGCCAGTTTCGCCGAGGTCTTCGGCGCCCCGCCCGCGACCTGAGCCGGCCTTTCCAGCGCGACAATTCACCCCGTTACTTCATACAGGAACTGGTTGAGGCGGCCGGGGGGCCGAACTATAGTCCGGCTCACACCCGCGTGGCCCCGAGTCCCGCGGCGAAAGACAATACGCCTCAGGAGAAACACATGGCAGACGCTACGGCACACGCCCATGCCGAGCATGACAACCGGGGATTTTTCACCCGGTGGTTCATGTCGACGAACCACAAGGACATCGGGATCCTCTACATCATCGTGTCCGCGCTGCTGGGCCTGATCTCGGTCGGTTTCACCATGTTCATGCGGCTGGAGCTGATGGAGCCCGGCGTGCAGTACATGCTGCTCGAGGACGGGACCCCCAACGGCCACCTGTGGAACGTGATGATCACCGCCCACGGCATCCTGATGATGTTCTTCGTGGTCATCCCCGCGCTGTTCGGCGGATTCGGCAACTATTTCATGCCGTTGATGATCGGTGCGCCGGATATGGCGTTCCCGCGGATGAACAACCTCAGCTTCTGGCTGTTCACGGCCGGCTCTTCGCTGGCGGTGCTTTCGGTGGTCACGCCGGGCGGCAACGGGCAGCTCGGATCCGGCATCGGCTGGGTGCTCTACGCACCATTGTCGACCTCTGAACAGGGCATGTCGACCGACCTCGCGATCTTCGCCGTGCACCTCTCGGGCGCCTCGTCGATCCTGGGCGCGATCAACATGATCACCACCTTCCTGAACATGCGTGCCCCGGGCATGACCCTGTTCAAGGTGCCGCTCTTCGCCTGGTCGATCTTGGTCACGGCCTTCCTGATCCTGCTGGCCCTGCCCGTTCTGGCCGGCGCCATCACGATGCTGCTGACCGACCGCAACTTCGGCACTGCGTTCTTCGACGCGGCCAACGGCGGTGACCCGGTGCTCTACCAGCACCTGCTGTGGTTCTTCGGCCACCCCGAGGTGTACATCGTGATCGTGCCGGGCTTCGGCATCATCAGCCACGTCGTCGCGACCTTCTCGAAGAAGCCGATCTTCGGCTACCTGCCGATGGTCTTCGCGATGGTGGCGATCGGCGCACTGGGCTTCGTCGTGTGGGCGCACCACATGTACACGGTCGGCATGTCGACCACCCAGCAGGCCTACTTCATGATGGCGACGATGGTGATCGCGGTGCCCACCGGCATCAAGATCTTCAGCTGGATCGCGACCATGTGGGGCGGCTCGATCGACTTCAAGACGCCCATGCTGTTCGCCATCGGCTTCATCTTCCTGTTCACCGTGGGCGGCGTGACCGGCGTGGTCCTGTCGCAGGCGGCCGTGGACCGGGCCTATCACGACACCTACTACGTCGTGGCCCACTTCCACTACGTGATGAGCCTTGGCGCAGTGTTCGCGATCTTTGCTGGCGTCTACTACTGGATCGGCAAGATGAGCGGCCGCCAGTACCCGGAATTCTGGGGCAAGGTCCACTTCTGGCTGTTCTTCATCGGCGCCAACCTGACCTTCTTCCCGCAGCACTTCCTGGGCCGTCAGGGCATGCCGCGCCGCTACATCGACTACCCCGAGCAGTTCGCGCTCTGGAACGAAGTCAGCTCGTATGGCGCGTTCCTGTCGGGCGCCTCGTTCCTGCTGTTCTTCGGCATCGTGTTCTACACGCTGACCCGCGGCGCCCGCGTCGAGGAGCCGGCCTACTGGGGCCCGCACGCCGACACGCTGGAGTGGACGCTGCCGAACCCGCCGCCAGAGCACACGTTCGAGACGCTGCCGACCCAGGACATGTGGGACAAGCAGCATCACTGAGATGCGGCCAGACAAGCAAGACAAGAACGAGGCCGGGGCACAGACCCCGGCCTCTTCGGTTTCGGGGCAGGACGCGCCGCCCGACCGGAGCGACCCACCGCTGCTGGAGCTGGTCCTGTACCCGCACCGCTCGATGAGCCTGCGCGGCTTTCGCTGGGTGCTGATCTTCACCTCGGTCGGCCTCGCGATCCCGCTGATTCCGTTCCTCGGCACCCCCGTGGGCTGGGGACTGCTGCCGTTCCTCGTCGGCGCGCTGGTGGCGCTCTATCTCGCCATCGGACGGAACTACCGCGACGCCCGCCTGCACGAGATCCTGCGCCTCTGGCCGGACCTCATCACCGTCGAGCGCCACGAGACCGACGGCCGCGTCCTGCGCTGGCAGGCGAATCCCTACTGGGTGAAGCTGACTCTGCACCAGAACGCGCGCCTGGAAAGCTACCTGACACTCAAGGGCTCGGGCCGCGAGATCGAGCTTGGGGCCTTCCTCAGTCCCGAGGAGCGGGTCGAGATCCACGACCGCCTCGACAGCGCGCTCAGACGGCTTCCGCAAGCCCGCGGCTAGGGCCGATTTCGGGCGTTTACGAAGTTTTGGGAATCAGTCTGCCTGCGATTTCATGGGGTTAAGGGGGTTTTCACGATGAAATCCCCGATTTTCACGCGGATTTCAGGGTGAACCAGCCGCCGTCCCTCAGGCAGCAGCTGGTACCCCGCGCGGGCGGTTGATCAGCCACCAGAGCGTCCCGAGGATCGCGAGGTTGGCAATCCCCGCAAAGGCCGCGTTAGCGAAAGTCCAGCCATAGCCCCCGGTCAGGTCGAAGAAGAACCCGCCCTGCAAGCCTCCGGTTCCATGCCCTGCCCAGGCGAAGACCATCACGATGCCCAGCACGCTCGCACGCCGCGCTGGCGGCGCGAGGGCCCGGGTCGTCGCCAGAACCCCGGTCATCACCCCGGCATAGCCGAAGCCGTAGATCAGCGCGTAGGTGGTGAACCCGCCCAAGCTCTCCAGCCGGGTGAACCCGAAGACCAGCACCGTTTGCCAGGCAGAGGCCAGCAGCCACGCCTGCAGCGGCCCGATCCAGTCCGCAAGCCTCCCGAAGGCCACGCGTCCCGCGATCCCGACCAGCAGCATCCCGAAGGCCACGCCGCTCGCCTCTTGCACGGTGAAACCGCAGCCCTGGATCAGCGGCACGAGGTGGACCAGCGGCACGGCCATGCAGGTGCAGCAGAACAGCACCGCCGCCGAGAGCATCACGGTGACAACGCCGGTCGGAACCGGCACCGGCGACTCGCTCGACAGTGGCGCAGCCGCACCGCCGACCCCCTGCTCCCGCGGCGCGGTCCGTTGCAGCGCGGCAAGCGGCAGCAGCAGCAGCGAGCCCGCCCCGAACAGCGCCAGCGCCGCACGCCAACCGAACTCGCCGATCATCAGGCCAAGTACGAAGGGCACGCCCCCCTGCCCCAGCGCCTGCCCCGCCGCCGCGATACCGATCCCGAGGCCCGCGCTCAATCCGAACCAGTTCCCCACGTTGGCGATCAACGGCGCAAAAAGTGCTCCACCACCCAGAAAACCCGCAAGGAAGAACAGAAACTGCAACTGCCAGAGCGCCTGCGCCTGGCTCGCCGCCAGTACGCACAGCGCGAAGACCCCGGCGCCGAACAGCGCCACCGTCCGGGTCGAGGTCGCCTCGGCCACCCGGCCCATGACGACGCCTCCCAGCGCCAGCCCGATCAACCCGGCGGTGTTGATGAAGGCGACCTCGGCTCGGCTCTGGCCGAAGCTTTCCTGCAAGGGGATGATCAGGACAGACAACCCGTTGACCAGCAGGCCCATGCTGACCGCCAGCACCAGTGCCGCCGTCAGGACTACCGTCCACCGGTAGGCAGGCGGCTCGCCCTGCGGATTTCCTCGTGCAATCGCCGACACGCCAGCCCCCCGGATCCTGTGTTGGATCCAGGCAGTCTAGCAGAATTCCGGAGAAATGGGCGGCCTCAGCCCAGCGCGGCTTTCACCCGCTGCCCAGCCTTGCCGAAATCGATCTGCCCGGCATATCGGGTTTTCAGCACGCCCATGATCCGGCCCATGTCGCGGATCGAACTGGCGCCGGTCTCGTCGATGGCCTCGCGGATCGCCTTCTCGACGTCCTGATCGGACAGCGGCTTGGGCAGGAAACCCTGGATGATCTCGATCTCCCGGCGTTCCTGTTCGGCAAGCTCGATCCGCCCGGCCTCGTCGTAGACCTCGGCGCTGTCCTTGCGCTGCTTGATCATCTTGGCGAGGATCTCGCGGATCTCGGCCTCGCCGACACCTTCGGTGTTGTCCTCGGTTCGGGCCGCGATGTCGCGGTCCTTGATGGCTGCATTGATGAGTCGAATCGTGCAGAGGCGAGTCTGATCCTTCGCCTTCATCGCTTCGCTCAGCTCACGCGTAAGCCGCTTGCGGATCATGGGGTCATCCTTGGCGTTTTCCGGCGTCCGGACGGACAGTCATATCCGTTTGACGCTAGCGTTACAATTAATTTCAACTTGGCGGGCAAACCGGCCCGGCTGTGCTGGCGCGTCGCGCCCCCGGTGCTTGACCCTGCGGAGCGCCGGGCATAGGGTCCGCGCGATCTTCGCACAGGACGTTTGCCCATGACCGCCGACCCACGGACGGCCGCCGCCGACGCGGCCGCGCCCGACGAAAGACCGAACGACAAACCCACCGCCTGCCTCGTCCTCGCCGACGGACAGGTCTTCTATGGTCAGGGGTTCGGGGCCGAGGGACTGGCGGTCGCCGAGCTTTGCTTCAACACGGCGATGACCGGCTACCAGGAGATCATGACCGACCCCAGCTACGCCGGGCAGGTCGTGACCTTCACCTTCCCGCACATCGGTAATGTAGGTGTGAATCCCGAGGATGACGAGACCTCGGACCCGGTCGCCGCCGGCATGGTGGTGCGCTGGGACCCGACCGAACCGTCGAACTGGCGCGCCGCCGGGCATCTTTCGGACTGGCTGAACGCGCGCGGCCGCATCGGTCTGGGCGGTGTCGACACCCGCCGACTGACCCGCGCGATCCGCCACCAGGGCGCCCCGCATGTCGCGATGGCGCACAGCAAGGACGGCAATTTCGACCTGGAAGAGCTCACCGCCAAAGCCCGCGCATTCGCTGGTCTTGAAGGTGCCGATCTTGCCAAGGAAGTCACCTGCGCCCAGTCCTACCGCTGGGACGAGATGCGCTGGGCCTGGCCCGACGGCTATCCCAAGCGCGACACGCCGGGCCACAAGGTCGTCGCCATCGACTACGGTGCGAAGCGCAACATCCTGCGCTGCCTGGCCTCGGCCGGCTGCGACGTGACCGTGCTGCCTGCGACCGCGACGGCCGAGGACGTGCTCGCGCTTAACCCCGAGGGCCTGTTCCTGTCGAACGGTCCAGGCGATCCGGCGGCGACTGGCGAATACGCCGTACCGATGATCCGCGAAGTGCTCGAGAAATCCGGTATCCCGGTCTTCGGCATCTGCCTTGGCCACCAGATGCTTGGCCTCGCGCTTGGTGCGAAGACGCTCAAGATGAACCACGGCCATCACGGCGCGAACCACCCGGTGAAGGACCACACCACCGGCAAGGTCGAGATCGTCTCGATGAACCACGGCTTCGCGATCGACACCCAGTCGCTGCCAGCGGGCGTCGAGGAGACGCATGTCTCGCTCTTCGACGGTTCGAACTGCGGCATCGCGATGACCGACCGCCCGGTGTTCTCGGTTCAGTACCACCCCGAGGCCAGCCCCGGCCCGATGGACAGCTACTACCTGTTCGACCGCTTCGTCGACGCCATGAAGGCCCGCGCCGCCTGAGCGCGGGCCGGCTTTCTTCATCCCCAAGCACTCCCGCCGGAGGCATCCGGCGGCTGAGATCGCGTTAAGCCCGCGTTAAGTAAACTCCGCGCACACTCGCAACACCCCGTAGCGAGGACCGACGCGTGCCCAGAACCGCCGCAGCCAAGGACTTCGGCAGACCGGCGGCGCGCGCGCCGCGGCTGGGCGATCTGCTGCACGCGTCGGGCCTCGTGCCGCGCGCTGCGGTCGATGCGGCGTTGTCGGCGCGGGGCGTCGTTCCGCTGGGCGAAGCGCTGCGCCGCCGGGGTCTCGTCACCGGCGCGGCCGTCGCGCAGGCGCTTTCGCAACAGACCCGCCTGCCGCTCGCCGACTTCAAGGCCGAGCCTCCCGACCCCGCCCTTTCCCGCGGCATGGACCCACGCGGCCTGCTACGCCTCGGCATCCTCCCGTGGAAACGGCGGCACGATCGGCTGGTGATCGCCGTCGACGGGCCGGGCGCGCGCGCGCGCCTGCTGGACCTGCGTCCAGACCTGGAAGCGTCCGCCGATTTTGCAATCGCCGACCGCCGCGCAATCGAGGATGCAATCCTCGCCCTCCACGGCCCGGCGCTGGCCACCGCCGCCCGCGACCGCTGCCCCGAACCCTATTCCTGCCGTGGCTGGACCGGGGGCCGCCGCCTGTTGCCTGTCCTCGGTCTTGCGCTGATGGCAGTCGCGCTGCTCGCCCCCGTACCGCTGTTCCTTGGCCTGCTGAGCTGGCTGGCGCTGGTCAACGCATGCACCATGGCGCTGCGGGCGGTCGCCCTTGTCGAGAGCTTTCGCGCCGGGCAATCCGCCCCGTGCCGCGCCCCTTCGGATGCGCCGCTGCCGGTGATCTCGCTGCTGATCCCGCTGTTCCGCGAGGACGCGACGCTGCGCCAGCTGATCGCCGCGCTCGAGACCTCGGACTATCCGCGCGAACGGCTCGACGTGATCTTCATCCTCGAGGCCGACGACGTGGCGACGCCGATCGCGCTGGCTCAAAGCAGGCTGCCACCCTGGGCACGGGTGCTGACGGCGCCGCCGGACACGCTCAAGACCAAGCCGCGGGCGATGAACCTGGCGCTGAACTTCTGTCGCGGCGACATCGTGGGCATCTACGACGCCGAGGACCGGCCCGAGCCGGACCAGCTGCGCCGCGTCGCCGAGCACATGGCCGCCGCGCCGCCGGATGTCGCCTGCGTGCAAGGCTACCTGGACTTCTACAACCCGCGCCAGAACTGGCTCGCACGCTGTTTCGCCGTCGAATACGCGATCTGGTTCCGGGTCCTGCTGCGCGGCGTCCAGCGCCTGCGCATGCCCCTGCCGCTTGGTGGAACGACTGTCTTCTTCCGACGCGAGGTGCTCGAGAAGATCGGCGCATGGGACGCGCATAACGTGACCGAGGATGCGGATCTTGGAATGCGCCTCGCGCGACTTGGCTACCGCACGGAAATGGTTGCCACCACCACCTACGAGGAAGCGAACTGCCATCCGCTGCCCTGGATCCGCCAGCGCTCCCGCTGGCTCAAGGGCTATGCGATGACCTGGGCGACACACATCCGCCGTCCTGGCCGCCTCTGGCGCGATCTCGGCCCGATGGGCTTCGCCGGGTTCCAACTGCTGCTGCTGGGCGGGCTGACAGCCTATCTCGCGACTCCGATCTACTGGGCACTATGGGCGGGCTGGCTCGGCTTCGACCTGCCCGTGTTCCAGACAGGCCCGCGCTGGCTCTGGGGCGCGTGGTTCGCCTCGATGACGATTGGCCAACTGCTGATGGCGGCGGTCGCCGTGCGCGCGGTCTGGGCCCGCCCCCGCCGGCACCTGCTCAAAACGGTGCCGCTGCTGTTTCTCTACTGGCCGCTCGGCGCACTCGCCGCATGGCGCGCCGTGGGAGAGCTATTCAGCAGACCCTTCTACTGGGCCAAGACCACCCACGGCCTTTGACGCACCCGACTTTCTTCATCCCGAAAATACTCCTGCCGGAGGCGTCCCCAAGCCTGCCCTTGGACCGGTCCTCAGGCCACACCGAACAGCGTATGGCTCTGCGGCAGATACCGCTCCCGGATCCGGTTGTTCCCGGGCCGCAGGCTTTCCAGCAGCGCATCCCGCGCATCCTGTGGAAGATCCGGCACCACCGTCTCGGCCCCGTTGCGGGCCAGCGCCTCCAGCAACCGCGCGTCCCCCACGGTCTCGTTCACTCGCAGGGACCGATGCGGCAGCAGCCCCGCCGCCGCCGGAAGGTCCGCCGCAGACAGGAACCCGGCCAACAGCGGCAGATCGTGCGGATAACGCAGCAGCCGGATGTTCTCGGCCCCGAACGCCTCTTCCCACCAGGTCAGCATCTCGGAATAGTCCAGCCGCGCGCGCGTGCGCGGGTCGTCCAGCCATTCGGACACCGGGCGCGCCTCGGCCTTCTCGGGGTCCAACACCGCCTGCTTGTAGGCCGACAGCGCCCATTCGTCCTGCCGCCGCAAATAGACCACGACGCGTACATCGAACTTCCCGGCCAGCGGCGACAGGGCACGGGCGTAGGCCGGATCCGGTCCTGACAACCCCTCGGCGCTGAGCACGGTAATCGGCGCGCGGGCGCCGTCGGTATAGGCCGCTACCAGCGCACGTATCGCCTCGTCATCGCCGGAACGGATCGCATGCACCAAGTCCTGGTGCTTCTCCGGCGCGCCGGACCTGGGCCGCGGATAGCGCACGCCCATCAGCCGCAGCGCGGTGCGGTTGCGGGCCAGGAAACGCTGCACCGCCGACGTGCCAGTGCGCTCCATCCCGATGTGGAGAACGATCCGCCTGCTCACACCCGCTCCCCTAGAGCCGCCCCGCGCCCTGCTTGAGCCGCGTCTCATAGGCCGAAGAAATATGCCCTCGGATCGCCAGGTCCGCCGCCTGCCCGTCCCGCGCCTCGATCGCGTCGACGATCGCCTGGTGCTGGTCCAGCGCGACTTCGGCACGGCCCTCGGCCTGGAAGGTGGTGAAACTCATCAGCGCCATCGAGCGGTGCACGGCCTCGAGCTGCTGCACCAGATAGCGGTTGTGGCTGGCCAGGTGCAGCTGCCGATGAAAGCGCTTGTTCGCGCGGCTCATCCGGTCGGGCTGGCCCAGAAGCTTACGGTCCTCCTCGATCATCGAGAAAAGGACCCGGATCTCCTCGGGTGTGGCGTGCTGGGCGGCGAGCCGCGCAGCCAGCGCCTCCAGCTCGGCGCGCAGGACATAGAGCTCGCCGATCTGGTCATGGTTCAGTGACGCGACGATCAGCGAACGCCCGTCGCGCGCGAGAATGCCTTGCGTTTCAAGTCGTTGGAACGCCTCGCGGATCGGCGTGCGGCTTACACCGAAGCGCTCGGCCAGCTCGGCCTCGACCAGCCGGTCGCCCGGCCGGTATTCGCCCTTGTCGATGGCGTCCAGCACCAGGTCGTAGGCATCCTTGTGCGCCTGGATATCGCTCGGCATCCGCTTCCTCTCGTCCGCTCAACGGCTTACCGCCCGGAACGCAGGTTGTCGATGAATTTTCCGCGGCGCAGCATCCGCGGCCCGTTGAGCCCGCCCCCGCAACAGCGTATGTCGGGAGAATGCCAAAAGACCGCTTCTCTCACGTCCGCACCTGGGTCTTCGACCTGGACAACACGCTCTACGCGCCCGGCGCGGGGCTGTTCGACCAGATCGAGGCAAAGATGAACGGCTTCATTCGCGCCCGGCTGGGCCTGGACCAGACCGCCGCCGCCGCGCTCCGCCGCACCTATTGGGAGGATCACGGCACCACGCTCGCCGGGCTGATGGTGCACCACCAGGTCGCCCCTGACGATTTCCTCGAAGAGGTTCACGCGATCGATCTGACCGGCATCGCTGCCGATACCGGCTTGCGCGGTGCGATCGAGACGCTTCCGGGGCGCAAGATCGTCTACACCAACGGCTCGCGCGGCCACGCCCGCGGCGTGACGGCGGCTCTGGGGCTCGATGGCGTGTTCGACGCGCTCTACGGCGTCGAGGATGCGGGCTATGTCCCGAAACCCCGTGCCGAGGCCTTCGCGGCAGTCTTCGAAGCCGACCGCCTGGACCCCGCTCAAGCCGCAATGTTCGAGGACGACCCGCGCAACCTGCAGGTTCCGCACGGGCTCGGCATGCGTACCGTCCACGTCGCGCCCGAGGCCGCGCCCGCGCCCCATGTCGAGCATCATACCAGCGACCTGCCGGGCTTTCTGTCGCAACTGGTCTAGCCGCCCTTCCCCGCCCAGTGCGAGGGGACTAGGTTGCTGCTCATGACAGAGCGCCCCGAGATCCTGACTGCGGATATCGCCATCGCCGGCGGCGGCATCGCCGGCATGACCGCGACGGTAGTCTTTGCCGCCATGGGCTTGCGCACGGTCTGCGTCGAGCCAGCGCCGCAGGTCACCACCGGTACCGCCAAGGGTGCCGACCTGCGCTCGACCGCCTTTCTGGAACCGGCCATCGCGTTGATGGAGGATGCCGGGCTCTGGCAGCGTTTCGCGCCCTACGGCACCGACCTGCGGATCATGCGCCTGATCGACGCCGCCGGTCCCGAGGGCACGGTCCGCGAGCGTGCCGACTTCGACGCGGCCGAGATCGGTCAGGCGCGGTTCGGTGTCAATCTGCCCAACTGGCTGATCAGGCGCGAATTGCTGGCGCATCTCGAAGCCCAGCCTTTCGCAACCTTGCTGCCCGGCACCGCCGTCAAGCGCATGACGCCGCGGACTTCGGAAGCGATCCTGCACCTCTCCGACGGCCGCCAGGTTCGCGCGCCGCTGGTCGTCGCCGCGGACGGCCGCGACAGCCCGCTCCGACAAGCGGCGGGCACCACCGCGCCGCGATGGGACTACGGCCAACAGGCCCTGGTTTTCGCCGTCTCGCACCCACGCCCGCATGACAACATCTCGACCGAGATCCACCGCTCCGGCGGTCCGTTCACGCTGGTGCCGCTGCCCGATCAGGACGGCTTGCCACACTCCGCCGTCGTCTGGATGGAGCGCGGCCCCGAGGTTGCACTTCTCCGCGCCCTCTCGCCGGAGGCCTTCGCCGAGACCGCCACCGAGCGCTCCTGCAACGAGTACGGCCCGCTGGTGCTGGCCTCCGACCGCGCCGCCTGGCCGATCATCAGCCAGATCGCCGCCCGCTTCGACGCGCCGCGCCTCGCCCTGATCGCCGAGGCCGCGCACGTGGTCCCGCCGATCGGCGCGCAGGGCCTCAACACCTCACTGGCCGACGTCGCGTGCCTGAAAGAGCTCATCACCCACACCCAAGGCGACATCGGCGCGCCCGAGCTGCTTGCCCGCTACAACCGCGCCCGCCAACCCGAGACCGCGCTGCGCGTCGCCGGTATCGACGCCCTCAACCGCGCCGCGATGGCCGGAGAGCCGACCCTGCAGGCCGCCCGCCGCGCCGGGCTCGCCCTCCTGCACCGCACCACACCGCTGAAAACCGCCGCGATGCGCCTCGGCCTCGGCGCGAAACGCCCCGCCTTCCACTTTCCCCAAATATCCCCGCCGGAGGCACCCGGCGACGGCCGCAAGCGCTAACGTCCGGCCCCGAACAGCGCGTCGGGGCCCACGTCCTCCTGCCGCAACAGCACGTTCGACTCGATCTCGCCCACGCCCGGCAGGGTCATGATCCGGCGCCGCAGGATCCGCTCGAAATCGCCCAGATCCCGCGCCACGACTTTAAGCCGGTAGTCGTAGACCCCCAGCACATGCTGCACGAGCTGCACCTCGGGAATGGCGATCACCGCGCGCTCGAATTCGGCAAGGCTCACCCGACCCTTCGCCGCCAGCTTCACGCCGAGGAAGACCACGACGCCGAATCCAAGTGCTTCCCGGTCCAGCACCGCGTGGCGGCCGGTGATGACGCCCGCATCCTCCAGACGTCTGACCCGGCGCCAGGCGGCTGGCTGCGAGATGCCGGTGATGTCCGCCAGCACCTGCGCCGACCGCCCGCCGTCCTCGATCAGCGCCCGCAGCAGCGCCCGGTCGGTATCGTCGAGGTCGATGGCCATCAGATTGCCAGCGCCTCCGAGTTCTTCAGTTCGCTCACCAGCATCAGCGCCTCGATATCCGAGATATGCGGCAAGGCCAGGATCCGCTCCTGGTAGATCTGCTGGTAGTGCGCCAGGTCCCGCGCCACCACGTCCATGCGGATGTCGACCCGGCCCAGCAGGGTCTCGATGCTTTGCACGTTCGGGATCTTGCGGGCCTCTGCGATGAAGTCGTCGAAGGCGCGCGGTTCGGTCTTCTCCAGCGTCACACGCAGGAAGACCTGCACCTCGTAGCCCAGCGCCTTCAGGTCCAGCGCTACGCGGCGGGCGGCGATAACGCCCTCGGCCTCCAGCCTGTCGATGCGTCGCCGCGCGGCCGAGGCCGACACCCCCGCCGCCTCGGCCAGCGCCGAGACGGGGCGCGCGGCATCCTCCTGCAGCAGTCTCAGAAGGTGGCGGTCGATCCGGTCGATCTGCATGAATCCTCTGCGCAAGCAACATTCAGTGAATGAATGCGCCGCATAATCCGTGAATTCCGCAAAAATGGCAAACCCGTTCACCGCGGACCGGCCCTATGCTGCGCCGGTCACTTCGAACGACAACCATAACCGGAGGCAACGCCATGCGCGTCTATTACGATCGCGACTGCGACATCAACCTGATCAAGGACAAGAAGGTCGGCATCATCGGCTACGGCAGCCAGGGCCACGCCCACGCGCTGAACCTGCGCGACTCGGGCGCCAAGAACCTGGCCATCGGCCTGCGCGAAGGCTCGGCCTCGGCCGCCAAGGCAGAAGCCGAGGGTCTGCAGGTCATGGGCCTGGCCGAGGTGTCCGCCTGGGCCGACGTCCTGATGCTGACCATGCCGGACGAGCTTCAGGCCGACACCTACAAGAAATACGTCCACGACAACCTGCGTGAAGGCGCCGCGATCGCATTCGCCCACGGCCTGAACGTGCACTTCGGCCTGATCGAGCCGAAGCCGGGCGTCGACGTCATCATGATGGCGCCGAAGGGCCCCGGCCACACCGTCCGTGGCGAATTCGTCAAGGGCGGTGGCGTGCCCTGCCTGGTCGCCGTTCACAACGACGCCACCGGCACCGCGCTGGAGATCGCCAAATCCTACTGCTCGGGCATCGGCGGCGGCCGTTCGGGCATCATCGAGACCGACTTCAAACAGGAGTGCGAGACCGACCTGTTCGGCGAGCAGGCGGTGCTCTGCGGCGGTCTGGTCGAACTGATCCGGATGGGCTTCGAAACACTGGTCGAGGCCGGCTACGATCCGGAAATGGCCTATTTCGAGTGCCTGCACGAGGTGAAGCTGATCGTGGACCTGATCTACGAGGGCGGCATCGCGAACATGAACTACTCGATCTCGAACACCGCCGAGTACGGCGAATATGTCTCGGGTCCGCGCATCCTGCCCTACGACGAGACCAAGGCCCGCATGAAGGCGGTCCTGAAGGACATCCAGGACGGCCGTTTCGTCCGCGACTGGATGCAGGAATGCCAGGCCGGCCAGCCGTCGTTCAAGGCGATCCGCCGCAACAACGATGCCCACCAGATCGAAGCGGTCGGCGAGAAGCTGCGCGGCATGATGCCGTGGATCTCGGAAGGCAAGATGGTCGACAAGGCCAAGAACTGATCGCCACCTACTGGCTGTGACAATCGCGCATCCGGGGAGCCCTTTCCCCGGATGCGCGCCCTCGGCTCCCTAGCCTAGACGCCCTGCCCCCGCTAAGGTCCGCACCGAACGCGAATTGCAGGAGCAAGACATGGGCAGAGCCTTCCTGATCCGCTGGGCCGCCGCACTGGCGCTGGTCCTGCTGACCTACAACCCCGCCGGTTTCAGCTATGTGCACTGGGTCAGCAATGGCTTCGGCGAAGCGCCGGCCATCAAGGTCTTCATCGGCCTGCTGCTGGCGGTCGCCTATGTCATCTACCTGCGCGCCACTGTCCGCTCCATCGGCATCGTCGGCATCGCCCTGGTCCTCGCGCTCATCGGCGCGTTGGTCTGGGTGTTGATCGAGGCCGGCATGATCTCGATCGAGAACCCGTCTGTGATGACGTGGCTTGCACTGATCACCCTCTCGATCGTCATGGGCGTCGGCCTCAGCTGGTCGATCATCCGCCGCCGCCTGTCCGGCCAGCTGGACGTGGACGACGTCGAGGAAACCAACGCCTGATCCGCTTGAGCGCACGCCCGGACCGCTTGTCCCGGCGTGCGCTTGAATTGCGTATCGACAATCCCGACCTCATGGCCTAGACACCGGCGCTGAGCCGGAAACGCACGGGAACCCCACGGGCACGTCATGGAAAACATCGTTTTGATCATCCACCTTCTGCTGGCGCTGGCGCTGATCCTGTCGGTGCTGCTGCAGCGCTCCGAAGGCGGCGGCCTGGGGATCGGCGGTGGCGGCGGCGGTGTGATGTCAGGTCGCCCGCCCACCACGCCCATGGCCAAGGTGACGTGGATCCTGGCGATCGGCTTCATCTGCACCAGCCTCGCACTGACGTGGTTCGCTACGCAGGATTCCGCCGGCAGCTCGGTCATCGACCGGGTCGGCGTGGACGCGCCCGCCGATGGCACGACCGGTGGCGGCATCGCCCTGCCCCCGGCGCTGGAAGGCGACCTGACCCCGCCGCCCGCAACCGGCGCCGACGGCTCCGGCCCCGCGGTTCCTCCGCCGGCCGAATGAGCCGATGACCGCAGGGGCGCAAGACTGCCGCCCCTGCCCGCTTCGCCGGGGCACCCTTGGTTGCCCCTTTTCCCCATTCCACGAGATATAGCGTTGTCGCGGCTTGTTTTGGCCGCGAGAATCCCTTACGTCTGTAATCCCGTGGAGCAGTAATTTTTGCCGGGTCCGTCCCGGTCAGGCGCACGGGAGGCGCTGTCGCAACATGGCGCGATTCATCTTCATCACCGGTGGTGTGGTTTCGAGCCTGGGCAAGGGTCTGGCCTCGGCCGCGCTCGGGTCGCTTCTGCAGGCGCGCGGCTACTCGGTTCGACTGCGCAAGCTCGACCCCTACCTGAACGTCGACCCCGGCACGATGAGCCCCTATGAGCATGGCGAGGTGTTCGTCACCGACGATGGCGCCGAGACCGACCTGGACCTCGGTCATTACGAGCGGTTCACGGGCGTTGCGGCCCGGGCAACCGACTCGATCAGCTCGGGGCGCATCTATTCCAACGTGCTCGAGAAGGAACGCCGCGGCGACTACCTCGGCAAGACGATTCAGGTGATCCCGCACGTCACCAACGAGATCAAGGACTTCATCTCGATCGGCGAGGACGAGGTCGATTTCATGCTCTGCGAGATCGGCGGCACTGTCGGCGACATCGAGGGCCTGCCCTTCTTCGAGGCGATCCGCCAGTTCGCGCAGGAAAAGCCGCGCGGGCAGTGCATCTTCATGCACCTCACCCTGCTGCCCTGGATCAAGGCCAGCGGCGAGCTGAAGACCAAGCCGACGCAGCACTCGGTCAAGGAACTGCGCTCGATCGGCCTCGCGCCAGACGTGCTGGTCTGCCGCTCGGAAGGCCCGATCCCCGAAAAGGAACGCGAGAAACTGGCGCTGTTCTGCAACGTGCGCCCCGATGCCGTGATCGCCGCGCAGGACCTCAAGTCGATCTACGAGGCGCCGCTGGCCTATCACCGCGAGGGTCTGGACCAGGCGGTGCTGGACGCGTTCGGGATTTCCCCAGCGCCGAAGCCCAACCTCGAGAAATGGGAAGACGTGGCGGACCGCGTCTACAACCCCGACGGCGAGGTCCGCGTGGCCATCGTCGGCAAGTACACGCAGCTTGAGGACGCCTACAAATCCATCGCCGAGGCGCTGACCCATGGCGGCATGGCTAACCGGGTCCGGGTCCGCGCCGAGTGGATCGACGCCGAGATCTTCGAGCGAGACGAGGATGTCGCCCCGCTGCTCGAAGGCTATCACGCGATCCTGGTCCCCGGCGGCTTCGGCGAACGCGGCACCGAGGGCAAGATCCGCGCCGCCCAGTTCGCCCGCGAGCGCAAGGTGCCCTACCTCGGGATCTGCCTCGGCATGCAAATGGCGGTGATCGAGGCGGCCCGCGATCTGGCCGGCGTCGAGAACGCCGGCTCCGAGGAATTCGACCACGAGGCCGGCGTGAAGCGCTTCGAGCCCGTCGTCTACCACCTGAAGGAATGGGTCGAGGGCAATCGCACGATCCAGCGCACCACGCAGGACGACAAGGGCGGCACCATGCGCCTCGGCGCCTACAACGCGGTGCTTAAGGACGGCAGCAAGGTCGCCGAAATCTATGGCGGCAGCGACATCTCGGAACGCCACCGCCATCGCTACGAGGTCGACATCAAGTATCGCGACCGGCTGGAGGAAGCGGGGCTGAAATTCTCGGGCATGTCCCCTGACGGCCGCCTGCCCGAGATCGTCGAGTACAAGGACCACCCCTGGTACATCGGTGTGCAGTTCCACCCCGAGCTGAAGTCCAAACCGTTCGAGCCGCATCCGCTGTTCCGCGACTTCATCCGCGCCGCTCTGGAACAGTCGCGCCTCGTCTGACCCCTTTCAGGGCGGCCCGCGCCGCCCTACATGAGCCTGCATGTTTGCTGACCTGATGAACCGCCTCCTCGGCGAGGCCCCGCAGCCCGACCCACAGGGCGACTACCGCCGCTCACTGGCGGCGCTGCTGGTGCGCTGCGCCCGGATCGACGACGACTACGCCCCGGCCGAGCGCGAGCGCATAGACCGGATCCTGTCCAGCCGCTACGGGCTGTCCGCAACCGATGCCGCCGAGCTGCGCGCAGAAGGCGAGGCGCTGGAACTCGAGGCTGGCGACACGGTCCACCTGACCAAGGCAATCAAGGACGGCGTGCCCTACGAGGAACGCGGTGCCATCGTCGAAGCACTGTGGTCGGTCGCCCTCGCCGACGCCGACCGCGACCACGCGGAAAACGCTTTCCTGCGCCTTGTCGTCAAGCTACTGGGCGTGAACGATGTCGACAGCGGCCTCGCGCGCCAGCGCGCCCAATCGCGCCTGACCTGACACCGAGCGCCGCCCGAAAGTGCACACCGCGCCTTCTCTATCCGTAAAATACTCCCGCCGGAGGCAACCGGCGCCAGCCCGAAGACGGACGCCGGACCAGGAGGCCCCTAGGCCCGCAACGCCTCCGCACCGATCCCGCTGAGCATCACCGGCAATCCGGTTCGCACACTCTCCTCCGCCGCCGCGCCGACCGCCACGGCGATCCGCCCGTCCTCGACGGTTACCGCGGGACCCGGACCGCCATTGAGCATCGCGAGGAAGCCCTCGTGCTGGAAATAGGTCGAACCGTGGTGATCCCCGGCCCGCAGGATCCGCGGATCTGTCTCGACCGTCTCGCGCATCACACGCTTGGTCGCCCGCTCGTAGGTTGCGAACTCGCCATGCCGCTCCAGACCGCCAGGCGCGAAGCGTGCCGGGCCGGGCACGCGCGCGTCCATCCGTGCCAGCGTCCCGGCGACCGAGATTTCCTCCTGCCATTCAGCGCCCTCGGCGAACATGCACAGGTCCAGCATCGCGCGCTGGCCGCTGTCGAAGTCGACGATGACATAGGCATTATCCAGCACGTCCGGCCGCTGACCGGCGTAGTCCTCGTCGAGGAAGTTCACGTCCATCCCGCCAGAGGCGAAGACCCGCACCGGCTCGGCCTGCAGGATCAGCCGCATCAGGTCAAAGAAATGACAGCACTTCTCGACCAGCGTCCCGCCCGACTGGGCGTTGAACCGGTTCCAGTTGCCGACCTTGTCGAGGAAGGGGAAGCGGTGCTCGCGGATCGTCAGCATCCGCACGTCGCCAGCCGTTCCGGCCCGAACCTCCTCGATCAGCCGCCCGACCGCGGGCATGTAGCGGTATTCCATCGCCACCCAGAGAGCGGCGGTGCGGCGCGCCTGCAGCGCCTCGATCTCGACGCACTCGGTATCGCTCAGGCCCAGCGGCTTCTCGCAGAGCACCGGGATCTCGGTGCGCAGCACGTCGCGCAGAATCGGCAGATGCCGGTGATTTGGCGCCGCGATGACCAGCGCGTCCAGTTCCTCGGCTGCCAGCATCGCGCGATGGTCGGGGTAGGCGTGCGCGCCCTCGCCCAGCAGTTCCAGCGAAAGCGCGGTCTGCTCGGCGTCGGGCTCGGCGATGGCGGTGACCCGCGCGCCGTCCAGAAGGGCGATATTGCGAATGTGCTCGCGCCCCATCATGCCGGCGCCGATGATGCCGTATGTCTTCTGCATGTCCGTCAGATCTCCAGAACGGGAAGGCCGAGCGCGGCCGCCGCCTGCCGCAGCGCGGGGCGGTGATCGCCATAGGCCAAGGCCATGTGGTGTTCGAGACCCGAGGCGATCACGTCGTCCAGCACCGCGCTCGCGGGCCGGTCGAAACGGATCACCCCGGAGGTGCCGGTGAAGGCCTTGGGCCGCTTGAGCGCCTCGCCGCCCGAGATCACCAACCGCGGCTGGCCCTGCGCCTGGCTGACGCGGGCGAAGGTGACGCGCCCCGGTTTCAGCGGAAACTCGTAGAGCAGCGGCATCTTGCGGTTGGTGTGAATCGTGGCGTGCGGGGGCTCGTCCGGGTCGGCCATCGACAACGGTGCCTGCCCGCAATGCCAGACGACGCCGGTATTGTCGCCCTCGTCCATGTCGACCAGATCGACCAGGAATACGGGCGCGTCGGCGGCCTCCTGCAGCAGCATCTGGGTTAGCGCGCCGTAGACGTCGGCCTCGCAGGCGCAGGGCACGCGGGCCTCGCCCAGCTGCGCGACGGGACCGCAGACCGCGCCGCCGTATTCGGTGAACGTCTCGGGCCAGCATCGGATCGCGAAGGCGTCATAGCTGCCCTTGGCCCGCAGGTTGTCCAGCGCCACCCGCAGCCGCAGCGAGCGGTCGAGCTCTGCCTGGTCCACCTCATCCAGATCCGGCAGCGCCTGCGCCGTCTGCGCGCGCAGACCGGCGGCGGCGTCCTCGGGCAAGGCGCGCGCGTCGGCGAACAGCGACTGGATCTCCAGCGCATCGACGCTGACGCCGGTCAGGGCCTTCAGGGTGTCCGCGTCATAGGCGCAGGTATCGAACCCATCCGGGTGCGCGCCGATCCGCCCGATGCGCTTGCCCGAGAGCGCCTTGGCAATCCGCTCGCCGTCCGGCCCGGTCTCGGTCACTGGTTGAGGCTCCAGCTTGCCCGAAGGCCGCGTGCCCGCCAGCAGAGCCGCCACGTCCGCGCCCTCCGGGTCTGCGTACAGCCAGTCGAAGCTGCGCCCCGCCAGCCCCAGCGCGTGGCTCGCCAGGTTCAGCCCACAGAACGCGTTGAGGCGCAGCCGCCCGCCCAGCCGGGGCTCGGGCACGGCCCAGATCGCCAGCGGGCCGTCGAAGCCGTTCGCCGCCTCGACCACCATTGCGGCGTCGGTGAAGGTCACCTGCAGCACCAGCAGCCGGTCGATGCCCTGCCCAGTCACTTCGGCCAGCGCCTTGCGCCCGGCATCCATGTCGAAGAGCAGCTCGCGCGGACCGACCAGATCATGCCCCGTCGCGTCCAGCGCCGTCAGCATCGCTGCCAGCTTCTCGTTCGCGAACGCGACGTCGAAGGTGGGCCGGCCCAGCGGAAGAAGTCCGATCCGCGCCATCTCAGGCCTCGGCATAGGCGTGGCGGAAGCTGGCGTCGGCAGGCGCGAACCGCGCGCCGGTGCCGCCGAACGCCGGATGCTCGGCCCAGGGCATGGCCTTGGCATCGGTCAGCGCGTTCAGCTCCTGCATGTAGGAAATGCCGCCATCGCGCAGCCCGGCTTCGATCGCCGCCCAGTCGGGATAGGCTTGAAACGCATCCAGCCAGATCGCCCGCCCTGCGAGGTAACCGGAGGCACCCGCCGCATAGGCGTGTTCCAGGATGCGCTTGAACTCGGGCTTGCCCGCGCCCGCCGAGAGCATGACCCACGGACGCCCCGCCAGCCGGCCCATTTCGTCGAACAGCGCCTGAACCTGCGCCGAGCCATCCGCCGCCTTCGCGTTCACCGGGCTTTCCAGCTTGAAGATGTCGACGCCGTACTCGGGCTTGGCGAATTCCTCGACCGAGGCCAGCACGTGGTCGGAATGCTTGGCCTGCATCTCGACATAGTCCTTGGTCTGGTCCGCATCGCCCTTGAGCGGGTAGACCAGCAGTTCGAACAGGAACGGGATGTCATGCTGCGCGCAGGCGTCGCCGATGCGGCGGGTGAACTCCTGCTGGGCGCGGCAGATCTCGGGCGCGGCGTCGGGGCGGTACCACGCCAGTACCTTCACCGCATCGCCGCCCATGCGCTTGATCTTGCCAACGGTCCAGTCGTCGATCTGGGAGGACAGGCGACCGCCGTCGGTCTCCTCGAACAGGCTGTCCTCGAGCGTCACGATCAGGCCCTTGGCGGGCGACATGCGGTCCAGCCCCATCGGAATCGCGTAATGCGGGTCCAGCAGCAGGGCCGAGCTTTCCGCCTGTAGCGTCTCGATCAGCAAGGTCTTGAAGCGAGCGACCTCCTCCCAGGGGGCCTCGGCGGCGTTGTGGTGCTTGGCGATCGGGTTCTTGATCGGCGGTCGCTGGTCCACGGCGGTCATCTTGAACCGGCCTGCCGCGTCGGCCAGGCGTCGGAAACCCCAGAGTTTTCCGGGCGTAAGCTGCATCAGTCTGCTCCTTGCATGAACTCTTCCACCTCGGCCCGCGTCGGCGCGCCCTGGCGGCCTCCGGGGCGGGTGCATTTCAGGCTGGCGGTGGCATTGGCGAAGACCACCGCCTCGCGTTCGGATCGACCCTCGGCCAGCGACAGCGCAAAGGCGCCGTGCCAGACGTCGCCCGCGCCGAGCGTGTCAATCGCAGCGACCTTCGGCGCCGGGATGCGCTCGGGATCGTTCGCCCCGGCGATCAGCGTGCCCGAGGGGCCGTCGGTGACGCAGACCCAGGCGCCAGTGCGGCGGGCGGCTTTCGCAAGGCCAGCGTCCAGGTCGCGGGTGCCGGTGAAATCGGCCAGTCCTTGCGCCGAAAAGGCGACATGGGTCGCGGCGGCGGCAAGGTCCTCTGGCACCGGGGCCTCGGCGTCCAGCACCGCCGGGATGCCAAGGCATCGGGCATGGGCGAACACCTGCATCGCCGCCTCGGGCCAGCGGGTGTCGGCGAGCACGGCAGCGGGGCGGCCAAGGTCCTTGTCCAGCCGCTCGGCCAGCCCCTCTCCTCTAAAGGCGACGATCTGGCGCTCCCCCGCCCCATCCACGAGGATCGAGGAATAGGCCGAGCGCCCGCCAGGACTGCGCATCACCAGAGAAGTGTCGACGCCCCAATCCTCGAGGTCGTCGCAGGTCATCCGGCCGATCATGTCCTGCCCGACCCGCGCCGCGAGCCTCGGCTCACCGCCGAGCCGCGCGATGGCCACGGCGGCATTGCCCGCACAGCCGCCGCCGACGATGGCGGCATCGCTGGCCCGGTACTTCTCGGGGCGGTCCGGGAAGGCGTCGACCATGAACAGGAAATCGATCGCGGTCGAGCCGCAGACGAGCACTTCGGCCATTCAGTCCACCTCAAGCCCGCTGGGCACGCTCTCGGGCCGTCCCAACCGGCCGGTCACGCTGTCCCCGCCGGTCAGTGCATTCAGGAAGGCGACAACGTCGTCCACCTGCGCATCGGTCAGACTGCGCGGCGTGATGTCTACCCGCGCCCGTAGACGACGCGCTTCACGTTCATCCTGGAAATTCATGAAATCGTTGGGAGAAAGATTCGCGACCTCGGGCAGCATCGCTTCGTCTGGCGTCCACGCGTCCAGCATCCCCAGCGGGTCCAGATGGTGCCGCACGATGCCCTCCAGCGTCCGGTAGGCCCCGTTGTGCCCGTAAGGCGCGGTCAGCGCGACATTGCGCAGGCCGGGCGTGCGGAAACGGTAGGCGTCTTCGATCCGGTCGGTCTCGGCCATGCGTCCGACATCGCGCGGGATTGGATCGAACCGCCGCGTGCGTCCTGGGCCGATATGCGGCAGTGCCAGCGCGTGAAAGCCCTGATCAGTCAGCAGCGCGCCGGAGTGACAGTCCGCGCAGCCCGCCGCGCCGAAGAACAGGTCCATGCCGCGAGCCTGCGCCGGGCTCAGCGCGTCCTCGCCCGCCAGGTACCGGTCATAAGGACTGTCGAAACTGCGCCATTCCGCGTTGATGAAATCCCCCAATGCATTGGCGACGTGAGAGATATCGACATCTTCGGGCCGTGCGATCTCGGGGTACGCCGCGCGCAGCAGATCGACATACTGGGGGATTGTCCGGACCCGCTGCGCGATCATCGCCCAACCCTCGGAAGGGCGACGCAGGACGGCGCGGACAACCGGGTTCTCCTCGGGATCGCCGGCCATCTCGAAGCGCGCGGTCAGCGGGATCAGCGACTGCGCGGCGAGAATGCCGTTGAGGCCCTTGGGCAGGAATTCTTCGGCCGGAGAGTTGAAGTCGTTGTCGTAAAGATCCGAGGGCTCCAGCCGCCCGTCATGGAACAGCACCCGCACCTGCTTGGCGCCGAGGTTCCATAGCGGCGGGGCATTGCGCGGGATCCGCTTCAGGACCACGCCCGGCGCGGCGGTGCGCTCCGGTCCCAGCCCGCTGGCGCCCTGCCCCAGGCCCAGGCTCAGCCCGTCGCCGGTGCCGTGGTCGTGGTGATGGCAGGTCCCGCACGAGATATCCCGGTTGCCCGACAGAACCGGGTCATAGAACAGCAGCCGCCCGACTTCGGCGGCCTTCTCGTTGAACGGCAGGAAGTCGTCTGGCCCCAGCGCCTCTTGTGCGGTCACGCTTGAGGCAAGCCCCGCAGCAAGGCACAGTCCGGCCAACGGAGGACGAACATGCTGAAACCCATTGCCCTTGCGCTGACCCTTCTGGCCGCCCCAGCACTGGCCGAAATCGAACATGCGCGCGACCTGATGGAGGCCGGACGCTTCGAGGAGGCGTACAAGGAGTTGTGGCCGGCGGCGCGCTCGGGCAACGCGGATGCCGAGGAACTGATCGGAGTGATGTACGCCCTCGGCCTCGGGGTCGCGCGCGACGACGAGCGGGCGTTCGACTGGTATCTGCGCTCGGCCATGAAGGGCCACCCCGGCGCGCAGTCCGGCGTCGGCTGGTACTACGAAATCGGCCGCGGCATGCCCGAAGGGGACCTCGTGCGCGCGTATCTGTGGTATGCGCTCAGCGCCATCGGCGGCGATCCGGACGCGGCGATCAGCATCGAGGAGGTCGTCAAGAAGATGACGCCGGAACAGATCGCCCGCGCGCAGGTGTTGATCGACGACTACCGCCCCTGGCTCTACCCGTTCGAATGACATAGCCGAGGCGGCCCGGAGCGGGCGCGTCTGTGGGCGAATCTGGCTGTCGTTCGGCGTCATGGGTCGGGCCCTGGAAGGCTGCGGTCTGTCGGTCAGGTCTGGAAGTCCATGCCCGGCCTGCCGGGCGTTCCGTGTTCGGGGCGCACCCCGGCGCGGACTGTCGGGCCGCGCCCCCGAAGGGCACGGCCCGGTTGATCAGTTCAGCTCGCCTTCATAGACCGCGTTGATCTGTGCCTCGGCTTGCGAAACGGCCTCGGTCATCGCGGCGAAGATCTCCTCGCCACCGTCGACATTGGCCTTGAACCAGTCGTAGACCGGCGCGGCAGCCTCGGCGAAAGCGGCCTTTTCTTCGGGCGTCGGCACGTAGAGGTCACCGCCACCGGCGACGAAATCCTCATAGGCCTGGATCGACTTGCGCTTCGGCGAGGCAAAGGTCGCCTGCTGCAACTGGTAGAAGCCGTCCACGACGACCTTGCGAAGGTCCTCGGGCATGGACATGAACTTCTCGTTGTTCATGAACCACAGCGCGCCCATGTAGGCATGGCCGTCCAGCGTCATGTACTGAAGGCCCGCGTCGGGGAACTTCATGCCCATGATGTCGGTGATGCCGTTCTTCGATCCCTCGACCACGCCGGTCTGAAGGCTGGTGAACAGCTCGGGCCACGGGATCGGCGTCGGGCTGGCACCCAGCGCCTTGACCAGTTCCTGCGGCAAGTCCGCGACCACCGTGCGGATCTTCATGCCAGCCAGATCCTCGGGCTTGGCCACACGCTGCTTGGTGTTGGCGAAGTTGCGCCAGCCGCCGGTGTTGCCGATGGTCATCAGGCGGATCGCATCGCCCGACGTCTCGCGCACCATCTGCTGCATGGTCTTGACCAGCGGCGAGCCGTTCGCCAGCGCCGCCTCGGCGATACGGTCGTCGGCCATCAGGTACGGCAGATCCAGCACCTGGACGAAGGGGAAGATCCCCGAGGTGCCGCCCGAGGTCGAGATGTAGACATCGATCGAACCGTCAGCGATGCCCTGCATGCACTCCTGCCCGGTCGAGCAGAGCTGCGTGCCGATGAAGGTCTCGACGGCGATGGCGCCGTTCGAGGCCGCCTCAACATACTGCTTGAAGACGTTGAGACCGTCTGCGTCCTCGTCATTTTCGTTCGAGTTGGCGGTGGCGCGGATCGTGAAGTCCTGAGCCTGCGCGACGCCGCCGGCCAGCAGCGTGGCAACCAGGAGCGACCCGGCGAGTTTCTTGAAGTGCATCTGTTTCCTCCTGTCAGATGATGGTTTCGGCTTCTTTCGGCCCTATTGGATGAACCCCGTCAGCCTGGGGACGGTCAACGAAATGGCCGGGACATAGGTGATCAGGAAGATCACCGCGACCTCGACCGCCAGGAACGGCAGGATGGCCTTGGAAATGGCCTCCACCCGCTCGCCCGAGACACCGGACGCGACGAACAGCACCAGCCCCATCGGCGGCGTGGCCAGGCCCACGGTCAGGTTGACGCTCATGATGATGGCGAAGTGGACCGGATGAACCCCGATCTCGGTGAAGATCGGACCCAGGATCGGGCCGAGGATGATGATCGCGGGCCCCGCATCGAGGAACATGCCGACCACGAAGAGCAGCATGTTGATCAGAAACAGCAGCGTCAGCGGGTTCTCGGACAGCGACAGGATGAACTCGGCCATCTCCTCGGGCGCGTGGCTGAGCGCGACCACCGTCTTGAAGGCAACCGCGGCGCCGACCAGCAGCAGCACCGTGGACGAGCCCAGCGCCGATCGGATGAAGATCGACGGCAGGTCCGAGAGCTTCATTGAGCGCAGGATGAAGAACGAGATCAGGATCGCATAGGCCACCGCGATCACCGAGGCCTCGGTCGGGGTGAACACGCCGACCAGAATGCCGCCCAGGATGATGATCGGCGTCTGCAGTGGCACCACCGCGCGCTTCCAGACCACGCGGACATCCTCGGACATGCGCGGGCGCATGTAGCGGAAGAAAGCTTCCGTGACGACAGGCAGCACCACCAGCACCGGCAGCGTCGGCACGTCCTCAATGCCCGCGGCGGCTGTCACCAGCAGCGACACCCCCCAGAGGATGCCCACGAAGTTGACCCGCGCCAGGATGCGCGCGATCAGGTTTTCGACCGGGCTGACCGTCTGACCCTTGCGCACGATGCGCTCGGCCTTGGGCAGATCGTAGCGATCGGCCATCAGGCGCACGACCAGCATCAGGCCGACGCCCACCATAACACCCGGCACGATGCCCGCGAGGAACAGTGCTGCAACGCTTTCGCCCATCACGTAGGCGTAGATGATCATGATCCCCGAGGGGGGGATAATCGGCCCGATGACGCTCGATGCGGCGGTGATCGCGGCGGCAAACCGGCGCGAATAACCGTTCTTCTCCATCGCCGGGATCAGGGTCGAGCCCAGCGCCGAAGTGTCCGCCACCGCCGAGCCCGAAAGCCCCGCGAAGAGGATCGAACTGAGGATGTTCACATGCGCCAGCCCGCCGCGCAGGTGGCCCATGACGGCCTGGCTGAACTCGACAAGGCGCAGGGTGATCCCACCCCGGTTCATCAGCTCGCCCGCCAGCATGAAGAACGGCAAGGCCATCAGCGGGAAGCTGTCCATGCCGTTGTAGACGTTCCGATAGAGCGGCGCGAGCTTCTCGCCGTCGAGGTACATCAGGATGCCGGGCGCCGCGAGCAGCGCGAAGAAGACCGGCATGCCGATCATCAGGAAGATCAGGAAAACAGGCAGGAACCACAGCAGCATCAGTCGGCTCCCGCGCTCATGATGCCAGCATCCGGCACCATGTCGAAAGTCGTTTCAGGGTCGAACAGGCGAATGATCGCGCGCAGCATCAGCTCGATGTTCACCATCACCAGAAGGAGCATGCAGGTCAGCAGCGACGCCATCATGTATTTCTTGGCGATCTTCGTCGGCTCGGCCACGAAAGTGATGTCGGGCAGCAGTGCCCCCTCGGGCCGTGCGAATTCGAAATAGGCCGGCACCCAGAGCGAGGCGGTGGCGAAACGCCCGCCAAAGCCGGTGACGTCCTCCCAGCCAAGGCGCAGGCCGACAACCAGCACCATCAGCGCGACTGCCAGAAGCACAAGGTTCAGCGCCGCCGCGAGCCGCTGCGGCAGCGCATGTGGCAGCATGTCGATCGCAACGAACCCGCCCCAGCGGTAGGCCGACGGCGCAATCAGCCCGGTCATCCAGAGCATGAAGAAGCGGGCGAGTTCTTCGGACCAGGCCAGCGCATCGCCGAGGACATAACGGAAGAAGATCTGGGCGAGGATCACGATCACCATGATCGCCAACGCGACCCAGGCGAGCTGACGCCCGACGGTCAGAATGCCGGCGTTCACGGCCGACAGGATGCGCAAAGGCGCGCCGAGCAGGATCAAGCTGTTCCCTCCCACAGGACCGACGGGGATCTTTCGTCCCTTGCGTCGATTGGTTTCGGATGCTGTTCGAAACGAAGCATCGAGTCAAGCGATCCGATTGGCGGCGTGTTCATCCGTTGCGGAAACCGCCTCGACCACATCGACACCGGCTGAATTGCAGAGTGCCCGGATCCGCCCCGGACAGCGATCGGTGACCAGCGCCTGTGCGTCGCGTACGTCGCCCACACGGACCGGAGCGGTCGCCTCGAACTTGCTCGAATCGACAAGGATGAGGGAGTGCGTGGCGTTGCGCATCATCGCCCGGACTACCATCGCCTCATCGAGGTCGAAGTCCAGCAGCGCCCCCTCCGGGCCGACCGCCGCGGCACCTATCAAAGCGTAGTCCGCGCGGAACTGGTCAAGGAAGGCCACCGCCGTCGCCCCCACAACCGCCCCGTCTGCCGCGCGCACTTCGCCGCCCGCGATCATCGTGGTGATACCCGGTATCTGTCTGGTGATATTCGCAATTCTCACGTTGTCGGCGATCACCGTCAGCCCCATGCCGGGGCGCAATGCACGCGCCGCCGCCTCGGTCGTGGTGCCCGCGTTGACAAAAACCGTCGCGCCGCGCGGCAACAGGCCAACAGCCTTTTCACCGATCTCGCGCTTCACCTCCGCCGCGATGGACAGGCGTACGTCGTAGTCGATGTACTCGCGACCGGCCCTCGGGACCGCCCCGCCGTGAAAGCGCGTCAGTTGACCGGCGGCCTCAAGCTCGCGCAGATCCTTGCGGATCGTCTGGACCGAGGTGTTCAGCGCGCGCGCCATATCCTCGGCCATGACACGGCCTTGCTGCCGGACCATGGCAAGTATGGTATCCTTGCGGTACGACACCGCATCCTCCCTGTGTTATCTTTTTCGGACAGTGTCGCCCGCTTTCGTTTTTCTGTCAAAACGAAACTTGCCGCTGGAAACGCAGACCCTTGCACCGGCGCCGGCTTTGTGATGTTTCCTATCGGAAACTTCCGCCACTATCTGCGCACGAGTCGGGAAAGGGCCGCCATGACTGGGAAGACGCCGCTACACGCATTGCACATCGAGCTGGGCGCGAAAATGGTCGAGTTCGCCGGTTGGGAGATGCCTGTCAGCTATCCGCTCGGCGTCATGGGCGAACACACCGCCGCGCGCGAGAAGGCGGCGCTCTTCGATGTCAGCCACATGTGCCAGGCCGAACTGCGTGGCGACGGCGCGGTCGCGGCCCTCGAAGCGCTGGTCCCGGCCTCGATCGCGACGCTGAAGCCCGGCAAGGCGCGCTACACGTTCTTCACCGACGAGAACGGCGGCATCCTCGATGACCTGATCGTTTCGAACGCAGGCGACCATCTGTACCTGGTACTGAACGCAGCGCGGCGAGACCACGACCTGGGCCACATGCGCGCGCACTTGCCCGAGGGTGTGGAGTTGATCGAGCGCGCCGATCTCGCGCTGATCGCGCTCCAGGGCCCGAAAGCGGTGGACGTGCTGTCCCCGATCGTCCCGGGGGCCGCCGACCTCACCTTCATGGAGACCATGATCGCCGACATCGACGGCACGCCGGTCCGCGTCTCGCGCCTCGGCTATACCGGCGAGGACGGATTTGAAATCTCGATCCCCGCCGAAGCCGCCGAGGGCTTTGCCCGTCGGTTGCTGGAGCACGGTGACGTGGAGGCCGCCGGGCTCGGCGCACGCGACAGCCTCCGGCTGGAAGCGGGGCTTTGCCTTTACGGGAACGACATCGACACCACGACCTCGCCCATTGAGGCAGGACTGGGATGGGCGATCCAGAAGCGCCGCCGCGAGGAAGGCGGTTTCCCCGGCGCGAACCGCATCCTGAAGGAACATGCCGAGGGAGCACCCCGCAAACTGGTCGGCCTGCGCCCGGAGGGCCGGGCGCCCGCACGCGCCGGGACCGTGATCGCCGACGCCGAGGGCCGCGAAATCGGGGTGGTGACGAGCGGCGGATTCGGCCCCACAGTGCAGGCACCGGTCTCGATGGGCTATGTCGAGTCGGAGCATGCGGCCGAGGGCACCGAACTGGCGCTGATGATCCGGGGCAAGGCGCACCCGGCGCGCGTCGCCGCCCTGCCCTTCGTCCCGCACAACTACAAACGCTGAGAAGGAACCGCGCGACATGACGACCTACTACACCGAGGATCACGAGTGGCTCGACGTTGACGGCGACGTTGCCACCCTGGGCATTACCGAGCACGCCGCCGAACAGCTGGGCGAAGTGGTCTTCGTCGAGTTGAAGGACGTCGGCGACAGCTTCGCCAAGGGCGACGAGGTCGGCGTGGTCGAATCCGTCAAGGCCGCCTCGGAAATCTATGCCCCCGTCGACTGCGAGATCCTGGAGGCCAACGAAGGCCTGGCCGACACGCCGGCGGACGTGAACGAAAGCCCGGAAAGCGATGCCTGGTTTTACAAGATCCGCATCACCGACGAGTCCCAGCTTGAAGAGCTGATGGACGAAGAAGCCTACAAGAAGCTCATTTCCTGAGAGATCGCATGACCTTCGCGCTGACAGACTACGATCCCTACGACTTCGCCAACCGCCGCCACATCGGCCCGACTCCGGCCGAGATGGAGGAAATGCTGGCGACCCTCGGTGTGCCGGACCTCGACACGCTGATCGACCAGACCGTGCCGCAGGGCATCCGCCAGCCCGAAGCGCTGGACCTGGGACCGGCGCTGTCGGAGCGCGACATGCTCAAGAAGATGCGCGAAGTGGCGAAGCGCAACCGCGTGTGCGCCTCGCTGATCGGCCAGGGCTATTACGGCACCGTCACGCCGCCGGTTATCCTGCGCAACATCATGGAAAACCCCGCCTGGTACACGGCCTACACGCCGTACCAGCCGGAAATCAGCCAGGGCCGGCTCGAGGCTCTGCTGAACTTCCAGACCATGATCGCCGATCTGACCGGCCTCGAGATCGCCAACGCCTCGCTTCTGGACGAGGCGACCGCCGCGGCCGAGGCAATGACCATGGCCGAGCGCGCCTCGAAGTCGAAAGAGAAGCGCTTTTTCGTCGACCATCATTGCCACCCGCAGACCATCGCCGTGATCCAGACCCGCGCCGAGCCACTGGGCATCGAGGTGATCGTGGGCGACCCGTTCGCGGACCTCGCCGCGGACCAGGTCTTCAGCGCGATCTTCCAGTACCCCGGCACCTACGGCCACGTGCACGACTTCTCGGGCCTGATCGAGCAGCTGCACGAGGCGAAGGCGCTGGCCGTTCTGGCCGCTGACCCGCTGGCGCTGTGCATCCTGAAAAGCCCGGGCGAGATGGGCGCCGACATCGCCGTCGGCTCTACCCAGCGTTTCGGCGTGCCGATGGGCTATGGCGGTCCGCACGCCGCCTACATGTCCTGCAAGGACGCGCTGAAACGCTCGATGCCCGGCCGTCTGATCGGCGTCTCGGTCGATGCGCGCGGCAACAAGGCGTACCGTCTGAGCCTGCAGACCCGCGAGCAGCACATTCGCCGCGAGAAGGCGACCTCGAACGTCTGCACCGCGCAGGCGCTGCTGGCGGTCATGGCCTCGATGTACGCCGTCTTCCACGGCCCCGACGGTCTGAAAGCCATCGCCCAGAGTGTGCACCGCAAGACCGTGCGCCTTGCGACCGGCCTCGAGAAGCTGGGCTTCACAGTCGAGCCGAGCCAGTTCTTTGACACGATCACCGTCGACGTCGGCGCGCTTCAGGGCGTGATCCTCAAGGCCGCCGCCGCAAACGGCGTGAACCTGCGCAAGGTCGGCACGACGAAGATCGGCATGAGCTGCGGCGAGAACACCTATGGCGAGACCGTCGAGGCCGTCTGGCGCGCCTTCGGCGGCGATCTGACCTACCGCGACGACGACCGGCCCTACCGACTGCCCGAGGGCTCGCTGCGTGAAACGTCCTATATGGAGCACCCGATCTTCCATATGAACCGGGCCGAGGCCGAAATGACCCGCTACATGCGGCGTCTGGCCGACCGCGACCTAGCGCTGGACCGGGCGATGATCCCGCTTGGCTCCTGCACCATGAAGCTGAACGCCACGGTCGAGATGATCCCTGTGACCTGGCCCGAGTTCTCGGACATTCACCCGTTCGCGCCCGCCGACCAGGTGCAGGGCTACAAGGAGCTGATCGACGATCTGTCGCGGCGCCTCTGCGAGATCACCGGCTATGACGCGCTGTCGATGCAGCCGAACTCCGGCGCGCAGGGCGAATACGCGGGCCTGCTGACGATCCGCGCCTACCACGCCTCGCGCGGCGAGGGGCACCGGAACGTCTGCCTGATCCCGACCTCGGCGCATGGCACCAACCCGGCTTCGGCCCAGATGGTCGGCTGGAAGGTCGTGCCGGTGAAATCCGCCGACAACGGCGATATCGACGTCGAGGACTTCCGGGCCAAAGCCGAGCAGTACTCGGCCGACCTGGCGGGCTGCATGATCACCTACCCCTCGACCCACGGCGTGTTCGAGGAAACCGTGCGCGAGGTCTGCGAGATCACCCACCAGCACGGCGGGCAGGTCTATATCGACGGCGCGAACATGAACGCCATGGTCGGCATCGCCCAGCCGGGCAAGATCGGCGGCGACGTCAGCCACCTGAACCTGCACAAGACCTTCTGCATCCCGCATGGCGGCGGCGGTCCCGGCATGGGTCCGATCGGTGTGCGCGAACACCTCGCACCCTTCCTGCCCGGACATCCGCACACTGGCGGGCAGACCGGTCCGGTTTCGGCGGCGCCCTATGGCTCGCCCTCGATCCTTCCGATCTCCTGGGGGTACATCCTGCTGATGGGCGGCGCGGGCCTGACGCAGGCGACCAAGGTGGCGATCCTGAACGCCAACTACATCGCCAAGCGGCTCGAAGGCGCGTACGAAGTGCTCTACACCTCGCCCTCGGGCCGGGTCGCGCACGAGTGCATCATCGACACCCGCCCGATGGAGAAGACCGCCGGCGTGACCGTCGAGGATGTCGCCAAGCGCCTGATCGACAATGGCTTCCACGCACCGACGATGAGCTTCCCGGTCCCCGGCACGCTGATGGTCGAGCCGACCGAAAGCGAACCCAAGGCCGAGCTGGACCGGTTCATCGATGCAATGCTGTCTGTCGCCGAAGAGGCAAAGGCGATCGAGCGCGGCGAGATGGACGCCGACAACAACCCGCTAAAGCGCTCCCCACACACGGTCGAGGATCTGGTTGGCGACTGGGACCGGCCCTACAGCCGCGAGCAGGCCTGCTATCCGCCGGGCGCGTTCCGCGTCGACAAGTACTGGCCGCCGGTCAACCGCGTCGACAACGCCTATGGCGACCGGAACCTGATCTGCACGTGCCCGCCGATGGAGGCCTTTGCCGAAGCCGCGGAGTGATGGCTAATTTTCTCTGATAACCCACCGGGCTCGCGCACGAAGCACGAGCCCGGTGTCTCCGGCGCGCCCTGTCTGCAAGAGGGCAACACCGGGGCGGAAGCGCCCCCCAACTGCGCTTCCGATACATGCCGCAATTTCGGAACCTCGCCCCGGGGGCGAGGCTACGCAAGCAGCAAAGACACGTGCCACACCAAACTAGATCGGAGATTGCTTTCCGAGGCAATTAACTGTGACACTCTTGGTGCTTTCTGCCCAAAAACCTTCGAAGCGGCAAGCGTGGCCCGGCGCGGAATGTGTGTTTTCGCATCTTTGGGGAAGGTTTGCAGATGGGAATCGACACGTATAGCTGATCGCGCGCCAGCGCTAGTCCGCCAGCCCCGGAACGGAGCTGGCGGAGCCATCAGAGTAGTTCGTATTCGCAGCTACACGTCTCGACGATCTTGCATACTTCGAAGCACAGATCATCGATGGCGCCCGATCCACGCATGTTCACCGTTAGCGTCATGACATCCTCGAACCCTGTTTCGCTGGCCAGAAGCAGCACGTCGGTTTGATTATCCTCAAGATTCGGAATCGAGACGTTGCCTCCTTGATCGGTTGTTATCGATCCGCCGTTTGTGTCGATCAGTAGGATCGAGGTCAGATCCACCGCTTCACTAAACTCGAAAACGACCACCCCGCCGTCCTTCGAGTCGTCAGGATTAGCGGCATTATCGTTCTCGGTGATGATCAACACCTTACCCTGATCAGCGGTACCCAAATCTGGGTCGCCGCCTGTCGGATTCTCGCTGTCGAAAATCATCGCGTCGTTGTCGGTTGTTGCGTCAGAACTGTCGTCCTCGTCTGCTTGAACGCTAACAACCAGGTCGCCGAGGATGATCTCGTCTACGAGATCGCCCGCTTCAAACTGCTCGAAGTCGATCTTAAACTCCGTACAGACTTCCTCTTCCTCACAGACTTTCTCACAGATCTCCGTCAGCTTCAGCGAACCTTCGCGAGGCCCGCCTTCTTCTCCAACGCTTGTCAGTCGAACACCAAAGTTTTCGGCGAGATCGTCAATCGACAAATCTTGGTCTGCGGATAGCGTGAAGGTCGTGGTCTGGATATCGTCCTTGCCGATACCTGGCGTGCCGAAGCCGACACCGACATCATACTTGCCGCGGCCGCCGCCGTTCATATTGTTGCCGTTGCCCAAATCCTTCGTATCGGTACCTTGGGCGGTCACGTCATCCCCGATGATCGTCAAACCGGTCAGCGAGTCATCGCTAAGATCAAAGAACAGGCCACGCAAGTCGCCAATCTGTCCAGTTTCGTCAAGCACTTCTACCGTGAAGACGAGGTCCCCCGCGACTTCCGTTACGGTGATTGCCACTGCGACATCACCGATTATTTGAAAGGTTGTCTCAGCCATCGTTACTCCCCACTCACTTATTCTCTGCAATCACTACAATAATCGCCCCAAGTGAAATTCAGGGCGCACGACGCTGGCCCTCAAGACCACCGCCACCACAACTTTGCCTGAAAATTGACCAAATCGACAACAAACTTCAGTTGATCGGTGTGAGATTTTCACTTTCGCTTATCAAAATCAGAACTCTGGTTATTCAGAAAACTTCCGAAGGTTGTACATATTCATTTAAAGCCAAGTGTCGCAATCGCTCCGGAAACATCGGTCAAAATCGATTCTGCGAATTCACGCGACAGGTCCAAGGATCCGAAAGGCATACAAATCCCGACTTACTAGTGCGCGGAATTCTGTGCCATTGTACCGGTCCGGCCCTGACCAACCGAGCGCGGAGACAGCAGCAGAATGATCCTCGTAGGCGGCGAGAACCTGATCGATTTCATCCAGGACCCACCAGACGGCGGCCACCCCGCCTATCGCGCGGTGCCCGGCGGGGCGCCGTTCAATGTCGCCAAGGCCACGGCTTTGCAGGACGTGCCAGTGGGCTACCTGACGCCGTTTTCGACAGACACGTTGGGAAGGCAGTTGCTTGTGGACCTGATGAAGGTCCCGAACATGACGGCGCTCAATCCCGGCTCGGACCGACCGACTTCGCTGGCGGTGGTTTCGCTGACCAATGGGCAGGCCAGCTATCAGTTTTATCGCGAGGGCACGGCCGAGCGGGACGTGACCCATGCGGGTCTATCGGCGCTGGTCCCGGCCGAGGCCGAGGCCTTCTTCATCGGCTCGCTCGCCGTCACGGATGGCGCCGACGCGGATGCCTGGACCGCGCTTTTTGACGAATTGACGGGCCGTGGCCTTTTCACTGCGCTGGATCCGAACATCCGCGCCGCCTTTATCCATGACCGCGACCGCTATCTGAAGCGGCTCGACCACCTGCTGGCGGGCGCGGATCTCGTGAAGATGTCCGACGAGGACATTTCCTGGCTGGCCCCCGGCGAGGACCCGCGCGCCGCCCTGCGCGGCATGGCCGCGAGATCCTCTGCGGGCCTGGTCGTGCTGACCATGGGATCCGAGGGCGCCTTCGCCATCACCGTCGAGGGCGCGGTAGAAGTGCCCGTCCACCCGGTGCACGATCTGAAGGATACCGTCGGCGCGGGCGACACGTTCATGGGCACGCTGATGGCCGAGACCCGCCGCCGCGGCAAGCTCACCCGCGGCGGTCTGAAGGGCATCACCAAGTCCGAAGCGGTCGAAGTCCTGCAAACCGCCGCCCGTGCCGCAGCGATCAATTGCGAGCGCTCCGGCTGCAACCCGCCAACGCTGGCGGAACTGCGCGCGGGCTGACCCGCTTTCCGGACAGGCCGCCCGGGATCAGGCGGCCGTCCACACCGGCTCTGGCAGGTCTTCGCGGAATGCGAAGCGTTCCAGATGGCTCCAGATCACGGCCTTGCCCCGGTCCACACCCTCGACGCTATCGCCGACGACGGTGATCGTCAGCCCCACGCCATCGGCGGTCATCCGCGCCTCGCAGAAATCGAACCGACACACGCCCTGCTCGGGCGTGAAGCTGGTTTCGATCTTGTGGGCGAAGTGCTTGCACAGTTGCTGCAAGTAGCGCGACCCGTTCGACGTCGCGATGCTGGTGGTCAGATCCATGAGATTTCCCCTTTCCTTAGCATTTCAGTCGGAATAAGCAGTCCGCAAGGCTCGAGCAAGTGAGTCTTTCAGTCGGGTATAACGTCGCGGCGACCCACCTCCGTCGCCGCGCCAAGGAGTAAGGACCCAAAGCCTTGATCAGAATAGCGCTTTTCGCCACCACCATGCTGCTGGCGGCACCCGCCGTGAGCCAGACCGTGACCGTCGAGACCGCACGCGGTGCAGTGGACATGCCCGCCGCCCCCGAAACTGTGGTTGCCTTCGACATCGCCGCCATCGACACGCTGTACGCGCTAGGGATTCCCGTCGCGGGCCGTCCGGACAAGCTCTACGTGGACTACCTGGCCGAGGCTGAAGCCGCCGAGGTGGTCGGGTCGCTCTTCGAGCCGGACCTCGAGGCGATCAACGCGCTGCAGCCGGACCTGGTGATCCTGGGCAGCCGCTCGTCGACCCAACTTGAGTCGTTGCAAGGGCTGGCCCCGACCATCGACATGACCATCCCCGGCGAGGCGCTGATCGAGACCGGGCTGGCGCGGATCGACGCCTACGGCGCGCTCTTCGACCGCGCAGATGAAGCTGCCGCGCTACGTAACCGCCTGGAGAGCAAGATCGACGCAGCCCGGACCGCCGCCGACGGCAAGGGCAGCGCGCTGATCGTGCTCACTAATGGACCCAAGGTCTCGGCCTATGGCGCCGATTCGCGCTTTGGCTGGGTACATGGCGCCCTCGGTCTCGAACCCGCCGCACAGACCGACGATGCCGGCTCGCACGGGCAGCCAATCAGCTTCGAGTTCATCGCCGAGGCCAATCCCGACTGGCTGATCGTCATCGATCGCGCGGCCGCGATTGGCGCCGACGGCGCCCGCGCCGAGCAGACGCTGGACAACGAACTGGTCGCCGAGACCACCGCCTGGGAAAAGGGTCAGGTCGTCTACCTGAACGGCGCGGACGCCTACATCTCGGGCGGCGGCGCGCAGTCGATCGAGCGGGCGCTGGACCTGCTGACCACAGCCTTCTCCGAAGCCGACCCGGCCTCCTGAGCGATGCCGCGGCCGCTGACACTTGCCCTATCGGGCATCGCCTTCGCGGGGCTGGCGGCCGCGAGCCTGCTGACCGGCGTGATCGAGATCGGTCCGGCGGCGGCCCTCTCCGACCCCGAGGCGCTTCGGGTCATGGCGGTCAGCCGCCTGCCCCGCACCGCCGCGCTGATCCTCACCGGCGCCTCGATGGCGGTCGCGGGAATGATCATGCAGATGCTGGCGCGCAACCGGTTCATCGAACCAACCACCGCCGGAACCGGCCAGAGCGCCGCGCTCGGCATCCTCTGCGCAACGATCCTCTGGCCCTCGGCGCCGATCTGGGTGCAGATGGCGCTGGCCTGCCTCGCCGCCATCATCGGCAGCGCAGGTTTCCTGGCGCTGGTCCGCCGCCTTCCTCCGACACAGCCGCTGATGGTGCCGCTCGTCGGGCTGATCTACGGCGGCATCATCGGCGCGATCACCACGTTCATCGGCTACCAGACCGACCTGCTGCAATATGTCGAGATCTGGATGAACGGCGAGTTCTCGGGCGTGCTGCAAGGTCGCTACGAGATGCTCTGGCTGGCCGGAGCGCTGGCGCTGGCGGCGTATGTTGTCGCCGACCGGTTTACAATCATCGGGCTCGGGCGCGAAACCAGCGTCAGCCTCGGCCTCAACTACACCGCCGTCGCGACCGCCGGGCTGCTGGTCGTCTCGCTGGTGACCGCCGTGACCGTGGTGACGGTCGGCATGATCCCCTTCGTCGGCCTCGTCGTGCCCAACATCGTCAGCCGCATGAGCGGCGACGATCTGCGTGCGGGCCTGCCAATCGTGGCGGCCATGGGCGCGGGCCTCGTTACCGCCTGCGACGTGCTCGCGCGCCTTCTGCGCTATCCATACGAGATCCCGGTCAGCACCGTCTTCGGCGTGATCGGCGCACTCGTCTTCCTCTGGCTGCTGCTGGGAAAGCCCGCCCATGCCCGATAAGCGGCTGATCGTTCTGGCGCTCGCCCTCGTGGTCGCGGCGACCGTGTTCCTGACCTGGGGCGCACGCGGAGACTGGGGGTTCGTGCTGTCCTACCGTGGCAGCAAACTGGCGGCGCTTGCGGTGATCGGCGTCTCGATCGCGACCGCGACCGTGGCCTTCCAGACCGTCGCCGGGAACCGCATCCTGACCCCTTCGGTCATGGGGCTGGACGCGCTCTTCGTGCTTCTCCAGACCGGCGCGGTGTTCCTGCTGGGCGGTCTGGGCGCAGCGATGATCGGCCCCTACCTCCGCTTCGGCGTCGAGGCCGGGCTGCTGCTGGTCGCCGCGCTGACTCTCTTCGGCCTGCTGCTGGGGCGCGGTCGCACCGACCTGCACCGGATGGTGCTGGCGGGGATCATCTTCGGCGTTCTCTTCCGCAGCCTCTCCGGCCTGATGGAGCGGATGATCGACCCGTCTGAATTCGCCGTCGTCCAGTCCACGACCTTCGCCCGCTTCTCGGCGGTGGATAATGAGCTGTTAGGCTTTTCGGCCATCGTCTGTGCGCTTGCGGTCGCGGCGCTCTGGCGGATGCGCGCGACGCTCGACGTGCTCGCGCTGGGACGCGAGGCGGCGGTCAGCCTCGGCGTCGCCTGGCGCCGCTCGGTTCTTGCGGTGCTGGCGCTCGTCGCGCTGCTGGTTTCGGTCTCCACGGCGCTGGTCGGGCCGGTGACCTTTTTCGGCCTGCTGGTCTCGGCGCTCGCGCACCGGGCGATGCGCGACCACCGCCACGCCCTGCTGCTGCCCGCCGCCGCGCTGATCGGCGCGCTGGTGCTGGTCGGCGGCCAGGCCCTGCTGGAGCGCGTCTTCGGCCTGTCGACCACGCTCAGCGTCATCGTCGAGTTCCTCGGCGGCCTGACTTTCCTCTTCCTCGTCCTGAAGGAGCCAGCCCGATGATCGAGATCAAAGGCGTCAGCCATGCCATCGACGGCACCCCGATCCTCGGGGGCATCGACATCACGATTCCCAAGGGCGGGATCACGGCACTGATCGGCCCCAACGGCGCGGGCAAGTCCACACTGCTGTCCCTGATCGCCCGGCTCGATCCGGTACAGACCGGCGCGATCCGCGTCGACGGGCTGGACGTAACCACCACCCCGACCGCGCGCCTTGCGAAGGTACTGGCGATCCTGCGCCAGCAGCAGGTGTTCTCCAGCCGGCTGACAGTCCGGCAACTGGTCGGCTTCGGGCGCTTTCCGCACTCGCGCGGCCGCCTGACCTGCGAAGACCACCGCAAGGTCGAGGCGGCGCTGTCCGCGCTCAGGCTCGAGGACCTCGCCGACCGCTTTCTCGACACGCTCTCCGGCGGGCAGCGGCAACGCGCGCTGGTCGCAATGAGCTTCGCGCAGGAAACCGACTACCTTCTGCTGGACGAGCCGCTGAACAATCTCGACATGGCCCATGCCCGCGCGCTGATGGAACAGCTGCGCGAGCTTGCCGACCGGCACGGGCGCACCGTGGTCATCGTCCTCCACGAGGTAAACTACGCCGCCGCCCATGCCGATCGGATCGTCGCCATGCAGAACGGCCGCATTGCCGCCGAGGGCACGCCGGCCCGGGTGCTGACCGGTCCGCAGCTCAGCGCGATTTTCGGCACCGAAGTCGCCGTCCACGAGATCGGCGGCCGCCGAGTCGCACTGCACCACGGCGCTCCTCCCGAGAATCTGCGTCTCGCCGCGCAAGGGTGACCTTGGGGCACCCTATCCGGATGGACAGGTGATGGCGCGAAAGTGCCGCCCGGTTATCTGTTCGCGCCCTGTCGAGGCTCCGCAATCTCTGGTGTAACGGCGTCAAGACGGGACGCCCGGAACGGTGGAGATTTCCCTCCGCATCGCCAGCGTCCCCGAGTTGCCGCCGCCAGCCAGTTGCTGCCCTCCTCCCCCAAAAAGTGGGCAGCAGCGATATTCGCCCTTTCCCCCAAGAGGGCGATGCTGGCGGCGGTAAACATTCCCCAAGCCCGTCTCGCGGTCTTTTTCCCTCGCTCCGAGGGCGCTACACCTGTCGCACCCGGACCCGGAGGCGCGCGTGGACAGGTTGTCGGTCATGAAGGCGTACTGCCGCATCGTCGAGCGTGGCAGCTTCGTGCGCGCCGCTGAGGACCTCGGCGTATCCTCGGCCCTGCTCAGCCGCGAGGTGAAGCTGCTCGAGGCCAGTCTTGGGTGCAGCCTGCTGTCGCGCACCACCCGCTCGATGGCCCTCACCGACCACGGCCGCCAGTACTACGAGGAAGCCCGCCGGCTGCTGGCCGAGATCGACGCCGCCGAGGAGCGCGTCCGGCAGGGCGCGGGCAGCGTGCAGGGGCGGCTCAGGATCAACGCGCCGCAAAGCTTCGGGCAGATCGTCCTCGGCCCCGCTTTGCCCGGGTTTCTGGCTGCGCACCCGCAGGTCGAGGTCGAACTGTCGATGGACGACCGGGTGATCGACATGGTCGAGGGCGGCTACGATATCTCGATCCGCGTCCGCGCCGAACTGCCGGATTCCGGCCTGATCGCCCGCCGCCTTGCACGGGTCGAACGTCGCCTTTTCGCCGCGCCTGCCTACCTCGAGGCGCGTGGCACGCCTGCCAGCCCTGACGCGCTGCGCGGCCACGACACCGTCAGCTACCTTCTGGTGGACCAGTCCGCCGGCTGGCCGCTGATCGGCCCCGAGGGCGAGGTGGCGGTTCCGCTTACTCCCCGTGTGACCGTGGGCAGCAGCCTGGTGCTGCGGGATCTGCTGATCTCGGGTCAGGGGATCGGCGCGCTGCCCGATTTCATCTCGGACCCAGAAGAACGCGCCGGGCGGCTGATCCGTGTGCTGCCGGACCACGCGATGAGCCCGCGTTTCGTCTATGCCGTCACGGCCTCGCGGCTGGGCACCGACGCCAAGACGCTGGCGTTCCTCGACTACCTGAAGGGTCTGCTCGACGCGGGTTGATTGTTTACGCCCCGTTAAGAAAGCCTTGCACCCCGCCCGGTTATTCCGGGGCGCCGTCCGACGCATCTTCCCTGCATCGCATTGCAGGAGGCAAAGATGACCACCACTCAAACCCCAACCCAGACCCGTGTTCTGGTGCTCTATTATTCCGCCTACGGCCACATTCGCGCGATGGCCGAAGCCGAGGCCGAAGGCGCGGCGAGCGTTCCCGGCGTGACCGTCGATCTGCGCCGGGTGCCCGAGACGGTCCCTGCCGAGGTCCGCGCCGCGGCGGGCTATGCCGCGGACGACACCCCCGAGGCCGCGGTCGCGGACCTGCCGGGCTATGACGCGATCATCTTCGGAACTCCGACCCGGTTCGGGGGCATGGCCGCGCAGATGAAGCAGTTCATCGACATGGCGGGCGGGCTCTGGGCGCGGAACGCGCTTGTGGGCAAGGTCGGCGCGGTCTTCACTTCGACCGGCTCGCAACATGGCGGGCACGAGGCGGCGATCCTGTCGAGCCAGTTGCCCCTGCAGCACTTCGGGATGATGGTCGTCGGCCTGCCTTACAGTTTCTCCGGGCAGACCCGGATGGACGAGGTGGTCGGCGGCTCGCCCTACGGCGCGGGCACGATCGCGGGGGGCGACGGCTCGCGCCTGCCCTCGACGACCGAGCTTGACGGCGCCCGGTTCCAGGGCCGTCATGTCGCCGAGATCGCCGCGCGGCTGGCCGCCGCCCCGGCGCTGTCGGAGGCCGCGTGATGGCCGCTCCGATCCTCACGCTCGACTTCTTTCACGACGTGGTCTGCGGATGGTGCTTCAACCTCTCGCCCCGGCTGCACCGGCTCGCTGAAGAGTTGCCACTCGAAATCCGCCACCGGACCTTCGTGCTGCAGGACAGCCCGGCGCGGATGGCCGAGGTCTTCAGCTCTCAGAACGAGGCGAAGCGGACGATCCTCGGTCACTGGGCCGCCTGTCAGGCCGCAAGCGACACGCCCGAGCGGTTCGCTATCGAGGCGATGCGCGCCGCCCCCTTCGACTATCCCCACGGTCTGCCGGGCGCGTTGGCTTGCAAGGCCGCCGAGCGGCTGGGCGGACAGGATCTGCACTGGCGGATCTTCGATGCGATCCAGGCGGCGCACCTGAGCCATGCCCGCAACGTCGCGGACCCGGAGGTGCTGGTCTCCATCGCGCAGGCCGAGGGGCTCGACCCGACGGGGTTCGCCCGGCTGATGCGGGACCCGGCAACGCGGGAGGCCGTCGAGGCCGACCGGGCGCTGGCCCGCAGGCTGCAGGTCTCGCGCGTGCCTACGGTCATCGTGCGCGAGACCGGGGCGCGGCTGGTCAACGGGACGCTGGAGGATCTGCGGGCGCAGATCGGAGCCAGCGTCGCGCTTGCGGGCGGTATCGCCTGCTGACATGTTTCATCGTGAAAGGTCCGAGAGATGACCCGTACCACCGATCTTCTGCTGACCGCGCTCGCGCCGGCGATCTGGGGCAGCACCTATTACGTCACCACCGAGTTCCTGCCGCCGGACTACCCTGTCACGCTGGCGGTGCTGCGCGCCCTGCCCGCGGGCCTGCTGCTGCTGGCAATCACCAGACAGCTGCCGCCGAGGGCGTGGCTGGGCCGGATCCTGATACTTGGCGCGTTCAACTTCGCGATCTTCTGGTGCCTGCTGTTCGTCACCGCCTACCGCCTGCCCGGCGGCGTCGCGGCGACGCTGGGCTCGCTTCAGGCGCTGCTGGTGATCCTGCTGGCACGCGGGCTGCTGGGCACGCCGGTCCGGGGGCTGGCGGTCTTCGCGGCGCTGGCGGGCTCGGCCGGGGTCGCGGCGCTGGTGCTGGGGCCAGAGGCGGCGCTGGCCCCGCTGGGGCTGGCGGCGGGGATCGGCGGCGCGGCCTCGATGGCGGCGGGCACGGTCCTTTCGCGGAAATGGCAGCCGCCGGTGCCGCCGCTGACCTTCACCGCCTGGCAGCTGACCGCCGGGGGACTGCTGCTGGTCCCGCTTGCCGCCTTGCTGGAGCCGCCGCTGCCGCCTCTGACCGGAGAGAACCTGGGCGGGCTGCTGTGGCTCGGGCTGATCGGCGCGGCGGCGACCTACTGGCTGTGGTTCCGTGGCGTGGCGCGTATCGAGCCGTCGGCGATCTCCATGCTGGGGATGATGAGCCCGGTGACCGCCGTGGTGCTGGGCTGGGCGCTGCTGGGGCAGAGCCTGACCCCGGTCCAGATCGGCGGCGCGATCGTGGTGCTGGGCTCGGTCTGGCTGGGCCAGAGGGCGGCACGGCCCCGACCTGAAATCAGGGTGAAAAAGGGAGATTTCATCGTGAAAACCCCCTTAACCCCATGAAATACATGCTGAAAAGAGTGTAAAAACTTCGTAAACGCCAGAAAGCCGCCCATTTCGGGCGGCTTTCGGCTAGGCTGCCGCCAGCCTGTCGTCGTCCTTTCTCCAACCCCGGACCCCGCCCCATGAGAACCGTCTTCATCGCCGGCGCCACCGGCTATCTGGGCCGCCATCTTGTCCGCCAGTACGCGGACACCGGCTGGCACGTCCGGGCGCTGGTGCGCGATGCCGACCGCGCGGGCGACCTGCGCGCGCAGCAGATCGTCGAGGCCGAGGCCACGCAGCCCGACAGCCTGCGGGGCGTGATGGAGGGGACGGATCTGGTGATCTCGGCCCTTGGGATCACGCGGCAACGCGACGGGCTGGGCTATCGCGAGGTGGACTACGGTGCGAACCTCAACCTGCTGGAAGAGGCGATGCGCGCCCGCGTGCCGCGCTTCGCCTATGTGCACGTGCTGAACGCCGACAAAATGCGGGGCGTGCCGCTGGTCGAGGCGAAACAGGCCTTCGTGGACCGGCTGCGCGCCGCACCTGTCGCCTCGACCGTGATTGCGCCGGGGGGCTACTTCTCGGACATGGCGGATTTCCTGAACATGGCGCGTGGCGGCCGGGTCTGGCTGTTCGGCGACGGTCAGTACCGGATCAACCCGATCCATGGCGCGGATCTTGGCGCCGCCAGCGCCGCGGCGATCGAGGCCGAACGGGACTGGCTGGACGTGGGCGGGCCGGACGTGCTGACCCATGACCAGATCGCCGAGCTGGCTTTCACTGCACTGGGCACGCCCGTGCGGATCACCCATCTGCCCGACGCGCTGCGCAAGGCGGCGCTGCTGGCGCTGAAGCCGGGGCTTCCCCGATCCATCGCGGGGCCCGCGCGATTCTTCCTGAGCGCGATGGGACAGGACATGGTCGGCACGCCCGTGGGGACGCGCCGGCTAAGGGACCACTTCGCCGCGCTGGCGGCGGAACGGGCTCAGGCGTAGATTTCCGCGACCTCCTCGTCGGGGGGCGAGACCATGCCCTCGGGCCTCAGGAACTCGACCTCGAATCCGTCCGGCGAGAAGCGGTAGCGCACCACGCCGCAGGTCTTGTGCCCGAAGGCCCGCTGCAGCGTGTCGGGCAGCGTGAATGAAGTCGGCGGCGCCCAGACGTGGCGGATGCCATCGACCACGTGATCGCGCGCCTGGTGGACATGCCCGCAGGCGAAAAGCCGCACGTCGGCGCGGGAAAACGCCTCGACCAGCGCGGGGCGGCTGACGGTCGGCACGAAGAAGAACCGCTGCTCGGGCTGCTCGTCCAGCCGGTCGAGCAACAGCGGCTTGTGGCTGAACACGGCCACCGGGCCGCGCGCGGCGGAAAGCGTCTCGTTCAGCCAGTCGAGTTGCGCCGCCTCGTCCTCGAGGCCCGAGTTGAACAGCATCGCGTCGAGCCCGATCAGCGTCCAGTCGCCCTTGCGCAGGGACCAGCGGTCGGGGCCGAAGACCTCACGCCAGGCCTCGACCCGGGTGGCGCTGACCTGGCGGGCGGGTGCGTAGTCCAGATCCGGGTTGTCGCCGATGTCGTGATTGCCGGGGATCGCGCGCCAGGGCGCCGCGAGACCGTCGAGCGCCTTTCTGACGAAGGCCAGTTCCTCGGGGCGGTCCGGGGCCTCGACGCAGAGATCGCCGGTGTGGATCACGAGATCGGGCTTGGTCCGGGCGACGAACTCGGCGGCGCGTTCGAAATTCGGAACGAAATGCGGGAAGCTGCGCGACAAATGCGTGTCGCTGATCTGGACTATGGAAAAGCTGGTCAATTCGGCCTCTCGACGTCGGCGTGACTTCAGGGAAAAGCCGGTCCAGTGACCGCCAAAGCCGCGCCGAGGTCAAGCGAGACCGGCGCTGTGGCGGGGATCGGCGGAACGTGGCGCGGCGCTTGCGCGGAGACGGCGGTCGGTGTCTGGTTCGGGACGGGCGCGGGAAGGCGCCGGCACAGGGGGAGGACCGGATGACGGATCTGCACAAGGACACCGCCGCGCTGATCATCGGCGGCACGCAAGGGCTGGGGCTGGCCATCGCCGAACGGCTGCGAGCGGAGGGCTGCACGCAGCTGGTGATCTCGGGGCGCACCGTGGCGCGGGGCGAGGCGGCGGCGGAGGGCGTCGACGCGGCCTTCGTGGCGAGCGATCTGGCGGACACGGACAGCGTCGTTCGGCTTGTGGACGAGGCCGCCGAGCGGATGGGCCGGGTGAGCGCGCTGGTCAACGCGGGCGCGCTGACGCACCGCGGCTCGATCCTCGACACCACGCCCGAGTTCTTCGATCTGATGTTCGCGACCAATGCCCGGTCTCCGTTCTTCGCGATCCAGCGGGTGGCGCAGCGGGCCATCGAGGCCGGGCATGCGGCTTCGATCGTGAACATCCTGTCGATGTCGGCACATGTGGGGCAGAGCTTCCTCGCGCCCTATTCGGCCTCGAAGGGCGCTCTGGCGGTGATCACCAAGAATGCGGCGCATGCGCTTCGGCGGAACCGGATCCGGGTGAACGGGATCAACATCGGGTGGATGGACACGCCCGGCGAGGACGCGATCCAGCGCGAGTTTCACGGTGCGCAGGACGGCTGGCTGGAGGACGCGGAGGCCGCGCAGCCGATGGGGATGCTGGTCAAGCCTCGGCACGTTGCGGGGCTGGCGAGCTACATGCTGAGCGCGGACTCGGGGGTGATGACCGGCTCGGTCGTGGATTTCGACCAGAACGTCGCCGGAGTGGTCGGGGAGTAGGCGCCCCTGACGCGGGGCGCACTGCGGTGCGTCAGACGTCGAACTCGGATGGAGCCGGAGCCCAGAGCTCCAGGAAGAGCGTCGCGGCGGCAAGCCAGGTGGAGCCGAGAATGCCCCAGGCGATGAGGCTCTGCGTGCCGCCGTCCGCGACGGCAAGGCCGAGCGCCGCGATGCCGGTGCCGAGTGCCACGAGGAAGGCGACATAGCCGAGCCACCGCCATGCCTGGCGAAGACCCAGCGCCAGCGCCACCAGCAGGATGGCGGCGACGATGACCGTTGTGGCGCCTGCCGGGCCGGGAACGGCGAGCAGGGAGAGGTGCAGCAGCCCTGCGAGGAACAGCAGCAGGACGGCGGGGACGAAGGGGCGGTCGTCGGTCATCGGGTGTTCCTCATTCCGCCGGGCATGGCGTGCCCGCCGCGCCCCAGGCCAGGATATCGTCGACATGGGTTTGCAGATCGTGGGGCGCGGGCTCGCGGGTGCCGCCGGGGTTCCAGCCCCAGAGCACGAAGCCGCGGTGGCCAGCGTCCTCGACCAGGTGCTCGGCCAGGGCCAGCCAGTCGCGGCCGCCGGTGCGCTCGGGGTCCGAGAGCTGGGCGCAGATGTCCGCAGGTGACTTGCCGAACCACTGGAACTCGACCGGCGGCAGGCGCCAGTCGAGGCCCGCGTGGGGCGGCGCGTGCGGGTCGGCGGCGAAGTCCTCGTTGCGGCGGTGGCAGGTCTCGCAGGGGATGGTCTCGATCCCCATGCGGCTTTCGCCGGCAATCACGTTCATGCCGTGCGGGCGGGTCTGGCCGTAGCTGGGGCCGGACCACATCGGGCGGTGGTCCTCGCCGACGTGGCAGTTGGCGCAGCGGGGGTGGCTGACCACTTCGAAGATGCGGGTGAAGGCGGCGAGGCCGTCTTTGGTCGAGACGCTGCCCGGTGCGGGCGCGTCGATCTTGGCGGGGGCGTCACCCTCGGCGAGGGCCAGCCCGGCGGAGGCCGCGAGCGCGGCCAGGGTCAGGGATATGCGGCGCATCGGGACCTCAGGCGAAGGTGACGTGGTTGTGGAAGGGCATCTCGCGCAGGCGCTGCCCGGTCGCGGCGAAGATCGCGTTGGCAAGCGCCGGGGCGGCGGGCGGCACGGGCGGCTCGCCGATGCCGCGCACATGGCCGTTCTCGAGACCGCGGACGTGGATCTCGGGGCACTGGTGCATTCGCATCCCCTCGTGCGCGTGATAGTTGGTCTGCTGCGCCATGCCGTCCGAATAGGTGATCTCGGCGTTCATCGCGTGGCCGAGGCCCCAGACGACGCCGCCCTGCACCAGGTTCTCGAAGTTGACCGGATCGACCACGCGGCCGACGTCGGCGGCGACCCAGACCTTTTCGATCTTCAGGCCCCGGTCGGTCTGCGCGACCTGCACGACCTCGGCAACCGGTACGCCGAACGAGACGACCATGGCGACGCCCATCGCGCGGCCCTCGCCCAGATCGGTGCCCCAGTTCGACATCTCGGCCGCAGCCTCCAGCGTCTTGCGGGCGACGTCCCAGTTGCAGAGGCGCAGGCGCTCCTGCACCGGGTCGGCGCCGGCGGCGTGGATCAGCTCGTCGAGCAGGCTTTCAGCGAAGAAGCCCGCCGTCACCGCCCCCACCGAACGCCAGGAGGAGGTCGGCGCGAGTTCAGGCACGCGGTAGCCGCGGACGCGCAGCGCGGGCAGGTCGTAGGGCATGTTCCAAGCGCCCGAGACGATCTGTGCGTCCGGCCCCGGCATCGCCATGCCCAGCCGCCCGAACTGCGAGGCGGAGGCGGAGGGCGTCGCGATCGACAGGTCCATCGCCGTCACCTTGCCGTCCGCGACCGTTCCGGTGCCGCGCGCCATGCCGATCTGGCGCGGGTAATCGTGGGCGAAATCTTCCTCTCGGCTGAAAGTCAGCTTGACGGGCGTGCCCTTGAGCTGCGTGCCGATCTCGGCGGCATAGCGGACGTTCTCGAACTCCAGTCGGTGACCGAAACTGCCGCCGACATAGAGGTTGTGCAGGTGGACCTGATCGGCCTCGTGCCCGGTGATGCGGGCGACCATGTCGCGGGCAAAGATCGGCATCTGGTGGCCGACCCAGATATCGACGCGCGCATCGGTGACGAGGATTGTCGCGCCAATGGGCTCGAGCGGGGCGTGCGCGGCATATGGGCAGCGGTACTCGGCCTCGAGCGCCGCCCCCTGCCCCAGTGCAGCGGGCACGTCGCCGTCATGGCGCCATTCCTTGTCCAGCCGCTCGTCGGTGAACGAGGCGGCGATTTCGTCCCAATGGCCCTGCTGTTCGGCGGGATAGGGTGCGGGGCCCCAGTCGAAGTCGATGGCGTTCGCGGCCTGAAAGGCGTTCCAGGTGTTGTCGGCGATCACCGCCGCGCCGCCGGTCACGGGCAGGACCTGCCGGACGCCAGGCATGGTTTCGGCGGCGCTGGCGTCATAGCCGTTCAGCGCGCCACCCTGACGTGGGTTGAAGCGGACGGTGGCGTTGAGCATCCCCTCCATCTGCAAGTCGATCCCGTATTCGGCGGTGCCGGTGGATTTGGGCAGAATGTCGAGCCGCTGCATCGGCTTGCCGATCAGCCGCCAGTCCTCGGGGGAGCGCAGGGCGACATCGGTGACCGGCGGGATCTGCGCCGCTTCGGCGGCGAGGTCTTCATAGCGGATCGCAGTTCCGTCGGGCAGGATCACCGCGCCGTCCCCGGTCTTGAGATCCGAGGCCGCGACGCCGGTGCGCTGCGCGGCAGCGGCCTTCAGCGTCTCGCGCGCCACCGCGCCCGCATGGCGCAGCTTGTCGAAACTGTCGGGGATCGTGCTGGAGCCGCCGGTGACCTGCATCCCCAGCACCTTCATCACCCCGCCGACCGCGCCGCGGGCCATCTGCGCCGGGAAGCTGTCGTCCTGCGGCATGAAGGGCACGCCCTCGTCCGCGAGACCCGCGTTGTAATAGGCGGGCGACGGCACGCCGGTTTCGACTGTCACCGCCGCCGGATCGATGTCCAGTTCCTCGGCGATCAGCGCTGCCTGCACCGAGCGCACGCCCTGCCCGAGGTCCGTGTGCGGCGCGATCAGCGTGACACCGTCGGGACCGATGCGGACCCAGGGATTGAAGGTCGCCTCGCCCTCGGCCAGCCCATCGGCGAGCGGGTTGGCGTGCGGCTTGCGGACCATGTAGGTGCCGAAGGCGACGCCGCCCGCAACGGCGACCGAGCCGACGAGGAAGGCACGGCGGGTGAAGGTGCGGATGCGTCCCATGCTCAGGCCCTCAGCTTCGCGGCGGCGTCGTGGATCGCGGCGCGGATCCGGGGATAGGTGCCGCAGCGGCAGAGGTTGCCGGACATGACGGCGTCGATGTCCTCGTCCGTCGGCTCGGGGTTCATGTCGAGCAGCCAGGCGGCCTGCATGATCTGGCCCGACTGGCAGTAGCCGCATTGCGCGACCTGATGCGCGACCCAGGCCTGCTGTACCGCGTGGAGCGCCTCGGGCTGGCCGAGCCCCTCGACGGTCAGCACTTCGGTGCCATCCAGCTCGCGTGCCTGCACCTGGCAGGAGCGGACCGCCTGCCCGTCCAAGTGCACGGTGCACGCGCCGCACTGCGCGATGCCGCAACCGTATTTCGTACCGGTCAGCCCCAGCTCGTCGCGCAGCACCCAAAGGAGCGGCATGTCCTCGGGGACGTCGGCCTCTTGCGGCTGGCCGTTCACGGTGAAAGCGATCTTCATCGTCGGAAGGTCCGTGGTCGTTTCGGTCTGGGTTCATACATAGCATCGGATTGTGACATGGGTACTTGCGGATCGCGCCAAAATGCCAACATACCGCGCCAGGCGCTGCGCGAGGACAGACCAAGGCCGGTGTGTGCGCGGGTGACACAGTAATCCGAGGGGACGGAGGGCGTCTGGTTGCAGGCACGAAGATATCCGATCACCAAGTCGATCCGGCAGGTCTGCACCGCGCTGTCCCTTTCCGAGGCGCGGGTGCTGGCCCGTGTCGGATTGAGCGCGGATTTCCTGCACCGCGAGGACGCGGCGGTGGATGCCGCAACCTTCTTTGCGCTCTGGCCCGCGATCGAGGCAGAATGCCCGCAGCCGGACCTGCCGGTGATGCTGGGCCGGGCTGCCGCCACCGGGCCCTGGGTTCCGGCCGCACTGGCGTTCTCGTGCAGTCCGAATGTGGAGATCGGGCTGAGCCGGATGGCGCTGTTCAAACCGCTCTGCGCGCCGGTCCGGCTGATCCTGGAGCGCAGCGATGGCGCGCTGCTGGTCAGTTTCGAAACCTCCGAGCCGGGCACGGCGATGCCTGCGAACATGGCCGCTTTCGAGATCGTCTATTTTCTGGCCAGCGCGCGAGGGTTTACCGGGCACCGGATCGTGCCGCGCATGGTGACGCTGCCGGACCTTGCGCAGGCGACGCCCGCCTTCAGAGAATTCACCGGCGCTCCGGCTCAGCGTGGGCCACGTGCGGCGATGGAGCTGGCGCTGGCGGACGCGCATCGGCCGCTGATCTCGGAGGACACCGAGTTCTACCGGATGATCGAGCGCGAATTGACCGGGCAGCTGCGCGCGGCGGAGGTGTGCGACAGCGTGGCCGAGCGGGTGCGCGCGGTGCTGCTGGACGTTCTGCCGTCGGGCAAGGCCTCGGCCGAGGCGGTGTGCGCGCGGCTGCACCTGAGCAAGCGCAGCCTCCAGCGGCATCTGAAAGCCGAGGGGCGGACCTTTCAGGGGATCCTCGACGAGACCCGCACCGACCTTGCGCTGACCTATCTGCGGCGCGGTGACATGTCGGCCGAGGAGATCAGCTACCTGCTGGCGTTCCGCGATCCCAACTCGTTCTACCGGGCGTTCCACGGCTGGACCGGGATGACTCCGGCGCAGGCGCGGATGGCACCGGCAGAGTGAGCCTCAGGCTTTCGTTCCGGCGTGGCGGCGCAGCAGCAGCGCCAGCGCGGCCGAGGCGACGCGGGCGGCGCTGTCGTCGGCGCGGCTGGTCAGCATGATCGGCACCCGCGCACCGAGCACGATGCCGGCCGCCTTGGCCCCGGCGAGATAGATCATCTGCTTGGCGATCATGTTTCCCGCCTCGAGGTCCGGCGCGACGAGGATGTCGGCCTGCCCCGCCACTTTCGACACGATGCCCTTGGCGCTTGCCGCCGCCGGGGAAATCGCGTTGTCGAAGGCCAGCGGGCCATCCAGCAGGCCGCCGGTGATCTGTCCCCGGTCGGCCATCTTGCAGAGCGCCGCCGCCTCGATGGTCGAGGGCACCTTGGGATAGACGGTCTCGACCGCCGAGAGGATGGCGACGCGGGGCGCTTCCTGACCCATGGCGTGCGCGAGCTCGATGGCGTTCTGGATGATGTCGGCCTTGGTTTCGAGGTCCGGGGCGATGTTGATCGCGGCGTCGGTGACGAGCAGCGGGCGCGGGTAGCCGGGCACGTCGAGTACGAAGACATGGCTCATCCGGCGCTCGGTCCGCAGACCGGTCTGGCGGTCGACGACCTCGGCCATGATCTCGTCAGTATGAAGCGCGCCTTTCATCAGCGCCTCGGCCTCGCCCGCGCGGACCATGGCCACGGCCTGCGCGGCGGCGCCGTGGCTGTGGGGCGCGTCGACAATGCGGGCGGCGGAAAGGTCCAGACCGGCCTCGGCCGAGACGGCACGGATGCGGGCCTCGGGGCCGATCAGCACCGGCTCGATCAGGCTGAGCCGGGCCGAGGTCAGCGCGCCTTCGAGCGAGGCGACGTCGCAGGGATGGACCACTGCCGTCACGATCGGATCGAGCGGAGCGGTCATCTTCACCAGCTCGTCGAGGCTCGCGCCGGGGCGGCGCAGCAGAACCTCGGGCATCACCCTGCGCGGGCGGCGGATCTTCTGGCGCGGGGCGACGACCACCGCCTCGCCGTCGATCAGCAGATCCCCCGAGGCGTCGAGGCAACTGCACGCGAGCCGGACCTCTCCGGTCGCGGGATCCTTGCCAGTGACCTGCACGCGCACGGTGACCTGGTCGCCCTGGGTCATGGTCCGGTGAAAGCTGAGGCGCTGGTCGCGATAGATCGTGCCCGGTCCCGGCAACTCGGTTCCGAGCACCGCCGAGATCAGCGAGCCGCCCCACATGCCGTGCGCCACGACGTGGTGCTCTTCGCTGCCGGCCGCGAATTCCGGGTCGACATGGGTCGGGTTAACGTCGCCGGAGACGATGGCGAAGAGATCGATGTCCTTCGCGGTGAGCACGCGGGTCAGCTCGGCGGTGTCGCCGACCTCGATCTCGTCGAAGGTGCGATTCTCGATCATGTCCATGCGCGGGGCCCCAGTCATTTCATGTGCACATAGGTGCCCGGCGCATCGCAAAGCGCAACCGGCATCTCGGGCGGTGCGATCTTCAGGCCGGAATGCGCCCCCAGCCAGAGCGTCCACTCGGGCCACCAGGACCCCTCGCGCACTTTCGCCGAACGCATCCAGGCGTCCGCAGAAAGGTGAACGTTCCCATGGTGATGGCTTCGTATCCGGTAATGCCGGTTCGGGTGGCCGGGCTCGGAGACGACGCCCGCGTTGTGCCCGCCATTGGTCAGCACGAATGTGGTGTCCGCGTCCGAGAGGGCGGCGATCTTGTAGGCAGAGCGCCAGGGCGCGACGTGGTCGCTCTCGGTGCCGACGGCGAAGATCGGCACCCGGATGTCGCTGAGGAAGACCGGCGCGCCGTCGACCTCGAACCGGCCGTTGGCGAGGTCGTTCTGCAGGAACAGCTTGTGCAGGTATTCGGAGTGCATCCGATAGGGCATCCGCGTGCTGTCCTGGTTCCAGGACATCAGGTCGTTCGGCGCGGCCCGTTCGCCGAGCAGGTAATGGCGCTGGATGCGCGACCAGATCAGGTCGTTCGAGCGCAGGATCTGGAAAGCGCCGGACATCTGGTTGGCGTCGAGATAGCCGACCGACCACATCAGGTCCTCGAGGAAATCCACCTCGCCTTCGCTGATGAAGAGCGTCAGCTCTCCGGCCTCGGTGAAGTCGGTCTGCGCGGCGAAGAGCGACAGGCTGGCGAGGCTGTCGTCGCCTTCGCGCGCCAGCGCCGCGGCGTGGATCGCGGCGAGCGTGCCGCCCAGGCAATAGCCCGTCAGGTGAACCTTGGACGTGCCGGTGATCTCGCGGACCTTGGCCAGCGCCGCCCCCGGCCCCATGCGCAGATAGTCGGCCATGCCAAGCTCGCGGTCCCCGGCGCCCGGGTTGCGCCAGGAAATCATGTAGACGGTGAAGCCCTGACCCACGAGGTAGCGCACCATCGAGTTCTCGGGCGAGAGGTCGAGGATGTAGTACTTCATGATCCAGGCCGGGACGATCAGCACAGGCTCGGGACGGACGGTGCCGGTCTTCGGCGCGTACTGGATCAGCTCGATCAGATGATTGCGGTAGACCACCTTGCCGGGAGTGACGGCGAGGTTCTCGCCGACCTCGTAGGGACTGTCGGCCCCGGCCGAGCGGCCGGCGGCGATGTCGCGCATGTCCTCGAGCAGGTATTCCGCGCCGCGGCGCAGGTTCGCCCCGCCCTCCTCTGCGGTGCGCTCGATCACCTCGGGGTTCATCCATGGCAGGTTCGAGGGCGCGAACGCGTCGAGTTGCTGGCGCATCATGAAGGCGGCGGCACGTTCCTTGCCGGCGCTCATGCCGCGAATGTCGGTGGTCGCGTTGCGCCACCAGTCCTGCGCCAGCAGGAAGCCCTGCGCGTAGAGACTGTAGGGCGGCTTGGCCCAGCCGGGATGGCGGAAGCGCCGATCATGGGCATCGGGCTCGATGATCGGGTCGGGATCGCCGCCCATTGCCTGCATCATGCCATAGCGCCAGAGGTCGAAGCCCTGGGTGACGGCCCGCTGCGCCAGTTCCGCCCGCCGGCCGGGCGAGAACAGGATGTGCAGACCCCAGTCCGTCCACACGTCGATGAGCGCGGCGGGCGATATGCCGTGGGTGAGCTTGGCGAGGCGCGAGCGCGTCTCGCGGTCGAGCAGCGTCGACACCTCGCGCAGCCGGTCGGGAGCCGGCACGAAATCGACGTCGCCGCTGTTGTCCGACTGGGTCATCCTGCGTCCCTCACCAGCCGGCCCTTGCGCCGGCAGGTTTGCTCTAGGACAGGTCCGCGCCGGGCGACTTGATCCAGATCAGGGGCGCTGGCCGGAGCCGACGGCAACCTTGCGTCAATGGCAGTATTCGGACAGTTCCTCGCAGCTTTCGGTCCAGATCGCGTCGAGCGTATCGGCCGCGCCGCGGATGTCCGTCAGCGTCCCCGCCCGCGCCCGCGTCTGGTGGACGGATAGCTCGGCGTGGAGCCGGGACAGGCCCAGCGTTCCCGCCGCCCCGGCAAGCCGGTGGAGCAGAGCGTAGACCTCGTCGTCGGTCAGGTCGTCGGCGCGGGTGCGGAGCGTGCCGACAGTGCTTTCGGTTTCTTCCCGGAGTCGCTTGAGCAGATCGATGACAGGTCCGTTGCCAAGGCCCTCACGCAGTTCCTCGATCTTGGGCTTGTCGATCAGCGGCACCTCGCCCGGGGCCGGCGCGGGCGGGGCGACCGGCTTGCGGGATCCGACGTGGCGGTGGAGTTGCTCGGCCAGCGCCTCACGGGTGATCGGCTTGGTCAGGTGCGCGTTCATGCCGGCGGAGCGGAAGGTCTCGAGGTCGGCGGGCAGCGCATGCGCGGTGACGGCCAGGATCGGCGCGGCGTGCGAGGCACCACCGCCGTCGCGTATTGCCCGGGTCGCCGCGACCCCGTCCATCACCGGCATGGAAATATCCATCAGGATCACGTCGAACCGGCGTGTGCCGGCGATCGCCACGCCTTCTTCGCCGTCGCCCGCCTCGGTAACCTTGTGGCCTTCACGCTCCAGCATGGCGCGCAGGACGACGCGGTTGATGCGGTTGTCCTCGACAATCAACACGTCGAGCGCCGGGGCGCGCCGCTTCTCGGCGTCGGGCTTGGCGACCTCCTCGACCCCGTCATAGTCGGGCAACGGCAGGCGCACCCAGAATACGCTGCCCTCGCCCTCGACGCTCTCGGCGCCGATCTCTCCGCCCATGGTATGCGCCAGGCGCCGCGCGATCCCGAGCCCGAGCCCGGTGCCGCTGGTCTGCCGGCCATAGGTGGTGTCGAGCGTTTCGAAGTCCGAAAACACCCGGTCGATATCGTCCTCGGAGATGCCGATCCCGGTGTCGATGACACGGAACTCGACCTGCTGAGCGCCGGTATCGGTCAGCGTCTCGGCTTCGACGGTCACGCTGCCGTGCCGGGTGAACTTGAGCGCGTTGCCGACAAGGTTCAGCAGGATCTGGCGCAGGCGCACCGCGTCGCCGACCACGCAGCCGGCGGGATCGCCGACCCACTGACAGGTCAGCTCGTTGCCATGCACCTTCGCAACACTCTGCTGGCTATCGACGATCTCGTGCAGCAGCTCGTCCACCTCGAACGGCTTGCGCGCGATCTCGATCTTGCCGGCCTCGTATTTGGAGATGTCGAGCACGTCGTTGACGTGGTGCATCAGCAGCCGGCCCGAAGTATCCATGATATCGAGGAAATTTTCCTGCTCGCTGGTCAGCTCGGTATCCCGGATCAGGTTCAGCGTGCCGAGCAGGCCATTGAGCGGCGTGCGCATCTCGTGGCTCATCACGGCGAGGAACTCGGCCTTGGCCTTTTCGCCCGCAAGTGCGCGGTCGCGGGCCTCGACCAGTTCGGCCTCGGCCTTCTTGCGGCTGGTGATGTCGCGGATATAGGCGACGAAAAGCTCGCCTTCCTCGCGGCCGGCGGCATCGACCGACAGCTCTACCGGGAATACCTCGCCCGACTTGCGCATCGCCTCGATCTCGATCCGGCCTGCGCCGATCACGCGGCGTTCCTCGGTCTTGCGATACCGCTCCATGCCCTTCTTGTGGGCGGCACGGTACTTTTCGGGGACGATCAGCTCGTGCATCGCGCTGCCCATGACCTCGGCGCGCGTGTAGCCGAAGATCCGCTCGGCGGCGCCGTTGAACTCGCGCACGGTGCCGTCCTCGTCGACCACGATCACCGCATCGAGCGAGGTGCTGATGATGGTCCGGAGCCGCGTCGCGGTCAGTTCCTGCTCTTCGGCGCGGCGCTCGCTGACACGGATCTGCTTCAGAAGCATCACGGTGAACAGGATCATCGCGGCCACAAGCGCCGTGGTGATCACGCCGAGGTGCAACATGGTGTCCGCGATATCCTCGCGGCGCGCATCCGAGACCCTGGCGAATTGCTCGAGGCCACGCAGCGAGATGCGGCGCACATCATCCCGGGTCTCACCCGCCACTTCCTGCAGCCGGGGAAGATCGGCCTCCAGCGCCGAGGCCTCGCCGTCGATGAGCGGCACCGTCCGGTCGAGGAAGGTACGGACCTTTAGCACCGCGGCGGCGAAGACCGGATCGTCGTTCAACTCGTTGTAGGCCAGGCCGCCCGAGACGGTGCTGACCCGGCTGTAGAAGATGTCGAAAGCGCGCCGGACATCCGAGAGCGGCGCTTCGTGACCGGCCTCGTGCAGGGCTAACTGGAAGGCGGTAAACTCGACTTCGAGCTGCGAAAGGGTCCATTGGACGTTGTCAGAGTTCGCAGTGCCCAGCTCGTCGAGCTGCTTGCGGACCTCGAAGGCGAGCACGGCGATGGCGACGATGCAGAGCCCGATGCCTGCGCCGATGACGGTGTACCTCAGCCAGGAGACCAGCCGGCCGCCGGATCTCGATTGCGCCATCCGACCACGCGCTCTTCAGGGTTCAGAGATCACTCACCGACGTCGAGCCGGTCAAGCTGCCAGATGCTGCGGGCATAGACCTGCTCGCTCTGGTAGTCCGAGTTATCGTCATAGGGATACACGATCCAGAGCGGCCCCTTGTCCCGCACCGACATGCCCTCGCCGTTGCGGGCATAGGCGATGATCGGGCCGTCCGCGACCGCGTCCGAAATCGGGATCTCGACCGCGTAGTCGTTGATCGCGGTGGCGGTCAGCGTACCTTCGGAGACGCCAAGGCTTTCCAGCAGCGTGTCGAGGCCAACGCCCTCGAAAGTCTGCGCGCCGTCGGTCCAGATGGTCTCGGTCGTGAAGCTGCGGCTGTCCATCGCCTGCAGCATGTCCATGTCGTATTGCGCCGCCGCATCGACGTTGGTCTGTCCGATCTTACCGGTTACGGTCAGCACCACCTCGCCGCTTGGCGCCGGGAGGTCCTGGGCTGCGACGGCCCCGCCGAAGGCCAGCGCGGCGGCGGTGGCGAACGCGGCGAAAGCGGTGCGGAATTCGGTAGTCATGACTTCCCCTTCCGTGTGGAATACCTCCATCACGTAGCACGATACGGACGAGGGGACAGCCGCGCAGGGGAGTAGGCGCGGCTATCCCAACGGATAGGTCGGACGTATCGCAGGGCGGGTTCAGTACGCTCCCTTGCCCGTCAGAACTGCCCGAAACGTCATTGCGATCAGGGCGATATCCAGAATGATCGTCGCCGAGCGGGCATAGGCCAGGTCCATGTCGATCATCTTGTCGAAACCGATGTCGGCACGCCCCGAAACCTGCCACAGACCAGTCAGTCCGGGGCGAACGGCGAGCCGGCCGAGGGCGCGGTCGGGATAGGCGGCGACCTCTTCGGGCAGCGCCGGGCGGGGGCCGACGACCGACATCTCGCCGCGCAGGATGTTGAGGATCTGCGGCAGCTCGTCGATAGAGTAGCGGCGCAGCAGGCGACCAACGCGGGTCACGCGCGGATCGTTGCGCGACTTGAAGCAGACGCCCTCGCGGTCCGATTGGGACAGCAGCGCGGCTCGGCGGGCTTCGGCGTCGGTGTGCATGGTGCGGAACTTGAAGACCTTGAAGGGAGTGCCGTCGCGGCCGACACGGGTCTGGCTGAAGAGAACCGGGCCCTTGCTGTCCAGCTTGATCGCTGCAGCGACCGTCAGCAGGATCGGCGAGAGCGCCAGCAAAGTGCCGCCCGAAATTGCGACGTCGAGCGCGCGCTTCGGGCTGAGAGTGCGGGCCGAGGTGGACACCGCGTGGCGCGCGGCGCGGGCCATGAAGGTGAAATTGCCGGCCAGGTAGCGGCTGGCCATGCGGCGGGGCTCCATCGCCAGGCGCCAGGCCCATTCCAGCTTGGCCCGGCGCACTGGCGCGGGCGCGCGGGTGACGCGGCCGGCAAGGAAGTCGAAGAGCGCGCCGACGCCCATCGCGAGGCTCGGCTGCAGGCGGTCCATGTTCCGGGCTAGCCAGAGGTCCTGTTTCGGCACGCCCATGGCGACCAGCAGGATGTCGGCGCCGGAGTCGTTGATCCGGGCAACGGCGGCCTCATCGTCGGCAGCGCCCTCGAACCCGTCGAGCACGCCGGCGATGCGCAGGCCCGGGATGTCGAGCGCCAGCCGCGCGGCGGCGGCCTCGGCGACACCGCGCCCGGCACCGAACAGGAACACCGACTTGCCGCGGGCCGCGGCAGCGCGGAGCAGGCGCGGGGTCAGGTCGGTGCCATTCAGGTTCTCGGTCAGCCGCTTGCCCGTCATCCGGGCGGCCAGTTCGACCCCGATACCGTCGGGCAGCACCGCGTCGGCGGTCTCGAGCGCGGCGGCGTACATCGTATCGCGGGCCATGACGTTGGCGCAGTGGGCGTTTAGGAAAGCGACGCGGCGGCGGCCGGCCAGAAGCCAGTCGACGGTGGTTTCGGTTGTGGCGTCGACCAGGTCGAGGTCCATGACGGGAAGCGTCGGCAGTCCGGGAATGCCGGGAGCCTTGAGGGCATCGCGGGTCTGGATCGGCAGAGTGATGGTCATGGCGGGGGGCCTTCCGTTTGCATTTCGCTTGCAACGGGGATGCCCCGGGTCGGGCCCTGCCATCTACATAGCGGACGGAGAGGATCGCGGCGCCGTCGGTCAGCGCCCTGTCCGTTCCGGGGGGCGCATCGGTGCCGACCGGGCGCCCGCGCTCGCCGGACGGTGCGGCGCGCTATCCACGCGGATAGGAATTGTGCCAAACAGGCTTGTTCGCACGCGCAAAGCGCCGCTATTGTCGGCAAAACCCGGTCAAGAGGCCCAGAGCAGACATGAAGATCCTGATCGCCGACGATCACGACCTGTTGCGTGACACGCTCGTCCTGTTCCTGCAGAGCGAGGGCGGGATGGAGACTGTGTGCGTCGCGAACCTCGACGACGCTCTGGTCAAGATCGACGAGGAAGGCCCGTTCGATCTGGTCCTGCTGGATTACAACATGCCCGGAATGAACGGTCTGTCAGGCATGGAGAAGGCGATGGCGCGGGCCGAGGGGCAGCGCGTCGCGCTGATGTCCGGCGTCGCCACCCGCGATGTGGCCGAGAAGGCGCTGGCCGCCGGGGCCGCCGGGTTCGTGCCTAAGACGCTGGCGGCGAAGTCGCTTTATAACGCGGTCCGGTTCATGGCGATGGGCGAGCAGTACGCGCCGCTGGAGTTCATGACCGCCGCCGAGGACGCGCCGAAGAACGAGCTGGCGGAAAAGCTCAGCCGGCGCGAGTTGCAGGTGCTGGAAGGGCTGACGCAGGGCAAGTCCAACAAGGAGATCGCCCGGGATCTCGACGTGACCGAGCCCACGGTGAAGCTGCACGTCAAGACGCTCTACCGCAAGATCGGCGCGGCGAACCGCACCCAGGCGGCGCTGATCGCCAAGGAAGCCGGACTGTTCTGACCTATCCGGGCGGCTAGGTTCCGCTCCGATTGCCCCCTGCCCTATCCCCCGGCGCGTCTGCCGGGACGCGCCGGGAACCGGTATCTCTGCCCGCGAAGGAGAGATGCCATGAACATTCAGACCGAGATTGCCTGCGACGACATTACCGGGGTCGCCTGTGCCGAGGAGGCGCCGCGCCGCCGCCTGCCGCTTCCCCGCCTGTTCCGCACGCCGCTGCGGCAGATGTCGGCGGCGCGGCTGTTCCGGGGCGGCAGGATCGGCGATGCCGGGCGTCTGCCGCGCTATCTTGGCCTGTTCGCCATCGGCGCCGCCGCGATCTGGATGCCGGTCAGCAGCTACCTGATGACCGCGCCGCTGCGCTACACCTCGTCAATGTCGCTGATCCTGCCCGGCTCGGGGGCGTCGGCCTCGGTCAACCTGGATCGGATCGGGCAGGCCTCCTCGTTCGCGAACTCTCCGTTCTCGAGCCCCTCGGTCAGCCCGACCGAGACCTACAAGCGTCTGCTGGCCGCCGACCGGATCCTCGATGCCGCCGCGGGCACCGTCGGCATGATCCGGCGCGACTTCGGCCAGCCACGGGTGAACCTGGTGGACCAGACCGGGCTGATCCATGTCGAGCTGGTGGGCAACTCTCCCGAGGACTCGCAGGCGCGGCTGGATGCACTGCTGGGCGCCTTCTTTACCGAGATCGACGCGCTGCGGAACGACGAGCTGACCGTGCGCGAGGACGGCGGGCGCGGCGCGCTGGAGGAGTACCGCCAGTCGGTCGCCGCCACCCGCGCCGAGATCAGCCGCCTGCAGCGCGAGACCGGGCTGATCACCGCCTCGCAATACAATGACCTTGTGGACGACACCGCCGCGCTGCGCGCCAATGTCGACGTGCTGGACAGCGAGCTGACCGAGAAGACCCAGGCGGTGGCCGCGCTGCGCGCCACGCTCGGGGTCGATGCCATCATGGCCGCCGCGACGCTGCGCCTGCACGCGGATACCGAGTTCTCGACAATCATCGAGGAAATGGGCCTGCACGCCACCGCGCTGGCCGAAACTCAGGGCCAGTTCGGCGCCAACCACCCGGCGCTTCGTTCCGCGCAGGCCAACCACGCGGCGACCCGTGGCCGGGCGCTGGCTCGCGCCAGTGCGATCACCGGCCTGCCAGAGGTTCAGGTCGCGATGCTCGACATGTCCCCCATCGGCGGGCGTGCCGAGCTGCTGTCGCAGCTGGTGCAGCTGGAAAGCGCCCGCGCGGGCCTAGCCGCCGAGTTGGGCGCGCTGCGGGCGCAGCTGGCCGAGGCCGAGGCGCGGGTCCGCGACCTGCTGGAGCCTGCGGCGCGGCTGGAGGATCTACAGCGCGATTTCTCGGTCGCCGAAGCCGTCTTCGCCTCGGCGATGGCGCGCAGCCAGACGTCGAAGGTGGACCTGTTCGCCTCGTACCCGCTGGTGCAGGTACTGGAGAACCCCTCGCTCCCCGAGGAGCCTTCCTCGCCGAAGCGCAAACTGGCCATCGCCGCCGGGATCGCCGCGACGCTGTTCCTGCTGATGGGCCTGACGCTGGGCTGGATCCGCCAGCCGGTCATCGACCGCCTGCTGGCCACCGGGGCAAGCAAGGCATGAGTCCCCTGCCCCGCAATCCCGCCGAGGCGCTGGTCTACAAGGCGCTGGTCTTCACATGGCCGCTCTACTTCGTAGGTGCGCTCTACGTGGTGGGACCGGTACTGGCCTGGACCCTGGGCGGGCTTGCGGCGCTGTCGCTCTACCTGGGCCCGGCGATCCGCGAGGACCTGCGGGCCACCGGCACGATCCCGCCTGTGGTCTGGGGCTGGTTCGCGGGCATGCTCGTGATGCTGGTCGCGCTCTGGGTCGGACATCTCGACTGGGGGCTGGGCATGAAGCAGACCATCAAGAGCAGCATCGGCTGGGCCAAGGGTTGGGCGCTGATGGCGCTGTTCCCGCTGGCGGGCGCGGTGCTGCCGATCCGGCGCGAGGTGCTGGCGCGCGGCCAGTGCGTCATCGGTCTCTGGACGCTGGCGCTGCTGCCGATTCTTGCCGTCGCGCCTATGATCGGCCTGCCCGAAAAGATCTTCACCTCGCCGCTGAAGGCGATCGGCGGCCCCGGCCCCGAGTATTTCAGCGTCTATTTCTTCACCTGGGATCCGGCCTCGTGGACGCCGCGCTGGCAGTTCTATGCGCCCTGGTCGCCCTTCGCGGCGCTGCTGGGCGTGATCCAGGTGCTGTTCGCGCTGGAGGAGCGCAACATCCGCTGGCGCTCCATCGGGATCGCGGCGGGGGTCGCGATGATCCTGATGTCGAAGTCGCGCATGGGGCTGGTCGGGCTGGTGGCCTGCACCATCGGCCCGCGGATGATGCCGCTGATCCTGCGCGGCTGGGCCTGGCAGCTGGTGGCGCTGGCGACCGCTTCGCTGGCGATGATCGGCCCGGCGCTGCTGCGCGGCCTTCAGGACGGCGTCGCCGCCTTCAAGGGCGCGCGGGCCGACAGCACGCGGGTGCGCGAGACATTGCAGCGCATCGCCGGCGAGCGCTGGCAGAACGAGGCGTTCTGGTTCGGTCACGGGACGGTGCGCCCCGGCCCGCACCTGGTCGAGTATATGCCCATCGGCAGCCACCACACCTGGTACGGGCTGCTGTTCGTGAAGGGCGTCGTCGGCTTCTTCGCGCTGCTGGTTCCGCTGCTGTGGCAGACCGGGCTGGCGCTGATGGACGCCGCCAGAGGCCGCCGCGGTGCACTGCCGCTGGGCATCGTCATGACCTTCGTGCTGCTCTCGATGGGCGAGAACATAGAGATCGAGGCCTACATGATCTGGCCCGGCCTGATGATCCTGGGCCTGCATGCACGGGAACTGGCGGACGAGGCGAAAGAGGCCCGCGCCGCGCGGATCGAGGCGCTGCCGGCCTGAGCGAGGTCAGCCGTCTCGGGTCCAGACCAGCCGGACATCGGGCGTCTTTTCCTCGTTGTTCCGCCCGTCGGTGAATTCGACTTCCGTGAACTCATGCGCCGCATAGAATTGGCGCGCACCGTCGTTTCCCTGGAAGGTCCATAGTTGCAGCCGGGGCGCGTCCGCTTTCGCGATCTCCAGCAGACGCGAGCCAACGCCGCGACGCCAATGGGCCTGATCCACATAGAGGTGGTTCACCCAGTCGTCCTTTGTGGCGATGAAGCCGATGACCTGCCCACCGTCTTCGAACAAGCGTACGTCCTCGGTCGAGAGGACCGTGTTGCCGAAGAATTTCCGGTCGCCCTCGGGGGAGTGAAGCACCGGGAGCCAGGGCATGGCCTTTCTGCGGGCCGCGCGGTGGATCCGCGCCAGCGCCTCGGCGTCCGTGTACGTTGCCTTGCGCAACTCCATGCCGTTCCCCATCGGTGCCTGCGTGTCGAAAGCACCCTACCCGAAAACGGCTTCAGTCGTCCTTGGCGAGGAAGTCCTCGAACGCCTCGCTCCAGGCCTTGTGCCAGCGCGAGAGCGGGGGGCGGTTCTCGATGATGTCCCCCATCGCCCAGGCCATGCGTTTCTGGTCCATCTCGCGGGAGACGTCATTGTCCGGGCATAGAATGTAAAAATCGCCCATCGCCAGCCGCTCCATTAGGAAATCGGCGGTCTGGTCCGGGGTCCACGCACCCGAGGGTTTCTCGGTCCGGTCGTGGCGGGTCAGGTCGGTGAAGACGAAGCCCGGGATCAGCAGATGCGCCGAGACATTCGCCTCGACCTCGCGCAGGTGGTGGGCGAGCGCCTCGGTGAAGACCTTCACGCCGGCTTTTGACGTGTTGTAGGCCGGATCGCCCGGCGGCGTGGTGATCCCCTGCTTGGAGCCGGTGTTGATGACGATCGCGGGGCGGCCGCGCTCGATCATGCCGGGCGCGATGGATTGGCAGCAGTTGACCACGCCCCAGAGATTGACCTCGAGCACGCGGGCCCACGTTTGCTTGCTGTCGAAGATGTCGCTGCCGGGCTGGATGCCCGCGTTGCACATCAGCAGGTCGATATGACCATAGGCGGCGATCACCTCGTCGCGGAAGGCGTCGACCGCCGCGCGGTCGGAGACATCTACGGCGCGCGCCATGACCTCGGGCGCGCCTGCTTCCCGGAGCGATGTTTCGGCGTCAGGGAACAATTCCTTGCGGACGTCGACCACGACCACCGTCATGCCGCGTTTCGCAAAGCGCTGCGCGGCGGCCAAGCCGATGCCGGCGGCGCCTCCGGTTACCACGGCGACATTGCCGGATTTCATCACGTCGTTGCTCATCGTCACTCTCCCCCTGATCCGTCCTTGCGCGGAGGATAGCGCATGTCGCGGCTGTGGCGACCGCTCGTTCTGTCGCGGCCGGGATTGTCGCGCCGAGACGCAGAAAGCCCGCCGCGCCGGGTGCACCGGGCGGCGGGCTTTCGCACCGAGAGGCCCGGCAGGGGGGCTTCGGGTGCCGGGCGCTCCGCCTGGATCGGAGCGTCCGTGGTGTCAGGCAGCGTCGGAGGCGCTGCGCGTCTTGCCGTCCGTCGCGACCAGCTCGCCGACCAGCGCGGCCCAGGCGCCGGCGAAACGCTCGGTGGCTTGCATCGCGTCCTTGCGGGCTCGAGCGACGGCGATGTGGAGGGCGGGGCCGCTGTCCGCCAGCCGTGTGATGGCGCGGGTCCAGTCGGCAACGCTGTCGCCTTCCACAACAGTCGCGCCTGCAGCGACGTGGTCCTCGAGTCCGTCGACGGGCGAGACCAGCAGCGGACGCCCGGCGGCGCGGGCCTCGAGCGCGACAAGGCCGTAGGCCTCCCAGCGCGAGGGCATCGCGACGGCGTCCAGCTCGTCCATGGCCGAGGCCGCGTCGAAGACGAAGCCGGTGAAACTGATGCGGCTGTCGCCGTCGGCGCGCGCCTCCAGCGCCTCGCGTTCCGGGCCGTCGCCGATGATGCGAAGGTGCAGATCCTCGCGGTCGGTGGCGCGGAAGGCGTCGATCAGCCGGTCGAAGCCCTTCTGGGCGTCGAGGCGGCCGATGGCGCCGAAGGTGCGGGGCTGGGTGTAGACGGGACGCAGTTCGGCGAAGGGCGTAACGTCGACAGCCGAGGGGATCACGCGCAGCGCCGGGGCGGCGACGAGACCGCGCTCGACCAACCAGGCGCCCTGCGCTTCCGACACCGCGACGACCTTGTCGAACAGCGAGTAAGCGATGCGCAGCAGGGCCATGAACCGTCCGCGGCGGGAGACGTTCAAGGCGGTGAAGGCCTCGGTGTAGCTGTGCTCGACATGGATTACCGGCAGGTGAGCGTAGCGGGCGCGCAACGCGACAAGCATCGGCAAGGCGCGCCAGCTGACCGAGAGGTGCGAGACGATCACGTCCGCGCCCTCGACCGCCGGGGCACCGAAGCGGCCGCGCTCGACGGTCTGGATCCTGTGGGTGGCGAAGGCGCCCAGCGTGGGATCGGTCTCGAGATGCTCCAGCACGCGCATCACGCCGCCGGCGGTGGTGTCGTCGATCAGGTGAACGATGGTGGTCATGACTCAGGCTCCTTCGGTACGGGGGGGGCGGCGCAGAAGGGCTTCGAGACGGGCGAAGCCGGACTTGCCGATCAGGGCGAGGACCAGGGCGGCGGCGCCTGTGGTCAGGGTCTTGGCGGGCTCTTCGACCAGTGGCCGGGCCGAGGAGGCCAGCGACAGCCGCACCAGTTCCAGCGCGCGGGCGCCGTCACGGTCGCTGACAGCGCGGCGCGCGAGGTAGCGCAGCTGATAGGCGCGGGCGGCGGGGGTCTGGCGCGCGAAGAAGGTCGGGTTGTGCGGCGTGAGCGTGTCGACCATGCGCTGCCAGGCGGCGAACTGGCGCTCGGTATTGGCCGAGAGCCCGCCCTGGTTCACGCGGTACTGCGTCAACGCGCCGGGCACACCCTCGATCTGCCAGCCGGTGGTGAGCATCAGGCGCAGCCAGCACTCGATGTCCTCGGACTGGCGGAAGGTCTCGTCGAAGACCCAGTCGCGCTCGGTCTCGGTACTGGGGCGCCAGGACAGATCGGTCAGCGCCTCGCGGCGGATCACCGGGGCCGACCCGTTGCCGATCGGGTTGCGCTTGAAGACATGGGCCGCGTCGACGCCGCGCAGGCGGGGCGACTGGGTGATGCCCATCGAGCGGCCCTGCTCGTCGATTAATTCGGAGCCGGAATAGCTGATGCCGACGCCGGGCTTGGCACGCAGGTGCGCGAGGTGCGCGGCGAGCTTGCCGGGCAGCCACAGATCGTCGCTGTCACAGAAGCCGACGAACTGGCCGCGCGCCTCGGCGATGCCGGTGTTGCGCGCCCCGGCGAGGCCACGATTGGCCTGCTGCACGAGGCGGATACGCGGGTCGTCGAAGCTGCGGACGACGGCGACGGTGTCATCGGAGGAGCCGTCGTCGACGACAACGATCTCGAAATCGGTGGCGGTCTGGGCCAGCAGCGAGCGCAGCGTGTCGCCGATGGTGGCGGCGACGTTGTAGGCGGGGACGACGATCGTGGCGTGGGGCATGACGGCTCCTTTCAGCGGGCGAAGAGCGCGCCCGACAGGCGGCGCGGCAGCAGCGGGTTGAGGATGGCGGCGGCGGCGGTGAATGCGCCCCGGCGGCGGTCGGCGAAGAAGCCCGCGGGGCTGGTGCGCAGCGCCGTCGCGGTCAGGCGCAGCGCGGTCATGCGTGGTCCCTGCAGGCGCAGCGCACGGCGCGCGAGGTAGCGCAGGTGCACCGCCTCGTCTGCGGGGCTGGGGGTGAAACCCAGCTTGCGGGCGCTGGCGAGCGCAGCCTCGCGGCCCTTGCGCATGGCCTCCAGGTCCGAGGACAGGCCTGTGGGGCTGGCGCGGTACCAGACCATCATCTGCGGCAGGCCGATCAGCTTCGCCCCCGAGCCGGTCAGGCGGATCAGCCATTCCAGGTCCTCGTTGTGGACCATGTCGCGGTCGAACCCGCCGGACGCGGCGAAGACATCGCGGCGCACGGCGACGTTCGACATGGTGCAGACCGGGTTCTCTCCCAGAAGGTCGGCGACGCCCAACGGACCGGGCACGACTGTAGAAAAGACGCGCGCCGTGTGCGGCTGTTTGTCGAAGAAGGCGATCCGGCCATAGCAGGCGTCGACGGTTTCGTCGGTGAAGGCGAGGTCGAGGACCGCCAGCTTCTCGGACCACCAGAGGTCGTCGGCATCGAGGAAGGCGACGATCTCGCCGCTGGCGTGGAGCAAGGCACCTTCGTTGCGGGCATCGCTCGGCCCCTTGCCGAGGCTGGCCTCGCGGCGGATGCGCGGATCATGGGCGGCGGCGGCCTCGATCACGGCGGCGGTCGCGTCGGTCGAGCCGTCGTCGATGCAGATCGCTTCCCAGTCGGCGAAGCTCTGGGCGCGAAGGCTGGCGAGGGTCTCGGGCAGCGTTTCGGCGGCGTTGTAGCAGGGGATGACGATCGAGAAGCGCGGCATGGATCAGGCCTCCTGGGGGACGGGGCGAAGGGCGGCGGTGAGCGGGGCCAGCGCGGCGCCCAGCTGGGTGACGGTGGCGACGGCCAGGTAGCCGGCGGCGAGCGCGACCAGCCCGTGCGGCGCCATCAGCACCGTGTTGGCGACCAGCGCGAGGGTCATCGCCAGCGTGGCGGCGAACTCGACCTGCGGGCGGCCCTCGGCGCGGAGCCACTGGGCGGCGGCGGCCCAGATCACGCCGGGGATCGCGGCGAGGCAGAGGATCGAGACGACCTGGTGCAGGTGGGCCCATTTCTCGCCGAAGAGGATCGGAACGTAGACCGGGGCCATCAGCGCCTGCAGCACCACGGCGGGGCCGATGATGCCGACGGCCAGCAGCAGCGCGCGGCGCAGCGCCTCGGCCCGGTCGGCGGCGGCACAGAGATGCGGGAAGAGCACGCGGGAGAAGGCCATCGAGAACGAGGTGGCGAGGCCGAGCCCGGCGTTGAACGCCATGAAGTAAAGACCCAGTACCTCGGCGCCCATCAGCGCACCGATGACCAGTTTGTCCGCCTGGAGGCGCGCGGCCTGCACGACCTCGACCCCCAGCACGGCCCAGCCGTACGTGATGAAGGGCTTGAGCGGCGCGTAGCCCTGCGAAAGGTCCGCCGTCCAAGGGCGCAGGCGGCGCACCGCGACCAACCAGATCGGCGCGGACAGCAGACGCGGCAGCACCAGCGCCAGCGCGCCGGGCCAGAAGATCGCCAGGACCACCGACATCAGGTTCGCGCCGACGACCTGCGCCCCCGCGATCATCGCGGTCTGCTTCAGCAGGCCCTCGCGCATTGCGAGCGCAACCTGCACGAGCCCCGCGGGCATGAAGAGGTACTCGCAAGCGAGGATGAAGATCAGGCCGAACAGCATCGCGCTGCCGCCCATCGCCCAGAGCGCGGCACCGACGGCGACCTGCAGCACAAAGAGGCCCAGGCACCAGGCCCAGAAGATCCGGCGGGCCGTGGCGCAGGTGGCGGCAAGCTCGTGCTCGGGCGCGGCGATGATCCGCTGCACCGCGCCGTTCTCGGTCAGCGCCTTGAGGATGTCCGAAGCGGCCATCGCAGCGGCGGCGAGGCCGATCGCGCCCGCGTCCATGGTGCGCGCCACGGCCACGACGACCAGCAGCCGCGAGGCCTTGGCCGCGACCTCCGAGGCCGAGTAGGCCGCGAGGTTACGGGCGAAAGGTCCGATGCGGTCGACCAGTGCGGTCATGCGGTGGCGCTCCATCTTGGGCGTTGCGTTGCCAAAGGGATAACCGCCGGGACCGGGCATTGCGCGTCCGCCTTGGGACAGGAGGGATGCGCGGAAGGACACAGTTCTATACCGAGGGATAGGTCATTGCCCGAACGCGTGGACTTGGCGCAAAGCGGCGACTATTGTTCCGCCCAAGCCGACGCAGACAGACGGGGCGCGAAGAGGTTGAGACGGGCAGTGAAAACGGGCTTGGCGAGCTGCGCCTTGGCGGCGCTGGCGTCCTGCGCCTCGTTCACGCCCGCAGACAACATCGAGAATGTCGACGCGGGACAGGCCTACCAGGCGCAGTACCGCAGTCCCACGCCGATGGCGCAGGGCACCAAGACGCTGAAGTCGGATCTGATCAACGCTCAAAACTGCATCCCCTGGCGCGGCGGCGCGCCGGGCGCCGGCAAGGGTGTCGGCGTGACGCCCTCGGCGCTGCTGGGCGAGATCCTGTCCCGCGACGATCTGCTGGAGCTGAACATTCCCGACGACGAGGTGTTCTCGGGCGCCTATGTCGTCAGCCGCGACGGCAAGCTGAAGGTGCCCTTCATTGGCGCGATCCCGGCGCAGGGCCGCAGCCCGGAGGCAGTCGCGAACGACATCGCCCGCGCCCTGGTCGCGGGTGACTACTACCAGGACGCGCCGCGCATCTCGCTGCTGGTTTCGGATTTCGCCCCTGCCCGCGTCGCGGTTTCGGGCGCAGTGTTCGAGCCTGGCCCCCGCGATATCGGCGGCGTGCCCGGCGACCAGGTGGATGCGCTGCGGCAGGCGGCGCGCGGCTCGTCGACGGAAGGGCGGAACCTCAGCGTCGCGCTGCGCGCTTCGGGCGGAGTGCGGCCGGACGCCGACCTATCGGCGGTGGAGCTTTACCGCAACGGCCGCAAATACGTGCTGGACCTGCGCCCGGTGATCGACGGCCGCGCCTTTGAGGACGTGATGCTGATGACCGGCGACGAGGTCGTCGTGCACAGCCGCCAGTGTTTCCAGTCGGACCTGATGGTGCCGAGCCCGATCAGCCCCCCTGGGGTGTCGCTGTTCATGTCGAACGTGACCCAGCCTGCCGACAGCAATGCGCAGTCGGCCATCGGGCGCGAGGTGCGCGAGGTGCCCTATGGCACGCGGATGATGCAGGCGGTGGTTGACCTGAACTGCGTCGGCGGGGTGCGGGCGACCAGCGCCGACCGCTCGGCGGCGCTGTTCTCGCGCAACCCGGTGACGGATGTTTCGGTGGTGGTGCAGCGCCGGATCGAAGAGATGCGGGTGCGTGCGGATCGTGACGATTTCGACCCCTACCTGCTGCCGGGCGATGCGCTGGCCTGTTACGACAGCGGCGTGACCAATATTGCGGACGTGGGCCGCGTGCTTGGTCTTGTCGCGCTGGGCGTCGCGCTGGCGAAGTGACGCCAGCGCAAGAGATCATTCAGATCCGGAAGATCGGCTGAAGCAGACGCGGCACCAGCGCGTGGAAGCGCAGCGGCGCGTCGGTGGCGGCCAGGCAGATGCAGGGCTCGCCCATGCCGGCGACGGGGGTGTGATCCAGCTCCTCGTCCGCGACCTCGACATCGCCGACGCCGAAGTGCCCGGTCTCATCGCTGAAACTGCCCTGTAGGACCATCGTCAGCTCGGTGCCCTTATGGCCGTGATCCGGGACCGCCTCTCCGGCGGGGATGTAAAGCAGCCGGACCGAACCCTCGGCATCGGCGCTCAGGATCGTCTGCCGGATGCCGCCGCCAAGCTTGCGCCAGCGTGGCTCCTTGCCGCCCAGTGCCTGCGCAACCGGGCCGGGGTAGATGCCCATCGGGCGCACTTCCGCTTCAACCGGTTGAGGCTCGTCCAGCATGGAGAGCAACCGGTCGCGAAGCGCGTCGCCGTTCATCTCGGACGCATCCAATGTATCAAGCACGGCGCCGCCCGCGGCCTCTTCGGCCTCGAGCATTGCACGGCACTCGTCGCATTTCGACACATGCGCGGCGACGACCAGCGAGAACCCGTGGGGCAGGCTTCCGGCGGCGTAGGCGCGGATCATCGTCTGGGGGATATGATGCGTGATGCCTTTCATTCGGTTCTCAGGTCTTTCAGCTCGTGTCTCAGTTTCTCGAGCGCCAGCCGGATCCGGGACTTGATCGTTCCCAGCGGCAGGCCGGTCTGCTCACTTATCTCGCTATGACTGAGCTCGCCCAGGTAGGCTTGCTCGATCACCTTGCGCTGCTCGGGCTTCAGCCCGGCCAGCGCGCCGCGCAGCCGCCGCGCCTCTTGGTCGAGGGCCAGCCGCTGCCCGGCGTCGGTCTCGGGTGCATCCTCGACCTTCAGCGCCTCCGGTACGGGCTTGCCGGTGCGGCGGATCACATCGACGTGACGATTTCGTGCGATCCGATACACCCAGGCCGAGGCCGAGGCGCGCGCCGGGTCGAACTGGTGCGCCTTGTGCCAGACGCGCAGCATTGCGTCCTGCACGATGTCGTCCGCCGCAGCGCCGCGGCAGTTCTGCCGCGCCAACATGGCCCGCAGGCGGGGCGCATAGTAGTCGAACAACTGAGCGAACGCGGCCTTGTCGCGCCGGTCGCGCACGTCGAGCAGCCATTGGGTCTGCGGTGTCAGTTCCGTCCTTGTGTCGTCGTCCATCACGTGTGCCACGCGCAAAGCCGGGGGGCGGGCCCCCGCCCACGCTGTAAAGTCCTCGGTCGCAACATCGTTCTGGACAAGCATAACCGGTGTTACGCTGGCAGAAAGGGGGCGGATCACCGAATATGCGGATTTTCTTTCGCATTTGCCAACTGCGCCGCGCATGATCGTCCGCGCCCCCCGTGCTACCCTGCCGGGAACGGCCGGAGGTGCGGGATGAGCGACGTCGACATCTATCGAAAACAGCAGCTTGGCGGCACGATCGTGCCCGGTCGCCGGACCGCGCTGATCGTCGTCGACTTCGTGAACGGTTTTCTCGATCCCGAGATGTTCGGGGGCGGGAACACGTTGGAAGCGGCGCAGGCGACGGAGCCCGAGCTCGCCGCGTTTCGCGACCGGGACCTGCCGGTGGTGTTCACGCGTATCGTCTATGCCGCCGACGGCTCGGACGCGGGCGTCTGGTGCGAGAAGGTTCCCCGGCTGAGGGACCTGACCGAGGACACTCCCGCCAGCCATGTCGCCGACATCCTGCGCCCCGTGCCCGGCGAATTGGTCGTCCGCAAGACCCAGGCCTCGGCCTTCTTCGGCACCGGCCTGGGGGATGTTTTGCGGGCACGTGGCGTGGACACGGTAGCCGTGGCGGGTGCCACCACCAGCGGCTGCGTCCGCGCCACCGTGGTCGATGCGGTGAGCGCAAACTTCAGGCCCTATGTACTGTCCGATTGCGTCGGCGACCGGGCGCAAGGACCGCACGAAGCGAACCTTTTCGACATGCAGCAGAAGTACGCGAACCTGATCTCCTCGGACGAGGTGGCGGCACTTCCTGGTTGAGCGCCTTGCACGGCCTCAGGCGTAGGCACCCGCCGAGTAGGTCAGCTCGTAGCCGTGGCTGTATATCTCGAAGACGATGCCGAACGGGTCCTCGACATAGACCATGCGATAAGGCTTTTCGTCGGGGAAGTATTCGCGCACAGGCATCCGCTGCTTGCCGCCCGCCTCGACGATGCGTGCCGCGAGGCCTTCGACGTCGGGGTCCTGGATGCAGAAATGGAAGAGCCCGTTGCGGCGGTAGTCGAGGTTGTTCTCGGGCGGCGTGTTGCCCTCGAACTCGAAAAGCTCGATGCCGATGCGGTCGGCGGTTGCGAGATGGGCGATGCGCAGGCGCCCCCAGCCAGGGCCGAACACGTCGGTGCACATGCGCCCGATCTCGCTGTCGTCCTCGACCACCTCGGTCGGTTTCATGATGACGTAGAAGCCCAGCGTTTCGGAATAGAACCGCACGGCGGCGTCGAGGTCCGGCACCGAAAGGCCGATGTGGGAGAAGGCGCGGGGATAGGTCATGGAAAGTCTCCTTTGTTTGCGTTCACCGCGGATCTAGGCATTCGCGACCCACATGAAAAATTATCGTTTGGAATGGATTTTATAATGCTACGTTTTGAGCATGCTGAACGCGACCTGGATCGAAACCTTCACCACCCTCGCCGAAGAGGGCAGCTTCACCGCGACCGCGCGGCGGTTGAACATGACGCAGCCGGGCGTCTCGCAGCATGTCCGCAAGCTCGAGCAGGCCTTGGGCGCGAAGCTGGTCATGGTCACCGGGCGCGACCTGCGGTTGACGGATGCCGGGCACGAGCTGCGCGCGCTCGGCCTGGCGCGCCGCGCCGAGGAGGCCGCGCTTGCCGTGCGGATCGGGCGCGACGACCCGGAGGCCGGGCGGGTGCGGATCGGGGCATCGGGCAGTTTCGCCAGTCTGCTTTATCCGCGCCTCATGGACCGGCTTGCCGTCGCCCCCGCGCTGGAGTTGCAGCTGACCGCCGCGCCGCAGGGCTCGCTGATCGAGGCGATCTCGGCCGGGCGGCTGGACCTTGCGGTGGTGGCGCGGGACCCCGGCCGGGCCGGGATCGAGGCCCAGCAGCTGGGGCATGAGGACCTGTGCCTGGTGCTGCCGGGGACCGCGCCGGACGGGATGCCGGCGCTGGAAGATCTGGACACGCTGGGATTCATCGACCACCCGGACGGGGCGGCCTATGCCGAGATGCTGATGCAGCCCAACGTCCCCGGCTTTCGCGGCGCGGCGGCGTTGCGGCGGCGCGGTTTCGTCAACCAGATCACCCAGATCCCGCTGCCGGTCGCCTCGGGTGCCGGCTACACGATCCTGCCCCGCAGTGGCGTCGACGCCTTCGCGGGGTCCGGCAAGCTGCGCCTCGCCCCCCTGCCCCGCCCGGTACGGCAGACGCTCTGGCAGATCCGGCCGGCCGGTCTGCCAATACCCGCACGGCTGGCCTGGATGGCGGACGAGATCGCCGCGCTCGCGCGCACGCTGACCGGCTGATCCGCAGGGCCGATACCCAGCGTGAATTCTTTTCGCGCCTTTTGATCCGGGTGCTCTAACCTGTCGTATCGCTCGAAAAATACGGAGACTTTATGCCCTTCGACGCCATGCGCCCCCGCCGCCCCCGTATCGCCGTGATCGGAGGTGGCATATCCGGTCTGTCCGCCGCCTGGGCTCTCGCCGACATCGGGCACGTCACTCTGTTCGAAGCCGAACCGCGCCTGGGCGGGCATGCCCGTACCGTGATGGCAGGACGCAACGGCGATCAGCCCGTCGACACCGGGTTCATCGTCTTCAACTATGCCAACTACCCACACCTGACGCGGCTGTTCCGCGATCTTGACGTGCCGGTCGAGAAAAGCTGCATGAGCTTCGGCGCGACCATCGACGGCGGTAAGCTTGAGTACGGGCTGAAGTCCCTTGACGCGGTGTTCGGCCAGCGCCGTAACCTGGGCGATCCGCGCTTCATGGGCATGCTGCGCGATATCTTTCGTTTCAATGCGCGCGCCGAGGCGGCGGCAGTCTCGGACGACGTGACCATAGACGAGCTTGTAGATGGGCTGCGCCTCGGCGACTGGTTCCGGCGCTACTACCTGATGCCGATCTGCGGTGCGATCTGGTCCACCGGGGCCGAGCGCGTCGGCGACTTCCCGGCCCGCACTCTGGTCCAGTTCTTCCGCAACCACGCATTGCTCAGCGCCACCGGGCAGCACCAGTGGTGGACGGTCTCGGGCGGCAGCGTGGAATACGTGCGGCGGCTGGAGGCGGCGCTGACCGCGCGCGGCGTCGACCTGCGCCCCGGCTGTCCCGTTGTCACCGTCCACCGGGACGAAACCGGTGTGACCGTGCGGACCGAGGCCGGAGCCGAGGGTCCGTTCGACGAGGTTGTCTTCGCCTCGCACCCGGACGCCACGCTGCGCATGCTCGGCCAGCCCTCGATGGAAGAGGTCAATGCGCTGTCGGCGATCCGCTACCAGGACAACCGCACGCTGCTGCACAGCGACACTGGACAGATGCCACAGGCGCGGCGTTGTTGGTCTTCCTGGGTCTATCAGGCGGAGACCGGGCGCGATCAGGCCGGGATCGGCGTGACCTACTGGATGAACCGTCTGCAGAACATCCCCGAGGACGATCCGCTTTTCGTCACGCTCAATCCACTGCGAGAGATCCCCGAGCACTTTGTCTATGACGAGGTCACTTTCCGGCACCCGGTGTTCGATCGCGCGGCGCTGCGGGCGCAGCGGCGGATCTCGGCGCTGCAGGGCCAGCGCGGCACCTGGTTTGCCGGGGCGTGGACGCGGCATGGCTTCCACGAGGACGGCATCGCCTCGGCCATGCGTGTCGCGCGGCTGATGGCCCGGCAGATCGCCCGCCCGGTCGCGGAGGCCGCATGACTGCTTCCCGAGTTCTCAAGCCCCGGCATCTTCGGGGCCGAACGGTCCATGCCCGACGCGGCGCGCTGAGGCACAGCTTCGATTACGGCATCGATTACGTGCTGATCGACCCCGAGGCCCGCTCCGGCCCCCGGCTTTTCTCGCGCAACCGGCTGAACCTGGCCTCGGTCGATGACAAGGACCACGGCGGGGTGCGCGGCGCGGGGCGAGGGTCAATCTGGGCGGAAGAGGTGTTGCGCCGCTCTGGCCTTACGCCGACGCCGGAAAGCCGGCTGTTGCTGCTCACGCAGCCCCGGTTCCTGGGCTACGTCTTCAACCCGGTCAGCTTCTGGCTGCGGTTCGAGGGTGACGATCTGGTCGCGGTGATCGCCGAGGTCAACAACACGTTCGGTGACCGGCACTCCTACCTGTGCGCGCGTCCCGGCTTCGCGCCGATCCGCCCGCAGGACCGGATCGCGGCGCAGAAAGTGTTTCACGTCTCGCCCTTCCAGCAGGTGACCGGCGACTACGAATTCCGCTTCGACTTGAGGGGCGGGCGGATCGCGATCCGCATCGATCACACCGCCCGAGAGGGCGGATTGATCGCAACTCTGACCGGCGAGCTGGCGCCTCTGACCAACCGCGCCATCCTCGGCGCACTGATCCGCAGGCCGCTGGGCCCGGTCCGGACGATTTTGCTGATCTACTGGCATGCGCTACGCCTTAAGGCCAAGGGGGCGCCCTATCGCACCCGCCCACAACCGCCGCTCGAGGAGATCAGCCGATGACCAGTTTCCTGTCCCGCCGCATCCAGCACGACTTTCTTGAAAGCTGCGAGGGGATCCGGAACGGGACGCTCCGCGTGGTCACGCCCGAGGGCGACGTGCACGATTTCGGTCAGGGCATGCCGCAGGCCGAGCTTCTGATCCACGACTGGGCCGCCATCACTGCCGCTGCCGCGCGGGGCGATATCGGCTTCGGCGAGGCCTATGTGGCCGGGCTCTGGGACACGCCCTCGATCGAGGCAGTGACCACGGTGGCGCTCAACAATCTCGGCGCGCTACAGGGCTATGCCTACCCGTCAGTGCTGGCGAACCTGAAATTCCGCGTCGTGGACCGGATCATGCGCGCGAACTCGAAGCGCGGCGCGTCGCGGAACATCCGGGCGCATTACGACGTCGGCAATGAGTTCTACCAGCTTTGGCTGGACCCATCGATGACCTATTCCTCGGCCCTGTTCGCGCCGGGAGACGACGATCTGGAGCGGGCGCAGGCGCGCAAGTACGGTCGTATCCTGGGTCGGCTGGGCGAGGGCGAGCGGGTGCTCGAGATCGGCTGCGGCTGGGGTGGGTTCGCCGAGACCGCCGCCGAGGCGGGGCGTGACGTCACGGGCATCACGATCAGCCCCTTGCAGAAGGCCTGGGCCGAGGCCCGGCTGGACGGCCGCGCCGACATTCGTTTGCAGGACTATCGCGCAACCGAAGGCCGTTTCGACAACATCGTCTCGATCGAGATGATCGAGGCGGTCGGTGCGCGCTACTGGCCCGCCTATTTCGGCACGCTGCGCGACCGGCTGGCCGAGGGCGGGCGTGCCGTGGTGCAGGCGATCACCGTGCCGGACATGTACTTCGAGACCTACCGCAAGGGCTCGGACTTCATCCGGCATCACACCTTCCCGGGCGGGATGCTGCTGAGCAACGAGGTCATCGCCGAGCAGGCCCGCAATGCAGGTCTTCGGGTCACCGACAGTTTCGGCTTCGGGCAGGACTATGCCCGCACCTGCCGGATCTGGGCCGACCGGCTGCGCGCGGAAAGCGCCCGGATCCTGAGCATGGGCCACGACCAGCCGTTCCTGCGCAGCTGGCTCTACTACCTCGAGATCTGCGCCGCCTCGTTCGCGGTCCAGCAGACAGACGTGGTGCAGGTCGAGCTTGCCCATGCCTGAGGCGGGAACGCTTGCGATGCGGGATCCTCGGATCGGGCCACGGGTGGCGCTGGTCGCGGGGTTCCTGGCGTTCGCAGGTGTGCCCCTCTACATCCACCTGCCGCGCTTCGCCGCCGAGCTTGGCATCCCTTTGGCAACCATCGGTCTGTTGCTGCTGGCGCTCCGGGTGATGGATTTCGTGCAGGACCCCGCCCTGGGCTGGCTGGCCGAGCGGGTTCGGGACCGCCGCCCGCTGCTGGCCGCGCTCGCCCTGGGGGGCATGGGCACGGGCTTTGCTGCCGTGTTCTGGCTTCAGCCGGGCGTTGCAGGGCTGGCTGCCGCGCTGGTGCTGGTCTTCACCGCCTACAGTCTGGGGACGATCCTGTTCTACGCGCAGGGCGCGGTGCTGGTCGGCTCGGGCGAAAGCGGCGGGCACTACCGGCTGGCGGGCTGGCGCGAGGCCGGAGCTCTGGCGGGGATCGTCGCCGCCGCGATGCTGCCGGTCCTGCTGGCCGCGGCGTTCGGGCCACTGGGCGGCTATGCGGGCTTCGGGTTGGTGCTGGCGCTGGCCGCGCCGCTGGTGTGGCAGGCGGGGATGCCGCTGTGGAGCGCCGCGCCGGGCCGGGTCGGGAAGGCGCCACGCCTCAGCGCCTTCCGGCAGGCAGGCGCCCTACCCCTTCTGGTGCTGGCGCTGCTGGACGCGCTGCCGGTCGCGGTGACCTCGACCCTGTTCCTGTTCTTCGTCGAGGACCGGCTGGCCCTGCCCGGTCTGGCGGGGCCGTTCCTGGTGCTGTTCTTTCTCTCGGCGGGCGTGACCGCACCGCTGTGGTCTCGGCTGGCTGAACGCTTCGGTGCGAAACGCGTCCTGCTTCCGGCGATGACGCTGGCGCTTTTTGCCTTCGCCGGGGCCTCGGTGCTGCCCGAGGGCGCGGCCTTGGCTTTCGGCGCGATCTGCATCGTCTCGGGTGCGGCGGTCGGGGCGGATCTGGTGATCCTGCCGGCGCTCTTCGCCGCTACCCTGTCCCGCGCGCGCCTGCCCGAGGCCATAGGGTTCGGCGCATGGAGCTTCGCGAACAAGGCCGCGCTGGCATTGGCCGCCGGTGTCGTGCTGCCGCTGCTAGATGTGTCGGGCTACGTGCCGGGGCAGGACAACGGCCCCGAGGCGCTGGCAACACTGAACGCCGCCTATGCACTGCTGCCGCTGGCGCTGAAACTGCCCGCGGTGGCGATGGTCGCGCGCCTGCCTGGGGAGGTACGATGATGCTGCCCTGGGTGCTGCTCGCACTTGCATTGACTGCGCTGGCGCTGATCGCCGCGCGGCGGACGTTCCTCAGCTTCGGGGCGCAATCGCCAGCCGACTATGCGGACGCCGGACCGGTATTCGATCCGCGGCAGCACCTCTCGGGACCGATGGTCTCGGAGGGAGTAATCTTTGGACCGACGGGCCGGATCGCGGGTCGGTTCACCGCGCGGATGAGCGGCCGCTGGAACAACGACGGCGGCGTGCTGGACGAGGTCTTCGAGTTCGCCAGCGGCAGCACCATGCGGCGGGCCTGGACCCTGCGCGACCTTGGCGGGCAGCGGATGGAGGCGACGGCGCCGGACATCGTCGGCAAGGCGGAGGTGGAGCGTACCGGCGCCGCGATGCGGATGCGCTATCGGCTGCGGCTCGACGACGATGCGGGCGGCCACGTGTTGACGGTGACGGACTGGCTCTACCTTGCGCCGGACGGGGCGGTTCTGAACCGCTCGGAAATGCGGAAGTTCGGGATCAAGCTGGCCGAGTTGGTCGCAACGATCCGGCCGATGGAGGAGGGCCGCCCGTGACACACCTGTTCGAAGGCCGCCGCTGGTGGCTGGTCGGCGCGAGCGAAGGGCTGGGCGTGGCCATCGCCAAGCAGTTGGACGCCGAGGGCGCCTCGCTGATCCTGTCTGCACGGAGCGAAGACAAGCTGCGCGAGATCGCCGGCGGCCTGCGCGACGCGCGGGCGCTGCCGGTGGACGTGACGCAGCCCGAGTCGGTTCGGCAGGCGGTGGCGGAGGCTGGCGAGATCGACGGGCTTATCTATTGCGTGGGCTATTACGATCCGATGGCGGCACCCGATTGGGACCCCGAGGAAGCGGCGAAGATGGGCGAGATCAATTTCGTCGGCGCGCTCAGGCTGCTGGGGCATGTGACCCCGGCCATGGTCAGGCGCGGCACCGGGCGGATCGTGCTGATCGGCTCGCTCGCCGGGTTTGCGGGACTGCCACGATCGATCGGCTATGCCGCGAGCAAGGCCGGACTGATGCACCTGGCCGAGGACATGCGGGTCGACCTGAAGGGCACGGGGGTGACCGTACAGCGGGCGAACCCCGGATTCATCCGTACCCGGCTGACGGACAAGAACGATTTCAACATGCCGCAGATCATGGAGCCGGACGAAGCGGCCGGGCATGTGGTGCGCGCGATCCGATCGGGGCGGTTCTCGACCAGTTTTCCGAGGCCGTTCAGTTGGGTGTTCTCGGTCGGGGGGAGCCTGCCGACCTCGCTGTTCCAGCGAATTTTCTGACGGCCCGAAGCGGCGCCCGGTCCGGCCGGGGGCCTCCGGCGGGGATATTTGGGGAAAGTGGAAGGCGGGACGCCGCGCTACAGGCAGGCGTCCCGCAGTCCCGGGCGATCGCGTTTGGTCTGGGAGGACGGGATCAGCCCAGGTAGTCGCGCAGCACCTGCGCGGTGCCCTTCTCGTGCAATGCGGTCAGCGCGGCGGCGAAGGCTGCGCGGAAATGGCTGTCATCCGCGAGCGGGCCGTAGATGTCGCGCATGCCAAGCCAGAGGTCCGGCTCGTCCTTGGCGCGGCGTGCCAGGTCGTGCAGCCGGTCCCAGTCCGGATCGTTCGGGGCGATCTGGCGGCCCGCATCATCGACGCCGAAGCAGTAGCGGGCCCAGAGCGCCGTGCCGAGAGCCAGGCCGGGCACGTCCCGTCCAGATGCGCGGTTGTCGATGGCCGAGGGCACGATGAACTTGGGCTGCCGGTTCGAGCCGTCGAAGCAGAGGCGAGCGATCGTGTCCTCGATGCGCGGGTTGGCGAAGCGCGCGCGCAGCAGCGCGTGGTAGTCTTCCTGCGTGGCGCCGGGAACAGGTTCGACCACGTGGTAGACCTCGTCGCGTTCGACCTTGTCGAAGAAGGACGAGACCAGCGGGTCGGCCATCGCCTCGTGGGCATAGGTCAGCCCCATCAGCGCCGAGGGATAGGCGATCAGCGCGTGGCCGCCGTTGAGCATGCGGATCTTCATGTGCTCGTAGGGCGTCACGTCCTCGACGAACTGGACGCCGACGCGCTCGAGTTCGGGGCGGCCGTTGCAGAACCTGTCCTCGAGCACCCACTGACGGAAGGGCTCGCAGAACACCGGTCGGGCATCGTCAAGGGCGTGCGCCTCGCGCAGGTCCGCCTGCCGCGCGCCTGTGGTCGCCGGGGTGATGCGGTCGACCATGCCGTTCGGGAAGGTGACGGTGTCCTCGATCCAAGCGGCGAGGTCCGGGTCCTGAGCGCGGGCGATGCCCAGCACCGCGGCGCGCGTCACGTCACCGTTGTGCGGAAGGTTATCGCAGGACATCACGGTAAAGGGCGCGGCCTTGGCGGCGCGACGTGCGCGCAGGCCCGCCACGATGGCGCCGAAGATCGTGGTCGGCGCATCCGGCGCGGCAATGTCGGCGCGGATGGAGGGATGTTCGGGGTTGAAGCCGCCGGTCTCGGCGCTGACGAAATAGCCGCCCTCAGTCACGGTGAGCGAGACGATCCGCACCGCCGGGTCGCGCATCGCGGCCAGGATCGGCCCGTGGCCCGGCTCGACCGGCAGGAAGCCGGTCATCACGCCGACCACGCGCACGGCATCGCCCTCGGCGTCCTGCTCGGTCACGGAATAGAGGCAGTCCTGCGCCAGCAGATCCTCGCGCATCGCGGCGTCGGCGGGCATGACGCCCGCGCCGAGGATGCCCCAGGCCGGATCGCCACCCTGCGCCAGAAGCTCGTCGCAATAGACCGCCTGGTGGGCGCGGTGGAAATTGCCCAGACCCACATGCAGGATGCCGCCCCTGAGCGCGGCACGGTCGTAGCCGGGAGCCGCGATGCCGGCGGGCAGGCTGCCCAGGGTGGCGTTCGCAAGTTTCGTCGCCATGCTTGATCCCTCCGTTTTCGGGTCCCGCAGCAGGTTCAGCTCATCCACTGGCCGCCATCCACGTTGTAGGTCTGGCCGAGGATGTACTCGGCCTCGTCCGAGGCGAGGAACACGGCCATGCCCGTCAGATCTTCGGCCCGGCCCATGCGCCCGTAGGGCACGGCCTCGCCGACCTCGCGCTTTTTCTGGCCGGGGGCCTTGTTCTCGTACTTTGCGAAGAACGCGTCGACGCCGTCCCAGTGCTCGCCGTCCACGACGCCGGGCGCGATGGCATTCACGTTGATGCGGTGCTCGATCAGGTTCAGCGCCGCGGATTGCGTCAGGCTGATCACCGCGGCCTTGGAGGCGCAGTAGACCGCCACGAGCGACTCGCCCCGGCGGCCGGCCTGGCTGGCCATGTTGATGATCCGCCCACCGCCGCCGCGCTCGATCATGTGGCGCGCGACCGCCTGCATCGTGAAGAGCACGCCCGCGACGTTGATCGCGAACACGCGGTCGTAGTCGGCGCGGTCGATCTCGACGATGGGCGCGGCAGTGAAGAGCGCCGCGTTGTTGATCAGTACGTCGATCCGGCCGAGCCGCGAGACGGTATCGGCGACGGCGGCGTCGATGCTGTCCTGACGCGTCACGTCCATCTCGACGGCGATGGCCTGCGGGCCGATCGCTTCGGCCGCCTGCCTGGCGCGGGCGATGTCGATGTCGGCGATCGCCACCTGCGCACCCTCGCGGACATAGGCCTCGGCGAAGGCCAGGCCGATGCCGCGCGCCGCGCCGGTGATCAGCGCGCATTTGCCTGCAAGGCGGCTCATGCGATGCGCAGCCCCTGCTGGTCGAAGCGGTGGATACGCTCCTCGTCGGGCGTCAGGTAGATCGTGTCACCGGCGTGCAGCGAGACCTCGCCGCCCGCGCGAACGGTGACGGGATCCTCGCGGCCCTCGAGATGCACGTGGAAGAACGTGTCCGAGCCGAGGTGCTCCGACACGCCAACCTTGCCCTTCCAGTCGCCCTCGGTGGGCGAGGCGGTGATATGCTCGGGCCGGATGCCAATGGTGTGCGCGCCCCGCTTGTCAGCCTCTGCACCGGTCAGGAGGTTCATCTTGGGCGAGCCGATGAAGCCCGCAACGAAGACGTTACGCGGCGTGTGGTAGAGTTCCAGCGGACTGCCCACCTGCTCGATAACACCGGCCTGAAGCACCACGATCTTGTCGGCCATAGTCATCGCCTCGACCTGGTCGTGGGTCACGTAGATCATCGTGGTCTTCAGACGCTCGTGCAGTTCCGAGATCTCGAGCCGCATGCCCACGCGCAGCGCGGCATCGAGGTTCGAGAGCGGCTCGTCGAAAAGGAAGGCCGCCGGCTCGCGGACGATGGCACGGCCGATTGCGACGCGCTGGCGCTGACCACCTGAGAGCTGTCCCGGGCGGCGGTCCAAGTAGTCGGTCAGGTTGAGCACCTTTGCGGCGGCTTCGACCCGGCGTGTCTGCTCGGCCTGGTCCAGCTTGGCCATGCGCAGCGGGAAGGCGATGTTCTTGCGCACGCTCATGTGCGGGTAAAGCGCGTAGCTCTGGAACACCATCGCGAGGCCGCGCTTGGCGGGCGGGATCGTGGTCGCGTCGGTGCCGTCGATGCGGATCTCGCCGCTGGTGACGTCCTCGAGCCCCGCGATCAGGCGCAGCAGCGTGGACTTGCCGCAGCCCGAGGGGCCGACGAAGACGGTGAACTCTCCGTCCTCGATGGTCAGGTCCAGCGGCGGGATGACCTCGACGTCGCCGAAGCGCTTGGTGACTTTGTCCAGTACAATGCGTCCCATGTGCTTTCTTCCTTATTTCACGGCGCCGAAGGTCAGACCGCGGACAAGTTGCTTCTGGCTGAACCAGCCGAGGATCAGGATCGGTGCGATCGCCATGGTCGAGGCGGCGCTGAGCTTGGCGTAGAACAGGCCCTCGGGGCTCGAGTAGCTGGCGATGAACGCCGTCAGCGGTGCGGCTTTCGCAGCGGTCAGGTTCAGCGTCCAGAACGCCTCGTTCCAGGCGAGGATGATGTTCAGCAGGATGGTCGAGGCGATGCCCGGTACGGCCATCGGGGTCAGCACGTGCAGGATCTCTTCCTTGAGGGTCGCGCCGTCCATGCGGGCGGCCTCGAGGATCTCGCCGGGGATCTCCTTGAAGTAGGTGTAGAGCATCCAGACGATGATCGGCAGGTTGATGAGCATCAGCACGATCACCAGGCCGATCCGCGAGTCGAGCAGGCCCATCTGGATGAACAGAAGGTAGATCGGGTAGAGCACGCCCACCGCCGGCAGCATCTTGGTCGAGAGCATCCACATCAGGATGTCCTTGGTCCGGCGGGACGGAACGAACGCCATCGACCAGGCCGCGGGCACCGCGATGATGATCCCCAGCAGCGTCGAGCCGCCGGCGATGATGATCGAGTTCCACAAGAAGCGCATGTAGTCCGAGCGCTCTTGCACGATGGCGTAGTTCTCGAGCGTCCAGTCGAAGTTCAGGAACAGGGGCGGGCTTGCGATGGCCTGCGCCTCGGTCTTGAAGCTGGTCAGGATCGTCCAGAGGATCGGGAAGAAGATCAGCAGTCCCACACCCCAAGCGAGGGCGGTGTTTACGATCTTGCGGGGTGTCTTGACGGCGCGTGCCATTGGATCCTCCTCAGGCGTCCAGGTTCTTGCCGACGATGCGCATCAGGAACAGCGCGACGATATTGGCGAGGATGATGGCGTAGACGCCACCGGCCGAGCCGAGTCCGACGTTCTGGCTCTCCAGCACGCGCTGGTAGATCAGGTACGTCAGGGTGCGGGTGCCGAACGAGCCCTGCGTGGTCACAAAGATCTCGGCGAAGATCGACAGCAGGAAGATCGTCTGGATCAGCACCACGACCGTGATCGCCCGGCTAAGGTGCGGCAGGATGATGAACCAGAAGCGTTTCAAGGGCGGCGCGCCGTCCATCTCGGCGGCCTCCAGCTGCTCGCTGTCGAGCGACTGAATCGCGGTCAGCAGGATCAGCGTCGCGAAGGGCAGCCACTGCCAGGCGACGATCAGGATGATCGAGAACAAGGGCGCCTCGGACAGCCAGGACACCGGCTCGGCGCCCAGGAACTTGGCGAGATGCGCGAAGAGGCCGTTCACCGGATCCATGAACATGTTCTTCCAGACCAATGCCGACACGGTAGGCATCACGAAGAACGGCGCGATCACCAGGATGCGCACGACCCCCTGCCCCCACATCGGCTGGTCCAGCAGGATCGAGAGCAGTACGCCGAAGATGATGGTGATCGCCAGCACGCCGCCGACGATGATCAGCGTCGTCTGCACCGCTGGCCAGAACGAGCTGCTGGTGACGAAGCGGACGTAGTTGTCGAAGCCCACCCAGCCCAGGTCGCCGCCGCGCAGCGGTAGGTACTGCTTGAACGAGAACCACAGTGTCATCGTCAGGGGCACGAGCATCCAGCCCAAGAGCAGGATCACCGCAGGTGCCATCATAAGCCGGGCAGCGGATCGGGAATGCTGGGTCGCCATGAGACGTCTCCTCCGGGCGCAGCCGCTCAAGGGCCGCGAGGCAGGCTATCGGTCTAGGAAATCAACGAATGCCCCAGGGGACGCTGGCCCGCGCCCCCCGGGTGGGAGAGGAGTTAGCGGTAGCCCGCTGCTTCCATCTCGTCAGCCGTCAGGGTCTGGGCCTTCTCGAGCGCCTCGTCGACGCTCTGCTGGCCTGCGACCATGGCCGAGAACTCCTGCCCAGCGGTGGTCCCGATGCCGGCCCACTCGGGGATCGCGACGTACTGGATACCGACATAGGGCACCGGGTCGACCGTCGGGTTCGACGGATCCGCGGCGTTGATCGAGCGCAGGGTCATGTCCGCGAAGGGCACTTTCTGGTACTCGGGGTTCTCGTAGAGCGAGGTCCGCGAGCCCGGGGGCACGTTCGCCCAGCCTTCGTTCTCGGCTACGAGCGCGAGGTAGTCAGCCGAGGTCGCCCAGTTGATGAACTCCTTGGCGGCCGCTTCCTTCTGAGTACCCGCAGGGATCGCCAGCGCCCAGGCCCAGAGCCAGTTCGCGCGCTTCTCGACGCCTTCCTTGTTCGGCGCCAGCGCGAACCCGACCTTGTCGGCCACGCTGGAGTCGTTGGGGTTGGTCACGAAGGACGCAGCCACCGTGGCGTCGATCCACATGCCGCACTTGCCCTGCTGGAACAGCGCCAGGTTTTCGTTGAAACCGTTGGTCGAGGCACCCGGCGGGCCGTAGTTGCTCAGCAGGTCGTAGTAGAAGCTGACCGCCTCTTTCCACTCGGGGCTGTCGAGCTGCGGGTTCCAGTCCTCGTCGAACCAGCGCGCACCGAACGAGTTGGCCACCGTGGTGATGAACGCCATGTTCTCGCCCCAGCCCGCCTTGCCGCGCAGGCAGATGCCGTAGATCTCGTTGTCCTTGTCGGTCATCGCCTCGGCGGCGGCCGCAATGTCGGCCCAGGTCGGCTCTTCCGGCATTTCCATGCCGGCGGCTTCCATCAGGTCGGTGCGGTACATGACCATCGAGCTTTCGCCGTAGAACGGCGCGGCGTAGAGCGTGCCATCATGGCTGAGACCTGCGCGCATCGCGGGCAGGATGTCGTCTGCGTTGTAGCTGTCGGGAAGATCTGCCAGCGACACCAGCCAGTCATTGGCCGCCCAGATCGGCGTCTCGTACATGCCGATGGTCATGATGTCGAACTGGCCGCCCTTGGTGGCGATGTCCTGGGTCACGCGCTGGCGCAGCACGTTCTCCTCGAGCGTCACCCACTCGACCTCGTGGCCGGTCTTCTCGGTGAAATCGGCAGTCAGACCCTGCATGCGGATCATGTCGCCGTTGTTCACGGTCGCGACCGTGATGGTTTCGGCCGAGACGCCGGCGGCTGCGATAGCCAGGACGCTCGCACCGCAAAGGGCACGGATAGGCGATGTCATCATTTTCCTCCCTGATGAGCATTTATTCGTGTTGTGATTAATTGCTCATATCTAGGCGCAACTTGTCAAGGGAAAGCTTCCCCTGCGTCAGTCGGATCAATCGTCGAGAAGCGCCTCGGCGGTGGCCTCGTCGGTTATCAAACCATTGATAAGGTTCCCGTTCAGCGCACCGCGGATCGCGCGCAGCTTGCCCTTGCCTGCAGCAATGCCGATCGACAGACGATCGGGCTCTGGCTCCAGCCGGACACCGGCGACACGGGTGTTGGTGCCGCCAGACAAGTACTTCCCCGAATCATCGAATACCCAGCCGAGGATTTCCCCTGCAGCGCCCGCGGCCTGCATGTCGTCGAGTTCCGCCTGCGTCAGGAAGCCGTCCTTCAGGAGCGGCGGGTTCTCGGCCATCTCTCCGATGCCGACGAAATCGATATCCGCGGACTTGGCGAGCGCCCGCGTCCGGGCAACGGGGGCGAAGGCATGAAACACCTCGCGCTCTTCGGGCGTGGCGCAGAGGACCGGCAGCGGCATCGGGAAATGCGGTGCGCGAACCTTGTCCGCGATCCGCATGATGACATCGAAGAACGAGGCCGAGCCGTCGGGCGCAATGTTGCCGTTGAGCGAGACGATCTTGTGCTGGGGACAATCGAGTCTGCGCATCTCTTCGATCGAGGCGCGCAACGTGCGGCCGGTGCCCATGGCCACGACCTTGGGTTCCTCCTGCACAAGAACGCGTTCGATCTCTTCGGCGGCGATCGGCGCCAGCGCCGGGACCGGGTCGATCCCTGGCCCAAGCCCCAGCGCGACGCGGCAGCGACGAAGGCCGTAACGGCGCGACAGGCTGGCCTCGAGTTCAAGGCAGCGGGCGACGCGATGCTCGAGCCGGACGTGCACCAGTCCTTCGGCCATGGCGCGGGAGACCAGCCGTTGTGCCCGCTGGCGCGAGATGCCCATTTCGGCCGCAATCTGATCCTGTGTCATGCCGCCGATATAGGCCAGCCAGGCCGCGCGGGCGGCCTGGTCCAGCGACGTCGGGTCCTGATCCTGCGGTTTCTGAGGCTTCATGCGGGCGCCTCCGAGTTCATGAGATCGGGTCGAATCTGGAAGAAATCCGCGAAAGACGCAAATCGGCGGTGCGCCTCGCTGCCGAATTCGGGGCCAAGATCAACACCGCACAGATGCGAGCCACCGGTGAAATGCCAGACCTCGGCGCCTGCGGCGCGCCCCGCGCGGATGCCGTTCAAGCTGTCCTCGATCACGAGAGCGCGCGCCGGATCGACGCCCATCTTCCGGGCCGCGAGAAGAAACAGGTCCGGTGCCGGCTTTCCGCGCGGAACCTCGGACGCGGTGGTAACGCGATCTTTGAAAAGCTCCGTCAAACCAACGATTTCCAGAGAGCGCTTCACACGCGGTGCGCTGGAGCTGGTGGCAAGGCAGAACGGCAGGTTCAGCGCCTGCAGCACGTCCGTCACGCCGGGCATCACGCGCAGGTCTCGCTCGAATGCGGCCAGCAGGCGGGCGCGGTAGGAGGCTTCGAAATCCTCGGGCAAGTCGACGCCGAACTCGGCGCGGATCGTGGACAGCACCACCGGATAGCTGCGGCCGAGGAAATTTCGCGTGACATAGGCCGTGTCGATGGTGATTCCGCGCTCGGCCATTTCCTCGACCAGCATCTTGGCGCTGATCGCTTCGCTGTCGATCAGCACGCCATCGCAGTCGAAGATCACCAATTCCGTCGTCATCGAAATACTCCGCAGTCCCGGCCCCCGGTTTAGGATACGAGGGCCGGATGCAGAAGACCGAAATCAGCTTCGGTCGGAAATCAGTGCCTGGAGCATCTCGCGCTCTTCGCCGGTCAGGTCGGTCAGCGGCGTACGTACGGGGCCGGTATCAAAGCCCCGCAGCGAGACGCCGGCCTTGATCGCGGACACCGCGTAGCCGGTCTTGCGGTCGCGGATCTTGGCGAAGGGATAGTAGAAATCGCGCAGCATCGCATCGCAGGTCGCATCGTCGCCCGCGACGAAAGCCTTGTGGAAGGCCAGCGCGGTTTCCGGGACGAAGTTGAAGACCGCCGAGGAATAGGTATCCACCCCTGCCCCACGGAACGCCTGCGCGAACAGCTCGTGCGTGGGCATGCCCCCAATATAGGCGAGGCGATCGCCAAGGCCCGTCGTGACCCGCTTCACCGTGTCGATGTCGCCGGTGCCGTCCTTGAAACCGATCAGGTTCGGGCACTCCTCGACCAGCCGCGAAAGCGTCTCGGCCGAGCAGACGCTTTGACCGCGGTTGTAGACGATCACGCCCATGTTGGTGGACTGGCAGACCGTGCGGATGTGGGCCTCGATACCGTCCTGCGGCGCGCCAATCAGGTAGTGCGGCAGCAGCAGGATGCCGTCGCCGCCCGCGGCCTCGATGCCTTGCGCGATCTCGCAGGCCATGCGGGTGCCGTAGCCGCAGCCTGCGATGATCGGATTGCCGGGCTGGGCCTGCTTGGCGGTTCGGACGACCTCGACGATCTCTGACGGGGTCAACGAGAACAGCTCGCCGGTGCCGCCAGCGACAATGAGACCGGCGACCGGGTGCTGGGATAGCCATTCGAGATGCGCCGCGAAAGCGGTGGGGTTGAACCGATCCTCGCTGTCGAAGGGCGTGACGGGGAACGACAGCAGGCCGGAGCGGATGATGTCGCGAAGTGCGGTGGGTTCGATCATGGGATCCTCGGAAATAAGAGCCAGCGGCTCAGCGGGACAGAAGGCCGTTGTCGGCCATGAATTGTTGCAGGCGTGCGGACTGATCGTCGGTCAGCGGCCAGGCGCCGGGCGGACGGACGGCGCCGCAATCCTCACCCATCAGACGCAGCGCCGCCTTGACGCCGGTGACATTGGTTCCGCCCTGCTCTTCGGCGCGGATGTCCTCGAAGACCTGCATCTCGGCGATAAGGGTGCGGGCTTCTTCCCATCGCCCGGCTTCGAGGGCTTGGGAGATGGCCACAGAGCGTTCCGGCCAGACGTTGATCAGGCCCGAAGTGAAGCCGCGCGCGCCGACGGCATAGAACGTGGGCGCCCAGACCTCGGCAAGGCCGCCAACCCAGACGATGTGATCCGGTGCGGCCTCCATCGCGGCCTTGAGTTTCATGGGGTTGGGCGTTGCCCATTTGACGCCGACCACGTTCGGCAGCGCGCACAGTTCGGCGATGGCGCCGGTGCCGATAGCGTCGTTGCGCAGGTAAAGGATCAGCGGCAGCCCGCCCGAGGCCTCGCCCACGGCGCGGACATAGTCCGACAGGCCACGCGGGCTGACGAAAGGATCGGGCGGCTGGTGGATCATCAGTGCCGCCGCGCCCGCCTCGGCCGAGGTTCGGGCCAGACGGCAGGCGTCGCGAATGCCGCGCCCGACGCCTGCGACCAGTGGCACGCGGCCCGCAATGTGCCCGGCGGCGGCCTGCACCATCGCCTCGGCCTCGTCCAGGGTCAGCCCGTAGAACTCACCGGTGTTGCCGTTCGCAGTGAGGATGTGGACCCCCGCCGCGATGGCGCGTTCGACGATCGGAGCCTGGCGCTCGGGAGCGATCTCGCCCGCCGCGTCGAAGGGCGTTGCGAGAATGCCCGAGATGCCGGTCAGGGCCTTGGAAAGGTCGTGGGTCATGGCGGGGTCAGTCCTCGAAGATGCCATTGGCGGTGAACATCCCACCCTGGAAGATGGAATCCGGCGCGTCCGGCGCGGGGCGCGGTTCGGCATCGACCTTGGCGCGGAACGCCTCGCTGTTGTCTTGTGGACGCCATCCAAGGTAGCCGGTCTTGCCGTTGTCCCACCAGGACACGTCATTGTCCGAAGCGCCGTAGATGATCGGGCAGCCCAGCACCGGGACCGCGAAAACGCGCTCGATCAGGCGGACAAAATCGTCATAGCTTAGCCAGGTGGCCATCATCCGCTGGTTTCGCGGCTCGGGGAAGCAGGAGCCGATGCGCACGCAGGCGGTCTCGACGCCGAACTTGTCGTGATACATCGACGCGATCGCCTCGCCGAAGACCTTCGAGACACCGTAGAGCCCGTCGGGCCGGATCCGGGCATCCGCGTCTAGTTGCTCGGTCTGCCGGTGGTAGCCGATGGTGTGGTTCGAACTGGCGAAAACGATGCGCGGATTGCCGTGTTTGCGCGCCGCCTCGTAGAGGTTGAAGACCCCGTCGATATTGGCCGCGCGGATCACCTCCCACGTGTCCTCGGTCGAGCGGCCGCCCAGGTGCACGATGCCGTCGCATCCCTCGACCAGCCGTTCGACGGCCGCCTTGTCGCTCAGATCACAGAGCACGAGCTCCTCGTTCGGACCGGCCTCTCCGAGGTCCGCCACGTCCGAGAGGCGCAAGGTGTCGGCCATGTGCGCGAGGCGCTTGCGGCACTCGCTGCCCAAGCCCCCTGCCGCACCGGTAATCAGTAATCGTTTCATGTGATTGCCCCCAGATCCTGAGATTTCTCTTTCGCCGCAACGCGCTCCAGCAGCGCCATGACGCCGGCCCGCATGGCCGGTGTTTCCTCGTGCCCTGCCCGATCCTCCAGGCAGAGCGTCAGTTTCTCCGATGCGCCCGCGACGGCGTAAGCTTGCGCCAGCCGTGCGACCGCCGCCTCGCGTGCCGCAAGCGGGGTCAGCGCATCCCGCCCGCCGTGCGCTGCGAATTGCGGGCGCGGTGCGATCAAGCCGGCGATATCGCCAGTCTCGGCGATGCGTGCGAGGCCGGGCACCCACAGGTAGAACCCATGGGAGCCGTGCGCCCGCGCTTCGATCATCGATCCGAGGTCGGCCATCATGCACAGATGTGCGCAGCCCGCGACCTTCGGCTCAAGGGCTGAGAGCCAATAGGCATGCGCAGCGCCCATCGAAAGGCCGAGCGTTACGATCCGGCCTGCATCCACGTCCGGGCGCGCCGCGAGGTAACCGAATGCCCCCAGCAGGTCGGCGAGCATCGCGCCGAAAAGCGAACCGCCCCGCCAGAGCAGTTCTTTCGCGAGATCGTTCTCGGGCCCCTCTGGCTGGCGATCCCCGAAGCAGGCGACGTCGATGCAGAGCGCCGCCCAGCCCCGGCGCACGATATGCGGCCCATAGGGAGACAGCAGGGCTGCGCGCCCGTCCGTAAGTTCGCGCCGGCCGATGCAGTAGTCGCCCCCATGTGCATGGCAGTAGAGCACCGCGGGAAACGGGCCGGGTCCCTCGGGGCGCACGAACGTACCCGGGATCACGCCACTTGGTCCAAGGCGCAGGTCTTCGCGGATCGTTCCAGCCTCGCTGCTCTCCCGCAATTCCGCGCAGGTGAGCGGTGCCACCTCGGGAGGCAGTCCCAGAAGTTCGCGCAGGTCGCGGCGCAACAAGTTGGCGGCGGACTCGGTCATTCCGCGCGCTCGTCGTAGGCGGCGGCGCCAGCGAGCGCGCACGGCAGAAGGTCCGGGGAAATGAGTGATCCGATGGTTTTCACGCCGCCTACCCCGCAAACCTGGGTTGCGGCACGCCGGTCACGCCGAGGCCAGTGACGGCGAACAGGCTGCCTGCATGGGGCTGATCCGGATCGTCCTCGTAGCCTGCGCCGATCGAGGTGACGAAGAGCGTGTCGAGCCGCGGCCCGCCGAACATCGGCTTCGTGGGCTTCTCGACAGGCATGTCTATGACCCGGTCGATATCGCCGTCGGGCGTGATCCGGACGAGTTGCGCCCCGCCGACGCCCGCCATCCAATAGCAGCCGTCCGCATCCACCGTACCTCCGTCGGGCCGCCCGGCCCCGGCGCGGGTATCGAAGAACTCCCGCCGGTTCGAGGGCATGCCGCTGTCGAGATCGTAGTCACAGGCCCAGATCATCCGGACGTCGGGGTTCGAATCCGACAGGTACATGGTCCTGCCGTCTGGCGAGAAAGTCATGCCGTTGGTTGTCCAGACCGGCTCGAAATGCCGGCTTACGGTGCGGTCGGGATCTAGGCGGTAGAAGTGGCCGACCTGCGCGGCCGGGCCGCCGTCGTCCTTCATGGTTCCGGCCCAGAAACGCCCGCGCGGGTCGGTGGCACCGTCATTGAACCGGTTGCCGGGCAAGTCGGCCTCGGGGTCAGCCAGCGCCTCGCGCGCCCCGGTCCCCGGATCGTAGAAGTAGAACCCGCTCTGCGCCGCGACGATCAGCCCGCCAGCATCGCGGCGCGCGAGGCAACCGACCGGCTCACCGAAGTCGAAGCTGTCGTTGCGCCCGGCTTCGGGGTCGTAGCGGTGGATCAGGCCTCGCTTGATGTCCACCCACCAGAGCGAGGCATCGGACACATCCCAGACGGCGCCCTCGCCGACGCTGGAGCGGCTGTCGACCGCGATCTCGACCGATACCGACATGCTCACCCCCCCTTGAAGACGCGTTTCTCGGACAACTCGATGTGCGCGGCCATGACCTGACGGGCCCGGACCGGATCGCGGGCTTCGAGCGCATCGAGCAGCGCCCGGTGCTCCTTGCGGAACGGCGCATCGGCGGCGAAGGCGATCGGCGGGCTCATGCTGTTCACGAACCGCCCGACGAACTGCATGTGCGGGCGCATCAGGCGGACTGTCTCGAACAGGAAGCGGTTGCCGGACATGCCGGCGACGAACAGGTGGAAGCGCAGATCCTCTTCCAGCTTGTAGCGCCCGGTGACGGTCGACTTCTCGGCGTTCTCGACCATGGCGCGGAGATCGCGAAGGCCCTGCTCCGTCGCGTGCGTCGCGGCGAGCGCGGCCGCCTCGGATTCGATCATCTTTCGATAGGCGTACCAGGCCGCGATATCGTCGATGCTGCCGAGCGGCGAGAAGCCTTCCTCCTGCGCCGGCTCGCCGTCGGTCACGTAGCTGCCCGAGCCGCGGCGCGAAACGATCAGCCCTTCGTCGCGAAGCCGTGCCAGCGCGACCCGCACGATCGGGCGGGAAACGCCGAACTCCTCGGCCAATGCATTCTCACTGGGCAGGCGGCTTCCCAGCGGGAAGTGCCCCGAGCGGATATGGTCGAGCAGCGCGAGATAGACACGCTCGTCCAGCGAGCCGTCCTCCTGCCCGCCCTCGACCTCGTCATGGAGAGATTTCTGCACCACGTGACAGCCCTCAACTGCTTTGAACATCTCTTAGCAACTTTTCTATCAAAATTACAACATATGAGAATCGGTTTGACAGATTTTCGATTAGATGTTTCGCTTGTCAATCAGTGGCCGCCCCAGAATGCGGCCCGTTGCAAAGGGAGGATCCTGATGACCATCTCATGGCGCAAACCGCGCCTGCTTGCGCTTGCGGCCACCTGCAGCGCCCTCGTTGCGCCCTGCGGCGCACTGGCCTACCAGCAGGCGCCGTCGCTCGATTCCCTGGTGGAGTCCGGCGCCCTACCCCCGGTGGACGAGCGGCTGCCCGCCAATCCCGAAGTGATCACGCCGATCGACTCTGTCGGCACCTACGGGGGGACGATCCGCCGCGTGCTGGGCGGGTCGAACGATCACAACTCGATCCTGCGCTTCGTCAGCCCGCAAGGCCTGACCCGCTGGGACCCGGATTTCCAGAGTATAATGCCGAATGTCGCGGAAAGCTGGACGGTGAACGACGCCGGCTCGGAGTTCACCTTCAAACTGCGCGAGGGGATGAAGTGGAGCGATGGCGCGCCGCTAACCGCGGATGACGTGATGTTCTACGTCAACGACCTGCTCCACAACGAGGAGTTCTATCCGAACGCCCCCGCCCGCTATGTCGTCGACGGTCAGGTGATGACCGCAGAGAAGGTCGACGACTACACGGTGACGCTGAAGTTCGCCGCACCTTACGGCACCTTCTTGACCGAGCTGGCGACACCGCTGGCCCAGGAACCGGTGATTTGGGCCAAGCACTACTGCCAGCAGTTCCACCCGACCTACAACGACAACATTCAGGAAATGATCGACGCCACCGAAGCCGTCGACGACTGGCCGTCGCTGTTCCGCCTGAACTGCGGCGAGGTTGAGGCCCCGAACCGCTGGGCCAATGCCGAGCGCCCGACACTGGATCCATGGGTCGTGACCGGTGATGGCTACACCGCCGGGGCGACCCAGGTGATCATGGAGCGCAACCCCTACTTCTGGCAGGTCGACACTGACGGCAATCAGCTGCCCTATGTCGACAAACTCGAATGGAACGTCTCGCAGGACAACCAGTCGATCATCCTCGAGGCGGTCGCCGGAAATATCGACATGCAGGCGCGTCGGATCTCCAGCCTCGCCAACAAGCCGGTGCTGGCCGAGAACGCCGAAAAGGGCGGTTACAAGCTCTATGAGCGGCGCAACTCGAACTCCAACACCATGGCGATCCACTTCAACCACACCCACAAGGATCCGGTGATGCGCGAGGCGATCCGCAACAAGGACGTGCGCGTGGCGCTGTCCCATGCGATCGACCGCGAGGAGATCATCGACATCGTCTACCAGGGTGTCGGCGAGCCGTTCCAGATCGGGCCGCGGCCGGGGCATACGCTCTATAACGAGCAGCTTGGCAAGCAGCACACCGAGTACGATCCGGACCTTGCGAACGAGATGCTCGACGCCGCCGGCTATGACCAGCGGGACGGCGACGGCTATCGCCTGTTGCCCAACGGCGAGCGGTTCGAGTTCAACGTCCAGTACACCGGCATCGAGGTGCCGCAGTGGGGAGATGCGCTGGAGATCATCAAGGAGCAGTGGGAAGAGATCGGCGTCGGGCTGAACATCGGCTCGGTCGAGCGTTCGATCTACTACAGCCGCGGCGAGGCTAACGAGCATGACTTCATGGTTTGGGGCGGCGCTGGCGGGCTCGACCCGACGCTGGCACCGCGCGACACCATCTCGGTGCACCCGCAGGCCAGCTGGTACGGCATTCCCTGGGCGCGCTGGTACCTGTCGGGCGGCACGGAAGGCGAGGAGCCGACCGAGGCTATGAAGACGCGCCTGGCGCTCTATGACGACTTCAAGAAGGAAGCCGACCAGGAGAAGGCGCTCGATATCTTCCGCGAGATCCTGCAGATCGCCGCGGACGAGTTCGAGATCATCGGCGTGTCGCTTGCCCCCAACCAGTTCGGGGTGGTGAACAAGAACCTGCGCAACGTGCCCGAGAGCCTGCCGGGATCGTGGATGTATCCCGATCCGGGCCCGACGCTGCCGCAGACCTACTACTACGCGCAATAGCGCGTGGCAGGGGCGGCCCCCACCGCCCCTGCGCCGGCCCCACCCCGCGGAACCCCTTCGGCCGGGGCCGGCTTTCCCATCGCGCAATTCAGGACCACAGGCCTCATGATCTGGCGCTTCATCATCAAGCGGATCCTCTGGATGATCCCCTTCCTGTTCGCGGTCTCGGTGGTCGCGTTCCTGCTGATCCAGGCGCCGCCGGGCGATTTCCTGACCACCTATATCGCCAAGCTGGGCGAGTCGAACGAGGTGCTCGACCAGGCCACCGTGGACAACCTGCGCGCCCGCTTCGGGCTGGATCAGCCGCTATACGTCCAGTACTTCAAATGGGTCAGCCGCCTGCTGGTCGGTGACTTCGGCATGAGCTTCGAATGGCGCCTGCCGGTGTCGGACCTGGTGTGGGGACGGATGGGCCTGACACTGTGCCTTTCGTTCGCGACGCTGCTTTTCACCTGGGCGGTCGCCTTTCCGATCGGCGTCTACTCTGCGGTGCACAAATACTCGGTGGGCGACTACATCGCCACGACCATCGGTTTCATCGGCCTCGCCACCCCGAACTTCCTGCTGGCACTGATCCTGATGTATGTCGGCGTCGTCCACTTCGGCAGTGATGTCGGCGGGCTATTCTCGAACGAGTACAAGAACGCGCCCTGGTCCTGGGCCAAGGTCTGGGACCTGATGCAGCATCTGTGGCTGCCGGTGGTGGTGCTGGGCACCTCGGCCACGGCGAGCCTGATCCGCATCATGCGTGCCAACCTGCTGGACGAGCTGAACAAGCCCTATGTCGACACCGCGCGCGCAAAGGGCCTGTCGGAATTCTGGCTGATCATGAAGTACCCGGTGCGGGTCGCCCTGAACCCGTTCGTCTCGACCATCGGCTGGGTGCTGCCCAACCTGGTCTCGGGCGCGGTCGTCACCGCGATCGTACTGAGCCTGCCGACTGCCGGGCCGCTGATGCTTCAGGCGCTGCTGGCACAAGACATGTACCTGGCCGGGGCCTTCGTGCTGCTGCTTTCCTCGTTGACCGTGATCGGGATGTTGATCTCGGACATCCTTCTCGTCCTGCTCGATCCGAGGGTGCGCTATGAGTGACACGACCCATTCCGCACCGGCCGCAAGTTCGGGCAGCGCCTCGGACCGCGTCGCCATCGCCTCGCAGTGGCAGCTGACCTGGTGGGCTTTCCGAAAGCACCGGCTGGCAATGATCGGCCTCTGGGTGATCGGGCTGATGTATTTAATGGCGCTGTTCTGCGAATTCATCGCGCCGGACGATCCGACCAAGCAGAACCGCCGCGCCGTCTTCCACCCGCCGCAGATGATCCACCTGATCGACAGTCGCGAAGATGGCTGGTCGATCCGCCCCTACGTCTGGGAGATGGACCGCGAGCGCGATCCCGAGACGCTTGCGGTCAGCTATGTCCCGTCGGGCGAGAAGATTTACCTGACGTTCTTCGGCAAAGGCGAGGAATACAGGTTCTGGGGCCTCTTCGACACCGACATCCACCTGCTCGCGACCGAGAACCCGCGCGACAAGTTCTTCCTGCTGGGTGCGGACCGGCTGGGCCGGGACATGTTCAGCCGGGTGATGTACGGAACCCGGATCTCGATGTCGATCGGCCTTGTTGGCGTCGCGATCAGCCTGATCCTGGGGATCACGCTGGGCGGGGTCTCGGGTTATTACGGCGGGCGGATCGACGCGGTGATCCAGCGGCTGATCGAGTTCGTCCTCAGCCTGCCGACGATCCCGATCTGGCTGGCGCTGGCCGCCGCTCTTCCCCCGTCCTGGCCGATCTACCAGCAGTATTTCGTCATCACCCTGATCGTCAGCCTCGTCGGCTGGACCGAACTGGGGCGCGTCGTCCGGGGCCGGTTCCTGGCGATGAAGAACGACGATTTCGTCATTGCGGCGCGCCTCGACGGCGCTTCGGAACGGCGGATCATCTTCCGGCACATGCTGCCCTCACTGACCAGCCACATCATCGCCTCTCTGACGTTGGCGATCCCGCTGATGATCCTGGCCGAGACCAGCCTCTCGTTCCTCGGCCTCGGCCTGCAGCCGCCCGCGATCTCGTGGGGCGTGCTGCTGAAGGAGGCGCAGAACATCCGCTCGATCAGCCAGGCGCCCTGGCTGTTCGTCCCCGGCGGCTTCGTGGTGATCGCGGTGCTGGCCTTCAACTTCCTCGGAGACGGAATGCGTGATGCAGCAGACCCCTATGGCCAGTGACCGCCCGATCCTGTCGGTCGAGAAGCTGAACATCGGCTTCAACATGCGGCAGGGCATGTTCGACGTGCTGCACGGCGTCAGCTTCGAGCTGCACCGGGGCAAGACCACGGCCATCGTGGGCGAGTCCGGGTCAGGCAAATCGGTGACGGCGCGGGCGATCCTGAACATGGTCCCCCGCCCCGGCGTCATCAACGGCGGGCGCATCCTGTTCCGCCCCTCGGCAGGCGAGGAAACCGACCTGACCGCGCTCGACCCGCGCGGCAAGCCGATCCGGCAGATCCGCGGCGGGCGCATCGGGATGATTTTCCAGGAGCCGATGAGCTCGCTCTCGCCGGTGCACACGATCGGCAACCAGATCGTCGAGGCGATCCGGCTGCATCGCGACGTCTCGAACAAGGAGGCCCGGGCGATGGCCCGTGAGGTGCTGGAGCAGGTCGAGATCCCACGCGCCGAAAAGGCGCTCGACCAGTACCCGTTCGAGTTCTCGGGCGGGATGCGCCAGCGCGCGATGATCGCGATGGCGCTGTCCTGCCACCCGGACGTGCTGATCGCGGACGAGCCGACCACCGCGCTCGACGTGACCACCCAGGCCGAGATCCTCGACCTTATGGGCAACCTGCAGCGCGACCTCGACATGGCGATCATGTTCATCACCCATGACATGGGCGTGGTGGCCGAAATCGCCGACGACGTTGTCGTCATGGAAAAGGGCCATGTCGTCGAGACCGGCGAGACCCGCGCCTTGTTCCGGCACCAGACCCATCCCTACACGCGCAAGCTGCTGGGCGCGGTGAAGCGCCTTGACGAACCGGCGGCGGCCAAGGTGCGCCCGGCGGCGGACGCCGACGACATCCTGCGCGTCGATGGTCTACGACTGCATTTCGAGAAGCGCGAGGGCTTCTTCCAGCGAGTCACCGATACGACGAAAGCGGTGGATGGGGTGAGCTTCACCCTTAAACGCGGCGAGGCGCTGGGGATCGTCGGCGAATCCGGCTCGGGCAAGACCACGGTCGGACGCTGTATCGCGCGGGTCTACGATCCGACCTCGGGCGAGATCGACTACGACGGCGTGGACCTTGTTTCGGCGGGCAAGGGCGAGCTACAGACCTATCGCCAGCAGATCCGGATGATCTTCCAGGATCCGTTCGCGTCGCTGAACCCGAGGATGACGGTCAAGCAGATCATCGCCGAACCGCTGATCGTGAACGGCCTCGCCCGCGGCCAGGAGCTGGAGGACCGGGTGGCCACCCTGCTGCGGCAGGTCGGGCTCGATCCCGGCATGATGGAGCGCTATCCGCACGCGTTCTCGGGCGGGCAGCGGCAGCGCATCGTCGTCGCCCGCGCCATCGCGCTTGAGCCGGAACTGGTGATCGCCGACGAGCCGACATCGGCGCTCGACGTCTCGATCCGGACGCAGGTGCTGGACCTGCTGCTGCAATTGCAGGCCGAGATGGGGCTGTCGTTCATCTTCATCAGCCACGACATGGCGGTGATCCGCTATTTCTGCGACCGCGTGGCGGTGATGTACCGCGGCAAGATCGTCGAGATCGGCGAGACCGAGCAGATCATCACCAATCCCCAGCATCCCTACACCCAGGCCCTGCTGTCCTCGGTTCCTATCTCGGACCCGGCCATGCGCGGCACGCGGCAGCGCCACCGCTACCACGGCGAGGCATGAATACCGCCGCTCACCCGGCGCTGACAAAGAAGGAAACGGCATGAAAATCGAACGGGTGGAGGCAAAGGTCTTCCGGCACAGCACCAACCAGACGCGGGACAGTGACGGGCATTCGCACCCCGGAGAGATCGGACAGACCACCTCGGCGCTGTTGGTGATCACCTGCGACGACGGCACCACCGGTCACGTGATCGCCCGGCCCGGCGACATCGAGGAGCCGCTTCTGGCGCAGTTCATCCGCCCGATGCTTCTGGGCGAGGATCCGATGTGCACCGAGCGGGTCTGGCAGCGGCTCTACAAGTCGCAGCGCGGCAGCGGCATGAAGCTGACCGACCGGATGCTCTGCGCGGTGGATCTTGCACTGTGGGACCTGATCGGCAAGGCCACCGGCCAGCCGGTGTGGAAGCTGCTGGGCGGCTATCGCGACAAGATCCTCGCCTATGGTTCGACCATGTGCGGCGACGATCTGGAGGGCGGCCTGGCGACCCCCGACGACTACGGGCGGTTCGGTGAATGGCTGGTCAGCGAACGTGGTTACAAGGCGGTGAAACTGCACGGCTGGATGCCCCCCATCCCCGGCGCCCCTGACGTTCGCAAGGACTATGCCGCCTGCGCCGCCGTGCGCGAAGCCGTGGGGCCTGACATCCCGCTGATGCTGGACCCGAACCACTGGTATTCGCGCGCCGACAGCCTCTGGCTCTGCAAACGGCTGGAGGAGCTGGGCTTTCTCTGGATCGAGGAGATGATGGAGGAGGCCTCGCTCTCGTCCTACCAGTGGCTGACCGAACGGACGCCGGGGCTGATGATCCTCGGCCCCGAGTCGATGACCGGCAAGCACTGGACCCGCGCCGAATGGGCCGCGAGGGGCGCCTGCGACATGATGCGGACCGGCGTCTGGGACGTGGGCGGCATCGGCCCGGCGATGAAGACCGCGAAACTCGCCGAAAGCTTCCACATGTCCTGCGAAGTGCACGGCACCGGCGCGGGCAACATGGCGGTCGTGGGGGCGATTCCGAACACGACCTACTACGAGCGGGGCCTGCTGCACCCGTTCATCGACTATGACGAGCCCAAGGACTACCAGAACCGGATCGACGACGAGATGGACGCCGACGGCTATGTCCATTTCCGGAACGAACCGGGACTGGGTCAGGATCTGAAACTGGACTACATAGAGGCCAACCTTGTCTGACCTGCGCATTACCGACATCCGCGTCACGCCCATCGCCTTCTACGACCCTCCACTTCTGAACAACGCGGGCTGCCACCAGCCTTTCGCGCTGCGCTCGATCATCGAGGTCGAGACCGAGGACGGCGTGATCGGTCTGGGCGAAAGCTATGGCACCAAGCCGGTGCTGGACGGGCTGGCGCAGGTGATCCCGGGACTGATCGGTCGCGAGGTGACGGACCTGAACGGGTTGTGGTCGGTGGCGGGCGCGCGGCTGAGCGACGATGGCGACCGGCTGCTGCCCCGCGTGGTCGGCGCGATCGAGGTGGCGCTCTGGGATGCTTTCGGCAAGAGCACCGGGCGGCGGGTCTGCGACCTGCTGGGCGGGCAGGTCCGGGCCGAAGTACCGTTCTCGGCCTATCTTTTCTACAAGTTCGGCCGCCATGCGGGGGCGGATGCGGACGACACTTGGGGCGAGGTGCTGACCCCCGAAACGCTGGTCGACGAGGCCCGGCGCATGATCGACGCGCACGGTTTCCATGCGATAAAGCTGAAGGCCGGCATCCTGGAGCCGGAGGCGGAAATCGCCGGGCTCGAGGCGCTGCGCGCGGCCTTCCCCGAGGCGCCGCTGCGGATCGATCCGAACGCGGGCTGGACGGTCGAGACCTCGCTGCGGCTGCTGCCCCGGCTCGAAGGGCTGATCGAATATCTCGAGGACCCGGCGCCCGGTCTGGACGGCATGGCGGCGGTGCAGGCCAAGACCGATCTGCCGCTGGCGACGAACATGTGCGTGGTCGCGAACGCGCATCTTCCGCCCGCCATCGCGCGGGATTCGGTGCGGGTGATCCTTTCGGACCATCACTACTGGGGCGGGCTGGCGGCCAGCCGGGACCTGGGCCGGATCTGCGACATCTGGGGCCTTGGCCTGTCGATGCACTCGAACTCGCATCTCGGCATCAGCCTTGCGGCGATGACGCACCTGGCGGCGGCGACACCCAACCTGACCTACGACTGCGACACGCACAGCCCGTGGCAGGTCGACGAGGTGATCGAGGGCGGTCCGCTTGTGTTCCGGGGCGGCGCACTCGCGGTGCCTGAGGGGCCGGGGCTCGGCGTCACGCTGGATCGGGATGCGCTGACACGGCTGCACCGCAACTGGCTGGAGCACGGCTACGAGACGCGGGACGACGAGGCCGAGATGCGCAAGCACAAGCCGGACTGGAACTTCGCCCGGCCGCGCTACTGAACGGCGGCGCGCCAGCGCCCGGCATAGGCGGCCAGCCGGTCCGCTGCGGTCGGTTCGGCATGAACAGGCGGCGGCGACAAACGCGCGGCGCCAGCCGCCAACAGCGCCGCGCCCTGGCTCGTTCCCGTCGCGCTACTGCTGTACTGCACTGGGCGCTGCGTAACAGCAGCCAGCATGTCGAGGTAGGGGCGGTTGCGGGCGAACGGCCCTTCCACGACGGTTGCGCCCGTCGCACCGATCAGGTCCAGGCATTCGGCGGTCATGAGTGCAAGGTAGAAGGACAGCGCTGCGCCTTTCTCTCCCGGGTTCAGGCCCTCGCTGGCCCATCCGCCCGTGCGACCGCGGAAAGGGCCGCTGCCGGGATCGACAGCAGGCAGCAACGCCGGAGCGCCAGACAAAACCTTGGCCACGTCGTCTGCCGTCGGGTCGGCGGTTTCGCCGCGCAGCATCTCGTACTCGCGCCCGCCCATGAAGCGCGCCGAGGGCGTCGGCGCGCCCAGCGCATTGACGTTAATTAGTGTGTCCCGGTCCGGGTCGAGCGTCACCGTCCGACCGCCGATCGCCATGCAGATCACCCAGGTCCCGGTGGAGACCACGCTCAATGGCGGCTCGAGGCTGCGCAGGTGCGGGAGAAGCGAGGCGTTGCTGTCGTGGATGCCGCAAAAGACCGGAGTATCGGGTCGCAGGCCAGTGGCGCGAGCGACCTCGGGGAGGATCGGACCCAGGCTGTCGTCCGCGCGCGCCAAAGCCGCCATGTGACCACCGAGTCCGAGCCGCTCGACCAACGGGCTGAATCCCCCCTGCCCTGGCGCCCAGAGGTCCGTGTGGCAGCCGAGCGAGGTGTACTCGCAATGGTACCGACCGGTCAGGCGGCCGGACCAGAACTGCGGGTAGGTCACGACCTGCCCCAGCCGCCCCGCCAGCCCGCGCTGCGTCTCGAGCAGCCAGTGCAGCTGCGCCCCGAGGTTCAGCCCCATGCCCAGCCGGGGCGAGCCGGTTACTTCAAAGCCAGGTCTAAGCGCATCATAGGCGGTGGCGAGGGCATCCGGCCCGTCGTGCTCGTAATCAAGCACCGGGCAGGCGAGCCCTCCGCCCGGGTCCAGCAGCGCACCCGATGCGCCGTGGGTGGTGACGCTGATCGCCTCGATACCATGCGCGCGGTGAAGCGCGGCGAGAGCCTCGGTCAGGAAGGACCAGATGCCGTCCACGTCGAAATGAGGATAAGGCGCTGCGTCGATCACCGTGTTGGGCCGGGTCAGCACGCCCAATTCGCGCATGGTGCCGGTGTCGACCACCGCCAGCTTGGCGTTGGTCTTGCCGATGTCGATGACGGCGACGCGCTTCGCGGTCATGGCATGTGGAACATCGGGACGAGGTCCTTCACCACCGGCTTGTCGTCGGCCTGCGTCTCCATCACGTCGGCCATGTAGGCCCACCAGCGCTGCATGACCGCGTGCGCGGGCAGATCGTCCATGCGGTGATCCTGCGTGCGCCAGAGTACGCCGAACAGCGTCCCGGTCTCCTCGTCCAGGTGGATCGAGTAGTCCGAGATGCCCGCGCCCTTCAGCAGCTCGACCAGCTCGGGCCAGATCTCGTCATGGCGGCGACGGTATTCCTCAGCACAGCCCGGGTTCAGCTGCATCTTGAAGGCGTATTTCTCCATCATCTTCTCCGCATGGCCCAGAGCCTGGGCAGCGCGATCACGGCGATCAGCAGCAGGCCGATGAAGATCGACATGACGATGCCGGGCACATTCAACAGGCCAAGGCCAAAGGTCACCAGCCCCATGACGAAGGCCGCGATCACCACGCCGGGGATCGAGCCCGAGCCTCCGAGGATGTTGACTCCGCCCAGCACGACCATGGTCACGACCTCGAGCTCCCAGCCGAAGGCGATCGAGGGCCGGGTGGAGCCGAGCCGCGACGTCAGGCAGATCGCCGCGATCCCGGACATCAGCCCGGTCAGCAGGAACAGGATGAACTTCACCCGCTGCACGCGGATGCCCGAGAACAGCGCGCCGGTCGCGTTGTTGCCGATGGCGAAGACCGCCCGGCCGAAGTTGGTCCGGTGCAGGAGCACGCCATATACGACGGCCAGCAGCGCGAAGAGGACGAACTCGAACGAGATCACCCAGAACACGTAGCCCTGCCCGAAGAAGGCGAACTCGGGCGGGTAGCCGCGATAGGCCTGATCGCCGAGCACGATGTAAGAGATACCGCGGAACAGGCTCATTGTGCCTATGGTCACGACGATGGACGGCAGCCCCATGACGGTGACGAGAAAGCCGTTGAATGCCCCGCAGAGCAGGCCCACGCCAAGGCCGATGGCGACAAGCTCCGGCGTACCAGCCCCGAGCTGCACCGCCGCGCCCATGGCTGTCGAGGCCAGGGCAATGATCGAGGCGACCGATAGATCGATCTCGCCCGAGATGATCAGCAGTGCCATGGCGAAGGCGATCATCGCCTTCTCGGTGAAGTTGAAGGTCGCGTCGCTGAGGTTCCAGGCGTTCAGGAAATAGGGCGAGGCGAAACTGTTGGCGACGAAGATTGCCAGCGCGACGGCCAGCAGCAGGCTCTCCCAGCTTTTCAGCAGGCGCGCGGCGGTGCTTTCCAGCCGGTCGGGGATATGGCGGACGGCGTCGGTCATGCGTGTCCCTCGGCGCGTTTTAGGATGATGCGGCCTTTGGAGCGGTTGGCGCGGGCGTTGAAGGCAACGGCGATGACAATGGCCCCGCCCGAGATCGCGAGTTGCCAAAAGGGCAAGATGTTCACCACCGGCAGCGCGTTCTTGACCACGCCCAGGAAGAGTGCCCCGAGGATCGCGCCCAGCACTGTGCCCGCGCCGCCGGCAATCGAGATGCCGCCGATCACGCAGGCCGCAACGACCTCCAGCTCGAACCCGCCGGCGATGTCTACATAGGCGACGGAATAACGCGCGACCCAAAGATAGCCGGTAAGGCCAGCCAGAGCGCCCGAGATCACGAAGGCCCAGAACTGCGTACGGCCGACGTCGATGCCCGCGTAGACCGCCGCGTTCGGGTTGCCGCCGACCGCATAGAACGCCCGGCCCAGCGGCGTGCGCGCCACCATCAGGAAGAACAGCGCCGCAACCGCGATGGCGATCCAGCTGAGCATCGGAATGCCCAGCACCTCGGCGCGGGGGAAGCCGGTGAAGGCAGCGCTCATCTCGTGGGCGTTGACCCACTCGCCGCCCGAGATCACGAAAATCAGCCCCCGGTAGATCGTCATTGTTCCAAGCGTCACGACGATGGGCGGGATCGAGAGCTTCCAGACCAGAAGCCCGTTGAGCGCCCCCATCGCGGCGCCAAGCGTCAAGGCGATCAGCAGCACGACCGGAACCGGCACGCCTGGCATAGCGGCGTTCAGCATCGCCACGACCATGCCGGTCAGCGCCAGGTTTGCGGCGACCGAGAGGTCGATACAGCGGGTCAGGATCACAACCGTCTGGCCCAGCGCGAGGATGATCAGCGGCGCTGTGTCGTTGAAGACGTTGCCGAGGTTGGCGGGCGCGATGAAGCCGGGGAAGCGACTGGCGATCAGCGCCAGTAGCGCAAGCAGCGCGCCCAGCAGGATCGCCTCGCGGGATTTCAGGAACTGGATCATGCGGAGCCTCCGCCGATGCCCGCCGCATGGCGGACCAGGGTTTCCGGGGTCAGTTCGTCGCCTGAAAGCTCTGCCGCGATTAGGCCTTCGCGCATGACGATCACGCGGTCGGACATGCCGAGGATCTCGGGGATCTCCGAGCTGACCATGATCACCGCCAGACCCTGCGCGGCGAGCTCGGCCATGAAGGCATGGACGGCGGCCTTCGAGCCGATGTCGATACCCTTGGTCGGCTCGTCGAGGATGATGACCCGAGGTTTGGTCGCCAGCCATTTCGCGATGACGACCTTCTGCTGGTTGCCGCCCGAAAGGTTGCCGACGTCCTGGTCCAGTGCGGCAGCGCGCAGGTCCAGCCGCTCGGTGTATTCGCGAGCCAGAGAGAACTCCTCGGCCAGCCGCAGGAACCCGTTGCGGGAGGTCTGCGAGAGTGAGGGCAGTGTGACGTTCTGGAAGATCGGCAAGCCGATGATCGCGCCCTGCTTGCCCCGGTCCTCGGGGACGTAGACGATGCCGTTGGCGATGGCGTCGGCGGGCGAGCGGATCACGCGGATATTGCCGTCGATGCGCACCACACCCTTGGACGGCTTCGTGATCCCGAAGAGTGCCTGCATAAGTTCGGACCGCCCTGCCCCGACAAGGCCGTAGAAGCCTAGGATCTCGCCCTTGCGAAGCGTGAATCCGATATCGTCGAACTCGGTCGGGTGCGCGTAACCGACGACTTTCAGCACCTCGTCGCCGGGGGCGTGGTTGCGCTCGGGGAAGATCTGGTCGACCGAGCGGCCGACCATCATTCGCACCAGTTCGGCCTCGTCAACGTCGGCGATCAGGCCGGAGCCGACGTGCTGACCGTCGCGGAACACGGTGTAGCGGTCCGCGATGCGGAAGATCTCGTCGAACTTGTGGCTGATGAACAGGATCGCCCTCCCCTCGGCCTTGAGGCGCTCGACCAGCTCGTAAAGCTCTTCGATCTCCTTTTGCGAGAGCGCGGCGGTGGGTTCGTCCATGATGACCACGCGGGCCTCGACCGAGAGCGCGCGGGCGATAGCCACGAGGTGCTTGTTCGCGATACCCAGTTCCCGCAGCGGCGTCATCGGGTCGATACGCGCATCGATACGGTCGAGGATCTCGGACGCGCGGCGGCGGATCTCGGGCCAGTCGATCAGGCCAAAGCGAGTGCGGGGCGCATGGCCGATAAAGATGTTTTCGGCCACGGTCAGCTCGTCGAAGAGGACCGTTTCCTGGTGTATCGCGGTGATCCCGGCGGCGGTGGCGTGCTGCGCGGTCGGGAAGCGTGTCGCCGCCCCCTCGATGCGGATTTCGCCGCCGTCGGGCTGGTAGATACCGGTCAGCACCTTGACGATGGTGGACTTGCCCGCGCCGTTCTCGCCCACCAGCGCGGTGACCTGGCCAGGGTAGAGCTCCAGCGAAACCTGGTCGAGCGCCTTCACGCCCGGGAAGGTCTTGGTGATCCCCGAGAGGCGCAGAACGGGCTCGGCTGCGCCGGTCCCGGCTTGGGTGGCGGGTGCGTTCATCAGCATCGTCATGTCCGAAAAAGGTCCGGCGCGCAGAACCTCCCGCGCGCCGGAACGCGATCAGAAGATGTCCTTGAACTGATCGATGTTGGACTCGTCGTAGACGAAGGGATCAGCCATCGCGCCCTCGTTGTTGTCATCGAGGGTCAGCGAGCCCATCCGGCCCATCGGGATCTCTGCGCCCGGCGCGGCCTCGGCCTGATCGGTGGCCAACTGGTAGGCGAGATAGGTGGCCGAATACCCCAGATCGATCGGGTTCCAGATCGCGAAGGACTTCGACGCGCCGCTCTCGATGGCGCCAGCCATTTCCGACGGAAGGCCCAGGCCGGTGACGTTCACCTCGCCCACCTTGCCGGCATCCTCGACCGCCTGCGCGGCGGCCACGATGCCCACCGAGGTCGGCGCGATGATGGCGTCGAGGTCCGGGTAGGACTGCATCAGGCCCTGGGCTTCGCGGTAGGATTTGTCGGCGAGGTCGTCACCATAGACGGTGCCCACGACCTCGATGCCGGGGTAGTCGCCCATGACCTTTTCCATCTCGGCGATCCAGGTGTTCTGGTTCGTCGCCGTGGCCGAGGCCGACAACACAGCGACCTGGCCGCCATCAGGCAGGTGATCCGCGGCAAGCTTGATGATCATGTTGCCGATCAACGGGTTTGACGACGGGTTCAGGTGCAGCTCGCGGCCCTCGGGCGCAACGCCGGAATCCCAGCTGATCACCGTGATCCCCCGATCCATCGCCTTCTTCAGCGCCGGCACCAGCGCATCGGTATCGTTGGCCGAGACCGCGATCGCATCGACCTGCTGGGCGATCAGCGAGTTGATCACCTCGATCTGCCCCTCTGCGGTGGTGTCGGTCGGGCCGGTGTAGATCACCTCGACATTGCCCAGTTCCTGCGCCGCTTCCTCGGCGCCCTCGGCGGCTGCCTCGAAGAAGCCGATGCCCAGCGCCTTGACCACGAGCGCGATGCGCACGTTGTCTTGCGCCTGAGCCGCGCCGCCGGCCATCATCAGCGCGGCCATAGCCGCGCCGCCGAACAGTCTTCTGCTGATGCTCATGTTGTTCCTCCCTTGGTGAGCATTCTTGTCGTTCTCTCGCCCGGTTCAGGCCGGGCCTGTCTTCTCCGCCGCCGGGGCCTCGGCCACGATCAGCCTGATATCCGCTGCCTCGAGCATCGCCGCGACACGGTCGGTCACACCCTCGTCGGTGATGACCACGTCGATGCGCTCGAGCGGGCAGAGGATGAGGCTGGAGCGGTTCTCGAATTTCGAGCTGTCCACCAGCACCACGAGTTCGTCCGCCTGCCCGATCAGCTTCTCCTCGGCTTGGATCAGCAGCGGGTCGGCCTCCATCAGCCCGAGAGGCCCAAGCCCCTGCGCCCCCATGAACATGCGCCGCGCGTAGTAGTTGCGGGCCATGTCGCTGTCGAACGGGCTGAGGATGATGTTCTGCTCCCGGTAGAGCGCCCCGCCGGGCACCAGCACCGTGTTCTTGGAGTGCTTCAGCAGGTGTTCGGCGATGGGAAAACTGTTGGTCATCACCTGCAACCGGCGCGACGCCAGCGGGTGCACCATCTGGAAGGTCGTCGTGCCGCCGTTGATGATGATCGGCTCGCCATCGTCGCAGAGCGCCACGGCCTCGCGCGCGATGGCCTGCTTCTGTGCGATGTGCATGGTCTGGTTGACCGAGAACGGGCGCCCGGCAAGGCCCGGAAGCGGCGGCGGCGCGACGGCCTCGGCCCCGCCCCGAACGCGGCGCAGGCGTTTCTGCATGTGCAGGGTGGCAATGTCACGGCGGATGGTGGCCTCGGAACTGCCAGTCAGCGAGACAAGTTCGGACACGGTGGCGACGGGGCGCTCCTGCACCGCCGACAAGATGACCCTGTGCCGCTCCTTCTCGTGCATCCGTTCCTCCCGTTTCCGCAACGGTCGGACGATTCCCCACTAAAGTCAATCATAAACTGTCATATTCAATCATATTGCAGCGCACAATGATTGAAGTTGATCGAAACTGGTTGACTTGGGCGGGCGCTGCGGCCAGCCTTGAAGCAAATGTCGCGCATAGCGACCGCGCTCTCGGGGAGGACAACATGCTGACGCGCGCCGGCAACCGGCTTCAGAACCTTTGGGATTCCGCCAAGGCCGCAGGGATGAGCGAGCCCGAGAAGCTGCTCTATCGGTCGAACCTGCTGGGCTCGGACAAGCGAATCACGAACTACGGCGGCGGCAACACTTCGGCCAAGGTGATGGAGACCGATCCGCTGACTGGCGAGCAGGTCGAGGTGCTCTGGGTCAAGGGGTCCGGAGGCGATGTGGGGTCCATAAAGATGGACGGGTTCTCGACGCTCTACATGGACAAGCTGCGGGCGCTGAAAGGCAAGTATCGCGGGTTGGAGTTCGAGGACGAGATGGTGGGCTACCTGCCCCATTGCACCTTCAACCTGAACCCGCGCGCGGCTTCGATCGACACGCCGCTCCACGCCTATGTCCCGAAGCGCCATGTCGACCACATGCACCCTGACGCGATCATCGCCATCGCAGCCTCGGCGGATTCGAAGGCGCTGACGGAGGAAATCTTCGGCGACTCGATCGGCTGGCTGCCGTGGAAGCGCCCGGGATACGAACTGGGGCTCTGGCTGGAGCGGTTCTGCGAGGAAAACCCCGAAGCCAAGGGCGTGGTGCTGGAATCGCACGGCCTGTTCACGTGGGCCGACGATGCCGAAGAATGCTATGCGTTGACGCTGGACGTCATCAACACGGCAATGGACTGGTTCGAGGCGCGCACCTCGGAAAGCCCTGCCTTCGGCGGCGCGGTGCACGAAAGCCTGCCGCCCGAGCAGCGCGCCGAGATCGCGTCGCGACTTATGCCGGCGATCCGGGGCTATGTCTCGGGCAACCAGCACATGGTCGGTCATTTCGACGACCAGGACGCAGTGCTGGAGTTCGTAAACGCGAAGGACATGCCCGCGCTGGCAGCGCTCGGGACCTCCTGCCCCGACCACTTCCTGCGCACAAAGATCCGGCCGCTTGTGGTCGATTTCGACCCGGCCAGGCCGGATGTGGATGCAGTCTTGAGCGGACTTCGGGGCAGTATCGAGCAATACCGGCAGGACTATTCCGCCTATTACGAGCGCTGCAAACGCCCGGACAGCCCGGCGATGCGGGACCCGAACGCGGTTGTCTACCTGGTACCCGGCGTCGGGATGATCACCTTCGCCAAGGACAAGGCGACAGCGCGGATCTCGGGGGAGTTCTACGTCAACGCGATCAATGTCATGCGCGGCGCGAGCGCGGTTAGCATTTATCGCGGCCTGCCCGAGCAGGAAGCATTCGACATCGAATACTGGCTTCTAGAAGAGGCCAAGCTGCAGCGGATGCCGAAGCCGAAGTCGTTGGCGGGCCGCGTCGCCCTGGTCACCGGCGGCGCCGGCGGGATCGGAACCGCCACCGCCGAGCGCTACCTGCGCGAAGGCGCCTGCGTGGTGCTGGCGGACATCGACGCCGATGCGCTGGAGGCCGCAAAGGCGCAGCTCTCGGACAGCTTCTCGGCGGATGTGGTGCGCAGCGTCGCGATGAACGTGACCGACGAGGTGGCGGTCGCGCGCGCCTTCGCCGATGCGGCGCGGCAGTTCGGCGGCCTGGATATCCTCGTGTCCAACGCCGGCATCGCTTCTTCCGCGCCGATCGAGGATACCTCGCTGGAGCTTTGGAACCGGAACATGGACATCCTGTCGACCGGTTATTTCCTTGTCAGCCGCGAAGCCGTCCGGCTGATGCAGGCGCAGGGCATGGGTGGAGCCATCGTCTTCGTCGCCTCCAAGAACGGGCTGGCGGCCTCGCCCAACGCCTCCGCCTATTGCACCGCAAAGGCCGCCGAGATCCACCTCGCCCGGTGCCTTGCGTTGGAGGGCGCGCCACACGGGATCCGGGTCAACGTGGTGAACCCCGACGCCGTGCTGCGCGGCTCGAAGATCTGGTCGGGCGAATGGCTCGACCAGCGCGCGGCGACATATGGCACCGACAAGGAGGGGCTGGAAGAGATGTATCGCCAGCGCTCGATGCTGAAACGCTCGGTGCTGCCAGAGGACATCGCAGAAGCGGCGTATTTCCTGGCCTCGGATCTGTCGGCGAAATCAACCGGCAACATCCTGAACGTCGACGCCGGCAACAAGGAGGCGTTCACGCGATGATCGACAAGGACCTGATTGCCGAGCAGAACGCGGCCCGCGAAGCGGCACTGAAGCAGGACTACGAAGCGCTCGGCGCGCAACTCGATCGGCGCGGCGTCTCGATCGACGCAATCCGCGACAAGGTTGCTGCTTACGGCGTGGCGATCCCCTCCTGGGGCGTCGGCACCGGCGGCACGCGCTTCGCGCGCTTCCCCGGCAGGGGCGAGCCGCGTGACGTCTTCGACAAGCTCGACGATTGCGGCGTGATCCACCAACTGACCGACGCGACGCCGACGGTGTCGTTGCACATCCCGTGGGACAAGGCCGATCCGGGCAAGCTGAAGGCCAAGGCCGAGGAGGTCGGACTGGGGTTCGACGCGATGAACTCAAACACGTTCCAGGACCAGCCGGGGCAGGCGCATTCCTACAAGTACGGCTCGCTCAGTCACGCCGACAGGGCGGTACGGGCGCAGGCGGTCGAGCATAATCTAGAGTGCATCGAGATCGGCAAGGCCATCGGCTCCCGGGCGCTGACGGTCTGGGTCGGCGACGGCTCCAACTTTCCCGGGCAGACCGATTTCACCCGGCAATTCGACCGGTATCTCGATGCGATGGGGCAGGTCTATGCGGGGCTGCCGGAGGACTGGCGGCTGTTCACCGAGCACAAGATGTACGAACCGGCGTTCTATTCGACCGTCGTGCAGGACTGGGGCACCAACCTGATGATCGCGCAGACCCTGGGCGAGCGCGCCTTCTGTCTGGTCGACCTGGGTCACCACGCCCCGAACGTAAACATCGAGATGATCGTGGCGCGGCTGATCCACGCCAAGAAGCTGGGCGGATTCCACTTCAACGACAGCAAGTATGGCGACGACGACCTCGACACAGGGGCGATCGACCCCTACCGGCTGTTCCTGGTCTTCAACGAACTGGTCGCCGCCGAGGGCAAACCGGGGTTTGATCCCGCACACATGCTCGACCAGAGCCACAACGTCACCGATCCGATCGAAAGCCTGATGCTGAGCGCCGCCGAGGTCCAGCGCGCGTATGCGCAGGCGCTGCTGGTCGACCGCGAGGCGTTGCTGGGCTTCCAGGAAGAGAACGACGCGCTGATGGCGACGCGGACGCTGAAAGCAGCGTTCCGGACGGATGTGGAACCGATTCTGGCGATGGCTCGGGCCCGGAAGGGCGCCGCCATCGACCCGATCGCGGCGTTCCGCGCGTCGGGCTACCGCGCCGCCAAGGCCGCTGAGCGACCCGAGGTCAGCGGCGCGGGCGGCGGCATCGTCTGAGCCGCAGCCCTAATCGGCTTCTAGCAGCTTCAGGATATCGACCGGCCGGCCAGTTTCGGCGCTGCGCGTCGCGGCCACGCCGGTCAGCACCGACAGCGCCCCCGCCCGCGCGCCGGCGCGCTGGCCCATAGGATCGTCCGCCTCGGGCTCGAACAGCGACTTGTGCAGCAGCGGATCACCCCCGAAGTGTCCGCCGGGCCCGTGCGCCACTGTGATCCGCTCGACCGAACGGTCGGTGCCCAGCAGCAGGATTTCGTCCTGTCCCGAGGGCGCGTCGAAAGCCTGGCGCTCGTACATCCGGACCTCGATCCGGCCATGGGTGCCGTTGAAGGCCAGATGGTATCCCTCGATCGGCATGTACGCGTTGAGCGAATAGGACACCTGCACGCCGTTCGCGTATTCCAGCGTCGCGCTCATCGTGTCGTAGATGTCGATGTCCTCGCGGTAGACGCAGGCGTCGCGGACGTATCCGTCCTCGGCCATCGGCGCTTCGTAAAGCGCGTCGAGCCAGGGGCTTTTGCCCATGTCGAAATGGAACTCGCATTCGGCTGCATGGGAGCAGGTCTTGCAGCGTTCGCCGCGAAACGGGCCGTTGCGGCCGTACTTGCGAAGCGCGCCCTGCGCGAAGGTCCGCACCGGATCCGAGTCGATCCACCAGTTCAGCAGGTCGAAATGATGCGTGGACTTGTGCACGAACAGGCTGCCGGAATGACGCTTGTAGGCGTGCCAGCGGCGGAAGTAGTCGGCGCCGTGAACGGTATCTAGATACCAATGGAAATCGCAGGAGGTCACCGTGCCGATCCGTCCCGAGGCGATCAACTCGCGGATCTTCCGCGAGGTCGGCGCGAAACGGTAGTTGAAGGCGACGTTGACCTTGCGCCCGGTCCGCGACTCAGCGTCCAGAATGCGCCGACAGGCCTCGGCGGTGGTGGCCATCGGCTTCTCGGTAACCACGTCGATACCGCGTTCGAGCGCCTCCACGATGATATCGGCGTGGGTGTCGTCGCGGGTGCAAACCAGCAGCGTGTGCGGATGCGTCTTGTCGAGCATCTCGTGCAGGTCGGTCGAGACCTCGACACTGCCCGCGACCTTGTCCTTCGCCACCGCCAGCCGAGCGGCGTTCAGGTCCGCAAGCCCGACCAATTCGATCTCGTCCATGCAGGTCTGCGGCGCGTCCATGCCCCAGGTGCCGGTGCCGCGGTGCCCCGTCCCGACGATCGCGACCCGGCGCTTGTTCGTAGCCATGTCGGATTTCCATTGCTCGATAAGTAACAGCTTGGTTACTATGTTTGCATCCGAGCAGGTGTCAAGGAAATTGGGACCGCATCGGGTGGGGAGCTGAAGGATGGACAAGCAGACTGGCGAAACCGGGAACACCGGGCGGGCGAAGCAGATCCGCGACCCCAAACGAACCACGCGCAACATCCTGGTCGCGGCGCGCGAGGAGTTCGTCGAGCATGGGCTCGAAGGTGCCCGGGTCGACCGGATCGCCGAGCGCGCCGGTGCAAACAAGCGGTTGCTCTATCACTACGTCGGCAACAAGGAAGCGCTCTATGCCCGCGTCCTGATCGAAGCATACCGCGATATCCGGCGCGGCGAACGGCAGCTGCATCTTGGAGAACTTCCCCCCGACGAGGCGATGGAAAAGCTGGTTGGGTTCACCTTCGATCACTTCGAGAGCAACCCGTGGTTCATCCGCCTGCTGTCGACCGAGAACATGCTGCGTGGCCGCTACCTGGCCGAGTCCGCCGATTTCAAGGAACTGCATTCCCCGATCATCCAGCAGATCGGTGACGTGCTCGCCGCGGGCGAGCGCGCAGGCCTCTTCCGCACCGGTGTCGACCCGGTTCAGTTGTATATCACCATCGCCGGTGTCAGCTATTTCTACTTCTCGAATATCCACACGTTATCAATCGCTTTCGACGAGAACCTCAACACGCCGGCTGGCCGCGAGGCGCGACGCGCTCATGCCGTGGACGTGGTTCTGAGCTACCTTCGTTCGAAACCTCTTGCCAGCAAATAACCATCAAGTTACTTTTCCGGAACAGCCGGAAATACAACTGCCGGCGCAGACGAATCGGCCTGGAAATATCGGTTCGCAAGGGAGGAAAAACGATGACGATGAAGCTCAATCGACGGGCCTTTGGCGGCCTGTTGGGCGGTACAGTTGCGGCCTCTGCCCTGTTCGGCGGTCGCGCGCTCGCGCAAAGCGGCGACGTCAGGCTGATCTGGTGGGGCAACCCCGAGCGGGACAAGCGCACCAATGCGGTGGTCGACCTTTACATGCAGCAGACCGGCAACTCGGTCGTACCCGAGACCTACGCCTGGGGCGACTACTGGCAGAAGCTGGCCACGCAGGCCGCGGGCGGTAACCTGCCCGACGTCATCCAGATGGATTACCGTTTCATCTTCGAATACGCCCGTCGCGGCCAGCTTGCGGCGATGGACGAGTTCGTCGGCAACCAGCTTCAGCTGGGCGATTTCGACCCGAACCAGATGGAATCCGGCAAGGTCGACGGCAAGCTCTACGGCGTCTCCATGGGCGCGAACTCGATGACCCATGTCTACAACAAGACGATGCTGGACAAGATCGGCTTCGAGTTGCCGGACAGCACCAAGTGGACCACCGACGACTATGTCGCCATCGGCAAGGAGCTGAAGGATCAGCTGCCCGAAGGCGTCTATTTCTCGGAGAACATGGGCATCCAGGAGCCGCGCCTGCAGACCTGGGTTCGTTCGCGCGGCAAGGACCTTTACGACGCCGATGGACAGCTCGCCTTCGACGTCGAGGACATGGTCGACTACTTCGAATACTGGAAGATGATGCAGGACGAGGGGCTGACGCCGCCGGCGGACCTGCAGGCCCAGGACTCGGGCAAGATGGAAGAGCGGATGCACGTGATCGGCCGCTCGCTCTTCGGCTTCATCCACTCGAACCAGCTGGTCGCGAACCAGAACCTCATGGAAGACGAGATCGAGATCGTCATGATCCCGAACGCCGGCGACCAGCCGGGGCAGTACCTGAAACCGTCTATGTTCCTATCGATGTCCGAAAGCTCCTCGGACAAGGCGGCGGCGGCCGAGTTGCTGAACTATTTCATCACCAATGAGGACGCCAACGACATCCTGCTGATCGAACGCGGCGTAACGGGCGATGCCTCGATCCGCGAGCGGATCCTTCCCGGCCTCACCGAGACCGAGCAGAAGATCATCCGCTACCTCGACCTGGTCTCGACCTGGGTCGGCCCCCTGCCCCCGCCGCCGCCGCAGAACGCGGGCGAGATCGACCGCTCGCTGCGCCCGGCGTGGGAGTCGGTGGCCTTCGGCCAGATCGATCCGGAAAAGGGTGCCGTGGAGTTCTACGAGAACGCCAAGCGGATCCTCGAGCGTACCTGAGGCCAACGTGGCGACGCTCAACCAGGACATCGGTGGACGGCTCGCGCCGTCCACCCGCTCCGGCCGCTTGTCCCGCTTCTGGCAGAAGAACGGCGCAGGCTACATGTTTCTTCTTCCGTGGCTGATCGGATTTTTCGCGCTGACGCTGGGGCCGACGCTGGCCTCGCTCTATCTGTCGTTCACGGACTACGACCTTCTCACCTCCCCGCGCTGGTCTGGGCTGAAGAACTACGAATACGCCTTCTTCTATGACCGCAGACTGGGCAATGCGCTCGAGGTGACGTTCACCTACGTGCTGTGGTCAGTTCCGCTGAAACTTGCGGTCGCGCTGATCCTCGCGATGGTGCTGGACCGCTCGGTGCGCGGTGTGGCCTTCTACCGGGCGACGTTCTATCTGCCCTCGCTGCTAGGCGCCTCGGTTGCGATCGCAGTCTTGTGGCGGCAGTTGTTCGGCGCAGACGGTTTGGTGAACCAGCTTCTGTTCATGGTGACCGGCATCGAGGGGCCGGCGTGGATCACCCACCCCGATTACGCACTTTCGACGCTGATCGTGCTGGCGATCTGGCAGTTCGGCTCGCCGATGATCATCTTTCTCGCCGGGCTGCGGCAGATCCCGCAGGATCTATACGAGGCGTCCTCGATGGACGGTGCCAGCGGCTGGCGGCAGTTCTGGAAGATTACCCTGCCACTTCTGGCGCCGGTCATCTTCTTCAACCTGGTGCTGCAGACGATCGAGGCGTTCAAGGCCTTCACCCAGGCCTACATCGTCTCTGGCGGCACTGGCGGGCCGGTCGACTCCACCCTGTTCTATTCGCTTTACCTGTACGAGGAGGCCTTCGCGAACTTCCGCATGGGCTATGCCTCGGCACTGGCTTGGCTGTTGCTGATCATCATTGCGATCTTCACCGCCATCGCCTTCGGCACCTCGAAATACTGGGTCTACTACGAGGACGAGTCGCGATGAGCAAACGCGTGAGAAACGTCCGCCGCGAGGTTCTGCGGCACATGCTGCTGGGCTTCGCCGCAGTTCTGATGCTCTATCCGCTGCTGTGGATGATCATGTCGTCGTTCAAGCCGGACGAGCTGATTTTCTCGGAGCCGGCGGCGCTGCCGACCTCGTTCGACCTGTCGAGCTATTTCGAGGGTTGGACCGCGCTGCGCGTGTCGTTCACGACCTTCTACATGAACTCGTTCATCATCGCCGTGCTGGCGGTGATCGGAAACCTGATGGCATGCTCGCTGACCGCCTATGCCTTCGCTCGGCTCGAGTTCAAGGGCCGGAAGATCTGGTTCGCGCTGATGCTGGGCACGCTGATGCTGCCCTATCATGTGACGCTGGTTCCGCAGTATGTGCTGTTCCTCAAGTTCGGCTGGGTAAACACTTTCCTGCCGCTGATCGTGCCGAAGTTCCTGGCCGTCGATGCCTTCTTCATCTTCCTGATGGTGCAGTTCTTCCGCGGCATCCCGCGCGAGATCGACGAGGCGGCGATCATGGACGGCTGTGGGCCCTGGCGGATCTACTGGAAGATCATGCTGCCGCTCTCCACGCCGGTGATGGCGACGGCCGCGATCTTCTCGTTCATCTGGACCTATGACGACTTCCTTGGCCCGCTGATCTACCTGAACGATATCAACAGCTATACCGTGCCGCTGGCGCTGCGCGCCTTCGTCGACAGCTCGGGCGGCGAGTCGCTTTATGGCGAGCTGTTCGCCATGTCGACGCTGTCGCTGGTGCCGGTGTTCATCGTGTTCCTGGCGTTCCAGCGGCTGATCATCCGGGGCGTCGCCCTTGGCGCATTGAAACGGTGAGGCGGTGATGACGACCGAACCCTTCGATTTCGCTGCCATAGGCATAAACCACAACCACATCATGGGCCAGGTGGATCTGATGCTGGGCGCAGGTTGCCGGCTGACGAAGTTCCACGCCGTAGAGGATGATCTGGCGGCGCAGTTCTCGGAGCGTTATCCGCAGGCCCGCCGGGTCGCCGGGGAACGCGAGATCCTCGAGGATCCCGCGATCCTTCTGGTGGCCGGCGCGGGGATCCCCTCGGATCGTGCGGCAATGGCTGTGCGCGCGATGCGGGCCGGCAAGGACGTGATGCTGGACAAGCCCGGCTGTGTCTCGCTTGCTGAACTGGCCGAGCTCAAGTCCGTGCAGGCGGAAACCAGGCAAATCCTCTCGATCCTCTATTCCGAGCACTACCGGCAGAAATCCACCGTTCGCGCGCTTGAACTGGTACGCGCCGGGGCGATCGGCCGGGTGTTCCACACCGTCGGCCTTGGTCCGCACCGGGCCGGACAGGGACCGCGACCCGACTGGTTCTGGGACCCGAAACAAAGCGGCTCGATCCTGACGGACATTGCCGCACACCAGTTCGAGCAGTTCCTCAGCTTCACCGGCTCCACATCGGCCCGAATCCTCAGCAGCGTCGAAGAGAATTTCGATCACCCCGACCGGCCCGACTTTTGCGACTATGGCCACGCGGTCGTCGCCTCGGACCATGCGACCGGCTTCATGCGCGTCGACTGGTTCACACCCGAGGGCTCTCCGGTCTGGGGCGATGGGCGGATTTTCCTGATGGGCACCGAAGGCACGATCGAGTTGCGCAAGTACATGGACATCGAGGGGCGTCCCGGCGGTGACCACCTGTACCTGACTGACGTAAAGGGCACCCGCTATATCGACTGCTCGGATACCGAGCTGACCTATGGCGCGCGGCTACGTGATGACGTGCGAAACCGGACCGAGACCGCGATGGGTCAGGTGCACTGCTTCCATGCAATGGAGCTTGCGCTCCAAGCGCACGAAATGGCGCAGCGCATCGGCGGGTCTCGGCCCGAGGCGGTATCCGCATGACCCGCCTTCGTGTGGCCGTCGTCGGCGCGGGGGTAGGCGCGTCCCATGTCAGCGCCTATCAGGAATTCCCCGACCTTTATGAGGTGGTCGCCCTTTGCGATCTCGACCCCGAGCGCTGCGCCAAAGTAGCCGAAGCCGCGGGGATCGGCACCAAGACCGACCGGCTGGAGGATTTGCTCGACCTCGGGCTGGACCTGATCGACCTCTGCACGCCCTCGGGCCTGCATTTCAGCCAGGCAACGCAGGTCATGCAAGCCGGGATCGACGTGGTCATCGAAAAGCCCGTCGCCCGCTCTCTGGCCGAGGTCGACGCGCTGATCCGCACCGAGGCCGAGACCGGCCGACGCGCCTGCCCGGTGTTCCAGTACCGTTTCGGCCACGGCATCCAGAAGCTGCACCACCTGATCGCCAAAGGTGTTGCCGGAGCGCCCTCGGTCGCGACCCTAGAGACGCACTGGCATCGCGGCCATGCCTACTACGACCGCGCCGCCTGGCGGGGCACCTGGGCCGGAGAGACCGGCGGTTGCCTCACTACACACGCGATTCACATCCACGACATGCTCTGCGAGGTGCTGGGGCCGATCGCGTCGGTCCACGCGCGGACCTCAAACCGGATCAACGGAAACGAGACCGAGGACATGGCCGTGCTGAGCCTCGAATTCGAGAACGGCGCCTTCGCGACATCTTCGGTCACCCTTGGCTCGCGGCACGAGATGTCGCGGATGCGCTTTTGCTTCGACGGGCTGGTCGCGGAAAGCGGGCTCGCACCCTACAACCCCGGCCACGAGCCCTGGACCTTTCCGCACGACGATCCCGCACAGGCGCGCGCCATCGAGGACGCACTGAAAGACTTCGAGCCGCTGCCCGAGCGTTTTCCCGGTCAGTTCATGCGCCTGCACCGCGCCCTGACCGGTGATGCGCCGCTGCCCGTCACGCTGGCGGACGCGCGCCGCTCGATCGAGCTTCTGACCGCGGCCTATTGGTCGGCCCGCACGGGGGACACCGTCGCACTGCCAATCAGCCCGGACCACCCGTTCTATGCCGGATGGCTGGACACGATGAAGAAAGAAACTGCACATGGCTGAACTCGTTCTCAACAAGGTCGTCAAGGAATTCGGTAGCCTGCGGGTTATCCATGGCATCGACCTGCAGATCGACGACGGCGAATTCGTGGTCTTCGTCGGCCCCTCGGGCTGCGGCAAGTCCACGCTGCTGCGGATGATCGCCGGACTCGAGGAGATCTCGGACGGCGAGGTGATGATCGACGGCGCCGTGGTCAACGAACTGAGCGCGGCCAAGCGGGAGCTGGCGATGGTGTTCCAGAGCTACGCGCTCTATCCGCACATGAGCGTGCGCAAGAACCTGGCCTTCGGGCTAGAAACAATGCGCGTGCCCAAGGCCGAGATCGCCGAGAAGGTGCAGCAGGCCGCCGATATCCTGCAGATCAACGAGCTGCTGGAGCGCAAACCGGGCCAGCTTTCGGGCGGCCAGCGCCAGCGCGTCGCGATCGGCCGCGCCATCGTGCGCGAGCCGCGGATCTTCCTCTTCGACGAGCCGCTGTCAAACCTCGACGCCGAACTCCGGATGCAGATGCGGGTCGAGATCAACCGCCTCCATCAGCGCCTGCGCTCGACGATGATCTTCGTGACCCACGACCAGGTCGAGGCAATGACGCTTGCCGACAAGATCGTCGTTCTGCGCGCAGGCCGGATCGAACAGGCGGGCGCGCCGCTGGAGCTCTACAACAAGCCGGCCAACGTGTTCGTCGCGGGCTTTCTGGGCTCGCCCCGGATGAATTTCCTGAAGGGCCGGATCCTGTCGGTAGACGGTCACCACGCCGAGATCGAACTGCACGGCGGGCAGCGCCTCACCACTGATTTCCCCGCACCGCCGAAACCAAACGAGGACATAACCTTGGGGATCCGCCCCGAAGACCTGGTTCCCGTGGCCGAAGGCGAAGGCGTGCTGTCAGGCACCGTGCAGATCGCCGAGCAGCTCGGCGGCGAGACCTATGTCTACGTCGCCCTGCCCGAGGGCGACACGGTGACGGTGGAGATCAAAGGTCAGGCGAAGGTTTCGGCCGGAGACGTGTTGCACCTCGCCTTCGAGGGTCAGAAGTTCCACATCTTCGGAAGCGATGAAAAAGTCATGCGTCACGCATGAGGACCGGGGCCGCCGTGCGGCGGGCGCGGCCGTTTGTCAGCGCCCGTTCTGCTCGCGCCAGCGGGCAAACTTCTCGAGGTTCTCTTCCTGCGTCGCCGGATAGAGGCCGATGATGGTCTCGCCGGCCTTCACCTGCTCGACGACGAAATCCTCGTAGGCGGTCATCTCGACCGCCTCGTCGGCAACCTCGTCGGCCATGTGCGCGGGGATCACGATCACGCTGTCGTCGTCGCCGACCAGAACGTCACCGGGAAAGACCGGGGCATCGCCGCAGCCGATCGGCACGTTGATGTCGATTGCCTCGTTGATCGTCAGGTTGGTCGGGCTCGACGGGCGGTTGTGATATGCGGGCATCTCCAGCTCGCCGATCCGCATGGCGTCGCGGAAACCGCCGTCGGTGACCACCCCTGCCGCGCCCCGCATCATCAACCGGGTGATCAGGATGTCCCCGGCGCTGGCGGCCGTCGCGTCCTTGCGGCTGTCCATGACCAGGATATGCCCTTTCGGGCAGGTCTCGATGGCATGACGCTGCGGGTGCTTGGGATTGCGGAACTCGACCAGCTGGTTGCGGTCCTCTCGCGCGGGCATGTAGCGCAGGGTGAACGCGGGGCCGACCATGTTGCGGCCCTTCGGCGCCACCGGGCGCACGTCCTGGATCACCTGGTTGCGCAGCCCGCGCTTGTAGAGCGCGGTCGCCAGCGTCGCGACCGAGACGGTCTCCAGCTTCGCCCGGGTCTCGTCCTTGAGCGGTGTATCGGTCATTCTCGGTCCTTCAGTAGATATCCGGTTCGCGCACAGGGGCGCCGAATTCGGTGCGCAGGAAGTCGAAGTCGCAGCCCTTGTCGGCCTGCTCGATATGCTTGAGGAACATGTGCCCGTAGCCCCGCTCGTAGCGCGGCGGCGGCGTGGTCCAGGCGGCGCGGCGCTTGGCCAACTCCTCGTCGCTCAGGCGAACGTTGAGCGTACGGTTCGGCACGTCGAGCTCGATGATGTCGCCGGTGCGGATCAGCGCCAGCGGGCCGCCGATGTAGGACTCGGGCGCCACGTGCAACACGCAGGCCCCGAAGGACGTCCCTGACATGCGCGCATCGCTCAGCCGCACCATGTCCCGGTGCCCGTCCTTGAGCAGCGCCCGCGGCATCGGGATCATGCCCCATTCCGGCATCCCCGGTCCGCCCTGCGGTCCTGCATTGCGGAGCACAAGTACGTGGTCGGGCGTCATCGGGTAGTCGGGATCGTCGATGATCTTCTTCAGCTCGGGATAGCTGTCCGCGACGATGGCCGGGCCCGCGTGTGTGTGGAACTTCGGATCGCAGGCGGCGGGCTTGATGACCGCACCGTCTGGCGCGAGGTTGCCCTTCAAGACCGCCAGCGAGCCCTCGTGGTAGACCGGGTTCGACAGCGGCCGGATCACGTCGTCGTTGTAGTTGACGGCGTCCGTCAGCGCCTCGCCCATCGATTTGCCGGTGACGGTCATGCACGAGAGATCCAGCTTGTCGCCCAGCTCCTTCATCAGCGCGCGCAGACCTCCCGCGTAGAAGAAATCCTCCATCAGGTATTCCTTGCCCGAGGGCCGGATGTTGGCGAGCACCGGTACCTCGTGACCGATGCGGTCGAGATCCTCCAGTCCCCAGTCGATCCCGGCGCGGCGGGCCATCGCGATAAGGTGGATGATCGCATTGGTCGAGCATCCGGTCGCCATCGCGACAACGGTCGCGTTGTGCGTGGATTGGGGCGTGATGATCTTGTCGGGCGTCAGGTCTTCCCAGACCATCTCGACCGCGCGTCGGCCGCAGGCCGCGGCCATGCGCTTGTGCCCGGCATCAGGTGCCGGGATCGACGAGGCGCCTGGCAAGGTCAGGCCCCACCCGTCGGCGATCGACATCATGGTCGAGGCGGTGCCCATAGTCATGCAGGTCCCGTAGGAGCGCGCAATGCCGCCCTGCACGCCATCCCATTCCTCCTTGCCGATGGTGCCCGCGCGTCGCTCGTCCCAGTATTTCCAGACATCCGTGCCCGAGCCCAGCGTGCGCCCGGCGTAATGGCCGCGCAGCATGGCACCGGCCGGCATGAAGATGAACGGAATGCCCATCGAGATCGCGCCCATCACCAGCGCCGGTGTGGACTTGTCGCAGCCGCCCATCAGCACCACGCCGTCGATCGGATGGGCCCGAAGCGTCTCTTCGACCTCCATCGCGCCCATGTTGCGATAGAGCATCGAGGTGGGCTTCAGGAACTGCTCCGAGAACGAGTGTACCGGCATCTCGACCGGCATACCCCCGGCTTGGAGCACACCACGCTTTACCTCTTCGGCGCGCTCGCGCAGGTGGTGATGGCAGGGCGAGAGGTCCGACCAGGTGTTGATGATCGCGATGATGGGCTTGCCGGCCCAGTCCTCTTCGGCCCAGCCCATCTGCATCGCGCGGGACCTGTGCCCCATCGAGCGCAGATCGTCCGGCGCCAGCCAGCGGGCGGAACGCAGGTCTTCGTATTTCTTGGTCATGAGATGGGTCTCGCAAATTGAAACAGGATCCAGATGAGAAAGAGCGCGAAGGCCACCCCGCCGATCCACGGCCAGGGGCCATAGGCGTCCATGTCCTCGCGTGAGTCGCGTCCGATCATTGGGTCAACCTCCGGTCAGGTACTCTGGCAGCCACAGGGCGATCTGAGGGAACATCATCACGAGGACGAGGCCGATCACCTGCAGCACGATGAAGGGAAGGACGGAAAGGAAGATCTCCTGAAGTGTCACATCCTTGGGAGCCACCGACTTCAGCCAGAAACAGGCCGGGCCGAAGGGCGGCGAGAGGAAGTAGATCTGGATGTTCATCACGAAGAGGATGCCGAACCAGACCTTGGCCTGATCCTCGGTCAGACCAAGCTCGGGTGCAAGCGTCATCACGACGGGCGCGAACACCGGCACGGTGATGAAGACGATGGCGATCCACTCCATGAAGGTACCGAGCACCATCAGGATCAGCATCATCACCAGGATCGTGCCCATCGCCGACAGACCCATGTCGAGGAACAGCGAGCGCATGAAGTCGCCGCCGCCCACGAGGTTGAAGATCCCGACGAAGCTGACCGCGCCCAGCACCAGCCAGATGATCGTGCCGACCGTGGTCATTGAGCCCAGCATCGCAGCAGACAGCACGTCCCACTTGAATTGGTTACGCACCGCCGCAACGAAGAGAGAGCCGATACAACCCACCGCCGCGGCCTCGGTCACCGAGGCCACACCGCCGTAGATCGAGCCCATGACGGCGCCGATCAGCAGGATGCAGAGCAGCACCGCGATCATCCGGTCCTTCGAGAGCTTCTGCTCGGAGCCGGTCATCTCGGCCACCTCGGCGGCGGTCGGCGCCAGCGAGGGGTTCAGGTTCACGCGGATCAGCACGTAGCCGGCATAGAACACCGCCAGCATCACGCCGGGCGTCGCGCCCGCCATGAACAGATCGCCGATGCCGACCTCGGCCGAAAGACCGTAGACGATCATGATGATCGACGGCGGGATCAGCGTCGCAAGCGCGCCGCTGGCGCAGATCAGCCCGATGGTCAGCTTGCGGTCGTAGCCCAGACGGAACATCTGCGGCAGGGCCACAAGGCCCAACATCACGATCTCGCCGCCCATCACGCCGGACATGGCCGCGAGGATCACCGCCACGACGGTCGTCTGCACCGCCACGCCCCCACGCAGGTTGCCTGCGAAGATCGACATCGCGTCGAACAGATCCTCGGCGATGCCGGCGCGTTCCAGAATCGAGGCCATCAGCACGAAAAAGGGCACGGCGACCAGCGAGTAATGTTCCAGCAGGCCGACCGCATTCGAGGACACCAGGAACAGGCCGCGCGGACCGAAGAAGGCAATCGCCATAATGACCGAGACGATCAGCGTCACGATTCCCAGCGGCATGCCGGTCATCATCAGCGCGACCAGCAGGATCACCATGATGACCGAGATCGTTCCCAGGTCGTACTGGCGCATGTTGAGCGCCTTACTGGGATCAAGAGACGCCCCGATCGACGAGAAGAAATCCGATACCGCGGCGGCGATCTGCACGTCGAACGCATGGCCCAGCAGCGCGGCGCCGAAATAGACGATCATGTAGCCGGCGGTGGCCTTCACCAGCAGCCGGGGCAAGGGCGTCTGGAAATGCCTGTGAAGATTGACGAGCAGCTGCGCCAGATAGAGGAAGGCGCCGGTCACCATGATGCTCTTCAGCATCATCGGCAGCGGCGAGTTGAAGGCCGAGCCGGACTTCTCGACGCGCGCGATGCTGTCATAGGCGCGGATCGAAGCATCCGTCAGCAGCATGTAGAGCGCGACGACGCCCACCAGCATGGCGAAGAGGTCGAGCCACCAGCGCTGCCGGTCGCTCGCCATGACGTGGAAGACGGTGATGCCGATATGGCGCTGCTTCATGGTGATGTAGCCCGAGGACAGCATCCACGCCGAGGCGCAAAGCATCATCACCGTCTCGAACGCCCAGTAGGTTGGCGCGTTCAGCAGGTAGCGGGAGAACACCTCGTAAAGCGTGGCGAGCGCGGCGACCAGGTAGAAGGTCGAAATCCCGATGCCGAGCAAGTGGCTGAAATGATCGACGGGGGTGTAGTTTTCGCGGCGGACGACCGCGTCCTCGTGTAGCGGGTCCTGCGCCCCGATCTCGATGTCGGTATCGGCGAGCCTGCGTTCGTATTCCTGGGTCATGCTGCGGTCCCGGCGTCCCTGCTAGGGCGGCGTCTGGCGCGCCGCATCCACTCTGACCCGGCCCGGAGGCCGGACGGCATGGGGCGCCCGCGATCGCACGCAGGCGCCCAAGCGGTCCTCAGAGGAGGCCGGCTTCCTTCATGAAAGCGACGTGTGCGTCATAGACTTCCTTCGCCAGGTCGGACTGGGCGGCGAAGTCGTTCCAGGCTTCCTGCGCGATGGCCCGCAGCTTGTCGCGCTCTTCCTGGGGCCAGTCGATGATCGTCAGCTCTCCGGCGGCCTTGTCGCGGGCCACCAGCTGACGGTCGAGGCGGTCGAAGTACTGGCGCAGGCCGTTGTAAGCCGCAAGATACCAGGTCTCGAGCGCCACCTGCTCCTGCTCGCTGAGTTCGTCCCAGACCTGCTGCGACACGGTAAACTGCAGGATCGGCGTCGAGTGGATGCCCGGGAAGATCGGGTACTTGGCGATCTTGTGCATCCCGTTGGCATCGTTGTTCGCATAGGCCGAGTTGTCAGCCGCGTCGATCACGCCCTTCTCGAGCGCGCCGTAGGTTTCGGAGCCGGACATCGACACTGGCGCCGCGCCCGCGCGCTTGAAGACGTCGGCCGCCAGGCCCTCGGGCGAGCGGATCTTCAGCCCGGCAAGGTCTGCGACACCGTTGACCGGCACTTTCGAGACGAAGGCCTCACGGGCATAGGCACCGCAGCCAACAACGTGCACGCCGGGATAATGCGCATCGAATAGCTTCTGCAGCATCTCCTTGCCTCCGCCCTGGGCGCAGAAGGCCTGGATCTGGTCCGCCGAGTCGTAACCAGCGATCAGGTCACCCATCAGCGCGAAAGCCGGATCGATACCCGAGAAATAGTTGATCGAGGTCAGGTCGCCGTCGAGGATCCCGACGCCGATCGCCTCGGCAGTCTCGCGCCGCGGAACGACGGCGTCGACGGGCAGCAACTCGACGGTCAGCGAACCGCCGGTCATGGCCTCGAGCTTCGGCACCCACTCCTCGTTCAGGTACGCCAGCGAGGCGTGACTGGCGTTCGACGAGGTCTGGATCTTCAGCACGCGATCCGCCGCGAAAGCCGGGAGCGCAACGCTTCCGACAACGACCGCGACGGTAGCGGCGCGAACGAGGCCACGCAGGTTCTGCAATTTCATTTTTCCCTCCCTGTTTCAGGATGCGCTGCCCGCTTTCGGGGCGGTCTTGTTGATTGCGCGATCCAACTAATATATTAGTACCTCAATACTGGCAATACGGGAAATCCCGGCCCAACGGCGGCGACCGCCAGTCAGACCAAGAGTGACGAATGAACAGAGAGATTTCGCAGGCGGCCGCGGGCCCAGCCGAACAGGACGCGGCGAAACTTGTCCGCGGCGGTCCTGCCGCCAGCCGTATCTACGGCGACCTGCGGCGCCGAATCATCGATCTCGAGCTGAAGCCTGACATGACCCTGTCGCGGAACGAGCTGGCGCAAAGCTACGGCGTCAGCCTGACGCCTGTGCGCGAGGCCCTGCAATTGCTGGAGCAGGATGGACTCGTGCGCATTCACCCGCAGTCTAAGACCGTGGTTGCCCGCATCAGCCAGGACCAGTTGCACGAGACGCAGTTCATGCGCGTCGCCCTTGAAACCGAAGTTGTCCGCCGCCTCGCCTCCAACCCGAACGAGGTCGTCGTCAACCGCGCCCGCAGCATCATCAAGATGCAGCAGACGCTGGTCGACAACCCGTCCGAGATCGCGATGTTCAACGAGCTCGACCGCGCCTTCCACGCCGGCCTGTTCGAGGGTGTCGGCATGTATGGCCTGCACGCCCACCTTTTGCGCCGGCTCGGCCATCTCGCGCGCTGCCAGCGGCTGGAACTGCCGCGCGCCGGCAAGATGACCGAGATCGTCCAGGCGCACACCGAGATCGTCGACGGGCTGGCAGCACAGGACCCCGAGCGCGCCACGGACGCCATGCGCCGACACATAACCGGCACGATCACCCGGGTCAGCGCGCTGCAACAGGAGTTTCCCGACTTCTTCGAGCGGGCCTCAACTTGATGCCACAGACCCCAATGGTCCTGACCACCTCGCCGGGGTTCGCCACGACCGAGGCCTTACAAGCGCGCCTGAAGCGCGACGGGCTTTCGCTTGTCCGCCACACTGCCGACGACGAAACGCTAGCCGAACTGCTGGCGCAGGCCGATTACCTCGTGGCCGGCTTGCCGCCGGTCAACGCGAAGACCCTCTCGGCAGCCCCGACCCTGAAAGCCGTTCTCAAGCACGGTGTGGGGCTCGATTCCATAGATCTGGAGGCATGCACTGCGCGAGGCCTGCCAGTGCTCTCGACACCGGGCGCCAACGCCCGGGCAGTGGCCGAGATGGCGCTTGCAGGTCTTCTCGCCATGTCGCGGAAACTGGTCGCTGGCCACGCTTCGGTGACCACGGGCGGCTGGGACCGGCAACCGGGGCGCGAAATTGGCGGCAGCACGGTTGGAATCGTTGGCTTTGGGCGGATCGGCCAGCAGCTAGCACGGATGGCGAGGGCGCTCGATATGACCGTTATCGCACATGACCCGTGGGGCTCGCCGCAAATTGCCGAAACGCTCGGTGTCTCGCTGCATTCGCTAGACGAGGTGCTTGGCAAGGCAGATTACGTGTCGCTCCACGCAGCAGGCGGAGGCGACAGCCGTGGACTGATCGCCGGAGCGCAGATGGACCGGATGAAACCTGGCGCGATACTTTTGAACTACGCGCGCGGCAGCCTCGTCGATCTCGACGCCCTGCAGGACCGGCTCACCTCGGGCCACCTCGGCGGCGCGGCACTGGATGTCTACGAGACCGAGCCACCGGACCGCACGCACCCGATTTTCCGCAACCCGCGCGTCCTGTTCTCACCGCATTCAGGCGCCGACACCGGGGAGGCGCTGGAGCGAATGGGCGGCATGGTCCTTGACGACATCGCGGCGCTTCGGCGGGGCGAGCTGCCGGAGCGGGTGGTCAACCGCGATGCGCTCGGGATCTAGCCACGGACAAGATCACCCTCGGGGATCGGCTCCCCTGCGGCGTGACGCCGGATATTGGCCGCCCAGTAACGCACCATCCGGTGCAGGTTGTCGCGTGTGCGGCCCCCGACATGCGGCGTAACGGCGACATTCGGCAGGCGCAGCAGCGGGTTGTCCGCGGGCGTGGGCTCTTCAGCGAAGACATCGAGCCCCGCCGCCGAAAGCGGCCCCTTGCGCAGCGCGACAAGCAGCGCGGTTTCGTCCACCAGCCCACCGCGCGAGGTGTTCACCAGCACCGCCCCCTGTTTCATGGACGCCAGCCGCTCGGTCGAAAGGAAGTCCCGCGTCCCCTCGGTCAGCGGCATGTGCACGCTCACCACGTCGCACTCGGCGAGCAGAACATCGACCTCGCAGAACCGCGCATCCGCACCTGGCATTGGTCCAGAGCGGCGCCAGTACCGCACGTTGCAATCGAAACCCTGCAAGCGGCGTGCGACGGCCTGACCGATCGCACCGAACCCAAGCAGGCCAACGGTCATCCCGGCCAGATCGCGCGCTTCGTCCCAGAGCTCCGGCATGTGCCAGTGCCCCGCACGAAACCCGGCATCGGTCTGCGGCAGCTTGCGCAAGGCCGACAGCATCAGTGCGATCGTCAGGTCTGCGACCGACGGCGCATTCACGCCCGGGCAGCGGGCAACGGTCATGCCACGGCCAAGAGCCTGCGCGACCGGTATTCCGTCGACACCGGTGCCCCATTGATGGATCAGCTGCAGCGCATCAGCCTCGGCCAGCACTTCCTCGGGCAATGCGACGCCCCGGGTGATCGCGTAAGGCGCGCCACGCAGCGCAGCGCGCATCGCCTCGGGACCTGCGTCCTCAATGACCCGAAATTCCAGATCCTCGCCTGCGAGCGCGCGCACGGTCTGGATCAGCCGCGGCGCAAGCGGCTCGAGTATCGCGATTGGCCCGATCATGTAGTCCCCCTCGACGGATCGCGGCGGATGGTTCCGCACGACGACCGACTATAAAGTCGAAGCAAAACGAATGACAAACCGGAGGATGAGATGCTCGACGGAAAGACCGCCATCATCAGTGGGGCCAGCCGGGGGATCGGCCGCGCGACCGCCCTGCGCCTGGCGCGCGCCGGGGCTTCGCTGATCCTGCATGGCACCAACCGGGCTCTGCTGGAGGACCTGGCCGAGGAAGCTCGCGCGATCGGCTCTGCCGCCGAGGTCGTCACCGGAGATGTCGCGGATGCGGACACCGCCAGCCGCGCGGCGGAGGCAGCGATGGAGCGCTACGGCCGGATCGACATCCTGGTGAACAACGCAGGCATCAATACGCGATCCACGACCCTGGACATGCCCATCGATGAATGGCACCGCGTGCTGGACGTGAACCTCACCGGGACGCTGCATTTCTGCCGGGCAGCGCTGGCGCCGATGATCGCGCAGGGCTCCGGCGCCATCGTTAACGTAAGTTCCTCAACCGCCAAGACGCCGCACCGAAACGCGGCCCCCGCCTATGGCGCGTCTAAGGCGGCGGTAAACTACCTGACCATGCACCTTGCACAGGAAATGGCTCTCCACGGCATTCGGGTGAACGCGGTCTGCCCCGGCCCGATCGAAACCGACATGACCGCACAATGGGATGAGGGCTACCGCCGAAAGGTGCTGGAAAGGGTCCCGCTGCGCCGCCTCGGCACGCCCGAGCAGATCGCTGAAACGATCCTTTTCCTCGCCTCCGACGGCTCGGGCTTCATCACCGGAGAGACCGTGAACGCCAACGGCGGAACCTACATGAACTGAACCAAACCGATTTCAGATGTAAACTCAGTTCGTTATCAAGATAATTGACAATAAAGATAAAAACGTGAAAAGTTGAACAAATGATCTGAAAGTCATGGACGGCTTCAGACACACTCTGCGAAAGACAGACCCTGCCCGATACGATACCCCAGCCGCAGTTCGCCATCATTGCCGACGACCTGACCGGCGCGCTTGATGCGTCGGCGCCGTTCGCTGGGATTTCAGGGGGCGTCGCAGTCGCGACCAGACCCGACGCACTGCCCCAGGCGCTGGCACTCGATCCAGGTGTCATCGCGGTCTCGACACGGTCGCGCGAACTCGACCCTCCGGCAGCCCAAGGGACTGTCGAGGCCGCGCTCGCCGGGCTTCCAGCCGGGACGCGGATCATTAAGAAGATCGACTCCCGGCTCAAGGGCAACCTTGCGGCGGAACTGGCGCCGCTTGCCGGCGCACCGCTTTTCGTGGCTCCGGCGATCCCTGACTTCGGGCGCATCGTGCGGGGTGGTCACTTGCAGGGTTTCGGTATCGACACTCCCCTGTCGGTGCGAGAGCGCCTTGGCCCGGTGGGGCGCGCCGCGACAATCCCGGACACGTCGACCGGAGAGGAGATGCTGCAGGCGCTCGACACCGCGCCCGCCGGTGCCATTCTCGTCGGCGCACGCGGCCTTTGCCAGGCGCTTGCCGAACGCTCCGGCCTGCCGCATGTTCCCGCTCGCGCCGACCTGCCCCCCCCGCTATGCGTAACGGTCGGTTCGACCGATCCGATCACTCTAGCGCAGATTGCCCGGCTACGTTCAGGCGGCCATGTGGCCTACCTGCCCTGCCCCGGCGGAAACGGCGAAGGCGGCGCAATCCCCGCACAGTGCGATATAGTCCTTATCCAAGCCACCGACGGCACCGAGGCCAGGCCAGATGTCGTGGCACGCAATCTCGCCAATACCGCCGCGCCGATCCTCCACAGTTGCCGCAGCATGGTGCTGACAGGCGGCGCGACGGCAGAGTCGGTCCTGGACAGGCTCGGCCTTGCGACCTTGCGTGTTTTGGGCGAAGCCCTTCCCGGAATGCCGCTGTGCGAAGCCGGAGACCAGGTTGTGGTCACCAAGTCCGGCGGCTTTGGCGAGACCGACGCGCTGCTGCGCTTAGCGAGGCTCGCCGCCGAAGTGGAGAGCTGAGGATGCCGACCGAGCAACCAAAGACACGAAAGCATCGCCGCAGCCGACGCAACCTGTCGGACATGATCTATGACCGGCTCGAAAACGCCATCAAGTCCGGCGCCTATGGCCCGGACGAACGGCTACCCACCGAGTTCGACCTCGCCGCAGAGTTTCAGGTCTCCCGCCCCGTCGTACGCGAGGCCCTGCAGCGCCTGCGCGACCATGGGCTGATCTACTCTCGCCGCGGCGCGGGCAGTTTCGTGCGGCAGTCTGGCATCCGCCAGCCGCTCGGCTTCGGACCACTGGAGAGCATCGCTGGCCTGCACCGATGCTACGAATTTCGCCTTACCATGGAGCCTGCCGCTGCCGCCGCCGCCGCCTCACGCAGGACCGAGGAGTCGCTGGCCGAGATCCGCGATGCGCTGGCCATCATGCGCGACGCCACCGCCCGCGACCGGCACCGCGAGGATGCCGATTTCGCCTTTCACAGCGCGATCTCCCGCGCCAGCGACAACCAGTATTTCGAAACGGCGATGGACGCGCTGAAAGAGCATATTGCCGTCGGAATGCAATTCCACGGCCAATCACTGAAGGCCACACCTGACGGCCTACAGCGTGTCTTCGACGAGCATGCCGCAATCTACCAAGCCATTGTGGACCGGGACGCGCACACGGCTCGCCTTCTGATGAGGGAACACCTGGAGGGCTCGCGCGACCGGTTGTTCGAGGGTCGGCCCAGCGCGGAGGATGCTTCCGCGTATCAGAACGCAGCGCGGTAAATCGCCTCGACGTCATCCACGCTCATCTCGCGCGGATTGTAGTCCATTAGTCTGCGGATGGCGTGCGCCTCTTCGGCCCAGGCGCGCAGATCTTCCTGGGCTGCGCCATGCGACTCGAGGGACATCTCGATACCCAAGTCGCGGCAGAAGGCCTCCACCGCCTCGCCGACATCCGCAGACGGGTCGAGACCGAGGAAGGCGGCGATCTCGGCGGTCTTCTCAGGGCAGGCCGGCGCATTGAAGGCCAGCACCTGCGGGAACAGCAGCGCCACGCTCAAACCATGCGGAAGGCCCGCGCGGGTTCCGAGCGGATAAGCGAGCGCATGCCCGGCGGCAGTATTGACCGGGCCCAGGCACAGCCCGCCGTAGAACGATGACATCAGCATCCCGGCCCGCGCCTCGGCGTCCGCGCCATCCACCACGGCGCGCTTCAGGAACTGCCCGGCAAGGCCGATGCCCATGCGCGCATAGCCATCGATCAGCGGATGCGAGCGGGCACTGGTGAATGCCTCGACGCAATGGGCGAGCGCGTCGACGCCGGTCGCGGCAGTAACGGCCTGCGGCACCGTCATCGTCAGCTCCGGGTCGAGCACAGCGATATCGGCCAGCATCAGCGGACTTTCGACCGCCATCTTCGCGCCGGTCTCACTGTTGGTGATCAGCGCCCGTATCCCGCCCTCGGAGCCAGTGCCTGCGGTGGTCGCAACCTGCACCAGGCGCGCGCACTTTCGAGCGACCTTGTTCGGGCCGATAATATCCTCCAGCGCCTGATCGCTGTCCCAGAGCACCGCCACCAACTTGGCCACGTCCATGACCGAGCCGCCGCCCAGCCCCACCACGAGGTCCGGCCTGACCTGCCGCGCGGCATCCAGCGCGGAATCAAGATCACTGTCCTTCGGCTCAGGCGAAATGCCGTCGAACACCACGACCTTGCCCGGGAGCCCGAGACCGCCGAGCAGATCGGCGGTGGCCGGTTGTGCCAGCACGAGCACGCGCTCCGCGTCACCGACGAGCGCGCCGAGCCTCGCGGCTGCGCCGGTGCCGATCTCGATCCGCGGCGGAAGGTGAAGGGTGATTTCCCGCGATATGCCCGACATGCTCATCGCTTCAGCCTCCCAATCTTTCCATTTCCGCCCAGACATCCCGCCGCTCAGACTCGGTCAGTTCGACCAGCGGCGGCAGCAGGTTCAACCATCCGCTGTCGCCGCGGGAGCGGGCCAGCATCGTCTTGACCGTCGGCAGCTGTACATATCGGTTCGTCAGTGTCCGCCAAGCGTCGATGCGCGCCTGCGCAGCGGCGACTTCGTCGGCGCGGGCCGGATCCTGCCAGCCCTCCCACACGGTGCGGAGCGCATCGGCGCGCAGGTTCGAGGTGGCGGTGATGCACCCAGCGCCACCGGCCCGAAGCAGAGGCAGCATCAGCGGATCGGCGCCGGCCAGCACGCCCAGATCCGGGAAGATCTCGCAAAGCCGCGTCATGTTCTCGAGATCGCCGCTGCTGTCCTTTATCCCGCAGACGATACCCGGGAATTCCGCCAGCAGCCGGCCGATCAGCGCCTCGCCGATCGGAACCTGCGTGACCTGCGGGATGTGATAGAGAACCACGCGCAGCCGGTCGTCGCCGACGCCCTCGATCACCCGGGCGTAGAACCGGTAGAGCCCCTCGTCGCTCGCGCCCTTGTAGTAGTACGGCGGCAGCAGCACCACGCCTTTGGCCCCCGCCTGCACGGCGTGGCGAGTCAGTTCGATCGTATCCGCGACGGATGGGGTCGAGGTCCCGGGCAGCAGATCACCTGGCGCGATACCGGCCTCGATGGCCGCCTCGAGCAGCGACTTGCGCTGGGACAGGCCGAAGCTGTTCGCCTCGCCCGTGGTACCGAGCATCGCGATGCCGTGGCACCCCTCATCCAGCAACGCGCGGCAGTGCGCGGCGAAGAGCGTCAGATTCGGCTCGCCCTCGGGCGTGACCGGCGTCGCGGCGGCGCAGTGCACCCCCTGGATTGCGTGTTTCAAGTTCCCCCCCCGGCGACCAGCTTGCGCGCATAGGCGATGGCCGCATTCATGTTCTGGTGATTGGCGATGCCCTTCCCGGCGATATCGAATGCCGTGCCATGATCCACCGAGGTCCGGTCGATCGGCAGGCCCAGCGAAACGTTTACCGCGGTGTCGAAGGCCACAAGCTTGATCGGGATGTGGCCCTGGTCGTGGTACTGCGCGACGACAAGGTCGAATGCTCCATTGTAGGCACGATGAAAGACTGTATCGGCGGGCACCGGCCCAATGACGTCGATGCCCTCGGCCCGGGCGGCTTCGACTGCCGGAACGACCTGCACATCGTCCTCCCGGCCGAACAGTCCGCCTTCACCGCAATGCGGATTGATGCCTGCCACCGCGATCCGGGGCGCGTCGATGCCGATACGGCGCAGATGCTCGTGCCCGATACGGATCGTCGCGAGCACCTGATCGGGTGTCGCACGGTCGATGGCGTCATGCAGGCTGACGTGGGTCGAGACATGGATCACCTTGAGCCGCTCCGACGCCAACAGCATGAAGGCGCGTTTCTCACCGGTCAGCGCAGCGAGCATGCCGGTATGGCCGTCGTAGTGATGGCCGGCGGCGTTCAGCGCGGCCTTGTTGATCGGCGCGGTGACGATGCAACCGATCTCGCCCGCTTCGGCCGCGCGTACGGCTGCCTCGATGAAACGGAAGGCTGCGTCCCCTGCCCGAGGGTCTGCCTTGCCGAAAGGCAGTGGCGCGCCCTCCACCGGCAGATCCGTCACCGCGACCGACGGGTCCAGCGGCACGCCGACCGCGCTGGCCGCCGCCTCGAGCGTGCGGCGGCAGCCGAAGATGCGCGTCGCCGCGCGCTCCACCGGGGCCATCTCGGCGACCGCCTTCAAAGTGATTTCAGGTCCGACCCCCGCCGGGTCGCCCATGGTAATTCCGATCATCGTCCATCCATCCATTCCGGTGCCAGGCGAACGTGCTTGATGGCCCGGCGGAAGTACGTATAGGCCAGTTCCAGCGTCCCGTCCGGTCGCTGGAGAAGCGACGGATACGACAGTTCGTGATTGCGCCCGTCAAGGCTGTCGTTTGAGAGGCAGGTTCCCGGGCTGTCATCGACCACGTGACGGGCAGGAAAACTGCGCCCCTCGTCCTCTGACAGGCACAGCGATAGCGGGGCGCGAGGCACGCCCCATATCGGCTTGCATCCGCCGGTCGCGTTCGGCCGATCATCCGAGCCGAGTTCGTCGTAGAGCGAACTCCGCCGGTCCGGGTGCATCTGGGCGTTCACCGGGTTGCAGGCCATCGCCACCCGTCCGTCGTTGAGCCGCACCACCGAGATCGAGGAATTGTTGTTCGGGACGTTCGTCGCGACGGGCACGCTCCAGCTTTCACCGCCGTCGGCACTTTCGGTACGGAACACGTGATCTGCCTGGCGTCTGCGGAAGAAGGCGGCGAACCGGTCGCCGCCGAGCGGCACCAGCGTCATGTGAACACAGCCGACCGAGCCCGGCACCTCGACGCTGCGCCAGCTTTCGCCTGCATCCTCGCTGATCGCGAGGGCGGCGGTGTCGTCCGCCCCGATCCAGCGCGCACCGGGTCGCGGAACGCAGCGAAAGAGCGGCAGCAGCCAGGCGCCGTCCGAACGCACGTGCACCGCGCCGCGCACGAAGGTTCCGCGCGGCAGCGACAGCGCGCGGGGCGCCTGCCCGGCCTCGCGCATCCGCACGATACAGGCGTCCTGGTCACCGCCAGGCTGTGCCGTGTGAAACACCATGTCCCGCCCGTCCGGCGCGACGAACCGCACCGGGTTCTGCTCTGATCGCTCGGGATCGTCGCTCAACCTCTCTGCGGATTGCCAACGATCGCCCAAAAGGGTCGAGCGGTAGATCGAGATGTCCGATTTGCCCTCGAGCGATCCGCCGAACCACAGACAGGCGAGCGTGCCGTCCCCCGCATCGAGGAAAGCGGCATGGTTCTGGACACAGGGCGAGGGAAGAAAGGCTTCCCAGCGCCCGGCCGAGACCGGCAGGAGCCGCCCGTCCATCCGGCTTTCGATCGCTTCCGGCGTTAGCGGTGAGTCCATGGAATCCCCCTTCGGATCGGGGCAGCAATGCGCCTCGATTCATTAGTTGTCAAGTTGTTGATGACCTCAAGTCCCGGAAGGTCTCCGAGTTATGTCAATTAAGATACTGTTATAACGTATATATTTCTCGAGCCCTCCTGCCTCTTGAAATTTCTTGCCGAGAATAGTTGACATGTGCGGCGGTAGATCAGACACTACCCCAAGCCCGGCAATCCGGGCCCGGGGGAGTTCTACCAGCGAATGGATTCGACAACGCAAGCCAGCGACCGCGCCGCCCTCGTCGGCGTCGGCCTGATGATGGCGGTCGCCGCGCTCAGCGCGGTCGACGCGGTGATCGTGCGGTCGGTCTCGCCGGGCGTGCACCCGTTCGTCATCGGCTTCACGCGCTCCCTCTTTGGACTGCTGGTCGTGCTCCCCTGGATCATGGCGCGCCCGCAGGTGCTGCGCTCCGAGTTCCGGATGATGCACGTGGTGCGGGCCGCGCTGAAACTGGCCTCTCTGGTCGCCTTCTTCGCGGCCTTCGCGACCGCGCCACTGGCCGACGTCACCGCCATAGCCTTCACCGCGCCGATCTTCGTCACCCTCGGGGCCTGGGCATTCCTGTCCGAGCGCCCGCAGGCGGCGCGCATCGTCGCTGTCGTGATGGGCTTCGCGGGTGTGGTGATCGTCCTGCGCCCCGGTCAGCACGAGGGAATCCCGGCCGGACTGCTCTTCGCGTTGCTTGGCGCGCTTCTGACGGCGATCATCCAATTGATCCTGAAGCCAATGTCGGCACGCGATTCCACCCAGACACTGGTCGCCTGGAACCTGATCGTGACCGTCCCGATCGCGGCGATCCCGGCGGCGCTCTTCTGGACCACGCCGACCGCCGATCAGTGGCTGCTGCTCGCCACCCAGGGCATGATCGGCGCGCTCGCGATGTTCATGGTCACCCGCGCCTTCTCGCTTGCCGAGGCCTCGCTTATCGTACCCTTCGACTTCCTTAGGCTGCCCATCGTCGCAGGCCTCGCATTCCTGCTGTTCGGCGAGGTCGTCCCGCTCGAGACCTATATCGGCGGCATCGTGATATTCGGCGCTTCGCTTCTTATGGCGCGCACCGCCCGCACCCGCCGGAGCCGCTGGATATGACCGTGTGGACCCAGACCCTACGCGACCCGCAATTCGATCCCGGCGAGCGCCTCGCGGATCACCTCCCGTACCCGCTCGCGCAGCGGGTTTCCGCGCCGTGGCGCCGAGGCGAGGTAGATGCTGGACCGGAACCGCGCCGAGATCGGAAGCTGCCGGTAGACCAGGTTCTGCATTCTGACGGTACTGGCCGAGGTGGGCACCAGTGCCATGCCGAGACCCCGGTCAACGAGTGCAAGGACCGTATGGGTCTGGCTGACCTCCTGCACGATCCGCGGGGCGATGCCCGAGTCGGCGAACATCCCCTGGTGAACCTCGCGCAGGTACCCGCCACGTTCCGCGGAGAAGCCAATGAAGTCCTGCCCATCGATATCTTCAAGCCGAAGCTCTTCGGCCCGGCTCAGCGGGTGATCCGCCGGCAGGGCAAGCAAAAAGGGTTCGTTCACCACCCGCTCCGTATCGAGGCGTCCTGCGCGGCCGCGCGAGCGCGTCAGCCCGAAGTCCAGCCGGCCGGAGGCGAGCGCCTCTACGATCTCGTAGCTCATCATCTCGATGGGATTGAAGCTGACCCCCGGCAGATCCCGGGCGAGCGCCGCGATGACCGTGGGTACGAACTGGAACGCGGCCGAGGGCACGAAGCCCATGACGATGCTTCCGATCTCGCCCCGTTCGGCCTGGCGGGCGCTGAGCAGCGCAAACTCCGCCCGCTCGAGAATGTCATAGGCGGCGCTCAGGAAGGTTTCACCAGCGGCCGTCAGGCGGATCACCCGGTTATTGCGGTCGATCAGCCGCACCCCGACCGCATGCTCCAGAAGCTGGATCTGCCGCGACAGCGGCGGCTGGGTCATGTTCAGACGCTCGGCGGCCCGGCGGAAGTTCAACTCCTCCGCCGCGCAGACGAAGCACCTGATCTGGTGAAGTTCAAATTTGCCGCTGGCCACGCGCCCCTCCGCTCGTCACATTACAAATTGATACAACTTTTGTATCGCAGCAATCCAGATCCGAAACAGCGTTTCGCCAACTTCCCGGTATCGTTCCGGGAAAACGAAAGCCTGGCTACCGGAATCGCCGGCAAGGCCAAGTCCGCGGACCAAGAGAAGGCCGCACATAAAGGGAGGACAGAATGACACCCAGAACCAAGCTCGGAACCGTCGCAGCGGTTCTTGCCGCCGCCTGCGCCACGCAGGTGGCCGCACAGGACGATGCCGTGACCATCGTTCTTTCCGAGGAACTCGACATCGTCGATCCGTGCGAGGCATCGCGGTCCAATGTGGGACGCGTCGTGCTTCAGAACATCGCGGAGACCATGACCGAACTGGTGCCGGGCTCGGGCCTGCAGCCCCGTCTGGCCGAAAGCTGGGAGGATATCGGCGACGGCACCTGGCGCTTCAACCTGCGCAGCGGCGTCACGTTCCATGACGGCTCGGCGCTGGATGCGGGCGACGTCGCGCATTCGCTGACACGGATCAAGTCGGACCAGATCTCGTGCGAGATCGGCGCCAAGTTCTTCGGCGGCATCGAACTGACCGCCAACGTGGTCGACGACACCACGATCGAGATCAAGGCCGACCCGGCGCAGCCCATCCTGCCGCTGCTGATGTCCACCGTGACGGTCGTTCCGGCGGAAACGGCGATGGATTCCTTCGTTGATACGCCCGTGGGCACCGGCCCCTACAAGTTCGACGAATATGCCCGCGGCCAGCACATCAAGCTGTCGCAGAACCCGGACTACTGGGGCGAAGCCCCCGCAGTGAAGAACGCGACTTACGTGTTCCGCTCGGATTCCGCGGTGCGTGCGGCCATGGTCGCGGCGGGCGAGGCAGACATTGCGCCGAACATCGCACTTCAGGACGCCACCGACGCCTCGATGGACTTCTCCTATCCGAACTCGGAGAGCGTCTACATGCGGCCTGACACCACCATGGCGCCGCTCGACGACGTGCGGGTCCGGCAGGCATTGAACTACGCGGTCGACCGCGAGGCCTTCGTGGGGACCATCCTGGCCGACGGCACGCTGCTATCGACCGCGCTCGTGCCGCCCTCGACCATCGGCTACAACCACGACCTGGAGCCCTATCCCTACGATCTGGAGAAGGCCAAGGCCCTGCTCGAGGAAGCCCGCGCCGACGGCGTGCCGGTCGACACCGAGATCACGCTGATCGGGCGCACCAACAACTGGGGCAACGTGCTGGAGACGATGGAAGCGCTGCTGGCCATGTGGCAGGACGCGGGCTTCAACATGTCGCTGCAGATGGTCGAGGTGGCCGAGTGGCTGGAGCACTACTCCAATCCGTTCCCCGAGGGCCGCGGCCCCGAGATCGTTGCCGCGCAGCATGACAACGCCAACGGCGACCCGGTGTTCTCGGTGTTCTTCAAGTACGCCTCGGAAGGTCTGCAGTCGGCGGTTCGCGATCCGGATCTCGATGCGATGATCCTCGATGCGACCACGGCCACGGGTGACGAGCGCGCGGCGAAGTGGGCCGAGCTCTTCAAGTACATCGCCACCGACCAGGTCTACGATGTGCAGCTGTTCCACATGGTCGGCTTCAGCCGGGTGAACCCACGCCTGGACTTCTCGCCGACGATCCGCACCAACAGCGAGCTGCAGCTTTCGCAGATCTCGTTCAAGTAATGGACGCTTTCCGGGGGCGGCACGCCTCGCCCCCGGAACGAAAAGGGGCTCCGAAATGAAGGGCTTTCTTGGCAAACGGGCGATCGCCAGCGCGATCTCCCTCGTCGGACTTGTCATCCTCGTCTTCTTCCTCAGCAGGCTGACCGGCGATCCGACCGATCTCTACCTGCCCCTGGATGCCAGCCAGGAGGCGCGCGAGAACTTCCGCAACATCCACGGCCTGAACGATCCGCTGATGGTCCAGTTCGGGCGGTTCCTGGGCGATCTGGCCCAGCTGGATTTCGGCATGTCGATCCGCCGGGCCGAGCCAGCGCTTGACGCGGTGCTGCGCGCCTTCGTCTGGACCCTGCAGCTGGCCGCGATCACGATGTTCCTGGTTACGCTGCTGGCCATCGTGATCGGCAGCCTCGCCGCGTTCAACGTCGGCGGCCTGTTCGACCGGCTGGCCACGTTCTTCTCGCTGATCGGCGCCAGCGCGCCGGATTTCTGGATCGCCATCGTCGCCATCGTCTTGTTTTCGGTCCAGCTGGGCTGGGTCCCGACCAGTGGCACCGGCTCGGTCTGGCACTGGATCCTGCCGATCTCGGTGCTTTTCATCCGGCCCTTCGGGCTCATCCTCCAGGTGGTGCGCGGCTCGATGATCACGACGCTGTCCTCGCCCTATATCAAGACCGCCCGAGCGAAGGGAGTGAAGAACCGACCGATCATATTCGTGCACGCGCTGCGCAACGCCATGCTGCCTGTCATCACCGTGATCGGCGACCAGGCCGCCGGACTTCTGAACGGCGCCGTCGTCGTCGAGACCATCTTCGGCTTCCCGGGCGTCGGAAAGCTGATGATCGACTCGATCCTGCAGCGGGATTTCGCCGTCATCCTGGCCGCGATCATGGTCACCGCCGCAGCCATCTTCGTCATGAACCTTCTGATCGATATCCTCTATGCCATCCTCGATCCCCGCATCCGGTACTGAGCCCATGGCGCAGACACAGCCCGATACGCCCAAGCTCGCCGACGCGCCGCACCCGGCGCGGCAGATCCTGGCGATGCTCTGGCGCGACAAGTTCGCCTTCGCCGCCGCGTGCTTCCTGCTGCTGATGGTGTTCTGCGCCCTGTTCGGCCCTGCCCTCTTCGAGGAGGTCGCGACCAAGCAGAACCTGCGCGGGCGCAACGCGCCACCGTTCGACTTCACAAAGCCCTGGCTCTTCTGGCTGGGCGGCGACGCGCTGGGCCGGCCGCTGCTGGCGCGGATCATCGTCGCGGCGCAGAACACGCTTCTGGTCGCCGCCGGAGCCGTCGTCTGCTCGCTTGCCATCGGCACCGCGCTGGGGCTGATCGCGGGCTACACGTCGAAGCTCGCCAGCCAGGTCATCATGCGGCTGGCGGACGTGATCATGTCCTTCCCCTCGCTGCTGCTGGCGGTGATCGTGCTCTACATGCTGTCACCCTCTGTCGGGAACCTCGTGATCGTGCTGGCGATCACCCGGATCCCGGTCTACCTGCGCACCTCGCGCGCCGAGGTGCTCGAGGTCCGCGAGCGCATGTTCGTGCAGGCGGCCAAGGTGATGGGCGCCTCGAAGCCGCGCATCGTGTTTCGCCACATCCTGCCGGTGATCTTCCCGACGCTGGTGACCATCGCCACGCTCGACTTCGCCTTCGTGATGCTGGCCGAAAGCTCGCTGTCGTTCCTGGGCATCGGCATCCAGCCGCCAGAGATCACCTGGGGGCTGATGGTCTCGCAGGGCCGCCCATACCTGACCACCGCCTGGTGGCTGTCGTTCTGGCCGGGCCTCGCGATCATCCTGACAACCCTGTCGCTGAACCTGCTATCGAACTGGATGCGAACCGCGCTCGATCCGGTCCAGCGCTGGCGGCTGGAAATCCCGCGGAGCAAGACATGACCGAGCATCTTCTCGAGGTTCGCAACCTGACCGTGGACTTTCACACCGCCCGCGGCACCGTCCACGCGGTCCGCGACGTCAGCTGGCACCTGGACCGTGGCGAGTGCCTGGCGATCCTGGGCGAATCCGGCTCGGGCAAGTCGGTCTCGGCCTCGGCGGTGATGAACCTGATCGACTGCCCGCCGGGCGAAATCGTCTCGGGCGAGATCCTGTTCGAGGGCCGAAACCTGCTGACCCTGTCCGACGAGGCGCGGCGCGAGCTGAACGGCAAGCGGATCGCGATGATCTTCCAGGACCCGATGAGCCATCTGAACCCGGTCTACACCGTGGGTTTCCAGATCGCCGAGATGATGACCGCGCATGGCGTCGGGGGCTCGGACGCGCGCGCCCGCACGCTCGACCTGATGCGCCGCGTCGGCATCCCCGAACCCGAGGTGAAGATCGACGCCTACCCGCACCAGTTCTCGGGCGGCCAGAGGCAGCGCCTGATGATCGCGATGGCGCTGGCGCTGAAGCCCGACATCCTGATCGCGGACGAGCCGACCACCGCGCTCGACGTTACGGTACAGGCGCAGATCCTCGCCCTACTCGAGGAGCTTCAGCGCGAGACCGGCATGGGCCTTTTGTTGATCACCCACGACCTTGGTGTCGTAGCCGAGGTCGCGGACCGCGTCGTCGTCATGAACTCCGGCGAGATCGTCGAGACCGGCAGCGCCGCCGAGGTCTACCGCACCCCGCGTCACCCCTACACCCGCAAGCTGATCGACGCCGTGCCCGGCTCGGGCGAGATGGCAGCCCCACTCGACACCGGGATCAAGCCGATCCTCGACGTACAGGGGCTGACCAAGGAATACGGCCCCTTCACCGCGCTCGATAACGCCTCGCTGACGGTGCTGCCGGGCGAGACCGTCGCGATCGTCGGCGAAAGCGGCTCGGGCAAATCGACGCTGGCCAAGACCCTGCTGCGGCTGGAGGAGGCCACCAGCGGCGCGGCCTACTACGAAGGCAAGGACCTGATCTCGATGCCGCCGAAGGAGCTGTTCGCCCTCAGGCGCGAGATCCAGATGGTGTTCCAGGACCCGACGCAATCGCTGAACCCGCGCATGTCGGTAGGCCAGATCATCTCGGAAGCGTTCGTGATCCACCCAGGCATTCTCCCGAAGGACCGCTGGGACGCACGGGTGCGGGAATTGCTGCAACAGGTCGGCCTCGACCCTAGCCACATCCACCGCTACCCGCACCAGTTCTCGGGCGGGCAGCGGCAGCGCATCGCCATCGCTCGCGCCCTGGCGCTGGAGCCGAAGCTCATCATCTGCGACGAGGCCGTCTCGGCGCTCGACGTCTCGATCCAGGCGCAGGTGATCGACCTTCTCAACAAGCTGCAGAAGGATCTGGGCCTGAGTTATCTCTTCATCGCCCATGACCTGCCGCTGGTCCGCGACTTCGCGCATCGCGTGGTCGTCATGCAGGGCGGCCGGATCGTCGAGCAGGGCCCGGTCCGGCAGATCTTCGATAGCCCGCGCGAGCCCTATACGCGGGCCCTGCTGGCCGCGAGTCTCGATCCCGATCCCGAGGTGCAGGCCGAGCGCAGGCAGGCTCGCGCCCAGCTGGAAGAGGCGGCGCCATGAGCAAGCCCGAAGTCCTGGTGATGCACGCCGCCCGCCCCAAGGCGATGGCGCAACTCGCAGAGGCCTACACGCTTCACCGCTACGACGAGGCCGGGGATCCGGTGACATTCCTGGCGCAATACGGCCCGCTCTGCCGCGCCGTGGTGACAAACGGCCATACGCCGCTGACAAATGCGGACCTTGCGCACATGCCCGGCGTCGAGATCGTCGCCTGTGGGTCGGCAGGGTTCGAAAGCATCGACGTGGATGCGCTGACGGCGCGGGACATCCCGCTGACCAATACCTCTGCCGCCCTACATGACGACGTGGCGGACACGGCGCTGATGCTGACGCTCGCAGCCCGGCGAGAGCTGATCGCGGCGCATGCCTACGTCCGCTCCGGCGACTGGGGCCGAAAGGGCATGTATCCGCTGCTTTCGGCGATCCGCGGCAAGCGCGCCGGGATCGTCGGTCTCGGCAACATAGGCCTTGCCATCGCGCGCCGCTTCGAGCCGCTGGGGCTGGAGATCGGGTACACCTCCCGTAGCCGAAAGCCGGTCGATTTCGCCTTTCACCCGACCGCTCGGGACCTTGCCGATTGGGCCGACATCCTCGTGCTCGTGGTGCCAGGAGGCGAGGAAACCCGAGGCATGATCGACGCCGAGGTGCTGGCGGCACTTGGGCCCACGGGCACGCTGATCAACGTTGCACGCGGCAGCGTCGTGGACGAGCCTGCCCTGATCGCCGCGCTGAAGGACGGAAAGCTGGGCAGCGCCGGGCTCGACGTCTACCTGAACGAACCAGAGCCGGACCCGGCGCTGATCGCGCTGCCGAATGTGACGCTCTATCCTCATCACGCCAGCGGCACGGTCGAGACCAGGGATGCAATGGCACAGCTCGTGGTCGACAACCTGGCAGCCCATTTCCAGGGCAGACCCTTGCTCACGCCCGTCAACGCAGTACCGGTTCCCGCGAAGTGATCTCCACCACACTCCACTATTTCCGCTGGCCAATCGCCCTGACCTTCATTGGGCTGGGCCTCGCCTTCCTTCTTGGGCTGAACACCGCCGATAGCCTGACAGGTGCGCTGTCCTTCCTGATGATCGGCGTCGTGCTGGCGGTGCTGGAGATCTCGCTCAGCTTCGACAACGCGATCGTCAACGCCAACAAACTGAAGGACATGACCCCCGAATGGCAGCACCGCTTCCTGACCTGGGGCATCCTGATCGCCGTCTTCGGCATGCGGATCATCTTTCCGCTGGCCGTGGTCTCGATCGCCGCGCGGATCGACCCGATCTCGGCGGTGGTGCTGGCCGCCTCGAAGCCGGAGGAATACGCCCACATCATGGAGGAGGCGCACCTGACGATCTCGGCCTTCGGCGGCACGTTCCTGATGATGGTCGCGCTCAGCTATTTCATCGACCAGGAGAAGGACGTCGACTGGCTGCGCGCGGTCGAGTCCCGGCTTCGGGATTGGGCCTCGCTACGCGGCGTCGAGATGGCGATCGTGCTGGCCTTCGCGATGCTCTTCACCACGATCCTGCCCGACGACCAGGGGGCGGAGTTCCTCTTCGCCTCGATCTGCGGCCTGCTGACATTCCTCGCGGTGGAACTTCTGGGACAGGTGCTCGACAGTGCCGAGGCCGCGCGGGGCACCGCGGCAAGCGGAGGCCTTGGGGCCTTTCTCTATCTCGAGGTGCTGGACGCCAGCTTCTCGTTCGACGGAGTGATCGGCGCCTTCGCTCTCACCCAGAACCTGTTCCTGATCGCCATCGGCCTCGGCATTGGCGCTTTTTACGTCCGCTCGATGACCATCATGCTGGTAGAACGGCGAACGCTGGCGCAGTTCCGCTACCTGGAGCATGGCGCATTCTATTCGATCCTGACGCTTTCGGTGATCATGTTCGCCCAGTCGATCACCCATATCCCCGAGGTGATCACCGGCCTGATCGGCGCGGGGCTGATCGGCCTCGCCCTCTATTCCTCGATCCGGCACAACCGGCTCGTCGAGGCGGAGCACTGAGATGCCGGACAAGGGTTTCATGTCGCGCCGGGCACTCTGGCAGGCCAAGCTTGCCGAAGAGGTGATGCAGGGCATCGCCCATCGGATCCGCACCGGAGATTTGGCCCCCGGCCACCCCGTGCCCGACCGGCACGAGTTGGCTTCCAGCTTCGTGACCAGCGAAACCGTTGCCGAGCGGGCGCTGGGACTGCTGGTGGACGAAGAGCTTGCCGCGCCCGGACCGGATGGCACACTGATCGTCGCGGCGCGGTCCCCGCGCGGCGGGGCGCTCACCCTGCCCCCTGCCAGCGATACAACACGCGAGGACGTCATCGCGCTCGTCGAACTGCGTCTCGGCGTCGAGTCCGAAGGCGCTGCCCTGGCCGCCGAGCGGCGCACGGACACGCAGCTTGACGAGATCCGGGGCGCCGCGCTGGCCTACGAGAACGCCGCCGGCGCGGAACAAGCGCCCGCCGCCGCCGACTACGGCTTCCATCTCGCCGTCGCCCGCGCGACCGGCAACGCCTACATCGAGGAACTGACCGAGTATCTGGGGCCACTGATCATCCCGCGGATGCGCGTATCGCTCACCTCGGCGGGCACCTTCGGCGACCGTGACCTGAGCAATTCGCGCGCCGAGCATCGGGCAATCGTCGAGGCGATTGCCGCAAGCGACCCCGAAGCGGCGAGGGCAGCCATGCTGGCACATCTCGGCCGGACGCTGGAACTGGTGAAGGGATCGCCGCCCGATTCCGAACGGGCGTAGTTCAGGCGTCCGGCTCTCCCATTGCCTCGACACTCTCCACCAGTTCCAGCGCCAGCGCGAGACCGCGGGCTGTGGCCTGCGCCATCTGCGGAAGCACCATCCACTCCAACGTCCAGGCCGCGCCCGAGCGTTCCTGCTCGTGCACCAGCGCCTGGTGCATCGCCGAGACCTGCACGGCGTTAAACCGCGCCAGCGCCACCAGCACCTCGGCCTTCACCGGGTTGCGCTTGTGCGCCATTGCCGACGAGCCGCCGCCGCCTGAGAGCGTGATCTCGTCCAGCCCCTGCTGCGCCATCAGGCAGATATCCTGCCCCATCTTGCCAAGGCTGCCCGAGACCAGCGACAGGAAGCTCGCGTAGTCCGCGATCCCATCGCGGCGGGCGTGCCAGACCTCGGCGGCCTGCAGACCCAAATCGCCCGCAACCCCGGCAACGATCTCTTCGGCCTGCGCGCCCAGCGCCGCGCGGTCGCCGGCCGCGCCGCCGAGCTGAACCCGCTCGACAATACCGCGAAGCCGCGCGAGCCGTTCAAGGTGATCGCTGAGCGGCAGGGACCATGATGCGATCCGGTCCGCGACGCGGATCTCGCGCGCCGCCTGCATTCGCGTGCGTCCCATCAGTGGCACTGCGCCGAACCGCTCGGCCAGCGCGTCGAGCGCGTCTAGGAGCGTTTCCAGCCGTTCCTGCAAAAGGTTCGATGTCTCTTGCAGGGTCAGCGCCAGCGCGCTGTCCACGACATCCTGCGAGGTTGCGCCATCGTGCACCGCCTCTGCTGTGGTCCCTGCCTCGGCGTGCAACTGGCGGACCAGCGCGGGGATCGGCACCCCGTCGCGGGCCATGCCGTCCCGCAGCGAGGACGGGTCGATATCCGCCTGCTCGATGGCCCGCGCTGCGGCCTCGGCCTGTTCCTCGTCGAACAGTCCCGCCGCCCCGCAGGCACGCGACCAAGCGGCCTCGAACGCCAGCATGTGCGACAGCTCCCGCTCCGCCGACCAGATCGCCGCCGCTTCGTCGTCGCCCAGCAATCCGCCGAGCCAGGGGTGTTCGAAGGGACCGGTCACGACAGCCCCGCGTGGATGTTCACAACCGCCCTTGCCACGGCCTCGGGCGCTTCAATACAGGGCAGATGGCCGACGTTCGGAAGGACAGTCAGGCCCGCGCCGGGCACGGTCTCGGCCAGCTTGCGGACGATCTCCGGGGGCGTCGCAAAATCCTCGTCCCCCGCAAGACAATGGCAGGGCACCGAGATCGCCGCCGCCCTCGCGCTGTAGTCCGTGTCGCGGATCGCGGCGCAGGTCGCGACATAGCCCTCGGCCGGAGTGCGGATCAGCATGTTTCGATAGAGCTCCAACCGCTCGGGCTGGCCTTCGCGGAAGGCGCGGGCGAACCAGCGTTCCAGCACCGCATCCGCGATGCTCTCCAGCCCTTGCCCCATCACCGCGTCGATCCGCGCCTGCCAGTTTGCGGCATCGCCGATCTTCATGCCGGTGTTCGACAGCACCAGTCCCGCGACCAGATCCGGTCGCGTCGCGGCCAGTCCCTGCGCGATCATGCCGCCAACCGAGACGCCGCAGACCACCGCGCCCGACAGTACAAAACGGTCCATCAGCGCAGCTAAGTCCGAGACATGCGTCTCCATCTCTAGCGCGGTCGCATCCGACAGTCCGTGCCCGCGCTTGTCCCAGGTCAGTACCGGCAGGTCGGCGGGCAACGCATCGATGACCGCGTCCCAGATCCGCAGATCGGTGCCAAGCGAGTTGGCGAAGACCACGGGCCGCCGACCCTCTGCCCCGGGGCGGAAAGCAGCGTGGAGCACCGCACCGTCGACGGCGACCGCCTGGGTCATGCGGCGGGCCGCAGCTTCAGGATCTCGCGCGCCTGGACGACGGTGGCAACGGGCCGCTCGAACCGCTCGCAGACCGAGACCGCGCGCTTGACCAGAGCGGCGTTCGACGGCGCAAGGGTGTCCCTGTCCAGCCGCACGTTGTCTTCCAGTCCCGTGCGCGCGTGACCGCCCGACGCAATCGCCCACTCATTCACCTTCAACTGGTTCGCGCCCACGCCAGCGGCGCACCACGGGGCATCCTCTCCCAGCAGGCGCTTGACCGTGTGAACGTAGAAGTCGAAAACCTCGCGGTCGGCTGGCATGGCGTTCTTCACGCCCATCACGAACTGCACATAGGGCACCTCGGGCAACCGCCCGTCGGCATGCATCTTCGCGGCCTGGAAGATGTGGCTGAGGTCGAACGCCTCGATTTCGGGGCGCACCTCGTATTTCACCATCTCCGAGGCCAGCCAGTCCACCAGGTCGGGCGGGTTCTCGTAGACGCGCGTGGGGAAGTTGTTCGACCCGACCGACAGCGAGGCCATGTCGGGCCGCAGCGGCAGCATCCCGCCACGCGCCTGCCCGGCGCCCGAACGCCCGCCGGTCGAAAGCTGGATGATCATGCCGGGGCAGTGTTTCTCCACCGCCTCCTTCAGCCGTGCGAACTTCTCCGGATCGCTCGACGGGGTCTGATCGTCGTTGCGCACATGGGCATGCAGGATCGCCGCCCCGGCCTCGAAGGCCTCGTGCGTGCTTTCGACCTGTTCCTCGACAGTGATCGGAACGGCCGGGTTGTTCGCCTTGGTCGGCACCGAGCCGGTGATCGCGACGCAGATGATGCAAGGTTGTGTCATCGGTCCTCAGATTTCGAAGAATACGGTCTCGTTTTCGCCTTGCAGGCAGATATCGAACAGATAACGCGCGCGCCCGTCCTCGGCCGGCTCGTCCTGGCGATGCGCGATCAGGGTCGCGCGGCGGCTTTCCCACTCGATCAGATTCAACACGGGATCGGCGGCATTTGCCTCGGCCTCATCCGAGAAATAGAGACGCGTGTTGAGCCCGAGGTTGATCCCGCGCGCCACGACCCACAGGTGCAGGTGCGGCGCCTGGAGCGGCTGCGACGCAGGCGCGGGCGCGGCTTGGCCCGCAGCACGGACCTCGTTGCGCTGCATCGGCACGCGGCCCGGCACCCGGCCCGGTTTCACCGTGTCGAGGACGAACACCCCGGTATCGAAATCGGTTATGACCCTGCCCCAGCCACGGAAGCCTTCCTCGACCTGGCCCGGATGTTCCGGGTGGGCGTGGATGCCGTCGGCATTGGCCTGCCAGACCTCGATCAGCGCGTCCTTCACGGGGCTGCCCATGCCGTCGATGACCCGGCCCTCGACGCGGATCTTCTCGCCTTTCGCATTGGGACCGGCGATGTCCCAGCCCAGTTCCTGGCGGTAGATGTCGAAACCGGCAGCGCCGGGCGCCAGACCGATGTGGACATAGGGCCCGGCGGTCTGCGACGGAGTTTCCTTGAGGTAGTCGATCCACTCGCGCATCAGTTTCCCTCCAGCCGGTTTTCGAACAGCGTGGAGCGGCGGCCCCGCAGCACGATATCGAAGCGCCAGGCAATCGTATCCAACGGGATCGTGGAGTTCATGTCCAGCCGCGCTGTCAGCGCCTCGATCCCCGACGGATCCGGCACCGTGCCCAGGATCGGACAGAGCGGGATCAGCGGATCGCCCTCGAAATAGCACTGCGTGATCAGCCTCTGGCTGAACGAGGTGCCAAAGACCGAAAGGTGGATATGCGCCGGACGCCAGTTGTTGACCCAGTTGCGCCAAGGGTAGGCGCCAGGCTTCACGGTGCGGAAGAAGTAGTAGCCGTTCTCGTCGGTCAGCGTGCGGCCGCAGCCGCCGAAGTTCGGGTCGATCGGCGCAAGATAGGTGTCCTTCCGGTGCCGGTATCGCCCGCCCGCGTTCGCCTGCCAGATCTCGACCAGCGTGTTCGGCTGCGGGCGGCGGTTCTCGTCCAGAACCTGCCCGTGCAGGATGATCCGCTCGCCAATCGGGTCGCCATTCTGCGCGTAGTTCCGGATCAGATCGTTGTCGATCGGATCTATGTCACCGTGCCCGAAGGTCGGGCCGGTAATCTCGCCCATGCCCTGTTCGAGACTGATCATCGACTGTCGCGGAGAGCGCGCGATCGAGGTCTTGTAGTCCGGGGCCAGAGTTGGCGGATGCCGGTGACGGTCCCTCTGGTAGAATTCGGCCGGGGTCATCGTCCCTTCTCCTCCTCCATTTCGTCCAGCGCCTGCCGCGCCAGCTTGATCGCATGGTTGGCCTTGGGCACGCCCGCGTAGATCGCGACATGCAGGAAGGCCTGCATGATGTCGTCCGGGCTGGCCCCGGTATTTGCGGTGGCCCGGACGTGCATCGGGATCTCCTCGAAATTGCCGGTCGCGGCCAGAAGGGCCAGCGTCAGCATCGAGCGTTCCCGCCGGGTGATCGTGTCGTCGGCCCAGACAGTACCCCAAGCCGATTCGGTGATCAGGTCCTGGAAGGGCGTGTCGAAGGCGTTCTTGGCCGCCTCGGCCTTGTTCACATGCGTGTCGCCCAGCACCTGCCGCCGAATCCGCATGCCTTGATCGAGTCTTGATGTCATGCGCCCCTCCTGCCCTCCTTATACATTACGAATGACATCTTTGAATTGAATTTTTAGCGGCTTCATAGTACCTGACGGTTATGGATATCGAATCCCGCCTCAGGTTGCGCCACATCACGTGCTTCCTCGCGATTGCCGAGGTCGAAAGCGTATCCGAGGCGGCCGAACACCTGGGCCTCACCCAGCCGGCGATGTCGAAAACCCTGCGCGAACTCGAGGAAATCCTGGGCCGTCAACTGTTCGACCGTGCCGGGCGTCGGCTGCACCTGAACGCCGAGGGGCGGATCTACCAGGGCCACGCCTCGGCCGCGCTGCTTGAGCTGATGCGCGGTCAGAGCCGGATCCGGGGCAATACGACCGGCTCGCGGCTGAAGGTGGGCGTTCTGCCGACCGCCGCCAGCGACCTCTTTCCCCGCGCCGCGCTGAAATACCGGGCGGAGAATCCCAAGGCGCGGCTCTCGGTGATGACCGGGCCGAACTGGCTGCTGTTCGACATGCTGCGCGAAGGGCGCCTCGACATGGTCGTCGGCCGGATGCCCGAGACCGAGGCACTGTCGGGCCTGACGTTCCAGCAGCTCTACGTCGAGGACGTCGTGCTGGTCGTGCGGCCGGGTCACCCGCTGACGCGCACCGTGCGCCCCGCCGCCCAGATCGCCGACTATCCGCTTGTGCTGCCGCCGGGCGGCGCCGTGATCCGCAAGACCGTGCTCCGCTATCTCGAGAGCATCGGCCTGCCCGAAGCCGAGGGCGCGTTCGAGACCGTCTCGCTGACCTTCGGCCGCAAGGTCGTGCAGGAATCGGACATGGTCTGGTTCATCTCGCGCGGGGTTGTCGCGGATGAGCTGTCCAACGGAACGCTCGTCGATATCCCGCTGGTCTCGAAGCTGCTCGCCGGACCCGTTGGGATCAGCCAGAAGGAATCCGTGCCGCCAAGCCTAGAGCGTGCCGCGCTGATCGCGGCACTTCGCGACGTGGCCGACGGCCAGCAGAACCACGACACTTCGCCCACCGGGGGCCAACGGGATACCCAGCCCGCGGCGAAGTGACGATCCGGAGTTTCAAAGGGAGGAAACCATGAAACGACATATCGCAAGAACCGCGCTCGCGGCCTTCGCCGTGCTGGCGGGCTCTGCCGTCTCGGCGCAGGAGCATGTCTTCAAGCTTCATCACTTCCTGGGTGCGACCGCCCCGGCGCAGACCCAGATGCTCGAACCCTGGGCCCGCCAGGTCGAAGAGAACTCCGGCGGCGCCGTGAAGATCGAGATCTACCCCTCGATGACGCTGGGCGGCCGCCCGCCTGAGCTCATCAACCAGGTTCGCGACGGTGTGGTCGATCTGGTCTGGACCGTGAACGGCTACACCCCGGGCCTGTTCCCGCGCACCGAGGTGATGGAACTGCCCTTCGTCTACGTCAACGATCCGGTCGCGACCAACCTCGCCATGCTCGACCTCTACGAAGAGCACCTCGCCGAGGACTACAAGGGCGTCGAGCCGATGTTCCTGCACGTCCACGCCGGCCAGGGCATCCACATGGCGGACAAGGAAGTACGCGCGCCCGCTGACCTCGAGGGCATGAAGATGCGCATCCCGACGCGCACCGGTGCCTGGATCATCGAGGCTCTCGGCGCGGCCCCGGTCGCGATGCCGGTCCCCGACCTGCCGCCCGCGCTGTCGAAGGGTGTCGTCGACGGCGCCTTCATCCCGTGGGAGATCATCCCGCCGCTGAAGATCCAGGACCAGACCGAGTACCAGATCGAAGGCCACGACATGGCCCGCTTCGGCAACACGACCTTCCAGGTCTCGATGAACAAGGCCCGCTGGGATAGCCTCCCCGACGACATCAAGCAGGCCTTCCGCGATGCCTCGGGCCGCGACTGGGTGGCCGAGGTCGGCCGGATCTGGCGCGCCACCGACGATTTCGGGATCAACCTCGCCGTCGAGGCGGGCAACACCCACATCGTCCTGAGCGAGGAAGAAACCGAGGTCTTCCGCACCGCACTCGAGCCGGTGGTGGATCGCTGGATCGAGGACGTCGCCTCCAACGGCGTCGACGGCACCGCCCTGGTCGAGGCTGCCCGCGCCGCAATCGAGGCCAACGCTCAGGCCGCCAGCAACTGATGGCCATGGGCATGACCCGGGACCGCAGCGGGCTTTCCGCTGCGGTCGCTCGTCTGGTGACGCTCTGGGCGTTGCTCGGCGGGGTGCTACTGCTGCTGGTCGTCGCGGTCAACGTCGTGTCGGTCCTCGGCGCGATCGTCTGGAAACCGTTTCCGGGCGATTTCGAGCTGACCGAGATCGGCGTCGCGGTCGCAGTTTTCGCCTTCCTGCCCTATTGCCAGCTGACCGATTCCAACGTGACGGCAGACATTTTCACCGCGCGGGCGCCCGCCCCGGTGGTCGCGGCCCTCAAGGCGCTGGCCTCGCTGATCGCGTTCGCCTTCGCAGCCATCCTGGTTTGGCGGATGTGGCTGGGGATGCTTGACCAGAAGAACTACGACTACACCACGGCGATCCTCCAGGTACCGATCTGGTGGGGGTTCGTGCCGATCCTTCTGTCGCTTGCGCTGCTGATCGCGGCCGCGGCGCTGACCTTCATTGAATCCCTGGGCCAGGTGCGCAAATGACCGACCCGACGACCCTAGGCCTCATCGCGCTCGCGGTGCTGGTCGTGCTGATCGCGATCCGCATTCCGATCGCCTATGCGATGATCCTGGTGGGCGGCGTCGGCATCGCGCTTGTGAACGGCCCGGCCCTGTTGCTGAGCCAGCTCAAGACACTCGCATACGGGCAATTCTCGATCTACGACCTGTCGGTCGTGCCGATGTTCATCCTGATGGGCGAGCTTGCCACCGTCGCGGGCCTGAGCCATGCGCTGTTCCGAGGCGCGAACGCTTGGCTCGGGTGGATGCGCGGCGGCACAGCAATGGCGGCCATCGCCGGCTGCGCGGGCTTCGGCGCGGTCTGCGGCTCGTCGCTGGCAACCGCCTCGACCATGGGCAAGGTCGCCCTGCCGGAGCTAAAGCGTTACAACTACTCCGGCGCGCTTGCGACCGGCTCGCTAGCCGCCGGCGGCGTGCTTGGCATCCTGATCCCGCCCTCGGTCGTGCTGATCGTCTACGCCGTCATCGTCGAGGCGAACGTGGTCACCATGTTCGCCGCCGCGCTTCTTCCAGGCATCCTGGCGGTGCTGCTGTTCATCCTGACCATCGCGATCTACGTGCTGATCCGCCCCGAGGCCGGCCCTCCCGGCGGCGCCGCATCGCGCGCCGAGTTCGTCAGCGCCACCGTCGGACTGATCCCGGTCACCGTGATCTTTGGCATCGTGCTGGGCGGCATCTACGCGGGCTTCTTCAACCCGACCCCGGCCGCCGCCATCGGCGTCGCGCTGGTCGGCCTCTACGGCGCTGTGCGCCGCAAGTTCGGCTTCGGCGAACTGATCCACGCGCTGTTGGCCACCGCGCGGACCTCGGGGATGATCTACCTGATCCTGCTCGGCGCCGAGTTGATGAAGATCCTCATGTCCCGCATCGGGCTGCCGCAGCAGGCCGCGAGCTATATCGCCGACGCGGGCTTTCCGCCAATGGCGGTGATGATCGTACTGCTGGTCGCGCTGATCCTGCTGGGCTGCCTGATGGACAGCCTGTCGATGATCCTGCTGGTGATCCCGTTCTTCTGGCCTGTCCTGCTGGAGATCAACGGCGGTCTCTACCAGGGGGCTGACGGATCGGGCTTCGGCATGAGCTCGGAGGACCTGAAGGTCTGGTTCGGCATCCTCGCCTTGATCGTCGTGGAACTTGGGCTGATAACACCGCCGGTCGGCATGAACGTCTTCATCATCTCGGCGCTCGCCCGCGACACGCCGATGATCGAGACCTTTAAGGGCGTGCTTCCCTTCTTCAGCGCCGAGCTGATCCGCGTGGCGATCCTGCTGGCCTTCCCCGCCCTGACCCTGTGGCTGCCCAGCGTGATCGGAGGCTGACCCCATGACCAAGGGCCCCATGAAAAAGGGCAAGGTGACCGCGGGGGGCGCAATCTTCCCGCGCCTAAAGGCACTCGACGTCGAGTATGTGTTCGTGAACTCGGGCACCGACTTTCCTCCGATCATCGAGGGGCTGGCCCAGGCGGCCGCCGAGGGGATCGAGCTGCCGCAGGCACTGGTGATGCCGCACGAGAATGCCGCGATGGGCATGGCGCACGGTTACTATCTGATGACCGGGCGCGCGCAGGCGGTGATGCTGCACACCAATGTCGGCCTGGCGAACGGCGCGATCGGCGCGATAAACGCCGCCTGCGAGCATGTGCCGATGATCCTGATGTCGGGCCGCACACCGGTGACGGAAATCGGCCGCTTCGGCGCACGCACCGTCCCCATCGGCTGGGGGCAGGAGATGCGCGATCAGACCGCTCTGGTCCGCGAGGCGGCGAAATGGGACTACGAGTTGAAGTTCCCCGAGCAGGTGCCAGACCTTCTGGACCGCGCCCACGCCATCGCCAACTCGACGCCCAAGGGGCCGGTGTACTTGTCGATCCCGCGCGAGGTGCTGTGCGAGGAGATCCCGACCGAGGGCCTGGACGCCGCCCCTGGCATGGCGTCCGCGCAGACCGCGCCGGACCCACAGGCCATCGCCACGCTGGCCGGGTGGCTGGCCGAAGCCGAGGCGCCCCTGGTCATCGCCCAGCGCGGCGCGGGCGATGAGGTCAGCTTCGCCGCCTTCTCGGACTGGGCCGAGAGTTGGGGCGTTGCGGTCTGCTCGTGGTGGGCGACGCACCTGGCGATCCCGACGGATCACCCATGCCATGTCGGCGCCGATCCTGGTCCGTGGCTGGAGAAGGCCGACGTGGTGGTGATCCTCGATTGCCTGGCGCCTTGGCAGCCGGACATCCACCGCCCGCACCCTGGCGCAAAGATCGCGAATGTCGGCCCCGACCCTCTGTTCTCGCGCTTTCCAGTGCGCAACTTCGGGTCGGACCTGTCGATCACCGGCGAAAATGCGACGACGATACCGGCGCTGATTTCGGCGATGGAAGGCCTGCCCCGCGACGAAGCGAAGCTCGCCACCCGCCGTGCGGCGCTGGCCGACACCACCGACAGGATGCGTCGCGGCCTTGCAGAAGCCGCGGTGCCCAAGGGCGGGCGGATCACCAAGGCGCAGGCGAGCCATGCGCTTGGCCGGGCGCTTGAAGGCCTGCCCGCGACGGTTTTCTCGGAATTGGGCACCAGCCTTGGCACGATTTCACGCCACGAGCCGCGGTCGTGGTTCCAGGAACCGCATTCGGGCGGGCTCGGCTGGTCCTTCCCCGCCGCGCTCGGGGCGCAACTGGCCGCGCCCGAGCGGATCTGCGTCGCGACAATGGGCGACGGCAGCTACATCTTTGCCAACCCCGCCGCCTGCCACCAGATCGCCGAGGCGCTCGAACTTCCCGTGCTGGTGGTGATCCTGAACAACGGCGAATGGGGCGCGGTGCGGGCCTCGGTCTCAGGGCTCTACCCGGACGGGGCGGCGGCGCAGGCGAACAGGATGCCGCTGACGAACCTGGAACCAACGCCCGACTTCACCCGATACGCCGAGGCCAGCCGCGCCTGGGCCCGACTGGTCGAGGACCCGGAGGCGCTGGATGCAGCCATCGCCGACGCGCTGAAAGTCGTTCAGGAAGAGCGCCGCTGCGCCCTGCTGGAGGTCCGCGTCTCGGGCGGCTGACCAGGCAATCGCCGCACCCGCTCCCCTCGATCCATGCTATGCTCCGCCCCATGGATCAGGGGGCGGTTCCGTGAGTTACTTCGACATCGACGTCTATTCGCGCAAGGTCACGACGAAATCGGCCAAGGCGCAAAAATGGTTCGACCGCGGACTGGTCTGGTGCTTCGCCTACAGCCACGAGGAAGCCGCCGACTGTTTCCGCCGGGCGCTCGACCACGACCCGAAATGCGCGATGGCCTGGTGGGGCCTCGCCTACGCTGTCGGGCCGAATTACAACCTGCCGTGGATCAAGCGCGACGAGCAGATGCGCGCGGACTCGCTGGCCGAGGCCTATGACGCGACGCAGGCCGGGTTGAAGCTCAAGAAAGTCACCGAGGCCGAGCGCGCCCTGCTCGAAGCCCTGACCGCCCGCTTCCCGCAGCGTGATCCGGCGCCGCTCGAGGTGATGACCGGCTGGAACGACGATTTCGCCGACGCCATGCGGCAGGTCCACCACGCGCATCTGGGCGATCTCGACGTGCGGGCGATCTTCGTCGAGGCGATCATGAACCGCACGCCCTGGCAGATGTGGAACCTTCAGACCGGCCTGCCCGCCGAGGGCGCCGGGACCGAAGAGGCGCGCACCGCACTGGAGTGGGCCTTCGAAAACGATCCCGCCGCCTGGAAACATCCGGGGCTGCTGCACCTTTACGTCCACCTCATGGAGATGTCGCCAACCCCCGAGGCCGCGATGAAAGCCGGCGACGTGCTGCGCGACCTTGTGCCGGACTCGGGCCACCTGCTGCACATGCCGACGCATATCGACATCCAGTGCGGCCAGTACCGCGACACCTGGTACTGGAACCACAAGGCCAGCCAGGTCGACCGCAAGTACCTGGATCGAAACGGCGTCTACAAGATCTACACCGGTTACCGGATCCACAACTACCATTTCGCGGTCTACGGCGCGATGTTCCTGGGCCAGTACGAACCGGCGCTGGCCGCCGCGCAGGAGCTCATCGACGTCACGCCCGAGGATCTGCTGCGCGTGCCCTCGCCGCCGATGGCCGACTACTTCGAGAGCTATTTCGCGATCCGCGATCACGTGCTGATCCGCTTCGGCAGATGGCGCGAGATCATCGACCTGCCAATGCCCGAGGACCCCGCGCTCTTCGCTAACCTCACAGCGGTGCGCCACTACGCCAAGGGCGTCGCCCATGCGGCCTTGGGCGAGGTCGACGCCGCCGAAGAACAGCAGCGCCTGTTCCTCGCCACCCGCGACCGGGTTCCCGAGGGCCGGTTGATGCACAACATGCACTGCCACCAGCAACTCGCCGTCGCGGAGGAAATGCTCGCGGGCGAGATCGACTACCGCAAGGGACACTTTGATACCGGCTTCGCGCACCTGCGCCGCGCAATCGCGCTCGAGGATGCGCTGCCCTATGACGAACCCTGGGGTTGGATGCAGCCGACCCGCCATGCGCTCGGTGCGCTGCTGCTGGAGCAGAACCGTGTCGAAGAAGCGGAGGCCGTCTACCGCGAGGATCTCGGTCTTGGCGGCACCCTGCCCCGCGCGCAGATCCACCCCGACAACGTGTGGAGCCTGCGCGGCCTGATGGATTGCCTGACCCGACGCGGCGCGGATGAAAGCGCCGAGGGACGGTTGCTCGCGCAGCGGCTGAACCTCGCCAACGCGCGGGCCGACAGACCGGTGCGCGCATCGTGTTTCTGCGCGCAGGCCGCTGCGGAATGAGCGCCTGCTCACAATCGGCCCCGGCGTCACTGTTGCAAGATGATATATTATCGTGACAAATACCCCCTTCGAAGCCGTGCGGAACAGGGCGCGCCTTCGAGACCAGGCATGGAACGCCCGGTCCTGCCCAGACCTCGCCGAGCATCCGGGCGGGATACATTTCAGGGCGTGACCGGGCCAATTGAAAAGGGCGGACGAACCGTTGACCACTGACGACGCGCGCACGGGCACGACCCCGGCGCCCGACGAAATCCTCATCATTTCCGGCACGCTTTCCCCGAAACGTGCCACAACCGGGCTCGGCAAACGCCGGCTGAGCGAGACCGGCACTGACGACAAGGCTGCCTTCCGCCTGCTCGACACGTTCGACGGCCAGGTCACCGCCGCAGGCGCGCTGGTGCTGGAGACGGCCAGCGAACTCGTACTGCTCGACGCCAAGGGCAGCGAGACGGTCCAGACCGCGCATGGCACGGCTGGCTTCGTACAGGATCTGCCGGACGGACCGGTGAAACACGCGCTCGCAGGCATCGTCGATCCGCTGCGCACCCTCTTGCCGATCGCCTCGGGCACCCTTGTTTTCAAGAGCTTCGCGTTGGTGGACGAACTCGACAAGACGCAGGCCCGGCTGTCGCTTCGCGAACTGACGGTCGACGGGCAGAAGGTCGTGACCCTCGCCGCACTGCAGCGCCTGCGCGGCTATGACAAGCCGTTCGCCCAATTGCGCGCGGCGCTAGCAGCCGACAAGGCGGCGCCGTTGAAGCTGGCAGACGTGGCCACGCACCTGGCACCGGACCTTGTCGGATACAACCCGAAGCCCGACGTACCGATGGCCCCGGGCGATGCAGTATATCGCGTGGCAAACGATGTGATCCGCACCTATCTCGACGTCGCGCGCCAGAACGAGGCCGGCGTGCAGGCCGATCACGACAGCGAATTCCTGCACGACTACCGTGTCGCCCTGCGCAAGGTCCGTTCGGTGCTGAGCCTGTTCAAGGGCGTCTATTCCGAGGACTGCACGCGGGAACTGAAAGACCGCTTCTCGGCGCTTATGGCCGCGACCGGAACGCTGCGCGACCTCGACGTCTACCTGCTTGAGCGCGAGAGCTACCTCGGCCTTGTGCCCGAAAGCCTGCAACCCGGACTCGATCGAATGTTCTCCAGCTTTGCCGAAGGGCGCGGCGAGGCGCAGACTAAGCTAGCCAAGCGGTTCCGCAGCGCGGCATACCGCAAGGAGATCGAGGATCTGCAGGCGCTGTTCGCCGAACCGGTAACGCTCGAGAAAGGCCCGACGGCGGACCGGACCGCCTTTGATTTTTCACGCCAGCTGATCTGGAAACGCTACCGCAAGGTTTGCAAGACCGCCGCCGACATAACCCCCAAGACGCCGGACGAGCATGTCCACGAGCTGCGCATTCACTGCAAGAAACTGCGCTACCTGATGGAGTTCTTCTCGCCGCTTTTCGGCTCGGAGACCAAGCCGCTCATCAAGGCGCTGAAGAAGCTGCAGGACAACCTCGGCAATTTCAACGACTACTCGGTTCAGCAGGTCGCGCTACAGGACTACCTCGAAAAGCTGAAGTCGGCCCGCAATCCGCAGAAACTCGAAATCGCGCAAAGCGTCGGCGCGCTGATCGCCGTGCTTCACCAGCGCCAACTCGAGGAACGCGCCAAGGTTGCCGACAGCTTCGCGACCTTCGACGGCGAGGACACCCGCGCGGGCTTCCGCAAACTCTTCAAGGGCGCGGAGGTCCCGGCATGAAGATCATCGCGAGCTATTCCAACAAGGGCGGCGTCGGCAAAACGGCCACCTCGGTCAACCTGGCGCATTCCTTCGCGGCGGGCGGCAAGCGCGTGCTGCTGTGCGATCTGGACCCGCAAGGCGCCTCAGGCTTCTATTTCCGGGTGAAGCCCTCGAAGAAGCTGAAGAACGAAACCTTCTTCAAGGATGTCGAACGGTTCACGAAGTCGATCCGCGCCAGCGATTTCGACAATCTCGACATCCTGCCAGCGAACCTGACGTTCCGCGATTTCGACGTGTTCCTGTCGCGGATGAAAAGCAGCCGATCGCGCCTGCACAAGGCGCTGAAATCGGTGAATAGCGATTATGACGTTGTCGTGCTGGATTGCCCGCCGAACATCTCGACCCTGTCCGAGAACGTGTTCCGCGCCGCCGACGCCATCGTCGTGCCGGTGATCCCAACCACCCTGTCAGAGCGGACGCTGGACCAGCTGATCGAGTTCTTCGCAGCCGAGAAATTGCCCCGCAAGAAGCTGATGCCGTTCTTCTCGATGGTCGAGAAGCGCAAGAAGCTGCACGCCGAAACCGAAGCGCGGCTGCGTAAGACCCACCCGAAGCGCATCCTGAAAACTTCGATCCCGTTCTCGTCGGATATCGAGAAGATGGGCGTCCACCGCGCCCCCGTCGCGACCTTCGCGCCGGGCCGCGAGGCGGGCAAGGCCTATGACGCGCTGTGGCGCGAAGTCATGGACAGGCTTTGAAGATGGCCACGGAAATCGAGATCGAGCGCAAGTTCCTGGTCCGGCAGATGCCGGACCTCTCGAACGCCCGCTCCGAGGCGGTGCGGCAGGGTTACCTGACCTTGCCCGAGGACTCGGTCGAACTGCGCCTGCGCCAGAAGGGCGCGCGCTTCTTCCTGACGCTGAAATCCGGCGACGGGCTGGCGCGTCAGGAACGCGAGGTGCCGATCGACGCAGCCCAGTTCGATCGGCTCTGGCCCGCGACCGAAGGCCGGCGGATCGAGAAGGAACGCTGGACCGGCGGCCTGCCCGGCGGTCTTGTCTTCGAACTGGACGTCTTCGCGGGCGCGCACGCACCGCTCCGCCTTGTCGAGGTCGAGTTTCCGTCCGAGGATGCCGCCCGATCCTTCACACCGCCCGACTGGCTCGGTACGGAGGTGACATCGGACAAGCGCTACGGAAACAAGGTCATGGCGCTCCGCGGCCTGCCCGCCGATTGAGACCATCCACGGGGGCCATCGCGCCCCCGTATCCCAGGCCGCGTATCAGAACCGAGCCGAGACGCCCAGTAGAAGCCCATAGAGCTCCAGCTTGGTATCCGCGTTGTCGAACTCGCGGTCGATAGACAGGTAACGGTAGCCGCCCTGAAGCACCCAGGTCTCGTTGATCTCGTAACCCGCCCCTCCGTAGATCTGCCAGCTGAGGTCCGAAGCGTCACCGATGCCGAAGCCGCCGATATCCGCGAACCCGTTGACGAACCAGCTGTCTCCGATTGGGGCCCGCACCCGTGCGCCGATCACCGGATCGACCCACTGGTCCCCGCGAGAAGTGTCCAGGTCGGGCGCGCCGTCGCCGCGCAGACCGAGCCCGATATCCACGTTGTAGTAGCGGAAACCGCCCAGCACATCGACGCTGACGTTCGGCTGCTCGATCGCGCGATACGTCGCGAAACCGCCGATGACCGCCATGTCGCTCGAGACCTTCGCCTCGGAATAGGTCGGGAATCCGGTGCTGCTGAAGGACGTCAGTTCGGAGTAGATGACGTCAACCACGCCGCTCCAGCGGCCGCGCCTTGCCTCGGCGGCAGTGAAGAGCGCGATGTCCAGCGAATCCCAGACGTCCGAGAAGCTGATGTTGCTGTTCACGGTTCCGCGCGGGGTTTCCAGCTCGCTGTTGATCCCGGTGAACCAGCCGTAAAGCGAAAACGTGAATTCCCAGTCATCCTGCGCCGAGGCCGGCGCCGCCAGGCCGCACAGAGCAATAGCCAATGCTGCTTTTCTCATGGTCTTTCCCTCCCTGTCCCCCGGCAAAGCACCAAGCGCCTGCCAAGCCGGAAAACCATTTTGCCACAACAGGATGAAATCGCGCAGCCCAATTCGCGCCAAACACTGCGCGCCAAGCGCGACGGGATGCCGCAAACGTACCGATCGGGAGTGGATATTGCCGGGAAATGGTGGGCGACCCTGGAATCGAACCAGGCATGGGTCTCCCCGGCGGAGTTACAGTCCGCTGCCGCACCTTGCAGCACGTCGCCCTCTGAGGCCCGGTGAATACGAAGGCGGCGAGGCGGGGTCAATAGCGAAATCGACCGATTTTCCGCTTCCGCCCCGGCAGCCCGCCTAGCGCAGGTAGCGCTCCATGTAGACCCTTTCGAAGCCGTGGTCGAAGCGCCGGTCGACCTCGGTGAAGCCCTTGCCGCGGAAATAGGCCAGGTTCTCGAACATCTGCGCGTTGGTGTAGAAGATCGCGCGCCGGCAGTGGTGCTTCAGCCCCTCGCGGTCGGCGGCGTCCAGCAGCTGCCGGCCGACGCCCCTGCGACGGTAGCGGTAGCTGACCGCCAGCGCCTCGATGTGCACGTCCGGGCCGGAGATATGGTAGATGATGAATCCCCGGATCCCGTTGTCCTGCACGAACACGTAGATCCGCTCGTCCTCGACCAGCTTGCGCAGGTCGTCCGGCAACGGCTCCCGCCTGCCACGGACGCGCAAGGCATAGGGCGCGAACTGGGTCTGCGCCAGGTAGCGGATCTGCTGCAAGTCGGACATTCGGGCGTGACGGATCATACGAGATTCCTTGAATTCTGCCCCGCACAATGCCAAGTCGCTGGCGTCATGACCAGAAAATCGAACAGCCCCGCGCCCGGCGGCAGAAAATCGGGCGGCAAAAAGCCCGCCTGGGTGGTCGAGCGCGAGCGCGGCCGCGACGGCCAGCCCGAGCGTGTCTGGCTGTTCGGCCATCATGCCGTGCGCGACGCGCTGGTGAACCCCGCACGCGAGCGGTTCCGGCTGATCGTCACCAAGAACGCCGCCGACAAGCTGGCCGACGCCATCGCCGAGGCCGGGATCGAGCCGGAACTGGCCGACGCGCGCAAGTTCCCCGCCCCCATCGACCCGCAGTCCGTGCACCAGGGCGCGGCGATGGAGGTGGCGCCGCTCGACTGGGGCTCGGTCTCCGAGCTTTGCGCGCCCCGCGGCGGTGCGCCCCGCGTGGTGTTGCTCGACCGGGTGACGGACCCGCACAACGTCGGCGCAATCCTGCGCTCGGCCGAGGTCTTCGGCGCCCGCGCGGTGATCGCGCCGCACCGGCATTCCGCGCCCGAGACAGGGGCGCTGGCCAAAACCGCCTCGGGCGCGCTGGAACGCCAGCCCTACCTGCGGGTGCCCAACCTCGCCAACGCCATGCAATCGTTGGAGCAGATGGGCTACCTGATCGTGGGCCTCGACGGCGAGGCCGACCAGACGCTGGATCAGGCGCTGACCGGCACCGCCGAACGGCCCATTGCACTGACAATGGGCGCGGAAGGGCCTGGAATGCGCGAGCTGACCCGCAAGACCTGCCACGTGCTGGCACGGATCCCGGCCGCCGGTGCCTTCGGCTCGCTCAACGTCTCCAACGCCGCAGCCGTCGCGCTCTACGCCGCGCGCACCGTCAGCGATGCCTGACCGGACCAAGATCGCAACCTGCTCGTACTGCGGGACGCGCGCGGTGCTCGACTTCTCGAAGGGACCGCGGCACGAGCTGATCTGCACCGCCTGCGGCGCGCATCTCTCCGAGATGAAACCTCTGCGCACGGACCGCTCCGGCAAGTCCTCGCCGCCGCGCAAGGCGCCGCACCCGGACCCCGTGCCCGCGAAAAAACCGAAGAAAACCAAGGCCAAGAAGCGCAAGAGCCCGTTCAAGCGGCTTGGCGGCCACGTCGAGGACATCTTCGACGCGATAGAGGATATTTTCGACTGATTTCCGGGCGGTTGCAGTGTATGCTTCACACGAGGCAAATGACAGCAGCAACCCAGAGGTCCGCAAGATGACCCGTCCAACCCGCCGCACGGCGCTCGGCCTGATGGCCGCGGGCGCCGCCTCGGCCCTGAGCACTCCCGCCCGCGCCGGCTATGGCGAGCCGGTCTATCTCGACGGTCGCGGTCACGCTATCCGCGGATACGACCCGGTCGCCTACCATGTCTACGAGGAAGCCATCCGCGGCGACCTGGAATACTCCTACGAGACCAAGGAAGGCACCTGGCTCTTTTCCCGCGCCGACCACCTGTCGAAGTTCCGCTCACGTCCCGAACAGTACATGCCCCGCTTCGGCGGCTACTGCGCGCAAGGCGTGGCGTCCGGCTTCAAGCGGATGAGCGATCCCACGCTCTGGGTGCTGATCGACGGCAAGATCTACCTGCACTACTCGATCCCCGAGCAGAACCGCTGGGCGAACGATATCCGCGGCAACATCGAAACCGCCGAGGAAGTCTGGAAGGGCCTGCGCGACCTCTGATCGGCGCGCCCGGACAGCCCTGCCCGCCTTCCACTTTCGTCAAATATCCCCGCCGGAGGCATCCGGCGGCGGCCAGCCGGCGCACACGCCCGATCACGCTCGCGTGAGGCCCGGGCGAAATCCCGCCAGGCACGGCGCCGACATCTTGCCGGGACAGGAAACGCGCCTACTTGAGAATTATCGGGTGCGGCAGGAACGTGCCGTCCCGGTCTTTTTGTCCCTCGTTCCAGACCTCGGCCCGGGTTTTCCCGGGCCGCTTTTCTTGAGAACTCCCGCGCCCGCAAAATCCCGGTTCCCCCGCGCCCGCGCAGGCTCTAGGGTCTGCGCTGACCGAAACAAAGACTGACACGGGGGAAACACCGATGAGCGACAACAGCCGGCAACTTGGCTTCGACACTATGCAGGTCCACGCGGGCGTGCGGCCGGATCCCGCGACGGGCGCACGGCAGGTGCCGATCTACCAGAACACGGCCTACGCCTTCCGCGACGCCGACCATGCGGCGAAGCTCTTTAACCTGCAGGAAGTGGGCTACATCTACTCGCGCCTGACCAACCCGACGGTCAGCGCGCTGCAGGAACGCGTCGCCACGCTCGAGGGCGGCGTCGGTGCGGTCGGCTGCTCTTCGGGGCACGCGGCGCAGATCATGGCCCTGTTCCCCCTGATGCGCCCGGGCGACAACATCATCGCCTCGACCCGGCTCTATGGCGGCACGGTCACCCAGTTCAGCCAGACCATCAAGCGCTTCGGCTGGTCGGCGACGTTCGTCGATCTCGACGATCTCGACGCGCTGCGCGCGGCAGCTGACGAAAACACCAGGGCGATCTTCTGCGAGTCGATCTCGAACCCCGGCGGCTATGTCACCGATATTCCGGCCGTGGCAGAGGTCGCGAACGCCCTCCAGGTGCCGCTGATCGTCGACAACACCTCGGCCACTCCGTACCTGTGCAAACCGTTCGAGCAGGGCGCGCATATCGTCGTGCACTCGACCACGAAATACCTCTCGGGCAACGGTACCAGTGTCGGCGGCGTGGTCGTCGACTCGGGCAATTTCGACTGGACGGCGGCGGGCAAGTACCCCTCGCTGACCGAGCCGGAGCCCGCTTACCATGGCCTGAAGTTCCACGAGACCTTCGGCCCGATGGCCTTCACCTTCCACGGCATCGCCATCGGCCTGCGCGATCTCGGCATGACCATGGCCCCGATGAACGCGTTCCAGACCCTGCTGGGGATCGAGACGCTCAGCCTGCGCATGCAAAAGCATGTCGCGAACGCCGAGAAGATCGCCGCCTGGCTGGAGCAGGACAGCCGCGTCACCAAAGTCACCTACGCCGGCCTGCCCTCCTCGCCCTGGAACGAGCGCGCGAAGCGGCTGTACACCAAGGGTGCGGGCGCGCTCTTCACCTTCTCGGTCCAGGGCGGCTACGACGCCTGCGTGAAACTGGTCGATGCGGTCGAGATCTTCAGCCATGTCGCGAACCTCGGCGACACCCGCTCGCTGATCATCCACTCGGCCTCGACCACGCACCGCCAGCTGACCCCCGAGCAGCAGGAGGCGGCCGGCGCTGGCCCGGACGTCGTCCGCCTGTCGATCGGGATCGAGGACGCGGACGACCTGATCGCCGATCTAGACCAGGCGCTGACCGCCGCGACCCGCGCCGCCGCCTGACCGGCGACCGCTTCATCCGGTGCCCCGCCGCAAGGGGCGCCGGAAACCCGCCCGAATACCGGTCCTCGGGCTTCTTCTATGGCGCTGCACGCTCCTGGAGGCTATGCTCCCGCGCAGGCGGGGCTGCACCCCGCGGGAACGGCGGGCCACGACAAACGATCCCGCCGCGGGCAGACAGGACATGACCGGGCGATGAACGACCAAGCCGACAGGACCGACCTTCGCGACAACTGCCCTGCGGACGCACCGCGCTTCGCGCTGGACCTCGGCGGGGAAGGTGTCGGCCTCTACCGACAGGACCCCGGCGCCGAGTGGACGGAAGTCGCCCGCGTGGCCCTCGCCCTCGGACAAGTCGGGCAGGAAATGGCCCGTCTTCGGGGCCTTGCCGCATCGCTCACCGGTGACGCGCCGGTCGAGGTATGGCTGCCCGATACGCCATCGGGTCTGAACGCAGAAATCCCACAAACGCTCATCGACGAAGCTGGCGAGTTCCTCACCCGCCACGGCTTCACGCCCTCGCACTACACGTTCCGCGAGGCGCCCGAAGGCCTCGACGCGGCACCCGTCTTCCTGCCCCCGGCCGCGCCTGCCCAGCGCAAACGGCTGGGGCTCGCCGCGACGGTAGCGCTGGCGGTCCTCGGCGCCGGCGGCCTCTGGGGGCTGAGCGGGGGCAGCGACGCCCCCGAGCCGCGCGCGGATATCGGCGGCGGACAGCAGATCGTGCTCTCGGCCGAAGCCGCGCCCGCCCTCCACGCTGCGCCCGGCGCGCTCGACACTCCGGCCCGCGCGATACGGCCCGCGGCTGCGCGTGCGACCTCGACCCCGGACGCGGCCCCAAGCGCGCCGCCGCGCCCGCCCGGAGCCGTGGCGCTTTCCAGCGCCATCGCAACGCCCGTCAGCCCCGCCGTAGGTGCGACGCCCGCGATCCCGGCCACTGAACCGGCGGTCGCGGACCTGTCCAAGGCTCCGGCAAGCCCACCTGCAAATGCGGAAGACCGGACCGAAGTGCTGGCCAGCCTCGGCGCGCTGCGGCTGCTGGCAGATCCGCCCCGCACCGAGACGCCGCAGCCGGAACTGCCCAACAGCATCGTCGACGCCCGCGCAACACTGCCCGGAGCGCAGGAACCGGCGACCGCACCGCGCAGCCCAGCCTCGGCCCCGCGCGCCGAGAGTACTGCAGAGACGCTGCCGCCAACGCTGGACCGCGCGCTCGCCGCGACCGGGTTCCGGCCGGCGCTGCTCGACAGCATCGCCGCGCTTGCACTACCCGAGATCGCCGATGCCCCCCGCACCCCGCGCGAGGACACCGTTCCGGTGCGGGTGGCCGAGCTTCAGACCCTGCCGGTGTTGCCGCCGTCACGCCCGGGCACAGTGGCGGAGGTGCCCACCGCTTCCCCTTCCACCCCCGCTGCCCCGCAGCCCCCGGCAAAAGAACCGGTACAGGTCTTCTCGAGCAAACCCGAGATCGTTCCGCCCGCCCGGCCAGATTCCCGGCCTGCGGTCGCGGTGATCCCGGAGGAACCCGCCGTCGCCCCTCCCGAACGCCCGGTGGCAGCGGAGCCGGCGGTGCCGGTCTTTCCCCGCAAACCCGATATCGTGCCCCCGGCTCGCGGCGGCGCGACCGTCGCGGCCACGGCGCCGAGCCCCCGCGCGGTCGAAGCGGCCGAGATCGCGACCGCCGTTGCCGCCGCTACCGCCGCGGCGACAGCCGAGGCCGAGGACCTCGCCCCCTCGCCCAACGCGATCCGCCAGATGTCGCGGCCGCCCGCACGTCCCGGCGCGATGACCGCCGAAGAGCGCGAGCGGGAAGAACTGATGGCGGCCCTCGCGCCCAGCGACCTGGCGCTGACCCGTTCGGACGCACCCCGTGCGCGTCCCGACGCAGTCGTCGTCCGCGTTCCGGCCCCGGCCGCCGCAGCCGCTGGTGCGGTGGCGACGACGCCCGCGCCTGCGCCTTCGGTCGCAGCGGTGCGCCAGCCGGTCCCGGGCACGACCGTCGCGCCCACTCCGCAAGAGCCGCCCCGCGCCGCCACCGCCCCGCGGCCGGCGCCGCAGCTGCCGACGTCTGCCTCGGTCGCCAAGGCCGCCACCATCGACAACGCCATGCCGATGCGCCAGCTGGCACTGGTCGGCGTGTTCGGAAAATCAGGCAGCCGCCATGCGCTGGTGCGTCTGCCCAACGGCCGCTTCGTCAAGGTCGGCCCCGGAGACCGCGTCGACGGCTACCAGGTCGCCGCGATCGGGGAGAACGCCGTGCGCATGCGGCGCGGCGGTCGCGATACGGTTCTGGAAATCCCGAGGTAGATCCCGAAGCGGGCGGTGGGCTCCCGCCCGGCGCGGAGCGCCCCCAAGGGGCGCACCGCGCCCGTTGGGCCGGGCCCGCTTCGCGGGTCCGGGGGCGGTTTCGGAAGCTTTAGCCCAAGCCCCGGGTGTCGCCCGTGCGGCCGGCGATGTAGACCCCGGCAATGGCCCGGTCGTCGCCGAGCATGATCGTGGGGAGCAACGCCTCCCAGATGTCCTCGGCCCGCGCCGCGCGCTGCGCGATTACCGGTGTCGAAGCCAGGTCCAGAACCACCAGGTCCGCATCCATCCCCGGCGCCAGCCGCCCCAACCGCCCATCCAGCCGCAGCGCCCGCGCGCTGCCCGCTGTCGCCAGCCAGATCAACTCAGCCGCATGCAGCGCCCGCCCCTTCAGCTGCCCGATTTCGTAGGCCGCTGCCATCGTGCGCAGCATCGAGAAGCTCGACCCGCCGCCCACGTCCGTTGCCAGCCCCACCGGCAGACCCAGCGTCTGCGCGCCATCCATATCGAACAGCCCAGAGCCGATGAACGTGTTCGACGTCGGGCAATGCGCCACCGCCGTTCCGGTCTCGGCGATCGCCGCCCATTCGCGCGGCCTCAACTGGATCGCATGCCCCATCACCGCGCCAGGTCCGGCCAGCCCGAACCGCTGGTAGACGCTGAAATAATCCCGCGTCTCAGGGAACAGCTCGGCCACCCAGGCGACCTCCTCGACCTGCTCGCTCAGATGCGTCTGCATCAGGCAATCCGGATGCTCGGCCCAGAGCGCCCCCGCCGCCTCAAGCTGCGCCTCGGTCGAGGTTGGCGCAAAGCGCGGCGTGATCGCATAGCCCAGGCGTCCGCGCCCATGCCAGCGGCCGATCAGCGCCTTGCTGTCGTCATAGCCCGACTGCGCGGTATCGCGCAGATCCTCGGGCGCGTTGCGGTCCATCATCACCTTGCCCGCGATCATCGCAAGCCCGCGCGCCTCGGCCTCGGTCATCAGCGCATCGACGCTGCCCGGATGGATCGTGCAATAAACCGAGGCCGTGGTGATCCCGTTCGCGAGATTCAGGTCCAGGTAGGTCCGTGCCACCGCGGCCGCATGCTCGGGGTCGCCGAACCGCGCCTCCTCAGGGAACGTGTAGCTGTTCAGCCAGTCGATCAGCCGCTTGCCCCAGCTGGCGATGATCCCGGTCTGCGGGTAATGCGCATGCGCGTCGATGAAGCCCGGCAGGATCAGCCCCTGCCCGTGGTCCACCACCTTGGCCTCGGGCGACGCCGCGCGCAAGTCGACCGCTTCGCCCACGGCGGCGATCCGGCCACCCTCGACCAGCACACCGCCTGCGCTGCGGTGCCGCGCGGCGCCGATGCCCTCGACGAAGGGATCGGCGGTGAATTCCAGCGTCTGGCCGAGGTGAAGTGTCTGTTGCATCGCGGATACCACCGGTTAGGACTAGGACCCTATAGCTGCCGCGCCCGCGCGGCGCAAAGCCCCGATTCTGTGAGAGGATACGCGCATGTCCGACCAGACGACCGGCCCGGAGACCGATCAGGACGCGGTGGACCATGACGCCTACGCACTAAACGCCGCCACGGTCGATGCGATCCTCGCGGCGGTCGAAGTCGGCTCGCAGGACCGGCTGCACGAGCTGCTCGAACCGCTCCACCCCGCCGACAAGGCGGACCTTCTGGAACAGATCGGCCCCGCCGAACGCGAGAAGCTGATCCGCGTCTGGGGCGAAGGCTTCGACGGCGAGGTGCTGTCCGAGCTTGAGGAAGGCGTCCGCGACGAGGTGCTCGAGGTCCTCGACCGCAAGACACTCGCCCAGGCCGTCCAGGACATGGAAACCGACGACCTCGTCTACCTGATCGAGGATCTCGAACAGGACGAGCAGGACCAGATCCTGAGCCACCTGGAGGACGCCGACCGCCACGCGGTCGAGGCCTCGCTGCAATACGACGAAGGCACCGCCGGCCGCCTGATGAGCCGCGAAATGGTGATCTGCCCCCCGCACTGGAGCGTGGGCGAGGCGATCGACTACATGCGGAGCCACGAGGACCTGCCCGAGACCTTCTACAAGGTGATCCTGGCAGACGCCCGGATGCACGTCGCGGGCACGGTGATGCTGGGCACGATCATGGCCCACCCACGCGATCACAAGTTGATCGATCTGGCCGACACCAACCCGCGCCTGATTCCCGTCGACCAGCCCGAGGAGGATGTCGCCTACGCCTTCAACCAGTACCACATGGTCAGCGCCCCGGTGGTCGACGCCGACGGCCGGCTGGTCGGTGTGATCACCATCGACGACGCGATGGAGGTCCTCGAGGACGAGGCCGAAGAGGACATGAAGCTTCTCGCCGGCGTCGGCGACGAGGAAATCTCGGACAGCGTCTGGGAAACCGCCCGCGCCCGCTTCCCCTGGCTCGCGGTCAACCTGGTCACGGCGATCATCGCCTCGCTCGTGATCTCGCTTTTCGACGATACCATCGCCGCCATCGTGGCGCTTGCGGTGCTCATGCCCATCGTCGCCTCAATGGGCGGCAACGCCGCGACGCAGACCCTGACCGTGGCGGTGCGCGCCCTTGCGACCCGCGACATCACCCGATCGAACGCCATGCGGATCATCCGGCGCGAGGCGTTGGTGGGTCTCGGCAACGGCGTGGCCTTTGCGGTGATCATCGGCATCATCGGCATGATCTGGTTCGGCTCGCCAATGCTCGGCCTGGTGCTGGGCGTCGCGATGGTCATCAACCTCTTCGTCGCCGGGCTCTCGGGGATCCTGATCCCGATGGTACTGTCGAAAATTGGCGTCGACCCGGCGCTGGCTTCGGGCACGTTCGTGACCACCGTGACCGACGTGGTGGGCTTCTTCGCCTTCCTTGGACTCGCCGCCGTCCTCCTGCTGTGAGCGGGATCCGGCGTCACGGCCCCGAAGCCAATGGACTGGCCGCGCGCGTCGAGGCTGCACTGCTGGACGACCTGCGAAACGCCCTGCCGCAAGCAACCAACACCGCCTTCACGCTTACCGCCGGTCCCGAAGACCGGCTCGACAGCGGGCTGACCGCCAGCACCTCCTACGGTTGGCTGCTGATCAAGACACTCTGGGTCGACCCGGCGCAGCGCGGCACCGGGCTCGGCCGCCGCATGATGATGCGCGCCGAGGAGGAAGGCAGCGCTCTCGGCTGCCATTCGGCATGGCTCGCACCTCGAACCCCAAGGCGCGCGGCTTCTACCTCGCGCTCGGCTACAGCGAGTTCGGCCGGCTAGAGAACCCGCCCGGCGCGACGCCCGCGACCCATGTCCGCTGGTTCCTGCGCAAGGCGCTGACCTAGACCCTACCGATAGGGCGAGCGCTGCGGGCGCACTGTCATCTCGGTCACGCAGGTCCGCGAAGGCATGCTTAGCGCCAGCACCGCCATCGCCGCAATCTCGGCTGCATGGATCATCCGGTCCGGGTCGAGACGGGCCGTGTCCGTCAGCCCGGTATGAACGAACCCTGGATGCAGCAGGGTGACGCCCACGCCGTCCTCACGCACCTCCTCGAACAGCGCCTTGCAGAACCCGTCCAGCCCGTGCCGACCGGCGCAATGCGCCGCCATCCGCGCCATGCCCATTTTCGCGTACATCCCGCAAATGTAGAGGATCGACCCGTGTGACGCACGTAGTTGTGGTAACAACAGCGCCGTGACCCGCATCGGCGCCAGCAGCGTCGCCTGCAAGGTCCGCTCCCATTCCGGCAAGGCTTCCGGCCCGCTGTCCACCGAGCGCCCGCCGCCCGCCGACCAGACCAGCGCATCCAGCCGCTTCTCGCCGGCCATCCGCGCGCAAAGCGCATCGAGCGCGTCGGCATCCGTAAGCTCTGCGCTAAGCGCCTCGGCGCTGCCGCCATGCGCTGACACCGCGGCCAGCGTCTCGTCCAGCGCGTCGCGCCGGCGGCCATGGGCCAGCACATGCCAGCCTTCTCCGCCCAACCGCTCGCTGATCGCGCGCCCGATACCGCCGCTGGCGCCGATCACGAGGGCCCGCTTCCGTGTCATGACTTTCCCTCCCCCGTCTGCCATGCTCAAGAATAGCACGAGTGGGCCGCCAACGTGCCGGGGTTGAATTCCCCGCGGCGCTGCCATTTAAAGGTCAGGAGCAGCGATCCGGAGACCGCCCGTGACCGACCTTCCCGACAGCATCGACGCCACCGAGACCTTGCTCGCCGAGGCGGGTTACGTCTCGTCCCGCGCGCTGGCCACCGTGGTGTTCCTGTCGCTCAAGCTGGGCCGACCGCTGTTCCTCGAGGGCGAGGCCGGCGTCGGCAAGACCGAAATCGCCAAGGCGCTCGCCGCCGGGCTGAACCGCCGCCTGATCCGCCTGCAATGCTACGAGGGACTGGACGCATCCTCGGCGGTCTACGAATGGAACTTTCCCGCGCAGATGGTCGCGATCCGCACCGCCGAGGCGGTCGAGGGCACCGACCGCCAGGCGCTGACCGACGAACTGTTCTCGGACCGTTTCCTGATCCGCCGCCCGCTGCTCGAGGCGATGAGCCCGCAGGACGGCGGCGCGCCTGTCCTGCTGATCGACGAACTGGACCGCACCGACGAGCCGTTCGAGGCCTTCCTTCTCGAAGCCCTCTCCGACTTCCAGGTCACCATCCCCGAGCTTGGCACCATCAAAGCGCCCGAGCCGCCGATCGTGATCCTCACCTCGAACCGCACACGCGAAGTGCACGACGCGCTGAAGCGCCGCTGCCTCTACCATTGGGTCGACTACCCCAGCTTCGACCGCGAGATGGCCGTTCTGCAATCCCGCGCCCCCGAAGCGCGCGAGGAGCTCAGCCGCCAGGTCGTGGCGTTCGTCCAGCAACTCCGCACCGAGGACCTGTTCAAGAAACCCGGCGTTGCCGAGACGATCGACTGGGCGAAGTGCCTTGTGGCGCTCGACCACCTCGAACTGAGCCCCGCGGTGATCGCCGATACGCTCGGCGCGATCCTGAAATACCAGGACGACATCCAGAAACTGCAGGGCTCCGAGGCCAAGCGCATCCTCGACGAGTCCAAAGCCGCGCTGGAGCCGGTATGACCATCCCGCCCGCCACAACGTTCGGCCTTTCCGCGCCCACCTTCCACATTCTCCAAATATCCCCGCCGGAGGCATCCAGCGCCCGCCGCAGCGAACGCGCCCGGTAGACAAGCGCGATGGTCACCTACGCCGACCTCCCCGTCACCGAACACGGCCGCCTGGCCGAGAACATCACCCATTTCGCCCGCGCCCTGCGCCGCGCCGGCCTGCCCGTCGGCACCGGACGGGTGGTCGACGCGATCCGCGCCGTGGAAGCGGCAGGCTTCACCGAGAAGGCCGATTTCTACGCCACGCTCGAGGCCTGCTTCGTTTCACGCCCCGAGCATCGCGCGGTCTTCGGGCAGGTCTTCCGGCTCTACTGGCGCGACCCGCAGTTCCTCGAGAAGATGATGGAAATGCTCAGCCCGATGGTGCGCGGCGCGAACCCCGCCCCGGACACCAGGGCCGCCGAACGCCGCGCCGCCGAGGCGTTGCTGGACGATCCCGATGCCCCCGCGCCGGAACTGCCCGAAGCGGAAGAAGACGGCGAAGAGATCGAGATCGACGCCACGCTGACCTTCTCGGCCGAAGAACGGCTCAAGCGGATGGATTTTGAGCAGATGACCGCCGCCGAACTGGCCGAGGCGAAGCGCGCCATCGCCCGGCTCGACCTGCCGGTCCGGCCCATCGCCTCGCGCCGCACGATGGCCGCGCCGCAGGGGCGCGTGCCGGACTGGCGCGGCACGATGCGCGCGGCGATGCGCTCGGGCGGCGACATCCGCGGCCTCTCGACCCGGACCCGCCGGGTGCGCTGGCCGAACCTCGTGGCGCTTTGCGACATCTCCGGCTCGATGTCCTCCTACAGCCGGATGATGCTGCACTTCCTTCACGCCGCCGCCAATGCCCACGGCGCGGGCTGGGCGCAGGTCCACGCCTTCACCTTCGGCACGCGGCTGACCAACATCACCCGCCACATGCGCGCCCGCGACGTGGACGCGGCGCTCACCGCCGCCGGGGCCGAGGCGCAGGACTGGGAGGGCGGCACCCGCATCGGCCATTGCCTGCACGAGTTCAACCGCGACTGGTCGCGCCGCGTTCTGGGACAGGGCGCGGTCGTGCTGCTGATCACCGACGGGCTCGACCGGGACGATCCCGCCCTGCTCGAGGCCGAGGCAGACCGCCTGCGCCTCTCGGCCCGCAAGCTGATCTGGCTGAACCCGTTGCTGCGATGGGACGGCTTCGCCCCCAAGGCGCGCGGCGTAAAGGCCCTTCTGCCCCGCGTCGACAGCTTCCGCGCCGGGCATTCCGTCGCCTCGCTCGAGGCGCTCGCGGACGCGCTGACGCGGGCGGATGACAGTGGCGACAAGCTGCGGCTGATGGCGATGCTGGCCGACTGAGGCAGCGCCCGGCCCGGGCGGGGGCCTCCGGCGGGGATATTTGGGGAAAGTGGAAGGCAGGCCGCGCCCTTTCGGGAGGCGCGGCGCGGGCCTATATTGCGGGCAAGAGAGGGAGGCTGCGATGGACGCGGAACGGCACGACCAGATCCCGGAACAGGCGCTGGGTTGGCTGCGGGCGGGGCGCAAGGTGGCGCTGGCCACCGTGATCGAGACCTGGGGCTCGGCCCCGCGTCCGGTCGGCGCGCAGCTGGCGATCACGGATGAGGCCGAGATGGCCGGCTCGGTTTCGGGCGGCTGCGTCGAGGGGGCCGTGGTTGCCGAGGCACTCGAGGCGGTCGAGGACGGCACGCCCCGCGTGCTGGACTTCGGCGTCAGCGACGACGAGGCCTTCGCCGTCGGCCTTGCCTGCGGCGGCCGTATCCGCGTGATGGTCGAGCCCGTGGCGACCGGGCGCGGCATCCCCGAGGACATGCTGGACGCCCTGGTTGCCGCCCGCGCCGCGCGCCGCGCCGTGGCCTATGTCGTGAACACCGACAGTTGGGAGCGGCGGCTGGCCGAGGCGCCCGGCGATCCGCTCTGGCCCGCGATCGAGGCGCGGTTCCACTCGGACAAATCCGGGTTCGAGGACGCGTGGTTCGTCGGCATCCACAACCCGCCGCTGCGCATGGTCGTCGTCGGCGCGGTGCACATCGCCCAGCCGCTGCTGCAGATGGCGCGGCTGACCGGCTATGACCCGGTACTGGTGGACCCGCGCGACGCTTTCGCCTCGGACAGCCGTTTTCCGGGCGAGACGATCCTGCGGGACTGGCCCGACGCGGCGCTGGAAGCGGCCGGTCTCGACGCCCGCACCGCGGTCGTCACGTTGACACACGACCCGAAGCTGGACGATCCGGCGATCCGCATCGCCCTGCGCTCGGACGTGTTCTACCTCGGCTGCCTCGGCTCCACCCGGACCCATGCCAAGCGCGTGGCACGGCTGACCGAAGACGGGTTCACCGAGGCCGAGATCACCCGCATCCACGCTCCGGTCGGCGCGGACATCGGCGCGAAATCGCCGGCCGAGATCGCGGTCTCGATCCTCGCCCAGATCACCGAGCGCCTGCGCCGCCCCGAGACCCGACCCGCCGCGAAAGCCGCAGCATGAAATTCGGGCCCGAGCCGGTCACACAAGCCGCCGGCGCGCTGCTCGCGCACTCGGTGCAGGTCGGCGCGCGCAGGTTGCGCAAAGGGCTTGTGCTGGGTCCCGAAGAGATCGCAGCGCTTCAAGCGGCAGGCATCGAACAAGTCACCACCGCGCGGCTGGAGCCGGGCGACGTACCCGAGGACGAGGCCGCGACGCAGGTCGCCCGTGCGCTGGTGCCGGACGGGCATGGCGTGCGGATCACCCGGCCGCAGAACGGGCGGGTGAACCTGCTGGCGGACCGGCCCGGCGTGCTACGACTGGACGTGGACGCGATCCATGCGCTCAACGGCATCGACCCGGCAATCACGCTGGCGACGCTGCCGGACAACACCCGGGTCTCGGACGGGATGATGCTGGCGACCGTCAAGATCATCCCCTATGCGGTGCCCGGCGCGGCGGTCTCGCGCGCCGCTGCGACGCTGGGCAACGCGCCGGTGATCTCGGTCGCGCCGACGGTGCTGCACGAGGCCGAGCTGATCATCACCCGCACGCCGGGCTTTTCCGAGAAGCTGATCGACAAGGGCCGCCGCGCGGTGGCCGACCGGCTGGGCGCGCTGGGCGTGCGCCTGCTGCGCGACGAGGTGGTGCCGCACGAGACAGGCGCCGTGGCCGAGGCGCTGGATCGGACCTCGGCCCCGCTGGTGCTGGTGCTGGGCGCTTCGGCGACCTCGGATGCGGGTGACGTATGCCCCGCCGGTCTTGTCGCCTCGGGTGGCACGCTGACCCGGTTCGGCATGCCGGTCGATCCCGGCAACCTCTTGTTCCTGGGCCGACGCGGCGCGGCGCAGGTCGTCGGCCTGCCGGGCTGCGCCAGATCGCCCGCGCTGAATGGGGCCGACTGGGTGCTGGAGCGGCTGGTCTGCGGCATCGAAGTCGGCGACGCCGAAATCGCCGCCATGGGCGTCGGCGGGTTGCTGAAGGAAATCCCCGTGCGCCCGCAGCCACGGGTGATCGCACCCACGCCCAAGGCGGGCGTGCCCGTCGATGTGGTGCTGCTGGCCGCCGGGGCCTCGCGCCGGATGCGCGGGCGGGACAAGCTGCTCGAAACCATCGCGGGCGCACCCTTGCTGCGCAAGGCGGCCGAGGCTGCGCTGGCCTCGCAGGCCCGGCGCGTGGTCGTCGTTCTGCCGCCGGAGGCCGGGGCGCGAGCCGAGGCGCTTGAGGGGCTCGCGGTCGAGACGGTCATCGCCGAGGCCGCCGCCGAGGGCATGGGCGCAAGCCTGCGCACCGGCATCGCCGCCCTGCCCGAGGACAGCGCAGCGGCCATCGTCGCGCTCGCCGACATGCCCGAGGTGGACGCGGCCGCCTTCGATGCGCTGATCACGGCCTACGATCCCGGCCGGCACCGCGAGATATGCCGCGCGGCCGCGCCCGACGGCACACCCGGTCACCCGGTCCTGTTCGGAAGGCGCTTCTTCGAAAGCCTGCAGGACCTGCGCGGCGATACCGGCGCGCGCGGGATCGTCGCCGGGGCGCGGGAGTATGTCTTTGACGTAACGCTGGACAGCCGGGCGCCGCTGACCGACCTCGACACGCCCGAGGATTGGGCGGCCTGGCGGGCGCTCGCGGACTGATCGGCCGGTCCCTCGGCAGCTATCGAGGGTTTCCGGAGAGAGTTTTCCCCGGGTTCCAGAAAGCGGCGCGCTTCACGGGGCCAGAAGGCGCTTCAGGTTGGCTGTCGCCTCTGCTGCACGGTTCTGGATAAACGCTTCGTCCGGGGCATCGAGCCGGCGGATGACGCGGCGGATTTGAAGATCGCCAACCAGCAGATCGAGGTAGAGACCCACCGCCGCCCCCGTCTCGTCGAAGGCAAGGTCCCCTGCCTCGCGCGCACGCTCCAACACCCGGCCGATCATCGGTGCGATACTCTCGCGACCAGCTTCGGCGATCGTTGCGCCCAAGGTGCCCGAGGCATCGGCGGCCGCCGCCTGGTTCAGCGCAACCGCACGGTCGCCGGTCAGCAGGCGCAACAGCACCGGGCCAAACGCCGCAAGCACCTGCATCGGCGGCACATCCTCCGCCAGCCCGGTTTCCAACAGCGCGCGGCTTTCCTCGGCATTGCGGACGACCAGCGCGCGGAACAGACCCGCCTTGTCGCCATACCAGCGATAGAGCGTCTCGTTCGAGGCCCGCGCCTCGCGCGCGATGGCCTGCATAGACGCGCCCGCGTACCCCTTGTCACGCAGCACCGCATAGGCCGCCTGTTCGATCTGATCCCGCCGCGCCGAACGGCTTTCCTCGCGCATGACCGCTTCCTTCGCTGCTGGGAAAAATCCGTAATCTATGTTACGGATCATCGCAACCGTAACAACAATTACGCCTCTGGAGACCCCATGCGATACGCGCTTTCCCTCGTTGCCCTTCTATTGAGCGGCGCGATCTTCGGGTTCTTCTACGCCTGGGTGTGCTCGACCATGTGGGGCTTGGACGCCGCCGATCCGAAGGTGGCTATCGCGGCAATGCAGGCGATGAACGCCTCGGTCCGCAACACGGTCTTCGCGCCCGCCTTCTTCGCCACCGGCCCGGCGCTGGCGGCGGCGGCACTGGCCTGGTGGGCCTGCGGTCAACGCGCGGTTGCCGCGCTTTTCGGGCTGGCGGCGGCGGTCTACCTGCTGGGGGGCATGGGTCTCACGCTGGCGATCAACGTCCCGATGAACGAGGCGCTTGCCGCTGTCACCGTCCCGCAGGACCCGGCCGAGGCCGCGCGGATCTGGGACGACTATTCGGCGGACTGGCAGTTCTGGAATCAGATCCGCACCGCCACGTCGGGGCTGGCGCTGCTGTTCGCGGGCGCGGCGATGCTGCGCGCCCGCTGAGACTTACTTGGTGCCGAACATCCGGTCACCGGCGTCGCCGAGGCCGGGCACGATATAGCCCTTCTCGTTCAACCGCTCGTCCAGCGCCGCGGTCACGATGCGCACGTCCGGATGCGCCTCCTTCATCCGGGCCACGCCCTCGGGTGCGGCCAGCAGGCACAGGAACCGGATATCCGTCGCACCCGCCTGCTTCAGCAGATCGACAGCGGCGGCCGAGGAGTTGCCGGTGGCCAGCATCGGGTCCACCGCGATCACCGGGCGGTCACCAAGATCGGCGGGCACCTTGAAATAGTACTGCACCGGTTGCAGCGTCTCCTCGTCGCGGTAGAGGCCGACGAAACCCACTCGGGCCGAGGGGATCAGCTCCAGCACCCCGTCGAGCAACCCGTTCCCGGCCCGCAGGATCGAGATCAGCGCCAGTTTCTTGCCCTCGAGCGTGGGCGCGTCCATCTCGGTCAGCGGCGTGTTGATCCGCTTGGTGGTCATCGGCAGATCGCGCGTCACCTCGTAGGCCAGCAGCAGGCTGATCTCCTTGAGAAGCTGCCGGAACGAGGCGGTCGAGGTGTCGGTCTCGCGCATCACGGTCAGCTTGTGCTGCACCAGAGGATGGTCGACGACGGTCAGATGCTGGGTCATGTCAGGCCCCTTTCAGCCGGGCGCGGACCGCGGCGCGGGTCGGCTCGTCGCAGAACGCAGCGTCGATCGCGGTCAGGTTCAGGTTTCGGAACACCTCTTCGCCCCATCCGAAGGTCTTTGCAAGCATCCGGTACTCGTGACGCATATCGGTGTGAAAATAGGGCGGATCGTCGGTCGAGACCGTGACCTTCACCCCTGCCTGCCGCAGCCGGTCGATCGAATGATCGGCCCAGTCCGGGAACACCGCCAGCGCGATGTTCGATCCAGGGTTCACCTCCAGCACCACGCCCTCCTCGGCCAGCCGCGCGACCAGCGCCGGATCCTCGATGGAGCGCACGCCATGTCCGATGCGCGCGGGCTTGAGGTGGTCCAGCGTCTCGCGCACGCTGTCCGCGCCGCAGATCTCGCCGGCATGGCTGGTGATGCCCAGCCCCGCCTCGCGCGCTATGTCGAAAGCGGGGGCGAAATCGGCGGCGCTCAGATAGCGCTCCTCGCCGCCCATCCCGAAACCGGTCAGCATCGGCCCAGCCACCTCGGCCGACAGCTCCGCCGCGACGCGCGCCTCGTCCGGCCCGAGGTTGCGGATGCAGGTCGAGAGGAACCGCGCCTCGATCCCGTGCGCCCGCTTCGCCGAGGCCGCGCCCTCGTAGATCGCGTCGAGATATTCGAACCACGCCCCGCGATCGGCCCCCCCGCAAATGTGAGGCGCGATGAAGATCTCGGTGTAAACCACGCCATCATGGGCGGATTTCGCCAGCACCGCCTCGACCAGGCGGCGAAACTCGTCTGGCCCGGTCAGCACCTCGCAGGCCTTGTGATAGCATTCCAGGAACTCGGCGAAATCGGCCCACTGGTACTGGCCCTTGTCGTCGAATACCCCGTTCAGCGTGACACCTTGCTCGCCCGCCAGCAGGCGGATGAAATCGGGCGGCGCTGCCCCTTCGAGATGCAGGTGCAGTTCGACCTTCGGCAGATCCTCGACGCTCACAGGACGCTCCTTCCATGCTTGCCGGGGGCCAGCCCCAGGTGCGCCGCGACGCTTTCGGCGACATCCGCAAAGCCGCAGAGCCCGATCTCTCCGGGCGCGACACCGGCCATCAGCACGGGCACCCGCTCGCGCGTGTGGTCGGTGCCGGTCCAGGTCGGATCGTTGCCGTGATCGGCGGTGAAGATCAGCAGATCGCCCGCCCGCAGCTTGCCCAACAATTCGGGCACACGGGCGTCGAACGCCTCCAGGTGCCGCGCATAGCCCGCCACGTCGCGCGGATGGCCATAGAGCGAGTCGAACTCGACATAGTTCGCGAAGACCAGGTCGCCGGGTGCTGCACGGTCCATCGCCTCGAGCGTGCGGTCGAACAGGCCCATGTCGTCCTTGGCCTTGAGCACCTTGCCGATCCCCTGCCCGGCAAAGATGTCGCGGATCTTGCCGATCCCCCAGACCGTGCCGCCCGCCGCGGTCACCCGGTCGCAGATCGTCGGCTCGGGCGGCGCGATGGCATAGTCGCGCCGGTTCGCGGTGCGCTTGAAATCGTCGGGGGTCTCGCCGACGAAAGGCCGCGCGATGACCCGCCCGACCTTCATCGGGTGGACGATCTCGGCGGCGATTTCGCAAAGCTTCAGCAGACGCTCCAGCCCGAAATGCTCCTCGTGCGCGGCGATCTGGAAAACGCTGTCGGCCGAAGTGTAGCAGATCGGCCTGCCGGTACGGATATGCTCCTGTCCCAGTTCACGGATGATCGGCATGCCGCTTGCGTGCGTGTCGCCAAGGATCCCCGGCAACTCACCGCGTTCGATCAGCGCATCTGTCACATCCTTCGGGAAGGTCGGCACCTCTTGTGGGAAATAGTGCCAGTCGAAAGGCACCGGCACGCCGGCCAGTTCCCAATGCCCCGAGGGCGTGTCCTTGCCTTGAGACACCTCGGTCGCCGCCCCCCAGCGGCCCTTCGGCTCGGCGCCAAGCCCCGGAGCCTCCAGCCCCGAGGCCAGCGTGATCGCCCGCCCCAACCCCAGCGCGTCGAGGTTCGGCATCTGCAAGGGCCCCGCGCGCCCCTCGTCGGCGCGGCCCGCCGCGCAGGCCTCGGCGATATGACCAAGCGTGTTCGCGCCCGCGTCGCCGAACGCTTCGGCATCCGGCGCACCGCCGCAGCCGACGGAATCGAGCACGCAGATGATCGCGCGGCTCATCGGATCTTCTTCACGATCAGGGGCGTCTCGTCGCCGGGCACGTCGCCGATCTTGTAGGCCTCGACCAGCCGCTTGCGCGCCACCTCGACATCGTCGGCCGAGGCGGCATGAATACGCGCGATCGGCGTCTCGGCATCGACCCGGCGGCCCAGCCCTGCAAGCCAGTCCAGCCCGACGCGCGGGTTGATGCTGTCGGTCGCCTTCTTCCGGCCGCCGCCCAGTTCCACAACGGTCCAGCCGACGGCGCGGGTGTCGATGGCGGTCACGAAGCCCTCGGTCGGGGCATAGACCTCCTCGATCACCTTCGCGTCCGGCAGATGGGTGTGGAAATCCTCCAGGATGTCCGGCGGCCCGCCCAGCGCGTGGACCATGCGCCCGAACACCTCGGCCGCCTTGCCCGATTGCAGCACGTCCTGCATCTTCGCCTCGCCCTCGGCGTCGTCCTTGGCCAGACCCGCCGAGACCAACGCCCCCGCGCCCAGCGCCACGACCACATCCCACAGGCGGCTGTCGATCTCGTCGCCCTTCAGGAACTCGATGGCGCAGGCGACCTCCAGCGCGTTTCCGGCAACGCTTGCCAGCGGCTCGTTCATGTCGGTGATCAGAGCCGAGGTCTTGCACCCGGCGCCGTTCGCCACGTCGACCAGCGCGCGCGCCAGCGCCTCGGCGTCCTTCTTCTTCGACATGAACGCGCCCGTGCCGGTCTTGACGTCCAGCACCAGCGCCTCCAGCCCTGCGGCCAGCTTCTTCGACAGGATCGAGGCGGTGATCAGGTCGATGCTTTCCACCGTCGCGGTCACGTCACGGATAGCATACAGCCGCCGGTCGGCGGGCGCGATATCCGGCGTCTGACCGATGATCGCGCAGCCGACTTCCTTCGTGACCTTGCGCAGCAGGTCCACGTCGGGCTGCGTCTTGTACCCGGGGATCGAGTCGAACTTGTCGAGCGTTCCTCCGGTATGACCCAGCCCCCGCCCGGAAATCATCGGTACATAAGCCCCGCAGGCCGCCAGCGCGGGCGCCAGCATCAGCGAGGTGTTGTCTCCGACGCCGCCGGTCGAATGCTTGTCCACCACCGGCCCGGGCAGGTCCCATTTCAGCACAGTGCCGCTGTCACGCATCGCTTCGGTGAAACCGACCCGCTCGGCATCGGTCATGCCGTTGAAATAGACCGCCATGGCAAAGGCCGCGACCTGCCCTTCCGAAAGGCTGTCGTCGGTGATCCCCTTGACGACGAAGCGCAGTTCCTCATCCGTCAGCCGCTTGCCGTCGCGTTTCTTGCCGATCAGTTCCGCCGCCAGCATCAATAGCCTCCGCCCACGTCCGCCGGTTCCTCGCCGTCCAGCGTCGCCAGCAGCGCCGTCAGCACCGAGGACGCGCCGATGCGGAAATGACCGGGCGTCGCCCAGTCCTCGCCCATGATCTCGTCGCAGAGATCCAGGTAGACAGCGGCATCCTGCGTCGACTTCACCCCGCCCGCGGGCTTCAGGCCAACCGAGGGATCGGCCTTGGCGATCACCTCCAGCATCACGCGGGCGGCCTCGGGCGTCGCGTTGATCGGCACCTTGCCGGTCGAGGTCTTGATGAAGTCCGCACCGCCCTCGATCGCGCATTCCGAGGCTTCCCGGATCAGTTCGGCATCGCCCAGAACGCCGGTTTCCAGGATCGCCTTCACCAGCGCCCCGCCGGCCGCGTCCTTCACCCGCGCCACGGCCGAGGCGACCATCTGCGGATGCCCCTCCATCAGCGACTTGTAGGGGATCACCATGTCGATCTCGTCCGCGCCGTCCGCGACCGCCTGGGCGGTCATCTTCAGAACCTCGGACGTCTCGTCGTCGCCGCCCGGAAAGGCCACCACGGTGGCGATCCGCACGCCCGAGCCGCCCAACGCCTCGCGCGCGACGGTCACGAACTGCGGCCAGATGCAGACGGCAGCGACCGGCCCGTGCGGGGTCATCGCGCGGCGGCACAGCGCGCGCACATCCTCGGCGGTGCAGTCGTCGTTGAGATTGGTCAGATCGAGGCACGCCAGCGCGCGGGCGGCGGCCTGTTTCAGTTCGTCTTCGGACATGGGGTCATTCCAGATGTATCTTAGTGAAGGCGCCGGGCAGCAGTTCCCCGACGGTGGTGCTGCCGCGCGGGCCGTCAAGCCCGGCCAGCGTGACCACGACGCCCGGATCGGCGAACTCGGCCAGCTTCTGTCGGCAGCCGCCGCAGGGCTGGATCGGCTCGGGGCTGTCGGCGATCACCAGCACCTCGGCAATCCGGCTCTCGCCCGCCACGATCATCGCGGCAATCGCCCCGGCCTCGGCGCAGGTGCCCTCGGGATAGGCGACATTCTCGACATTGCAGCCGGAGAAAACGGTCCCACCTGTCGAGCGCAGCGCCGCCCCCACCTTGAAGCCCGAATAGGGCGCATAGGCATTCTCGCGCGCCGCGCGGGCGGTCTCGAACAAATCCATGAAAAATCGGTCCCTGCTGAACGCTTCGACCGACTATCGCCGCCGCCCCCCGCTCATGCAAGGGGCGGGCGGCCGCATTACGCTCACGTCACGCTGCGACTCAATCGGCGGCATAAGCCCGCACGATCTCGGCAACCCGCGCCTCGCTGAGGATCGGGGGCAGCAGCGTCAGCACCTCGCCCTGCGGATCCAGCAGGTAGACATGGCTGCCATGCGCGAAGATCGGGCCGTACTCCGGGTCCTCGAACACCACCTTGTGCTCGACCTTGAAGGCGTCCCAGGCGACGGCCAGCTCGGCCTCGGTCCCGGTCAGCCCGACGAAGCGCGGGTGATGCTGGACCAAAGGCGCCCCGATCGCCGCGACCGTGTCGCGGGCGGGATCGACCGTCACCATCACCGGCGTCACCGCCAGCCCCTCGGCTTCCAGATCCGAGGCGACCTGCCCCATCAGCGGCAGCGCGACCGAACAGATCGCCTGGCAGTTCGCATAGCCGAAGAACAGCAGCTGCATTCGCCCGTCCGGATCGGCCTGCGTCCGCGTAGCCCCGGTCTGGTCGGTCAAGGCGAACGCGCCGCCGATGTCGGCGAAGAACGGCAGGCCCGCATCGATCGGCGCGCTGGCGGCCAGATGCGCTGCCGCTTCCCCGGCCGAGCCATGCTCCACCCCGTCATGCGCGGCGGCAGGCACCGCCAGCGCACAGGCCAGAAAGGCAGCGCGGATCACTGGAACCACTCCTCCAGGAAGGCGGCGTCCGCCTCGGCGCCAAGACCCAGCCAGCCTTCCTTCTCGATCTCGGCCAGCACGCGTGGATCGCGCCGGAACCACGGGCCCTCGCCCGCCGCATCCGGGTTCGCCTCGGCCCAATCCTTGGTCCACCGGTTCGCGGGGGTCCACTCGTCCGAGCCGGCGGCGCGGATCATCTGCACCAGGTAGACGTTCTGCGCGCCAAGCTCCTCGTCGGTGATCAGCAGCCCGTCGACCTCGACCGCCTGCCCGCAGAACGGCGCCAGCTCGTTCGCGGCGCCCGAGAACACCGGCTGACCGTTCTTCAGCGGCAGCACCATCACATTGTCGGCCTCGCGCAGCAGCGCCAACTGCCGACGCCCGTCGCCGCAATTGTCGGCACACTCCCCGGCCAGTTCGCACAGCGGATCGACCACCGTGGCGGCGAACCGCGCCTTGGACTCGCCGTAGAGCCCCCATTCCTTCGCCTCGGAGCCTTCCGAGAAATCCTGTGCGGCCACCGGAACGGCCATCAGAGAAAAAGCAAAAGCAAGGTATTTCATCGCATTACCCCTCATTCCGGATCCGGGATGGCAAAGCCGGGAACGACGCCGAAATCCTCGTGCGTCAGCTTCAGGATATCCTCGTCGGCGGTGACTTCCTCAACCACCAGATAGTTGATCCCGTCGCGCTGGTAGAGCATCCCGTCGGCGGTCAGCACATGGCTTGCCACGTGCAGCTGCGTGTCGCCGCCGTTCGAGGCATCGTCGCCCTCGATCTTCAGCACCATGTAAACGGTGCCGTCCTCGGCCAGCAGCCCCACCGGGATGCCCCCCGCCGAGCACCAGAGCGCGCAGGTGTGATGCGCCGAGCCCACGACCGCGTCCGGCCCGCCCATCACGCCCGAGAAATAGCACCAGGTGTCTATCGCCTCGCCGGTCACAGTGACCCGCTCGCCCTGCGCCGCAAACGCCCCGCCGGGGGCCAGCGCCAGTGCCGCCGCAAACATCAACCGTTTCACATCGTCCTCCCTCGTAGACCTCGGGAAGACGATAGCACCGGTTTCCGGACCCGGCTGTCACGCTTTCATGAGTCCTGCGCGAGCGGCCCTCAGCCCGTCTCGCGGGCCGCCCGGCAGCGCAGCCAGGCCCAGGCCTCGGGCTCCTGTTCCAGGGTGAAGACGCGCACCTCCATCGGCATGACGTCCGCGACCGCCCGCGCCATGGTCCGCAACCAACGGGCGTCCGTCACGATGGCGTACCGGTCAAGATGCCGGATCGCGTTCACCTTCATCGAGAACAGCCCCGAGCGGGTCAGCAGCCGCGGGTCGAATCCCTCGAAACGCTTTACCCGCGCCAGCATGTCGAACCCCGTGCCCCGGTCCACCAGCGCGTCGATCCGCGCGATGATGGGATCGAGCGTATTGCCATCGAACGGCCCGTCGATCTCGAAGGCGACTACGTCGGCCTCGTCCGTCGGGATTTCGCGCAACCCGTCGCGGCGGCGCGGCGCTTGAGCCAGTTGCGGTGCCTGCGCCACCCAGGCGCGGGCCAGGTCGTCCTCGCCCGAGGCGAACACCCGCAGCTCGGTCGTCGGCACCAGCGGATCGGTCCAGCGCACCAGCGCGGCCATGAACTCCTTGTTGCTGATTACCGCGACACGCGGAATGCGCCGCAAGCGGGGCAGCAAGGCCAGCTCGCGCCGGGCATCCTCGACGATGGCATCGGCAGTCATGTCCGACAGCCCGGCAAAATCGATCACCAACCCCAGGCGGCCACCGTCATCGAGCGCCGCGTTCAATGTCTCGTAGAAGGGTAGCAGGTCGTCGCGGGTAACGGTCCCTTCCAGCACCGCGTGGATCACCCGATCCGTGTGGTCGAAGCGCAGCATGACTCCCCCCTCAGTCGCGCATCCGGTTTCCCAGATTAACACTTAAAGCGGGTGTTTGGTTCACGTCTTGCGGCGCGCATTTTCGGTGTTAACGAACCATCAACACTTAACATTCCTTTTAGATCAGTGGGTTAAAGGGGTTTTCACGGTGAAATCCGGGATTTTCACCGTGAAATGCCCGCTTGCGAGGGGCCTAGTCCCCCGTCGTCTCCTTGGCGTAGCCGAGGCCCTTAAGCGCCTCGGTGATCTCGTCCAGGATCACCGGATCGTCGATCGTCGCGGGCATCTTCCAGGCCTCTCCATCGGCAATCTTGGCCATGGTCGCACGCAGGATCTTCCCCGAGCGGGTCTTCGGCAGCCGGTCCACGACAACCGCCAGCTTGAAGGCGGCCACCGGTCCGATCTGCTCGCGGACCTGGCGGACGGCCTCTTTCACGATGTCATCATGAGGCCGGTCGACCCCGGCGCTGACACAGAGAAAGCCCATTGGGACCTGCCCCTTCAGCTGGTCCGCGACCCCGATGACGGCGCATTCGGCAACGTCTGGCAGGCCTGCCAGAACCTCCTCCATAGCGCCGGTCGACAGCCGGTGCCCGGCCACGTTGATGACATCGTCGGTGCGGGCCATGATCCAGAGGTAACCGTCCTCGTCCATCATCCCGGCATCCCCGGTCTCGTAGTAGCCGGGGAAGTGGTTCAGGTACGAACTCTTGAACCGCTCCTCGGCATTCCACAGCCCGCCCAGCGTGCCCGGAGGCAGCGGCAGCTTGATCGCGATCGCGCCCAGTTCTCCGGGTTTCACCTCGTGACCGTCATCGCCCAGCACGTGGATCTCGTAGCCCGGCATCGGCACCGTGGGCGAGCCGATCTTAACCGGCAGCAGTTCCAGCCCGACCGGGTTCCCGGCGATGGTGTAGCCGGTTTCGGTCTGCCACCAATGATCGATCACCGGCACGTTCAACAGCCGCTGCGCCCACTGGATCGTGTCCGGATCGGCCCGCTCTCCGGCCAGGTACAGCGTCTTGAACCGGCCAAGATCGTACTTGCCCACGAACTCGCCCTTGGGATCGACGCGCTTGATCGCCCGGAACGCCGTCGGCGCGGTGAAAAGCACCCGCACGTCGTGCTCCGAGATCACACGCCAGAAGGTGCCCGCATCGGGCGTGCCGACGGGCTTGCCCTCGAACACCACGGTCGTGCAGCCATAGATCAGCGGCGCATAGCAGATGTAGCTGTGCCCCACGACCCAGCCCACGTCCGAGGCCGCCCAGAACACGTCGCCCGGCTCGACGTTGTAGATGTTCTTCATCGTCCAGTGCAGCGCGACGGCATGGCCCGCATTGGGCCGCACCACGCCCTTCGGCTGTCCGGTGGTCCCCGAGGTATAGAGGATGTACAGCGGATCGGCCCCGCCCACCGGCACGCATTCCGCCGGGGCGGCGTCCTTCTGGAACGCCTCCCACTCGAAGTCGCGCCCGGGCTCCAGCGCGGCTTCGGCCTCGGGGCGTTGCAGGATGACACAGAAATCGGGATCGTGCGTGGACTGGCGTATCGCCTCGTCGAGCAGCGGCTTGTACTCCACGACCCGCCCCGGCTCCAGCCCGCACGACCCGGCGATCACCGCCTTCGGCGTCGCATCGTCGATCCGCACCGCCAGCTCGTGCGCCGCGAAACCGCCGAAGACGACCGAGTGGACCGCCCCGATCCGCGCGCAGGCCAGCATCGCGACCAGCGCCTCGGGGACCATAGGCATGTAGATGATGACCCGGTCGCCCTTGCCGACGCCCCTGGCCTGCAGGGCCCCGCCAAGACGCGCGGTCTGCTCCTGAAGCTCGGCAAAGGTGATCTTGCGCTTCAGCCCCGTCATCGGGCTGTCCCAGATGATCGCCACGTCATCGCCGCGCCCGACCTCGACATGCCGGTCCACCGCGTTGAAACAGGTGTTCATCTGCCCGTCGGCATACCAGCGATAGATTGGGGCGTCGCTGTCATCGAGCGCGCGGCTGGGCTTCTTTACCCAGTCGATCGCCTCGGCGGCCTCCATCCAGTAGGCCTCGGGGTCCGCCTTCCAGGCGGCATAGGTCTCCTTGTAGCCCATTCCGTTCTCCCATCTTTCAGCATTCTGATTGATTGCGACCCGCGGGCCGGGATCGGCGGCAGCGCGCCGAGGGGGCGCAGACGCCCCGTCCGATTCCGCTTGCATTGCAGGCGGATCGGCGTACCTGATGTGCTCAGGTGCGGCATCCCGCCGCACCTGTCACAGAGGATGCGAAAGCCATGGGCGACAAGAAGCCCGCGGGCAAGAAAACCGGGAAACCGGGCCCGAAACCGAAGGCCGAATAACCCGTAGCGACCGGCGCCGTCGCGCGGTCCGAGCAGGCCGTGCGGCGGCGCACAGGCAGGGGACAAAGCCCCGGAATTTGCCTGAACCGCGCCGCCTGTCATCGCATCCCCTATCCGTAGTGCGCCACGGGCGTTCCCGCCAATGCCGAGATGTTGAGCAGCCCCCGCGCGGTGATCGAAGGGGTTACGATATGGGCGCGGTTGCCCATCCCCATCAGGATCGGCCCCACCTCCAGCCCGCCTGCGGCCGACTTCAGGATGTTGCGCACGCCCGAGCTTGCATCGGTGTTCGCGAAGATCAGCACGTTGGCCGGCCCCTGGATCCGCCCGCCGGGGAAGATCCGCTCACGCAGGTCCGGGTCGAGCGCCGCATCCGAGTGCATCTCGCCCTCGTAGGCGAAATCGCGGGGCTGGCTGTCGAGGATCTCCAGCGCGCCGCGCATCCGCCGCCCGCTGTCGGTGTCGAGGTTGCCGAACTGCGAGTGCGAGCAGAGCGCAATCGAGGGCTCCAGGCCGAAGCGGCGCACATGGCGCGCGGCGGCGATGGTCGTCTCGGCGATCTGCTCGGCGGTGGGTTCGGGGTGCACCTGCGTGTCGGCGATGAACAGCGGGCCGCGCTCGAGGATCATCAGCGACAGCGCGCCGATCGGATGCAGATGGTCGGTCCCCAGAACCTCGGAGACGTATTTCAGGTGCCACAGATACTGACCGAAAGTGCCACAGATCAGGCTGTCGGCCTCGCCACGGTGGACCATCACCGCGCCGATCGCGGTGGTGTTGGTGCGGATGATCGCCTTGGCCAGGTCCGGGGTCACGCCGCGCCGGGCCATAAGACCGTGATAGGTCTCCCAGTAGTCGCGATAGCGCGGGTCGTTCTCGGGGTTCACGATCTCGAAATCGGCACCGGGACGGATCGGCAGGCCCAGACGCTCCAGCCGGGTCTCGACCACCTCGGGACGGCCGATCAGGATCGGCTTGTCCACGGTTTCCTCGATCATCGCGTGGGCAGCATGCAGAACGCGCTCGTCTTCGCCCTCGGCGAACACGATCCGCCGTTCGGAGTTTCGCGCCGCCTCGAACACCCGGCGCATCATCATCGCCGAACGGAACACCGACTGGTCGAGCTGCTGCTTGTATTCCTCGATATCCCCGAGCGGCTTGGTCGCGACACCCGACGCCATAGCAGCCTGCGCCACGGACGAGGCGACGATGGCCAGCAGGCGCGGATCGAAAGGCTTGGGGATCAGGTAGTCCGCACCGAACACCAACTTCTCGCCCTGGTAGGCGGCGGCGGCCTCGGCCGACGAGGACGCGCGCGCCAGCGCGGCGATGCCCTCAACGCAGGCGACCTTCATTTCCTCGTTGATCTCGGTCGCGCCGACGTCCAGCGCGCCGCGGAAGATGAACGGGAAACACAGGACGTTGTTGACCTGGTTCGGATAGTCCGAGCGGCCGGTCGCGATGATCGCGTCGGGGGCCACCTCGCGGGCGGCCTCGGGCATGATCTCGGGGTTGGGATTGGCGAGCGCGAAGATGATCGGGCGCGAAGACATTTTCGCGACCATCTCGGGCTTCAGCACGTTCGGCCCCGAGAGGCCCAGAAACAGGTCGGCGCCGTCGATCGCCTCATCGAGGGTGCGCAGTTCGCTGACTTGCGCGAAGGCGGCCTTCTGGGGCGTCATGTCCTCGGTCCGGCCCTCGTGCACCAGCCCGTGAATGTCGCACAGCCAGATGTTCTCGCGCTTCGCGCCCAAGCTCATCAGCATGTTGAGGCAAGCGATCCCCGCCGCGCCGCCGCCGGTCGAAACGATCTTGATATCCTCGATCTTCTTGCCCGCGACACGCAGCGCGTTTATCGCCGCCGCGCCAACGACGATGGCGGTACCGTGCTGGTCGTCATGGAAGACGGGGATGTTCATCTTCTTGCGGCACAGCTCCTCGACGATGAAGCAGTCGGGGGCCTTGATGTCCTCGAGGTTGATCGCACCGAAGGTCGGCTCGAGACTGGCGACGATATCGGCCAGCTTCTCGGGGTCGCTCTCGTTCACCTCGATATCGAAACAGTCGACATTGGCGAATTTCTTGAAGAGGACCGCCTTGCCCTCCATCACAGGCTTGGAGGCCAGCGCGCCGATATTGCCCAGCCCCAGCACCGCCGAGCCGTTGGTGACCACCGCGACAAGGTTGCCCCGGGCGGTGTAGTCCGACACCGTCGAGGCGTCCTCGCGGATCTCGATGCAGGCCTCTGCCACGCCGGGGGAATAGGCACGGGCCAGGTCGCGGCCGTTGGCCAGCGGCTTGGTGGCGCGGATCTCCAGCTTCCCGGGGCGCGGGTGGCGGTGGTAGTGCAGCGCGGCCTGCACGAACGGGTCGGTCTTGCGATCGGTCACGGGGTCGTCCTCAAATCGGATCGGGCGGTCATCACCCCGTTACCTGCGATATTCCGGCGCCGGGCGCCAGCGATTGCTTGACGCAAGGTCGCGTGGAAGCAATGCAGCGGCGCGCTCATGCGGCAGGCCTTCCGTCTTTCCAGGGCGAGAGGATCGCGTGGCAGGCGCGGCTGAGCGGCGTGTCCACGCCCGAGGCCTGCCCCAGCCGCGCGACCGCGCCGCAGATCCAGTCGATTTCCAGCGGCTTGCCCTGCTCGAGGTCATGTGCGGTGGAGGCGCGGGCATCGCCGGGCATCCGGGCGATGGCCTTGATGACCTTCGCTTCCGTCCCCTCGGGAATAGGTACGCCGCGCGCGCGGGCGACGGCGGCGGTCTCCGCGACGAGGCCCTCGGCCATGGCCCACAGCTCGGGCGTCTGTTGGATCGTGCCCATGCGGGTGCGCGCCGCCGCGGTGAGGCTGCTGAGCGCGTTGAACATCAGGAACTTGGTCCACTGGTCGACGCGTACGTCGGCAACCTCGGGCACTTCGACCCCTGCCCCGGCGAGCACCGCGCGAAGCTCGGCGACGAACGGATCGTCCTGTCGGCCCTGCGCGTCGCCGATGGTGAAGCTGCGAAGGTCGCCATACCGGGTGACGACGCCGGGCGCAGTGATGTTGGCGAAGATCCGGGCGACGCCGATCAGCGCGGCGTCGGCGCCATAGGCCTCGGCGACCATGCCAGCGGCCTCGACGCCGTTCTGGAACGGCAGCACGCGGGTGCCCTCGTGTACCATCGGGCGCGCGGCTTCGATCGCGTCGGGCAGGTCCTGGCCCTTCACCGCAAGGATCACCAGGTCGGCCTTGCCCGCCTGCGCGGGATCGTCGGTGATCTCGGGGCGCACGGTCACCTCGCCCTGCGGCTCGATCAGGCGCAAGCCCTGCTCGCGGATCGCTTGCAGGTGCGCCCCGCGGGCGATGAGCATCACCGGCCGGTCCACGCCCAGCAGCTTGGCGCCAAGATAGCCGCCGATGCCGCCCGCACCGATGATCGCGGTCTTCATGCGCCTACTCCGCCGCCTGCGGGCGCGCCGCGCGGATCATGTCGAGGATCTCGCGCGCGGCCGCAGGAATATTGGTACCGGGCCCGAAGATCGCCCGCACGCCCGCGTCCTTGAGGAAGCCGTAGTCCTGTTGCGGGATCACGCCGCCGCAGATCACCAGGATATCGCCCGCGCCCTGGTCCTTGAGCGCCTGCACCAGTTTCGGCGCAAGCGTCCGATGACCGGCGGCCTGAGACGAGATACCGACGACGTGTACATCGTTGTCGATGGCGTCCTGCGCGGCTTCTTCGGGAGTCTGGAACAGCGGGCCGACGTCGACGTCGAAGCCGATGTCGGCAAAGGCCGTTGCAATCACCTTCGCGCCGCGGTCGTGGCCGTCCTGGCCCATCTTGACCACCAGCATGCGCGGGCGGCGACCAGTCTCGTCGGCGAAGGCCTCGACGTCCTTCTGGATCTGCGCGAAGCCCTCGTCGCCCTCGTAGGCGGCGCCGTAGACGCCCGCGAGCGTTTTCACCTCCGCCCGGTGCCGGCCGAACGCCTTTTCCATCGCCATGGAGATCTCTCCTACGCTGGCCCGCGCACGGGCGGCCTCGACGGCCAGTTCGAGAAGGTTGCCGGTGCCGGAGGAAGCGGCCTGCTCAAGCGCCGCAAGGGCGCCCTCGCACGCCGCTGCATCGCGGCTTTGCCGGATGCGGGCCAGCCGCGCGACCTGTGCCTCGCGGACCTTGTCGTTGTCGATATCCAGAACGTCGATCGGCTCTTCCTGCTCGAGCCGGAACTTGTTCACGCCGACGATCACCTCATCACCCCGGTCGATCGCCGCCTGACGCTTCGCCGCCGCCTCTTCGATCCGTAGCTTGGGCATGCCGGACGCAACCGCCTTGGTCATGCCGCCGAGGCTCTCGACCTCTTCGATCAGCTTCCACGCCTCCGCAGCCAACTGGTCTGTGAGCGCCTCGACATAGTAGCTTCCGGCCAGCGGATCGACGACATTGGTGATCCCGGTCTCGTTCTGCAAAATCAGCTGGGTATTGCGCGCGATGCGGGCCGAGAACTCGGTCGGCAGGCCGATCGCCTCGTCGAAGCTGTTGGTGTGCAGCGACTGGGTGCCGCCCAGCGCCGCGGCCATCGCCTCGTAGGCGGTGCGGACGATGTTGTTGTAAGGGTCCTGCTCCTGCAACGACACGCCCGACGTCTGGCAGTGGGTCCGCAGCATCTTCGACTGTGGCTTCTTCGGCTCGAACTCGTCCATGATCCGCGACCACAGCAGCCGGGCGGCGCGCAGCTTGGCGGCCTCCATGAAGAAGTTCATGCCGATGGCGAAGAAGAACGACAGCCGCCCGGCGAACGCGTCCACGTCCATGCCCCGCGCGATGGCGGCGCGGACATATTCGCGCCCGTCGGCCAGCGTATAGGCCAGTTCCTGCACCAGCGTCGCCCCGGCCTCCTGCATGTGGTAGCCGGAGATCGAGATCGAGTTGAACCGCGGCATCTGCTCGGCCGTATAGGCGATGATGTCGGCGACGATCCGCATCGAGGGCTCGGGCGGATAGATGTAGGTGTTGCGAACCATGAACTCCTTGAGGATGTCGTTCTGGATGGTCCCCGAGAGTTTTTCGCGCGGCACGCCTTGCTCTTCGCCTGCGACGATGAAGCTGGCGAGCACCGGGATCACAGCGCCGTTCATGGTCATCGAGACCGAGACCTCGCCCAGCGGGATGCCGTCGAAGAGGATCTTCATGTCCTCGACGCTGTCGATTGCGACACCCGCCTTGCCGACATCGCCCACGACGCGCGGGTGGTCGCTGTCATAGCCCCGGTGCGTTGCCAAATCGAAGGCGACCGAGACACCCTGCTGCCCCGCCGCCAGCGCCTTGCGGTAGAAGGCGTTGGATTCCTCGGCAGTCGAGAACCCCGCGTACTGGCGGATCGTCCAGGGCCGCCCGGCGTACATGGTCGCGCGGGGCCCGCGCAAGAAGGGCGCCTGTCCGGGAATGGTGCCAAGATGGGGCACGCCTGACAGGTCGGCCTCGGTGTAGACCGGCTTCACGGCGATGCCCTCGACCGTGTGCCAGGTCAGGTCCTTCGGGTCGCGGCCCTTGAGCTCGCGCTCGGCAAGGGCGGTCCAGTCGTCGATGTTCGCGGTCATGTCGCTCTCCATCACTCGTTGGCGGGGGTCCAGACGGCACCGCTTGGCAGGCCGGGCACGAACGTGGCCAGCGCCTCGCGGAGAGGCTCTACCGCCTCGGGTCTGGTGGCATAGAAAGTTACATCCGGACCGGCGACGTATCCCCAGGGGCGATCGAGGCGCAGCTCTCCCATCACGATCCAGTCGTCCGGAATGACATGGTCCAGCCTGTCGGCATAGAGCATCGCCATGTCCGCGCCATAGCGCTCGGCCAACTCGCCGCCCCAACCGGGCTGCACTGGATCCTCGCGCATCTTTTCGAGTGCCGCGGAAGAAGCGAGGCCCCAGAGATCGAGCACGTAGGAAGGGTTCTGCCAGGAAACCATGCCGAGGTCGTTGACAGCGACTGGTGCCTTCCAGACCTCTTTCGCGAAACGGCCCATTTCGCCCTGCTGAAGTCGAATGGCCTGCGGACTCCAGAGCCCCCAGCCGCTTAGGTAATACTGATACCAGGCCGAGAGCGTGCCGAGGCCAATTGCAACTGCAAGCACGGCGTATCTACCGGGCCTCGCGGGCGGACGGCCCGCGACGACCAGGAACGCGCCCATGCCGAAGGCTATGGCGTAGACCTCGTAGCGCCCAATGCGGTCGACTGTCCCCAAGACGAGATGTGCAGCGCAAATGCCTGCCGCCGACAATGCCAGCCAGCCGCCAAGCGCCCAGCGACGCATTCCGCACGCCGCGGCAGTGACGAGCCCGCCAACCACAAGCAGGATGAGGGCCCAGCCGGGTACGAGGATCATGGCAATCGCCAGCTTCAGCAGCAGTCGGTTGTCGATCGGTAGTTCGTCGACCTGCCCGCCGCCCATCTTGGCAATGACCGAGTTCGGCAGGGGATAAAGGCCGTTCGAAACGAGAAAACCCGCGAACAAGACCAAAGGAACAGTCGCTCCGGCCGCCAGTGCCAGTGCGGGCCTCCAGCGACCGTGGATGGCCAGAAGGCCCACGGCGACCATCGACGGGGCCAGCGCCTCGTAGCGCAGCAGCGGGCCGATCACGACGCCGGCGATCAGGATCCAGCCGATGCGACCGGTGTCGAGGAAGCGCACGACACCGAGCAGCACCGCAAGTGTCGCGGCGAGATGACCGGCGTTCTCCATCCCCACGAACCCCGCGCCCGAGATGTTCAAGCCTATCACCCCGAGGACGGCCATGAGGCGGGACATCGACCGGTCAAGCCGCGCCTCGCCGACGACCAACCCCCAGAGGGCGGCCCCGGCTATCACGAACAGGGCATTCCAGAACAGCGGGACATAGACCTGCAAACCGGTTCCGGCGAACGGGGTCAGCAGAAACGGATAGAGCAGTGAGGATCCGGCGGAAGTGATTTCGCCCGGGTTTACGCCATAGCCGCCCGCCGCAATGTTCTCGGCGATCGCGAGGTGGATGTAAACGTCGTCGAGCGGGTAGGTGAACTCGCCGGCGCGCATGGTCGCCAGCAACTGGTAAAGCACGAAGATCGCCAGCGCCGTGATCAGCGCGGTCGCAAGAGCGCCAGTGCTGTCTGCTGGCGTCGCTGCGCGCTCGGTCGCAGGCAGATCGGTCATCGCAACGCCCCCAATTCCTTGAAAAAACGGATGTCGTCGCCCCCGCGACAGCAAATGCTCTCGCAAACCGCGCCCAAGCGCTTACCTTGGTTGAAGGAGGACCCGCCCATGACGATACGTGCCCTGCCCCTTGTCGCCTGGTTCCTGAGCGCCACAGTCGCGACCGCGACAGACGTGGTGCTCCCATCCCCGGACGATCTGAAATGGGTGGCGCGGCCGATCATCGTCTTTGCCGACTCGCCAGCCGATCCTCGGGTCGAGACGCAGCTTGCAAACCTGGAACGCAGCCGCGAGGCGCTGGAGGAGCGGGACGTGGTCATCCTGGTCGACACCGACCCCACCGCGCGGTCCGAGCTTCGGCAGACGTACCGGCCACGGGATTTCGTCGTGCTGGTCGTCGGCAAGGACGGCGAGATCAAGTACCGCAAGCCGACTCCCATCACGGCGCGCGAGGTGTTGCGACTGATCGACCGCCTGCCGCTGCGCCGGCAGGAGATCGAGAGCCAGGGCGGCGGCGGGAACACCGGCGGCTGACAAACGCTACGCATGGCGAGCCTCCGCTGTGTCGGAAGCCTCGGCGTCCAGCGAGATCATTCGCAGATGTGCGGGCGGGCTGACACGCAGCTTTTCCAGATCCTCGGCATAGTCGGCATCGAGATGCGCGCGCTCGGCCGCGGTCCAGGGGTCGAAAGGCGGATGCTCGGGGCGCGGGTGGGCGAGGATCACCGCGCGGCGGGCGTCCCGTTTCAACTCCTCGGGCGCGGTCATCCGGTTCAGGATCTCGATTGCCGGGGCGGTGGCCGAGGGCAGCACGGCGGGCATATCCTCGTTCACCGCGACGATCCGGCGCTCGCCCAGAACCTGGCGCAGAGCCTCGATGCCGCGGCCGGGCATGTCCTCGAAAGGCCAGACCAGAAGCTCGGCGCCGGGGATCGCGGCGGCGGCATCGGACAGCACCTGCGGCCACCGGCGTTTGAGCGCCAGCATCCCCGGTTTCAGCGTCTCGAATGGCGGCATCGGCTGGCGGCGGACCTGCTGCGCGTAGAGCGAGGCGAAGAACCCGCCGTAGCTGCGGATCGAGAACAGCAGCACGACCTTGTCCCCGGCCATCGCGGGGGCGAGCATCGCCAGGCGCTGGCGGATGCGCGGGTAGATCACCCCGCTGCGCACCATCGCCTCGATACTGCCGGCGTAGTTCTCCTCGGATACGACCAGCCGTCGCCCGGAAGCCTCCGCCGCATTGCGGGCGTCGCGCAGGCGGCGCACGGTCTCGGTCGGCCAGCGGCGGCCCAGGGAACCGGCCCCGGCCAAAAGAGGGAACAGCGGGTCGCTATCGGGGCGAAGACCCTCGGCCCAATGCGCGGCGATGCCACGGGTCGCAAGATGCGCGGCGCGGCGCCCCAGCTCCTGCTGGAGCCGGGTCGTTCCCGTGCGATGCGCGCCGATATGCAACCTGACCTCCACGCCCTCTCCCTAGTCGAACTCCATGATGATCTCATCGACGGAAAGGCTCTGCCCAGCCTCGACGTGGATCTTCGCGACCGTTCCCTTGCGCTCGGCGCGCAGCACGTTCTCCATCTTCATCGCTTCGACGGTGCAGAGCGCTTGCCCTTCCTGCACCTCGTCGCCCTCTCCCACGGCAAGGTTGACCACGAGGCCCGGCATCGGGCAGAGCAGCATCTTGGAGGTGTCGGGCGGCAGCTTCTCTGGCATCAGCGCGGCCAGTTCGGCCTGCCGTGGCGTGTAGACCTTCACCACCAGATCGGCGCCGCGATACCGGATGCGGAACCCGTCCGTGCGCCGGTCGACCTTGACCGCGATCGGAACGCCGCCGACCTCGGCCCGGGCCAGCGTTGCGCCGGGGGTCCAGTCCAGCGCCTCGACGTCGATCGAGACATCGCCGAAATAGACCGCCCCCTCGCCGTTCAGGCGCACGGGGTGCTGTTCGCCGCCGATCAGCACGACCAGTTCGCGCTCCGCCTGCGGGTCGGCGGTGGAAAGCTGCCCGCTGATCTGCGTCGCGCGGGTACTGACGATTTCCCACATGCGGGCGGCCAGCGCGGCGATCCGGTGCAGCGCGCCCCCGGCGAGGGTCACGCCGTCGAAACCGTCGGGAAACTCCTCGGCAATGAAGCCGGTGGTCATCTCGCCCGAGACGAAACGTGGATGATCCATCACCGCCGAAAGGAACGGCAGGTTGTGACCGATCCCCTCGACCTCGAACGTGTCGAGCGCGACGCGCATCTCCTCAAGCGCCTCGGCCCGGTCCTGGCCCCAGGTGCAGAGCTTGGCGATCATCGGGTCGTAGTACATCGAGATCTCACCGCCCTCGTAGACCCCGGTGTCGTTGCGCACCCGGCGCGTGACTTCGGCGGGCGGGCGATAACGGGTCAGCCGCCCGATCGAGGGCAGGAAGTTCCGGTACGGATCCTCGGCATAGAGCCGGCTTTCCAACGCCCAGCCGTCGAGCCGCACGTCAGCCTGCTTCAGCGCCAGCGGTTCGCCAGCGGCGACGCGGATCATCTGCTCGACCAGATCGATGCCGGTGATTAGCTCCGTTACCGGATGTTCGACCTGAAGGCGGGTGTTCATCTCGAGGAAGTAGAAATTGCGCTCACCGTCCACGATAAACTCGACGGTCCCGGCGCTGCAGTAGTCCACCGCCTTCGACAGCGCCACGGCCTGCTCGCCCATCGCCTTGCGGGTGGCCTCGTCGAGGAACGGGCTTGGCGCCTCTTCGATCACCTTCTGGTTCCGGCGCTGGATCGAGCATTCCCGCTCTCCCAGGTAGATGCAGTTGCCGTGCTGGTCGCCCAGCACCTGGATCTCGATATGGCGCGGAGAGGTGACGAACTTCTCGATGAAGATGCGGTCGTCACCGAAACTGGACTTCGCCTCGTTCTTCGAGGACTGGAAGCCCTCGCGGGTCTCAGCCTCGTTCCAGGCGATGCGCATCCCCTTGCCGCCACCGCCCGCGCTGGCCTTGATCATGACCGGGTAGCCGATCTCTCCGGCGATCTTCACAGCCTCGTCGGCATCGGCGATCAGGCCCATGTAGCCGGGCACGGTTGAGACACCCGCCTCGGCCGCCAACTTCTTCGAGGTGATCTTGTCGCCCATCGCCTCGATCGCGCCGACGGGCGGGCCGATGAAGGCGACGCCTTCTTTCGCAAGCGCCTCGGCGAATTCTGCACGCTCGGACAAGAAACCATACCCCGGATGCACGGCCTGCGCACCGGTCTGGCGGATCGCATCCATGATCTTTTCGATCACGATGTAGCTTTCGGAGGCTGGGGGCGGGCCGATGTGCACCGCCTCGTCGGCCATCTTCACATGCAGCGCGTCGCGGTCGGCGTCCGAGTAAACAGCCACCGTCTTGATGCCCATGCGCCGGGCGGTCTTGATGACGCGGCAGGCAATCTCGCCCCGGTTGGCGATCAGGATCTTGTCGAACATTCTCAGGTGTCCCTTCCCTCGCCCTGCCCGAGCGGCGAAGCCGCGCGCGCATGGGTATGCGCCCCGCCGCCCGTGGGGCGGCAGGGTCGTGTCGTTGTCTGGTTGTCGCGAAGAGGCGAGACGCAGGCGGTCCCGAAGGTAACGGCAGGCGGGCCCGCCGTCAGTGTATCACCAGCAGGCGTTTCAGCGGCACTGAGCCGGATAGGCGTTGCAATAGGCGACGTTCCCCGCTGCGCCCAGAAGTGCACCGGTGGCGACATCCTTGTCCATGACGACCGCGGTCGCGCCGCCGGCACCGGCGCCGATGAGCGCCTGTTCCTGGAACGTGTCACCGCATGCGGCAACGGCAAGAAGGCCGGCGACAAGGGCGGGTTTGACGATGATCTGCACGATAGCTTCCCTTTGAGATTGGCTTGCTCCGCACTTAATGCGAAGCGCCGGGAAGCGCCCGTCACAAAACAGGGTCGCCCTGAAAGACTTTGAAAGATGGCGGAATTCCGCCAATGCGATAGGCCGCGCGAATCTCTTCCGACGCAAGCAATCACCGGAACACCTCCGGGAAGCTTTGTGTGGCGACGTCGGTGTCGATCCGCAAAAGCGCCTCGTAGCTCTCGGGATCGAAGGGCTCCTCGGCCGCAACCACCTCGCGTCCGAACAACCAGCTCAGCCGACCCGCGTCCAAATTGCCACGCTCGAACGGCTCGTCCCCGAAGTATTCCCAGAGCGCCGAAAGGAAGGCTGTATCCGCCGCCCGGTCCTGGGGTCGACGGTCGGCATAGCGCTGCCGGGCGCGCAACGGCGTCGCGCCACCCTTGTTCTCCCGCCGCAGGGTGAACTGGAAATCCGTGCCCGACATCCGCGCCGGGAACCCCCGATGCTTCATCATGGCAAGATACTCATGTTGTTGGGAAATCTCTGAAAAAGCCGATGCCGCCGCGCGGACGCGGCGGCATCGAATGGCGTTGTAGGTGACCGTCCAGCGGTCCCCCGATCACCCTCGCGAGCGAGGGTGATTTGCCCCGCCGCCCGGCGAACCGGGACGGCGAGGCTGGTCAGATCAGAACTTGCTGTAGGTCGGCTCGGGCTCGATGACCGGCGGGGGCGCGGGGATCGGCTCGGGCTCCTGCTGCTGTTGGCCGCAGGCCGAGAGAACACCGGCCAGCATGACAAGTCCAAAAAGTTTAGTGGCAAGCGACATATAGACGTCCTTTCCCCGTAGGTCGATATTGTGTTCAGCGGCTGGGCGAAGCCCCCGCTGACGGAAAGACTACGCTGTGCATTCAAAATTGCAACGGGAACAATTCTGTGCCCGCCAATAAATCGGCAATATTCCCCGAACAGTTTACGAGCGTAATGCATCACAGCGGAATGTTGTCGTGTTTCTTCCAAGGATTCTGAAGGTTCTTTGCTCGCAAAGCAGCGAAAGCACGCGTAACCCTTCGCCGCGTTGAGTGTGGCATGATTACCTCATCGATGAACCCTTTCTCGGCTGCGACAAACGGGTTCGCAAAGCGCATTTCGTATTCAGCGGTCCGTTCTGCGATCTTCTGCGGCTCAGCAAGTTCGGACCGATAGAGGATCTCGACGGCCCCCTTGGCGCCCATCACGGCGATCTCGGCGGTCGGCCAGGCGTAGTTGATGTCGCCCCGCAAGTGTTTTGACGCCATCACGTCGTATGCACCGCCATAGGCCTTGCGGGTAATCACCGTGACCTTGGGCACCGTCGCCTCGCCATAGGCGAACAGCAGCTTGGCGCCGTGCTTGATGACGCCGCCATGCTCCTGCCCCGTGCCGGGCAGGAAGCCGGGCACATCGACCAGCGTCAGGATCGGGATCTCGAACGCATCGCAGAACCGCACGAACCGCGCGGCCTTGCGGCTGGCGTCGATGTCGAGGCACCCCGCTAGTACCATCGGCTGGTTCGCGACCACGCCCACGGTCGAGCCGTCCAGCCGGATGAACCCGGTCAGGATATTGCCCGCGAAATCCTTCTGGATCTCGTAGAACTCGCCCTCGTCGGCAGTCTTCACGATCAGCTCGCGCATGTCGTATGGCAGGTTCGGATTGTCCGGAACAAGCGTGTCGAGGCTGTTCTCGACCCGGTCGGGCGCATCAAACACGGGCCGCTCGGGCGGACGCTCGCGATTGCTCAGCGGAAGCAGGTCGACAAGGCGCCGGACCTCGAGCAGTGCGTCGATGTCGTTGTCGAAGGCCGCGTCCGCGACCGACGACTTGCGCGTGTGTGTACCGGCGCCGCCCAGCTCCTCAGCCGAGACGACCTCGTTGGTGACGGTCTTCACCACATCGGGGCCGGTCACGAACATGTAGGAACTGTCGCGCACCATGAAGATGAAGTCGGTCATCGCCGGCGAGTAGACCGCGCCGCCCGCGCAGGGCCCCATGATGACGCTGATCTGCGGCACCACTCCCGAGGCCAGGATGTTGCGCTGGAATACCTCGGCATAGCCGGCGAGGCTCGCAACGCCCTCCTGGATACGGGCCCCGCCCGAATCGTTCAGGCCGATCACCGGGGCGCCGTTCTTCATCGCCATGTCCATGATCTTGCAGATCTTCTGTGCATGGGTTTCGGACAGCGAGCCACCCAGCACGGTGAAATCCTGGGAGAAGACGTAGACCATGCGGCCGTTGATCGTGCCCCAGCCGGTCACGACACCATCGCCGGGATACTTGTGCTCGCCCATGCCGAAATCCGTCGCGCGGTGGGCGACGAACATGTCGAACTCCTCGAAGCTGCCCTCATCCAGCAGCACGTCCAGCCGCTCACGCGCGGTCAGCTTACCCTTGGCATGCTGCGCGTCGATCCGCCGCTGTCCGCCCCCAAGGCGGGCTTGTGCGCGGCGGCGCTCCAGTTCGTCGAGAATCTCCTGCACGGCGCCCTCCCAGATCGTTGCCCCGACCCTAGCGGCGCGATGCGGGCAAATGAAGTCTGAACTGGTGTATTTGCAAAATGATCCCGCGATATACGGCGCAAATTGCAAATTTGCGAACAAGCAAAACCATTCGCCAAAAATTCACCTCATTCTGCGGGGATGGTCCGAACGAAATTACCAAGCAGGATGCCATGCTCAGCCAGACCGAGATTATCGACGGAATGCAGTTCACCGGGATCAACGCCCGGAACCCGATCAACCTGACTGGCGCCGCGCCATACGTGATGACCTATCAGTTCGCCGACGGTATCGAACCACCCGACTTCTGGCAGAATTATTTCGGCTGGACCCCGATGAGCAGCGCCGAAAAGGAGGCCGTCCGCGACGCGCTGGCGCATATCGAGACGCTGATCAATGTCGACTTCGTCGAGGTCAGCGGCGACTTCGACCCGGACATGAATTTCGGAAAGGTCTCGCTGGGTGCAACCACCGCCGGTGAGGGCGGCAGCAGCTACGCTTGGGATGGCACCAATACGATCACCGCCTACGACGCCTTCGCTGTGTTCGACAACGGCATCGACATCACTACCGATTTTAGCCTTATCCTGCACGAGATCGGCCATGCACTGGGCTTGAAGCACAGCTTCTCGGCGCCAACAATTCCAGCGGAATTCGAGAACAACAAGTACACGGTAATGTCCTATACCGCGAACCCCGACAACGGGGTCGACAGCACCGCAATGCAGCTGTTCGACATCCTTGCGCTGCAAGACATCTGGGGTGCGGCCGAGAACGAAGCAGGCGATACCACCTATTCCTCGCCGCGCAACGATACCGTCGATTCGATCTGGGACACAGGCGGTACAGACGTCTTCGATTTGTCCGCGACCTCGCACGGCGTCGAAATCGACCTGCGCGAGGGCGCCTACTCGCGCTTCGGCACCACGCATGAGGATGTCTCCATTGCCTTCGGCGCGGTGATCGAGAACGCGAGCGGCGGTTCGGGCCGCGACGTGCTGATCGGCAACCGCTCGGACAATACGCTAGCGGGCAACTCCGGCAATGACATCCTCAAGGGGCGCGGCTCGAACGACTCACTAAACGGCGGTGCGGGGAACGACATCCTGAAGGGCGGCAGTCGCGCGGACGTACTGAACGGCGGCGCCGGTAACGACAAGCTGTTCGGCCAGCGCGGACAGGACCGGATGATCGGCGGCGAAGGCTCGGACAAATTCGTGTTTGGCACTGGCAAGGGCCGCGACATCATCGAGGATTTCGAAGACGATATCGACGCAGTAGTCCTTAAGAAGTTCGGTTTCGCCAATGCGGACGAAGCGCTGGCATTGTCCAGTCAGCAAGGCGACGATTTGGTCTTCACCTTTGGCGGCGGCGACCGGCTGACCGTACTGAACACGTCTAGTGCCGAGATCATGGACGATCTGATCTTCTGATCGCACTTGAGTTTGCAAACCTCGCGGCCATAATCGGCGCGATGTTTGCAAACCATCCCTCCCCGTTATGAGCCGCCAGAAACTCTATGCCGGCGTCAAGCTGCGCGAGATCCGCACCGGCCGCGGCCTTACCCAGCGCGACTTCGCGGGCAAGCTGGGCGTCAGCCTGTCCTACCTGAACCAGATGGAGAACAATCACCGCCCGGTCTCGGCCGGGGTGGTGCTGGCACTGGCACGGGAATTCGGCTTCGACGTCACCGAGCTGTCCGTAGGCGAGGCCGAACGCATCACCGCGGATATGCGCGAGGCGCTGGCGGACCCGGTGTTCTCGGAAAACCCGCCGCTGGCGGAACTGCAACTCGTAGCCTCGAACGCGCCGGGGCTGGCGCGCGCCTTCCTGGCGCTGCACCGCGCGCACCGGCAGCAGAGCGAGCAGCTTGTCTCGCTGAACGAGGCGCTGGGGGTCGAGGGCAGCGCGCTGGCGCCCCTGCCCTGGGAGGAGGTGCGCGACTTCTTCCACTATTGCGACAACTATATCGACGCCGTGGACCGCGCCGCCGAGCATTTCGCCGAAGGACTGGCACCCGGCGACCGGCTGGCGGCGCTGGCCGCTCGGCTGGAAGAAAAGCACGGCATCCGGCTGGACCTCCGTTTCGGCGCGCCGCTTCGGCACTATGATCCGGACAGCCGCACGCTGACACTGGCCGCCGAGGCCGGAGCTGCCACCCAATGGTTCCAGGCCGCGCACCAGCTGGCGCTGGTCGCCCATGACGACCTGCTGGAGGCGACGCTGGACCTGGGCCGGTTCCGGACCGAAACCGCGCGCGAGATCTGCAAGATCGGCCTAGCCAACTATTTCGCCGGGGCCGCGCAATTGCCCTACCGGCGGTTCCTGCAGGCGGCGGGCGAGTCGCGCCACGACCTCGACCGGCTGTCCTTGCTGTTTGGTGCTTCGCTGGAACAGGTCGCGCACCGGTTGTCCACGCTGCAACGCACCGGCGCCAAGGGCGTGCCGTTCTTCTTCGTGCGTGTCGACCAGGCGGGGCAGATCACCAAGCGGCATTCGGCGACGCGGCTGCAGTTCGCCCGTTTCGGCAGCGCCTGCCCCTTGTGGAACGTCCACCGTGCCTTCGAGGCCCCGGGCCGCTGGCTGCGGCAACTGGCCGAGACCCCGGACGGGGTCCACTACCTGTGCCTCGCCCGGGACGTGTCGAAACCGGGCCGGGATTTCCACGCACCGGTGCGCCGCTATGCTATCGCGCTGGGCTGCGAGATCGCCCATGCCGGGGCGCTGACCTATGCGGACGATCTGGATCTGAACCGCGGCTTCGAGCCGATCGGCGTGTCCTGCCGGATCTGCGAGCGTACCGATTGCCACCAGCGGGCGCTGCCGCCGATGGACCGGCCGATCCGGATCGACCCGGACGACCGGGACGCCTTGCCCTACCGGCTGGGATAGCGGTTCCGGGGCCGCGCGGTCACAGGCGTCGGATGCCTCCGGCGGGGATATTTAGGGAATGTGGAAGGCGGGGCCTCAGGTGTCCCGGTGGGCGGTGAAGTCGCTGATCAGCTGGTCGACGACGGCGATCATCGCCTCGTGCTCGGAATGGCCTGCCTCCTCGGCGGCGCGGGCGGCGGCGCGCTGGCGCGCGGCCGAGGTGCCTTCGCTGAGGATCGCGCGAAGCTGGGCGAGCTCCCGGCGGCAGCCGAGCACCTCGGCATCGTCGCCGAAAAGGTCGATCATTTCCTCGACCAGGTCGGCGCAGGGCACCAGCTGGTGGCGACCGTGGTCGACCAGCTTGCCCTCGGCGCCGTAGCGCTGTGCGCGCCAGCGGTTCTCCATGATCATCGTGCGGGGATAGAGCCGCCAGCGCTGGTTGCGCGCCTTCAGCCGATAGAGATAACCGATCATCGACTGGTAGAGCGCGGCGATCGCCGCCACGTCGCGCAGGCGCGAGCAGACGTCGGTGATCCGCTGTTCGACGGTGGCGAACTTGTCCGAAGGGCGGATGTCCCACCAGATCTTAGTACCGTCCTCGATACAGCCGGCCTCGACAAGCTGCTCAACCAGGCGGCGGTACTGGTTGAACGAACCCAGCTCGTCCGGCAGGCCGGTACGGGGCAGCGCGTCGAAGACCGTCAGCCGGTAGGACGAAAGCCCGGTGTCCTCGCCCTCCCAGAACGGCGAAGAGCAGGTCAGCGCCAACATGTGCGGCAGAAAATACGCGGCCTGGTTCATCAGGTCGATGCGCAGGTCCTCGTCCTCGATGCCGATGTGGATGTGCATGCCGCAGATCATCATCCGCCGCACCGTATGGCCCAGGTCGCTGCGCAGCGTATCGTATCGGTCCTTGCGCGTGTGGGTCTGTTCGCGCCAGCGGCTGAACGGATGGGTCGAGGCGGCGATGGCGGCATAGCCATGCGCCTCGGCGGCATCGGCGATGGCACCCCGCAGCTCGCCCAGTTCGCGGACAGCATCGGCCACGGTACGGTGCGGCTTGGTGCCGACCTCGACCTGGCATTGCAGGTACTCGGCCGTGACCCGTTCGCCCACCGCGTCCTGGCACGCCTCGAGAAACGCCTCGGCCGGTTCGCGCACCAGCTCCCGCGTCTGGCGATCGACGATCAGGTACTCTTCCTCGATGCCGAGGGTCAGGGGCGGGCGATCCGACATGGGCGGCTCCGGGCGCAGATGTCCGGAAAACCTAGCAATCGCCGCGAGTTCAGGGAAGCCTGAATGCCGGGGCAGCGAAAGGCCGCCCCGGAGGAACCAGCCTCACAGCTGCTCCATCACCTCGTCCGAGATGTCGAAATTGGCGGTGACGTTCTGTACGTCGTCGTCATCCTCGAGCGACTCGATCAGCCGCATCACCTTCTGCGCGCCTTCCAGGTCCAGCGGCGTGGTGTTCTGCGGCTTCCAGATCAGCTTGGTCGTCTCGCTCTCGCCAAGCGTCTCTTCCAGCGCGGTCGAGACGTCGTTGAGGTCGGTCGCCTCGCAATAGATCTCGTGCCCGTCCTCGGAGCTTTCGACATCCTCGGCGCCGGCCATGATCGCGGCTTCCAGCACCGTTTCGGCATCACCGACCGAGGCCGGATAGACCACGAGACCCTTGCGGTCGAACATGAAGCTGACGGCGCCGGTCTCGGCCAGGTTGCCCCCCGACTTGGTGAAGATCGAGCGCACGTTCGACGCGGTGCGATTGCGGTTGTCGGTCATCGCCTCGACGATCACCGCGACGCCGTCCGGGCCGTAGCCCTCGTAGCGGATCTCTTCGTAGTTCTCGTCATCGCCGCCCTGGGATTTCTTGATCGCGCGGTCGATCACGTCCTTGGGGACCGAGTTCGACTTCGCCTCTTTCACCGCCAGGCGCAGACGCGGGTTCTTGTCCGGGTCCGGATCCCCCATCTTCGCCGCAACGGTGATCTCCTTCGAGAGCTTGGAGAACAGCTTGGAGCGCGCGGCATCCTGCCGGCCCTTGCGGTGCTGGATGTTCGCCCATTTGGAATGCCCGGCCATCGACGCCTCTTCACTTTTGTGCAGGTCTGGAAACGCTGGGTATATATTCCGACCGGGAAGGTATGATCAAGCACCCGTGCACGCCCGGGGGGCTGGCCCTTTGCGGCGACGCGGGCTAGTCTCGGGGCGCGCCGGTTCCGCGCGCATCCACGAAAGCCCCTCCATGAACCCGCTTCACGGCATCGCGCTGAAGATCCTGTCTGTCACCGTATTCACGGCCATGGCGGCTTGCGTGAAGGCGACGGCGGCCTCGGGGGTTCCGGCGGGCGAGGCGGTGTTCTTCCGCTCGGCCTTCGCGATCCCGGTGATCCTGGTGTGGCTGGGCATGCAGCACGACTTCCCGCACGGGCTGAAGACCGACAACCCGATGGGCCATTTGTGGCGCGGGTTGGTGGGATCGGGCGCGATGGCCTGCGGCTTCACCGCGCTCGGCCTGCTGCCGCTGCCCGAAGTAACGGCGATCGGCTACGCCGCGCCGCTGCTGATCGTCGTCTTCGCCGCGATGTTCCTGAACGAGACCGTGCGCCTCTTCCGCCTGACTGCAGTCGTGATCGGCCTGGTCGGCGTGACGGTGGTTCTGTCGCCCCGGCTGTCGGTGACCTCGCTGGAGAGCGCCACGCAATACGAGACCCTGGGCGCCACCGTGGCGCTGATGGGGGCGGTGCTGGCGGCGCTGGCGCAGGTGTTCATCCGCAAGCTGGTGCATCAGGAGACCACGGCCTCGATCGTGTTCTGGTTCTCGGTGACGACGACTGTACTGTCGCTCTTCACCATCCCCTTCGGCTGGGTGATGCCAGACATGCTGACGCTGGGATTGCTGATTTCGGCGGGTCTGCTGGGGGGTATCGGCCAGATCCTGCTGACATCGGCCTATCGCTATGCCCCGACCTCGGTGGTGGCGCCGTTCGAGTACACCTCGATGATCCTGGCCATCGCCGTCGGCTATGCCTTCTTCGACGAGGTGCCGACCAGCCGCACGCTGATCGGCGCCGCGCTGGTCGTCAGTGCGGGCCTCTTCATCATCTGGCGCGAGCGTAAGCTGGGGCTGGAGCGCGGCCGCGCCCGCAAGGCGATGACGCCGCAAGGGTAACGGGCCGCTTGACCGGCGGCGCGCGGCGGGCCATCACCCGCCCATGCTGGTTTACAAGATCCTTCGCGCCGACGAGTGGGCGGCGCTGCAAGAGGCCGGGGAAACCCCCGGCGCGCCCGTGGACGTGGCCGACGGCTACGTGCACCTCTCCACCGCCGAGCAGGCCCCCGGCACCGCCGCCAAGCATTTCGCGGGCGAGGACGGGCTGATGCTGCTGACGCTCGACACCGACGAGATCCAGCCCCTGAAATGGGAGGTCTCGCGCGGCGGGCAGGAGTTCCCGCATCTCTACGGGCCGCTCCGCATGGTCGACGTGCTGCGCGTCATGCCGCTTCCGCTGGGACCCGAGGGCCACGACTTTACGGGGCTGCTGTGAGCCCGCTCGAAAAGGTCGGCCTTGGCCTGATGCACAGGCTTGACCCCGAGCAGGCGCACGGGCTCGCGATCAAGGCGCTGAGACTGGGCGTCGCCCCCCTGCCCCGGATGCCAGACAGCCCGCGCCTGCGCACGCGTTTCGCGGGGCTGGACCTGCCCAACCCGATCGGCCTCGCCGCCGGGTTCGACAAGAACGCCGAGGTCATTGTGCCGCTGCTCAAAGCAGGCTTCGGCTTTGTCGAGGTGGGTGCCGTGACGCCCCGGCCGCAGCCCGGAAACCCCAGGCCGCGCCTGTTCCGCCTGAGCGAGGACCGCGCCGTCATCAACCGCTTCGGCTTCAACTCCGAAGGCATGGAGGCCGTCGCGCCCCGGCTTGAACGCCGCCCGGCGCAGGGTGTTGTGGGGATCAATCTGGGCGCCAACAAGGACAGCGAGGACAAGGCCGCGGACTTCGCTGCTGTGCTGGCCCGCTGTGGCCCGTTCGTGGATTTCGCGACGGTCAACGTGTCCTCGCCCAACACCGAGCGCCTGCGCGACCTGCAGGGCGCCGGCGCGCTGCGCGCCGTGCTGGAGCGGGTGCAGGAGGCCAACCAGGCGCTGGCCAAACCGCTGCCCCTGATGGTCAAGATCGCGCCCGACCTCGACGACGCGGGCCTCGACACCGTGGCCGAGGCCGCCGCCAGCGCCGGTCTTTCGGCCATCGTCGCGACCAACACCACGATCAGCCGCCCCGCGCTTGCCAGCGCCCATGCCGGGGAAACCGGCGGGCTTTCGGGCAAGCCGCTGATGGAGATGTCGACGCTTATCCTGGCCAAGCTGGCGCAGCGCACGAACCTTCCGATCATGGGTGTGGGCGGTATTGCCAGCGGCGAGGACGCCTACCAGAAGATCCTGGCCGGGGCCGGAGCGGTGCAGCTATACAGCGCGCTCGTCTACGAAGGATTGGGTCTGATCGCAAAAATAGCGCGCGATCTCGACAAGTATCTGACCTCCGACGGTTACGTAAGCGTCGCGGATGCGGTCGGACAACGCACTGAAGCAATCCGAAACAAACTACAAAACGCCTGAAGCATTCGGAAACATTGCTTCCGGACCATGGAACGCTCCCCATATGAGGGCTGTTGTCTTCAGGACGACACTGAAAGGGAGTGCCAGATGAAACGCCAAACGACGCGAATTCTGACCATCTCGGGCCTTGCGCTCATGGGCATCGGCAGCGCCGCCACTGCTCAGAGCGTGTGCGGCGAAAGCTACACCATCCGCCCGGGCGACACACTGTTTGAAGTCTCGCAGCGTTGCCGCGTGGGCCTGACCACCATCTACGATCTCAACCCGAAGATCGATCCGCGCAGCCTCGACGTCGGCCAGGAGATCGAGCTGACGGGCGGCGAATGGTCCGGCAACGGCGAGCAGGTCGCGAGCGGCGAGTGGTCGGGCAACGGGGTGCAGCAATACCGCGTGAAGGCCGGCGACACGCCCTACTCCATCGCGCAAGTGCTCGGCGTCTCGCTGCTCGAGCTGCTGCTCGCCAACCCGGACGCTGACCCGCTACAGCTCAGCGTCGGCGACGTGCTGGATGTGCCCGGCGCCGACCGCTCGCCCGGTTTCAAGGTGCGGCCGACCGACGGCGCGCCGGGCAGCGAAGTTCGCATCCGCGCGCACGAGATGCGGCCGGGCGACTACGTCACGATTGGCGTCGGTCTCTCGAACCGCGATTGGTACGAGATCGAGGATGTGCAGGTGAGCGATGCGGGCCGCGTGTCGACCAAGGTGACCGTTCCGGGGTGGGCCGATCCCGGCGACACGCTGACGTTCGTGATCAACACCGATCGGGGCGTCACGCTGCACTCGAACGATTTCACCGTGATCGACCGCGCCGAGGCCGGGGACGGGCCGGTCGCCCTGCGGGGCCGCATCCGCGACGGCGCGGAGTGCTACACGCTCCACACAGAAGACGGCGATTTCTACTCGGTCGTCAGCGGGAATATTCCCTTCACCGACGGCGAGTATGTCGCGGTCGAGGGCGAATTCGCGGATGTCTCGTTCTGCCAGCAGGGCCTCGGGACGATCCAGGTCACCGAGCTGCGCGAGGTGCGCCCGCCGCAGAACTGAGCCCGCTAACTGAACACTTGTTCAATAAAAAAGGGCGGCCGCTACAACGGCCGCCCTTCTCTCATCCAAACCCCGGCTCAGGCGGCTTCCGCCACCCCGAACCGTCCGTAGAAGCTTTCGCCCTTCGCGGCCATCTCGCGCAGCAGCGCCGGGGCCTCGAAGCGCGGGCCAAGCTCGGACAGTTCTTCGCACAACTCCAAAGCGCGCTGCGCGCCGATGATGTCGAGCCACGAGAACGGCCCGCCCGACCAGGGCATGAAGCCCCAGCCCAGGATCGCGCCCACGTCGCCCTCGCGGATGTCCTCGAGCACGCCATCCTCCAGCGCGCGGACCGCTTCAAGCACCTGCGACAGGATCAGCCGGTGCTGCACGCGGGTGACATCGGGCTGGTCCCCGGCCACCGGCCAATGCTCGCGCAGACCGGGCCAGAGACCCGTGCGCTTGCCCTTCTCGTCGTAGTCGTAATAGCCCGCGTTCGCCTTGCGGCCCAACCGGCCCAGCTCGAACAGTTTGAACAGCACCTCGTCAGCCTTCGCGGCGCTTTCAGGATAGGCATCGCCCATCGCCGCCTTCGTCGCCTTGGCAATCTTCACGCCGAGGTCGATCGAGGTCTCGTCGTTCAGCTGAAGCGGGCCCAGCGGCATCCCCATCTGCTTGGCGGCATTCTCGATCAGCGCGGGCTCGACGCCCTCGGCGACCATCGCCACGCCCTCGTTGATGTAGGGAATGATGCAGCGGTTGGCGTAGAAGAAGCGCGCATCGTTGACCACGATCGGCGTCTTGCGGATCTGCCGCACGAAGTCGAGCGCCTTGGCCACCGCCCGGTCACCCGACTGCTTGCCCTTGATGATCTCGACCAGCATCATCTTGTCCACGGGGCTGAAGAAGTGGATGCCGACATACTGCTCGGGCCGCTTGCTGGCCTTGGCCAGTTCGGTGATCGGCAGGGTCGAGGTGTTGGTCGCGAAGATCGCCCCCTCGGGGATCTGAGCCTCGGCCTTCGCGGTCACGTCGGCCTTCACGCCTGGGTCCTCGAACACGGCTTCCACCACCAGATCGCAGCCCTGAAGCGCGGCATAGTCGGTCGTCGCGGTGATCCGGGCCAGCACCTGTTCTTTCTTCTCGGGCGTCACCTTCTTGCGGCTGATGCCCTTGTCGAGCAGCCCTTCGGAATGCGCCTTGCCCTTGTCGGCGGCGGCCTGCTCCTGATCGATCAGCACGACGTCGATGCCCGCCAGCGCGGCGACATAGGCGATGCCGGCCCCCATCATGCCGGCCCCCAGAACGCCGACTTTCTTCACGGTCTCGTCACCCACCTCGGGCCGGACGGCGCCCTTCTCCAGCGCGGTCTTGTTGACGAACAGCGACCGGATCATTGCCGACGAGGACGGGTTCATCAGAACTTTCGTGAACCAGCGCGCCTCGACCTTCAGCGCGGTGTCGAAGGGCACCATCGCGCCCTCGTAGATCGCCGAGAGCATCGCCTTGGCCGCCGGATAGACGCCCTGCGTCTTGCCGTGGACCATCGCGCTCGCGCCCACGAAGGTCATGAATCCCGCCGGATGATAGGGCGTACCACCAGGCATCTTGTAGCCCTTCTGGTCCCAGGGCTTGACGATGTCGGCGTCCTTCGCCTCCAGCACCCAGGCCTTGGCGCGGGCCAGCAACTCGTCCGCTGGAACCACCTCGTCGATCAGCCCGGCCGACTTCGCCTTGGCCGGGGCCAGCATCTTGCCTTCCAGCAGGATCGGCGCGGCGGGCATCAGGCCCATCATCCGGGTCACGCGCGTCGTGCCGCCCGCGCCGGGGAACAGCCCGACCATGATCTCGGGCAGGCCGATCTTGGCTTTCGGGTTGTCCGCGACGAACCGGCGATGACAGGCCAGCGCCACCTCGGTGCCGATGCCCGCGCTGGTGCCGGGGCTTGCCCAAGCGACGGGCTTGCCGCCCTTGTTCGTCTTGGGGTCCATGTTGTTGCGCTCGACCTTCCGCAGGATGCGGTGGCCGTTCATGGTGAAGTCGAACAGCGCCTGCGCCGGGTTGTCGCCCGCCTTGTCGCGGATCTGCGCCAGCACCTTGAGGTCCATGCCCCCGGCGAAGTCCTTCTTGGCCGAGGTCACGACCACGCCCTTCACCGCGTCATCGGCCATGGCCTTGTCGAACAGGGTCTCGAACTCCTCGAACCCTTCGATGGTCATGACGTTCATCGATGTGCCCGGCTGGTCCCAGCTCAGAACCGCGACGCCGTCGGCGTCCACGTCGTAGGTGAAGATGCTCATGCGTTTCCTCCGGTGTCGTCGTCAAAGGGGCTGCCATCCTTGTGCAGGAACGTATGCACGCCGCCCTTGGATACGGCCTTCATGTCAATGTCCGGGTAGTCGACCTCGTCGCTGTCGGCGCGGGTGCCGACCACGAGGAAGCTGCCCGCTGTGTCGGTGCGGTTCACGAGGTGATGCCCGTCGGGCTTGCCCGCCGGAAAAGCGGCGCAATCGCCGGGGCGCATGACTTCCTCGCCCGCATCGGTGATGAGGGTCAGCTCGCCCGCCGTCACCATGACGAACTCGTCCTCGTTCAGGTGCCAGTGGCGCTGGGACGACCACGCGCTCGGCTCCAGCGTGATCAGGTTGACGCCAAACTGGGTCAGTCCGCCCACTGCGCCCAATCGCAGGCTTGAGCGGCCCGCGACCGCCGCACGATGCGGCTCGGGATAGCCCGAACCGGTGCGCGGCTCGATCCCGGAAAGGTCCAGCTTGCCCATCACAGGCGCTCGATGATCGTGGCGGCCCCCATGCCCGAGGCGACGCACAGGGTGGCCAGCGCCGTGCCCTTGCCCGAGCGCTCAAGCTCGTCGAGCGCCGTGCCGAGGATCATCGCGCCGGTCGCGCCCAGCGGGTGGCCCATCGCGATGGCGCCGCCGTTCACGTTGACCTTGTCGTGGTCCACGTCGAACGCCTGCATGAAGCGCAGCACGACGGCCGAGAACGCCTCGTTCACCTCGAAGAGGTCGATGTCGGATACGCTCATCCCTGCCTCGGCCAGGATCTTCTGGGTCGCGGGCACCGGGCCGGTCAGCATGATCGTCGGATCGGTGCCGATCTTGGCCGTCGCCTTGATCCGGGCGCGTGGCGTCAGCCCGTATTTCTCGCCGAAGGCCTGGTCGCCGATCAGCAGGCCCGCCGCGCCGTCCACGATCCCCGAGGAGTTCCCGGCGTGGTGCACATGCTCGATCTTCTCGAGATGCGGGTACTTCATCATGGCGATGGCGTCGAAACCGGGCATCACCTCGCCCTGCTCCTTGAACGAGGCCTTCAGCCCACCCAGCGCCTGCATGTCGGTACCGGGGCGCATGTACTCGTCGCGGTCGAGGATCGGCAGGCCGTTCTGGTCGCGCACGGTCAGGACGGATTTCGAGAACCGCTCCTCCTCCCAGGCCTTGGCGGCGCGCTTCTGGCTTTCGACGGCATAGGCGTCGACATCGTCGCGGCTGAAGCCGTATTCCGTCGCGATGATGTCGGCCGCGATGCCCTGCGGCACGAAATAGGACTTCATCGCCAGCGACGGATCCACGGCGATCGCCGCCCCGTCCGAGCCCATCGGCACGCGGCCCATCATCTCGACCCCGCCAGCGACATAGGCCTGCCCCGAGCCTGCGCGCACCTGGTTGGCGGCGAGGTTCACCGCCTCCAGCCCGCTGGCGCAGAACCGGTTGATCGACAGCCCCGGGACGTGCTCGTCGAACTCGGATGCCAGCACGACCGAGCGGGCAAGGCAGCCGCCCTGCTCGCCCACTTGCGTGACATTGCCCCAGATCACGTCCTCGACGGCCAGCGTGTCCAGGTCGTTGCGGTCTTTGAGGCTGTTGAGAACCTCGGCGGACAGGCGAAGCGAGGTGACCTCGTGCAGCGCACCGTCCTTGCGACCCTTGCCGCGCGGGGTGCGCACGGCGTCGTAGATATAGGCCTCAGGCATTGGGCACTCCTTGTATCGTGTTGATGGTTGCAAGCCACAGGATCAACGCGGCGAGCGTGGCCGCTGCGGCGAATGACATCTGAAGTCGGTAGTAGGGTATCAGGCTCCCCCCGAAATCGGTGCGGGTGATCCCCAACCAGGCGCACGCCCAGAGCAGCAACGGGATCAGCGCGCCGCCGAACGAGATCGAGACCAGCACGAACGAGACGACGGCGAACCACGCGAGAATACCGACGATCATGTGCGCAAGGCCCCCGCGCACCTGGTAGTCGTCCGGGTCCGGGTGCCGTTCCTCGGCCCGGCGCAAGGTCAGCGCGCCCAGTGCGCACAAGCTGCCCAGCACCAGGACGATGAACATGAACGCCCCGAGGTTGCCGCCTGTGCTCATTCCCTGGGCTCCAGCGGATGGCCGGGCATCAGCTCGTAGGGATGCGCCCAACCGGGCTGCTTCTCCAGCCGCTCGCGCCAGGCGAGCGTCGCGGGGGCTGGCTCCAGTCCGATTTCCTCGAGGAACCAGATGTAGCCCGCGCAGGAGAGGTCGGCGGTGGTGATGTGATCGGCGGCGATCCAGTCGCGCCGTTCCAGCCGCCGCTCCAGCACGCCCAGCGCCGCCTTTGCCCGGCCCATGAGGAAACCGATCACATCCGGATTGCGGTGCTTCTCGGGCAGGAACATCTGCATGAAACGGGCGGTGGCGATATTCGCCGTCAGCTTGTGATTGTCCCACAGGGTCCAGCGCAGGATCTCCAGCCGCTCGGTCTCGGTGTCGGGGCCGAAACAGCCGTGCTTGTGGGAAAGATAATCGAGGATCACCCCCGACTGCGTAAGCCGCACGCGGCCGTCGTCATAGACCGGCACCTCGGCCATCTCGTTCAGCTCTGCATACTCCGGCGTCCGCGCCTCGCCATCGAAGAACTTGACGTGGATCGGCTCCCACGGCTCGCCGCACAGTTCGAGCATCAGCGCAGCCTTGTACGCATTGCCGGACTGGGCAAAGCAGTGCAGTTTGCTGTTCATTCAGAATTTCCCATAGCCAACCGAAACTCCTGCTTGTAGCGACGCGAGCAATGGATCATTGAACATTTTGATAAGCCTTGTTGGGCGCAGGAAACCAAGCATGTCCGAGACCCAGACGGAAAACAGCGCAAGCACCTCTGAAAATACTCACGAAGAAACCAAAATATCTGTAGGCGCGGGTAATCCCATACTTTTGCGCAAGGTTCCCAAAGCACAAATCTTTGCACACGTCTTCGGTTGCTCGCACTCGCAATATTATCGTATTCCACCTTTTCTCCAGAAACGACTGAAGCCTGAGAACCGAAACGTGATAGTCGCTGGGCGTACCATTCCAGGCGCATCGCTCGTAGGATTTCGCTCCCGCTTCAGTTCGCTTCGGGTCCGTGACCAAGTCGAACAAGCATCCAGATTCGCTAATCGGATCGTTCTCGCTATCGGCCAGGTCGATCTTGAGCTTGGCTTTTACTATCGTCGCACAGTGAAAGCCGAAGACATTTCGCCCGAAGCCTTCGTCGACAACCTTATCAGCATCTACGACGCCTTCCTGAAAGAACTCGACTATCCGGTTTCCCGCTTGGCGCTTAAGGGCGTGAACCTCACAACGCTCGAGAACAGAGCCTTCGCGGCAAAATACATCTCGCGCATCGCGACTGACACGGAAAATAAGGTCAAACAGCGGGAAATTTCGAAGCTCCTTCAGGATTGTTATCTTGGAGAGGCGGCGCAGAATGCGATGGCGCTGCAGTTCAATCGCCGCGTTCGGCAACTCGCCGATAACCACGGCTGCCGCTACTTCGACATCAATAGCGCAATCGCATCGCCGGGACCGACGGGGCGGAGGGATGTCCGAATGGGAATAGACAGGGCATTCATTCCCTGCACCTACGACCACCATGTTACAAACTGCCTTCATGTCCGCGATGCCCATTTCGACGGCCTGCGTTCGGCTTTCCCCGAAGACTGGCCGGCCCCGCCCGCGAATGCGCGGTAGCCGGCCGCCTTCGTACCCGGCTTAGAACGCCTCGGCGTCCAGGGCCATGACCGGCTCGGCGCCGCTTTCGATCCGCTTCAGGTGCATCCCCGTCGCGGGCAGCTGGCGTGCCATGTAGTAGCGCCCGGTGGCGATTTTGGCGTCCAGGAAGTCCCGGTCGCCGGCGCCGCCCTCAAGCGCCGCCATCGCGGCCTTGGCCATCTTCGCCCACATCAGGCCGAGGCAGACATGACCGAACAGGTGCATGAAATCGGTCGAGCCAGACAGTGCCGCGTTCGGGTTCTTCATGCCGTTCTGCATGAAAAACATGCCCGCCGCCTGCAGATCCTTCGACGCCTGCTTGAGGGGATCAAGGAACCCGGCCTTCAGCGTCTCATCGGCCTCGTTCTCCTTGATGAACGACTTCACCAGCTCGAAGAAGGCCATGACATGCTTGCCCCCGTCGGCGCCCAGCTTGCGGCCCACGAGGTCCAGCGCCTGCACGCCGTTCGCACCCTCGTAGATCATCGCGATACGGGCGTCGCGGGCGAACTGCGACATGCCCCATTCCTCGATGTAGCCGTGACCGCCATAGACCTGCTGCGCCTGCACCGCGGCCTCGAACCCCTTGTCGGTCAGGAAGCCCTTGATGACCGGCGTCAGCAGGCTGATCAGCCCTTCGGCGTCGGCATCCTCCATCCGGTGCGAGCGGTCGATCAGCGTTGCGCCCCATAGAACGAAGGCGCGGCCGCCCTCGACGAAGCTTTTCTGGTCCATCAGCATCCGGCGCACGTCCGGGTGCACGATCAGCGGATCGGCGGGGCCGTCCGGGTTCTTCGCGCCGGTCACGTCACGGCCCTGCAGCCGGTCCTTGGCATAGGCCAGTGCGTTCTGATAGGCGGCATCCGCTTGCGCCAGACCCTGAAGGCCGACGCCCAGACGGGCCTCGTTCATCATCGTGAACATGGCGCGCAGGCCCTTGTGCTCCTGCCCGATCAGATAGCCCACCGCCCCATCGTAGTTCATCACGCAGGTGGCGTTGCCGTGGATGCCCATCTTCTCTTCGATCTTGCCGCAGCTCACGCCGTTGCGCGCGCCAAGGCTGCCGTCCTCGTTCACCATGAACTTCGGCACGATGAACAGGCTGATGCCCTTCACGCCATCGGGGCCGCCGGGGATCTTGGCCAGCACCAGGTGGATGATGTTCTCGGCCATGTCGTGCTCGCCGGCCGAGATGAAGATCTTCTGGCCGCTGATCCTGAAGCTGCCGTCGTCCTGCGGCTCGGCCTTGGTGCGCAACAGGCCAAGATCGGTGCCGCAATGCGGCTCGGTCAGGTTCATCGTGCCGGTCCACTCGCCCGAGACCAGCTTCGGCAGATAGGTCTGCTTCTGCTGATCCGTGCCGTGCGCGTGGATCGCCGAATAGGCACCATGGGTCAGGCCCCAGTACATGTTCAGCGCCATGTTGGCCGCGACCTGGGTCTCGCCGACGGCGGTCGCCAGCACGTGCGGCATGCCCTGGCCGCCATACTCGGGATCGCAGTCGAGACCGGTCCAGCCGCCTTCGCGAACCGTGTCGAAGGCCGCCTTGAAGCCCTCGGGCGTGCGAACGACACCGTTTTCCAGCGTGCAGCCCTGCGCGTCGCCGGCGGCATTGATCGGCGCAAGGACGTCACGGGCGATCTTGCCCGCCTCTTCCAGGATCGCGCCGGTGAAGTCCCGATCCAGCTCGGAGTAGCCGGGGATGTCGCTGTCGTGCACGCCCAGAAGATCGTGCAGAACGAAGGACATGTCCTTTGTCGGGGCGTTGTAGATGGGCATTTCCTCTCCCTTCAGGTCGCAAGGATTCGGGCGGCCGATCGGGATGTCGGCCGCAGGTAGCTCAGTTACCGGAGGTAGTGCCGCTTACTCGGCGGCTTTCTTGACGCCCTTCGAGGCCAGCACCTGCTCGCCCCAGCGCAGCTTCTCCTCGAACTCGGCGATCGCCTCGTTCAGCTCGTCGCGCTTTGCGACCATCGCTGCGAGGTGCTTCTGCCCCAGCTCGTAGGTGCGCGAGATCTGCGTCACCTGCTGGTCGCCGATGTAATAGAGGTTCAGCAGCTGCCGGATCTCCTCGAGGGAGTAACCGAAGCGTTTGCCCTGAAGGATCAACTTCAGGCGCGCGCGGTCGCTGCGCGTGAACAGGCGTTTCTGGCCCTCGCGGATGGGGGCAAGCAGTTCCTTCGACTCGTAGAACCTCAGGGTCCGCGGGGTGACTTCGAACACCTCGCACATACGGCCGATGGTCCAAAGCTCGTCATTCATGTGACGGCTCCTCCCATGTTCTTGTTAACTGACCCGATTATAAGTTTACGTTCGCGTCAGGAGCAACAAAAAAGTTTACCCGCACGTCAACAACTTGCCACGTCAACCGCGCCCTCGCGTACCGCTGCTGATTCCCGTTTTGCCTGCTTCGGACGCGTGCTAAGCGGGTCGCATGACGCCCGAGGAAAAGACCCGCATCGCCCGCCAGTTCGTCGCCGCCCTGCCGCACGCGGCGGACCTGGGCATGGAGGTGTCCGAGGTCGGCGACGGCTTTGCAGTGATGACTGTCGGCTATGACGAGCGCTTCGTGGGCGATCCCGGCACCGGCGTGCTTGCCGGCGGGGTCATCACGGCGCTGCTCGACACCTGCGCCGGGACTGCCGTGATGGCGCATCCGACCGCGCCCGGCGGCACCGCGACGCTCGACCTGCGCATCGATTACATGCGCCCCGCGACCCCCGGAAAGACCGTGACCGCCCGCGCCGACTGCTACCGCATCACCCGCTCGGTCGCCTTCGTCCGCGCCACCGCCTGGACCGACAGCCCAGACAAGCCCGTCGCCGCCGCCAACGGCGCGTTCACCGTCGAGCCCGGCCAACCCCCGAAAGCGCCCGCCTGATGCCCCGTCCCCGCCCCGAACCCGTCCAGGTCGTGAAAGAGCGCCGCCAGAACGCGCTCGACCGCATGGTGCAGGCCGTGCCCTACATCCGCCATCTCGGCATCAGCTTCGAGCGCAAGGGCGACGAGCTGACCGCGATCCTCGGCTACTCCGACCGGTTGATTGGTAACCCGCTCCTGCCCGCCCTGCACGGCGGCGCGGTGGGCGCGTTCCTCGAAATCGCCGCAGTGGTGGAACTCGAATGGTCCATGGTCTGGGACAAGATGGAGAGCGGCCCCGAAGGCGCGGCCGCCATCGACCAGTGCCAGTTCCCGCCGATGCCCAAGACCATCGACTTCACCGTGGACTACCTGCGCTCGGGCCTGCCGCGCGACGCCTACGCGCGGGCGCGGATCAACCGCTCGGGCCGGCGCTATGCCAGCGTCCATGTCGAGGCCTGGCAGGACAACCGCGACCGGCTGTTCGCCCAGGCCACCGGCCACTTCCTGATGCCGCCGCCCGATGAGCGCTGAGCCGATCACCAACCGGCGCATCCTCAAGATCGCCGTGCCCATCGTTCTGTCGAACGCCACCGTGCCGATCCTCGGCGCGGTCGATACCGGCGTCGTCGGCCAGTTGGGCGAGGCCGCGCCGATCGGCGCCATCGGCCTCGGCGCGGTGATCATCTCGATGTTCTACTGGATCTACAGCTTCCTGCGTATGGGCACGACCGGCCTCGTCGCGCAGGCCCGCGGCGCGGGCGAGGTGGCCGAGACCGGCGCGCTGCTGATGCGCGCCCTGCTGATCGGCGGCGCGGGCGGCCTGCTGTTCATCCTGCTGCAATGGCCGCTGTTCCTGGCCGCCTTCGCCGTCGCCCCCGCCTCACCCGAGGTCGAGGACCTGACCCGCACCTACCTTTCGATCCGTGTCTGGGGCGCACCCGCCGCCATCGCCATCTTCGCCATCAACGGCTGGCTGATCGCGATGGAGCGAACCCGCGCGGTGCTGATCCTCCAGGTCTGGATGAACGGGCTGAACATCGTGCTGGACCTGTGGTTCGTCCTTGGCCTTGGCCTTGGCGTTGGCGGCGTTGCCGTCGCCACGGTCATCGCAGAATGGACCGCGCTCGGACTCGGTCTCTGGCTCTGCGGCTCGGCCTTCGCCGGGGACCAGTGGCGCGACTGGGCGCGGGTCTTCGACCGCGAACGCATCGCCCGCATGGCCCGCGTGAACGGCGACATCCTGATCCGCTCGGTCCTGCTTCAGATCACCTTCGTCGCCTTCCTGTTCCTCGGCGCGGACCTCGGAGACGTCACCCTCGCCGCCAACCAGGTGCTGGTTCAGTTCCTGCAGATCACCGCCTTCGCGATGGACGGTTTCGCCTTCTCGGCCGAGGCGCTGGTCGGCGCGGCGCTCGGCGCGCGCGACCGGGCCCTGCTGCGCCGCTCGGCGGTAATGGCCTCGATCTGGGGCTGCGGACTGGCGATCCCGCTGGGTCTGGGGTTCTGGCTGGCGGGGCCGTGGCTGATCGACACGATGGCCAAGGCCCCCGAGGTGCAGCAAGCCGCCCGCATCTATCTGCCCTGGGTCGCGCTGGCCCCGGTCGCCGGGGCCGCCGCCTGGATGCTCGACGGCATCTTCATCGGCGCCACCCGCACGCGGCAGATGCGCAACGCCATGCTGGTCTCGGTGCTGATCTACGGCGTGGCGCTGGCGATTCTGTTGCCCGCCTTCGGCAACCACGGGCTCTGGGCCGCGCTGATGGTGCTGAACGTGGCGCGCGGGATCACCCTGTTCATTCGCTACCCGGCGCTGGAACGGGACGTCACGCCCCAACCCGCCTAGACCAACCCGCCTAGACCAGCGTGTCGAGCCCCCGCGCGCGGATCTGCTCGAGCATCTCGAAATCCTCGGCATAGGCGGCTTCGATGTCCCGGCGCAGGGCGGGGCCGACCTCGTCGACATGGGTGCGAGACTTCTTGAACTTGTGAAACCGCGCGCGTGTGTCGAAAACCGGCGCAGGCGCACCCCAGAGCCGCGTGGTCAGCGCGGCGAAATCCTCGGCCCAGCTTTCCTGGTGGCCGATGAAATCATAGTCCACCACGTCGAACCCGATCTGCCGCCGCTGCAGCCGCCAGTGCGGATCGAAATCCCGTACCTCCGAATTGCGCTTTGCTTCGGCGGCGAACTCCTCGATCGTCGGAACCTGCGCCGCATCCCAGCCCATCGCCGCGAACAGTTTCGCCCCCGGCCCCGTGCCCCGGCTGCGCGGCTGCAGCTTCGACCGCCAGGCCGAGCAGAACCGCGTCACCGGATCGCGCACGAAACTGAAGCGCAACACCGCCGGGTCGGCGAGCATCGCGTCGAACACCGGATAGCCAACCTCCTTGGGCGTCAGCATCGGGTTCAGCGCCCGATCATGCACATCGTCCATCGAGCCGAGCTCCAGCGCCCGCCCCTGCCGCGCCGCAATGGCGCTGTTCAGGCTGGCCTTGGTGGTCGAACACACGACCTTGGGGCTGTTGAAATAGAGAAAGCTGCGGTCCGGGCAGATGTGGATGTTGAAATCCATCCGCCGCCGGTCGCCATAACTCTCGACCAAAGCGCGGAAGGCGGGCGAGCGCCCCTCGGCCTTGCGGCGAAACAGCATTCAGGCGGCGAGCTGACCGAGACCCCGGTCCCGGATCTCGTCCAGCATGGCGTAATCCTCGGCATAGGCTTCGGCCACTGCCTTGCGGATCTCGTCGGTGACCTCGGTTTCGTGCGGGACACGGGTGTATCGCTCGAAAGCCTTTCGCGTGTCGAAGACCTCCAGCGGACCACCAAAAATGCGCTGAGCGACTAGACCGAAATCCCGATCGAACGCGGCATGATCGCCGATGAAATCGAAATCCACAGCGTCAAAGCCAATCTGCCGCCGCTGCGGCCGCCAGTGTGGATCGAGATCAAGCACTTCCGGTTCGGTGCGGACCAGACCCGCGAACTCAGCCAACGTAAGCGGATAGTCCTTGGGCCAGCCCATATGCGCGAACAGCCGTTGGGTCTGACCTGAGCCGCGCTTGTTGGCATCCAGCTTGCTGCGATAGGCCGAAACGAAGCGCTTCAGCGGATCGCGCACGAAGGTGAAGCGAAACACCTCCGGATCCTCCAACATCTTCCCGAACTGCTTCCAGCCCATCTTGCGCGGCGTCAGCAGCGGGTTGTGGCCCCGGCTGTGCACCTCTTCCATCGAGGTGATCTTCAGCGGGATGCCCTGACGCTCCGCAACCGCCAGGTTCAGCGTTGCCTTGGTCGAGGAACAGGCGACCTTCGGGTTCGAGAAATAGATGAACCGGAACTCCGGAGAAACATGGATATGCCGGTTCGCCAAAGCCCGCGTGCCGTGGCTCCGCACCAAGGCCTGGATCGGCCCGCCCGCTACATCTGCCTGTTTCATGCCGTGGCGATAGCAGCGCCCCCGGAACCGGTCAAGCGCGCCCGGATAAACACCGAAAATCCTGCCGAACCGGTGCGTGCGAAGGCTTGAGCCCGCGCCCGTCGGCACCCTATAAGTGAGGTCCGGCATGCGACCCGCCGGGCATCCCCAAGGGACAGGACCGATCCCGCTTTGACGGCGCTCGAAAAATACATCCGGCTGGAAGCGGCGGGCCGCTGGCGCGAGGCCCCGGGCGATGCCTGGCGCGAGGTGCTGATCTCGTTCGGCAATGCGACACTGGTGCTGTCCTCCTTCGACGAGGAACCGCTGACGCACTGGTCGCTTGCCGCCACCGAACGCATCGTCCACGAGGACGGACTGGCCGTCTACGCGCCCGACGCCGGCACTGACGAGGTACTCGAGGTCCGCGATCCCGACATGATCGAGGCCATCGCCGAGGTCAGCCAGATGGCCCGCGTCCGCCCCCGCGCGGTTCAGAGCCCCAGGCGGCTCCGTAGGCTGGTCGTACCCTCGCTCGCCGTTCTGGCGCTTGGCGCCGCTGCGCTCCTCGGCCCCGACGCGTTGCGCACCCGCGCCTACACGCTGGTGACCCCCGAACAGGCCGAGGTGATCTCGAACCGTGTGCGCGCCGAACTGAACCTGCCGGTCTGCGCCACGCCCGAGGGCCGCCGCAGCCTGCGCCGCCTGATTCAACGCGCCGCTCCGGGCGCTCGCGCGGAAGTCGTCGTCTGGGACAGCGCGCCGAGTTCCGTGCCCAACGCCTCGGTCCCGCCGGCAGTCACCCTGGCCGACGGCAGCGTGCTCCTGTCCCGCCGCCTGGTGGAACGCACGTCCTCGGCCGAGACCGTCGCCGGCTGGCTCGCCCTCGCGAACGCCCGTGGCCGGGCTGCCTCATCGCTGAAATTGTGGGCGGATGACATGAACGCGGCCGAAGCGCTCGATTTCCTGACCAGCGGCACGGTCGAGCGGGCCGATATTAGCGAGATGGTCCGCCTCACCCGCGAGGCAAATGGCGCGCCCCCGCCCGAAGCACTCTCGGCCGCGCTCGCAGCGCTCGCCGCTGCCACGATCGACCCGCAGCCCTTCCTGCGCGATATCGCGGCCCGCTACCCCGAGGCCGCGCTGCCCGAAGCCCCGGCGGTCGAGGCCACACCCGTCCTGCCACGCGACGCCGACTGGGTCGCGCTGCAGAACATCTGCGATATCTGAGAAGTCTGGCCCTGGGGCCCCCGGAGTGCGGCCCTCAGGCCGCGACCAGCTGCCCGTGATCCAGCCGCAGCACCCGGTCCATCCGGTGCGCCAGCTCGTGGTTGTGCGTCGCGATGAGCGCGCCCAACCCGGTCTCGCGCACCACGTCCAGCATTGCCGCGAACACCCGGTCCGAGGTGTCCGGGTCCAGGTTCCCGGTCGGCTCATCCGCCAAAAGCAGCTTCGGCCCGTTCGCCAGCGCCCGGCAGAAGGCCACGCGTTGCTGCTCGCCGCCCGAAAGCTCGCCCGGACGGTGGTCCAGCCGACCCTCCAGCCCGACGCGGCCCAGCAGTTCCTCGGCCCGAGCGCGGGCTGCACCTGCGCCCTGCCCCGCCGCCAACTGCGGCAACTCGACGTTTTCGCTGGCCGAGAATTCGGGCAGCAGGTGGTGGAACTGGTAGATGAAGCCGATCCGGTCGCGCCGCAGCCGCGTGCGCAGCCGGTCACCGCCGCCGCTGGCGTCCTGCCCGGCGATCCGGACCTCGCCCGCGTCCGCCGTCTCCAGCAGCCCCGCGATATGCAGCAGCGTCGACTTGCCCGCGCCCGAGGGCGCCAGAAGGCCCACGACCTCCCCGGCCTCGATCCGCGCCGAGGCGCCGTCGAGCACCCGGATCTCGTTCCGCTTGCCGGGATTGTAGGCCTTCCGAATGCCCTCCAGGATCAGCGCGGGCTCACTCATAGCGCAAGGCCTCGACCGGGTTCAGACGCGCGGCGCGGCGGGCCGGGAAATAGGTCACGCCGAAGGACAGACCCAGCGACAGGGCGACGGCCTTGGCGACATCCTCCCAGCGCAGCTCGGCCGGCAGCTTGGACAGGTAGCGCACCGACGGGTCCCAGGCTCCGCCGCCGAGGATCCAGTTCACCGCGTTGAAGATCGGGTCGATGTAGATCGCGAAGAGGCATCCGAGGATCACCCCGATCACCGTGCCCGCCACGCCGATCGACGCGCCGCACATGAAGAAGATCCGCAGCACCGCGCCCTCGCTCAGGCCCATGGTGCGCAGGATGCCCACGTCGCGGCCCTTGTTCTTCACCAGCATGATCAGCCCCGAGACGATGTTCAGCGAGGCGACCATCACCAGGATCGAGAGGATGATGAACATGATGTTGTCCTCCATCTCGAGCGCCCGCAGGAAGCTCTGCCACTGGTCGCGCCAGGTGAAGGCATAAACTTCGGGACCGGTCGCCTCGATCAGCGAGGGGATGATGGCGTTCACGCCCTCGGGGTCGGCGACCATGATCTCGATCCCGTCGGCAACGCCCTCGCGGTTGAAGAAGCTCTGCGCTTCCTCGAAGGGCATGTAGATCCGGGTCCGGTCGATGTCGTAGCGCCCCACCTGGAAGATGTAGACCACCTCGTAGTCGACGATCCGCGGCGTGGTGCCGAACGGCCCCTTCACCCCGTCGGGCGAGATCAGCCGCAGCACGTCGCCGACGCCGAGGCGCAGTTCGCGCGCGATGCCCGAGCCGATGGCGATGCCCTCGTCATAGCGTTCCAGATCGCCCTGCGCGACTTCGGGCGTCGAGACCAGCGGGATCGTCTTCAGATCCTCCAGCGTCTCGCCATAGACCTCGACCCCGCTGTTGCGCCCGTTGGCCGAGGCCATGACCTGTGCGGTGATCATCGGCGCGGCGCGGGTCACACCCGGCACCTGTCCCGCCACCTCGGCCAGCCTGTCGAAGTCCTGGATCGTGTCGCTCACCAGCCCGTGCTCGTCGTAGGTCGGTGCCGCGCGCAGGGTGACGTGGGCATTGGCCCCAATGATCGTGTCGACGAACTCGGTGCGGAAGCCCGAGCGCACCGCCAGCGTCGCGATCAGCGCGAAGACCGCCAGCGAGACGCCGACCAGGCTGATGATCGACATGACGCTGACACCACCCTCGCGCCGGCGGGCACGCAGGTAGCGCCATGCGATCATGCGCTCGTAGGCCGAGAACGGGCGTGCGCTCATCGCGTCAGATCGCGCCTGCCAAGCGCTGCGCGCAGGCGTCGAGCGCCGCTTCGGGGCTCAGCTCCTCGCTTTCGCCGGTGCGGCGGCAGGTCAGTTCGACCACGCCGTTCTTCAGCCCGCGCGGGCCCACGGTGATCCGCCAGGGGCAACCGATCAGGTCCATGCTGGCGAACTTGGCGCCCGCGCGCTCCTCGCGGTCGTCATAGAGCGGATCCAGCCCCTTCGCTGTCAGTTCGGCATAAAGCTTCTCGCAGGCCGCATCCGCGTCGGTATCGCCCTGCTTGAGGTTCACGATCCCGACCTTGAACGGCGCGACCGAGGCCGGCCAGATGATGCCGTGCTCGTCGTGGTTCGCCTCGATCAGCGCGCCGACAAGGCGGCTGACGCCGATGCCGTGGCTGCCCATGTGGACTGGGACGCTCTGCCCGTCCGGGCCCTGCACGTTCGCGCCCATCGGCTCGGAATACTTGGTGCCGAAATAGAAGATCTGCCCGACCTCGATCCCGCGCGCCTTGCGGCGGCGCTCTTCGGGAACCTCCGCGTAGATCGCATCGTCATGGGTTTCGTCGGTGCGGGCGTAAAGGCTCGTCCACTCGTCGTAGATGCCCTGCAGCGCGGCGCGGTCGTCGAAGTCGATGGCGCGGTCGCCGAACTCGAAATCGGTGACCTTGCTGTCATAGAACACCTCCGACTCGCCGGTGTCGGCCAGCACAAGGAACTCGTGGCTGTAATCGCCGCCGATCGGCCCGGTGTCGGCGCGCATCGGGATCGCCTTCAGGCCCATGCGCTCGTAGGTGCGCAGGTAACTGACGAAATGCCGGTTGTAGGCGTGCAGCGCATCTTCCATCGTCAGATCGAAGTTGTAGCCGTCCTTCATAAGGAACTCGCGGCCGCGCATCACGCCGAACCGGGGCCGGATCTCGTCCCGGAACTTCCACTGGATGTGGTACAGCGTCAGCGGCAGGTCACGGTAGGATTTCACGCTCGACCGGAAGATGTCGGTGATCAGTTCCTCGTTGGTCGGACCGTAGAGCATGTCGCGGTCGTGCCGGTCGCGGATGCGCAGCATCTCGGGGCCGTAGGCATTGTAGCGTCCGCTCTCCTGCCACAGCTCGGCGGACTGGATCGTGGGCATCAGCATCGGGATATGGCCCGCGCGCTGCTGTTCTTCGTGCACGATCTGCTCCAGCCGCCGCAGCACCTTGAAGCCCATCGGCAGCCAGGAATAGATCCCGGCGCTGGCCTGGCGGATCATGCCGGCGCGCAGCATCAGCCGGTGCGAGACGATCTGCGCCTCCGAGGGCGTCTCTTTCAGGATGGGCAGGAAGTAACGGGACAGGCGCATGCGGACTCCGAGGGCTTGCAAACTTGCCTGCCCTGTTAGGCCAAGGCAGGGGCTTGTGCAATGGAATGCGCGGACCGGCGGCACGCTGAGCAATGCGAGGTGGAATATTCGATTTGCAATATCGGCAAGAAAGTGCTTTCAATCACCCGCCCGGTGACAGAATGACGCGACAGAATTGAAAGATTCGCAGATCGCGTCGGGATCACGGGGCGAAAAAAGGGCCACCGCCCAAGTCTGGGGAGACGACATGACCGGCCTGCGCACAGCGGGCCGGTTTCCATTTTGGGCCTTCGATTTTCTGTCGCGCTCCGGGTTCGGACGATCCGCGCCATGTAGGCGCCGGACGCCTCCGGCGGAAGTATTTTGCGGATGAAGAAAGCGGAGCGCCGCGCCCTTCCGACAGTGGGCGCGCGGGCATTTACGAAGTTTTCATACTCTTTTCACTCTATATTTCATGAGGTTAAGTGGGTTTTCACGATGAAATCCCGAATTTTCAGGCTGAAACCGGGTGTTCTCCGCCCATCGGCCCATGCCCCCTTCCCCCCGGGCGGGCGGATCGTATAGTGTCCGTCGGCACCCCGATCGGAGGCCCTGATGCAGCACTATGAATACAAGGTCGTGGCCGCCCCGCGCCGCGCCAAGCGCGCCAAGGGCGCCAAGACCAACGCGGACCGCTTCGCGTTCATGCTGAGCGAGCTGATGAACGCCGAAGCCCGTGAGGGTTGGGAATACCTGCGCGCCGACACCCTGCCCGCCGAAGAGAAGAAGGGCATGCTGTCGAACGCCACCGAGGTCTACCAGACCGTACTGGTGTTTCGCCGTGCAATCTCGGGCGTGGCGTCCGAACCGGCCCCGGTCCGCCGCGCCGCGCCCCGGCCCGCCGAATACGAGGAAGACGACGAGGCCGAGGCGCCCCGATCCGAGTCGAAGGAGCAGCGCTTCTCACGCCCGGCCCGCAGCGAGCCGCCGCTCAGCGCGATGCGGCTCACCCCGGGCGAGCGGGAGGACTGAGCCTCAGGCGTCCTCGACCTGCAGCGACAGGGCGTGGACCGGGCCGGCGAGTTCCTCGGCCAGCACCTTGTGGATCGCCCGCTGCCGCTGTACCCGGCCCTCGCCGTTGAAGGCGGCCGCGGCGATCACCACCTTGAAATGGGTGCCGCCGCCCTCGCGATAGCCGGCGTGGCCGCGATGCGCCTCGCTCTCGTCGATAACCTCGAGCTTTGCGGGCTGAAACGCGTCGCGCAGCTTTTTCTCAATGATTTCCGCGGTATTCATGGCCGCCCCATTTGTTCGGAGATGTGCCCTTGGCGCGGGCTCCAGAACCTTTAAACTCTCGGCTCCGACTCGGGAAGGAGGAAACAGGATGGCTCCCAGGACAGGCAAGTCCCCCTTCGATTTCGATATCTCGGTGAGCGCGGACAAGCGCCGCCGCCAGCGTGCGCGGGGCATGTCGGGGGCGGTCGAGTCCTCGGCCAAGAAATGCGAGCATCCGGGCTGCGAGAACGCGGGCAAGTACCGGGCGCCGAAGTCTCCCGACAACCTGGAGGAGTTCCACTGGTTCTGCCTCCAGCATGTCCGCGAGTACAATCTGAAATGGAACTTCTTCGAAAACCACTCCGAGGCCGAGCTGGAGCGCCAGTTCGCCGCCGACAAGGTGTGGGAACGGCCGACCAAGCCCTTCAAGAACGGCGTCGAGGGCCATCCCGAGGGCCGCGCCTGGCAGCGGCTGGGCGTTGACGATCCGTTCGAGGTGCTGGGCGACAAGGGCACGCAGAACGGCGCGGCCCATGCCGAGACCCGGCCCCAGCGCCGCCTGCCTCCGGCAGAGCGCAAGGCGATCACGATCCTCGAGGTCTCGGACACCGCGACCAAGTCGGAACTGCGCGCTGCCTACAAGGCACTGGTCAAGGTGCTGCACCCCGACATGAACGGCGGCAAGCGAGACGACGAGGACCGGCTGGCCGAGGTGGTCTGGGCCTGGGAGCAGGTCAAGGACAGCCGCAGCTTCCCGGACTGACCCGCCCCCCGTTTCGGCGTCAGTCGATCCAGGTGACGCCGGGACCGTCCAGCAATTCGCGCATCCGGTCGAGGCAGGTCTCGCCCTGCGCGACGCGCGCATCCAGCGCCTCTTCGAGCGCCTTCACCTGTGCCACCCGCGCCAGCACAGCGTCCAGCCGGGCGAAGGGTATGACGACCACGCCGTCCTCGTCGGCGACGATCATGTCGCCTGTTTCAACGTGCAAACCGCCCACCAGGATCGGCAGGCCGATAGCGCCCGGCCCGCTGGTCACTGGCGAGTTCGGCGTCAGCCCGGTGCAGAAGATCGGCAGGCCCGCCGCCTGGATCCCGGCAAGATCGCGCGCCGGGCCATCGGTGACGATCCCGGCAGCGCCCGCATTGCGCGCCATCCCGCAGATCCGGTCGCCCAGCGCGGCGCAGCCCTGCCAGCCGACGACGGCATTCACGATGACATCCCCCGCCTGCGCCTGGCTGGGCGCGGCCAGCAGCGCCATCACGTCGCCGGGCCGGTTGTCGCAGGTCAGCGCCGGACCGCTCAGCCGGTTCGGCAGGCCGGGCAGCGGCTTGATCGCCATGTCCATCGCCCCGCGTCCGTCCATCGCGTCCACGATGAAGCCGGTGGGAAGCCCCTCGAAGGCCGCGATCTGGGCCGGGGTGGGCCGCCGCCGCGCGGCGGGACGGACGATGGTGAGCTGCGAGGGTTCCTCGATCATAATGGTCTCCGGTATGAATGGGCGGCCAGTGGTGCGCGCTGGGCCACGACTGTCAAGCGCGCCGCCTTGCAACCAGGGGCGATTTCGTCCAAAGAACTGCGGTCGCCTGCCCGAACGGATCGGCAGGCCGAGCGGCACCAGCAGGAAGGATTTGAGCATGGCTGACGGTGGAATCGAGCTGCCCGGCGAACCCACGGTCGACGTGGACGTGCGCGAGACCTTCGGCCTCGACATGCCGATGAAGATCAAGGGTTTCGCCGAACGCTCCGACCGGGTGCCCGAGATCGACAGCGCTTACGTTTTCGACCACGACACGACGCTGGCGATCCTGGCGGGCTTTGCCCACAACCGGCGCGTCATGATCCAGGGCTACCACGGTACCGGCAAGTCGACCCACATCGAACAGGTCGCGGCCCGTCTGAACTGGCCGTGCGTGCGCGTGAACCTCGACAGCCACATCAGCCGGATCGACCTGATCGGCAAGGACGCGATCAAGCTGCGCGACGGCGTGCAGGTCACCGAGTTTCAGGAAGGCATCCTGCCCTGGGCGCTGCGCAATCCGGTCGCCATCGTCTTCGACGAATACGACGCGGGCCGCCCGGACGTGATGTTCGTGATCCAGCGCGTGCTCGAAGTGGACGGCAAGCTGACGCTTCTGGATCAGAACCAGGTGATCCACCCCCACCCCTACTTCCGCCTGTTCGCCACCGCCAACACGGTCGGCCTCGGCGATACAACGGGCCTCTACCACGGCACCCAGCAGATCAACCAGGGCCAGATGGACCGCTGGTCGCTGGTCGCAACGCTGAACTACCTGGCCCACGACACCGAGGCGGACATCGTCATTGCCAAGAACCCGTCCTACGGAACCGAGGAAGGCCGCAAGACGGTCAGCCGCATGGTGACGGTGGCCGATCTCAGCCGGACCGCGTTCATGAACGGCGACCTGTCGACCGTGATGAGCCCGCGGACGGTGATCGCCTGGGCCCAGAACGCGCAGATCTTCGGCGACGTCGGCTTCGCTTTCCGCCTGACGTTCCTCAACAAGTGCGACGAGCTGGAGCGCGAGACGGTGGCCGAGTTCTACCAGCGCTGCTTCGACGAGGAACTGCCGGAAAGCGCCGCCAGCGTCAGCCTGGGTTAATCCGGCAGATGCACCGTCGATCCAGCCGCGATTTCGGGCGGGTCGACTGGGAGCATCATGTGATCGCCCGGGAGTTTCCGGGCGACTGCACCCCGACCGAATTCAAGGAAGAATACCGACGGCGTTTCAAGGATCGTCCAGTCGGCTCGACCCTCGTTTCGGACTATGCGGTAAACAGCCCACAGGCGACTCGGAACGTTCCCCGGTTCCTAGAACGTGTCGAACGCGCTACCTATCGGTTCATCGGCTTGTCGGAGAACCGCACGTGAAGCATGTATTGGCTGGAATTTGCATCGTCGCCGCAGGCGCGGTCTGGGCGCAGACCAGTGCCGCGCAGATCCGGCTGGAGATGGCCGCCCGCTGTACCGGGCTGGGAGAGGCGCTGACGGCGTTCTACTCCGTCAACGGGGATAGCGCCGCCGAGATGGCCCGGTTGCGCGACGATGCCCAGGCAATTTTCGCGGTTCTGCTGGAAGATGCTAAGGCCGAGGGCGTGACGCCCGACCTCGACGCCGCGCTCGGCAGACAGACCGAGATGCGGGACTGGGCGCTGCGTCAGGCCGAACAAGCCAATGACGGGACCGCCGCAGCCCCGGCCGCTGCCGAGGCGCTGAGCACTGAAATGCAGGTCTGCCAGGCGCTTCGTGCGGCTTATCCGCAGGCGCTCAGCGAATGAGCACCCGTCCCTCGGCCATCGCCTGACGCCAGTCCCGCCAGCGGGTCTGCGTGGCGGTGATACCCATGGTCCGCGCGATCAGGAACGCCCCCGTGCGGGTCACCGGCCCCATCGCATGGGAGTCGCCCACACGGCTGGCCCGGAACCGCTCGCGCGCCATCTCGATCATCGTCCAGCGGTAATCCTCGAGCCTTTGCAGGTAGTTGCCCGACATCGCGTGCTGCACCGAGCCGGGACGCGCCCCTTCCCAGATCGACAGGGCATCCTGGCAATCGTCCGCAAGCTTCATGCGGAAGGTGACGTGGTCCTGCGTGAACCGGTCGTTGTAGGCGATGTTCTCGAAATAGGTGCAGGTCTTGCCGAATTCCCCGGCCTGTGCCGCGGTCGTCAGTGCGCTGGTCGCGAGCACCAGCGCAGTCAGGGCTGCTTTATGCCTCATGTGCTCTTTCCTTTTTCTGGCAAGGTAACAGTCTACGCGGATTTCGTCATAAAAATGTCACCAAACTCACATCAGGGGGCTGTGAGCTTTCCCCCTTGCCAAAGCCCGGCCCATGTCCAATTACGGAGATATGGCATCCAGCAGCAGCACACCTCCCCGGGGCCACAACGCCCAGGCGCCTTACGGCAAGGGCCGCGACAATCCCGCGGACCCGTTCAAGAAAGCTCTGGCCGAGGCCACCAAGGCGATGGCCAACGATCCCGAGCTTGCGGTCACCTATTCCGTCGATCCGCCAGGCCTGACGAAAGAGGGCGCGCGCCTGCCTCAGGTCACCCGGCGGATGACCCGCGACGAGGTGATGCTGGCGCGCGGCACGGCTGACGCCTTCGCGCTGCGCCGCCGCTATCACAGTGACGCCACGCACACGCGCTATGCGCCGCAGGGACCGGACGCGACCGCGCTCTACGAGGCGATGGAGACCGCCCGCTGCGAGGCGATGGGCGCCCGCGCGATGCCAGGCACCGCCGGGAACATCGACGCCAAGATCGCCGAGGATTGCCGCCGCAAGGGCTATGCCAGCGCCTCGAAGCCCGAGGACGCCTCGCTTGCCGATGCCGCCGGCTATCTGCTGCGCCAGAAGGCGACGGGGCGTCCGCTGCCCAAGGCGGCGCAGACCGCCCTGGACCTGTGGCGCGACAAGCTGGACGCACAGGCCGGCGAGACGCTGGCGCGGCTTGGGGAGGTGCTGGACGACCAGCGCGCCTTCTCACGCACCGCGCGGCAGGTGATCCGCGACCTCGGCTATGGCGACCAGCTGGGTGAGGACCCGGACCTCGAGGACGAGACCGAGCAGGGCGACGAAAGCCAAGAGGAGCAGACCGCCCAGCAGGAGCCCGACCAGGGCGGCGAGGACGAGGAAAAGCCCGACGACGCCGACGCCCGCGAGCAGGAACAGGACACCGAGCAGGTCGACACGCAGACCGCCCATGTCTCGACCGAGGAGCAGGAGGACGCCGAGGAGTCCGAGGAGATGGACGCCGACGACGGCGAGCCTCCGCAGGATCAGTTGCCGCCGCCGGTCTCGGACGCGGACCCGGACTACAAGGTGTACTCGACCAAGTACGACGAGGAGATCGCCGCCGAAGACCTGGCCGATCCGGCAGAGCTGGAGCGGTTGCGTGCCTACCTGGATCAGCAGCTCGAGCCGCTCAAGGGGGCAGTCAGCCGCTTGGCGAACCGATTGCAGCGGCGGCTTCAGGCACAGCAGAACCGCAGCTGGGAGTTCGACCTCGAGGAAGGCACGCTCGATGCGGGGAGGCTGGCGCGCGTGGTTGCGAACCCGACGACGCCGCTCTCGTTCAAGCAGGAGACCGACACCGAGTTCCGCGACACGGTGGTGACGCTGCTGCTGGACAACTCGGGCTCGATGCGCGGGCGACCGATCAGCATCGCCGCGATTTGCGCCGACGTGCTGGCCCGGACGCTGGAGCGCTGCCAGGTGAAATGCGAGATCCTGGGTTTCACCACCCGCGCCTGGAAGGGCGGACAAAGCCGCGAGCACTGGCTGGCGCAGGGCCGCCCGCCCCTGCCCGGCCGACTGAACGACCTGCGCCACATCGTCTACAAGCGCGCCGATGCCCCCTGGCGGCGGGCACGGCCGAACCTCGGCCTGATGATGAAGGAAGGTCTGCTGAAAGAGAACATCGACGGCGAGGCGCTGGAATGGGCGCACCGCCGGATGCTTGGCCGTCCCGAGGCGCGGCGCATCATGATGGTGATCTCGGACGGTGCACCGGTGGACGATTCGACGCTCAGCGTGAACCCGGCGAACTTCCTCGAGAAGCACCTGCGCGACGTGATCGCGATGATCGAACGCCGCCGCGCGGTCGAGCTGATCGCCATCGGTATCGGCCATGACGTGACCCGCTACTACCAGCGCGCGGTGACCATCACCGACGTCGAGCAGCTTGCCGGCGCGATGACCGACCAGCTGGCCGCCCTGTTCGAGCAGGACAGCGGCAAACGGAAGGGGCGCGCTGCCTGATGTTCCAGGACTTCACGACGCCGTCGGCCCCAGAGCTGGGGCCGCCCCGGATCGCCGCGTTGCGCAAGGCAATGGCCGAGGCCGGTGTGCATGGGTTCCTGGTCCCGCGTGCCGACGCCCACCAGGGCGAGTTCGTGGCCGACCGCGACGCCCGGCTCTCGTGGCTGACCGGGTTCACCGGCTCGGCCGGGCTGGCGGTGGTCCTGACGGACGAGGCCGCGCTGTTCGTGGACGGGCGCTATACGCTTCAAGCCGCAACGCAGGTTGACGGCAGCGTCCTGGCGCAGAAATCGATCCCGAAGGACAAGCCCGAGGAATGGGCCGCCGCGACGATGCAGCCGGGACATGTGCTGGCCTATGATCCCTGGCTGCACACGGCGAAGGCCATCGAGACCTGGACCAAGGCGCTGGAGCGTGCCGGAGTGAAGCTAGTGGCCGTGGACAATCTCGTCGACACCGTCTGGGACGACCAGCCTGCGCCGCCGCGCGGCAAGGTCGAGCCGCACCCGCTGGAACTCGCAGGCCGGGGCCACGGCGACAAACGCACCGAGATTGCCGAAGAGATGCGCGACGATGGCGTGCGCGCGGTTGTGCTGACACTGCCGGATTCGATATCGTGGCTGCTGAACATCCGTGGCAGCGACGTGCCCCGGATGCCGGCGGTCCATGCCTTCGCAATCCTGCACAACGATGCGCGGCTGTCGCTGTTCACCGATCCGGCCAAGCTGGACGAAGCTGCACGCAGGCACCTGGGTGCCGAGGTGACCGTTGCGCCTCCGTCCGAGTTCGGACTGGCGCTCGATGTGTTGAAGGGGCCCGTGGGTGTCGACCGCGACTCGGCGCCCGCCTGGGTATCTGATCGGCTGTCGGCGGCGGGGATCGAGATCCGCTGGATGCGCGATCCCTGCATCCTGCCGAAAGCGACCAAGACCGGCGCCGAGCTTGCCGGCGCCCGCGCCGCGCATCTGCGCGATGGCGCCGCGATGGTCGAGTTTCTGTGCTGGCTGGACGAGGCAGTTGCGGGCGGCTCGCTGACCGAGATCGCCGTGGTTCGGGAACTGGAAGCGCGGCGGCGCGCGACCAATGCCCTGCGCGACATCAGCTTCGACACGATCTGCGGCGCGGGACCGGACGGCGCCATCGTCCACTACCGCGTGACCGAGGACACCGATCGCGCGGTGACGCCCGGAGACCTGCTGCTGGTCGATTCCGGTGGCCAGTATGTCGATGGGACCACCGACATCACCCGCACAGTCGCCACCGGACCGGCGGATCCCGAGGCGCGGCGCGCGTTCACGCTCGTGCTCAAGGGCATGATTGCCATCTCCCGCGCGCGCTGGCCCGAGGGGCTGGCGGGGCGCGATCTGGATGCGCTGGCCCGGATCGCGCTCTGGCAGGCGGGAATGGACTACGATCATGGCACGGGCCACGGCGTCGGCGCCTACCTCGGCGTACACGAAGGGCCGGCCGGCCTGTCGCGCCGCAGTATCGAGCCTCTTCTGCCCGGCATGATCCTGTCCAACGAGCCCGGCTATTACCGAGAGGGCGCATTCGGCATCCGGATCGAGAACCTTCTGGCGGTGCGCGCGCCGGACACGCCCGACGGCGGCGACCGGCAGATGCTGTCGTTCGAGACCCTCACCTACGTCCCGATTGACCTGAGGCTGATTGACGTCCATCTTCTGGGCTCGGAGGAGCGAGACTGGCTCGACTCCTATCACCGCACGGTACGGGACCGGCTGTCCCCGCTGGTATCGGACAAGGCACGCGACTGGTTGTCGGACGCGACTCGCGCTCTCTGACACGGTCTCCTTGTGACGGTCCCGTCATAAACCTGCGGTAAGACGCTTTGTGGAGGACTGCGCATGCTGACCAAGACCATCACGATTCGACCCGCAACAGGGCACTGGGTCGTCCGGGCCGGTGGCGCCGTGATCGGCGAAAGCCCGAACGCGCTCGAGCTGATCGAGGAAGGTTATCCCCCGGTAATCTATTTTCCGCGCGACGATATCGAGATGGACTTTCTCGACCGCTCGGACAGCACCACCGTCAGCCCGAACATGGGCCAGGCGACCTATTATTCGATCGGCGCCAAGAGCGGGACACTGCCCGACGCCGCCTGGTCCTACGAGGCCCCGCACGAGGAATACACCCAGATCACCGGTCACGTGGCCTTCCAGGTGCGTGACGGCGTGACCGTCGAACAGCTCTGAACGGAAGCCTCCGCGCTCAGGAATGCTCCTCGCGCGCGATAGCGCAGAGCGCGCGGTTGTAGGCCTTGAGCGCATCGATGTGACTGACCACCCCCAGCACGTCGGGGGTGCCGTCTTCAAGGGGCCGGGCAATCGGCAGATAGCCCGCCCCGCCCTGCTCCAGCATCGGCAGCGCACGCTCGAGCGTGTCTTCGGGCGTCAGCCAGACGCCCTGTTCCACCAGATCCTGGATCTGCCCCATCGACCCCGGACCGCCGTCGCCCAGCGGCACCATCAGGCGGCCAAGCCGGATCGTTGCAGGCAGATAGTCCTGCGGCCCATGCGCCAGCTTGCGCCCGCGCCGCTCGATCACCGTCAGGAAGTAGCTGTGCGCCACCAGCCGCGTGGACAGCGCCGAGGACAGTGACACGGCGACCATCACGGCAAGCCCCGCCTGCCAGTCGCCGGTCATCTCGAAGATGATCAGCGTGGTCGAGATCGGCGCGCCTAGCACCGAGGCAGCCACCGCCCCGGTGCCCGCCAAGGCATAGAGTGCTGCGGTTCCCGAGACCGCCGGGAACAGCGAGGTCGCGACGATCCCGTAGCCCAAGCCGGTCAACGCCCCCAGCATCAGCGAGGGCGAGAACACGCCGCCGCCCATGCGCCCGGCGATGGTGATCGAAACGGCAATCACCTTCACCGCCGCAAAGACCAGAGCCTCGTGCAGAAGCAGGCCCTCGGTCAGCGCGCGGGAGGTCGTCTCGTAGCCGACACCGATGATGTGGGGGAAGAACACCGCGATGCCGCCCAGCAAGGCACCGGCGAGGGCTGGCCGCAGCCAGCGCGGGATCTTCAGTTGTTTCGTGACCGCGTCGCCGAGGTCCTCGGCGATCACCAGCGACCAGATCATCACCGCACCGACCCCGCCACAGATCAGGCCGAGGATCATGAAAGCGGGCAGTTCCTGGTAGAAGTCGAGGGTGTGGATCGGCAGGATGAACTCGGTCACGTCGCCCACGAACAGGCGACTGACCACGGCGCCCGCCACCGAAGCGATCACGATCGGGGCGAAGGCGTGCACCGCGAAATGCCGCAGCACCACTTCGAGGGCGAAGATCGCCCCGGCGATCGGCGCGTTGAAACTGGCCGAGACAGCCGCCGCGACGGCGCAGCCCATCAGGTCGCGTCCCGTCAGCCCGTCGGCGCGGATCAGCTTCGACACCCAGGTTGCAATCGTTGCGCCGAAGTGCACCACCGGCCCCTCGCGCCCGGTCGAGCCCCCGGTCGAGAGCGTCACCAGCGCTGCCAGCGCCGAGGCAAAGCCATAGCGGGTATCGACCCGGCCGTCGCGCAAGGCGGCCCCCTCGATCACCTGGGCGACGGTGTGCGCCTTGCCGTCCGGGGTCAGGGCGTTGAGGATCACGCCGACCACCAGCCCGCCAAGGATCGGGATGGCAACCACCCAGGACCAGTGCAGCGTCGCGAGGTGGCTGGCCAGAACCTCGTCATTGGCGCCGTAGATCAGTTCCTGAAGGGTTTCGATCCCAAGTCGGAAACCGACGGCCGCGAAGCCCGCGGCAATTCCGATGAACAGCGCCACCAGCCAGAACTGCACCGCGCCGAGCCCGCGCGTCCGCACCGTCTTCAGGGCGTGTGAGCAATGCCGCGCCCCGCGATCGAACTGCCCTCTGAGAAGTTCTCCTACCTCCGACATCGCTCAGCCCTGCCTCCCGTCCGGCCGGGGAGCGGCAGTGCGCGGTCGGATCTGGGAACCCATCGGGGCGAACCTCCGGAATCTGTGCGGCTTCCTTTTTCGTGTGCGCCCAGAATGCGGCAGTTTCAAGGGGTCCGGCTGAATTGTGAGACCGGTTGCGCTGCATGTGCGCTCCCGGACACGGTCCTACTTTCCCTTCCCCGGCGCGCGGTCTAGGCTCCGCCGCGACAGAGTACGGGGAGGACCAGATGTCGATCGAAACTGCCGTCGAAAGGCTGCGCGGGGAACTTGGCGACCGCTTCGCGACGACCCAGGCCGTCCTCGAAGTGCACGGCCAGAACGAGGCATGGTTCCCCCAGACACCGCCCGACGGCGTGGCTTTCCCCGGCTCGACCGAGGAGGTCGCCCGCATCGTCCGCATCTGCGCCGAGGAGGGCTGTCCGATCATCCCATGGGGCACCGGAACGTCGCTGGAGGGCAACGCGCTGGCGATCCAGGGCGGCATCTCGCTGGATATGAGCCGGATGGACAAGGTGCTCGCGATCCACGCCGAGGACATGGACGCCGTGGTCCAGCCCGGTGTCACCCGCGAGGCGCTGAACACCGAACTTCGCGCCACGGGCCTCTTCTTTCCGGTCGATCCCGGCGCAAACGCCTCGCTGGGCGGCATGGCCGCGACGCGCGCCTCGGGCACGACAGCAGTGCGATACGGGACCATGCGCGAGAACGTCCTGGCGCTGGAGGTGGTGACGGCGGACGGTCGTATCATCCGCACCGGCTCGCGCGCGCGGAAGTCCTCGTCAGGCTACGATCTGACAAAGCTGATGGTGGGCTCGGAAGGCACGCTCGGGATCATCACCGAACTGACCTTGCGGCTTCAGGGCCAGCCCGAGGCGATCTCGGCCGCGATCTGCCGGTTCGACGACATCCGCGGCGCGGTCAATACCGTGATTCAGACGATCCAGATGGGCGTTCCCATCGCGCGGATGGAGTTCGTCGACGCGATGACCGCGCGTGGGTTCAACATCCATTCGGACGCCGGCCTTCCGGAAGCCCCGCACCTGTTCCTTGAGTTCCACGGCTCCGAGGCAGGCGTGGCCGAACAGTCCGAGACCGTCGCTGAACTGGCGCGCGAAAATGGCGGCGCGGACTTCCAGTGGTCCACCAGGCCAGAAGAACGCACGAAGCTCTGGAAGATGCGGCACGGCGTGCACTACGCGATCATGTCGCTGCGACCCGGCTGCAAGCCGATCGTCACCGACATCTGCGTGCCGATCTCGCGGCTGGCCGATGCCGTTACCGAGACCTGCGCTGATATCGACGCGAGTCCCCTGACGGCAGCGATGGTCGGCCATGTGGGCGACGGCAACTTTCACAGCAGCCTGCTTATCGAACCCGGTAACGAGACCGAACGCGACGTGGCTATGGACCTGGCGGGCCGGATGAACAAACGCGCCATCGGCATGGGAGGTACCGTCACCGGCGAGCATGGCGTCGGCATGGGCAAGATGCGCTATATGGAAGCCGAGCACGGTGCCGCCTGGGACGTGATGGCGGAGATCAAGCGCGCGCTTGATCCGAAGAACATCCTCAACCCCGGAAAAGTGGTGCGTTTCGGCTAGAACCGGCGGATTTTTGCCGCCGTTCAACGACACGTGTCTTGCCTGAGCGCGCGGATTCCGCGATTTTTGGGCACGAGGCATGACTCAGGAGCAGTAATCAAAATGGCCATTGCACGCCGCACCTTTCTGGCTGGGGCCGCAGCGACTCTGGCTGCGCCCGGTATCATCCGCGCCCAGGACACCGGCAGCATCACCCGTCGGGTTTCGGGACTGTCATCGCACCGCTGGGAAGACTACTTCGAGAACCGCGCCAACGGATGCATCCTGTGCGACACCAACGCTCGCGCGCTCTACTACTGGTCGGAAGCCGACCCCGAGCCGAAGATCTTCCCGACCTCGGTCCCGCTGACGGACGAGCTGACCCGCCGCGGCCGTACCGAGGTGGTGTTGAAGCGTCCCGCACCGGAATGGCGCCCGACCCCGGACATGTTGAGCCGCAACCCGGAGCTGCCGGACTACGTCGGCCCCGGCCCCGAGAACCCGCTCGGCACCCGCGCGCTGAACCTCAGCTGGCAGTACTACCGCATTCACGGCACCAACGACGTTCGGAAGATCGGCCGCCGCTCGTCAAACGGCTGCATCGGGCTCTACAACCACCAGATCGAGTGGCTCTACGATCAGGTCGTGATCGGCACGCAGGTCGTGCTGGTCTGATCATCGTACGGATCCGAAACACATGCGCCGGCCCTTGGGCCGGCGTTCTCGTTTTCGGCGTCAGGCAGCGAGGTCGCCCAGCAGTGCCCGCGCGGCAGAGCGCGCTTCCTCGGAAATCCGATCGCCTGACAGCATCCGGGCGATCTCGTCCACCCGCGCTGCCGCATCCAGCGGCATCACCCGCGTCCGAGTCGAACCATCGCTCACGGACTTCGCCACCTGGAAGTGATGCCCACCAAGCGCCGCAACCTGCGGCGAGTGCGTGACCACCAGAACCTGCGCGCCGTCCGCGACCTTCGCCAGTCGCCGTCCGACCGCGTCGGCGGTCGCGCCGCCCACGCCGCGGTCGATTTCGTCGAAGATCATCGTCAAGCCTTCAGCGCGGCGCGACAGGCAGACCTTCAGCGCCAGAAGGAAGCGCGACAGCTCGCCGCCCGAAGCGATCTTGCCAAGGGGCCCCGCTGGGGCGCCAGGGTTCGTGGCGACGGTGAAGTTCACCGCGTCCTGTCCCTCGGGGCCCGGATCGGCCTGGGTGATCCGCGTCTCGAAGACCGCGCGCTCCATTTTGAGCGGCGCCAGTTCCTCGGCCATTTGCGTATCCAGCCGCCCGGCAGCCTCGCGGCGCGCGTCCGTCAACGCGCCTGCAGCGGCGTCATAGGCTTTCTGCGCGGCGGCCTCGGCTTTCTGCAGGCGGTCGATCTCGTCCTCGCCTCCGTCGATGGCCGCCAGCCGCGCGGACAGTTCGGCACTGAGCGCAGGCAGTTCTTCAGGCAGGACGTCATGCTTGCGCGCAAGACCGCGGATCGCGAACAGCCGTTCCTCGGTGCGTTCCAGCCCGTAGGGATCGAATTCCAGGCGGTCGAGGAAACTCTCGGTCGCGGATTGCGCCTCGCTCAGCTCGCTCAAGGCACGGCCCAGAGCGGCGATCGGATCCTCGAGCGCGCCCCCTGCCCGGTCGGCAACCGACTCCAGCCAGCGGATCGCCTCGGCCATCCGGCCCTCGGCACCGTCGGGGCCCATGATCTCGACCGCGCGGGCCACCTCGTCCTTGATGCGAGCGGCGGTCTGCATCTCACGGCGTGCGGTGTCGAGCGTCTCTTCCTCGCCCGGCTCGGGCGACAGATCGGTCAGTTCGGCCACAGAATGGCGCAGGAACTCGGCATCACGGGCAGCCTCGGCCAGCGCGGCCTCGGCCTTCTCGCGTGCCGTGCGGGCGGCGGAGAGCGCCCGCCATGCCTCGCGGACGTCGGAGCGCAGCGTGTCCAACTCCCCGAAGGCGTCGAGCAACGCGCGATGTTCCCGCGGGTCCAGAAGCCCCCGGTCGTCCTGCTGGCCGTGCAGTTCTACCAGCGTCGCAGAGAGCGCGCGCAGCACGTCACCTGACACACGGCGGTCGTTGACAAACCCTCGCTTGCGCCCATCCGCCGAGTTGATGCGGCGCAGGATCAGCTGGTCGTCCGGGTCCAGACCGGCTTCCTCGAGCACCGCGTTGGCGGGGTGCCCCGAGGCCAGTTCAAACACGGCCGTGACCTCGCCCTGATCGGCGCCCTGACGCACCAGTTCGGCGCGTCCGCGCCATCCCAGCACGAAACCCAGCGAATCGAGAAGGATAGACTTTCCGGCCCCGGTCTCGCCCGTAAGGACGTTGAGGCCGGGCTGGAAAGTCAGGTCCAGCGTCTCGATCAGCAGCATGTCGCGGATCGAAAGCTCGCGCAGCATGTCAGCGCAGACCTTTCCCTGTCAGAGCCATTTGCCCTGGATCACTTGCCGGTAGATGCGCGTCAGCCAGCTGTCTCCTGCCGGGTCGAGCGTCAGCCCCTGCCCGGTCAGCAGCGCGAAGCTGTCCTGATACCACACGGTGCCCTGATGGTTGTAACCAAGGATCGCACCGGCGGTCTGCGCCTCGTCGACCAGTCCCAGCGACAGATAGGACTCCACCAGCCGGTGCAGCGCCTCGGCGGTGTGCTGGGTGGTCGGGAAGTCCTGTACCACCACGCGGAAGCGATTGATCGCAGCCGTGTAGTGCTGCTTCTTCAGATAGTAGCGCCCGATCTCCATCTCCTTGCCCGCGAGGTGGTCGAGGGCGAGGTCGAACTTCAGTTCGGCGGATTTCGAGAAGTCGCTGTCGGGATAGCGCTCGATCGTCTCACGCAAGGCCTGAAGCGCATCGAAGGTGGTTGTCTGATCACGCGCGACATCGGCAATCTGATCGTAGTAGCTGAGCGCGATCAGGTACTGCGCGTAGGCCGCGTCTTCGTCGGCAGGATAGAAGTCCAAGTAGCGTTCGGCTGCGGCACGGGCGTCCGTGAATCGCTTTGCATCGTAGTAGGAGAAGGCGGACATGATCATCGCCCGCTTCGACCATTCGGAATACGGGTAAAGCCGTTCGACCTCGTCAAACAGACGGCCGGCGTTGACCGGACGGCCTGTTTGCAATTCACGTTCCGCCGCAAGGTAGATTTCCTGCGCGGAACGGCCGTCGACATCAGGCAGATCGCCGTCACCGCTGCCGCCGCAGGCCGTCAGAATCGTCAGCAATGTAAATAGGGCTGCCGCCTTGTGCACTGTCGCGCCTCTGCTCCTGTTTCCGGTGCGAACACCGGTGCCGGATTTGACCTAGCACACCCACGACGGGGACGAAAAGACCGGCCGGATCGAAACCCGCCGGTCCGTGTTCAAGCCGCCGCTTGTTGCTGCGGTTCAGACTGCCGCCGCGAGGTCCGCGGGACGGATACCGAAACCCGGCAGACGCTGGACCAGCTCGGGAGGGCAGACCACCCGCTCGACCGCGCCCTCTGTCGCAAAAAGCTTGCGCAGCAGCCGGTTTGTCGCTCCGTGGCCGGCTCGCAAACCGGTGTAGGCACCCAGGATCGGGGCTCCGGCCAGCGACAGATCGCCGAGCGCGTCGAGCATCTTGTGCCGGACGCATTCGTCGGTGCGACGAAAACCCTCGGGGTTCAGCACTTCGGCACCGTCGATCACGACGGCGTTGTCGAGCGTTCCACCCAAGGCCAACCCGCGTGACTGCATGTAGTCGACCTCGGCCCGACGGCAGAAGGTGCGGCAATCCGACAGCTCGCGCACGAAAGCGCCGTTGGCCATGTCGAGCGTGTGCATCTGGTGGCCAATGGCAGCGTCTGGGAACTCAATCTCGAACGAGATCGACAGCCCGTCGAACGGCGCCAGTGAGGCGCGTACGTCGCCATCTTCCAGAACCACTTCCTTGCGGACGCGCCAGGCGGTAAGCGGCTCGCGGGTGCTGATCAGACCAGCGCCCACAATCTCGCGGACGAAGCGGCGGGAGCTGCCGTCCATGATCGGGATCTCGGGGCCGTCGATGTCGACCAGCACGTTGTGCAGGCCGCACCCGGCGAAGGCCGCCATCAGGTGCTCGACCGTCGAGACCGAGACGCCGGCGGCGTTGGTCAGCCGCGTGTTCAGCGTGGTGTCCGAGACAAGGTCGAAGCGCGCCGGGATCACCGGGTCGCGGTCGGTCACGTCGATGCGGCGGAAGCGTACGCCGGTTCCGGCGTCGGCAGGTCGCAGGGTGATGCGCGCGGGGCGGCCTGAGTGCAGGCCGATGCCGACCATCTGGACATCTTTCTTAAGCGTCGTCTGCACGGCCTCTCCTTTCGCCCGTCTTGTCGCCACTACGCCTGTACTTCGTGGCGCCGGGCTTACCGGTACTCAACTAGGGTCTGGGTAAGCCGAGGGTCAGGGTGGAACAACTCACATCGTGTGACGAATTCCTACAAACTGCAGCAAAGTCCTGATTCCAAAAGAAAGCGGGCGCCCCGGAGGGACGCCCGCGAATACTTTGGCGAATATCCGCCTATTTCCCTAGCGTCAGTTCGCCTGGCGCCGCAGGAAGGCGGGGATTTCGTTCGGGTCACGCTCCACTTCGCCGCTGCGCTGGGGCTGTTCGGCCTGGGCCTGCTGAGGGCGCCGAACGGCACCGCTGGCATCCCGGCCGCCGGTCATCTTGTGGATCAGGTTGTTGATCGCGAAGCGACTCTGCTCTTCGGCGTGCTGCGCGGGCTTGTGAGCCGGCTCGCGGCGCTCGGCTTGAAGACGCGGGGTCGCACCGCCCTCGGGGTTGTGCGAGACCGCAGCCTGGAGGCGCGCAATGGTTTCGGGCGAAGGCTCGCCCGGTTGGCGCAGACCTGCGGCTTCGACCGGAGCCGGCTGCGGTTCGACCTGTTCGACCTGCGGTGCCGGCTGCGGCTGCTCCACGGCCTCGAAGCTCTGCTGCACCGGGGCCGGAGCCTCGGGCTGCCGGGCCTGCGGCTGGCTGGCGGGCTGGACGTAAGCCGCCGGAGCCGGGGCCGCCGGTGCCTCGGCCGGCGGTGTGTCTTCGGCGCGCGTGTCGATGAAGCTGCGGCCCATCGGGGCTTCGGCCTGCTCAGGCTGCGGAGCCGGCTCGGGCGTACGGCGCGCCGGGGCAGCCGATTGGCGCTGCGGCATCGGGGTCTCGACCTCGCCCTGGGCGACGTCGATGCCAGTTGCGACGACCGAAACGCGCATCTGGCCTTCCATATCTGGATCGAGGGTCGAACCGACGATGATGTTCGCCTCGGGATCAACTTCCGAACGGATCCGGTTCGCCGCTTCGTCCAGTTCGAACAGGGTCAGGTCGGTACCGCCGGTCACGTTGATCAGCACGCCGCGGGCGCCCTTGAGGCTGATCTCGTCCAGAAGCGGGTTCGCTATGGCCTTCTCGGCCGCCTGAACCGCGCGGTCCTCGCCCTCGGCCTCGCCGGTGCCCATCATCGCCTTGCCCATCTCGTCCATCACCGAGCGGATGTCGGCGAAGTCGAGGTTGATGATGCCCGGGCGAACCATCAGGTCGGTGACGCCCTTGACGCCCTGATAGAGAACGTCGTCCGCCATCGAAAACGCCTCGGTGAAGGTCGTCTTCTCGTTGGCGAGGCGGAACAGGTTCTGGTTCGGGATCACGATCAGCGTGTCCACGACGCGCTGCAGTTCCTCGACACCAGCCTCGGCCTGACGCATGCGCTTGGCGCCTTCGAACTGGAAGGGCTTGGTCACGACGCCGACGGTCAGGATGCCCATTTCGCGCGCCGCACGGGCGATGATCGGGGCCGCGCCGGTGCCGGTCCCGCCGCCCATGCCGGCGGTGATGAAGCACATGTGCGCGCCCGATAGCTGGTCGACGATCATCTCAATCGATTCTTCGGCCGCGGCCGAGCCGACCGCCGGACGGGCGCCAGCGCCAAGGCCCTGGGTCACCTGGACGCCCAGTTGCAGCTTTTGCTGCGCATTGTTCTGGGCCAGTGCCTGAGCGTCGGTGTTTGCCACCACGAACTCGGCGCCTTCCAGGTTCTTCTCGATCATGTTGTTGACGGCGTTACCGCCGGCGCCGCCGACACCGAACACGGTGATGCGGGGACGCAGGTCATGCTGCTCGGGCATGCTGAGAGTCAAAGCCATGGATGTATCCGCCTGTATCTGCCGACCGCTTTCTGGGCACGGTTCGTGAAAAGTCCTGCTGATTCTGTAACGTAAACCATGATCTGCGTGAGGTCACGGATTTTGTGTCGAATCGGCGAAGGCAAGCCGTATCTGGTGATTCGCCATAGGAGAACACCAGATCGCGGCCTGTGAGGCGGTTGAAACAGTCGCGCCCGGGACGCGGCGCGTAAGGGTTACCAGTTCTCCCTGAACCAGCGGATCGCGCGGCGCACGCGGCGGGCCCCGACGCGATCGGACGGCATCTCGAAATCCCAGCATTCGTCCTGCGGGGCCGAGGCGTGAAGCGCCAGCCCGACCGAGGCCGCGAAGGCGCTGCTGGTCGCGGCCTGCGGCAGGCCCTGAACGCGCAGCGGCTTGCCGACGCGCACCTGGCGCCCGAGAATGCGCGCGGCGAGTTCCTCCAGCCCCGGCACCTGCGCCGAGCCGCCGGTCAGAACGATACGCTGACCCTGGAGGTACTCGAACCCAGAGGCGTCCAGGCGGTCGCGGACCTCCTCGAGGATCTCTTCCATGCGAGGGCGCATCACCCCAATCAGTTCCGAGCGCGAGATCTGCTGGCGATCCCGCTCGGAGCCCTCGAAGGCCGAGGGGATCTCGATCAGGTCGCGGTCGTCGGCGCCAGTCGCCAGAACGCCGCCGTTCAGCGTCTTGATCCGTTCGGCGGTTGCCATCGGGATGTGCAGCCCCTGGCAGATGTCCGAGGTCACGTGATGCCCGCCCATCGGCACGGTGTCGGCATAAATCATGTGCCGCTTGGCGAAGATCGAAATGCCGGTGGTGCCGCCGCCGATGTCGATGCATGCAGCGCCAAGTTCCTGCTCGTCCTCGACCAGCGCGGCAATCCCGGCGGCATAAGGCGCGATGGTCAGGCCAGCGAGTTCCAGGTCGCAGCGGCGGAAGCAGTGCAGGATGTTGTGGACGGTCGCCGCATCCACCGTCAGCAAGTGCATGTCGACGGCCAGCCGGGCGCCGATCTGACCGCGCGGGTCGCGCAGGCCAGTGCGGCTGTCGAGGGTGAAGTTGACCGGTAGCGCGTGCAGCGCCTCGCGGCCGTGCCCGTAATCGGGCACCTCGCAGGCGGCAAGGGCGTGGCCGACGTCCAGTTCGGACACCTCGCCGTTCTCGACGCGAACCTCGCCGGACAGTCCGTAGGAGCGCGGACCACCGCCGCCGAAGCTGGCGATGACGTGGTCGACGCGAACGCCTGCCATCTTCTGCGCGGCCTGAACGGCGGTACGGATGGCACGTTCGGTCTCGTCCATAGCGGTGATCTCGCCGCAGCGGACGCCGCGCGAGCGCGTGGTGGCGGCGCCGATCACGCGGAACGCCCCGTGTGTCAGGCCGTGACGGGTCTGGCGTTGCTCGGCGTCTTCGCTGCCAGGGGCGAAACGAAGGACAAGGCAGGCGATCTTGCTGGTGCCGATATCCAGCACCGCCACGACACCGCGCCGCAAGGCGGCCTCACGGCGCGCTCTCATGGCGCGCTGCGCTTCGAACACATGGCTCATGCGTCGCGTTCTCCCTCGGGGTTGCGTAGTGCCTGCATGGTTTCATACGCCTGCGGACGCAGGCGCAGGATCGGGCGGCGCCCATCGCGCATGTCGACATGGCTCAGGTCGCGGCCGAAAATGTCTTCCGCGTCGTCGAGCGCCAGGGCGCGGGCCAGCGCCGCTTCGGCCTCGACAGCGGGCAGCATGACGGTGATGCCGTTCGCAAGTTCCAGGTTCCAGCGCCGCGCGCCAATGCGGACCAGACCGCGCATGCGAGCTTCGAGCGGCGCGGCGAGCTTGAGAAGCGACAAGGCCTCGGCTGCGGCCTCGTTGGCACCCTCACCCGCAATCAGCGGAAGCTCGGGCCAGGCTTCGCGACCCTGGGCGGCGCCGACGCGGAACCCACCCTTGTCCAGCAGGTCAAGCGAGCCATCGGACCGGCGCCAGAGGATCTGCGGCGTGCGCTCGGCGACAGAAATCTTCAGCGTGCCGCCGCTCTCGATGCGGACGCTGGCGCTTTCCACCGCCTCTAGTGCAACGACGCGGTCGTGCAGTTCGCCAAGGTCAAGGTCCATCGAGCTGATCGGGAAGGCGATGTCGAGCACCGGGCCGAGTGCCTCGGTCAGTTCCTCGCTCACCGGGTTCAGCTCCAGCCGCTCGACCCGCAGCGCGGGGTGCGCGGCGATGGCGTCGCGGGCGGCCTGGGTACGCTCGGCGACGGCCTGCCGTACGCCTGGGTCCGTCGCGGCGGCTGCGACGCACCAGGCAAGCACGGCGACCGGCAGGCCGATGCGCACGGAATTTCGGATGGCGGGACGCAGCCACAGGCGTTCCAGTCGGTACTTCAGCCGACTTGGCGCGGGGTCGCGCGGCGCCTTTACCGGAAGCATGAGGCGTCTCCCACCATCCAGGAGACAAGCTGGCCGAACGAAATACCCTCGTGGGCGGCTTGCTCCGGCACCAGAGACGTGGGGGTCATCCCTGGCTGCGTGTTCGTCTCGAGAAGGATCAGCCCCTCGAGCCCCTTCGTTTCATCCCAGCGGAAATCGCTACGCGACACGCCGCGGCAGCCAAGCGCCCGGTGGGCGGTCGCGGCATGCGCCATGCAGGCGTCGAATATCTCGGACGGCAGGTCGGCGGGCACCACATGGCGCGAGCCGCCAGCCTTGTACTTGGCATCGTAGTCATACCAGCCCTCGGTCACGATATCGGTTACGGTCAGCGACCGGCCATCCATGACCGACACGGTCAGTTCCCGGCCCGGTACGAAGGCTTCGACCATGACCATCTCGGGCATCTTGTCGTCCAACTGAGCGGGCGCGTTCGCCTGCTCGTGAACGATGTAGACACCGACCGAGGATCCCTCGTTGTAGGGCTTCACCACATAGGGCGGCGCGATCGGGTGTGAGCTACGAGCCTCATCGGCGGTGACGAGTCGGCTTTCGGCGACCGGCAGACCGGCGGCAGCGAAGGCTTCCTTGGCGCGAATCTTGTCCATCGCAAGCGCCGAGGCCAGCACGCCGGAGTGGGTGTAGGGTATGCGCATCCATTCCAGGATGCCCTGCACGCAACCATCCTCGCCCCAGCGACCGTGAAGCGCGTTGAAGACGACATCGGGTTTTTCGGTGGTCAGCCGGGCGCACAGGTCGGCGCCGGCGTCGATCTCGACGACCTCGTAGCCCTCGCCCCTCAATGCGGCCGCGCACTCACGACCCGACGACAGCGAGACCTCCCTCTCCGCAGAGGGTCCGCCCATCAGGACCGCGACGCGGGGAAGTGTCCTGCTCGACATGACCCGCCTCGATACGCCCCGGATCGACTCTGACGGTCGTCTCGGGGATTGTTCTAGTTACTTGTCGGACGGGGCCACTGGTTTAAGAGGTTCCCCCACCCGCATGATTTCCCACTCTAATTCTATGCCTGAATTTTTGAGAACCGTTTCGCGGACCTTCTCGCCCAACTCTTCGAGTTCTGTGGCAGAAGCGCCACCCTCGTTAATCAGGAAATTCGAGTGCTTCGGCGACATGCGCGCCCCGCCCAGCCGCGCGCCGCGCAGGCCTGCATCATCGATCAGCTTCCAGGCCTTCAGGTCATGCACATCGTCGTCGCGCCCGGTCGACGAATAGCCCGCCGGGTTGCGGAAGGTCGACCCGCACGAGCGGTCGCGGACCGGCTGGCTGGCCTCGCGCTTGTCGAGCGCGTCCTGCATCGCCGCCTCGATGTCCTCGGGCGCGCGAAACGGGCCGCGCAGCACGGCCTCGACGATCAGCGTATCGGCGGGCAGCTGCGTCGAGCGATAGGCGAATCGCAGGTCCTCGGGGGACAGGCGCAGCACCTCACCCGAACGGGTTACGGCCGTCACTTCGGTCACGACATCGGCGGTGTAGCGGCCATAGCAGCCAGCATTCATACGCACCGCACCGCCGATGCTGCCGGGAATCGTGCGCAGGAACGCAAGGTCAACGCCCGCTTCGGCGGCGCGCTTTGCAACCTGCGCATCCAGCGCGGCGGCGCCGACGCGCGCCGTGTCGCCCTTGATCTCGATGCCGTTGAACCCGCGGCCAAGCCGGATCACCACCCCCCTGATCCCGCCATCGCGGATGATCAGGTTGGAGCAGACACCGACCGGGAACACCGGCACATCGGCGGGCAGACCCCTGAGAAACGCGGTCAGATCGTCGAGGTCCGCAGGCTGGAACAGTACCTCGGCCGGGCCGCCGACGCGCAGCCAGGACAGGTCGGCCAGCGGCCGGTTCGGGGTCAGCCGCCCGCGCACGGCAGGCAGGCGGTCGATAATGTCAGGCATCGGCTTGCCCCTTGAAGTGGCGCCAGGCGCGCTTTGCCCAGTGGATCAGCAGAAGCCGGAACTGGAACAGCCCCAGCAGAAAGAATCCCACCGCCCAAGGCGGCCCGAGATCGCGCCACAGGAACCACAAAATCGGCAGCGCCGCCAGCATCAGCGTGTAGGCGATCGTCCGATGCCAGCGGTTGGGCGTCGCCCCCGCCGCCGAGCAGAGGAAGATCCAGAGCAGTGCGGCAAGCTGGGTCATCGGCTCTCCCGCAGGCGCTCCGCGGCGCGGCCCAGAAGGTAGTGCGCCCCGTAGCGATATATCGACAGTACGCAGACGAGAAACAGCGCCGTCCAGAGCACGCTAAAGTCCGCCGCGATCAGCAACAGCAGACACGGGACCGGCAAAGCGGCCGCATAGGGCCGGTGCTGCGGATTGGGGATGAGCGCGACCGCCGAGACCAGGATGATCCAAACGCGGCCGGGGGCCGCGCTCCAGATCATTCGGCAGCGACCTTGGTCATCGCCTCGGGCAGCGCATGGGCCCAGCCGCTGATCGAACCCGCGCCCAGGCAGACCACCATGTCGCCCGGCTTGGTCTCGGCCTTCAGCAGTTCGGACAGCAACGCCTCGTTCTCCAGCGCCAGGGCACGGCGATGGCCGTGGGTGCGAAGTCCGGCGACCAATCCGTCGCGATCCGCGCCTTCGATCGGGTCCTCGCCCGCCGCGTAGACGTCCGAAATCACCACGGTGTCCGCGTCGTTGAAGCAGGTGCAGAAGTCCTCAAACAGGTCGTGCAGGCGGCTGTAACGGTGCGGCTGGTGCACGGCGATGATCCGCCCCTCGGTCGCCTCGCGGGCGGCCTTGAGTACGGCGGCGATCTCTACCGGGTGGTGACCATAATCGTCGATGATCGTAACACCATTGGCCTCGCCCACGCGGGTGAATCGCCGGTTCACGCCGCCGAAGTTCAGCAGCGCTTTTCGGATATCGTCATGCGCGATCCCGAGGTGCCGCGCCACGGCCACCGCCGCCAGCGCGTTCGAGACATTGTGCGCGCCCGGCATCGGCAGGGTCAGACCGTCGATCACGTCGCCCTCGGAAGCCAGCACCACGTCGAAATGCGCCTTGCCTTCGGCATAGCGCAGCCCCACCGCGCGCACGTCCGCCTGTGGGTTGAACCCGTAGGTCATGACCCGGCGATCGTGGATCTTGCCGACCAGTGACTGCACTTCCGGGTGGTCGATGCAGCAAACCGCGACGCCGTAGAACGGGATGTTGGACACAAACGTGTGGAAGGCCGCACGCAGCGTGTCGAAATCCCCGTAGTGGTCCATGTGCTCGGGATCGATGTTGGTCACGATGGCAATCGTGGCAGGCAGCCGGTTGAAGGTGCCATCGCTCTCGTCCGCCTCGACGACCATCCACTCGCCCGCGCCCATCCGGGCGTTCGAGCCATAGGCGTGGATGATGCCGCCGTTGATCACCGTCGGGTCCACCCCGCCGCCGTCCAGCAGCGCGGCGACCATCGACGTTGTCGTGGTCTTGCCATGCGTCCCCGCGACGGCGACGTTGTTCTTCAGGCGCATCAGTTCGGCCAGCATCTCAGCACGGCGGACGACCGGCAGTTTCAGGCTGCGCGCGGTGTCGAGTTCCGGGTTGCCCGGCTTGATAGCCGACGAGATCACGATAACCTCGGCGCCTTTCAGGTTGGCGGCCTTCTGCCCGATGAAGATCGTCGCGCCTTTCTCGGCGAGGCGGCGGGTGATCGGGCTTTCTTTCAGATCGGACCCCTGCACGGTGTAGCCGTGGTTCAGCAGCACTTCGGCGATCCCGGACATGCCGATGCCGCCGATTCCGACGAAATGGATCGGGCCGATGTCCTGGGGCATGCGGGTCTGCGCATTCATGGGCGTCTTCTCCGTTATCGGGTCCGGGCGGAAAGCTGCTCGACAAGGTCGGCCAGTGCGGTTGCCGCTTCAGGCTTGCCCAGCGCACCTGCGGCACTTGCGGCGCACGAGGCGCGCTCGGGGTTGCCGAGGATCGCGGCGATATGCCCCGCGAGGCTTTCCGGTGTCAACTCGGATTCCTGCAGGGTGACGGCGGCCCCGGCCTCGGTCAAGCCGCGCGCATTGGCGGTCTGTTCGTCGCGGACGGCCGCCGCATAGGGGATGAAGATTGCCGGCCGACCAATGGCCGCGATGTCCGCGACCGAGGAGGCGCCTGAGCGGCAGATGACCAGCTGCGCCCGAGCCAGACGCGCGGGCATGTCGTCGAAAAACGGACGGATGTCGGCGGGCAGGCCCATGTCGGCGTAGGCGCGGCGCACGGCCTCGGCATCCTCGTCGCGGGCCTGTTGGGCGATGACCAATTGGCCGCGCATGTCCTCTGGCAGCAGCGCGACCGCCTCGGGCACCTTGCGCATGACCGACGCGCCTTGCGAGCCGCCGAACACCAACAACTCCAGCGGGCCGTCGCCCGGCGGGTGATAGGGCGCGCCCGCGCATTTGCGGATCGACGAGCGCACCGGGTTGCCGATGTTCCGGCCCTCGACGCCCGACGGCAACTCGGTCGGCCATGTTCCGCAGGCGACCGCGTTCACGCGGCGGGCGAAGATCTGGTTCACCCGGCCCAGAACGCCGTTCTGTTCGTGGATCAGGCGCGGGCGGCGTAACACCCAAGCGCCGCTCATGGCGGGGATTGCCGGGTAGCCGCCGAAGCCCGCCACACAGGCCGGGCGGTCGCGCAGCATCGACCAGAGCGCGCCCAGCACGCCCATGCCGATCTGCACCGGCGTCATCAGCTTTGCGAGCATTCCGCCGCGCGCAAAGGACGACGAGCGCAGCACGACACGCTCGACCGCCTGCGGGAAGCCGCCCGCGTAGCGCGCCCCCCGCGAGTCGGTGGTAAGCTTAACACGCCAGCCGCGCGCGAGCATTTCCTCGGCCAGGGCCTGGGCAGGAAACATGTGCCCGCCGGTGCCGCCGGCGGCGATGACCAGAAGCGGCGCGCTCATCGTCCGCGCCCGATGATCTCGGACAAGTGGTCCTGCGGGCGCTCGCGGGTCAGCGCCAGCAACATGCCAAGCGACAGGCCTGCGGCGACCAGCGACGAGCCCCCATAACTGACGAAGGGCAGCGTCATGCCCTTGGCGGGCAGCAGCCGCACCGCGACGCCGAGGTTTATCAGCGCCTGCATGCCAAAAAGTACCGAGAGGCCAGTGCCGGCAAGGCGCACGAACGGGTCGCGCTCGCGCAGCAGGCGGATCAGCGAGCGGATCACCACGGTCGAGAACAGCGCGATCACAAGCAGGCAGATCAGCAGGCCGTACTCCTCGGCGGCGACGGCGATGATGAAATCGGTGTGGGCGTCGGGCAGAGACCATTTCACCGTGCCCTCACCCACGCCGACGCCGAAGATCCCGCCTTCCTGGATGGCGTTGGTGGCGAAACCGATCTGCGTACGCGGGTCAATGTCCGGCGACAGGAAGCCGTCGATGCGGCGGGCCACATGCTCGGAATTGGCATAGGCAAACAGGCCCGCGCCCAGCACCGCGACCGCAATGCCGACCAGCAGGATGATCGAGGCCCCGGCCACGAAATACATCATCGACCATGCAGCGAGGATCAGGCAGGCCTGCCCGAAGTCCGGCTGCAGCGCCAGCATCAGCGCCAGAAGCACCGCGACAATGAACGAGAGCGTCTTGCCCGGCGGGCCAGACAGATCATAGCTGCCGGCCATCATCCAGGCGGCGAAGGCGACGAATGTGGGTTTCAGGAACTCCGACGGCTGCACCGAGGCGAAGCCCAGCGAGTACCAGCGCGTCGCGCCCTTGCCGAAATCCGTGCCCAGCACCGGCAGCAGCGCCACTGCGACGGTGGCTGCCACGAAGCCCAGGACCGCCTTGCGGCGGATCTCGGTCGGGGATAGCATCGACACCAGTACCATTGCGCCCAGTGCGACGATGCCGAAGAACGCCTGACGATAGACGTAATAGAACGCATCCAGCCCGTTGCGCGCGGCCAGCGGCGGCGATGCGGCCAGCCCCAGCATGATCCCAACGAGGAAAAGCCCCACCACGGCGCCGAGCGACCAACGGTCGATCGTGCGCCACCAGCGCGGCAACAACGGTTCGCCGGGTTTCGCGACGACCGCGCCGTACACCATCTCGGTCATGATGACCTGCCCAATTACTGCCTCTGGCCCCTCTTGTTAACGAGGTGGCCTTATGTTGTACCGACTACCCTAGCGGTTTTGGACGGTTCAGGCCAGCTTTTCGGCAAGCCAGACAGTATGGAAATCACTCTCCGGGTCCTCGGGGCGGTAGAGGAGCGGCCGGAGCCCGTTCTCGGCCATGAGCTTGCGGTAATCCGCGGGATCGAGCGAGGCATGGTAGACCGGCTCGTCTCCGACACGCCCCTCGGCCTCGCCTGCCTCGGGGCCGGTGGTCAGCAGCAGCCTCGCGCCGGGCAGCATGTGGCGCGCGAAGATCGGGAACATGGTGCGCTGGTAGGCAGGCGCGAGGTGGAAGAAGCTGTCCCAGGCGAGGATGGCCGAGAACCGCTCGGCCAGGTCGAGCATCCGCATGTCGGCCCGCACGAAGCGCGCCTCGGGGACAGAGCACCGGGCGATGTCGAGCATCGGCTCGGCACAATCGACGCCGGTGACCTTGAAGCCGCGCCGAACGAGATCCGCCGCGATCGGTATGCCGGAGCCGCAGCCGAGATCGAGAACCGTCGCTCCTTCCGGCAGATGCCCGGTCAACCGGTCCAGCCACGCGGACTCGATCTCGAGGCCCTTGGGCCGCTCGCGGTCCCAGCGGGCGGCCTGGCGACAGTAGGTGGCGTGGATATCCTGGGGCCGTGTCATAGCGCCTCGGGGCTGTCGCCGGATGCCTCCGGCGGGGATATTTGAGGAACGTGGAAGGCTTGGATCACGCCTTTTCTTCAAGCGCGCGCACGAGAGCGATGAAATGATCGCCGCGATGCTCGAAGCTGGGGTACTGATCGAAGCTGGCGGCGGCGGGGGCGAGCAGCACCGTGTCGCCGGGCTGCGCCTCGGCGGCAGCAGTGGAGACGGCGGCCTCGAGCGTTCCGCAATTGGTGTGCGCGGTCTGGCCCAGCGTGGCCGCGAAAGCCGGGGCGCACTGGCCGATAAGGTAGGCCTTCGCAATGCGCTCGAAGAGCGGCTGGAGCGGCTTGATCCCGCCTTCCTTCGGCACACCGCCGGCGATCCAGCGGATGTTGTCATAGGCCAGCAGCGCCTTTTCGGCGGCATCTGCGTTGGTGGCCTTGCTGTCGTTCACGAAGGTCACGCCGCCGATGGTGGCGATGACCTGGCTGCGGTGTTTCAGGCCCGGATAGCTGCGCAGCCCCTTCTCGATCTGCCGGGGCGCGAGACCGAGGGCCCGCAGGGCAGCCCACGCCGCGCAGGCATTCTGGTGATTGTGCGCCCCGGGCAGCGTCGGAATATCGCGCAGGTCGACCGAGGCCACCTGCCGTGCGTTGCGCCACTCCGCCAGGAACCCCTTGCGGGCGAAGACCGACCAGCCGTCCTTGATCTGCATGGTGTTGGCGATGCGGATAACCGGATCGCCCGAGCCCGTCACCTCGCGCATCTGGTTGGCGAGCACACGGCCCTCGGGGGTGTCGACACCGATCACGCTGCGCTCGGGGCCGCCTTCGGAGAACAGGCGGCGCTTGGCCGCGAAATAGCCGCCGAGACCGCCGTGGCGGTCAAGATGGTCCGGACTGAGGTTCAGGAAAACCGCGATGTCGGGCGCGAGGGCGCGGGCAAGCTCGGTCTGGTAGGAGGAGAGCTCCAGCACCACGACCTCGCCCTCCTCGGCCGGATCGAGATCCAGCACGCCGCGGCCGATGTTGCCGCCCATCTGCGTCGGGCGTCCGGCTTCCTGCAGGCAGTGGTGCAGCAGTGCGGTGGTGGTGGACTTGCCGTTTGAGCCGGTCACGCAGACGACGCGCGGCACCGGGTCCATCTCGGCCCAGTCGTCGGTCGCCCACGAGCGGAAGAACAGGCCAACGTCGTTGTCAACGGCGACGCCCCGCGCATAGGCCCGCTCGATGATCGGGTGCGGCGCGGGGTAGAGATGCGGAATGCCGGGCGAGACGATCAGCGCGACCATGCCCTCCCACGCGGGATCGCGGCGCAGGTCGCCGATTTCGAACCCTTCGGCTTCGGCCTTCTCGCGCGCGCCGTCGCTGTCGTCCCAGCAGACCGGGACCGCGCCGCCCGCGGCCAGCGCGCGCGCCGTGGCGAGGCCCGAACGGCCGAGACCCAGTACGCCCACACGGTGTCCGTCAAAGCCCCTGACCGGGATCATGCGTCTTTCCTTCCTACCAGGCGATCGGCTTAAGGTCGCGGAAGAAGCCCCCGGTGGGGCCGTCCTCGGGCAGCGTCGCCAGCCAAATGGCCGTCTCCGCGCCCTCTTCCGGCGACCGGCTTGCACCGGGGCCGCCCATGCGCGTGCGTACCCAACCGGGGCACACCGCGTTGATCTTGATCGTATCGGGTAATTCGTGGCTGAGCGCCAGCGTCAGCGCATTCAGAGACGCCTTGGCGACTGAATAGGCGCCTGGCCCGTCGAGTCCTTCCGAGAACGCGCCCCAGCCCGACGAGAGATTCACGATCCGCCCCCAGCCCTGCCCCTGCATGTGCGCGACATTGGCCCGGATCAGGTGATAGGGGCCATGGACCATGACCTGCATGGCGGTCTGGAACGGGCCGGGATCGGCCAGCAGGCCCCCGCCGTCCAGCACACCCGCGTTGTTGACCAGAACGTCGAAACCGCCCTCGCCCGCAACGGCATCGCGCAGGCTTTCGGGGTGCATCAGGTCGAGGTGGAGCGCGCGGACGCCCAGCGCCTCGGCAGCCTCCTGCCCGGCTTGCGGATCACGGGCGCCGATCACCACGTCGAGACCGCGCGCCGCGAGCCCAGCTGCGATGGCACGCCCGATGCCGCGGTTGCCGCCGGTGACGAGCGCCTTTCGGGTCATCTCAGTTTCAGGGTCGCCAGGCCGATCAGCGCAAGGATCACGCTGATGATCCAGAAGCGGATCACGATCTGCGCCTCTCCCCAGCCCTTCTTCTCGAAATGGTGGTGGATCGGCGCCATCAGGAAAATCCGCTTCTTGGTCCGCTTGTAATAAGCGACCTGAATGATGACCGAGAGCGCCTCGACAACGAAGAGGCCGCCGATGATCGCCAGCACGATCTCGTGCTTGGTGGCGACGGCGATCGCGCCGAGCGCGCCGCCCAAGGCCAGCGAGCCGGTGTCGCCCATGAACACCGCCGCGGGGGGCGCATTGTACCACAGGAAGCCGAGCCCGCCGCCGATCAGCGCGGCGGCGAAGATCGCGATCTCGCCGGTGCCGGGGACGTAGTGGACCTCGAGGTATTCGGTGAAGTCCGTACGGCCGACGACATAAGCGATGATGCCGAAGCTGCCGCCGGCGATCATCACCGGCATGATCGCAAGCCCGTCCAGACCGTCGGTCATGTTCACAGCATTGGCCGCACCGACGATCACGATCATCGCGAAGGGCACGTAGAGGATCGACAGATCAAGCAGCAGGTTCTTGAAGACCGGGAAGGCCAGTTGGCCGCTCAGGCCGGTCGGCTGCAGCCACATCGCCCAGATCGCCGCGGCGGCCGCGATGGCGAAGCCGATGCCAAGCCGCATCTTGCCCGAGATCCCGGCGACGTCCTGCTTGGTGACCTTCGAGTAGTCATCCGCGAAACCGATCAGGCCGAAGGCCGAGGTCACGAAGACGACCATCCAGACGAACCCGTTGTCGAGCCGCGCCCAGAGCAGCGTGGAGATCAGCAGCGCCGAGAGGATCAGCAGCCCGCCCATCGTCGGCGTTCCGGCCTTGGTCAGCAGGTGCCCCTCGGGGCCATCGGTGCGGATCGGCTGGCCGCGCTTCTGCTTTCGGCGTAGGAAGTCGATCAGCGGACGGCCGAAGATGAAGCCGAAGATCAGCGCCGTCAGGAACGCGCCGCCTGCCCGGAAGGTGATGTAGCTGAACAGGTTGAACAGCCCGCCGTCATCGGAAAAGCCGCTGAGGAAATACAACATCTACTCGGTCCCTTGCGCGTCCAGCGGGCGTGCATCGCCCAGTTTTTTGATTGCCTGTACCAGCAGCCCGACCTTGCTGCCGTTCGATCCCTTGCACATCACCACGTCACCGGCATCGACCAGTCTTGGCACCTTACCCGCGAGCGTGGCGCTGTCTGGGCTCCAGCTGCCGCGTTTCTTGGGCGGCAGCGCGTCGTGAAGATGCTTCATCAGCGGACCGGCGCAATGCACAGTGTCGATGGACGAAAGCGCGGGCAGACCCGCAATGCCCGCGTGCAATGCAGGTCCGTCGTCGCCCAGTTCCAGCATGTCCGCGAGGAACGCGATTCGCCGTCCTCGCGCCACCCGCCCTTGCCCGTCGCGCGGCTGCGTCACCGCGAAGACATCAAAGGCCGCCGCCATTGCCGCGGGATTGGCGTTGTAGCTTTCGTCGATCAGCTGCACGAACCCGTCGATGCCGCCCGCTCCCAGCGCGATCTCCCACCGGGCGCCGCGGCCCTCGGGTGCGGACCAGCCGGCAAGGGCCAGGGCGGCACGTGTCCGGTCGGCGCCCAGCGCATCGACCGCGGCCAGCACAGCCATCGCGTTCATCGCGAGGTGCCGCCCGGGCTGCGCCAGCTTGAAGATCTGCGGCGCGCCCATGCAGTCGGCCCGCGCGGTCACGGCGGTTTCTGTCAGGTTCGTCGCCAGTAGCCGGTAGTGCGCCAACGGAGAGGTCCCGAAACTCAGGCAGCGCACGCCGAGCCGACCGGCAACACCGCGCTGCACCGGGAAACTGGGTGTATCGCGGTTCAGGATCATCACCCCGCCGGGCACCAGCCCCTCGGCCAGAGAGGCCTTCTCGCGCGCGATACCCTCGAGCGAGCCGAACGCCTCGAGATGTGCCGCGGCGATCGTGGTCACAATGCCGACATGCGGATTGGCGAGGCGCGACAGGGGCGCGATCTCGCCGGGATGGTTCATGCCGATCTCGATCACAGCGTAACGGCTGTCGCGCGGCATCCGCGCCAGCGTCAGGGGGACACCCCAGTGGTTGTTATAGCTTTTGTCGGCAGCGTGGGTCGGCGCCTGCGCGCCCAGTGCCGTGCGCAGCATCTCCTTGGTCGAGGTCTTGCCGACCGAGCCGGTCACCGCAACGACTCGTGCCGAGGTCCGCTTGCGCGCGGCCACGCCAAGCGCGGTCAGCCCTTCGAGGGTGTCGTTCACGATCAGCAACGGCGCGACCTCGGCCACGCCCTCGGGCACATGGCTGACCAGTGCCGCAGCGGCGCCCTTGGCCAGCGCCTGCGCCACGAACTCGTGCCCGTCCCGCTGCGCGGCAAGCGCAACGAACAAGTCGCCCGGCTCAAGCGTACGGGTGTCGATGGAGACGCCGGTCGCCGTCCAATCGCCTGTCACACGACCGCCGGTCGCCTGCGCGGCTTCCTCGGCGGTCCAGAGAATGCTCATGCCAGCCGGCCCTCGAGCGCGGCGACAGCGATCGAGGCCTGTTCGGCATCGTCAAACGGCAGCACGTCATCGCCGACGATCTGCCCGGTCTCGTGGCCCTTTCCTGCGATCAGCAAAGTGTCGCCCGCCTGCAGAGCATCGACGGAAGTCAGGATCGCCTCGGCGCGGTCGCCGATTTCGTTGGCCTCGGGTGCCCCCTTGAGGATCTGCGCGCGGATCGCGGCCGGGTCCTCCGAACGCGGGTTGTCGTCGGTGACATAAACCACGTCGGCGTTCTCGCGCGCAGCGGCGCCCATGACGATCCGCTTGCCCGGATCCCTGTCGCCTCCCGCACCGAACACCACCAATAGCCGCCCCATGACATGCGGGCGCAGCGCGCGCAGCGCGGTCTGCAGCGCGTCGGGCGTATGTGCGTAGTCGACAAAGATCGCGGCACCGTTGCTGCGCACCGCCGCGCGCTGCATCCGCCCGCGCACCGCGGCCAGCTTGGGCAGCGCATCGAAGACCGCGTACGGCTCCACCCCGGTGGCGAGCGCCAACCCGGCGGCGACGAGCGCATTCTCGCCCTGGAAGCCGCCGATCAGATCGAGCCGCCGCAAATGCGCCTCGCCCCGCCAGGAGAAGCGCAGCTCCTGCCCGGTCGCATCGAAGCGCTGATCCAGCAACCGAAGCTCGGCCTGCTCGCGGCGACCGACGCCGATGACTTTCTGCCCCCGCTCGGCTGCCAGCTTCGCCACCGTCGGCCCCATGTGGTCATCCAGATTGATCACCGCAGTCCCGTCGGGCGGAAGCACCCGTTGGAACAGGCCGCACTTCGCAAAGAAATAGGAGTCGAAATCCGGGTGATAGTCGAGGTGATCGCGGCTGATGTTCGTGTAGCCAGCCGCCTTCAACCGAACCCCGTCGAGCCGGCGCTGCGAAAGGCCGTGGCTCGACGCCTCCATCGAGGCGTGCGTGATGCCCTCGGCGGACAGTTCGGCCAGCAGCCGGTGCAGGGTGATCGGCTCGGGCGTGGTATGGGTGAGCGGCCGGGAGATCGCGCCCTCGACACCCACGGTGCCAAGGTTGATCGCTGCATGGCCGGCGTCCTCCCAGATCTGACGGGTGAAACTGGCGACCGAGGTCTTGCCGTTGGTCCCGGTCACCGCGACCATCGTCTCGGGCTGGCTGGAGAACCAGTGGGCGGCGGCGCGGGCCAGCGCCAGGCGCGGATCTTCGTGCACGATCACCGGCACCGGAAGCGGACCCTCGGCCTCGGCCAGCGCAAGCCCGGTGGAGTCGGTCAGCACGGCAACCGCCCCCATGCGCAGCGCGTAGCTGATAAAGGCTGCGCCGTGCATCTTGGTGCCCGGCAGCGCGGCAAACAGGTGGCCCGGCAGGGTGTCGCGGCTGTCCACGGACAGACCGGTCACCTGGCGCAGCTGCGACCAGTCGCCGGCGCGCTGAACATCACCTTCAAACAGTCCGAGGGCCGCCAGATCCTGCGGCCCATTCCCCTCGCTGGTCACTCCGACAGCTCCCTCAGTTGCTGGCGCGCAGGGTCAGCGCGGCTTCGGGCGTCTCTTTAGGCAAGGGCCGCATGTTCATCAATGGCGCGATGCGGCGAATCACTTCGGCGGCAACAGGCGCCGCGGTCCAACCGGCAGTGCGGCGCGGTTCGCGCCCGCTGCGATCCTCCGGTTCGTCGAGCGAGACGACGAGCACGTATTCCGGGTCATGTGCCGGGAACACCGAGGCGAAGGTCGAGATGACCTTGTCGTCGTGATACCCGCCATTGTACTTCGGCTTGTCCGCAGTGCCGGTCTTTCCGCCCACTCGGTAGCCTTCGACATTGGCCAGCGAGGCGGTGCCCCGGTCGACCACCGCACGCAGCATCTGCCGGATCTTGCGAGATGTTTCCGTCGAGATGACCCGGTCGGCTTCGGTCGGCGGCGGTGTGTCAGCGAGGAGCGAGGGCCGCACGCGAAGGCCGCCGTTCGCAATCGAGGCATAAGCCGTCGCAAGGTGCAGCGGCGTCGCGGCAAGCCCGTGACCGTAGCTGATCGTCATCGTCGAGATCTCGGACCAGCGCTTCGGGATCAGCGGCTTGGTCTTGGTCGCTTCGGGGAGCGTGACCGGTACCGGCTCGAGGAAGCCCAGGCGGCCCAGGAATTCCTTCTGCCGCTCGCCGCCCAGTTCCATCGCGATTCGCGCGGTGCCGATGTTGGACGATTCGACGATTACGTCGGTCAGCGTCAGGAATGGGCCATAATCGTGGAAGTCGCGGATCCGGAACCGCCCCCAGGTCAGCGGGCCCGAGGTATCGACAATGGTGTCAGGCGTCGCAATGCCGGTCTCAAGCGCCTGCGCCACGGTGAAGATCTTGAAGGTCGAGCCAAGCTCGTAGACGCCCTGCGCCGCCCGGTTGAAGATCGGGCTGTCAGAGGGATCGCCTTCGGTGGGCGGCAATGGGCGCTGGTTCGGATCGAAGTCCGGCAGCGAGGCCATGGCTACGATCTGGCCGGTATCGGCCTCCATCAGAACGGCGGCGGCGCCCTTGGCGTTCATCAGGGTCATGCCGCCCGCCAGCACTCGCTCGACCGCCGCCTGCACCGAAAGATCGATCGAAAGGCGCAGCGGCTGACCACCGTTGGCCGGATCGCGCAGGAAGCTGTCGAACTCGCGCTCCACCCCCGCCGAGCCGATGACCTCGGCCGCGTGCACGCCCTCGCGACCGAACCCGTAGCCGCCCAGAATATGTGCTGCGAGGCGCCCATTGGGATAAAGCCGCATCTCGCGCGGGCCGAACTGGAGGCCCGGCTCGCCGAGGTCCATCACCTGCTGCTGCTGTTCGGGCGAGAGCGTGCGCTTGATCCAGATGAACTTGCGCTTGCCCGAGAAGCGCTTCAACAGATCGGCCTCATCAAGATCGGGGAAGATCTGCGCCAGCCCCTCGGCGGCTGCGGCGCGATCCACCATCATGTGCGGCTGCGCATAGAGCGACGCGGTCATCAGGTTCGTCGCGAGGATCGCCCCGTTTCGGTCCACGATATCGGCCCGCTGCGCAACGATCTGCGGGATTGCCGCGGTGGTCGTCGGCTCTTCGGGGTCCGCCGCCGCCATCACCGACATCCGCGCGGCGACAGCGCCGAACGCCAGGACGAAGGTCGCCGCCAGCAGCAGCAGGCGGTGTTCGGCGCGTTGCCGTTCCGCCTTGTGGCGATCACGCATCCGCGCGGCGCGCTCTTCGGCCTCAATCTCGTCGGGGTTCTCGCCCTTGGCTCGGGCCGAAAATACCCGCGCCAGCGGGCGAAGCGGGCGGCGGGGCGTCACGGATTGCCCTCGCTATTGGCGGCCAGAAGCGGGATCGCGGGCTGTGGGTATGGCACCATCGCCGGGTCGCCGAAGTGCTCGGCTGTCATTGGCATCAAGCCCAGTTCCGGGAAGTACATCTCGGCCAGCGCTCGAAGGCGGTCGGGCCGGTTGAGATAGGCCCATTCGGCGTTGAGCATGGCGATCGCCTCGCGTTCCTCGGCGATCTGGGCGCGCAGGCTGTCAACCCGTCGGACGGCCTCCTGCGTGGTGTAGTTCACCTGGTAAGCCCAGGCCGCGAAGGCGACGACAAGCGCGCTTGCGGCGATATAGAGCAGCGTTCTCATCCATTTTCCTCCATGCGTTTCAGACCCAAGGGCGGCAAGCCCAACTGGTCAAGTCCCACCGATCCGGCGGGCGCGTCAGTGCGCGCGGCCATCCGCAGCTTGGCCGAACGGGCCCGCGGGTTGGCCAACGTCTCGCCCTCTTCGGGGGGCACGGCCTTGCGGGTCAGAAGTTTGAAGCGCGCGGCCTCTGGCGGGGCCGCCTCGGGCATGTGGCGCGAGCCGCCTTCGGCCTGCCCCGAGCGGGCGCGCAGAAAGCGCTTCACGATCCGGTCCTCGAGCGAGTGGAAGGTGACGACCGCCAGAATGCCGCCCTCGCCCAATGCGCGCTCGGCGGCCAGAAGTCCCCTGGCCAGCGCACCGAGCTCGTCGTTCACGGCAATCCGCAGCGCCTGGAAGGTGCGCGTTGCCGGATGCGGCTGGCCCGGACGCGGACGCGGCATCACGCGTTCGATAAGACCGGCCAACTGCCGGGTGCGGGTGAAAGGCTGGGTCTTGCGGTCCGAGACGATGGCCCGCGCGATCCGACGCGCGGCGCGCTCTTCGCCGTATTGGAACAAGACATCGGACAGTACCGCCTCGGGCAGAGTGTTCACGAGGTCCGCAGCAGTATCGCCAGTCTGCGCCATCCGCATGTCGAGCGGTCCGTCGTGCATGAACGAAAAGCCGCGTTCGGACCGGTCGAGCTGCATCGAACTGACGCCGATGTCGAGCACCACTCCCGAAAGCGGGAGTTCGCCCAGGTCGGCCGCGATCCGGTCCAGATCCTGGAAATTGCCCTCGACCAGCCGCAACCGGTCGCCGTAGTCGCCCGCCCACCCCCGCGCTTCCTCCAACACCGTGGCGTCGCGGTCGATGGCGATGACCTTCTCGGCCCCGGCCTCCAGCAGAGCGCGCGTGTAGCCGCCCGCGCCGAAGGTGCCGTCCAGCCAGGTTCCTCGGATCGGCGCGGCCCGCGCCAGGATCGGGTCCAGCAGAACGGGGATATGCGGCTCGAGCGTCATATTCCCGGCCCCCACCCCGTCACGCGTTCAGCCTTGCGGGATCGAGAAGGGCGAAGATGTCCTCTTCCTTGCCCTCGTCGCCCAGCCAGTCGCCGATGGCGTTCATGTCGGCTTCGTAGGCGGCGGGCTCCCATACCTGGAACTTGTCGCCCATCCCGGCAAAGGTCGCCTCGGACTTCACGCCGATGCGCTCGCGCAACTTGGCGGGAAGCACAATGCGACCGTTCTCGTCCACCTGGGCATAGATCGACTGGGTGTTGATCACGCGCTCCAGGATTTCGCGGGGGCGCGAGAAGCGCGGCAGTTTCGAGATCAGCTCGTCCACTGCCTCAATGCCTTTGATGGAGTAGCCTTCAAGGCAGGTGCGGCCGGGGATGCCGTAGACAAGGACCAATGTGGGCTGACTGCCGGGCACCCAGTCCGGGTCACCCTCTTCGAGCACGCGCCGGAACGGGGCCGGGATCGAGACCCGGCCCTTGCTGTCCACCTTGTGGACGCTTTCGCCCCTGAAACGTCGTGCCACGTTTCTCTCCTGCCCGGCGCGCCCGAAACGAAAACGACCCGTGCGGTCTCAGCACGGGTCGCTTGATTTGCCTGGTGGCCGCGCCCGCCTGCGTGCCGCTTGTCCGCCGAGTGCCTCGCGTGGGGACGCCTGTAATTCGTTGGGAAGAATGCGGGCCTGTATGAAACCTGCTCGTCTTTTTGTGTCCGCCGGGGACTTGGCGCCCCTTGTATCGGTGAACCGCATCCTTCCCGTGCTTCATGGTATATCGTGGGAATTCATGCAAATCAATGGGAAAATTACTCACACCATGGTCCAGCATGGAGAGTCCGGGGTCAAGAGAGCGCAAGAATTCGCGCCCCCGGCGGCAAGTACACAAGATGAAGTGCCCCTTCCGGAAAGTGAGCCCAGATATGCTCAATGCAGCAGAGGCAGGATTATCCCATGTCGTCCCATGATTTCCCTTTCAGGTGCGTGATCCACCGTCCTCACAGCGGTTATCCACCCGGTTATCCACAGGCTTGATGGGGAAAAATCCCCCACCAGGGGGGACCGTCATGGGAATCGATGGGTGCGGATGGCCTGTAAGCCGGATTCTGTAAGGCGCTTGCGCGCCCCGATGACCATTCGTCTGGGCCGCCCCTTGCGGAACGGCTCTGGCAGCCAACCCGGACCTGCTCGGGGCGGAGGCGCCCCTGCGACTTGCGCCGCACGCGGTCCCTATTTGGCCTTGCTCCCGGCGGGGCTTGCCGTGCCGGACCTGTTGCCAGGCCCGCGGTGGGCTCTTACCCCACCGTTTCACCCTTACCCCGGCGGACCGGGGCGGTCTGATCTCTGTGGCGCTGTCCCTCGGCTTACGCCGGCCGGGCGTTACCCGGCGCCGTTCCTCCGTGGAGTCCGGACTTTCCTCGGGCCTGAGCCCGCGGCCATCCAGCCATCCGCCGACGTGATCTACGCAGCGGGTGCGCCGGGGTCAAGGAAGGGGTGACGCCGTGCGAGATCCTCGATCAGCGCGACATCCATGCCGTCCGGCCCCGCGCCACGCGCCCAAGGGCGAAAGCGCGCTCGGAATGCCGCCAGCACGTTGCCTTCGGACGGGTACCCGAAACGCTGAGCAGCGCGGGCGAACCGCGCTTGCAGATCGCCGTCCGCAGGCCCGCTGGGCCCAGGCCACACCGCCAGCCCCGCCCGCGCCAGCCGCAGCCAGTCGAACCGGGGCCCCGGGTCGTTCTTGCGATCCGGCGCCATGTCCGAATGCCCGATCACGCCCGCGGGCAGGATCCCGTGCCGCGCCATGATCCGTGGAAGCAGCGCCCCAAGCGAAGACATGAGTGGTGCTGAAAAGGGATGCGTGCCCCGGTTGTCGAGCTCGATCCCGATGCTGCGCGAATTCACATCCCCCCGGCCGCCCCAGCTCCCAGCGCCCGCATGCCAGGCGCGGCGCTCCTCGTCGACAAGCCGCCAGACCCGACCGTTGGCGCCAACAAGGTAGTGGCAGGACACCTCATGTTGCGGATCGCAGAGCCGCTCAAGCGCCGCTTCAGCGCCCTGCATGGCGGTGTAGTGCAGGACGATGAGCGAGGGCTTCAGCCCGTCGCGCCGCTGCCCATGGTTCGGTGAGGGCGCTTCTATCACTCGTTCAGGAACTGGCCCGCGTCGAAATTGAGCAACCCGCCGAAGATCCCGAGCAGGATGTTCTCGCGCTGGCCACCGGTCTCGGTGATGCGGGTCGAGAGCGGCACGTCCACCCCATCATTCAGACCATAGCGATCCACACCGCGCACGACACCGTTGTCGTCAAAGGCCACCGCCAGCACCACGCGATCAGTGATCTTGGGCGGATTGTAGGTCAGCTGTTCCATCGTGGTCTGTACATAGTACCACTCGTTGCCGGTCACGAGCGCGGTGCTCGACGGGCGGCCGATCCGCTCCTCAAGCGTCAGGACGGTATCCACGCCGGGACGGATCGCGGCGATCTCTTCTTCGCTGGGCACATAGCCATGCACGGTCACCGTAGGCGCGCAGCCGACGAGAATCAGAAGGCCGACACCGGCCGCCGCCCGCGCTATCGCCTTGGAAAAGCTGTCTGCCACGCTGTCCTCTTCACTTCGACCCCTTGTCCCGTACCCCGCGCCCCCCCTAATTTCAAGCGAGCACCTATGGAAGGAGAGCGCGATGGCAGAGGATCGTCCCCAGCCCACCACCACGCAAGGGTTTCACCGCCCCGTGCGACTGGCCCGCCTTGGCCGCGCCACCGCGCACGAGTTCGACGAGACCGCCGACGCGGGCGAACGCGCCGCCGTGGCGGAGCTTCTGGACCTGCAGGGCATCTCGAAACTGAGGATCAGCGGAAAGCTGGACGCAGCCAAGGATGGCGGCTGGACCTTCCGCGGCATACTTGGCGCCAGCGTGACGCAGACCTGTGTGGCCACGCTGCAGCCGGTCCCCGCCCGCATAGACGTGCCTGTGCACCGGGATTACGTCGCAGGCCTGGATGCCGGCACCGAGGACATCTCGCTGGACCCGGACGCGCCCGATGAACTCGAGCCGCTGCCCGAAACGCTGGATCTCGGCGCGCTCGCGATTGAGGAACTGGCGCTGGCGCTGCCGCCCTATCCACGCGCCAAGGATGCCGGTGCAGCCGATGCCGAAGCGCGCCCTGAGGGAGCCGCGCCGCTAGAGCCGGAACCGAAACCCTTTGCGGCGCTGGCCGCCCTGAAACAGAAATTGAGCGATGGCGAGCATTAGACCCAACTTTCCACTTGCAGCGCAGGTGAATCTGGCTATGGTCCGCGCTTCCGGACACCGCCGGGTGTCAGCGGTCGCGGGGGTTTGCCCCGGTCCCGCATCCGGCACGGGCGAAGCCCCAAGACCCAGAGGTTGAACAGATGGCTGTTCCTAAGAGTAAGATCACGCGGTCCCGCCGCGGTATGCGCCGCTCGCACGATGCTCTGACCGGCGCGAACCCGAATGAATGCAGCAACTGCGGCGAGCTGAAGCGTCCGCATCACGTCTGCCCGTCCTGCGGCCACTATGCCGATCGGGAAGTCGTGGCCATGGTTGACGAGATCGACCTGGACGAAGACGCCGCGTAAGCCGGATCGGCCCATCGCATGACCGAACAAAGTCCCGCCTCCCCCGACCGGTCCACGGTCATCTCCATCGACGCGATGGGTGGGGAGCGGGGGCTTTCGGCTGTCATCGGCGGGATGGAAAAGTCGGCCAGCAAGAATCCCGACATCCGCTTCATTCTGCATGGTCCCGAAACCGAGCTGGCGCCGCTGCTGCAGCGGCGCCCTGCTCTTCTTGAGCGCACGGAAATCCGCCATGTCGAGCGTGTCGTCTCGATGGAGGACAAGCCGTCGCGCGTGCTGCGTCGCGGCAAGGGCACCAGTATGTGGAACGCGCTGGAGACCGTCGCCCAGGGCGACGCGACAGTCGCCGTCAGCTGCGGAAACACCGGCGCGCTCATGGCGCTTTCGATGCTGGCCCTTCGCAAGGCGCCCGGCGTCGACCGTCCCGCGATCGCGGTCATGTGGCCGTCGCGGAACCCGTCAGGCTATAATGTCGTGCTGGACGTTGGTGCCGACATTCGCGCCGATGCGCGCGACCTTCTCAATTACGCGATCATGGGCGCGGCTTATGTCCGCAACGGCCTTCAGATTAAGCGCCCGCGCGTCGGCCTGCTGAATATCGGCACTGAAGAGCACAAGGGCCGCAACGAGCTTCACGAAGCTGCCGAACTGATCGAGGCGGCCGCCCCCGGCAGCGACTTCGAATATGTCGGCTATGTCGAGGGCTCGGACATCGGCGGCGCACGCGCCGACCTGATCGTCACCGACGGCTTCACCGGCAATGTTGCGCTGAAAACCGCCGAAGGCACCGCCAGCCAGGTCCGCGACCTTCTGAAGGAGGCGTTCGAGTTCTCACCGCTCAGCCGCATCGGCGCACTCTTTGCCCTGACCTCGCTGCGGCGCCTGTCCAAGCGGATCGACCCGCGCCGGGTCAATGGCGGCGTTTTCCTGGGGCTGAACGGAACGGTCGTGAAATCTCATGGCTCGGCCGATGCGACGGGCATCTCGGCCGCCATCAAGCTGGCATTCATCCTGGCGCAGAACGGCTTCACCGAGAAGCTGGCGCGCCGTATTGCATCGGGTGCCACCCCCGTCCAGAGTGACAAGAACGAAAAAGAAGCAGAGGCCAGTTGAGCATGGGCGTAACGCGCGCGGTAGCCGTCGGGTGCGGGCACTACCTGCCCGAGCGCGTCGTGGAAAATGCCGAATTCGAGAAGATCGTCGACACCACTGACGAATGGATTCGGAGCCGCTCGGGCATCGAGCGCAGGCATTTCGCGGCGGAAGGCGAAAAAACATCGGATCTGGCGATCAAGGCGGCGCGGATGGCGCTGGAGAACGCCGGTCTCAAGGGCACCGACATCGACGCGGTTGTCCTTGCCACGGCAACACCTGACCAGACCTTCCCCTCGACCGCGACCCGCGTTCAAGCAGCGCTGGAGATGGGCCACGGCTTTGCCTTCGACATCCAGGCGGTGTGTGCCGGATTCGTCTTCGCGATGGCCAATGCCACGGCGCTGATCGGCTCGGGCCAGGCGAAGCGCGTGATGGTCATCGGCGCCGAGACCTTCAGCCGGATCCTCGACTGGAACGACCGCACCACCTGCGTGCTTTTTGGCGATGGTGCCGGCGCGGTGATTCTCGAGGCGCAGGAGGGCGAAGGCACCTCCGATGACCGTGGCGTTCTATCGACGATCCTGCGCTCGGACGGCCAGTACAACGACCTGCTCTACGTGGACGGCGGCGTCTCGACCACCGGGACGGCAGGCCACCTGAAGATGCAGGGACGCGAGGTGTTCAAGCACGCCGTCTCGAAGCTGGCCGTCGCCGGCGAAGAGGCCCTCGAAGAAGCCGGTCTTACGGTCGACGACGTCGCCTGGGTCGTGCCGCATCAGGCGAACCTGCGGATTATCAAGGCCACAGCCAACAAGATCGGCGTGCCGATGGAGAAAATCGTCATAACCGTTCAGGATCACGGCAATACTTCCGCTGCCTCGATCCCCCTGGCGCTGTCCGTGGCGAACGCCGAAGGCCGTTTCAAGAAGGGCGATGTGCTGCTGATGGAGGCCATCGGTGGCGGATTGACGTGGGGCGCTGCGACACTTCGCTGGTAGCCTTGCGGCGCCATTTGAAATTGGGCGGCCAACCCCCTGATATTGACTCGCTTTTACGAATCCAACTAACGTCCTCAGCACCGGTCGCAAATCGGGAGCGTGACATGAGTGAATCCACCCTCACACGGATGGATCTGGCCGAAGCCGTGTTCAGGGAGGTTGGCCTGTCCCGTAACGAGTCGGCCGAACTGGTCGAGGCTGTATTGCAGCATATTTCCGACGCGCTCGCTGAAGGCGAGAGTGTCAAGATCTCGTCCTTCGGCACGTTCAACGTCCGGACCAAATCGGCACGCATGGGGCGCAATCCGAAAACCGGGGAAGAGGTTCCGATCTCGCCCCGCCGGGTACTGACCTTTCGCCCCTCGCACCTCATGAAGGAGCGGGTGGACGCGGGCAACAAGCGCTGACGCCGGACAGACCCGGTGGTTAGCAAGTCTCCCGACGCCTTCCGCACGATCAGCGAAGTGGCCGAGATCCTCGAGATCCCGGCCCATGTCCTTCGTTTCTGGGAAAGCCGTTTCACGCAGATCAAGCCAGTCAAGCGCGGCGGCGGTCGGCGGTACTACCGTCCGCAGGACATCGACCTGCTGCGCGGTATCCGCGACCTGCTCTACAGCGAGGGCATGACGATCAAGGGCGTGCAGAAGATCCTCCGCGAGAAGGGCATCAAGCACGTCGCCGGAATCGGCCATCTCGACCCGCATCAGGACCCGGTCCTCGGCGCAACCGAGCGGCCAGACCCGCCTCTCCGCCGTCCCAAGTCGGACACGGTGCCGACGATCGAGCCAGAGGCGGCGGAAGCACGGGCTGCAAAGGCACCGACACCGGAACCCATCATCGATGCCGAGCGGCCCGAGCCGGTCCCCGAAGCGCCCTTCTGGGCAGAGCCGGACGAAGAGGATCCAATGGATCAAGCGCCCGTACCGACCCAGGCAGACGGCGAGGTGCGCCCCGCCGATAACGACGACAAGGCGCCCGCAATCATGGATGAAGACGAAGCACCGTTTGCCGAGGTCGAAGACGAAATCGCCGACGAGGAACCCGTCGCCGCAGAGATCGCACCTGAGCCGGAAACCGCGCCGTTGCGCAGTTTTCCCGACGCCGCCCTGCCCCAGCCCGGACGCAGTCCGCGCCGCGATACGCAGGTCGATCTGTTCAGCCATGCCGAGAAACGCGACCGCCGTCCTTTCCCGCCGGACCCCGCCCGCGCGGCCCGCGCCGAGGAAATGCGCCGCATCCTCTCGAAGCTCGAGACGCTGCGCGAAAAAATGGCGTCGAACCTGCGCTGATGCGTCTTGCAGCCGCTGCTCAGGTGAGTATAACAGCGGCTCGTCGGGCTATAGCGCAGTCTGGTAGCGCGTTCGTCTGGGGGACGAAAGGTCGTGAGTTCGAATCTCGCTAGCCCGACCACCCCATTCCAGGGCGCCGGAGCACATTGCTCCGGCGCCCTTTTCACAACCGGCAGCCGGGGGTGCACATGACCGATACCGCAGGCCAGGGCGTGCTGGCCGACCACCAGATCGCCGACATGATTGACAGCGGCGCGCTTGTCCTTGAACGGGCACGCGATACCGACCAGATCCAGCCCGCCAGCCTCGACTTGCGTCTCGGCGCCCGCGCCTGGCGGGTGCGCGCCTCGTTCCTGCCGGGCAGCGAGGCGACGCTGGCCGAACGCCTCGACCAGTTCGCCATGCACGAGATCGACCTCGAACCCGGCGCGGTGTTGGAAAAGGGATGCGTATATGTCGTGCCGCTGATGGAACGGCTGTCGCTACCTGCCGACGTCTCGGCAGTGGCCAACGCCAAGTCATCGACCGGGCGGCTCGACCTGTTCACCCGGTTGATCACCGACAACGGCACCGAGTTCGATCGGATCGACGCCGGCTATGAAGGCCCGCTCTATGCCGAGATCTCGCCCCGCAGCTTCTCGGTTCTTGCGCGCCCCGGGATGCGGCTGAACCAGATCCGTTTCCGGCGTGGCCGGGCCGAGTTGGACGACGAGGCACTGCGCGCCTTGCACGCGCAGGAAACGCTGGTCGACGGCCCCGCTCATATCGACAACGGCCTAGGCTTCTCGGTCGACCTGCATCCGCGCGATGGCGGCATTGTCGGCTATCGCGCCAAACCCCACACCGGGCTGATCGACCTCGACAAGCTGGGCCACTACGCCGTGGATGATTTCTGGGAGCCGGTCCAGGCGCGCGACGGCAGAATCATCCTCGACCCCGGTGCGTTCTACATCCTGGTCAGCCGCGAGGCGGTTCATGTCCCTCCCGCCTGCGCCGCGGAAATGGCGCCTTATCTGGCAATGGTCGGCGAGTTCCGCGTGCACTACGCGGGTTTCTTTGATCCCGGCTTCGGCCATGCGGCGGCCGGCGGGCATGGCTCGCGGGGCGTGCTGGAGGTCCGCTGCCACGAAGCGCCCTTCGCGCTGGAGCACGGCCAGATCGTCGGACGTCTGGTCTACGAAAGAATGTCCGCGCGCCCCGAGAAGCTCTACGGTGCGGATCTGAAATCGAACTACCAGGGCCAGGGCCTGAAGCTATCGAAGCACTTCCGGCAGGGCTGAGCCCCGCCCGGGTGATCAGAACATGCTGTCCTGATCCACATCGTCCTCGTCGTCCTCGTGTTCGTCAGGCTGGTCGCCATCCCCGGACACGCCCATGCTGCCGGGCATCGGCCGGTTGTCCAGTAGCCCCGCCTCGCGCAGTTCCTTGATCCCCGGCAGGTCCTTGGCGCTTTCCAAGCCGAAATGATCCAGGAAAGCGGGCGTCACCGTGAACGTCACCGGACGGCCAGGCGTCTGGCGCCGACGACCAAGGCGGATCCAGTCCAGTTCCAGCAGCAGATCGATCGTCCCGCGCGACACCGAAACCCCACGGATTTCCTCGATCTCGGCGCGGGTGACCGGTTGGTGATAGGCGACGATGGCCAGCGTCTCGATCGCGGCGCGCGACAGCTTGCGAGTCTCCTCGACCTCGCGGCTCATCAGGAAGCCGAGGTCCGGTGCGGTTCGGAACGCATAGGCGTCACCGATCTTCACCAGCCGCACGCCGCGCCCCTCGTAGCGCTTGATCAGGTACTCGATCGCCTCGCCGGGGGTGGAGCCGTGGGGCATCCGGTCCTCGATCTCGCGCAGCGTTTGCGGCTTTTGCGCGGCGAACAGGATAGCCTCAACCATCCGCTCCTGCTCGGGCAGGGGCGGCGCCTCGAAAAGCGAGCCGACGCCGCCCTCGGACCGATCGTCGGTCTCGTCGCTCATGCGTCGCCGTCCGCCCGCGCCCGCAGGCTGATCGGGGCGAAAACACCGTCCTGGCGCAGTTCCACCCGGCCCCGTTTGGCCAGTTCCAGCGACGCGGCGAAGGTCGCGGCCATGGCCGAACGGCGTTTCTTGGGATCCACCTGCCAGCCTTCAGGCAGGAAGGTTGCAAGGTCGCGCCACTCTATCGCCCCGCCGACGAGACTGCGCATCCGCTCCAGCGCCTGTTCCATCGTGAAGACGGGGCCGCGGTTCAAGTGGAAGGGCTGGAAGTCGTCGCGGGTCTTGATGCGCGCATAGGCCTTCATCAACTCGAGCAGGTTGGCCTGATAATTGATCTTCCGCTTTTCGCTGGTGTTCTGCGGCTCGCCGCGCGCGAAGACATCCCGGCCCAGGCGATCCCGGCCCATCAGCTGAGCGGCGGCCCGGCGCATCGCCTCGAGCCGTTCCAGCTGGAAGGCCAGGTGTGCGGCCAGTTCCTCGGCCGAAGGGCCTTCTTCGGTCGGGTCGGGCGGCAGAAGCAGGCGCGACTTCAGAAAGGCCAGCCAGGCGGCCATCACCAGGTAGTCGGCGGCCAGTTCGATGCGGAGGCGCTTGGCGGCCTCGACGAACTGCAGGTATTGCTCGGCCAGCGCCAGAACCGAGATCTTGCGCAGGTCCACTTTCTGCGTCCGAGCCAGTGTCAGCAGAAGATCCAGCGGGCCTTCGTAGCCATCGACATCGACGACCAGCGCCTCGGCGGCGAGGCGCTGCGCGGTATCGAGTTCCGTGCCGAATTCCGGTGCGTGATCGTCAGGCAACGGGCACCCCCCTTGCTAGATCCTCGATCTGCTGCAGGGCTGAGGGCAGGTCGATCGGCACCGGGCTGAGGGCATCACGCGCCGCCAACGCCGCCTCGGTTCGGGCTAGGCTTTCACCAGCCAGCCGAGGCGTGCCGTCGATCACGGCGGCCATTTCCTCCGGATCGCCATTGCAGTGCAGCGCCAGATCGCAGCCAGCGTCGATTGCGGTCGCGGCACGCTCCGCGAAGGGACCGCTCAGCGCGCGCATGGACAGATCGTCCGTCATAAGCGCGCCGTTGAAACCGATCTCCTGCCGCACAACGCGAAGTATCTCCGGCGAGAGCGTCGCGGGCAGCTCGGGATCGATGTCCGAATAGATGATATGCGCCGTCATCCCCAGCGGCAGATCCGCCAGCGCCTTGAACGGTGCGAAATCCTGTTCGTCGAGTTCGGCGCGCGGTGCGTCAACCACCGGAAGCGAGACATGGCTGTCGAGCGGCGTCCGCCCGTGGCCCGGAATGTGCTTGAGCACCGGCAGCACTGCGCCCGCCGCGAGACCTTCGGTCACGGCACGGCCCAGCGCGGCGACCTCGGCGGGCGTCGTCCCATAGAGCCTTTCGCGGATCGCCGGGTGCGTGTCGGTCCGCGCGATATCGACCATCGGGGCGCAGTTCACGTCGATGCCAAGGCGCGACAGTTCCGCTCCTATCACGTGATAGCGGAGCCGCATCGCCTCGCGCCGGGTGTGGGCGTTCCCATAGCGCGCGATGAACTCTCCGGCGTTCAGCCAGCCGGTCCATTCGGGTGGCGTCAGCCGTGCGACGCGGCCGCCTTCCTGGTCGATCAGTACGGGCGCATCACGGCCTACCGCCTCGCGCAGCGATTGGACCAGCGCGCGCACCTGAGATGAGTCGGCGATATTTCGGGCGAAGAGGATGAACCCCCAGGGATCGGCCTGCCGGAAGAAGGCTGCTTCGTCGGCGGTCAGGACCGGGCCGGCGCAGCCGAGAATTGCGGCGCGGGCACCCACGTCAGCGCACCGTCACGGGAATGCAGTCCACGTTCCGAGCCACCAACGCCTCGCAAAGCGCACGCTGCGATGTCGCGCTGTCGAACCCGACGGCTCGCAGGCGGTAGTACACCCGCCCGTTGTTCTCCGAGCGCTGCACATAATGGTTCTTCGAGCCCAGAAGATCGGAATGCGCGCCCAGCAGGCGCGCCCAATGCGCCTCAGCGACCTCGGTCGTATCGAACGCGCCCAACTGGACCAGGCGGGTTCCCGCAGCCAACTCGTCCGGATCGACAGCGGTCGCCGACAGCGCGGCGCCCAGGCTTTCCTGCGGCGGCTGGGTGATCCGCCCACCGGCGGCCTCGATTCCAAGCGTCTCGGGACGCACGCGCGGCCGAGGCTGATCGCCGGAGAGGTCGCTCTCGCCCAGAACATCCTCCTGCCCCGGTGCAGGCTCGCTGTTCTCTGCGGTGATCAGCGACAGGATGGTCTCGGCCAGCGGGTCGGCGTCATCCTCTTCGGCGGCGACCTGTTCGGGCTCGTCCGTGACCGGGTCGTCGGCGCTGTCCAGCACCATCGCCTCGGGTGCCAGGCTCGCTCCGCCGGGGCGCTGCGCCTCGCTCCCAGCAAGGATCTCGTTCACCTCGAGGCCTTGGTGCGCGATCTCATCGCCGCCCGGATCCTCGGGCAGGACCCGCGCCGGGATCTCCATTGCCTGAATGACCGGTATGTCCTGCGCATCGCGCACACCAAGCCGGTAGGCCCAGAGCACCATCAGCCCCAGAACCATTAGCGACAGCAGCGCGCCGCCCCATTTGACATAGAGGAAGAGGGCCTTTTTCAGTCCCTTCGGCGCACCTTCCTCGGCGTATTCATCGTAATAAGCGTCCTGCATACTGCTCGCCTCTGCCTTGCCCCACTTTATATGGTGGCAGCGCTATGCCCAACACCTAAATGTACATTTTACATGTCTTCGACAGGTGTCACCCCAAGGATACCGAGTCCGGCAGCAATAACAACAGATGTTGTCCGGATAAGCGCCAGACGCGCCTTGGTCGCCTCGGGGGCATCCGGGCGCACGAATCGCATCTCGGCATCGAGTTTCCCCTGATGCTGCAGCGAATGATACGCGCTTGCGAGGTCGTACAGGTAGAACGCGATTCGGTGCGGCTCATGGGCCAGCGCCGCGCTGTCGACCTGCCGCGGCCATTCGCCCAGCTTCTTCAGCAGCGCCAGTTCCTCGGGCCGGGTCAGTTCCTTGATCGGTGCGTCGGCCAGCGCCGCGTCGTCGGTCGCGAAGCCTTCGGCCTCAGCCCGGCGCAGCGCAGAGTGCACGCGGGCATGGGCGTACTGCACGTAGAAGACAGGGTTGTCCTTCGACTGCTCCAGCGCCTTGTCGAAGTCGAAATCCAGCGGCGCGTCGTTCTTGCGGGTCAGCATGACGAAACGGGTCACGTCCGGGCCCACCTGATCGATCACGTCGCGCAGGGTCACGAAGGTGCCCGCGCGCTTGGACATCTTGAACTCTTCGCCGCCTTTCATCAGTCGCACCAGCTGCGTCAGCTTGACGTCCAGCGGAACCCGTCCGCCCGACAGCGCCGAGACCGCCGCCTTCATCCGCTTGACGTACCCACCGTGGTCGGCGCCGAACACGTCGATCAACTGGTCGAAGCCACGCTCGACCTTGTCGAAGTGATAGGCGATATCCGGTGCGAAATAGGTCCAGCTGCCGTCCGACTTCTTGATCGGCCGGTCGGTGTCGTCGCCATGCTCGGTCGAGCGGAACAATGTCTGCTGGCGCGGCTCCCAATCTTCGGGCAGCTTGCCTTTCGGCGGCTCCAGCACGCCCTCGTAGATCAGGCCCTTGTTCTCGAGCGCGGCAATAGCCGCCTCGATCCGGCCGGTGCCGTAAAGCGACTTCTCGCTGAAGAACACGTCCATCCTGACGCCCAGCGCCGCGAGATCCTCGCGAATCAGGTCCATCATCGCCTCGGTGGCGAACTCGCGAATCTCGGCCAGCCAGACATCCTCGCCCTTGTCGAGATAGGCATCGCCGACCTTGGCTTTCAGCGCCTCGCCAACCGGGATCAGGTAGTCGCCCGGATAAGTCCCGTCGAGAAACTCGACCTCCTGCCCGTGCGCCTCAAGATAGCGCAGGTAGACCGACCGCGCGAGCGTGTCGACCTGCGCGCCGCCGTCGTTGATGTAGTACTCCCGGGTCACGTCATAGCCCGCGAAATCCAGCAGACCCGCCAGCGCATCGCCGAATACCGCGCCGCGCGTATGTCCGACGTGAAGCGGGCCCGTCGGGTTGGCCGAGACATACTCGACGTTCATTTTCACGCCCGCACCGATCTGCGAGCGGCCGAAATCCGTGCCCGCCTTGATCGCCGCCGGAACGACCGCCTGCCAGAGCGCCGGCTCCAGCCGCAGGTTCAGAAAGCCCGGCCCAGCGACGGTCGCCTCGGCGATGCGCGGATCTTCGGCCAGCACGGCGGCCAGCGCATCGGCAATATCGCGCGGCTTCATCTTCGCGGGCTTGGCCAGCACCATCGCCGCATTGGTCGCCATGTCGCCATGCGCCGCGTCACGGGGCGGCTCGACGGCCACGTTGCGCAGGTCCAGCCCCTCGGGCAGTCGGCCCTCGGCGGTCAGCGCGTTGAGGGCGGCGATAACGGCGGTATGGATCTCGGCGAAGAGGTTCATGTCAGGATTCCGGTCAATGCTGCGCTGCGCGACCTAGCACAGCCGCGCGGGCGCTGCCACAGGCAACAGGTAAAGGTGTCAGCCGCAGATACGGCGGTGTTCGGTATAGGCGAAACGGTCGGTCATCCCGGCGATATAATCGCTGACCGCGCGCGCCAGCCGGGTCTCGTCCCCGGCCATCGCGTCGGCCTTCCACGCATCGGGAAGATCGGAAGGCGTGGCCATGTAGGCCTCGAAAAGGTCGCGCACCACCCTGGCCGAGGTCACACGCATCTCCTTCACCCGCGGGTGGCGGTACATGTTGGTGAACAGAAATTTCCGGATCAGCTGCAGATCCTGCCACAAAGCGTCCGAGAAGCGCACGACAGGATGCCCCAACTCGCGCACCGCCTGCGCGCTTGCGGGTGCGGCGGCATCGAGGCGACGGCGGCTCTCGGCGATCACGTCCTCGACCATCACGCCGAAGACCCGGCGCAGCGCCTCGTGCCGGCGCCGCGTATCGTCGAGACCGGGATAGATGCGATCCACCTCGGCAAAGCACGGCCCGACGATGGGCAGCGCGCAGATGTCCTCGACCGAGAACAGCCTGGCACGCAGCCCGTCCATCAGGTCGTGATTGTTGTACGCGACATCATCGGCCACCGCCGCCACCTGCGCCTCGGCACTGGCGTGCGTGGCCAGCTCCAGATCGTGCCGCGCGTCGTATTCGGCCAGGGCATAAGGCAGGTCTCCGGTCACCGGCCCATTGTGCTTGGCGATGCCCTCAAGCGTCTCCCACGTCAGGTTCAGCCCGTCGAAAGCGGCATAGTGCGTCTCCAGCCGGGTCACGATCTTGACCGCCTGGGCGTTGTGATCGAACCCGCCCCAGGGGGCCATCATCTCGGCCAACGCGTCCTCGCCGGTGTGGCCGAAAGGCGGATGACCCAAGTCGTGGGCCAACGCAACTGCTTCGGTCAGTTCATCATTCAGGCCCAGCGCCTTCGAGATCGTCCGCGCCACCTGCGCCACCTCGATCGAGTGTGTCAGCCGCGTACGGTAGTAGTCCCCCTCGTGCTCGACGAAGACCTGCGTCTTGTGCTTCAGGCGGCGAAACGCCGAGGCGTGAATGATCCGGTCGCGGTCGCGCTGAAACTCGGACCGGTGCGCCGAGACCGGCTCGGCAAACAGTCTGCCACGGCTATCGGCAGGATCGCTGGCGAAGGGCGCTGACATGGGGGCTTTCTCCGATCACTGGTCGGACTTGTTGATACGGGCGGAGCCACTTACATTCGGGGTGCTACCCCATGAAGAGGCGATGTAAAAGATGCAGCTCGACCTGCCTCCGAAAGTGACCGACCGGGCCTTTGCCCGCCTGCACGAGATCAACGCCGGCGCGGACGCCGCGCAATGCCTGCGCGTCGCGGTCGAAGGCGGCGGCTGCTCGGGCTTCCAGTACGACATCAGCCTGGCTCCGGCACCCGAGGACGACGATCTGGTGCTGGAAAAGGACGGGGCCCGCGTGCTGGTCGACCCGGTCTCCCTGCCCTTCCTCACGAACGCCGAGATCGACTTCACCGAGGAACTGATCGGCGCGCGTTTCGTGATCAACAACCCAAACGCCACCTCAAGCTGCGGCTGCGGCACCAGCTTCTCGATGTGATCCCGGGGCGCTGACGCCCTTCCACGTTCTTCAAATATCCCCGCCGGAGGCCCCCGCCTGCCGCAGGCGCACCCTCCGGCGCGTCAGACGGACGGCCGGTGCGCCGGCTGACGCAGGCTTCCCATCTCCTCGGCCATTGCTCTCCGAACCGGCTCGGCAAGCCTGTCGGGAAAATCCCCCGGTTCCAGCCAGGCATAGCCCAGCGCCTCGACCAGGCCCCGGTCCAGCCGCGCATTGATCCGCGCCACGGCTCCCGAGGTCAGCCAGTCCCGCCAAAGCTCGGCAGCGTAGTAGGCTTGCAACGCCACCAGCCCCGCCTCGCCCGGCTTGGTGTTCCGCTCCCGCGCCTCCATCTCCCCCTCGGGCAATCCCAGTGCCACGGCACACGCCCGCGCAACACCCTCCGGATCAGCCACGAAGGCCTCGAACCTTGCGAGCGTGCAGCGCAGCCCCTCGGCCTCGGCCTTCTGGGGCAGGTCCAGCGCCGCCGCCGCCTTCGCCGACCACAGATCCATCGGCGAGGCGACCACCGCCGCCAGCCCCTCGCGCTGCTCGGTCATCCAGGGGCGCGCGATGAAACCTTCAAGCGTCTCGGCGTTTGGCCCCTTGATGTGGTATGGGCGCCGCGCGAGCCCGATCAGCCAGGAATAGGGATTGCGGAGCATCACCACGACACCGGCCCGCGCTGCGATCATCGCCGGGGTCAGTCGCGGCACCGCGTGCTTCCAAGGATCCGCCGCCGCCTTGCGGGCTGCAGCCTCGTCGCGCAGCGCATGCAGATAGAGCTTCCTCCACGCCCCCCGCATCTGCGTCTCGATGGCCGCTTCCAGATCCCCATCGCCCGGCACCTCGACCGCGCCGGAAATCCGATGCGTAACCCCCGGCAACTGCCGCAGCATCAGGCCCAGCGCCCGCGTGCCGGTGTTCCGCTCGCCGAAGATCTTGACCACATGTGCGCTCATCGCCCGCAGCCTGCCCCCCGGGCGATTAAGATTGCGTTAACCTGAATCGCGCTGCTACTTGAGCGACCATGAAGATCGCCTCGTTCAACATCAACGGCGTCAAGGCCCGCCTGCACGCCCTCACCGCCTGGCTTGAAGAGGCTAGGCCCGACGTCGTCGTCCTGCAGGAAATCAAGTCCCAGGACGAGACCTTCCCGCGCGAGGCAATCGAGGAACTCGGCTACAACGTCGAGACCCACGGCCAGAAAAGTTTCAACGGCGTCGCGATCCTGTCGCGCCTGCCGCTCGAGGACATACGCCGCGGCCTTCCGGGAGATGACGAGGACGAGCAGGCGCGCTGGATCGAGGCTCTGGTGCTGGCGGACCGCCCGGTGCGGGTCTGCGGTCTCTACCTGCCCAACGGCAACCCGACGCCGGGGCCGAAGTACGACTACAAGCTTGCCTGGATGAAGCGCCTGCAGGCCCGCGCCGAGGACCTGCTCGCCGCCGAGGAACCGGCGCTGATGGCGGGCGATTACAACGTGATCCCGCAAGCCGAAGACGCCGCGAACCCGCAGGCCTGGGCCGAGGACGCGCTGTTCCTGCCCGAAACCCGCGCCGCGTTCCGACGGATCTTGAACCTCGGCTTTACCGACGCGCTGCGCGCGACGACCCGACAGGATGGCGTCTACACGTTCTGGGACTACCAGGCCGGCGCCTGGCGGCGGAACGACGGCATCCGGATCGACCATGTCCTGCTGACCCCGCAGGCCGCCGACCGGCTAGTTGCGTGCCAGATCGACAAGGACATCCGGGGCCGCGAGAAGCCCTCGGACCATGTCCCGATCTGGGTCGAGCTCGAGGACTGAGGCCTCAGCCTCGCCCACCGGTTACGTCGTGGCCATAAAGCCAGTCGAACCGCCCCAGCAACCCGCCGGGCGCCAGCGCACCGACCGCCGCCATGCCGGCCCGCAGTCCCATCCGCACGGGGCCCGGCGACATGTGGTAGATCCGTGCATTGCGCCAAGCCACCTTCTGGACCCGCGTGGCGCGCGCCTTCCGCAACCGTTCATAGGCTGCCAGCGCAGACGACACGCCGCGATGGCTCATGAGGCTCTCGGCCAGGACCCAGGCGTCCTCCAATGCCATGGTCGCGCCCTGCGCCATGAACGGCAACATCGGATGACAGGCATCGCCCAGCAACGCGACATTGCCCTTGTGCCAGCGTGGCAGTTCGCCATGCGCAAACAGGCCCCAGCGATGCGCCTGCTCGATCCGGCCCAGCAGATTTGACACCTGTGGACACCAACCGGCGAACCCGGCGCGCATGGTCTCGGCGTCGGCGGGCTCGTCCCAGCCTTCCGCCGTCCACTCGTTCCGCTCCTCGACAGCGACGATGTTCCACAGCCGCCCGTCCCGTAGCGGATAGACCACCACATGCCGCCCCGGCCCCATGAACAGCTGCGTCCGCGCCGGGTCCAGCCCCTCGGCCGCCGAGCCGTGTGGCACCAGCGCCCGCCACGCCACCTGACCGGTAAATTCGGGCTCCGCGCCCGGCACGATCGCCTCCCGGAACGCCGAGCGCACGCCATCGGCGGCGATCACCACATCTGCGTCGGGCGGTGCCTCGGGTGATATCAGGGCGTCGAACTGCACCTCGATACCGGCGTCCGACACCGCATCGGCCAGGATATCCAACAGGTCTGCCCGGTGAAATTGCAGGTATGGCGCTCCGTAGCGCTCTTCGCAGGCGCTCATGTCGACCGAGGCCACCAGCCGCCCGCTCTCCCCATCGCGCATCTCGACCGCGACCGGCCGCGCAGCATGCGCCTTCAGAACCGCGTGCAGCCCGAGCGCATGCAGCACATGCACCCCGTTCGGGCCGATCTGCAATCCCGCGCCGACCTCGTGAAACGCCGGAGCCCGCTCGTAGACGGCCACCTCCACGCCGCGCCGCGCCAGCGCCAAAGCTGCCGCCAGTCCGCCGATCCCGCCTCCGACGACTGCCGCGCGCGCTGTGCTCATGCCTCCGGGCCCCGCATCTTCTTCATCCCTGAAATACTCCCGCCGGAGGCATCCGGCGTCAACGACCGCGGTGCCGCATGAAAAAGGGGCCCGAAGGCCCCCTCAAGTCCGGTGGTTTCCGGGATCAATCGTCCCGGTGAACCTTTTCGCGCCGCTCATGCCGTTCCTGCGCCTCGAGGCTCAGTGTGGCAATCGGACGCGCCATCAGTCGCTTCAGCGAGATAGGCTCGCCGGTCTCTTCGCAGTAGCCGTAGCTGCCCTCGTCGAGCCGGCGCAGCGCCGAGTCGATCTTCGAGACCACCTTGCGCTGACGGTCACGGGTACGCAGTTCGAGTGCCCGGTCTGTCTCTTCGCTGGCGCGGTCGGCGACGTCGGGGATGTTGCGGGTGCCTTCCTGCATGTCCTCGATCGTCCCCTTGCTTTCAGCGAGGATGGATTCCTTCCATTTCGTCAGTTCCTTGCGAAACCACGCCACCTGGCGCTCGTTCATGAACGGCTCGTCCTCCGAGGGAATGTAATCGGAGTCGAAATTGGTTTCCGCTTTCATATGGTGCGCTACCCTGGTTCTGCGTGCTTGCACGGGCCGGGGGGGTTCGGCGCCGTTTCGCACCGCTGCTCTCTGATATGCGGGTCCTCTACTAGGATTCCCGGGGCTTGTCACCTATTACCTGCGTGATGGCATCGGTTTACGCCCCGGACGTGACCTGCCGCGCAGCGATATGAAAACGCAGGAAATTGCATATGAATTTTCAATCGTCGGCAGACTACATCGCGACGCAAGACCTGGCGGTTGCGGTCGATGCCGCCGTCGCGCTGGAACGCCCGCTTCTGGTCAAGGGCGAGCCCGGAACCGGCAAGACCGAACTGGCCCGCCAGGTCGCGGCGCAGCTGGGCGCGCCACTGCTGGAGTGGGCGATCAAGTCCACCACCAAGGCCCAGCAGGGCCTTTACGAATACGATGCTGTCAGCCGCCTGCGAGACAGCCAACTGGGCGATCCGCGGGTCAGCGACGTGGCGAACTACATTCGCCGCGGCAAGCTCTGGCAGGCATTCGAGGCCGAGGACCGCGTCGTCCTTCTGATCGACGAGATCGACAAGGCCGACATCGAGTTCCCCAATGACCTGCTGCAGGAACTCGACCGGATGGAGTTCCACGTCTACGAAACTGGCGAGACGATCCGCGCAAAACGCCGCCCCGTCGTCATCATCACCTCGAACAACGAGAAAGAACTGCCCGACGCGTTCCTGCGCCGCTGTTTCTTCCACTACATCCGTTTCCCGGATGCCGAGACGCTGCGCGCCATCGTCGAGGCGCATTATCCGGGCATCAAGCAGACCCTGCTGACCGCCGCCCTGGAACAGTTCTTCGAGATCCGTGAGACGCCGGGACTGAAGAAGAAGCCCTCCACCTCCGAGATGCTCGACTGGCTGCGCCTGCTTGTGGCGGAAGATCTCGACCCTGCCGATCTGCGCCAGGATCCGAGGCAGGCCCTGCCCCGCCTGCACGGCGCGCTATTGAAGAACGAGCAGGACGTGGCGCTCTTCGAACGGCTCGCCTTCATGGCACGACGCGAGCGCTGATCCGACACAGCCGCGTCAGGGTTTGGGGTTGCGTTCCGCTCGCGGCTGCGAACAGATGGTCACAGGCGGACCTCACGTCAGGTTGGCCGGTCCACAGGCAAGGGCACGATGATCCGGATACGGCCGATTTCGCAGCAAGACGAGACGCACTGGCGCCGCCTGTGGCGCGACTACCTCGCCTTCTACAAATCCGAACTACCCGACGCAGTCTATCGCAGCAGCTTCCACCGGCTGACCGATCCGCAGATCCTCGACTACCACGGCATGATCGCCGAAAACGACACCGGACCTGTCGGCCTCGTGCACTATATCTTCCACCGGCATGGCTGGAAGATCGAGGACGTCGTGTACCTTCAGGATCTCTACGTCGCCCCCGAGGCGCGGGGAACCGGCGCCGGACGCGCGCTGATCGAAGCGGTCTACAAGGCCGCCGACGCGGCCGGTTGCCCGTCGGTCTACTGGCTGACGCAGGACGGAAACACCACCGCACGCCAGCTCTACGACCGGATCGCGGACAAGACGGACTTTATCAAGTATCAGCGGAGACTGTCGTGAGCGCTCGATTTGCCAGCCTCTGCCTGCTCGCCCTCACGCTCGCCGGTTGCGACACCGGGACCAGTTCATCACTGCCGCCGACGCGCGCCATCGACACCGGGGTCGAGGTCAGCAACGTCGCCTTCCCGCGCGAGACCCTGCCGCGCGGCGTGCCCCGCGACAACCGCCAGCTGTCGCAGGACTTCATCGACCTGACGTTTGCGCTGGAACGCGGCGAGAATCTGAACGGCCTTTTGCGCCACGAAGGCCCGATCCGAGTCTATGTTCGCTCGCCGCAGCTTCTGCCCTATCAGCGAGATATCGAGAATCTGCTGAACCGCTTCCGAGTCGAGGCACGGCTCGACATCCGCAGCACGCGGAACCCGGCAGAAGCGCAGATCCACATCGACGGCGTGACGCTCGAGGAATTGCAAAAGGTCGACAGCGGCGCCGCCTGTTTCATCGTCCCGGGAGAGACCTCATGGGACGAGTTCCGCAGGCGCGGCAACCGCGATCGGCTGCGCTGGTCGCAGCAACGCACGCTGGGACTGACGGCGATCTTCATTCCCACGGACAGCTTCCCGCAAGACATCCGCGACTGCCTGCACGAGGAATTGGCGCAAGCCCTAGGCCCGGCGAACGACCTCTACCGACTGCCGGACAGTGTCTTCAACGACGACAACTTCCACTCGATCGTTACATCGTTCGACATGCTGATGCTTCGGGCGCTCTACTCACCCGAGCTGCAATCGGGCATGCCGCGGAGCGTGGTGGCCGGTCGGATCGGGCCGATCCTGTCCGAAATCAATCCCGGCGGCGAAGGCCGCGGGGCGATCCCGCGGGCCCCGGCCTCGGCCGCCTATAAGCAATATATAGAGCAGGCGCTCACCCGCCGCACCTCGGAAAGCCGCCGGATCGAGGCGGCGAACAACGCGGTCGCCGTGGCGCAGCGGATGCAGCCGGTCGATCACAGGCTGGGAGTCGCTCTGATCACCCGCGGCCGGCTGATACGTGACCGCGACCGGGCACGCGCGGCGGCGGATTTCCGGGCTGCCTACGACCTGTTCTACAACCAGCTTGGCCCGAACGACATCCGCACCGCGCAGGCGGCGCTGCATGTATCGCTGACGGCGCTCGACCAGCGCGATTTCGACTCCGCGCAGCGTCTAGCCGATCAGGCGATCCCGGCCGCCCGCGCGGGGCAGAACGCGGTGCTGCTGTCGAGCCTCCTCGCCATCAAGGCCGCCGCGCTAACCGCCCGCGGCGATCGAACCGGTGCCCGGCAGGCACAGCTCGATCACCTGCGCTGGGCGCGCTATGCCTATGGGGACGGCAACGGCAACCGTGCCCGCGAACAGGCGCGGCTCGAAGCGATCCTGCCAGCGACCAACTGACCGCTTGCGCGGGCGCGACGCCCGGACTAGGGAACGCGGATGATCACGCTTCTCGCCATCGTCGCCGGGTTCTCCTTCGGCTGGTATCGCGCAGGCCGCCGCGGCGGTAACCGTCTGGATAAGCTGCAATACGGCGCCGGGCATGCCATCGCCTTCGGCCTGCTGACCTTCGCGATCCTGGTCTTCGCGGCCCGCCTGGTCTGACAGCTTGCCATTGACGGCCAGCCCGTCACACTGGCAGCACACGGAACCAGAGGCCTGCAAGCAGTGTACGTCGGCTTTTTCGAACAGCTCCGCCAGCACGGCGTCCCGGTCTCGCTCCGCGAATACCTGAGCTTTCTGCGCGCACTTAACGCAGGCCTCGCCACATTCGACGCCGAGGCGTTCTATTTCCTCGCCCGTACCGCGATGGTGAAGGACGAGCGCCACCTCGACCGATTCGACCAGGCCTTCGGCAAGGTCTTCGGCGGGCTGGAATCGCTGACGCCCGAACAGGTCATGGCCGCCGTCGACATCCCCGAGGAATGGCTCCGCAAACTTGCCGAGAAGCATCTGACGCCCGAAGAACGCGCCAAGGTCGAGGCCGCCGGCGGCTTCGAGGAACTGATGCGCAAGTTGATGGAGCGGCTGGCCGAGCAGAAGGGCCGGCACCAGGGCGGCAACAAGTGGATCGGCACCGCCGGGACCTCTCCCTTCGGCGCCTATGGCTACAACCCCGAGGGCGTCCGGATCGGCCAGGACGAAAGCCGACACCAGCGCGCGGTGAAAGTCTGGGACAAACGCGAGTTCCGAAATCTCGACGACCAGGTCGAACTGGGTACGCGAAACATCAAGGTCGCCCTGCGCCGATTGCGCCATTGGGTCCGCGACGGCGCCGCCGAGGAATTGGATCTGCCCGGCACGATCCGCGCCACCGCCGAACACGGCTGGCTGGACGTGCAGACCCGCCCCGAGCGGCGCAACGCAGTCAAGCTGCTGCTGTTTCTCGACATCGGCGGCTCAATGGACCCGCACGTTCGTGTGGTCGCGGAGCTGTTCTCCGCCGCCCGCGCCGAGTTCCGCCACCTGGAGTATTACTACTTCCACAACTGCATCTACGAGGGCCTTTGGCGCGATAACGGCCGCCGATGGGAGGCCCAGACGCCGACCGCGGAAGTGCTGCGGACCTATGGCGGCGACTACAAGGCGATCTTCGTCGGGGACGCCGCGATGAGCCCCTACGAAATCCTCTACCCTGGCGGGGCGAACGAGCACTACAACGCCGAAACCGGGGAAGTCTGGCTGCACCGCCTGCGCCAGCAATGGCCGCAGAACGTCTGGATCAACCCGCTGCCCCAGGCCCACTGGCGCTATACCCAGTCGGTCGGACTGATCTCGGAAATCTTCGAGGGCCGCATGGTGCCGATGACACTCGACGGGATCGCACAGGCCGCTCGACTGCTGGGGCGATAGCTTGACCCGCCTCGCGCATGCCTGGAAGCACCACCGCCTTCTGCTGACCGGCTTCGTTCTCGCTGTCGCGATCGCACTGGCGATGCTGGTCAAGCTGTTGTTCGCCTGGGTCTACTGGTCCGCCAACCACCAGCAGGCCGTAGCCGGGTGGATGACCCCGGGCTATGTGGCGCATTCGTGGAAGCTCGACCGCGACGCGTTCTTCGACCGCCTTTCCGGGCCGCTGGAGCTGACCCGCGGGCAGCGGGAGACCATTTCCGAGATCGCGAAGCGCAAGGCAATGACCGAGGCCGAGGTCATCGCCCTGATCGAGGCCGCCGTCGCTGACCTGGACCGGGATCCCGCGCAGTGAGTGACCAGATCCTCGGCCTCGTCGCCACGCTGGGGCCATGGTTTCTGTGCCTGATTACAGGCTTCGCCTGCCTCGGGGTGCCACTCCCGGCCAGCCTGTCGATGGTAATGGCAGGCACCTTCGTCGCCAGCGGTGACATGACCGCCCTGTCGGTCCTCGGGGCCGCGCTCGCGGGGGCGGTCCTCGGTGATAACGCCGGCTATCTTGTCGGGCGTCTGGCCCGCACGCGGCTGATCCGCTTTCTTGACGCTCGCCCCGGGCGCGCTGCGGCGCACGCCCGGGCGCAGAACCTGCTGCACCGATGGGGCGGCATGGCCGTCTTTTTCAGCCGCTGGCTGCTGTCGCCGCTATGCCCGGTGGTCAACCTCGTCGCAGGGGCGGGCATCATGCCCTGGTTCCGCTTCGCGCGGGCCGAGATCGCCGGCGAGGCGATCTGGGTCGGCCTCTACACCGGCCTTGGCTACCTCTTCGCTGGGCAAATCGCGGCGGCATTGACCCTGCTGGGCGACGCGCTTTGGTTCCTGGTCGCGGTCGCAGTCGCTGTGGGACTGGGCCTCCGCCTCCGCAAGGTTCTGAAACCAGAGTGAAAACGTGGCCGGCGCTTGCCCGGGTCGGCCGCGTCCCCCATATCTGAGGCATGATACGGCTGACTCCGATCCTGTTGGCCATCGCCTTCGCGGTGGGGATGTACATGCTTTCGGCCTGGCGCCTCAAACGCCAGCTCGACGCGCAATCCACCGTGCTTGCGGACCCGGCGATCGAACGGCTGACCCGCGACATGGCCCGCGAACTGGACCTGCCCCGGATCCGCGTCCACATCTACGAGATTCCCGCCGTCAACGGCCTCGCCGCGCCGGACGGACGGATCTTCATAACGCGCGGCTTCTTCGACAAATACCGTCTGGGTCAGGTGAGCGCAGCGGAACTGGCTTCGGTCATCGCGCACGAACTGGGTCATGTCGCGTTGGGCCATTCCAAACGGCGGATGTTCGACTTCTCGGGCCAGAACGCGATCCGCACGATCCTTGCGATGGTGCTGAGCCGGTTCATCCCCGGCATCGGGCCTTACCTTGCGGGGCTGCTGACCTCGCTGCTGGCCGCGCGCCTGTCGCGGCAGGACGAGTACGAGGCCGATGCCTATGCTGCGGCACTGCTAACCAAGGCCGGGATCGGCACCGGGCCGCAGGTCTCGCTGTTCCAGAAGCTCGAAGGCATGGCCGGCGGTGGTGGCGGCCAATTGGCCTGGCTGATGAGCCACCCCAAGACGCAGGACCGCATCGCCCAGATCGAACAACTGAGCGCCAACTGGCAGGCGCGCTAACTCAGCGCCTTGCCCAGCCGGGGCAACCCTGCGCGTTTCAGAAGCGGCCTGAGCGGTTGCTCGCGCCCCGAGATCCGTTCGGTCCGTTTCCGGACATCCTCGGCGGCCTCGGCTACAGACACCCTTCCTTCATTGAGTAGTTCAACCAAAACGCTGTCCGGCGTGCGGACCAGCAACCCGTGCCGGGCCAGCGTCCGCCCCGGGAAGTCGCGCAGGTTGACCGTGACGATTGCCTCGGCGTCGCCCGCCAGTGCCGCGGCCAGTACATGCCTGTCGTTCTCGTCGGGCAGCGAAAGCGTTTCCTCCACGCCCTCCGCTGGAGTGACCTCGCCCGAGGGCCAACCTGCCCGCATCAGAGCGATCTCGGCCCTCGCGATCCCCTCGGCCTCGGCGCTGTGCCGGGCGGCGGCGCGCGCCCATTCCTCCAGCACGCGCGGAGAATAGAGCGGCACGAACCCGCCCTGCCCCGCCACGCCGAGCAGGATTTCCCGCAGGACCGTGGGGAACAGGATGCAGGCGTCGAGGAACAGGCGCATCAGTCTAGCCGCAGAAAGATCGCCTTCAGATAGGACGACTCGGCAAGATAGGGATGCACCGGATGATCCGGCCCGGCCTCGCCGGTCGCAAGCAGCTGCGCCGACCTCCCAGCGCGGCCGATGCCCCTGAGGCTGGCGGTGCGGAACTTCGGCAGATCGGCGGCGTGCGAGCAGGAGCAGAGCGCCAGAAACCCGCCCGGCTCGACCAATCCGGCCGCCAGCCGCGCGACGCGCTCATAGGCGCGAAGCCCGGCCTCGAGCGCCGGTTTCGCAGGGGCAAAGGCGGGCGGATCGCAGATCACCAAACCGAACCGCTCACCGGCCTCGGCCAATTCCCCCATGACCTCGAACGCGTCTCCTTGACGTGTCGCGAATCTCTCGGCCAGGCCCGACCGCTCGGCCCCTTCGCTGGCGAGGGCAAGCGCCGCAGCGGACCCGTCCACCGCCAGCGCGCTGTCCGCGCCACCGGCTAGCGCGGCAAGCCCGAAGCCGCCGACATGGCTGAACACATCCAGCACCCGCCGCCCTTTGCCCAGCCGCGCGGCAAAAGCATGGTTCGGGCGCTGGTCATAGAACAGCCCGGTCTTTTGTCCCCCTTCAAGGTCCGCCCGATAGACCGCGCCGTTCATCGGCACATCCACGGGCCCGTCGAGCGCCCCCGCCAGAACCGAGGATACGTCATCCAGCCCTTCCAGCCCGCGCGCCCGCCCGGAGGCATTCTTGACCACGGTAGTCACACCCGTGACTGCGCGCAGGGCGGCGACCATCGGCTCCAGCAGCACCTCGGCCCAAGCCGCGTTCGGCTGGATCACACAGGCATCGCCGAACCGGTCGACGACGACACCAGGCAGGCCATCGGCCTCGGCGTGGACCAGTCGGTAGAATGGCGCATCGTAAAGCGTCTCGCGCAAGGCCAGGGCACGGGCGAAGCGGGTCTCGAACCAGTCCTGATCGACCACCTCGTCCGGATCTCGCGAAAGCATCCGCGCGGCGATCCGGCTCTCGGGATTGAAGGCCGCCAGCCCCAGCGGATTGCGCTCGGAATCCTCAAGCACCACCAGCGTTCCGGGTGCCAGTTTGCGCGCCCGCCGGTCCAGCACCAGCGTATCAGCGAAAGCCCAGGGCGCGCCGAAGCGCAGCGGCTGGGCGTTCTTGTTAGGGCGCAGGTGGATATGCGGGCGGTCGATTTGGCTCATCATCGGTCCTTCGGCGGCGTGCCCTGCCACAAGCACGAAAAAAGGCCGCCTCGCAAGGGGGCGGCCAAGTCAGGGAGGAAACACGAACCGGACCTCGCGGCCCGGGTAGTCGTCAGATGTGCGCGGTGCGGCGCAGCATCAGGGCCAGACGGCCCGGTACGGCAGCAAGGCCGCGGAAAGCGGCACGCAGGCCGTTCGCAAGCACCTGAGCGCGGAGGGCATTCGCCTGGCGCTCGGCGCGTATAAGAAAGTCGGGGTCACTGTAGTAGTAGTTAGTCATCTCTGGCTCCTGTCACTTGAGGGGCACCCCTCAGGCGTCCCGGTCGACAGGAGAGATAGGCACACGAGATTTCTATTGCAGCGCACAAGACAGCAGTCCCGGCATGCACTCAACGCATGGCAGGAAGCGGGGAGCGGGTTTTGAGAGGCGACAGTCCGAGGTACCCGAGGTAGCGCCGCTCGAGCGCCCGGAATGCCAACACGACGCAGAGCGTAACCAGCATATAAAGGGCCCCAGCCGTCAGCAGACCCTCGTAGGCGAGGTAGTATTGCGCGTTCAGCGTCCGCCCCGCGCCCAGGATGTCGGTAATCGTGATAACGCTCGCTACCGCCGAGCCATGCAGCATGAACACGGCTTCGTTACCAAGCTGCGGCAGGGCGCGCCGCAAGGCCGAGGGCAGCCGCACCAGTCTGACGACCTGCGCCGGGCGCAGTCCCAAGGCTCGCGCCGCCTCGATCTCGCCCCTCGGGGTAGCTGCCATCGTACCGCGCATGATCTCGGCAATATAGGCGCCTGTGTTCAGGCTGAAGGTGATCAACGCACACCACCACGCCTCGCGTAAGAACTCCCAGGCCCAGCTGTCGCGCACGAACCGGAATTGGGAGAGTCCGAAATAAACCATGTAAAGCTGGACCAGCAGCGGCGTGCCGCGAAAAAGGTACACATAGCCATTCGCGAGAGCGGAGAAAATTCGTACATGGTGCAGTCGCAGCAGCGCGACTGGCAGACCGATCGCAAGCCCGATCACGACCGCAAGCCCGGTCAGCGTCACGGTATTCCAGAGGCCTTCGACGAAGAGCGGCCAGTTCTCCGCGATCAGGTTCAGCTTCATGCGGCGTGGCCGGGCGGAGTGAGGCGTCGTTCAACCTTGGTCAACAGGCGGTGGGACACTAGTGTTATTGCCAGGTAAGCCAACAGAGCGAAGCCAAAGAAGACGAATGGAGAGCGCAGCGACTTCCCGACGTCATTCGCCACACCAACCAGATCACCAAGCCCGATGACCGAAACCACCGCAGTCGACTTCACCAGCACCATCCAGACGTTCGCATAACCCGGCAGCGCGTGGTGCAACATCTGCGGTAGCAATACGCGGCGGAACGCGGTCCCGCGTCCGAGCCCTAGGGCCCGAGCTGCATCGCCCTGCCCCGTAGGCACTGCCTGGAACGCACCGCGGAATGTCTCGGCCAGATAGGCCCCAAAGATGATCCCCAGCGCGAGCACCCCTGCGACGAAGGGCGAGAGACCGATATGCTCCCATCCCAGAAGCGCGCCAATATCGTTAAGCATCCGCTGGCCACCGAAGTAGACCAGCAGCACCATCACCAAGTCGGGAATACCGCGCACCAGCGTCGTATAAGCGAGCGTCACGCCACGCCCTGCCCGGCCGCCCGTCAGGCGCAGCGCCGCGCATGACAGGCCGATCGCCGTCGCAAGCGCCATGCCGCACAGGGCCAAGGCAATGGTTAGCGCGGTGCCGCGCAGCAGCAGCGGCACATAGGGAATAAGTTCCTGCATGGTCTCAGCAGCAGATTGGTGCCGCGCCGGACACCGTCAACCGCCGAAGATATCGAAATCGAAGTATTTCTGATTTATCTTCTGATAGGTGCCATTTGCCCGCAGCTCGCCTATCGCGTGTGAAAACGCGTTGCGAAGATCCTCTTCACCCTGTCGCACCGCAACTCCTGCGCCAATGCCGTGGTATTTCGGCACCGAAATCGGCGGGCCGAAGAAAGCGAAGCCCTTTCCGTCGTCGGTCTCGAGAAACCCATTCGCGGTGGCGATACTCTCGCCCATCACGGCATCGACTCTGCCAGCGGCGAGATCCAGGAATGCCTCGTCCTGCGAGGTGTAGAGCTTCACATCGACGGTGGGGTGCTCGCCGCGCATATAGTCGTAGTGCACCGTACCGCGCTGCACCCCCACGACCGCATCCTTGAGATCGTCCATTGTCATCCCTTCGCGGCCAACGAAGCGAGCGGGGGTATTGTAGTACTTCATCGAGAAGTCGATGACCTGCTTGCGCTCGGGGGTGATTGCCATCGAGGCGATGATCGCGTCGCATTTCCGCTCGAGCAGCGCGGGAATGATGCCGTCCCAACCGGTTTTGACCAGGGTGCACTCGTACCCCATCTCGGCGCAGAGCGCGTTTGCGATGTCGATGTCAAAACCGGCGACGGCGCCGCTTTCAGTTGTGAAGGAGAACGGCGGATAGGCGCCCTCGACACAGATGTTCAGGCTCTGCCCGAAAGCCTGCGACCCGATGCCCGTAAGCACCGCCATCGTCATCAAGGTCGTCCTCAACACCGTTCCCCTTTCGCTGAACAATTTCAATGTTCCGGTAACAGTTTGAATCGGTCAACTGCCGCAACGTAAGGCAAACCCTATCAGCCAGGATTGACCAAGGGGAAACGCGAACACATCGCCAAAAGTTGCACTCATACCACAGTCAATGCACGTAACAGTTGCTAACCGTCAATACACACCAACTATGGCGTTTTGATCCGAGACAACAGTCAGCCAGCGTGCGACGAAACTTTCGACCGAGCGGAAGCAGACCAGTTCGATCGCGTCTTCAGAAGGCATCCAGAAGGCCGCAGCGACCTGCCCCAGGCGGGTGCGCCGGAAGTCGCCCGGTTCGAAACGCCCCGGCGCCAGATCGACCGGTGCACCCTTGGCCAGCACCTCGCGCGCGGCCGGACCCTCGATCCGGAACAGGCTGCGGGCATCCGAGACGTCGGCAACCAAATGATGCATGTCTTCGAGTCGCCCGGTCAGCATCATGGCCGTGTCGGCTGCCTGCTCGAAAGGCAGCAGGATCAGCAGTTCGTCCGGCGACATCCAGGCGAGGCCGAAGTCCTCGTTGAAGGTGATCCGCCGCTGCTCGGGGAAATCGGCCCCCGTCACCTCGGTCACCACACGGCGCAGGGTCTCGTCGCCTAGATTGCCGCGGAGAGTGATCATGCCCCGGTGCTCGGGGCCGATGATGCGTGTGTCAGACATTCTGCCGCTCCCCTTCCGGATCCAGGAAGACTGGATCGACCACCTTCGCCTCGATCACCTTGCCGCGCTCGACCGGGAAGCGCAGCACCTGCCCCATCCGGTCCGCACCGCCTTTGATCAGCGCCATAGCGATCGAGCGCTCCAACGTCGGCGAGTAATATGTCGAGGTCACGTGCCCGATCATCGAGGCGATCCCGTCGGGCCGAGGCTCGCCCTCGACCGCATGCGCCCCATCCGGCAGCACCTCCTGCGGATCGAGCGTTTCCAGTCCCACAAGCTGCTTGCGGTCCGAGGCCATAAGAAACGCCCGCTCCATCGCGCGCTTGCCGATGAAGTCGTCCTTCTTCTTACTGACCGCCCAGCTCATGTTCAGATCATGCGGCGTGACGGTGCCGTCGGTCTCGTCGCCGATCATGATGAAGCCCTTTTCGGCCCGCATGACGTGCAGTGCCTCGGTGCCATAGGGTTGGATGCCGTGCTCGGTCCCGGCTTCGAGGCAGGCATTCCAGAACTCCATCCCCAGGCCAGATGGCACGGCAATCTCGAAGCTCAGCTCACCCGAGAACGAGATCCTGTGCACCCGCGCCGGGATCCCCGCCAACCGGCCCTCGGCGAAACCCATGAACGGCAGCGTCTCGCGGCTGACATCCATGCCTTCCAGCGCCTCCAGCACCATCCGTGCCTTCGGCCCGACGACGGCAATCTGCGCGTACTGCTCGGTGACGTTGGCGGTATAGACCTTCAGGTCCCACCACTCGGTCTGGAGCCATTCCTCCATCCAGGCATGCACCCGGTCCGACCCGCCCGAGGTCGTGTGGCACAGGAAAGTGTCCTCGGACAGCCGCGCCACCACGCCATCGTCAAACAGGAAACCGTTCTCGGTGCACATCAGCCCGTAGCGGCAGCGCCCAACCTTCAGCGTGGACATCATATTGGTGTAGATCAGGTCGAGGAACTTCGCGGCATCCGGCCCCTTCACCAGGATCTTGCCCAGCGTAGAGGCATCCAGAAGCCCCACGTTCTGCCGTGTGTTCAGGATCTCGCGCGTGACGGCATCCTCGACACTCTCGCCCTGCCGCGGGATTGCATAAGGCCGCCGCCAGTCGCCCACCGGCTCCCAGTGCGCGCCCTGCCCGTCGAGCCAGCCGTCGATCGCAGTCTTGCGCGTCGGTTTGAACAGGTCGTCCCGCGCCTCGCCGGAGATCGCGCCGAAAGAAAGCGGCGTGTAGGGCGGACGGAAGGTCGTCGTCCCCACCTGCGGGATCGGGGTATTGAGGCTCTGGCTCAGGACCGCCAGCCCGTTGATATTGCTCAACTTGCCCTGATCCGTCGCCATACCCAACGTGGTATAGCGCTTTGCGTGCTCGACGCTCTCGAACCCCTCCCGCGCAGCCAGCTGCACGTCCGAGACCTTCACGTCGTTCTGGAAGTCGAGGAATGCCTTCTCGCGCAGCTTCACGGCAGCGCCCTGCGGCATCATCCAGACCGCCTCAGGCATGCCCTCCTCGGTCGCCTCGGCCTTCGGCACGGCCATGTCCACGCTCAACCCCAGCGCATCGATCACGCGGTCAGCCGCCGCCGCCGCATCCGCCAACGCGGCATCGGCCTGCAAGCCACCCGAGGCCGCGCCCGCCGTCGCCACCATCGCCGCGCCGTCATGGTTCAGCGGCGCGCGCTCCGGATCCGGCACGAACATCGCCCGCGCATCGTCCCAATTCAGCTTGCCGCCACAGTGCGACCAGAGATGGACGACCGGCGACCAGCCGCCCGAGACAGCCACGCAGTCGCAATCGATCTCTTCCAGCGGTGCCCCCTCGCCCGCCTGCGCGCAGATCTCGACCGAGGTCACGCCCTTGCGCCCACCCCAGACCCTCGAGACGCCGCGCCCAGTCTCGACCCGCACGCCGCGCTCCCGCACCGCCTTCACCAGCGGTCCGTCCGCCGAGGTGCGCGCGTCAATCACCGCAGGTACGGTCAGCCCGGCATCGAGCAGCGCCAGCGCCGTGCGGTAGGCGTCGTCGTTACCAGTCACGATAACCGTCCGGTCCCCCGGGCTGACCCCGTAGAGCCTGACATAGTCCCTCACGGCAGAGGCCAGCATCACCCCCGGCCGATCATTGCCCGCAAACGCCAGCGGCCGCTCGATCGCGCCCGTCGCGGTGATCACGTGCCCCGCCCGGATCCGCCACAGACGGTGCCGTGGCCGCCCGTCGCCCGGCGTATGATCCGCCACCCGCTCTCCAGCCAGAACGTAACCGTGGTCGTAGACACCCGTGGCCTGCGTACGGAAACGCAGGGTGACATTCGGCGTCGTCTCGAGCGCGGCAACCTGCTCGGCCACCCAGTCCGCGGCGACCTTACCGTCGATCCGATCACCATCCGTCAAGGCGCGTCCGCCCGCGTGCGGGGACTGCTCCAGCAGCAGGACGCGTGCGCCAGCCTCGGCGGCGCGACGGGCAGCCGTCAGACCTGCGATACCTGCGCCGACCACGAGCACATCGGCAAAAGCATAGAAGTACTCATACGTATCCGGATCACTATCCCCGTCCTTCGGCGCCGGACCCAGGCCCGCCGACTGCCGGATCACCGGTTCAAACACATGTTTCCAAGCCGCACGCGGGTGTATGAAGGTCTTGTAGTAGAAACCGGCAGGGAAGAACTTCGACAGACCCGCATTCACCGCGCCGATGTCCATCTCGAGGCTCGGCCAATGGTTCTGCGAGCGCGCCTCCAGCCCGGCGAACAGTTCCGTCGTGGTGGCGCGCTGGTTCGGCTCCATACGGGCGCCGGTCCCAAGCGAGACCAGCGCGTTCGGCTCTTCGGCACCGCTGGCATAGATTCCGCGCGGACGATGGTACTTGAACGAGCGCCCCACCAGTACCTTGCCACTACCCAGCAATGCCGAGGCCAGCGTGTCGCCGGCATAGCCGCTCAGACGCGCCCCGTTGAAGGTGAACTCGACGGGTTTCGACCGGTCGATCAGCAGACCGCCCGAGGACAGGCGCGTGGTCATGGGCGATCCTCCCATTCGGGTCTGCGAGCACGGATGGCGTCGAGGATGTCGTCGGGCGGGCGGCTCACCTGTGCCGGATAGGTTCCGAACACCTCCAGCGTGGCCGTGCAGCGCGCCGCGTGGAACCACTTCCCGCAGCCGAAGGCATGGCGCCAGCGCTCGAAATGCACACCGCGCGGGTTCTTGCGGGTGAACAGGTAGTCGCTGAACACAGCTGGGTCGGACCCTGGCCCCTCTCGGGTCAGGTGCGCCTCACCGCCGGGATGGAATTCGGTCTCTTCAGCGGTCACGCCGCAGCAGGGACAGGTCAGCAGAAGCACGGGGCACCTCCGATCAAACGCGGCGAATCAATCGCCCGGGTCAAGGATGCGAATTCGAATTGCGGCGAAACTGCGGCAATATAATCACAGGTTTCGATATGTATGCCACAATTTCCGCGTGTTTCGGAGGGAAGGCACTTCAGACCCCGTAACCATATTGAAAAATATGATTTTTCCCGGGAGTTTATGGGCTGCCCCCGGCCTTCCGACTGAGGTTTATGAGCCCAACCAGTGCAGACTGTCACGGCTTCCGTACCGGATTGGCTGAAACCTTCCGATAATGTATTATTGCCATAGTCGTAATTGGTTACCGCGTATTGATTGGGGGCATGTGAATGTCTGAAAACGGGAAGTGGATTTCTGACCTGCAGAAGGTCCACGAGACGGCGAAGGAAACGGTTGGCGCCTTTCTTTACGAGCCCTTCGGGTTCGAAAGCTCGGACACGGTGAATGCCGTGACTTTCTACGCGCTGCTCGTACTTTCCTTCTTCGTGCTCTACCGGATCTTCAAGCCGGTCCACAAACCGCGCATCCGCCACGCGGATCGCTACGACTTCGGTCGCGGTCTCTGATCTCAGTGAACAGGCCGCCGGTGTTCCCTCCAGGGCACCGGCGGCTTTTCTTTTGAACGGGCGTATTCCGTAGAACTGCATCAGTGCGCGACCGCGGCGGCGACGCTCTCGTCGATCATCCGCCCCTCTGCAAACCGCTCCAGCGAGAACGGCGCGGCTAGCACCCGCGGCGCGCCGTCGGCCAGCATCTCGGCCGTCGCCCAGCCCGAGCCCGGGATCGCCTTGAACCCGCCCGTGCCCCAGCCGCAGTTGATGAAGATCCCCGGGACCGGGGTCGCGCCGATGATCGGCGACCGGTCGCCGGTCATGTCCACGATTCCGCCCCACTGCCGAAGCATCTTAAGGCGCGAGATCAGCGGGAACGTCTCGACCAGTGCGCGCACGGTCTCCTCGATGTGCTGAAAACTGCCGCGCTGGGTGTAGTTGTTGAACCCGTCCGCGCCGCCACCGATTACCAGTTCTCCCTTGTCGGACTGGCTCATGTAGCCATGAACCGTGTTCGCCATGACCACGCAGTCCAGCACCGGCTTGATCGGCTCGGACACCAAAGCCTGCAGCGCGACCGACTCGACCGGCAGCCGGAACCCCGCCATCTCGGCCAGCAGCCCGGACGAGCCTGCCACCACGAAGCACAGCCTCTTGCAGCGGATCGGCCCCTTCTCGGTCTGCACGCCCGTCACCCCGTTCGCATCCCGGTCCACGCCCGTCACCGCGCATTTCTGGATGATGTGCACGCCCATGTCCGAGGCCGCCCGCGCGTAGCCCCAGGCGACCGCGTCATGCCGCGCCGTGCCGCCGCGAGGCTGCCATAGCCCACCCAGCACCGGATAGCGCGGGCCGTCGATGTTGATGACCTTGACGATCTTCTTCACCTCGGCGGGCGAGACCATGCGGCTTTCGATATTGGCCAGTCGGTTCGCGTGCGCTGTCCGCTTCCACGCACGCAACTCGTGCTCGGTCTGGGCCAGCATAATCACGCCGCGCGGGCTGAACATGATGTTGTAGTTCAGGTCCTGGCTGAGATTCTCGTACAGAGCCCGCGACTTCTCGAAGATCGCGGCGCTTTCGTCCTGCAGGTAGTTCGAGCGGATGATCGTCGTGTTGCGCCCGGTGTTGCCGCCGCCCAACCAGCCCTTTTCGAGCACAGCGACATTGGTGATGCCGTGGTTCTTCGCCAGGTAGTAGGCCGTCGCCAGACCGTGCCCGCCGGCCCCGACGATCACGACGTCATACTCCGCCCGCGGCTCGGGCGAGGCCCAGGCCCGCTGCCATCCCTCGTGGTGGCGCATGGCTTCCCGCGCGATGGCGAAGACCGAGTAGCGCTTCATCCGACTTCCTCCGCCCAATGTTTCCCGGAACGCTGACCGGTGTAGCGGGCCTGTGCAAGAGGGCCATGCCGCCGAACGGCAGGAAACCCGCGTTTTGCGACATTTGGTCATGGCCGGCACGCCTCACCGGATTGCGCATTGCAGCCGGGGGCCTGCCGTCGATAATGGCGCCTCGTCTGCAAGAGGCTCGCAATGGTGTTCTGGCTGGTTGCCGCAATTCTCGGACTGCTCGTCGTCGCGGTGCTCGCGCGCGCCATCCTGGTGCCGGGCGCCGGGGCCAGCCGGGCCGACCGCGCCGCGCGGGTCTATCGCGCGCAATTGGACGAAGTCGATGCCGATCTCGTCCGTGGCACGATCACCGAGGCCGAGGCGACCGCGCTGAAGGCCGAGGTCTCGCGCCGGCTGCTGGCGGCGGCCGATCGCGGCACAGATGCAGCCGGCATTGCTCCCTCTGGTGCCAATCGGGCTGCCGCCGGACTGATCGCAGTTGTGGTCGTAGCGGGCGGCGGCGCGCTCTATCTTGGGCTAGGTGCTCCCGGAGCACAGGATCGCCCTATTGAAGCCCGCTTCGAGGACAACGCGCGCGCGTGGGCCGAACGCCCCAGCCAGGCAGAGGCCGAAGCGCAGCTCGCCGCAAGCGGGTTCGAGCCGCCCGACGCCGACCCCGAGCAGCTGGACCTGATCGAGCGACTGAAGACAGTCCTCGTCGACCGCCCGCAGGACCTGCAGGGGCACCGCCTGCTGGCCGCGTCGCTCGCCCGCTTGGGTCGCTATGCAGAGGCTGCCACGGCGCAGGAGACCGTGCTTGAGATCCTCGGCGACGACCTGACCGCCGCCGATCTGACCAATCTGGCCGAGTTCCGCATTCTCGCCACCCAGGGCTTCGTGTCGCCCGAGGCCGAGCAAGCGCTTATCTCCGCGCTGGAGCTGGACCCCAGACAGCCTCGCGCACGCTATTTCTCGGGGCTGGCCGCGCGGCAGGCGGGCCGTCCGGACATCACCTACGACCTCTGGACCCGGCTGCTCAGCGAAAGCACACCCGACGCGCCCTGGCTCGGCCCTATCGCGACGCAAATGCCCGAGGTCGCCGCTGCTATCGGCCAACCGATGCCGCAGATACCCGGCGCCGCAATTTCCGGCCCCAGTCAGGACGACATCGCCGCCGCGCAGGACATGAGCCCCGAGGATCGGGCGCAGATGATCCGCGGAATGGTCGACCGTCTGTCGGACCGGCTCGCAACCGAAGGCGGCCCGGCCGAAGACTGGGCACAGCTGATCCGCGCGCTCGGCGTGCTGGGCGAACGCGGCCAAGCCAACGACATCTACCACGAGGCGCGCGAGGTTTTCGCCTCGGCGCCACAGGATCTGGCGGTGATCGAACAGGCCGCCCGCGATGCGGAGATCGTCAATTGATCCACGAGGACGCCGCCGGATTCCGCGCGGCCCTGCCGGCCGGACGCGCTCTGATGGGGCTGGACCTCGGCACCAAGACCATCGGCGTCGCGGTTTCCGACGGGCGGCTCTCGGTCGCCTCGCCGCTTCAGACTGTGAAGCGCAAGAAGTTCGGCGCCGATGCCGACGCGCTGCAAGCCTTGATCGAAGGGCGACAGATCGGCGGGCTGGTGCTGGGCCTGCCGCGCAACATGGACGGCACCGAGGGACCGCGCGCCCAGTCCACCCGCGCCTTCGCCCGGAATTTCACCGCGCGCCATCCGATCCCTGTGATGCTTTGGGACGAGCGCCTGTCGACGGTCGCCGCCGAACGCGCCCTGCTCGAAGCCGACGCCTCGCGCCGCCGCCGGGCCGAGGTGATCGACCACGTCGCCGCCGCCGTCATCCTGCAAGGCTTCCTTGACCGGCTGACCTATATGGCGGGCAACCCCGAATGACCTGGACGCGGGACGAGATCGAGAGCCCCTGTACCAAGGTGTGCATGCTCCATCCCGAGACACGCCTTTGCCTCGGCTGCAAACGCAGCGGTGACGAGATCGCCCGTTGGTCGCGCATGTCACCCGAGGAGCGCCGCGCGATCATGTCCGCTTTGCCCGACCGGCAGGCGAGCCCTACGAAGCGCCGCGGCGGTCGCAACGCCCGCCTCTCGGGCCGCTGAGCCAGCTCGGCTCGCGCCGCCTCACAACCGTATCAATCGCGCGGCAGGCCCCTTGCCGGACGCCCGGCGCACGCGTCTACTGACGATATGCCCGAGCGCCCGCCCCGTACCCATGTCTTTCTGATCGACGGCACCCTCAGCCGCCTTCACGACGGGCATGAAAGCAATGTCGGGCAGATCTACAAGCTGGTTGCCTCACTGGGGCCGAACGCCCGGCAGACCGTAGGCTATGACCCCGGCGTGCAAGGCACCGGCTGGAGCAAGTGGCTCACGGTGATCGCCGGGACGACGATAAACCACAGCATCGAGGCTGGATACGCCACGCTCTGCTCGCGCTATGTCGAAGGCGACCGGATCATCCTCTTCGGCTATTCCCGGGGGGCCTACGCCATCCGGTCGCTGGCGGGGTTCATCGGCCGGATCGGTTTGCTACGCCGCCGCCATGCCACCCAGCGCCGGGTACACCGTGCTTTCCGCTACTACCAGTCACCGATGCCGAACCCGCATGCCGACCGGTTCTCGCAACGCTACTGCCGGCAGGACGTGCCGATCCAGTTCATCGGCGTCTTCGACACGGTGGGCGCGTTGGGCATCCCCTACCCGTTCCTCAGCCATCTCGCGCCAATGGCGACGGATTTCCACGACTACAACCTCGGCCCGACGGTGCGGCACGCCTGTCACGCGCTGGCTATCGACGAGACCCGCACCGCCTACGAACCGGTGCTCTGGCAGCGAAACGGCACTGGAAACGGCCGCCTCGAGCAGGTCTGGTTCCCCGGTGGCCATGCCGACATCGGCGGACAGGTCGGAACCTATCCCCCGGCCAGGCCGCTCTCGAACATTTCGCTAGTCTGGATGCTGACCCGGGCCGAAGCTTGCGGTCTGCTGTTGCCGCCGGGCTGGCAGGCGCAGTTCCCCACCGATCCGGCAGCCCCGGCCTTCGGGACGTGGAGACGCAACGCGCGCTACTTCGTCTCGCGCGCGCCGCGTATTGCCGGGCTGGCCCCGGGCGAGGCGGAACACCCGAGCGTCAAGGCCCGGAGTGCAGCGCGCCCTGGCTACCGGCCGCGCGCAATCTGGCAGGATGTGACATCCGGGGCCGCGCCCGATCCGGCGGCCTGAGGTTCAGGTCTCGCGGCGCTGCGCCCGCTGTTCTGCCAGACGGGCGATCTCGCGCCGGACGGCCTTGCGCAGGCGCATGTCCAGTTCTTCGCCCATCATCTGCTCCAGCTCGTCGCGAACCAGTTCGGTGACGATGCCCCGCAGGGCATCTTCGTCGTACATCGGTGCAGTAGGCACCCGGCCCCGCTTCACCGGCTGATCCAAAATCAGAGGTGCAGCACCTGCACGGGCCGCTGGCGGCGCTTCATCGGTCGTCAACCGTAGCGGGGTTACGCTGGCGCTGTCTGGTGCCCGCTCGACGGCGCCGGCGTCCTGTCTGGAGAACGGGTCGTCAGCGGTCTTCGGTCGGACCGGTTCGGCCCGCGCGGCCTCTTCCGAAACAAGGGCGCGAATCGTGCTCAGCAGGTCATCGTCCTGCTCGGGCAGGGTATCGGAATCGCTCATCGGTCTAGTCCCCCTCTCGCCGGCCGGCCCCGAAGGGCCTGGGCCCTAGCGGGAGTACCGGTCGCTCAGCTGCTTCATGATGCCCCCCTCGACCGTGGAATACGGCGCACTGGACACCCGGTTGTAATTCACGTCCGGATCGTATGTGGGGATACCAAGATTAAGGAACTCGACACTCAAGAGCCCCATGGCGGACAACAGAGAATAGGCTGCCACATATTCGTCCCGCAGGGAAGTGGCCAGCGCCAGCTGCGCGTCGCGCAAATCCTGCTCGAGGTCCAGGACCTCCAGCGTGGTCCGGGCGCCGAGGGTAGCCTCTTCCTGCCCACCCTCAAATGCGATCTGCGCCGCGCGCACACCTTCGCGGTTCGCGACGATGGTCGCGCGGGCGGCCTGAAGGGTCGACAGCGCAGTCGCGGCATTCTGGCGGATAATCCGCGCGGTGTCCTGAAGCTCGAACCGGCGCTGCTGCAGCACGGCTTCGGCCTGGCGGACCAGCGCACTCAGCTCGCCGCCCTTGTAGATCGGCAGGTTGCCGGTGAAGCCGAGGCTCAGCTGATTGTCGCCATCGCGGCTGATCAGCGTGTCGGTGTTGCTGACGCCGGCGATCGCGTCGGCGGTCAGCGACGGGCCGCGGGCGCCGCGGGCGCGCTGCAGGTCGAACTGCGCCACAGTCTCCAGGTAGCGGGCAGCCAGAAGCGCGGGGTGCTCGGCGATTGCAACCGCCTCGATCCGGTCGAGCGTCGGCGGCACCGCCGGAAGCGGAGGAGGAGCCTCGAGGTTGCTCGCGGGCACACCGACCACCGACAGGAATTCTTCTTCCGAGGCGGTCAACTCGCCCTGGAACACCGCCAGGTTCGCCTGCGCCTGGGCCAGGCGCGATTCGGACAGCGCCACGTCGGTCCGGGTCACCTCGCCCAGCTCGAACCGGTCGCGCGTGGCGCGAACCTGCTCTTCCAGAACGGTCACGTTGTTGACCCCGACCTGCACGGCCTGGATGTTCCGGCGCACGTCCATGTAGGCCGTGACGGCAGCCAGCAGCACCTGCTGTTCGACATCGCGCAGCGACGCACGGCCTGCGGCGACGGCGGCCTTTGCAGCCTCGATTGCCGATGCGGTCTGGCCGTGATCATAAAGCAGGAGCGACGAGCGCAGCTGCGCCTGGTAGCTGTCGCGCAGCTCGTAGTCGGTATTGTCGGTGCCGGAGAAATCCGCTGTGGCCAGGGCGTCCAGCGTGGGCCGCCGCGCACTGCGCGCGATCGCGACGTTCTCATCGGTATTGCGCAGCCGGGCACGCTCAGTCTCGAGCACTGGGCTCAGCTGATAGGCGCGGATCAGCGTATCGGTCAGGGTGTCCGCCTGCACCGGCGCGAAGACGCCGACAGCAAGCATCGTACCGGCAAGGAGGGTTCCGACGGTGCGGGAGAGGGCCATGTTTCGGTCGCCTGTTGTTTTACTGCTCAGCGCGGATCCTATGTCGCAACCCGCGCGCCTCAAAGAGCTTCGTCAGAATTCAAAGGCCTGTGTTGCCTCGAAGCCCTCCAGCACCGGTGCGGTCGCATCGAAGCCGAACCGCCACGCGATGCGGCCGGCCGACTTGACGCCTATACGCGCCCGCCCGGCGGTTCCGTCGATATGGATCGCGGCGATACGGCCGCCTTCCTTCAGCTGATCGAACAGGGCGTCGGGAATGTGCTCCACACCGCCCTCGAGCATGATGACGTCATAGGGCCCGTGATCCGCGTCGCCGGCGGCCAGCGGCCCTTCGGTCACCACAGCGTTATCTGCGCCTTGCGCGGCGAGGGTCTCGGCCGCATCGCGCGCCATCTCGGGGTCTTCCTCAACGGCGATCACCGCCTCGGCCAGTCGCGCAATCACGGCGCTCGAATAGCCCAGGCCGCAACCGATATCGAGCACCAGATCCGACGGCCCGATCTCGAGCGCATCGAGGATCTTTCCAAACACCCGCGCATCCAGCACCACCCGCGAGCCGCCCAGCGGAACATGCGCGCCTGCATAGGCCACCGGTTTCAGCGCCGCGGGTACGAATTCTTCACGGGGAACAGCCAACATCGCATCAATAATGGGGTAGCGCGTGACGTCCGAGGGTCGCACCTGGCTGTCCACCATCTGGGTGCGCGCTGCAGCATAGTCGGTCATAGCAGATACTCTCGTCCGAACCCTTTGTTGAACGGGATGTGCCACATCCCGCCCCGGTGGGCAACGCCGCGCACGCAACCGGCCGCGTTTCCGATAGACGCGATGCTTCGGAGCAGAGGGGTCCACACCGCAATCCCCCGCGTCGAGCCGGCCCGGGGAGCAGTAACTTCAAGGCATGCTTGGGGGGCGAACTCACCCAGCTATCAAATATGGATAGCATCGCCCGAACACAGCGTAAAACATCGAGCGCACGGCAAACGCCGTCAAAGTGGCTTGCCGGCGAGGACTCTTGAATGCAACGAACGCATCCTCCGAATAAAAATCGCGCATTACCGCGAGACCCCACGTATAAAAACCATTAACTTTACTGGCTATTATTGCCTCTCACCCCGATGGTACTGGGCTTTACGGTCCATACTACATGCTCCGAAGGCCTCGGAACCCTAGATAAAGTCAGTCTTCGGGCAACGAGCCGATGGGATGGGGAATACCGATGCCGGCGAGGTCGTCCCACAACTCCTTAGGCGGGGGCGTCTGCAGATCCTCGAGGTTCGATTTCAGCCCCGCCGAACCGATCAGCCCTAGAATGAGTCGCCCAACCGCAGGGTGCGCGGCAGGGTAGCCCAGCGCCGCTCGTTTCAGCGTCGTATCGTGAGCCGAACAGATGCGTTCTATCTGGCGCACGCGGTTCAACATCGTCTCGTCCGGGGTGAGGTAATCGAAGCGGGACCTTGGGTCGGATGTTCCGGTGGCGAGAATCCCTGAGTTGAACGGGGCGGCAAGTTCAACCTCGACGCCCTTGGCAGTTGCCAAAGGAAGCAGCTCCGGAGCGGCGCTCTGGTCGAGCAAGGTAAAGCGTCCAGCGACCATCAGCACGTCGAGCTCGAACCTCCGGAGCAGGTCCACATGCGTCGCGGCGATGTTGCTGCCACAGCCGATAGCGCCAATCACACCTTGCGATTTCAGGTCTGCCAGCGCAGGCAGCGCGCCGTCCAAGGCCTCACCGATATGGGCGTCGCAGTCGTGGATGAACACGATGTCGAGCCGGTCCGTCCCCAGCCGGGCCAGGCTCTGCTCGATCGAACGCCGCGTGGCGTCGGCAGAGTAGTCGTGCCAGTCGCCGGGATTGTCCATAGGGTTGGTCACAGCGGCCGCGTAGGGCCGGTAGCGCCCGACTTTTGTGGACAGACGGTAGGACGACCGCTCCAGACCGCCAAGCAGGCGGCCAAGGCGTTCTTCGGACACGCCGCCCCCGTAGAGGGGCGCGGTGTCGAACCGACGTATGCCAAGATCCAGGGCAGCCGCGAACATCCGCTCGGCCTCGGCGTCGGAAATCGGCGCGACGTTGGACACACCCAGAAGTCCGAAGCCCAGACCCACAGGCTTCGCGAGCATACTCACCGCAGGCGTGCCCCGGTCGCGGGGTCGAAGAAATAGGCATGCTGCATATGGAAAGTCAGCGGCACACCAACCCCCTCGGCCAGCCGCAACCGGCCCTCGGTCTTGCCGATCATCGTGCCGGGGCCGAATTCGAAATGAACAAGGTTCTCGGTCCCCAACTGCTCGACCAGACTTACGCTGGCATCGAAACGGAACCCGCTGTCACCGCCCGCAGCAGGCCGGATATCGTCTGCGCGAATGCCGAACACCAGCGCATCCCCGGCGCTGATGCCCGTTGGCGTGAGGCAGGGGATCTGCACCTCACCCGCGCGGATACCCGTGGGCGTCGCCACGCACTCCAGCAGGTTCATCGGCGGACTGCCCATGAAGCCGGCGACGAACAGCGTTGCGGGGTCGTGAAAGACCTGCTCGGGCGTTCCTTGCTGCTCGATCCTGCCGTCCTTCATGATGACGATTTTGTCGGCGAGCGTCATCGCCTCGACCTGGTCATGGGTAACATAGATGATCGTGTTGTTGAGCCGCTGGTGCAGCCGCTTGATTTCGGCCCGCATCTGGCCCCGAAGCTTCGCGTCGAGGTTCGACAGGGGCTCGTCGAACAGGAACACCTCAGGGTCGCGCACGATCGCCCGGCCCATCGCGACACGCTGGCGCTGCCCGCCAGACAGCGCGCCGGGCTTGCGTTCGAGCAGCGGCGTCAGTTCCAGGATCTCGGCGACCTCACGCACCCGGCGGTCGATCTCGGGCTTTGGCATCCGCGACAACTGAAGCGAGAACGCCATGTTGTTGTAGACCGTCTTGGACGGATAGAGCGCGTAGTTCTGGAACACCATCGCGATGCCCCGGTCTTTCGCCTTGAGCCCGTTCACCACGCGCTCGCCGATACGGACCTCGCCGTCCGAGATGGACTCGAGCCCCGCGACCATGCGCAGGGTCGTCGACTTGCCGCAGCCGGATGGGCCGACGAGGACGCAGAACTCACCCTCGCCGATGTCGATGTTGATGCCGTGCAGCGCCTGCTGGGCACCATAGCGCTTCACGAGGTCACGGATCTCGATTCTGGACATGTTGCTGCTCCGGTATTCAGATGCGCCGCGCTTCGTTGCGCAGGTAAAGGACGGTGAACGCGGCCGAGATCACCAGGATCGACACCGCCACGGCAGAGGCCTGCGCGAACTCGAAATCGACGAACGCCAGACGGAAAGTCATGGTGGACAGCACCTCGGTCTCGCGCCCCGGCCCACCCCCGGTGGTCAGCCAGACCAGAGGGAACAGCTGGAAGGTCCAGATCAGGTCCAGAAGCGCCACGCCGTAGATTACCGGCCGCAATTCGGGGACGGTGACGTGCCAGAACTTGTGCCAATACCTTGCGCCGTCGATCTCGGCTGCCTCGTAAAGTTCCTTCGGGATCGACTGCAGACCCGACAGGAAGCTGACCATGATGAACGGATAGCCCCGCCAGGTAGAGATCAACAGCAGCGCCCACATCGCCAGCGTCGGATCGCCCAGCCAGTCGAGTTGCCCCGAGACCAACCCGGTGCTGTTCAGCGCGTAGTTCACCACGCCGAATGGGTTGAGCAGCAGTTGCCAGTTCAACGCCACGACCACCGCTGTGAATATCCAGGGCAGGATCAGCAGCGAGCGGAACAGCGTCCGCGCCCGCGGCGCGATATCCGCATTCACCAGAAGCGCAAGGCCGGTTCCCACGATCAGGTGGCCTATCACCGAGCCCACGGTGAAGATCAGCGTGTTGAGCGAGGCGCTCCAGAACGCTGAATTGCCGAGGATTTCGGTGTAGTTTGCCAGCCCTACGAAGGTCGGTTCGCGCTCGACGATGACGTTGTCGTAGAGCGAGTACTCCACAACCTTGTAGAGCGGGAACGACAACAGGGTTCCGAGGATCAGGATGCAAGGCAGCAGGAAGAAGTACGGCGTGCCACCGCTGGTCAGTCGGTCGAAGATCCGGGTCAAGGAAGCGTCCTCAGTATCGGTCTGAACGGGCCGGCCGCAGGGAGACCCGGCCGGCCCGTGGGGTCAGTCGAGCAGGTCCATCCAGCGCGACTGGGTATTGGCCGCCGTCTCTTCGGGGGTCTGGTCCCCGCGCAGCATCGCCTGGATCTCTTCGGTCATGACCGACCAGCTTGCGGAGGCTTTCGGAGACTGGCGCATTTCCTCGACGGACTCGTCGTTCCGGACGATGTCGATCTGCGTCAGCAACGGCTCTGCAGCCCCCTCGCCGATCGCGTCCAGCGCGGCCTTGTTGCCCGGCAGCGTGTTGGTCGCCTTGGCGATCCGGGCGTTTACCTCGGGGCTGAGCAGGAAGTCGATGAACTTCCAGGCCGCATCCTTGTTGTCGCTCGAAGCCGACATCGCGACCTCCCAGCCGTGATCGCGGAACCCGTTCGACCCGTTCTGCGGCATGCGCGCAAGCTGATAGTCGAGATCCGGGTTCCGACTGGTGACCGAGTTCGAATGCAGGCCCGGCGCGATCAGGAACCCGGTCCGACCGGCGATGAACTCCTCAAGGTCGACGCCCCCGGTTCGCGAGGCGGCGCCGGGCGCGACCGCACCGGCATCGTTGAGCTGCTTCAGAAGCATCAGCGCCTCGACGACCTTGGGGTTGTCATAGTTCGGCGTGGTCCCGTCCATGATCCTCCCGCCGGCCGAATAGAGGATCGGCAGGAAAACCAGGATCGGGCCGTTCGATGGCGGCTGGGTGCTGAACGGCAGACCGATGCCCGAGATCCCGTCGCCGAGCTTCGAGATCGCGGTCGCCTGTTCCAGCAATTCGTCCCAGCTGGTCGGCGGCGCGTCGAAACCGGCCTTCTTCACCAGCTCCATGTTGACGTGAAGCACGAAGGGGAAGGAGTTCAGCGGCACCATCCAGGTCTTGCCCTCGATCTTGCCAATCGGGCCCTGAACCAGTTCGCCGGTGTCGAAACTGTTGTCATCGCGGGCGAGGTATTCGTCGAGCGGCTCGAGAATGCCGATATCCAGGAACTCCATCGTCCAGGGCATGTTCATGCCGATCACGTCGGCGCCGACCCCGATGGCATTGTCGGTCACGACGCTTTCGCGGACCTTTCCGAAGGGCTGGGTGACCAGCGTGACCTTAATGTCGGGGTTTGCGGCCTCGAATTCCTCGGCGATGCCCTCGAACGTGCCGTCTGTGACTTCTGCGGCGAACCACTGGAGCCATTCGATCTCGGTGTCGGCGGCGGCAGCACCCGGCACGCCCGCCGCAAGCGCAGCCGATGTGGCCAGCGCGAGGATGGATCTGCGTTTCATGGTCGGTCTTCCCTCCTTGTGTACGGGCGTTTTGTGTGGGCCCTGTTCTTCGATCATCCCTTCACCCCGCCCGCGGCGAGACCGCTGACAACGAAGCGCTGTACCAGCATGAAAAGCACCAGCACCGGCAGCGATCCGATGACAGAGAAGGCCATCATCTCGTCCCACTTCAGGCCGAACTCCCCCACCAGCATCGAAATCCCGACCGGCACAGTCCGCATGTCCATCGAGCGCGTCAGCGCCAGGGCGAACAGGAACTCGTTCCAGGCCAGCAGGAATGTGTAGACCGCCGTCGAGATTATCCCCGGCATGGCGACCGGCAGCAGCACCCGGAACAGCACGCCCAGCGGCGAGCAGCCGTCGATCGTCGCCGCCTCGTCGAAATCCTTGGGGATCGTATCGAGATAGCCGTTCATCATGATGACGGCATAGGGCAGCGCGAAGGTCAGATATGTGAGGATCAGTCCCCACATCGTGTCGTAGAGCCTGAGCCAGACGATGACCCCGAAGAACGGGATCAGCAGGCTGATGGTCGGCACCATCTGCGTGGTGATGACGAAGAGCTTCGCGACCTTGTCGCCAAAGAACCGGTAGCGCGAGAAACCGAATGCCGCGAGCGTGCCGATCAGCAGCGACAGCCCGGTGACCGCCAGTCCCAGAAGATAACTGTTGAGCAGGAAGCGCCGGAACTGCGGGTTCTCGAGAACACGCACATAGGCATCGAAATAGATCGTTTCGGGCAGGAGTTTGGGCGGCAACGAGAAGGTGTCGATCGCCGGACGCAGCGAGACCGAAACCATCATGATGATCGGGAACGCCATCAGCAGGGTCACACCGGTCAACGCAGCATAGACGATCAGCCGTCGGAAGAATTGCCGACGCTCTTCGTTTACCGTCCGCGCGGTTTCGGGCGCTGCCGCCACGTTCACCATTCCCACTTCGCCTCCCTGGCTGAACGGACCCCGACCAGTGGTCATTCGATCCCGTCATTATCTGAGCATTTATCTGAGCGCTCAGCTGTGCTTTAAGTTGCTTATCCGCGAAGATGCCAAGCTGTGTCAATAGATTCGCGCTTGCCGAGCCGCTGTGAAAGAATGGTTTCGGACCACAGGCGCAGTACGAGGGAAGATGAGATGGACGCGACCGCCGCACGCAGGGACCCGGACGATCAGGCCACGGGACGCCTGAGGGAAACCGCGCGCGCCAACTTCATGCAGGCGCTGCTCGAGCGGAAATTCCGACCTGGACACCTGGTCAGCCAGCGCGAGATCGTGAATGTCACCGGCGCATCCCTGCCCTCGGTCCGCGAAGCGCTGAAACTGCTCGAGGCGGAGGGGATCGTGACCCTGATCCCGAAGCGCGGCGTTGCCATCAACGAGCCGGGACGCAAAGAGATCCGCGACACGTTTCAATTGCGCTCGATGATCGAACTGGAGGCGATCCGCGCCTATGTGGCGAACGTCAGCGCCACCGAAATCGCCCAGCTTCGCGCGGAGACCGAAGAGCTGATCCGTACCCATCCGTCGACGCCCGAACAGGAGCTGCGCATCTTTCAGCAACGCGTCGAGCTGGACCAGCGTCTCCACCGCGAGATCGTCGCCGCAATGGAAAACGACCTGATTGCCGCCGTTCACAAGAAAATCGAGACCACGGAACTCCTGACACGCCTAACGCTGCCGCCCCGGTTCCACACCGAGGGTCCGGCGTTCTACGAGCACCTGGCGTTGATCGACCAAATAGAAAAAAGGGATGCCGAGGGTGCGCGAAAGGCCCTGAAGCACCATCTGGAAAACGCCTGCGAGCGCGCGATTGCCGCGGCATCCCCCTAGAACGGCGCGCCACGCGTTAGATGCCATTGGCGGTCAGCGAAGCCGACCTGTCGCGCTTAAATCAGCCAGCGCCGAACGGAACAAGTGCAGAACCTGAGAGCGGCAGATCAAGCGGTAACTGCTTGACGGCTGCCGCAGCGATCTCTAAGCAGCGACGAGCAAAGGCGACGTGGCGGAGTGGTTACGCAGCGGATTGCAAATCCGTGTACACCGGTTCGATTCCGGTCGTCGCCTCCAACCTACCCCTTGATCCGACTGCCCGCCGCTGCCCTTGCCAGATGGGCCGAGGCAGCGACTCCGTCGATAAGCGGGATGTCGGTGGTTACCTGAAGCGCGGCCCGAAGCGGGGCCATTCCGGCGCAGCCGAGCACTGCAGCGGCGGCGCCGTCTTCGGTGCGCGCAAGCTCGATTTCCGACGCGATACGGGCGATGACCTCAGGGCCACCCTCGTCGATGGTCAGCACCGGCAGGCCGCTTGCCCGGATCGAAGCGCAGTGCCCGGCGTAGCCGAGCGCTCGGATATTCACTTCGATCACCGGGATCGAGACCGGCAGCGAGGTCACGACCGAGAACCGCAGACCCAGCAGCGAGGCCATGACATAGGACGCCTGACCGATGCCCAGCACCGGGAGTCCACTCTTCGCCTGCGCCTCGGTCAGGCCGGTGTCGTCGAAACAGGCGATGACGATCGCCTCGGCGCCTTGCACCCGCGCCACGTCGAGTCGCGACAGGACCCCCGGCACGGCGCGCGCGCCGTCCTCGGCTCCCTCGATCGCCGGGGGGCCGTCGGCGTTGGTCAGACCGAAGATTTCGGCATCGGGAAGCGCCTCGCGTGCGGTGGCCACGATGGCGTCGGTCATTCCCTCGGTGGAGTTGGGATTGATGTAGGCGATCCTCATACGCCCTTGCCCGCATCCGATCCCAGCCGTGCCCTCCGCTTGCCCATGATCCAGACGCCCAGCAGAAAGGCCGCGATGATGACCAGCGAGAACGCCGTCGTCAGCGTGCCGAGCGCGTAGATCACGGGCGTGGTCACGTTGGTGGTCATGCCGAAGATCTCGAGCGGCAGGGTGTTGTAGCTGCCCGCCACCAGCAGCGTGCGGGCAAACTCGTCATAGCTGAGGGTGAAGCCGAACAGCGCCACGCCGATCAGCGAGGGCGCAATGATCGGGAGGACCACGAAGCGGATCGTCTGCCAGGCGCTGGCGCCCTGGTCGCGGGCGGCTTCTTCGAAGCTCTTGTCGAAGCGGTTGAAGACCGCGAACATGATCAGCAGGCCGAACGGCAGGGTCCAAGTCAGCTGCGCCCCGAAGCCGCTGGTCGCCCAGTGGATCTTGAGCCCCAGCTGGTTGAAAATAAGGCCCACGCCCAGCGAGATCAGGATCGACGGGATCACCAGCGAGGTGATCGCCATATAGAACAGCACCCCCGATCCGGCGAAGCGCTTGCGGAACGACAGCCCGGCCATGAACGAGATCACCACGGTCGTCACCATGACCATCAGACCAAGCCCGAAGCTGCGCCGGAACGCGCCCCAGATGTCGCCGACCGCCTGCTGCTGGAACAGTTCGGCAAACCAGTGCAGCGAGACGCCGTTCATCGGGAAGGTCAGCCCACCCTGCGGTCCCTGGAAGCTGAGAATGCCGATGGTCAGGATCGGGCCGTAGAGAAACAGCACGAACAGGCCGAAGAAGACCGCGAGGACATAGAAGCTGGCGGTGCGTTTCTCCATGGATCACAGCTCCTTGCGGATGTTGACGAAGCGCAGAAGGATCGCGATCACGATCAGCACCGTGCAAAGCAGCACCACCGCCGTCGCCGCGGCCGAGGGGTATTGCAACAGTCCGATATCGTTCGAGATCAACCGCCCGACATTGGCCCGTTGCGAGCCGCTCATGAAGCGCACGGTGATGAAATCGCCCATCACCAGCGTCACGACAAAGATCGTCCCGATCATGATGCCCGGCTTGGTCAGCGGCAGGATCACATGCACCAGCGTCTGGAACCCCGACGCGCCATTGTCCCGCGCGGCCTCGAGCAGCGAGCGGTCGATGCGCATCATCGTGTTGAAGATCGGCACTACCATGAACAGCGTGTAGAGGTGCACGAAGGCCAGGATCACCGCGAAATCCGAGTAGAGCAGCCACTCCAGCGGCTCGTCGATCACCCCCCATGAAATCAGCGACTGGTTGGCGATGCCGTTGCGGCCCAGGAACGGGATCCACGAGATCATGCGGATGATGTTCGAGGTCCAGAACGGGATCGTGCAGACCAGGAACAGCGCGATCTGCATGGTCAGGCTGCGCACGTGGAATGCCAGGAAGTAGGCCACGGTGAAGCCGATGGTCAGGGTCAGCGCCCACGTGATCGCCGCGTATTTCAACGTCGCGCCGAAGACCTTGTAGGTCACCGGGGACGAGAACAGGAATTCGTAGTTGTCGAACTGGAAGGCCGGGTAGATCGAGAACTCGGTCGCGCCCCAGAAGCTGACGATCACGATCATGATGATGGGCGCGACGAGGAAGGTTGCCAGCACCAGCGTCAGCGGCGCCGCCTGCAGCCATCCCAGCACATGCCGATTGATCACGCGCATCGCGTCACTCCCGCAGGGCCATCCGAACTCGAAGGAAATCCGGGGGGCCGAAGCCCCCCGAAGCAGGATCGCCTCATGCGGCGATGAACTCGTTCCACTTGCGGACCATGTACTGGTTCTCGTCCATGACCGCGTTCCAGCAGGCGACGCTGCCCATGCGGTCGTAGAACGAGCCGCCGTCGCGGACCTCGCCGGCCTCGGCCAGCTTGTCGCCGGTCGGGCTGGTGATGACGTCGGTGGCTTCCTTGCCCTCGAACCAGTAGCCCCACTCGTTCTCGGTCATGAACTCCTTCGAGGTCTCGGGGACCGCCGAATAGTAGCCCTGCCGCATCAGATAGCCGCCGACCCAGCCCGAGAGGTACCAGTTGATGTACTCGTAGGCCGCATCCAGCTCCATGCCCGACAGCGACGAGGACAGGCCGATGCCGCCGCCCCAGGACCGGTAGCCCTCTTTCAGCGGCTGGTAGACGCAGGGAATGCCGCGCGACTTCACCGCTGTGATCGCCGGCGACCACATCGACTGGATCACCACCTCGCCCGAGGCCATCAGGTTGACGCTTTCATCAAAGGTCTTCCAGAAGGCGCGGAATTGGCCGTTCTGCTTGGCCTCGGTGAAGATCGCCATGGTCTTGTCGATCTCTTCCCGGGTCATGTTGCCCTTGTCGCCATACTGGATCTCGCCCATGGCCTCGCAGACCATGGCCATGTCCATGATGCCGATGGACGAGATGTCGAGGATCGAGGCCTTACCCTTGAACTCCGGGTTCAGAAGCTCGGTCCAGCTTTCGATCGGGCGGCCGATCAGGTCGGGGCGGATGCCCAGCGTGTCGGCGTTGTAGATCGTCGGGATGAGGGTCATCCAGCCGCTCTCGTTGTCGACGAACTCGGTGCCTCCCGGCCCGTCGACGAAGCCGACGGTGTGCGGGGCGGTGCCCTGCGCGATCACGCTTTCCGGGGTCAGCTTGCCGGATTTGAAGATGCCCACGATCTTGTCGTAGTTGGCGATCTTCGAGGTATCCATTGCCTGAAGGTTGCCGGTCGGCCAGACCTTCTTGCAGATCCAGTACTCGATGTCCGCGATGTCGAAGCTGTCGGGCTGGGTCGCCGCGCGCTGGGTGACGCTGTCGGAGTCCAGCGCCGTCATCTCCAGCGTCAGACCAAGGTCTTCCTTCACCTTGTTCGCAACGTCGTTCAGGTTCGACACGCCGGTGCCGAACTGGCGCAGGACGATGTCCTTGGTGTCCTGCGCCCAGATCATCGGTGCGGGGAACGCCGTGGCTGCGACGGCCGCACCACCGGCCTTGAGCAGCGACCGGCGGGAGTATCCGACCTCGGGTTTCGCCATTGTTATTCTCCTCTCTGTTGGATCGTTTGTGACCGGTTCCGCCGCTCGGGTCGGGCCGGTCAGGCCTGGAGGCGGTGCAGCCGCCCCTCGTTCCAGTTCAGCTTCACCGCCTCGCCCGGGGACCGGGGCGCGGCGTAGAACTGATCCTCCGGCAGCAGGGCCAGCACCTCCTCGCCACCTGCGGTCCGCGTCGTGACCGCGACGGATGCGCCCTGGTACTCGACCGCCGTGACGGTCGCGGCCAGGCCCTGGTCGGCGATCGTCACCGCATCGGCGCGCACCGTGGCCTTGCCCTCGGGGGTGGTGATGACGTTGTGCCCACCGATAAACCGGGCGACGAACTCGGTCCGAGGGCGCGACCAGACCTCGCGCGCGGGGCCGGCCTGTTCGATGACGGCGTTGTTCATCACGACGATCTCGTCCGCCAGCGCCAGCGCCTCGTCCTGGCCGTGGGTGACATGCAGGAAGGTGATGCCCAGCTCGCGCTGAAGCTTCTTCAGCTCGCTGCGCATCCGGATCCGCAGGAACGGGTCCAGCGCCGACAGCGGCTCGTCCAGCAGCAGCACCTTGGGTTTCGTGACCAGCGCTCGGGCCAGCGCCACGCGCTGCTGCTGGCCGCCGGAGAGCTGCGCGGGCAGCCGGTCTGCGAAAGAGGTCATGTCCACCAGCTCCAGCATCGCGTCCGCGCGCTTGTGGCGTGCCGGCTTGTCCATGCCCTTCATCCGCAGCGAGAAGGCGACGTTGTCGCGGACCGAAAGGTGCGGGAACAGCGCATAGCTCTGGAACATCATCGCCGTGCCGCGCTTTGCGGGCGGCATCCGCGACACATCCTGAGTGTCCAGCAGGATCTCGCCTTCGCTCACCTCCTCGTGCCCGGCGATCATCCGCAGCGTCGAGGATTTGCCGCAGCCCGAGGGGCCCAGCAGACAGACATAGGACCCCGGCGCGAACCGGTGATTCAGATCGTTGACCGCCACGGTCGAACCGTAGCGTTTCGTAAGGTGAACAAGTTCAAGATCGTGTCCTGCGGCCATTTTGCCCCCGCCGTGCGCAACGCCCACACCTTGCGCACTGGACGGTGGAGGGCGGCAGAGAAATCGCCCGGCCAATCGCCAATTTCCAGACTTGGCATAAAAATTGTGCACTCTCACGCTCAGTGTGCACGAAATGCGGCACAATGTTGTATACAATCCCTCCGAAACGCCAGGCTTTCCGAACTTCCTTGCTCCGCACGCGCCGAATCGGAAACACAGGACAAAAGGGCACGCGCCCGCCGAGGCAGAGGGCATGGACAAGACCGGGACGAGGCACTGGAGCAGCGAAACCGTCGCAGCGGATCTGGAGCGCGCGATTCACGAGCACAGGCTTCCGCCGGGTACCAAGCTGGGCGAGGATGAACTGGGCGAGGCCTATGGCATCAGCCGCACCATCGTCCGCGCCGCGGTCCAGTCCCTCTCGCACCGCAAACTCGTCGAGTTGAGGCGCAATCGGGGTGCCTTTGTCGCCAAGCCCTCGGTCCGCGAGGCGCGCGAGGTGTTCGAAGCCCGCGCGCTGCTCGAGCCGCGCACTGCCCGTTCCGCCGCCGAGCGCATGACCGACGGCGACCTCGCGATCCTCAGGGCGAACATCCGCAACGAGCATGCCGCGCTCGACGCGGGCGACAATTCCGGCGCGCTGGTGCTGTCCGGCCAGTTCCATGTCGAGATCGCCCGCATCGCGGACCAGGACACGATCCAGGCATTCATCTCGGAACTGGTCTCCCGCTCGTCGCTGATCATCGCGCTCTATTGGCATCGCCGTGCCGCGCTGTGCGAAACGCAGGCCCACCACGCGATGCTCGACGCCTTCGCCGAGCGTGATGGCGCGCTGGCCGAGCAGCTGATGAAGAGCCACCTGCTGGACCTTGTTGCCTCGCTCGACCTGCGCAACGTCACCCAGCCCCCCACTTCCCTGCGCGAAGCTCTGAACAGATGACCGAGGCGACCTTTCGAACCGCAACCCTTTCCGAAGTGGCCGAGATGCTCGACTGGGCCGCCGCCGAGGGATGGAATCCGGGTCTGGAGGACGCCGCGGCATTCCACGCCAGCGACCCGGATGGCTTCTTCATCGCCGAAGTCGCCGGCAAAGCGGTCGCCGCGATTTCCGTCGTCAACCACTCCGACGACTTCGCCTTCCTCGGTCTCTACCTGTGCCAGCCCGCCTATCGCGGGCAGGGCATCGGCTTTGCCCTCTGGTCCCACGCCCTCGCCCATGCGGGCACCCGGACGGTAGGTCTCGACGGCGTGCCCGCCCAGGAGGCGAACTACGCGAAATCCGGCTTCGTCCGCACCGGTCGAACCCGCCGAATGTGCGGCACCCTGCCCTTCTTTGAATGTCCAGCCCGCGAGGTGACGCCCGGCGACCTCCCCGCGCTGGCGGCGCTCGACCTTCGGGCAAACGGCTTTTCACGGCTGAGGTTCCTTGCTGAATGGGCCAGACCCACCGAAACCCGCAGGACCGTCCTGCTCGAGGATGGCACCGGCTTCGCCACCGCCCGCCTCTGCCGCGAAGGCTGCAAGATCGGCCCGATCGTCGCGCCCAGCGCCGAAGATGCGCTTGCCCTCGCCATCGCGGCAACCTCCCTGCTGGACCAATCCCAAGCCATCGTCGACGTGCCCGAGGACAGCGCCCAATTTGCGCAACTCCTCGAAGACCGCGGCTTTCAGGAAACCTTCGCCACCGCCCGCATGTATCGCGGCCCCGCGCCAAAGACCGGCACGACCCTGCAGGCTATCGCCACCATGGAACTGGGCTGAGCCTTGCAAACCGATTGGCAATCCGCGCAATCCCATGTCAGATGATCGCCGATGAGCGCGAAACTGGACCATATCGACACAACGATCCTGCACGAATTGCAGATCGACGGCAGCCTCTCGCAGCGCGACCTCGCCGACAAGCTGGGCCTTTCGCAGAACGCCTGCTGGCGGCGGGTCAAACGCCTTCGCGAAAGCGGGGTGCTGGGCCAACCCGCGGCCCGCGTCAACGCCGAGGCGCTGGGACTGGATCTAGCGGTGTTCATGCTGGTGCGCAGCCGCCACCACGACGCTGCCTGGGCCGCGAGCTTTCGCAACCGTGTCGAAAGTATGCCCGAGGTGATGGAACTGCATCGTATCGGCGGGGAATGGGACTACCTGATCAAGATCCTGACCACCGGGATGAGCGGCTATGACAAGGTCTACCAGCGCCTGATCCAGGATCTCGACATCGAGAAGGTCACCGGCCTCTTCTCGATGGAACAGATCCTCACCGACCGCCCGGTCGAAGTCCCGAAAGGCCGCTAGTCCATCACGGCGCGTTCGATGATCGCGCCGCCGTCTTCAAGCTTGTCGCTCGGATGCAGCACCACGCGCTCGCCCGGCGACAGGCCGTCCAGCACCTGGACCGACAGGTCGTTGCGCCGGCCCAAGGTCACGGCGCGCAGGCTCACCCGCCCGCCATGCTCCACGAACACCGCCCAGTCGGTCCCGTTCGTGCCCGAGCGGAACACCGCGCTCAGCGGCACCTGCAAGACGGCGTCCTCCTCCCACTCCACGATCCGCAGGAACACCGAAAACCCGTGCCCCAGCCCTGCCCGTTCCTCGACCGGGGTGACCAGATCGAAGCGCGCGTCCACCCGCTGCTCCTCGATTCCCAGCGAGGAGACATGCGTGCGCGCGGCGGGCTCCACCCGGCGCAGCACGGCCTCCAGCGGGACCGGCCCGCCCCAACGCTCGACGATGGCACGGGTGCCGGGGCCGATCCGGACGGCATCGCTCGACAGCAGGTCGGCGACGATCTCCAGGTCCGCCGGATCACCGATGCTCAGAAGCTGTGCCCCGGGCAGCACCGGTCGCTCGCTTTGCGAGACGACTTCCAGCACCACGCCGTCCGCCGGGGCCACCAGCGTCACGCAACAGCTGCCATCCCCCGCGCCGTCCTCGGGCAGGACCAGCACCGCACGCGCCCGGTCAACCGAGCCTATGGCCATCTCGACCCGGCTCTGCGCCGCCGCCTGCGCCGCCTCGGCCACGGCAAGCCGCCGCTGGGCGTCCTCTACGATGGCCTCGGTCGTCGCGCCGCGGTCGAAAAGGCTGCGGGTCCGCTCGTAATGGGATTGGACATAGGCCAAATCCTCGTCCGCCGTGCGCAGATCGCTTTCGGCGACGTGCAGCGCCGCTTCGGCCTCGCGCAGGGCTGCCTCTGCCTGCACACGGCTGCGCGTATCGAGAAGCGCGGGCGCGGCAGGTTCGACCTCGGCGACCACCGTTTCGCCGCCAGTGACGCTGTCTCCGACCTCGACCGGGCTGCGCCGCGCGGTACCGAGGATCGGCGCGGCGATGTCGTAGACCTCGCGGATCCGGGTCTCGCCATCGGCGTTGATCGTGATCCGCATCGGCGCCTCCGCGACGGCGTGCAGGTCAACGGGCACCGGCTCTTCGCGGAATGCGGCCCAGGCCAGGCCCAGCGCCACCGCGGCAGCGGCTCCCACGCCAAGATATGTCTGCGGTTTCCAATGCATGCCAATCACTCCCGCGTCTTCATCACGGCCACAAGGTCCAGCCGGTCGAGCCGTCGCCGCACTACCGCCAGCGAAACGGCGGTGGCGCTCAACACGATCAGGCTGGCATAGGCGAACACACCCGGCTCCAGCACCAGCGGGATCGAATAGAGGTCCGAGGCGAAGGCCTCGGTCATCGCCCGCGCGATCGCCGCGCCGATCCACCAGCCCATCGGCTGCGCCAGCAGCGCCAGCAACAGGATCTCGCCGACCAGCACCGCCGAGACCTCGCCCCGCGTAAACCCTAGGATCCGCAGGCTCGCCAACTCGCGCGCTCGCTCGGAGAGTTGCACACGCGCACTGTTATAGGCCACGCCCACCGTCACCAGGATGCCCAGCGCGGCATAGATCGAGGTCATCACCAGAACGTTGTTCTCGATGGTCGCTTCGAAACTGCGCCGGTTCTCGGTCATAAAGATCGCTGCCGCCAGTTGCGGCGTCTCCTTTATGGCGCCGTGGAACGCGTCGCGCCGCGTCTCGTCCAGTGTTACGTTCGCCACGGTCATCCTTGGCGCACGCCGGTGCAGCGCATCATAGGCGTCGATTTCCATGAACGCGCCCATGCCGAGGTATTGCGTCACCGTCCCGGCAACCGGCAGTCGGACGGTCTCGCGCCTGCCGGTCAGGAACTCCGCCTCGACCGTGTCGCCGGGCCCGACCCCAAGCTGCCCTGCCAGGCGCGCCGCAAGATAGATGCCGCGTTCGGGCAGCAGGATCACCTCACCGGTGTCGCTGACGGTTCGCGCAAGGTCCGTCCCGGCGGGCCGGGCCTCGATGGCGGTGCGCTTCTCGCGGTGGCCGTTGCGCAGGATCACCGCGTCGTATTGCTGAGGCTCGGCCTGAAGCACACCGGGCAGGCGCCGGACCTCCTCCAGCGCGCTGCGCGGCACATCGTCGGCGAACAGCAGCATCGCGTCCTGGCGGTTCGACTGATAGAACGCGCTGTCGATGATCTCGTCGAGCGAGCCTGCGAAGAAACTCGACGCAACCAGCACCGCGACCGCCAGCGCCAGCCCCAAGGCCGTCGCCGCCGCCCGCAGCGGCCAGCGCATCAGGCTGCGAGCCACCATCATCATCGGCTGGCTCAGCTGTGCCGCGGCCAACGCCCGGTCCATAAGCGTCCGGCGATAGCGCGGAGGCGCGGGCGGCGCCATCGCCACGGCGGGCGGCAGCCGCGCGGCCTTCAGCGCACTCTGTACCGCGCCCGCAAGTGTCGCGCCCAGCGCCGCCGAGCCGGAAATGGCGTAGGTTCCCGGCGGCATCCGGTAGATCAGGTAGGGAAAGTCGAAGAACTCGGCGTAGACCCCGGCCATGTAGCGCCCCATCAACCCACCGAAGATCCAACCGATGCCGATACCCCCGGCGGCGATCAGCGCGGCCAGCGCCATGTAGTGCAGGCTGATCTCGCCATCGCCGTAGCCGATCGCCTTGAGCAGCCCGATCTCGGACCGCTCCAGCGCCACGATCCGGCCGATCACCATGTTCACCAGGAAGACCGATATCCCGAGGAAGACCGGCGGCAGGATAAGCGCCATCGCCTTGAGCTGAGTGATCTCCGCGTCGAGAAAGGCGTTCGACTGCTGCAGGTCGCGCCCGTAGGCGCCCTGTCCGCCATAGGGCTCCAGCAGCGTGTCGAGCCGGTCGATTACCGGCGCCTCGTCCACGCCGCGCGCCAGCGTCAGGCTCAGGTCGTTGAACGCATCGCCCATGTCGAAGGCCGCCGAGGCCGCCCGGTCCGACATCCACAGGATCCCGTAGCGGGTATCGTCGGGCATCAGCGCTCCGGGGCCGATGGTATAGATGAACTCCGGCGACAGCGCGGTGCCGGTGATCGTCAGCCAGCGCTTCCGCCCGTTGAGGTTGGCCGAGAACCCGTCGCCCACCCGCATGCCATTGGCCTCGGCGAAGGGCGCGTTGACCACCACCCGGGCGGTGCTATCCGGATCCGGCCAGTCGCCCGACATCAGGATCGGCACGTTGAGCCGCGGCGGCCCCGTCTCGGGTAGCGACAGGATCTGGCCGACCGCGGCCTCCACCTGCCCCGGCACGTCGAGCATCGCCTGGAACGAGACCCGCGCCTCCGCCGCCTGAACGCCGGGAATGGCCGCGATCTCGGGCAGCAGCGTGCGCGGCGCACGCCGCGCCTGCACGAAAACCTGGGCGAACCGGCTGCGCTCGTAATAGGCCTCGCGCGTATCATCCAGCGCCGAGGACATGCCGACCGACATCTGGATCACCGTGACCCCGCAGGCCAGCACCAGCGCGATCGCCAGCGCCTGCGGCCAGAGCCGCGCCAGGTCGCGCAATAGCTTGCGGTCCAGCGCCCTCACCACGCGATCTCCGCCGGGGCGATCCGGCCCTCGTTCACCTCGACCTCGGCGACGCGTCCGTCCTGGAAGCGGATCACCCGGTGCGCCATGCGCCGGATCTCGGCGTTGTGGGTGATGACCACCGTTGCGGTGCCAAACTGTGCGTTGATCCGGTCGAGCGCCTCCAGCACCTCGACCCCGGTTTTGCTGTCGAGCGCGCCGGTCGGCTCGTCGCACAGCAGCACCTCGGGGCGCTTGGCGATGGCGCGTGCGATCGCGACGCGCTGCTGCTCGCCGCCGGACATCTGCGCCGGGAAGTGGTCCATGCGGTGCCCCAGCCCGACCTGCTCCAGCGCCTCCTCGGGGCGCATCGGATCGCGCGCCACGTCGGTCACCAACTGGACGTTCTCGCGCGCGGTCAGGCTGGCGACGAGGTTGTAGAACTGGAAGACGAAGCCGACATGCTCGCGCCGGAACCGGGTCAGGCCCCGGTCGTTCAGCCCGCTCAGTTCCCGGTCACGAAACCAGACCCGGCCGCTCGATGCATGATCCAGACCGCCGAGAATGTTGAGCAGCGTCGACTTGCCCGACCCGGACGGCCCCAGCAGCACGGCCAGTTCGCCCTCGAACAGCGACAGGTCCACGTCGTCCAGCGCGCGCACCTGCACCTCGCCGGAATCGTAGACCTTGCAGAGCTTCTCGGTGCGGAACACCTCGGCGGCCATGAGCCCCCCTTTCGGAGCCCGTCATGCCCCGACTGGAAAGGGCCGGCCTTGATCCGGGTCAATCTTGCAGCGTCAGGCGGCGACGAAGGTATTTGCCCAGCGCTCCAGCAAGGCGCGCTCCTGCGCCTTCGCGCGGCCAAGCCAGGTCTTGGCGCCGCGCGGGCTTTCCGCCGAGCCGGCCTTGGCCCGCGCGTCCATGTCGGCCGAGAAGATGGCGAACGCGAAGCGCCGCCCGCCGGGCCCGTCGATATACCCCGCCAGACCGCGCGCAAAGTTCAGCGTGCCGGTCTTGGCGACGATCTTGCAGCCCGCATCGTGCACGGACTGCATGTTCACCGGCTTCAGCATCCCGTGCAGCGGGCCATGCGCCGCGATGTCCAGAACCTGCACCATCTCCGAGGCGCTGATCCGCGTCACGTCGGTCAGCCCCGAGTGGTTCAGGAAACGCGCGCCGCCCACACCGTGCGTGGCGCGCAGCCATTCGGTCATCCCTTCGGCGGAGTCGGCGATGTCCCGCGGCTCCAGCCCGATCACCTGTGCGGCGCGCAGGCCCAGAACCTCGGCCGTCAGGTTTGTCGAGTACTTCAGCATCGACTTGGCCATCGGTCCAAACGCGGCGCTCTCGGCCTCGGCGACCGGGACCAGCCCGGCCGGAAGCCGGTCGGCGCGACGCAGGTTCGGCAGCCGCAGATCGTACTGGTTCGCCACCGTGCGGAACACCTCGGCGGCGTAGAGCGCGGGCTCGCGCACCGGCAGCCAGCGTGCACCACCCTTGCCAAGCGCACCGCGCGCAACCGACCAGACCTCGCGTCCTTCGGTCCCCGCATATGAGAACACCGGCCCGTTGCGGTCTACCACGCGGACCTCAGCCAGGCTCACCGCCGGGTCGAACCGGGCGCTGCGCGCGGTCATCGCCACGTTGTACTGGCCGCCGTTCGGCTTCCACTCGAAGTGGACGCGGTTGAAATTCAGGTTCAGCCCCGAGATCGACGGATTGTAACCGACGTAGACCGGCTGCTCGGGGTCGATCTCGGCGTGGTAGGGAAGCGCCGAGGCGAAGACATAGGCCGCGCCCTCGATCCGGTGGATGCCCGCGGCGGCCACCTGCGAGGCCAGATCCGCCAGCCCGTCGGTATCCATATGCGGATCGCCGTCGCCGATCAGGTAGAGATCCCCGCGCAACACGCCGTCCTGCACCGTGCCGTCGATCGCGACCCGCGTGCGGAAGCGATAGTTCTCGCCCAGCGCGGCCAGCCCATAGAGCGTCGTGACCGCCTTGCTGACCGATGCGGGCGGCAGCAGAAGGCGCGGATTGTGTTCCTCGACGATCCGGCCGTTCGACAGGTCGCGCAGCGCGAAGCCGCTGATGTCCTGAAGATTGTAGTCCGCCAAGATAGCCTGCGCCGATCCTTCGGGCGGCGGCAGCCGGTGCCCGGCCGGGCGCGGTCGAGGCCGCACCTGGGCAGTAGCTGCTGCAGCTGGCAACGAGGCGGCCAGCCCCGCCAGGAATCCACGACGCGAAAACGACATCTTCGCGAACTCTCCTCGCATTCGGACCATGCGGAATTCCGTACGGAATTCGGACCGTGCGGAATATGCCCAGAGCGCACCGCGCCCGCAACCCGTGCTCATGTGACAGAATCGCGAGCGAGTCCGTCTTGCCACGCCCCGGTTAACGAACCACCAAGACCGCGCGGATCAAACCGACCTTCCGGCCGCGACAAAGGCTAACATCAGGACCGGGTTATTCAAGCCCACCCCGCCGCAACGGCTCCGGACCCCACGAAACGGCTTTCGCAGAAAGCGGTGGGGCGACACGAAATACATCCACGCATTGTTCTATGTCAAAGTATGCATCTAAGATGCCCTCGCATTCTGTGACTCCCCCAGGACGGCGATTCGAGCAGCGCGCAGTCAATCGCGCCACTGAAAGACGGTCAGACGGAACTGGCCCGGCACTCAGACCACGAGAACGAACTCGACAACTCGGTTTACGGAGGACCACATGAAACGTACTTTCACGCTCGCTCTCGCCGCCCTTGCAGGGATCTCGACCGCTTCGCTTGCCCAGACCTTCGAGCCCTATGGCGAGGCTGGCGGCTGGCGGGTTCTGGCCAACACCAAGATGCAGGGCTGCCTGCTCGAGAAGCGGATGCAGGACAACATCGACCTGCAAATCGGCATCAACAAGGTCGACACCCGGGGTTATCTCGCGATCTTTGCGCCGGCATCGCTGGGGATCTCGCCCGAGGGCGGCAGCATGATGCTGGACGTCGACGGCGAAAGCTATACCGGCACCGCGGTCGATATCGAGCGCCCGGACTATGTCGGCGGCTATTTCTGGTTCAACAATCCGGACTTCATCTACGATCTGGAGAACAAGAACACCCTGACCCTGATGGTCGAGGGCCGCGATCCGATTGCCATCAGCCTCGAAGGCACGAAGGCCGGTGCCGCCGCAGTGCGCGAGTGCCAGGAAGCCAAGTTCGGCAGCTGAGCGCAGCCGATTCGCGCCGCTCGCCTTTGGGCGGCGCGATCCTATCCGCCTAGCGGATCCAGGCGCCTGACTTGCGCAGAGCGGTCGAGGAGGCTTCGACCATCGGGCCGCTCAGCAGCACCCAGGCCGGCGGCGGCGCGAGCGCCAGTCCCGGCGCATCCTCCTTGCGCAGCCGATGCCGCGCATAGACCTGCGCGGCAGGCGAGAGACCCGCACGGACCTGCTCGCCCGGACGGGCCAGCACGCCGATCGGGATCTGCTCCATGATGTCGCGCCAATGCTCCCACTTGTGGAAGCTCGCGAGGTTGTCGGCGCCCATCAGCCAGACGAAATTGACGCCGGGATAGAGCCCCACAAGCTTGCGCAGCGTGTCGGCGGTGAAGCGTGTGCCCAGCCGCGCCTCGATATCGGTGACCTGCACTCGCGGGTGCCCGACAAGCGTGCGCGCTGCCGCGATTCTCCGCGCCATCGAGGCCGGGGCATCCGCCTTCAACGGATTGCCGGGACTTACCAGCCACCAGACCTGGTCCAGATCGAACCGGCGCAACGCGCGACGCGTAATATGGACATGGCCCAGGTGCGGCGGATCGAAGGACCCGCCCAGCAGGCCGACCTTCATCCCCGGCGCCGATTTCGGATAGTCGTAGCGCACCGCGTTTCCCGTCCTGTGCGGGACTGGACCGCCCGCTTCCCCAAGCGCGACAACCAAACGCATCTGGAGCGGGATTTGTCAATTCTCGCAACGGGCTGCACGCGGCACTGGCCCTCGTGCGCGGCTCGTGCGACAGTCGGCTGTCCCGTGGTTCCGGATGCGTCGCGATGCCCTTTCGTTCCCTTTCCGCCGTGCGCCTTCGCGTCTTTCGCGCCCTGGCTCTTCTGGCCGGTCTCGCCGCCTGCGCGCCCGGGCCGCTTGGCAACCCCGAGCCGATCACCCGCGCCGCCCTGACGCCCGAGGCCGTGGCCGCCGATGGCATCGACCTCGCGATGTCCTCCTGGCCGGCGCAGGGCCGAACCCGCGCGGTGATCCTCGGCGTCCACGGCTACGGCGATTTCGGCCCCTCGACCTTCGGCCCAGCCGCGCGCTCCTGGGCAACGCGGGGCATCACCACCTACGCCTACGACCAGCGCGGCTTCGGCCGCAATGCCAGCTTCAAGACCTGGCCGGGACCGCAGATCCTCGAATCCGACCTGCGCGCGGTAACTGCGCTGCTGCGTGCCCGGCATCCGGACGTGCCGCTGGTCGTTGTCGGCCACTCCATGGGCGGCGGCGTCACGCTGGCCGCCGCCGACGACGGGCTGCAGGCGGACGGCATCGTGCTCGCCGCTCCCGCCATCGCCGGAGGCGACCAGATCGGCACCGCCCAGCGCTTCGGTGGCTGGCTCGTCGCGAGCATCGCACCGGACGAGCGCTTCACCGGCAAGGGCATCGTGCGCATCGTCCCCACCGACAATGAGGACGCCTGGCGCATCGTCACCTCGCATCCCCGCCACTACGGCAACCCCTCGGGGCGCGAACTGATGGGCCTGATCCGAGTCATGGACCGCGCTGCGGCCTCGGCCCCCTCGGTCACGCTACCGACGCTCACCCTGATGGGCGAGAACGACCAGATCCTCGCCCCCTCCGCCGTCGCGCGCGTCCACACGCGGATCCCGGGCCAGGCGGGCTACATCCTTTACCCCGAGGGCTGGCACTGGCTCTTCCGCGACGTGCAGGCCCCACGCGTCTGGGACGACGTCGCGCGCTTCGCGCTGACCCTGCCAGCGCCCTAGCCCCCGTTGCCCCTGCCCGCGCAAGCGGCTACATGGGGCCAAACCGCATTCAAGGGGCAAGTCTCATGGCGAAGTACCAGTACGTCTACCACATGGACGGGGTGTCCAAGACCTATCCGGGCGGCAAGAAATGCTTCGAGAACATCCGCCTCTCGTTCCTGCCGGGCGTGAAGATCGGCGTCGTCGGCGTTAACGGCGCGGGCAAGTCGACCCTGATGCGCATCATGGCCGGGCAGGACAAGGACTTCACCGGCGAGGCCTGGGCCGCCGAGGGCGCCCGCGTCGGCTATCTCCCGCAGGAGCCGCACCTCGACGAGACCAAGACCGTGCGCGAAAACGTCATGGAGGGCGTGGCCGCCAAGAAGGCCCTGCTCGACGAGTTCAACGAGATCGCCATGAAGATCGCCGAGGACCCGGACCTGATGGACCGGATGACCGAGCTTCAGGACCAGATCGACGCGCAGAACCTGTGGGATCTCGACAGCCAGATCGACATCGCGATGGAGGCCCTGCGCTGCCCCCCCGACGACGCGATGCCCGCGACCCTCTCGGGCGGTGAGCGCCGCCGCGTGGCGCTGTGCAAGCTGCTGCTCGAAGCGCCCGACATGCTGCTGCTCGACGAGCCGACCAACCACCTCGACGCCGAGACCATCGCCTGGCTCCAGAAACACCTGATCGAGTACAAGGGCACGATCCTGATCGTCACCCACGACCGCTATTTCCTCGACGACATCACCGGCTGGATCCTCGAACTCGACCGTGGCCGGGGCATCCCCTACGAGGGCAACTACTCCTCCTGGCTGGAACAGAAGGCCAAGCGGCTGGAACAGGAAGCCCGCGAGGACAAGACCCGGCAGAAGACGCTGGAGCGCGAGCTGGAATGGATCCGCCAGGGCGCCAAGGCCCGGCAGGCCAAGCAGAAGGCGCGCATCAACGCCTATAACGACCTCGCCTCGCAGTCCGAGCGCGAGAAGATCTCCCGCGCGCAGATCGTCATCCCCAACGGCCCGCGCCTCGGCTCCAACGTGATCGAGGTCGAGGGGCTGAAGAAGGGCTTCGGCGACAAGCTGCTGATCGACGATCTGTCGTTCAGCCTGCCGCCGGGCGGCATCGTCGGCGTGATCGGTCCGAACGGCGCGGGTAAATCCACGCTCTTCCGCATGCTGACCGGGCAGGAACAGCCCGACGAGGGCTCGATCACCTTCGGCGACACGGTAAAACTCTCCTATGTCGACCAGTCGCGCGACGCGCTCGATGACAGCAAGACCGTCTGGGAAGAGATCTCGGACGGGCTCGACGTCATCAAGCTGGGCGACGCCGAGATGAACTCCCGCGCCTATGTCGGCGCCTTCAACTTCAAGGGCGGCGACCAGCAGAAGAAGGTCAACCTGCTCTCGGGGGGCGAGCGCAACCGCGTCCACATGGCGAAACTGCTGCGCTCGGGCGGCAACGTGCTGCTGCTCGACGAGCCGACCAACGATCTCGACGTCGAGACCCTGCGCGCCCTCGAAGACGCCCTCGCCGACTTCGCCGGCTGCGCGGTCATCATCAGCCACGACCGCTTCTTCCTGGACCGCCTCTGCACGCACATCCTCGCGTTCGAGGGCGAGGCCCATGTCGAGTGGTTCGAGGGCAACTTCGAGGACTACGAGGAAGACAAGATCCGCCGCCTTGGCCCGGATGCGGTGGAGCCGAAGCGGATCAAGTACAAGAAGTTTGCGAGGTAATTAATGATTCCCAGAGCGCTGATGGCGGTAGCTTTCTTGTCTTTTTTACCTGACGGGACGATGGCTCAGGACGCCGAGACGATACAACTTCTGCAGGACGTTTCTATACTTGATACGAGATGCCGTGGCGGCTCTGGGGGTGAAACCGATACTTGGCGCGCCTGTGGAGCAAGAGACTATGCGATGTATCTATTGAGCGCTCGGGGCTATTGCTACGGAAAAGCTGGTCAGGCAGGTTTCGAAATGGAATGGCATCGTTGCGAGCCTGAATCAAACCACTCCCGAAAACCTGACATTGCGCTCCCGTAGCAAGGGTAGGGTGGGGTTACACCCCAATACCTCCTGAAACCAATGTAACGGTGGGGTAAAACCCCATCCTACACCCCCCCTGGCCGCATATCCCGATGCACCGAGGAATACGGCCATGCCCCGGCGTCTCGGCCAACCCGTGCTTGACGGGGTTCGTATGACAATACCGGATACACGCTTCCAGGGTCTCGGCGCACCGCACATGATGGCTTCGCCTCGGGGCTCCGCGCGTTCGCGGCTGAAACCGTCCACTGGACGGTTTCCGGGACGCCGCTCACCCCAGAACCGCCGCTGCCAAATCCCGCGCTCCCGCTTGTAACTGCGTAGGCCGGGCTTCAGCCCGGCATACCTCCCCGACACCACCCCCGGGAACCCGGATGGCGGGCTGAAGCCCGCCCTACGCTGCTTCTGCATTATCGCCATCGTAAACCGCGCCTTGATCGCGCCCCACCGCACGGAATACTCCGCATCGCCCTTGGGCAACGTCCAAACGGCATGCATATGATCCGGCAACACCACCCACGCCCGCACGCGGAACGGCCGCTCGGCCCGCTCGCGGCGACGGCGGTGCGCAGCAAAGCGACCTCCCGCACCAACAGGTCCGATCCGCGCTCGGCCAGGCATACGGTGAAGAATACCGTCGCCCCCGGCACCCTGGGTCTGAGGTAAACCGACATACCCCACCCTGCGGGAGGCAGGGTTAACAGCACCCTAACCGTGCAAGCTGAAACCCATGTCGCCCAGGATTTGAGCTTCGGCGGCAGGCCCCCTCACCCCAGGCCCACACTTGACCCGCATCAAGGCCGCGCGCACCTCGCCACCCCATACTCCTCCGCAAAACAACCGGAGGAAACGCCATGCTCAAAGCTCTCGCCGTCGCGGCGGCCGCCTTCGCCGCCCTGCCCGCCATCGCCGGGGATATCGCCACGTCGGTCGACGCAGGCAGCCTGCCCGACTCGAGGACGACGCCGCTCGGGCTCTATCTTTCGTCCGAGGATGCCCACAGTGCGCTGACCGCCGATCCCGGGATCGTCTTTCTCGACGTGCGCGATCCGGTCGAGATCGCCTACATCGGCCATGCCGAGGGCGTCGACGCCATCGTGCCGTTGCGGATCACCACCCACGAGTTCGACGGCAGGGGCGGGCTGAAGAGCCAAGACAACCCGGCCTTTCTGGATCAGGCCAAGGCGATCATCGCGCGCGAGGGCGGCGGGGCCGATACCCCGATCTTCGTGATCTGCCGTTCGGGCGGACGCTCCGCCGTCGCGGCGAGGATGCTGATCGACGCGGGCTACACCAATGTCTGGAACCTGGTCGAGGGTTTCGAGGGCGACAAGAACGACGCCGGCGCGCGCGCCGTGAACGGCTGGCGCAATGCCGGTCTGCCCTGGACCTACACGATCTCCGAGGCGATGGCCTGGTCCGAATGATCCCGCGTGCCGCTTGCTATTTGCCGCGAGAAGGCGCATATGCGCAGGGCTACGTTATTCCTTGTCGACCTGCTGTCTCCCTAACCGGCCTCAGTCTCTCGATCTTGTTTATGACTGACGCCAGGCTGCCGCATCCTGCGGGCAGTACATGTTTAGGAGATCTCACGATGGCCAACGGCACCGTGAAATGGTTCAACGCCACCAAAGGCTTCGGCTTCATCCAGCCTGAGGGCGGCTCGAAGGACGTTTTCGTCCACATCTCGGCGCTCGAGCGTTCGGGCATCAGCCACCTCGATGACGGCCAGAAGGTCACGTTCGACCTGGAATCCGGTCGTGATGGCCGCGAGTCGGCCGTCAACCTGGCGCTGGCCTGATTCCGGTTCGGGCCGGGCAAACGCCTGGCCCTGACTGCGGAATTTGCTGTTGTTACCCCCGCCCTTCGCGGGGGTAATTCTTTATTAGGATTCTGTTTCTTTTTATAATCATGGGCTTAAGTGGGTTTTCACGATGAAACGCCCGGATTTCATGCCGGAACCCCGATCAGCCCGGTCACCCAAAGGCCCAGCCCGAACGCCGTATGCGCGGCCAGCCCCAGCCCTCGGACCTTCCAGGGGTTCGGCGTTTTCGCCGCCGCCCAGCCCAGCCCCATGCCCGGCTGCATCAGGAACCACCCCGCTGAGATCGTGACCAGCGCGAAGATCCACGCCGGCAGAAAGGTCGGATCGGCGAACCAGCCCGGCCCCACGATCAGCGCGAAGATTACCCCGTAGGCGATCCCCACGACATAGTGCCCGGCCCAGCCCAGCGCCTGCTCGGCCCCGTAGGCCTCGGCCGCGGCGATATCATCGTGAAAGACCCGCCCCCGCGCGGCGTGCCAGAACCAGCGGCCCGGCATCACCCAGTTCGGCGCCGGGTTGACCCTCAGCGCGCCCATCAGCAGCGCCCAGAGGTCCATCGCCACCGTCGCGCCCACGCCCAGCGCCACGCCCTTGAGGATCAGCTCGCCCATTCATCCCTCCGTTGAGTCGGTCTCTGATAGCAGGTGGCCCACGTTGTCACAAACTCATGCTAGACTGGCGCGGCCCGGGCTGGCCGGGCACGTCTTGGGGGACAGGAACACATGCTTGAACTGATCATCAGCCTAGTCGCGGGTGCAGTCGGCGGCAACGTTGCGGGCGCCGCGATGAAAGACAAGAGCCTCGGCACACTGGGCAACTCGATCGCCGGGATCGTCGGCGGCGGACTGGGCGGCCAGATCCTCGCCGCAGTGCTGGGTGGCGCGGCTCCGGAACTCGCCGACGGCGCCGCGGCTGCACAGGCCGGCGGCCTCGATATCGGTGCGCTGATCGGGCAGATCGCCGGCGGCGGCGTCGGCGGCGGCATCCTGATGGCCGTGATCGGCGTGGTCCGCAACATGATGGCCAAAGGCTGATCCCGGACAGAGCGGAGGCCGGCATGTTTCCGAATGACTACCCTCTGCTCAACCGGCCAAACCTGGTGGCGATCCTCTTGCGCGCTGCCGGGGACGGCCCCGCCGGGATCGACGATTGCGTACACCGGTTCCGCGCGGCGCTCGCCGCCGCACGTGAACGGGACCGTTTGCCCGAGGCCGAACTCGGCGCCCGATTCGCCGGTCTTGCCGCCGAACTGACCGCTGCCCGCCTGCTCGAAGACCTCGGAAGCGGCCAGTTCGCCCTGACCGACCGCGGCCGCGGCCTGCTGACCCGTCATCCTGGCGGCTTCGACACCGACCGGCTGATGGCCTATCCCGAGTTCGAAGCTTACATCCGGGACCGCAACCGGGCGCTCGGCGCCTCGGATGCGCGCCTCAAGGCCTATGATGAGGGCTTCATCGCTGCGCTTTCGGGCCTAAGGCTGACCGAGAACCCCTACACGCCGAACACGGTCGACCATCTTTCCTGGGAAAACGGCTGGGCAGAGGCGCGGGACGAGGGGATCGACTAATCAATCCCGCTTGCTTTAATGCCGAGTTTCGGCGACGATGCGCCCCGCTACGTTACCTCTATCGAACCACTGTCTCCGTCCACGGCCTCAGTCTCGATACTGCTCTGACAGACGCCGCGCTGCCACATGGTGTGGGCAGCACTACGAAGGAGACTACGGTATGGCCACTGGCACCGTGAAATGGTTCAACGCGACCAAAGGTTTTGGCTTCATTCAGCCCGACGCGGGCGGCAAGGACGTGTTCGTGCACATCTCGGCCGTCGAGCGTGCCGGTCTGTCTGGCCTCGACGACAACCAGAAGGTCAGCTTCGACCTGGAAACCGGCCGTGACGGCCGTCAGTCCGCCAGCAACCTGTCGCTGGCCGACTGAACCTGACGCGGGACGGCCCGGTGCCGTCCCTGCGCCCCTCAGATGAGCGGTGCCTGAGCATCGCCAGATGAGGTTCCGATTGGCCCGGCCCGGAAGTTCCGGCCGGGCCTTTTGCTGTCCAACAGAACCGCCGCCGGTCTTGCCGCCCAGTCAGCAGAGACCAGCTGCCGCCTGAGATCGCGGCGGAACGAGGAATACGGCCAGTCCACGGGACGTCGGGCCAGACCATGCCGTACCGGGTCGTGCCAGCAATATTCGATCCGCGCGCGATGTTCGTCTGCTGAGGCGATCGGATGCTCGGCATAGCGCGGCTGCCAAGGCGAAGCCTCGTCCGACAGCCGGGTGAATTGTCCTTTGAGGATCCGCCAGCGCCCCGCGAAGTCGGCATCGGCTTCGGGCAGAACCCAGACAGCATGGAGGTGATCCGGCAGGACGACCATCGCGTCGACCCGCACCGGATGCGCCTTCAGCAGGCTGGCGAAGGCCGCCCGCAATCGATCGACTCGCGCCGTCAGCAGGTCCGAGCCGGGCTCGGCCAATCCTACGGTGAAGAAGCGGGCGCACTCGCCAGTACGCGGGGGGCGGGGATGGGTCATTTGCCGACCCTGCCCCGCCCTTGGTTAAGACGCGGTTAGCGCCATCAGACCGTCATCAAGCCGCAATGTCCGAGCGGACGCGCAGTTGCACGGTGCCACGTACCGGCTCGGACCAGCGCAGGTCGACTCTGGCCTTGTTGCTGCCCTGTGCCGGCTCGGCGTAAGGCTGGCCGGTGTGGACCGAGCCATTCGCTGCTCGGATCGGCCCGTGCGGGGTGACGCCATCGACGCCCAGCGCATGACCACCGAACGGAAGACGGTCCGAGGCATCGACGCCCCAACCCGCCGCCTCGGCGCTGACCGTGTGGGAAATCAGCGCCGGGGATTGGGCCTTCTCGGTCACCGACGAGTAGCTGTTGCCGTCCCATAGCAGATCCACCGTCCGGGAATGATCGATGGTCCCCAGCGACTCGTCCAACTGCTCGACCCGATCGATGCTTGCGCCACCGAACAGCTGGAACGTGTTGCCGACCACGTTAAGGCCGTCGATGTAGTGATTCGAGCCGATTGGCGTCAGCTTGATGAAGGTGAACCAAGGCGGCACGTCGGTCGCGGTGAAGATGTTGCCGACGATACTCAGTCGCCCGAACGGGCTGAAACTTGACGATCCGGCATCGGCCTGGTGTTCGTTGGTCAGTTCAATGAACTGGGTGTCGAAATAGTTGCCAGTGACCGTCGTCTTGGACGTCCGGTCGGTCAGCACCAGCCCGGCGGTCTTCTCTCCCTCGCTCTGCAGGTCGGACTGCCAGAAATGGTTGCCGATCAGAAGGTTGCCGCTGCCCGAGATGACCCCGAAATGACGATAATTGATGCAGCGATTGTTACGGATCTTCGCATCGTTCCCGTTGGTGTTGAAGGCAACCGAACGGCGGTCGGGGATCGGTGTCGTCGTGTCGCCCGACTGGAATTCGCACTGGTCGATCGTCAGGCCCTGGCAGGCACGGCCGATCGAGCTGATCGCATGATCGCCTGCCTGCTCGAACCAACAGTCGCGGAAGGTCCACCAGGTGCCGTCGTCGGGCAGCATGACACCGCAGGCGACGCCGCCCCCGAAGAACTGCACCGACTCGATGCTGAATCGCTTGATGTTGGTGAACCCCGAGAAGTCCAGCATGTAGCGATAGCGGGTGAACGTGTAGCTCTGCGACGCCCGTGCGCGCGCCAGCGGCTGCGAGAGCGTCAACTCGCCGGTGGTAAGGTTCCGCCCTCGCACGTAGACCTCGCGCCCCACGCCAAAGCCCTCGACGAGCGCACCGATCTCGATGGCGCCGATGTTCGACAGGCCTTTGAGCACCAGCGGATCGCCCGAGGAATAAGTCGCGTTGTCGGTTACCACCTCGGGATCCCATGCCGCGTTCTCCTCGGCCTGCAGCGCGCCATTGCGCAGCACCCGGCGGTTTGACAGCACGTCGACGTTACCGACGACACGGTGCACGTCGATGGGCTCGGTCAGATCCACGCGCCGGCCGCCGAGGTCGAACGACTCGTGGTCGGTGAAGTTGAACAGCGCCTGCAGGCCTTTCTTGAGGCCAAGCGTCTCGTCGCCGAACGCCTCGGCATAGGTGGGCAGATCGAAGTTCGCGCGCAACACCAGCCGCTTGTCGGCAGGCATCTTTACCGTTCCCTCGAAGCGCACCGGAGAGAGCAGCGTGACATTCCGGTCAAGGAAATAGGTTCCGCGCGGGACGATCAGCGTTCGCCCGTCCGAGGCGGCGTCGGCAGCCTCGAAGGCCTGCGAGTCGTCGGTCACGCCGTCGCCGACTGCGCCGTAGTCGATCACGTCGACAAGGTCCATCAGCTTGCGATGGAAGACCGAGGTCCGGTCCTCGACCTGGATCGACTCCACCCGGATGATCGCACCGTCGCTGCCCAGCAGGTCGATGCCGAAATGCGCATAGACCGGCTTCACGCCCCAGACCATGTCGACACCTGTGCGCTGGCCGGATCCGACGATGGCGCGCACGGTGTAGACGCGGCTCGGGTCCTCGAGCGTGATCGGATCGGCCTCCTGCGGGACGGCGCCGACCTTGCCGCCGGTCGCGTTGCCCGCGTATCCGGCAATGCGGACCTGGGGTTTCGGCCCCGAGACCCATTTTACCCGCGCGCTGACCTCCAGGTAGCAGCCCGGCAGGATCGGCGTCTCGCCCATGTACCGCAGCTTCTGCGGCGAGGTGGTCTTGGCCAGTTCCAGGCAGGTGCCGAAGTCCGGGTCAGCCGAATAGAGCGTGCCCGCCGGGTCGCTGTCATAGGCGGTGGTGCCCGGAGTGCCGTCGCCGCTGGACCAGATGTCCAGCCCGTCGACGAAGGCGGGGGGCATGAGGTTCAGACCTTCGGTGATCGCCTTGTTCATAAAGTGCCGTCCTTTGCTGTCGCGCGGTGACAGCCGGAGGCGCGAAGACGCCCCGAGGACGCCGCGCGCCCGCGACTGCGATTTCTGGGGATCTCGTGGATTGGCGGACGGGCCGCGGAACGGCGCCGGTCCACAGCCGTCTTTACCGTGCGAAGGTAAATATCCGATCAACCAATTTTTCGCCTCAAGCGGCCAGAAAGAGGCAGGTCGGCGGATTGTTGCCGGATACATGCAAATATGCTATTTTTTGTTTGCCGTACCTTCAGGTGCACAGATCAAAGGTGGAAAGATGACCTTCCGGACACGAGTGACTGCCGTGTTCGTAACGATTATCGTGGCATTCTTCGCCGCACCTAGTGTCTCCCAGACTTGTCCCCCGGCCCCCGAGGCAAGCGCGTTCTAGAATGGCTTTGGCGCGGCCCAAGGCCGC
>NZ_JBTLNF010000002.1:0-329390 GCF_054457455.1 Halovulum sp. GXIMD14794 | reverse complement strand
CCCCCCCCCCCCCCCCCCCCCCCACGTCATTTGGCGGATTTGATCGCGCCCGCGCGCCTGCTATGTTTTGGGTCCGACCATCGAAACCGGGAAGGCCCGATGCCGCGCAGTCTCTTAACGCCATTCTGTCTCGCTGCCCTGCTGGGCACCGCCGCCGTCGTCTCCGCGCAGGAGACCGCCGGCGATGCACAGACCCCGACTGCCGCGCCGGACTTCGAGGGAGCGCTGGCCGTGCTCGATTCTGACCTTGGCGACGATGCCGACTGGCAGGCCGACCTGGGCCAGCGCCTGAGCGTCTGCCTGAGGCCGCTCTATCCCGACAGCCCGAACCACGAGGATGTTCTGCTGGCCATCGAAGTCGACGCCGAGGGCAAGCCGGGCGCGCCCTACCTTCTGGAGCCGAAGCCCGACGAGGCAACGTTGGCCCACCTGCGCCAACTGTTCCGGGCCGAAGCGGCAATCTTCGACTGCGCGCCGCTCAAGCTCACGGACGGGCGTGCCCTGCCGCCGGTGCTGAGCCTTGCTGCTTCTCGGGACACGCTTGTGCCGCTAGACGACGAAGAACTGGCCGAGCGCCTGCCTGCCGACCCGACCACCGCGCAGGACGAGGCGTTGCTGGAACTTTCCCGCAACGACAGGCGGGAGTTGCAGACCCGGCTGCGCCTGGCAGGTCACGATCCCGGTAGCGCCGACGGCGTGTTCGGGCCACGCACCCGCACGGCGGTAGCCGAATGGCAAGAGGCGAACGACCTCCCGGCGAGCGGCTATCTGGACGCGCGCCAGCATGACCGGCTGATTACCGAAACCGAGACGAGTTTCGCGGAATGGCAGGAAAACCAGCCGCAGCGGACGACCACGCAGCGCAGCCGGTTCTACCGCGGCTCGGACGGCTGTCTGCGCGACCGCTACGGCCGCCGGGTTCAGGGACAGTCCTTGCGCTGCGACCTCAGAGGGCTTTTCGGCCAGTTCTGAACGGCCTAGGCGCCCAGTGCATCCTGCGGCAGGAAGCGGACGCCGTTGATCTCCCATGCGTCGCCAGTGGGGACCATCTCGTATTCCAGAAGGTGAACCCGCCCGCCTTCGTCGGTGATCACGACGCTCTGGAACATGCGCCCCTGGCGTTCGGTCAGCCCCCCGAAACGGACGTCTGCAGGGCGCCATACCATGGGATAGCCCTGCTGCACCATCCGCCCGAAGTTCTCGGGCGTGCCGAACAGGCTCTGGATCATCGGGCTGGCGAAAGTGAAAGCGGTCGCGAAGTCGTCCGCGCGGAACGCCTCGATCTGATCGCCGATCACGCCCTGGATCAGGCTGTCCGCGCTCTGGCTTTGCGTGGGCCCGGAAAGGGCAAGCATCACCACAGCTATGAGACACGTCTTTCGCATGAGATACCTCCCGGTCGTTAGCTCGGAAGATAATAGTGCATCGAACCCGGAGGGCGACTCCCGCCCCTCCGGCAGCACTTATAGATCAGGCGGCCAACTCGCCCGCCAACGCCTTGTCGATGAGCGCAACGGTCTCGGGCACGCCGTAGAGCGCAACGAACCCGCCGAAACGTGGCCCCTGGCTGGCGCCCAGCAGCACCTCGTAGATCGCCTGGAACCAGGCGCGCAGAGGCTCGAACCCGTGCGCCTTGCCGACCGCAAAGACCTCGCTCTGCAGCGCCTCGGCCTCGACCGGGCCGTCCCAAGCGGCCAGCCGGTCGCGCAGATCCGTCAGCGCGGCAGCCTCGGTCTCGGTCGGCAGACGGTAAGTTTTATGCGGCTTTACCTGCTCTTGGTAATAGCGCACCGCGTTGCCCGCGGCGGCGTCCAGCCCCGGATGCGTCTCGGGCGAGGCGTCGGCATACTTGCGGATGAAGCCCCACAGCACGCCCTTGTCCTCGGCCCCGGCAGCTGAGGCCAGGTTCAGCAGCATCGAGAAGGTGATCTCCATGTCGCTGGCAGGCACGTTGCCGCCGTGGATGTGGAACGCCGGGTTGGCGAACCGGCCCGCCGCATCCTGCCCGGCATAGGCGCGCAGGTGCTGGTGATACTCGTCCACCGCCTTCGGGATCACGTCGAAATGCAGCCGTTTCGCGGTGCGCGGCTTCTGGAACATGAAGAACTGAAGGCTCTCGGGGCTGGCATAGGCGAGCCACTCGTCCATCGAGATCCCGTTGCCCTTCGACTTCGAGATCTTCTCACCCTTCTCGTCCAGGAACAGCTCGAACCCGTACTGCTCGGGCGGGGTGCCGCCGAGGATCCGGCAGATCTTGGAATAGATCTGCATGTTGGTCGCGTGTTCCTTGCCGTACATCTCGTAGTCGACGCCCAGCGCGGCCCAGCGCATGCCGAAATCCGGCTTCCACTGCAGTTTCACGTTGCCGCCCGTGACCGGCATCGTGATCTCGGTGCCGTCTTCGTCGTCGAAAGTGATTTCGCCGGTCGTGGCGTTCACATCCTTCATCGGAACGTACAACACCCGGCCCGTTGTCGGAGAAATCGGCAGGAAGCACGAATAGGTCGCCTGACGTTCCTCGCGCAGACTAGCCTTCATGACCTTCTGGATGTCGTCGTATTTCTCGCAGGCGCGCAGCAGCATGTCGTCGAAGCGGCCTTCGCGGTAATAATCGCGAGCGCTGGCGAACTCGTAGTCGAACCCGTAGGTGTCGAGAAACCGCTGCAGCATTGCGTTGTTGTGATCGCCGAAGCTGTCATGGGTGCCGAACGGATCGGGCACCGAGGTCAGCGGCTTCTGGATATGCTCCTGCAGCATCTCGCGGTTCGGCACATTGTCCGGCACCTTGCGCATGCCGTCCAAATCGTCCGAGAAGCACAGCAGCTTGGTCGGGATATCGCTCAACTGCTCGAAGGCGCGGCGAACCATCGTGGTGCGCGCAACCTCGCCGAAGGTGCCGATATGCGGCAGGCCCGACGGGCCGTAGCCGGTCTCGAACAGGACATAGCCTTTCTCGGGCGGCGCCTTCTGATACCGTTTGACCAGCTTGCGCGCCTCCTCGAAGGGCCAGGCCTTGGAACTCATCGCGGCGTCGCGCAGGGTGCTTGCGGTCATCGTTTCTTACCGGTTGTGGTGGGTTGTGGGCTCGCACCTACTGCCGCAGGGACACCGCGTCAATGCACCGCCTGCGCAGAACGCGGCGCTTGCGCCAAAGCTCGCGTCGATCCACCCTTGTGGAACCCACGGACAGAGAAACGACATTATGAGCGATTCAGAAAACATTCCCGCCTCGTTCAACCCTCAGGACGCGCTGATCGCGACCATGTTCGCGGCTGCCGCCTCGGATGCCGTTCCATCCGAGCCGGAGCTGCTTTGGATCCTTCGCATCGTGGAAAGCCTGCCGATGTTCGCCGACTACGATGCCGCGCGGATCAACATCGTCTCGCGGACGGTGATCGACTTGCTTGAGGAGGAGGACGGCCTCGACGCCCTGTTCGGCCTGGTCCGCGACGCCCTGCCGGGCAGCCTCTACGAGACCGCCTACGCGCTGGCCTGCGACGTGGTCGCCGCCGACGGACGCGCCCGCGAGACCGAACTGCGCCTTTTGGAGGAGATCCGCGACGAGTTGGACCTCGATCGTCTCCATGCAGCCGCCATCGAACGCGGCGCACGTGCGCGGTTCGCACATCCAGCGGCACATGGGCTGTAATAGACGCCAACCACCGACGTGATCGCACCGGACCGGAGGCGAGGACAATGCCAGCTACCCCGAAGATATCCCGAACCCGCCTGCCCCTAGTGCTGCTGATCGCCTTGGCCCCCGCAGCTTGGGCAGTGAGCGTCGAGCCGGCCCCGGCGCAGATGCACCACCAGGGAAATCATCACCGTCACGGCGGGCATGACGAGGTCAACATGCCCGGCCTTCGGGGTGAGAACGCGACGCCTGAAGAAACCGCGGAGTTGGCTGCACTGTTCCGAAACTTCCGGACGCTCTCTCGCGAAGTCACCAATCTGCCGGACGGGATCCGTACGGTGACAACATCATCCGACCCCGACGTGATGGAGGCACTTGTCAGCCACGTCATCGGAATGATCGGCCGAGTGGAAGCCGCGGACGATCCCCGGATCTTCATCCAGAGCCCGACGCTGGACATCTTCTTCGATCGCGGCGCTGAGATCGAGACCGAGATCGACGTCACCGACGAGGGCATTGTAGTCGTGCAGACCGCGAGCGACCCGGAACTGATCGAAGCGCTCCATGTCCACGCGGCCGAGGTCTCGGACATGGTCGACCGCGGCATGCAGGCGGTACACAAACGCATGATGGGGCGCGCCGGAAACTGAGCGTTCCTTTGCGACGGATCGGCCTCCCAATCGCCGAACCGCCGGCCTCGGTGATCATGTCACCTCCGAACCATTCCGACTCATGGCATGTCTCAGCGAAGCTGAAAGGAGACAGCCATGCGTACAGTCACCTCTCGTCCGGCGGACCAATGGTCTCCGCTCTACTTCCTTGCATCGGTCGGGGCTGGCGGCCTTGCCGTGACCTTCTTCATGTACCTGATGTTCTGGATACCGCATCCTGGCCGCCCTGTGCCGATTTTCGAAGATATCGCGGCAAGCTTCTCCACTGCGTCCCCCGCGTTAGGAACGGCCATCGTCATCGCGGTGCTCGGCATCGCCGTGTTCGGGGCGATGAACCTCTACTACTTGGCCTGGAACCTGCGGCGCACCCGCGGCTTCCAGCTGTCAGACCGGGGGATCGCGCTCGCGAGCTCAAACGGTCAGACGCAGATGATGGCCATGCCGCTGGCGTTCGCCATGTCGGTCAACGTCGGTTTCATCCTCGGGCTGGTGTTCGTGCCGGGGCTCTGGAACGTGGTCGAGTACCTGTTCCCGGCGGCCCTCGCGGCCTTTACCATCATCGGTGTGCTGGCGCTGCGTCAGTTGGGCGGGTTCGTCGCACGGGTCATCGGCTCGGGCGGATTCGACTGCCGCGCCAACAACTCCTTCGCACAGTTGCTGCCCGCCTTCACGCTGGCCATGGTCGGCGTCGGCCTTTCCGCCCCCGGCGCGATGAGCGGCACGGCCCTGACAGCCGGTATCTCGATCGTTCTGTCGACCTTCTTCCTGGTCTCGGCAGCCGTGATCGCCGCGATCGGAATCGTCCTCGGCCTGAGGGCAATGCTCGAGAACGGTGTCGCCGTGGAGCAGTCGCCGACACTGCTGATCGCTATCCCACTGATCACCGTGCTGGGCATCTTGTTGCTGCGACAGGACCACGGGCTGCATGTCCATTTCGACGGCCACGGCGCGGCGGGAGACATGCTGGTGCTGCTGACCCGTCTGTTGTCGGTCCAGGTCCTGTTCGCGCTTTTCGGACTGACTGTGCTGCGCGCCAGCGGGTACATCCGCCGGTTCGTCACCGGGCACGAGACCTCGCCCGGTAGCTACGCCCTGATCTGCCCCGGCGTTGCGCTCTCGGTGATGCTGCAGTTCTGGATCAACAAGGGCCTGGTCGGCGCCGGTCTCGTCGCAAAGTTCGGCGCGGCATACTGGACCGTCACCGGTTTCGCGCTGGTCGCGCAGGTCGGGATGGTCGTGCTGATGCTGGTCCTGAACCAACGCCACTTCGGACGCGGCCGGCAGCACGCTGTGCCAGCAGCGTGATCCCCGGTCGACCGGGCGGCTATTGAGAAAATTGTGGGCGCGGCCCGGGCTAGTATGTCCCAGCCACCGCTGAGCTTGCCCGGGCCAGAAGCCGGCTACAGCCCCCCTGCCCCAACGACCGACAGAGGATCCGCGATGACCACCACTGAACCAACAGGCGCCCCCGCCCCCACGTCGCGGCTCGAGCATTTCCCGATCAGCTTCTTCGGCGTCACCATGGGGATCTTCGGCCTCGCGCTCGCGCTGCGCGTTGGGGGCTTCGCCACAGCCTCGCAGATCATCGTCTGGATCGGGGCGACTGTGCTCGCACTACTGCTCGCCACCCTAGCGGCAAAGGCGTTGCGCTACCCTTCAGCCCTAGCCGCGGAGTGGCGCCACCCGGTGCGACTGGCCTTCTTCCCGGCAACCAGCATTTCGCTTCTGCTGCTTGCGACCGCACTCCGAACCGCCTGGCCCGGGGTGGCCGAGGTCATTTGGATCGTCGGCGCGACCATCCAGGCCGGTTTGACGCTGGTCGTCATCTCAACCTGGATCGGGCATACCGCCTTCGGCCCCGAACACTTGTCGCCCGCCTGGTTCATTCCCGCCATCGGCAATGTCGTCGCGCCGCTTGCCGGCGTGCCGCTCGGCCATGTCGAGCTGAGCTGGTATTTCTTCTCGGTCGGTCTGCTGTTCTGGCTCGTGCTGCTCACACTCGTCTTCAATAGGCTGGTGTTCCACGATCCGCTGCCGGGCAAGCTTCGACCCACGCTGGTAATCCTGGTCGCGCCCCCGGCGGTGGCCTTTCTTGCCTGGGTGCAGTTCAACGGCGGCACGGTCGATGCCGCGGCACGCCTGTTGATCAATGCGGCCTACTTCTTCGCAGCGCTGGTGTCGCTGCAAGTGCCCGCCCTTCTACGCCTGCCCTTCGCGCTGTCGTTCTGGGCGCTGTCTTTCCCGCTTGCCGCGTTGACGACCGCAAGCTTCCGCTTCGCGGAATTAAGCGGCTCCGGCCTCCACCACGGGCTCGGCCTGGGCCTCCTGGCATTGCTTGCTGCTGCCATCGCTTCGTTGGTGGCACGCACATTACGTGCGGCAAAGGCCGGAGAGATCTGCCAACCCGAGTGAACCCGACCCGGGAGGCGCCTTTCCGGAAAGGCGGAAAGCGCCTCAACTGACTCAGATCAAGGCCTTGGAGCATTGAGAGCTCTATTCCTCGTCCCCGGACCCGGCTTCGGGTCCTTCGCCATGGAGATTTCGATGAAGCACACCGTTCCCCGCCACTCCAGGAAGCGACAGCTTGCGACGGCCGCCACCAGTCTAGCCACGCTCGCGCTGGCGGCTTCCGGCCTTCATGCGCAGGTCCGGCCCTCCGCCGAGGATATCGCCGGGCTGCCCGAGACCTACTCACCCTATGTCGACGTTACCGCACGCGAAGGCGGGTTTGCCGAGAACCTGCTCTGGGGCGACACGCATCTGCATACGAGCTTCTCGATGGATGCGGGAATGATTGGCACGGCTCTCGGGCCCGAGGACGCCTACCGCTTCGCCCGCGGCGAGACGGTTACTTCCAACACCGGGCAGCGCGTGCGCGCGGTGCGTCCGCTCGACTTCCTCGTCGTCGCGGACCATGCCGAGAACCTTGGCGTTCCGCTGCTGCTGGCGGAAGGCAATGCGGCGCTGCTTCAGACGGAGTACGGCCGTCGTTTCTACGACCTGATCCAGTCCGGCGACGCCTACGGAGCCTACGATCTCTGGGGCCGTGAAGGGATGACGCAGTTCACCGACGTTATCGATGACGAGCGCATCCAGAGAACCACCTGGGATCGACAGATCGAGATCGCCGAGCGATACAACGAGCCCGGCACCTTCAGCGCGATGCTGGGCTTCGAATGGACGATGAGCGGCACGCTGCAGGATCCTGGCAACCTGCATCGCGTCGTCGTGTTCCGGGACGGCGAGGATCGCGTCTCCGAGGTGCTACCCTTCTCGCTCTTCGACGGGCAGGACGTCGAGGAACTCTGGGCCTACATGCAAGGTTACGAGAATCAGACCGGCGGCCAGGTCCTGGCGATTCCCCACAACGGCAACGTCTCGAACGGCAAGATGTTCGCGGTCGAGCGCATGAACGGCGAACCGATCGACGCGGACTATGCACGGATGCGCATGCGCTGGGAGCCGCTTGTCGAGAGCACGCAGATCAAGGGCGACAGCGAGGCTCATCCGCAGCTTTCGCCCGATGACGAATTCGCCGACTACGGCACCTGGGACAAGGCCGATATCGGCGGCATAATCCCCAAGACACCCGAGATGCTGCCCCATGAGTACACTCGGACGGCGCTGCAACTTGGTCTGCAGCAGCAGCAGAAGCTGGGCGAGAACCCGTTCAAGATGGGCCAGATTGGCGCCTCCGACAGCCATACGGCGCTGTCGACGACGCGGGACGAGAACTTCTTCGGCAAAATGTCTTCGGGCGAGCCGAGCCCCGAACGCTGGAAGAGCTACGTGATACAGGCGTTCGGTGGTGACGAAGCCCTCTCGACGTTCGAGTATGACGTGCTCGCCTCGGGTCTCGCTGGGGTCTGGGCGCACGAGAATACCCGCGAGGCGATCTTCGATGCCATGAAGCGAAAGGAGGTCTACGCAACCACCGGCACGCGCATCGCCGTCCGGTTCTTCGGCGGCTGGAACTACACCGAGGATGAGGTCTACAGCTCCGACGTGATCGCGACCGGTTACGCCAAGGGCGTTCCGATGGGCGGCGACCTGCCCGCCGCCCCGGACCGCGCCGCCGCTCCCGTCTTCATGGTCGGCGCGCTGAAGGATACGTGGTCGGGTAACCTCGACCGGATCCAGATCATCAAGGGGTGGGTCGATGCAGCGGGCGAGCGGCAGGAACGGATCTACGACGTCGCCGTCTCGGATGATCGCGAAATAGGCGAGGACGGCCGCGCGAGGACGCCCGTTGGAAACACGGTCGACGTCGAGAGCGCGACCTGGACCAACACCATCGGCGCCCCGGAACTCCGCGCTGTCTGGACCGACCCGGACTTCGATCCGTCTTTGCCGGCGGTCTACTATGCCCGCGTGCTTGAGATCCCGACCCCGACCTGGCAGGCCTATGACGAAGCGCGGTTCGACATGAAGATGACGCCCGAAGGCATCCCGCGCACGCATCAGGAGCGCGCCTATACCTCGCCGATCTGGTATACGCCTGAAGGCTAGGGGCGTTTGCGGGGCGAAGTGGGAAGGCCATCGCGAGCGCGCCTTCCTGCAACGGGGAGCGATTGATGGACGGATTGCGTTTCGCCGAAACGGTCGAGGTTTCAAGCTTCGCCGCCTTCACGCTCGGCATCATCGTCTACTTCATCGGCGCGCACCTGACCCGCGTCTTCCCGATCCTCGCCAGGTACAGCATCCCCGAACCGGTCAGCGGCGGCCTGATCGTTGCGCTGGCAAGCTTCGCCCTGTTCATCGTGACCGGTACCGAACTTACATACGACCTGCGGGCACGCGATTTCCTGCTGGTCTACTTTTTCACGACCATCGGGCTGAACGCCCGGTTGTCGGATCTGCGCAAAGGCGGGCCAATCCTCGCCCTGACGCTGGCGCTGACGGTCGGGTTCATGATCCTGCAGAACGCGGTGGGAATGGCGGGCGCCCTGATGTCGGGGATGCCCGCGCAGGCGGGTGTGCTTCTCGGCACCGCCGGTCTTATCGGGGGTCATGGAACCGCGATAGCCTGGGGGCCGGTCGTCGAGGAACGGTTCGGAATGGCCGGCGCAGCGGATCTGGGGATCGCGGCAGCGACACTCGGTCTGATCCTGGCAAGTCTGATTGGCGGACCGATCGCCCGGTTCTTGATAGAACGGCATGGGCTGAGCGCAACATCCGTTGCGGACGAGCTGGGGCCGACAGCGGCAGTACCCGAGCCGGGAAAGATGGACGGGATTACCCATGTCGACCTGATGCGCAGCATCCTCTGGATTCATGTCGCGATCGCCATCGGCTACATGATCTTCGAAGCGTTGCAGGCCGCCGGTGTCTTGCTGCCGCTTTTCGTGCCCTGCATGTTGTCGGGGATCCTGCTGTCGAACACGCTTCCGCTGCTGACGCGGGCGAAAAGTCCGGCGGGCAATCCGTCGCTCTCGCTGGTGTCAGAGTTCAGCCTGTCGGTCTTCCTGTCGATGTCCCTAATGAGCATGGAGCTTCAGACAATCGCGGGAAACGCCGGTGTGCTTATCCTGACGCTGGCGCTACAGGCGCTGGCCACCATCGCTTTCATCATCCTGGTGGTCTTCCGGTTCCTGGGCCGCGACTATTTCGCTGCGGTGATGTCCGCCGGCTTCGCCGGGTTCGCGCTTGGCGCCACGCCGACGGCAATCGCCAACATGACCGCGGTGACGCAGCGCTATGGCCCCTGCCAGTTGGCCTTCATCGTGCTGCCACTGATCGCCGCGTTCTTCGTAGACTTGGCGAATACGGTCCTGATCCAATGGACGCTGTGGCTCGGATCTGGGCTATGAAGGCGACCACGTCCTTGGCCGGACGAACGCTGGAGTCTCCGCGCCTTGCGATGGATCAAGGTCAACGACGCCGCGCCATTCCAACAACGCTCCACGAAGATGACGCCAACCCGGAGTTGGATCTGATCAACCCGAAGACTCCATAGTCATCGGGCGAAGCCGAGAAGGGACCTAAGGCATGCAGCAGGACAATCCGGCTTCTGAACGGGCTTATCTCCTGGACGCCGGGCGCGTTGCAGATGCCCTTGAAACGGATCTGCGGGACGGGCTGATCGCCGAAAAGGCCGTCAGCCGTCAATCAGCCTACGGACCGAACAAGCTGGCCGAGGGCAAGCGGACCACGGCGCTGGATCTGCTGCTGGAGCAGGCTAGAAACCCGCTTCTTATCATCCTGACCGTCGGCGCGATCATTTCTGCCTACACGGGGCATTGGGTCGATGCCATCGCGATCCTGATCATCGTGGTGATCAACGCCGCCATCGGCTTCTGGCAGGAATGGAGCGCCGAGCAATCCATGGCAGCGCTCTCCGAAATGTCCGCGCCCGGAGCCACGGTGCGCCGAGACGGCAACTGGAAAGACATCTCTGCGACCGAGGTCGTGCCCGGAGACATCGTGCGGCTCAAGGCCGGAGATATCGTCGCCGCCGACATGCGCCTGGCCGAGGCGGCGCGGCTCCAGATCGACGAGGCGGCGCTGACGGGCGAAAGCGAACCCGTCGACAAGCATGCCGATCCGCTGGCCCCCGAAAGCGAAGGCGACGTTCTGCTCGCGGATCGGCGGAACATGGCCTTCGCGAGCACACAGGTGGCAGGCGGCAGCGGTATCGGGATCGTCACCGCGACCGGCATGGCGACAGAAGTCGGGCATATCGCGAATCTCATGGCGTCGGCCGCAGAGCCGAAAACCCCACTTCAGGAGCGGATCGAAAGCCTTTCTCGGGTGCTGATGGGCGCGGCCCTTGCCGTGGTCGCAGTGGTCATCGGCATCGGCCTGAACACCGGCATGGACGCGATCGAGATGCTCAACACAGCCATCTCGCTGTCGGTCGCGGCGATCCCGGAAGGCCTGCCGACGGTCGTGACGATCGTGTTGACGCTCGGCAGCCAGACAATGGCGCGGAAGAACGCGCTCGCGCGCAAACTGTCCTCAGTCGAGACGCTCGGCACCACGACGGTGATCTGCTCGGACAAGACCGGGACACTGACGCAGAACCAGATGCAGGTGATGAAGGTCTGGGCCGGCGGACATACCTGGGAGGTGACCGGCGAGGGATTTGATCCGAGGGGCGCGTTCATCGGCGAGGACGGTGCTCCGGCACGGATCGAGGATCACGTCGACCTGCGGCGCATGCTCACCGTCTCGGCCTATTGCAACGAGGCCGAACTGACGGATATCGATGGCCGCCCCGGTGTGCAAGGCAATCCGACCGAAGGCGCCCTCGTGGTCGCTGCGGCCAAGGCGGGGATCGACCGGGCGGCACTCGAAAAGGAAGTCGGCATCGAGAAGCTGCAATCCTTTCCCTTCGACAGCACGCGCAAGATGATGAGTATCCTCTCGCGGGTGCCGAACATTGGCCACGCTCTCGGCGCCAAAGGCGCTCCTGATGTGATCCTGCGGCGCGCGAGCCACGTGCTGATCGACGGCGACATCGTCGAACTCGACGCTGCGCGGCGCGCCGAAATTGAAGCCGTGATCGCCAGGTTCGGCGCCGAGGCGCTGCGCACGCTCGCGGTTGCCTACAAGATCGTCGATGGGGATCCCTCGACCACGACAATGGACGATCACGAGACCGACGTGATCTTCCTCGGGGTCCATGGGATCATGGACCCGCCGCGCCCCGAAGTCGCGCCCGCCGTCGCCGATGCGACGAATGCAGGGGTTCGGACGATCATGATCACCGGCGATCATGCCGGGACGGCCGAAGCGATCGCGACCTCGATCGGGATCAAGACGAGACCCGAGCAGACTGTGCACACCGGTGCCGAGCTTGACCAATTGTCCGACGAGGAACTGCGCGAGGTGGTGCGCCATGCCGCCGTGTTTGCGCGCGTCACACCCGAGCACAAGCTGCGCATCGTCGAGGCCCTTCAGGCGAACGGCGAGGTCGCAGCCATGACCGGCGACGGCGTCAACGACGCGCCTGCCCTGCGCACAGCGGATATCGGCATCGCCATGGGGATCACCGGCACCTCGGTGGCGAAAGACAGCGCCTCGCTGATCTTGCTCGACGACAACTTCTCGACCATCGTCCGGGCGGTCCGCGAAGGCAGGCGGATCTACGACAACCTGCGCAAATTCGTACGCCAGGCGTTGACCGCGAACGTGGCGGAAGTTTCAGCGATCCTCTTCGCCTTCCTGCTGATGGGCGACGATCCGTTGCTGACGCTCGCACCGCTGATGATCCTCTGGATCAACCTGGTCTCGGACGGCTTGCCGGCCCTCGCCCTCGGCGTCGAGCCGGCGGAACTGGACGTAATGGCGAAAGCGCCCCGAGGTCGCGGAGAGTCGCTCTTTGCCGGGGGCCTCAAGGAGCGCATCCTGATACGAGGCCTGGCGATTGGCGGCCTCACCTACTATGCGTTTCAGGAGGCGCTCGGACAGGGCTACGAGGTGGCCTACGCCCAGACCGCCGCCTTCGCGACGCTGATATTCGCCCAGCTCTGGCACATCTTCGACTCGCGAACCGCCACGACGCTCTTCCAAAGCAATCCGCTCGAAAACCGGGTACTTCTGAGTGCCGTCGCGCTCTCTGCCGGCCTCTCCCTGCTGGCGATCTACACACCGCCGGGACATTTCGTGCTCGGCACGACGCCGCTGAGCGGGCAAGACCTGCTCGCCGCCTTCTTCCTCGCAGCCCTCCCAACCCTTGCGCTTTCGGGCCTCAAGGCGGTGTTCGGCTTCAGGTTCCTTTGAAAATTCGGGTTTATAGTGGCGCGGTCCAAGGGCGTCGATCCGATACCGCGGATATGCGTCTCACCACCGCAGCACCACGACAATTCCGAGCGTGGCAGGGTTTGAGCGGCCCTGAAATGCCGACTGCACATCGCGAATGACGCCAGACGACCCTAGTGAGTTAATAATGTGGTGTGGTTGGTGGGCCTAACGGGAGAAAGCTCGAACCAGCTTTTCCAGGCTCTTGAAGAGTGGAACCAGCATCTCGCACCTTTAGACTTCCATAGTCTGAGGTGCGAAGATGACACATTCGCGCCATAAATTCAATAAGATAGCTAAGCCAGAGGCGGAGAAGAAGAAGTATCCGCCGCCGTTCTCGCTGCGCCTTACCTATGAGGAGCGGGCGCGGTTGGATGCCGAACGGGGGGACAAGTCCCTTGCTGCCTATATCCGCGAGCGCCTGTTCGGCGCTGATGCTGCACCGCGCAAGCGGCGCGGCAACAGCCCTGTTCAGGATAAGGAAGCGCTTGGTCGTATGGCTGAGGCGCTCGGTCAGTCGCGGCTATCGCAAAACCTGAACCAGCTCGCCAAGGCCGTGAACTCGGGCTCGCTGCCCGTGACGCCCGAGACCGAAGCGGAACTCAAAGAAGCCTGCCGCGAAATTTAAGAGATGCGGGCTGAACTCATGGCGGCGCTCGCCAAAGCTCCAGGGAGTGAGCCATCCCCCTCCGCTAAAGCTACGGAGCGACTGCCGTGATCTTGAAAGCCAAAGAGCGCGGCAACACCCCGCAGCTCGCTCGCTACCTTCTGGCGATGCGGGATAACGAGCATGTCGAATTGCATGGCGTGCGCGGCTTCATCAGCGATGATCTGATCGAAGCGTTCGGCGAGGCCGATGCCATCGCGCGGGGTACACGCTGCGAAAAGCATCTGTTCTCGATGAGCTTCAATCCGCCCGAAGGTGCGAATGTCAGCATCGAGGATTTCGAGAAAGCCATCGAGCAAGTCGAAACAAAGCTCGGGCTGGAAAATCAGCCCCGCGCCATCGTCTTCCATGAAAAGGACGGAAGAAGACATGCGCATGCTGTCTGGTCACGGATCGACAGCGAGCGCATGCGAGCGCTGAACCTGAACCACTACAAGATCAAGCTGCGCGACGTATCGCGTCAGCTCTACCTTGAACATGGCTGGACTATGCCGCGCGGCCTGGAGGATTGCAGCTTGCGCGATCCGCTCGGATTCACGCGCGAAGAATGGCAACAGGCGAAGCGAGCTGGCCTCGATACGAAAGAATTGAAGGCTGTCTTCAAGACTGTCTGGGAGGCGTCCGACAATCGGGCAGCCTTCGAACAGGCGCTCAAAGAGCGTGGGTTTTGGCTCGCCAAAGGTGATCGTCGCGGCTTTGTCGCGGTCGATTATCGCGGCGAGGTCTATGCTGTCGCCCGCTACAGCGGCGTGAAGGCAAAGGACGTAGAAGCCAAGCTCGGCGATCCGCAAACGCAGCCGTCAGTCGAACAAGTGAAAGCTGAGATCGCGAGCGGCATCTCATACGAGCTGCAAGAATTCATCAAGGACGCGGAGCGCGATGCGAAGCGGCGCTCCGCGCAAATCGACTTCCGCAAAGCGGAGATCGTGCAACGCCATCGCGAAGAGCGCCGCCAGCTTACCGAATCCCATGAGAAGCGCTGGCAGGCCGAGACCCGCAGGCGGGCGGAGCGTCTGCCGAAAGGGTTCTCGGGCATCTGGCATCGCCTGACGGGCAAATATGCCAAGGTCAGAGCGCAGAATGAACATGAGGCGCTGGAAGCCCTACACCACGACCGCGCAGAGAAGGACGCGCTGATCTTCAAGCAGATTGAAGAGCGGCAGGCTGTTCAGCGGGATATTCGAGCGCAGAGGGAATCTGCTCAAGAAGACCTGCTATGCCTGCGCGAGGATGTTGCGCACTACATGCGCGATGATCGGCCTGATCCTGAGATCAGCCGTACTCGCAAACGTGAGAAGGATCGCGAGGAAGAAAGCCGCAAGCGCGAACGAGTCTCGCGCCCACGGCGCAGGCGTGGCTTCGAGCCTTAACATGAACAAATATCTGGAATGGCAAAGCCGCCGTATGCTTCCATTGGCAATGTAGCTTAATCTTCCGTGTATTGTCTGCTACTCGCTTTATTGGCTCACTGCTTAATATGTTATTCCAGTGTTTACTCGAAAAATTCCCACATCGCGCGGAGAACCCCTCACGGACGGCATCATCTATTTCTGCTTGGTATTCTTCAAACTTAGGAAAAATAAATGTTTAACTTCCTTCCATCGTGGCATTATGAATGCATTGATTTCTTTTTACCTCTCTCAATCATAGAACAAGTGCATCTCTCTTACTTCCATAACCCAGTCGCGTTTGGTAGAACTTAATAATATTCGGTAGCTCGTTCTGAATGTAGGTCTCACCTATAATCTGGAGGCCGCGGGTTATTAACGCCACTGCATCACGGTTGGCGGAAATGTAGTCCCCCTTCCGCCCAGGTAGATCAATTTCTGGTGATCCATACCAACGGTCAATCACATTTAGTGACGAAAAAGTAATTAAGGAATAGAAATTTCCACTTTTCGAGGATAACCATAGAAACTCTCACGCTGCTTGACAGGTGTTATCACTGTCATCCCCATTGCCGCGAGCATGATCGAGAACTCGCTTCTGAATCTTTGAGTGCTCTGTTTTTTATTTCTCGTCACGTCTTGATGACTCCGGTTAACTGCACTTTTGAGATGCCGATTCTTCTGAAAAACAGAGTCCGAATGGATTCACTGAAATCATAAAAGAGATCAAAATTAATACCTTGGTTATCGATTAATTATCGATAAATTCTTCATTAATCTGCTTTTTGTTTTACAACTTTATTAACCAGATGCCTTGAATTTCTTTAATTTCTTGTTTTAATTTGCAGGATCAGCAATGAGCATAACCGTTTTCCAAAGCTTTGTTGAATTGATAAAGGGCGCTCTAGGAGCACCCTTCCTCGTTTTGGGGTGGTGTATCATCCAGCGGGGCTCGCAGGACGATCCGTCCGTTGATCGGGCAAGTCTCAAGCTGATGCATGTCTCCAGGTCCTGCGAGTGGGTTGAGGGCGGCGCGATAGCCCCCTGATCGGGTTCAGCGCCGATGCGCTGGCGGCATCCAATCCGCGCAGGGTTGGTCAGGGTTCCAAGGGGCACGAAGGCTCAATGGTCGATGGGTTGGTTCCAAGGAAGGGTAGCGCGAAAGCTCCCTTCCTTTGGTCTCGATGAAGTCGCCTCCATGAAGTGGTCATGGGGGTATCGGGGGAGCAGGAACGCGCCCCTGATTGGTGATGCAAAGGCCAGACGGTGCGAGTGGTTTAAAGGGGCGCAATAGCCCTTTGATCGGTGGGTGCAGGGAGAGCGAAGTCTCCCGCGAGTGATTGAACGGCGATACGTTCTGCTGGCTCTGTATGGGGTCGATCCCCTGACTGAGCCATGGGCCGGAGGGATGCAACGGGAGCGCGCAGCGGGCTCCCTTGCCAAGATGGTTTTGTACTACAAAACACATCTTGCGGTTTCGCCTTACGGCTGCACTTTAGGCTTTGTACTACAAAGATTATTGCGGCGCATCAAGAAGCGCCAAGTCCATATGACAGCACCCTCAACTGGCGCTGAGGATGCTGGAAAGGCGCGGTTTCACCTTGTCCTTCAGGAGCGCCACAAGCTCGGGATCGCCCCGCTCATACTCGTCGGGGATGTGAAGCGTGATAATCCTGCTGTCGGCTGGGCGCTGCTTGTACTTCTTCCTGATGCGTTCGCGGTGGCGGGGCTCCATTGCGAAGATCAGATCGGCACTGGCGACAAGCTCCTTGGTCAGCAGTCGCGGCGCTTCGGCGTCCGCGCCTACTGACAGCGCCTCGATGCCAGGGACCCCCCCTGAACACGTCCTCGGCGGTCGGGCTCCGAAGCTTGTTGGCGGTGCAGACGAACAGGACCTTCATGAACGCAAACTTACCGCGTCGCGCGTGAACAAGGAATCCCCTACTCCGCGTTTTCGCCGTCGCCGATCCTGACCAGTTCGACCTGATAGTCGGGATGCAGAGGATCGGCGTGCGTCACATTGTATGTTCGCCCAATGCCGCCATTGAAGCTCAACTCGCCCCGCAGGGTCAGCGGCTCATCCGTAACCTCGAAAAGACGGTTGAGCCGTGTTTCCAGTACCGTTCGTGTCGTCATCAGATAGCGTGGCACGGCGCGGTCAGAGTACCCGAAGGCCACAAAGATCCCCGTATCGTGCTCGCGTGGCAGTTCCTTGGGAAAAGCGGTGATGTTTGGATTAAAGGAAATATTGACGATGGCTTCTGAAACCAGAAGCGCATCGGCCTTGGGCATGGGTTTCATCTCGATGATCGCATAGGCGATTTTCGAGGTCATTTCCTTTGGCGGCGGGGTCTCAAACTCGCCCACTGATTTAAGACAGTCATCTCTTTAAGACCGTCATCGGCCTCAGGTCGCCTATTCTCACTTACCCAGACTTGATAGCGTCCAATAAGCTCGTTGATCTCCACGGGGCGCGGGACGGTGCGCGCGAAGAAATGGGCAAGCATTGCCGCGCTCTGCTCGATATCCGGCGGCGGCACGCTCCCAAGATATTCGGCAATCGCGCCGATAAAGTCGTCAGTCTGGCGATGCGAAGCTTTTAGGAAGCGCTCCACCCGCTTTCGGCCACCATCGACGCTCATCGTATATTTTGTAGCGTCGGCGATGCGGTCAGCGAGTTGCTGCGGGCTCAGATCGAAATGCGCCGCATGATCGATAAGAGCGCTGCGCAGCCTGTCTCTATCATCATCTGAATAACTCGCCTTCGGGCCTGCCATCTTTTTTGCGTGTCCAGCTTGTGTCCAGGACAGGGCGTCCTGCGGTCCCTTTGTTGGAACCAGCACATCCATGTGCGCCAATCAAGGAGACCAGCACCATGACACCCCAAGAACAGCACGCTAAGCAAGTCGGTCAGAACGGCGGCACCGTTCCGACCAACGGCATGGCCCACCAGTAAAAAGAGCGCACCGATGCTGCTGTGAACAGCGGCAAGCAAGGCAAGTGATGCTCTCGGGCGCGGCGATCACCGCCGCGCCCAACTTCCCCAAAACCGATTTCCGCGAGAGACGACATGAGCAACGGTATGAACTCCAAGCCCACATCACCGACAGGAGCCCTGCTCCTGGGCGTGTCGTTCATCGCGCTTGGTCATTACACGCCCGCGCTGCTCGGCAGCACGAACGCAGCCGATGATCTCTATCTTGGCTTCTTCAAAGCCATTGGCAGCATCATCGCGCTCGGCGGCATGGCTGGCTACTACAACGTCTGGCGTCAGCGCGAGAAGTGCAAGGCCAGCGAACAGCCCTCGGGCATCTTCGGCGAAGCGCGCTTCGCTACGCTCGAAGACTGCGCCGACGCTGGCATGCTGACCATCCATCAGGCCTGTATCTCGGCCTGATGGATGGTCAGCCGCTCTTCCATAGCGGCAAGGCGCATCTTCTGACGGCTGCACCCGCCCGTCAGGGCAAAGGCATCAATGCCGTCTTCCCGAACCTGCTGCACTACACGGGCTCGGTCGTCGTCACCGATCCCAAGGGCGACCTGGCGGCGGTCACGGCGGCGCATCGCCGCGGGCGGTTCGGTCAGCGTGTGGTCGTGCTGAACCCGTGGGGGCTGCACGGCCTGCCGCAAGACCGCATCAATCCGCTGGAAAGCCTGATCGAACTTGCGGGCGATCCGGCGCGTCAGCGCGGCCTGACCGATGAGGTCAAGGCCACTGCGCTCCAGCTCCTGCCCGAGCCTGAGGACACGCGGAATTTCTATTTCCGCGAGGGCTCGCGCACGATCCTGCGCGGCGCGCTGCTGTATCTCGCGCTTTGTCAGCCCAAGCTTTGCACGCTTCCCGAGGCATGGTGCATCGTCGCCAACCCGAAGCGGCTAGCGCGTGCTGTCGATGCGATGTGCCGCAGCGATGCGCTCGGCGGTCTTCTGGCCGTGCTCGTCGATGATCTCGCCTCCCAGATCGACGGGAACCCCGACCAATTCGCCGACTTCCGCGCGGGTGCGGTGCAGGCGCTCGATATCTTCGAGCCTGGCGGCTACCTCGCCGATGCCGTCAGCTTCTCGGATATCGCCCTTGCCGATCTGAAGAGCGGTGATGTGTCGATCTATCTTGCCTTCCCGCAGGATCGGATCGCCTCGCACGGTGCCGCGCTCGGCCTGATCGTGAACAAGGCCATCACCGCCGTGGCCCGCTTTGATGAGCGCGGCGAGGTGCTGTTCATACTCGATGAGCTTGCCAACATGGGCAAGCTCACTGGGCTCGCCGAAAGCCTGACCGCGCTGCCAGGTCTGGGCGTCCGTGTCTGGATGTTCGTCCAGGAGCTTGCCGAACTGATCCGCATCTACGGCCCCCATACCGCGCGGACGCTGCTCTCGCAGGCCGAAGTCACGCAGTCCTTCGCCGTGCAGGATTTCGAACTAGTGAAAACCCTCTCGCAGGCGCTCGGCCAGAAGACCGTCAAGACGCGCAACTACAACCTTGGCCGTCTCGACACCGATGAGGTCGGCGAAAGCCTGTCCGAAACAGGCAAGCCGCTCATGGCTGCCGATGAAATCAGATTGATGGGGCGCGATGAGCAACTGCTGCTCGTTAGCGGCCTGCCACCTGTGAAGGCGCAGCGCGTGCCCTTCTGGTTCATCGCTCCCTGGGCTGAGTGGGCAACGGACAACCCGCTGGCACCGCCATACCCGACCGAAAAGCCGCTCGTGCAGCTCAGCTACGCCCTCGAAAGCAAGACGCGAAGGAGAGACCGATGAGCAAATTCGACATCAAGGTTCTCGGAACCAAGCCGCCCAAACGCCCTGAAGGCCCGATCAAGCGGCTGTGCCGCAAGCTCGGCGGCGCGCTCAAAGCCGTCTTGCTGCGCCCGAGAATGATCCTCGTCTCCGGTATTGCGGGCTTGGTGCTCTTCGTCGGCACCCCGCACGTGGGCTGGGATTACCAGTGCCGCCACGCAACGCGGGGCATCGGCACATGCAGCTCGGTTTCCTAGTGCGCTTACTACGGCATTCAGGGCCGCCGCATTGAAAGACCCGAATACGGCGAGCACTGCAAGCTCGTGACCTTCCTGCCCGTCGATTGGGACAAGCTGACGGAAGGAGTTCTGTAATGACCAAGCATGCATTCAAGAAAGAGCTGGGAGCCTACCACTGGAAAAAACTTGTCTGTCTTGCCGATTTCTACGGCCACGAAAACAAGAACGAATACGCAGTCTTGCTCCTGAAACGTGCCATTGAAGAGTCCGAAAAGCGGAGGCGTTCCGATCTCTACGCGAAACACGAAATAGAGATAAAGTAACTTGAAGAGTAAGAGGAGCGGATATTGCGTGATATCGAAACCAATACATCGCCAAACAGCGGAGATATTAACGACGACCTGCGAGAAGTGGTAAAATGAAGATAGCTAGAAATAACATTCTTCAGGAGGACAACGCCATGAAGGATGAGCTAGACTTCGCAGGTCGCGACCTGCAAGAACGCTTCGATGCGTCCGCAAGACCCGTCGTTCGCGTTGATGTTGAGAAATACCAAGCCTATCTCGACGGCTCCGGCTTGAGCGATGCGCAGAAGGAAGACTTTCTGCAAGCCCTCTGGTCCATCATGGTATCATTTGTCGAGCTGGGGTTCGGGGTCAGTCCACTGCAAGAAGTCTGTGGAAAAACTTCCGAGATCAGCCCTCAGGGTGCCAAAGACACCTTCAATGCAGTATCCTCAAGCGAACCCAACAACCACGATAACAAGAACGGATTCAGCCCCTGACGGCAGGCTGGAGGTACGATGAACTAGAAAAATCATAACAATCAGGATAACACGAAGGCAGTCATCTACTGCCGCGTGTCCTCAACCAAGCAGAAACGGGAAGGCGCGGGCTCGACAGCCAAGAGTTCCGCTGCCGCCAGTATGCTGAGTTGCAGGGCTATGCCGTCGAGGCGGTGTTCCCCGACGATGCCTCGGGCGGCGGTGACTTCATCAACCGACCAGGCATGGTCGCGCTGCTGAGCTACCTCGATGCACAGGCCGACAAGGATTACGTGGTCATCTTCGATGACCTGAAGCGCTTTGCGCGTGATACCGAATTTCACATCAAGCTGCGCCGTGAATTCCAGACGCGCGGCGCGCGCATCGAATGCCTGAACTTCGAACTCGATGACTCGCCCGAGGGCAAGTTCGTCGAGACGATCTTCGCCGCTCAAGGTGAGCTTGAGCGCGAACAAAACCGCCGTCAGGTCATCCAGAAGATGAAGGCGCGGGTCGAAAACGGCTATTGGGTCTTCGCCCCTCCTGTCGGCTACAAATACGCCGAGGATCGCGTCCACGGCAAAATCATGGTCCGTGATGAGCCGATAGCATCGATCCTGGCCGAAGCTCTCGAAGGCTTTGCCTCAGGGCATCTGCAATCGCAGGCCGAGGTGAAGCGCTTCTTGGAAGGCAAGCCTGCGCTCCCGAAGGATACGCCAGTGGGCGAGATTCGCTGGCAGCGCGTTCAGCGGATTCTCTCGCACCTTACCTACACAGCTTACGTCGAAGCCCCAAAATGGGGCGTGTCGGCGCGTAGAGGGCATCACGAGCCGATCATCAGCCTGGAGACGTTCGAACGCATTCAGGAGCGGGTTCAGGGCAAGGCGAAGGCTCCCGCCCGCAAAGATATCAGCGAAGACTTCCCGCTGCGCGGATTCGTGCTGTGCGATGACTGCGGCGAGCCAATGACTTCGTGCTGGTCGAAAGGCCGCTCGAAGCACTACCCCTATTTCGACACACTCATTGAAAGAGGCTTCATCCACTCCACGCAGCAGCCCTACCTCGGACCGTCAGGCATAGGGCAAACCGGGAAATGGGCATTGGAAGAGTTTCCAACAACCGGAATGAAGCTTGCCGGGAAAGCATTCATGCGCTGGCGCCCGCCATCGAAACTAAGATCCCCGCACAATGATTGTGCCAATCCGTCACAAAAAATGTGCCGTGAACCGAAATAACACCCGAAATTTCAGCAAGAAGGTCACAATTATTGTGACGCGAATACCGCGAAATCGTAACAGAGCGTCACAGAAAAAAGGACATATATACATCTAGCCATAGGCGTTGCGGTTACGCGCATCGCCTATGGCTCTCTATACCTATCCTTGAGGCCAATCTCACACCCAGCCTTAGTGCGATGCTAGGACAATCCTACGTATCCGGCGTGCCGATCACGAGATCAACCGGCTCGACGGACTGCTGCCTTGGCGATGGAAGCCGACGGCGGGGTAGACACACAGTACGCGTCAACTACCCGCCACCGCGGTAGCTATCAGGCTCCTACAACATAGCCAGATCTCTCGCAGGATCTCTTGAGGTTTAGAACGCTCGCGCTAAGGCTTCCGCCTGCTTGATGACCAGCTTGACTGCTTCAGCCTGAAGATCCGGAGGGTATCCGTATTCCCGAAGAATACGCTTTACCGCCACTCGCATCTTCGCGCGGACATCATCGCGTTGCCACCAATCAACACCTGAGTTTTCGCGAACCGACCTGACGAGTTCGGCCGCGATCACCTTGAGCTGGTCGTTGTCCATGACTTCCACCGCGCTCTCGTTCTGCGCCAACGCGTCGTAGAAGCTTCGCTCTGCCTCCGACATGTTGTCCTCGGGCTCGGCACTCAGGTCTTTCGCCATGCCGATCAGTTCCTGGATCACCTGAAGGGCGTCGACGCTGCGGTTGTGGTAGCGTGCGATAGCGTTCGTAAGACGCTCGGAGAACTTCTGGTTCTGCACAATGTTGCCTCGCGTCCGCGCCTTGATCTCCCCGTTCAAGAGCTTCTTCAGGGCTTCCACGGCGAGGTTCTTGTGCTGCATGTGCTGGATCTCCAGGAGAAACTCCTCTGACAGAACGCTTATATCAGGGCGATCGAACCCGCACGCCTCGAGGATGTCCACGACTTCGGTCGAGGCAACGGCTCGGTTAAGCAGCTGCTCGATCGCGAAGCCCGGTAAGGAACTCCGCCCCCCGCCGCCCGTCACATCAAGCTTCTGCAGGGCGGACCTCACCGCTAAGAAGAACGCGACCTCTTCGGCGTGCTTCTTGGCTTCCGGCGACCCGGCCGCCAGTTTGAAGGCCTTGGCGAGCGCTGCGACGGCATCGAGGAAACGCTTGCCGAAGTCCTTGTGGTCCTCCTGGCCATCGGCACGCGCCTGGTGAAGAATGTAGTTCGCTGCCGCCGGCAGGATCTCGATGCGATCCGCCGCGGTTCCTCCAAGCACCAAGGAATAGTCGAAGCCGTGGAACAATCCGCGCGCGACATCCAGTGCACTGAGGAAGGCCGCGACAGCCTCTCGTTCGTCAACGCCCGTTTGGGCCTGGTCTCCTTGTGAGTAGTGCGCGAGAGCCCTCTTCAGATCGGCTGCAAGGCCAATATAATCGACGACGAGACCGGCTGGCTTACCGGCAAAAACCCGGTTCACCCTGGCGATCGCCTGCATCAATCCGTGCCCCTTCATGGGCTTGTCGACGTAGAGTGTATGCATGCAGGGCGCGTCGAAGCCGGTGAGCCACATGTCACGGACAATGACGAGCTTCAGCGGATCGCCAGTATCCTTGTAGCGCTTCCTAAGCGCCTCCAGTTTCGACTTGCTCCGAACGTGGGGCCGAAAATTCTGCGGATCTGTGGCGTTTCCGGTCATGACGACCTTCACGGCGCCGGTCGCGTCGGTATCTGAATGCCAATCCGGGCGAGCTGTGACGATGCGCTCGTAGACCTCGACGCAGATCCGACGGCTCATGCAGACGATCATCGCTTTCCCGTCTATAGCATCGAGGCGGGCGTCGAAATGCTCGAGGATATCAGCGACAACGGCGTCCAGGCGTGGACCAGCGCCTACCAATTTCTCGATCTGCGACCACTTCTTGGCCGCAGCCCCTGCCTCATCCTCAGCCAGCGCCTCGGTCGCCTCGTCAAACTCCTCGTCGAGGCTGTCGCGTAGATCCTCGGCGATCTCGACGCGGGCCACACGCCCCTCGTAGTAGATCGGCACCGTTGCGCCGTCCTCGACCGCCTGAGCGATGTCGTAGACGTCGATGTAGTCGCCGAACACCGACCGCGTGTTTGCGCCTACCAATTCCACGGGCGTGCCGGTGAATGCGACGTATACGGCCCTCGGCAAGGCTGTGCGCAGGTGATGGGCCAGGCCATGACGAACCTCGCCGGACTTCTGGTCCAGTCTGGCTTCGAACCCGTATTGCGTCCGATGCGCCTCGTCGACCATGACGATGACGTTGGAGCGGTCGGTGAGCACCGGGAAGTTCTTGCCGCGCTCTGGCCGGAATTTCTGGATCGTCGAGAAAACGATGCCGCCGACCTGCCGGTTCATCAGCGTCTTCAGTTCCTCGATGCTGTCCGCCTGCACCGGCGTCTCGCCCAGCAGATCCTTGCACCGACCGAACGTGGCAAACAGCTGGTTGTCGAGATCGTTGCGATCGGTGAGGACCAGCACCGTCGGATTCTCCAGACCCGAGAGGTGCATCGCTCGCCCGGCGAGAAAGGTCATCAACAGCGACTTCCCAGAGCCCTGCGTATGCCAAATGACACCGCCCTTACCGTCGTCGCCACGCGCACCGAGGATCGACTCCATGGCCTTTCGCACCGCGTGGAACTGGTGATAGCCGGCCGCCTTCTTGATCGGCCCCTTTCCCTCGTCCTCGAAAACCGTGAACCAGCGCAGCATGTCTAGCAGAACAGACCGGTTCAGTAGCCCCTCTGTCAGTGTGTTCAGAGCGAGGCCTTCGCGCTCCGACAGGATGGTCTCGCCATCGATGGTTCGCCACCGCATGAACCGGTCGAGGCCTGCCGAGAGCGTTCCGTATCGCGCGTTCAGTCCGTCGGAGATCACCGAGAAGACCGAGGTCCGGAACAGGTTCGGGATGTCCGCCTTGTAGGTCTCTACCTGATTGAAGGCCGCTTCGATGTCGGCTCCCTCGGTGCCCTTCAGTTCCACCACGACAAAAGGCAGACCATTGAGGTAGATCACGATGTCGGGGATGCGCGGGTTCCGCCCAACCATGTCGACTTGGTTGAAGGCGTGCCAGGCGTTGTCCTGATCACCCCAGTCGACGAGGCGCGCACGCTCATGCCGCTCTTCCCCTTGGCTGTAGTAAGTGATCGGGACGCCGCCTGTCATCAGCCCGTGTAGGCGGCGGTTCTCGGCCATCAGATCGCCGACGAAGACCTCGTCGGTGACGCGGGCTATCACCTCCTGCACCGCACCGTCCGGAAGCTCTGGATTCAAGCGACGGACAGCTTTCTCGAAGACCTTCCGCAGAACCGCCTCGTGAAAACTGCGTCGCTCCGGGTCACGCTTCTCGGGCGATATCTCGGCCCCAGAGGCGGTGGCGTAGCCAAGCCCCGCAAGCTTCCCCATCATCCAGTCTTCGAGATCGGACTCGGATATCCAGGCCATCAGGCGCCTCCACCGGGCTTCATCTGAGCGGAGAGCGCTCGCACCCTCTCCGAGAAGGCCCGGTCCATCCTTTGGTAGTGGTCAACCAGCCAGGCGTTGATTTCCGGCCAGTTCTCCTTGCTGTGAGCCTGCACTGCGTACCTGCAACTCACTAAGCTTAGCTTCCTGTGATCCAGCCTCCTCCAATCGAGGTCCGCTTGAACCTTGGATTGGATTTCCTCTCGCGCCTCCGACAGCCGGTCGAACAGCCACTTGTTCTCACTCGCGTCCGAGCGCATCAACGCCAAGTCGACCCGCACCTCATCCCGAACTATGCAGATGTTGATCGAGCATCCGCTGACCCCGGTAGCAGATACCAGCCAGTTCTCCTTGGTCGGACTGATATTCTGCCATCTCTCGCACCCGGCTTCGCGAAGCTGCGGCAGCAGCTGTTCCCAGAATGCCAAGCGGATCTCATGGCGGGTACGCAGGGCGCCTTTGGCCGATTTCTCCTCGCTGTCCTTTTCGGCCATGCGGATCATTTAGTCGGCCGCCTCGGGCGTCGGGATCACCTGCTGGAGGTCGACGAAGATCTCCTCGCCGAACCGGTAAGGCACAACCTTCACGCAGCGCGCGTCAATCTGGTGTTCGCGCAGCCAGAGCACCGTCGCCGTTACCTCCCGCCGGAAATTGGCCGCGATGAAAACAATGCGCTGGTCGGTCCCGTCATTAAGGACGACTTCGTCCAGCGTATCCTCTCCGAGGAACTCGCAGATCAGGCCGGCCGCGTCCCCACCGCCTTGACGTTCGAGGTACTGCTGGAAGATCCCCACGATCTCGGCTTTCTTAAGGCTCGAGCAATAGGCGGCATACTTCAGCGCCTGCCAGACGACATCGCGACCGGAGTCGTCCAGCTTGTTCTCGATGACGACAAGCTGCCCGTTCCGATCAAGCGCCAGGAGGTCCAGCCGCTCCCGGGTGCCGTCGAACCCATCGAACTCCTTCTGGATGATCAGAAGGCTGTCCTCGCCCTCGCTCATCGCCTCGCAGAGCGCATCCGGCATAGAAGCCAGCCATTCCTGGAGATGCTCCCGCTCCCGAAACCCGACATCGGAGAAGCTGGTGCGTTCGAGCTTGCTCAGGCGGTTGCTGGTGCGGTCTATGCGGAACATGCCATGAATTACTCTTCTGAAAACCCGAAATAGGCGACGCCCTTCAAGCCTCGTCTCGTGAGATAGGATTGAAGGCCCGAACTATCATCAAAGAGTGCAGCTTCTTCCGGATGTAGGAGCATCGGCAACCATTCGGGCCGAGGGGTTTCAGATTGAAACTCCTGCTCGCTGCTCAATATTCTGAAAGCGTTCTGGGCGCCGCAGCCCGGCTCAAGCTTGAAGAAATGGTCCCATGGCATCATGTGCGGAATAAGAGCCGATAGTCGGTTGTCCATGAGATCGCGGACAGCGGTCGCCGTAGCCACAGAACACCCCCAATCGGTGCGGGCGCCAGGAAAGGTGCTGTGGGTCGCGGAGAACAGGTAGCGGTTCGCAACCCATGGGTGATTGTAGAAGACATAGATCGGATTGTAATTGTCTGCCCTCGCCGCGTTGATCAGATCTTTTGCTTGTTCACCGTCCTTCTTGAGGCCGGCATATATCCCTCTTGAGAGAGCCCTCCTGGATGGGGTTAACTCATAGGACAGCACCTTAGCCTGGATCCTGAAGCCGATCCGGCAATATGGCGTTTCAAAATACCATTCCCAGTCCGCACCAATTCCGACAATTCCATGCTGCGAACTTCCGCCTTCCTCTGTCTTATTGAACATCCGGATTTTCAAAGGAGACCCGACCGTTTCTCGTGCCATCCGTAGCAGCAGCATCTCGGTGATGGTCTCTTCCTGGAGTCTCAGGCCATAATGGAATGCATCGTCTTGCTCGGTCCAAACCAATTCCGCTAACTCACGGAGATAAGGTTGAATGATGTGTCGAGTTGATCGCATCAGAAAGGTTCCTCGACCAATTTTTCGACCGCTCGCACGCGGAGTTCGCCGGACATGAGGCGAGGGAGGAGGGTGTCGCGGAGTTCCGAAATGAGACCAGCCTCCGCCTCAACTTGATGCTTGCGTGCGAAAAGTGGCTGAGCACTAGCATCAAACGCAGTGATAATATCCCGCGGCGGGACCGCAGACGGCAGATTGTGAACATTATTTCGGTTCAAAGAGGGCACCGCCGATCCCGAGTTCAAAGCCTTCAAGTCCAGAGCCTCGAGAAGGAAATACGCGTAGTAAGGGGAACAGCCCCTAAACTCCTTGATCCACAAAGATGTGTTGAGCGGCCAGAAATCTTCGGGCACGAGATAAACTTGTCCGATGACGCCACTTCGGCCGGTGGTCACACCCGGGCCTTTCACTTTGAACTCGGAATGAGTGCCATGGAGCCCTCCGGCCGCCACCACCGGAAACGGGCCGTCTTGTCGTTCCTTCTTCGGTAAGTCGAATCCGCGCTGAAGCGTGATTAGATTGCCGACCTCTCCGCTCCGCCACCCCTTCGGCAGGCCGTCGGGGCCGAAGCTGTCGGGGAAGAGGGCGGCGGTGGTGGCGTCCATGTGGGCGGGGGGGTGCCCGAGGGCGCGGGCGTGGACGGGGTCGAAATCCACGAACCACGACCGATAGAGCGCCCGCGCCATCTCCTCCAGCGTCGCGCTCATCCGGCGGTTCAGATCGATCTTGTCGTCGAGGGCGCCGAGAAGTGCGGCGATGGCCTCTTGTTCCGCATAGCCTACGAGTGGCAGGGGTAGGTCTCGCAGCTGCTTCTGGCTAATGCCGAGAACCGTCGTCCCAGTGGCTCGTGCTTCCAGTCGCGCCTGAACCTCAGGACTCATGAGCAAAAATTTCAGGTATCCGTTGTGAAGGACCCCTGGCTTGCCACGCAGCGTCACGATGCGCTGTCCTAAGGCATAGCTGGAGGTGCGGGCATCAAGTTGCGCAACCTCCCCCATGGGCCCCTCGGTCGTCATTACGACATCGCCGATCTCAGGAAGTCCGCGCCGCATCCACTCATCGTAGTATTCAGGTGCGATGGTTTGCTCGATATTCTCGAGAATACGACCGGACTTGACGACTTTCGCAGAGATAACCGGGATTCCGGTTGCCGACTTTTTCGGCGACTTTCCCCGATAGTCTATCAGCTTCTCCACAACATCGTAGAGCGGGAGGTCGATGCGATCAGCCACGTTCCAGAGCCTCCAGCCGCGCCTCGATCTCAGTCTCCAGCCGCCGCCCCTCGGCGAACTGAGCCCGGAGCTCCACCGTGAGCCGGTCGAACTTCTCCTCGAAGGGCTCGCCGTCCTCCTCGGCCGCGCCGGCGCCGACATAGCGGCCCGGGGTCAGGACGTAGTTGTGCTTCGCGATCTCCTCCATTGAGGCCGCCTTGCAGAAGCCCGGCTCGTCGGCATAGACGCCCGCGTCCGGCTCTCCGCGCCAGGCATGGTAGGCGGTGGCGACGCGCGTGATCTCTTCGCGCGACAACTCCTTCTGCTTGCGCGAACCCTGAACCAGCGCGCCCATCTTGCGTGCGTCGATGAACAGCACCTCACCGCGCCGGTCGCGCAGCTTGGCGTCCTTGGCCACGCCGTTCGATTTGTCCTTTGCCAGGATCCAAATACAGGCCGGGATTTGGGTGCCGTAGAAGAGCTGCCCTGGCAGGGCAATCATGGCATCCACCGCCCCGCCTTCGACCATGGCGCGGCGGATGTCGCCCTCGCCCGAGGACATGGACGACATGGAGCCGTTGGCCATGACCACGCCCGCGATGCCGGTGCTGCCCAGCTTGTCGTAGATGTGCTGCATCCAGGCGAAGTTCGCGTTTCCAACCGGGGGCGTGCCATACGTCCAGCGCTTGTCCTCGGCGAGGATGTCACCAGCCCAGTCGGACACGTTGAACGGCGGGTTTGCCATCACATAGTCGAATTTCTCGTCCGGGAACGCGTCACGCAGAAGCGTGCCTTCGGCGTTCCACTGGATATTCGCAACGATACCCCGAATGGCGAGGTTCATGCGGGCCAGTCCGTAGGTCGTGTGGTTCCGCTCCTGCCCGTAGATCGCGAGGTCGGCGCGCCGGCCAGCGTGATGCTCCAGGAACCGCTCGGACTGCACCATGAAAGAGCCGGAGCCGCAGCAGGGCTCGTACAGGCGGCCCTTCATCGGCTCGATCATGTCGACGATCAGCTCGACCACCGGCTTCGGCGTGTGGAAGTCCCCGCCGCGCTTGCCCTCGTTCGAGGCGAACTCGGAGATGAAGTACTCGTAGATCCGTCCGATCAGGTCGAAGTCCTTGGGGGTGCCATCGAACTCGATGTTCGAGAAAAGGTCGATCAGACCGGTGACGATGGCAGGGTCGAGCGCTTCCCGCCCGAAAACCTTGGGCAGCGCCCCCTTGAGCTGTTCATTCTCGGCCTCGATCGCCCGCATGGCGTTGTCGACCTGAACACCGATCCCCTTGTCCTTGGCATTGGCGGATAGAGTGCGCCAACGCGCGGGCTCGGGAACCCAGAAAATACCATCAGCGAGGTACTCGTCCACATCCTCGGCGACGTCCTGTCCTTCCCGCAGCAATTCGTCGTACTTCCGCTGGAAGGCGACGCCGATGTATCTGAGGAAGAGCAGTCCCAACGCGACATGCTTGTACTCCCCGGGGTCCATCGACCCGCGCATCTTGTCTGCCGCCGCAAATAGCGTTTTCTCGATCGTCATGATCCGCCCTCATCTGGCGTTGGTTCGCCAGTCAGTTGAATTGTCGTCCGCTTCTACAGTCGGGCGCTCCGGCAGATCAATTGCGCGGATGTCCCGTAGGATGCCGACGCAGGGACGCAGAAGGTTTTCCTTGGGAAGTTGTCCGAAATGCGGCACTGCGGTCAATGCCATGCCGCCTGCACCTTTGAAGGAAACGGCCCTCGAGCTCACGGCCGCGCCCGCTGCCAATCCTATCAGTTGCAGTATGCAGCCTGATGTGAACGGCTGTGGGGCACTCGGACATTCATGCATGTCCGGTGATGCAGGCGCCGAACTGAACTCAATCTGCAAACTCGTGCAGAGCGAACCGAAGGCCCTTCGAAGGGCACTCAAGTCAACGAAACAGAGAGCCTATGCTCCGGATTGTGCCCTGTGCGCTTTCGGCGTGTGGCCGTATACACGCCGAAACTCACGACTGAAATGCGCAGCGTCCGAGAACCCCGCGTCTGCCGCAATACCCGAGATGCGGTCCATCGTGTGCGTCAGCCGCCATGCACCGTAGCGTAGCCTCATGTTCCGGTAGTAGGCTGCCGCGGTAACCCCAAGGGCCGCCTGGAAACGACGGTTCAATTGCCGCTCGCTGAGACCGACCCGCGCCGCGAGGAGCGCCACCGGAACGGGCTCGTTCAACTTCTGCTCCATGACCGTCACGCACCGCCGCACAACGTCATCGGTCACGCCCTGGACCTCGGCCACAAAATGCGCCTGCGGAAAAGTCGAGGCTCGTTGCTGACCCAGGATCATGTGCCTCAAGCTTTGCTGGGCGCGCTGCGGCCCGCAATGTCGGGCAATCAGGTGCAGCGCCAGGTCCGACGCCCCGGTCGACCCGGCACAGGTGATCCGATCTCCGCCATCCAGGAAGATCCGGTCCGATACCGCGTGAATGCCCGGAAACTGGGCACGAAACTCCTCGCGCACGTTCCAGTGCACGCAGGCCATCCGCCCCTCCAGCAAACCGGCCCGCGCGATGTTGAAAGTCCCGGTGCATAGCCCGATCAGCGGGGTTCCCTTGGCGTCCGCCTCCTGCAGGTAGGCATCGACCCATGAAGGTTGCACCCGCTTGTAGTAGTCATTGCCTCCGCTTACTGCGACGTAGTCTACCTCGGCCGGATCGACCGGCGGCCTATCAGGCGTGATCGTCAGCCCGCAACTCGCCCGCACGGTGCCATGGCCGGTAATCACCCAACCGCACTCGATCTGCCGGCTGCGTCCCCCCTCGTCCGCCGCCAGCCGCAGCGCATCGACAAAACCCGAAAAGGCGTTGAGCGTGAAGTTGTCAAGAACCAGCAGAGCGACTCGCAGCTTCTGGCGGGACGGGATTGGGGCGGCAGGCATCTCTGGCTCCGAGTAACATTCCGCCGGGAATGTCCGATTTATCCCACTACCTGTCCAGAGCGTCCTATGATGGGGCAGGAAACGGCGTTAATTTTTTCGCCAATGGCCGGCTGACAACGGCCAACAACGCCGACGACGCAACCACCAACAAGGAGAAGACCATGTCCCCTCTCGGACGCCGCATTCTTGCGACCAGCGCCCTGTGCGCAACCCTCGCTGTTCCGTCCTTCGCTCAGGAGCACTCGTTCCGGGTAAGTATGCCCGGCAACGAAGAATCGATCGCCTACCTCTCGGTCGAACGTTTCGACGAGGTGCTGACCGAACTCGCCGGAGGCGCAATTGAGCTGAAGCTGTTCCCCAACAGCGCACTAGGTGACCAGGAAAGCTCGCTCGAGTCGATGCAGACCGGCTTGCTGGACATGGCGACCATCGAGACCCCGATCACCAGTGTCGAGCCGGTGCTGGGCGCGACCGCCCTGCCCTACATTTTCTCGGGCCGCGAGCACGTGAAGGCCGCCATGGAAGGCGAGGCCGGGCAGATGATCGAGGACATGCTGGCTGCAAAAGGCTTGCGCGTTGTTGCCTTCCTGGAAGGCGGCTTCCGCCAGATCACCAATAACGTCCGCCCAATCGCCACGCCTGCGGATCTGGACGGCGTCAAGATGCGGACGCCTGGCAGCGCACTACGGATCAAGATCTTCAACCACTACGGCGCAAACGCCTCTCCGTTGCCGTTCAGCGAACTCTACTCGGCATTGCAGACCGGCGTGTTCGACGGCCAGGAAAATCCGGTAATCTGGGCCAAGTCGCAGCGCTTCTACGAAGTGCAGGACTACCTTTCGATTACCAACCACCTCTACACCGTCACTTACCTTCTGATCAGCGAGGACAAGTTCCAAGCCCTGACCGAAGAACAGCAGCGAGCCGTGATGGAAGCGGGTGAAGCCGCCGAGGCATACTCGGTCGAACTGGGCATCGCCGCGGATACCGAGATCACCGAGTTCCTTGCCGAACAGGGCATGAAAGTGAACGAAGCGGACATTCCCGCCTTCACCGAAGCCTCGGCCCAGATCTGGGAAGAATGGGCAGCCGAGCAGCCAGCCGAAGCGCAGGCACTGATCGACGCCATCGTCGCCGCGCGCCCCTGAGCCCAAAGGTCGGAAGTGATGATAAACCAAGTGCTTCGCGCGGTCATGGCAGCCCTGCTTGTCGCAGCGGTCGGGGTGGCGTTTACAGCAGTCGTCTACAGATACGCCCTCGGCTCAGCGCTGAGCTGGAGCTTCGAGGTTTCCCTCGCACTTTTGACCTACATCACCTTCATCGGCAGTTACCTTGCATTGCGCGAAGGAGCGCATTTGCGGGTGGACCTGCTGGTGCGCCGCCTGCCCGTCTGGGCGCGCGGCGCGACTTTCCTAGCGAACCAGGCGCTGATCGGCCTGATCGGTTGGATCATGGCCTGGTACGGCACCCGGCAGGTCCTGCGCTTTGCAGACCAGACCACCAACGTGCTCGAGATCTCGACTGCCTGGTACTACGCCGCGGTTCCGGTCGCTGGTGGTCTGATGCTGCTCGATGCCACCCTACGCCTGGTGCGCGGCGCGGCGATGCTGGCGCGGGGCGAGGATCCCGACCCAGCTCCTGCCGACACCGATCTGCCGACCGAAATCTGAGAGTGACTCCATGACCCTGCTACTCGTGCTCTGCATCCTGCTGGGGCTCATCGGTTTCGGTGTTCCCATCGCCTTCGCGCTGATCTCCATCGCCGTGGGCATCTTCTGGTTCGCCGATGTCGATCAACTGATCGTGGCGCAACGCCTCTATCGCGGGGTGCAGAGCTTCCCGCTGCTGGCGGTGCCGCTGTTCATCCTTGCGGGCCAGATCATGAGCCGAAGCGGCATCTCGGGCCACCTGGTCGAGTTCGCAAAGACCCTCGTTGGCCAGATGCGCGGCGGGCTTGCAGCCGTAAACGTCGTCACCTCGATGTTCTTTGCGGGGATGAGCGGCACCTCGATGTCCGACACCGCTGCCGTCGGCGGCATGATCATCGACCCGATGGTCAAACGCGGCTATTCACGCCCCTTCACCGCAGCCGTCACGGCCGCCTCTTCGACCATCGGCATCATCATTCCCCCGAGCGTTCCGATGGTGATCCTTGGCGCCTATCTGGGGATCTCCACCGGGGCGCTGTTCGCGGCCGGGCTGATCTCGGGGGTGGTGCTTGGCGCCGCGCTGATCCTGGTCGCCTGGGTGATCTCGATCCGCGAGGGCTATCCGGTCGAGGAAAGCTATTCGACCCGCCGTGCCGTTCGCGCCTTCGGTCGTGCCCTGCCCGCCCTGCTGATGCCTGCCATCATCCTGGGCGGCATCCTTGGCGGCGTCTTCACCCCGACCGAGGCGTCTGCCGTGGCCGTGGTCTACGGCACCGCCATCGGGGCCTTCTACTACCGCACCCTGACGCTGCGCGTACTCTACCAGACCACCTGCGAGGCAGCGGTCCTTAGCGGCGCGGTGATGCTGGTGACAGCGGCGGCGCACGTGATGGGCTTTGCCTTCACCTACGAGCAGTTGGCCGAAAGCATCCTGCGCCCGCTGGCCGAGATCGACCTGTCGCCCGTCATGTTCTTGGTGATGCTGAGCGTCATCATGATCATCGCCGGCACTTTCCTGGACGGTATTGCGATGATCTTCATCATCGTGCCGCTCTTCTTCCCCGCGATCGAGATGCTGGGCATTGACCCGATCCACTTCGGCATGGTCGTCGTGTTGTGCTGGGGTATCGGGCAGCAGACCCCGCCCGTCGGCGCAGCGCTGTTCATAACCAGCGTGATCGCAAAGGTCGACATGCTGTCGCTGACCCGCGCCAACCTGCCCTTCATCGCCGCAATGTTGCTAGTGCTGGCGGCGGTGATCCTCTTCCCCGAGACGCTGGTGCTGTCCGTGCCGCGGGCGCTCGGCCTCTAACCTCTCAATCCACTCCAGACAAAGGCAGACTTTTCAGATGATGACACCCAACCGTTTCATCGATGTGATCTACACCCACACCGATGGCGAGCCGACCTGCATCATCCCGGGCGGCATTCCGTACCCGCAGGGCCTGGACATCGTCGGCAAGCGCGACTTCATCCGCAAGAACTACGACTTCGTGCGTTCGGGCCTGCTGCACGAGCCGCGCGGCCATCACGACATGGTCGGTGTGTTCGTGACGCCGCCCTCCAGCCCGGAGTTCGACGCCGGGATGTTGTGGTGCGACGGCGACGACTTCATGGAGATGTGCGGCCACGGCACCATCGCCCTGTCTATGGCCATGGTCTCGCACGGCCTGGTGCATCACGGCGACGAAGAGGTGGTTAAAATCCGCTTCGAGACCCCCGCCGGTCCCGTGACCTCGGAAGTCGGATTCGAGGAAGGCCAGGTCGCCTGGACCCGGTTCCAGAACGTGCCGGCATTCGTCCTTGAACAGGACGTGCCGGTGATGCTGCCCGAAGTCGGTGAGGTCTTGGTTGACATCGCCTTCGGCGGCAACTTCTTCGCCGTGGTCAAGTGGCCCTATGCGGACCGGCCCATCGGTCCAGACAACGGGAAGATGCTCTCAGAACTGGGCGTGTCCGTCAAAGACCAGATCAACGCCAAGATGACCGTGGCACACCCGACCGAAAGTCACATTCAGGGGCTGAACTTCACCACCTTCTGGCAGGAGCCAGACCACGCTGATAGCCTATACCGGAACGTCCACGTCTTCAGCGACGGTAAGCTCGACCGATCGCCGGGCGGCACCGGTACGTCGATGATGATGGCGGTCTGGGAAGCTCGCGGTAAGATCGGCATAAACCAGAAGATCAAATCCGAGGGGCTGCTCGGCATTGGCCGCTTCGAGGGTGAACTGCTAGGCGAGACCATGCTGGGCAGCCAGCGCGCGGTAATTCCGACCGTCAAGGGCACTGCCAAGGTCATAGGCTATGCCAAGTGGCTGATCGACCCGAACGACCCGGTCGGCAGAGGATTCACCGTCCGTTAATGCAGAAGTGGTCGCTCGCGTTCCTCGAGCGGCCACCCGCCTATCGTTTCCCGACCGAAAGTGGTCGGCACCAGATGCTACCAAGTCCTCTGTCGGGTGGTGACCATATTAGAAGCGGCGGCCTTCGGGTGGCGCGACGGGATTGCTCCTCCAACCATCTTCTCTCAATTGCGCCGGCGCTATAGCTGGCATTCCCTGCAGCCCTACAGGCTCAAAAAGGGCGGTGGCATCGGTGCCGCCTGCGCGGCTGCCGTGTCAAAGTCGGACGCGGGGGCGTCGGTCAGGTCTTGGGTTTAACCCGGTTGATCGAGACGTGAATCCCCGCCTCGTGCGCCGCCTTGTGGATCTGCCGCTGCGCCTCGAGTTCCTCCGGCGTCAGCGCCGGTGTCGGCGGGCTTTGCCGGAAGATCGAGCAGATCGCCCTGGCTGCGCGCGCCATTGGCGTAGGGACCAGCATTTGTCGGCTGGGTTTCGCACTTTCCAGGGGGCATTTACATGCTTGGCCCGACACGTCAGCGCTTGTCTGAGAACCACTCCGGCTCTTGTATTTCAATTGTGTTCCGCCCCGAACTAGAGCCCAAAAAAAGGGTCCTCACGGGTCCACTTCGTATGCCGGTGAACCCACCCACTATAGGGGCTCCAAGTTTGAGAGGATCCCCGTCTCGGTCGCCTCCGAACAGCTTGTGATCCATATGACCTGCGAGTCAAATGCGGATTCCGGAGAGGATGCCGACCATAAGGAGTCCTCAAGTCGGGAGGGATGTAAGCCTCTTGGTTTAGGCTGCCCTTTGCGACATCCCATCCCCCGGGGGACTCAACCATCCACACCAGCGCGTTGGGAAGGATGTTGGGAAGCGCATTAAGTGCGGAAAGCAAAATCCCGTAAAAACAAACACTTGAAATTGAAGACTTGGTGGAGCCGAGGGGAATCGAACCCCTGACCTCGTCATTGCGAACGACGCGCTCTCCCAACTGAGCTACGGCCCCGAACCGGGCGCGGTTGTGCGCTTTCCGGGCAGAACTGTCAAGCGATCTCGGCGCTGGCCGGAAGGCTTGCTCGCGCAGTTTGTGGCGGCGCAATGGCCGACGGGGATGAAGTGCGGGAGTAATGCCCTGAGATTCATGGGATTTCACCGCCGCAAACCGAACCGGCATCAGGACCGCATCGCCAAAGTTACCCTCTTTCCCACCAATTGTGGCCGCAGCTCAACAGCATCCTGAGGTTGAAAGCAAAACCTACCAGAGGATTGCCCCCATGACCGCCACCGAGCAGCTCCGCTTTTCCAAGACCCTCCGCACCGACCTGAAGAAGGTCCCGACGCGCCCCGCCGGCGGCATCGTCCGGCTGCTCATGCCGAGCCTCGTCTGCCTCGCCTTCGTCGGCGCCACCGCGTTCGCCTCGGCGCAGTTCGCCCTCGCCTGATCCCGTCACGCAAGCTTGCCTTGCAGGCGGCACGCTTCTGATCCACCTTCCGGGTCCCGGACTGCCGGGACCATTGAAGGAGACAGACATGGCGCTGCGCATCAACGATACTGCACCGGATTTTACCGCCGAGACGACAGAGGGCACGATCCGTTTCCATGAGTGGATCGGCGACGGCTACGCGATCCTCTTCTCGCACCCCAAGGATTTCACCCCGGTCTGCACCACCGAACTGGGCGTGATGGCCGGCATGGCCGGCGAGTTCGCCAAGCGGAACTGCAAGATTATCGGCATCTCGGTCGATCCGGTCGAGGATCACATCCGCTGGAAGTCCGACATCCAGGCGGTTTCCGGCAACTCGGTCAGCTATCCCATGATCGGCGATCCGGACATGACCGTCGCCAAGCTCTACGACATGCTGCCGGCTGAAGCCTCAGGCGATCCGGCGAATCGTACCCCGGCTGACAACCAGACCGTCCGTTCGGTCTTCGTGATCGGCCCGGACAAGAAAGTGAAGTTGGTGCTGACCTATCCGATGACCACCGGCCGCAACTTCGACGAGCTGCTGCGAGCGATCGACTCGATCCAGTTGACAGCGAAACACCAGGTCGCGACCCCCGCGAACTGGAAGAACGGTGAGGACGTGATCGTGACCGCCGCCGTTTCGGACGAGGATGCCGAGGCGCGGTTCGGCAGCTTCGAGAAAGTGCTGCCCTACCTGCGGCGCACCAAGCAGCCGACCTGACACAACCGCGGGCGCGGCCGCACCGCTTGCCGCGCCCTAGCGCTCCAGTTCGGCAATCGCGTAGAGCTGCCGGAACTCCGCATCCCAGAGCAGCACGGCGCTGAAGCCCTGGGGGTCTAGTCCTTCGGGAAGCACGATCGTCTGATCGCCCGTGAAGCCCTGCAATGCCCCCGCATCAAGCACCTGCGCCAGCCTGATCTGATCGCCGTCCGGAACGCGATCCGCACGGCTCAGCAGCACCCGGACATCGGGGCCGGGGGTCATCTCGAAGTTGGTCAGGCGCAGGATCTGGATCCGGCCCGCGTCGAGCCATTGCGCCCGTCCCTGGGCCCGCCGCAAAGAATCCGCGCCGCGAATGTCGCCCGCCGCGAAGATACGCGCCGTGACCTCGGAAGGTACCGAGGCCTCCTCGGACCCGCGCAGCAGGTCCGGCGCGAACAGCTGCACCGAGATCACCCCGGCAACGAAGCCCGCCAGAACGCCCAGCAACGTGCTCAACAAGCTGAGGAGACCCTGGACCATCGCGCCGCCCCTATGCCGTTCCGGCGCGCTCGGCGGCAGGGATGCGCTGCATCAGCGGCAACAGCGCGCCCATGTCGGGCCCGTCGCCGCGCCCAGTCAGCGCCAGGCGCAGCGGGCGGAACAGTCCCTTGCCCTTGCGGCCCGTCGCGGCCTTCACCTCGGCCGTCCAGGCGCCCCAGGTTTCGGGTGTCCAGGGCCGCGGCGGCAGCAGCGCCAGCGCCTGCGCGATGAACTCGGCGTCCTCGTCGGCGATCTCGGGCTCGGCGCCGTCGCGGCACAGCGCCCACCAGGTCGCGATGTCCTCAACCCGGTCCAGGTTCTCGTGCGCGGCGGCCCAGAGGTCGGGCGCCACATCGGCCGGCACGCCCGCTGCCGTCACCCGCTTGGCAACCGCCTCGAACGGCAGCCCGCGCACAACCCGCGCCGAGAGTGCGTGCAGCTCGGCCGGGTCGAATTTGGTCGGTGCAGCGCCGAAGCGCGACAGGTCGAACTCCTCGGCCAGCGCGTCCAGGTCGGCCCCCGCCTCGATCGCCTGCCCGGAACCGAGCCGCGCCATCATCGACAGCAGCGCCTGCGGCTCCACCCCGGCCTCGCGCAGATCGCGCAAGGAGAGCGTGCCGAGGCGCTTCGACAGCGCCTCGCCGCCCGGCCCCGTCAGAAGCGAATGATGCGCATAACTCGGCGCCTCGCCGCCCAGCGCGCGCACGATCTGGATCTGCGTCGCGGTGTTAGTCACGTGGTCCAGACCGCGCACGACATGGGTGACACCCATGTCCATGTCATCGGTCACCGAGGCCAGCGTATAGAGCAGCTGCCCGTCCGCCCGGATCAGAACCGGGTCCGAGACCGAGGCCGCGTCGATCGACTGCGGACCCAGGATCCCGTCGTCCCACTCGATCCGCTCCTGGTCCAGCAGGAAGCGCCAGTGCCCGCCGCGCTCAGCGCGCAGCCGGTCCTTCTCGGGTTCGTCCAGCTTCAGCGCGGCACGGTCGTAGACCGGCGGCTTGCCCATGTTCAACTGCTTGCGGCGCTTGAGTTCCAGCTCCTGCGGGCTCTCAAACGCCTCGTATAGCCGCCCGGCGTCGCGCAACGTCTGCGCCGCCTCGTGGTAGCGTTCGAGCCGTGTCGACTGGCGCTCCTCGCGGTCCCAGGTCAGGCCAAGCCACTCCAGATCCTCGCGGATCGCGTCGACATATTCCTCCCGCGAGCGCTCGGCATCGGTATCGTCGATGCGCAGGATGAAGGTGCCGCCCGAGCGGCGGGCGATCAGGTGGTTGAACAGGGCCGTGCGCAGGTTGCCGACGTGTATGAAGCCGGTGGGCGACGGGGCGAAACGGGTGACGGTCATGCGGATCCCGGAAATTCTGGCGTACCGCCTGCTCTTAACGCGGATTCGGCGCGGGCAGAAGCCCGGCGTGTCACAAGCGTGAAACGCTGGCAAAGCGGCACCGCCCGGACTATCTGGCAGAAAGGCAGTGCAGGGAAGACCGATGAAGGAAGACAAGGGACCGACCGCCCCCGATCTCGCGACGATCGAGACCTACGCCCGCGACGCCATCGCGGCGCTGCCCGAACCGTTCCAGCCCGCCGCGCGCCAGGTGCTGCTGCGGGTCGAGGACTGGCCCGACGGCGAGATGCTGGACGACTTGCGGATCGACGACGAGTACGGGCTTACGGGCCTCTACGACGGCATCCCGATGACGCAGAAATCCGTTCTGGACGTGGCTCAGCAGCCCGATACGATCTGGCTTTTCCGGCGTCCGATCCTCGATGAATGGGCCGAGCGCGGAGACATCGGCCTGCGCGCCCTCGTCGCCCATGTGCTGGTGCACGAGATGGCGCATCACTTCGGATGGTCCGACGACGACATCGCCGCCATCGACCCCTGGTGGGAGTGAGTCCTAGCTGTTGTCCCGCCAGCGGTTGACGATCGGATAACGCCGGTCCAGCCAGAACGCCCGGCTGGTCAGGCGCGCACCGGGCGCGGACTGGAAACGCTTGTATTCGGATATATAGATAAGGTGTTCTATCTTCTTGACCGTTTCGCGCTCGAAACCTGCCTCGACGCAATCGGCGACCGAACTGTCCCCCTCGATCAGCATGCCCAGGATCGCATCCAGCGTCTCGTAAGGCGGCAGGCTGTCCTCGTCCTTCTGATCGGGGCGCAGCTCGGCCGAGGGCGGCTTGTCGATCACCCGCACCGGCATCGCCTGCCCCTCGGGGCCGAGCATCCAGTCGCGGTGGTTCTCGTTCCGCCAGCGGCAGGTGGCGAAAACACGCGTCTTGTAGAGATCCTTGATCGGGTTGTAGCCGCCCGCCATGTCGCCATAGATCGTGGCATAGCCCACCGCGACCTCGGACTTGTTTCCGGTGGTCAGCAGCATCTCGCCAAACTTGTTGGACAGGGCCATGAGCATCACGCCGCGCAGGCGGGACTGGATGTTTTCCTCGGTCACATCCGGGGCCATGCCGTTGAAGATCGGCGCAAGGCTCTCGGTGACCGCCGCACGCGCCGGGCCGATGTGCACCGTGTCCAGCTTGCAGCCCAGCATCCGCGCGACCGCCTCGGCGTCCTCGAGCGAATGTGCGGACGTGTACTCCGACGGCAGCATGACGCAGCGCACGTTCTGTGCACCGATCGCGTCGGTGGCAATGGTCGCGACAAGCGCGCTGTCTACGCCGCCCGACAGGCCCAGCACGACCTTCGAGAAACCCGCCTTGCGCAGGTAGTCACGCAGGCTTTCGACCATCAGTCGGTATTCCTGCTCGATAACCGGCGGGTGCACCGCCTTCTCACCGTCGCGGGCGATCCAGCCGTGGTTCGTCTCGTCGAAATCGACATGGGCGATGGCCTCGTCGAAGACCGGCAGCATCGCCGCCAGCTTCCCGCCCGGGTTCAGCACGAACGAGCCGCCGTCGAAGACCTGGTCATCCTGGCCGCCCACCATGTTCAGGTAGACCAGCGGCACCCCGTTCTCGACCACACGGGCGACCATGTGCCCCATGCGCCGGTCCAGTTTGTTCCGCGCATAGGGCGAGCCGTTTGGGATCAGCAGGATCTCGGCGCCGGATTCGACCATCGTCTCGGCCACGTCTTCGTGCCAGCTGTCCTCGCAGATCGGTGTGCCGAGGCGCACCGCGTCCATGCCGAACGGCCCGGACACCGGGCCCGAGGTATAGAGCCGCTCTTCGTCGAACACCGCGTAATTGGGGAGGTGATGCTTGCGCGCGACGCCAGCAACGGCACCATCGCGCAGGATGAAATAGGCATTATAGAGCCGCCCGGCCTCGTAGAGCGGCCCGCCGATCGCCAGCGCCGGGCCGTCGGCGCAGCGCTTGGCCAGTTCCTCGATATGGTGGCGGGCGTCCTCGACGAAAGCGGGCTTCAGGACCAGATCCTGGGTCTGGTAGCCGGTGATGAACATCTCGGGCAGCGCGACCAGGTCGGCCCCCGCGTCCCGGCCCGCGACCCAGGCCTCATGCGCCTTGTCGGCATTGTCCGAGAGCGCACCCAGCGTCGGGTTCAGCTGCGCCAGGGTGATGCGATAGGTCCGGGCCATGCGGCGCCCTCCTTCCAAGTCACCGCACACATATCCCACCGCCCGCGCGACGCAAGCCCGCTCTCGCCGCATTGCTGTGCGGATCGCGCCACGTGTTGGTCAAACTTCGGCACAAAAACCGTTGTAACGATTGCGCCCTATCCATAACATTCCCCGAGTTCAGGGGCTGGGCTGTGGACAACAGGCCGGGGGGAAACGTAAAGCGGCAAGGGGGCCGCGAATTCTCTCGGCACGATAACTTGAGGAACGGTGTTTTGAAGAAAACCCTGACGACAGCGTCTCTCGTCGCGCTACTCGCCGCAGGCCCGCTGCTGGCCCAGGACGGCGATGTGCAGACCAAGCAGTACGACACCGGCGGGGTCTACACGGGTGAATTCAAGGACGGCAAGCAGCACGGCCAGGGCCGTTACACGCTGCCGAATGGCTATGAATACGAGGGCGAGTGGGTCGAGGGCCGGATCGAAGGCCAAGGATCGGCGAAATTCCCCAACGGGTCTGTCTACACCGGCCAGTTCGTGAACGGCTCGCCCGAGGGCGAAGGCCAGATCGTGTTCTCGGACGGCGGCACCTACGAGGGCCAGTGGGCCGGCGGAAAGATCAACGGCACCGGCATCGCGGTCTACGCCAACGGCGTGCAGTACGAGGGCGAGTTCAAGGACGCGGTCCACCATGGCCAAGGCGTGATGACCTCGCCCAACGGCTACCGCTACGAAGGCGGCTGGGTGAACGGCGTCAAGGACGGCTCGGGCACGATCAACTACCCGGACGGCGCGACCTACGAGGGTGACATCGCCCAGGGCGTCCGCGAGGGTCAGGGTACGCTGAAAATGCCCGACGGGCTGACCTACACCGGCGAGTGGAAGGGTGGCCAGATCAACGGCACCGGCGAGTTGGTTCAGGCCAATGGCGACAAATACGTCGGCCAGCTTCAGAACGGCCAGCGACATGGCGAGGGCGTGGCAACCTATGCCTCCGGCGACGTCTACGAGGGTGCATTCCAGAACGACCAGCGCCACGGTCAGGGCACGTTCACCGGGACCGACGGCTACAAATACGTGGGCCAGTGGGTCGAGGGGCGGATCGAGGGTGAGGGCGAGGTTACCTACCCCGACGGCTCGGTCTATGTGGGCGAGTTCCTCAACGACGTGGCGCATGGCACCGGCAAGATCACCTATGCCGACGGCTCTTCCTACGAGGGTCAGTGGGCGAACGGTGTGATCGAGGGCAAGGGCATCGCCCGCTACGAGAACGGCCTCGTCTACGAGGGTGAGTTCCGCAACGCGCGGAACCACGGCTTCGGCACGATGACCTACGAGGACGGATTCACCTACACCGGCCAGTGGAAGGACGGGTTGCGCGACGGAACCGGAACCGCGACCTATGCGGACGGCACTGTCTACGAGGGCCAGTTTGTCGCCGGGCAGCGCGAGGGCGGCGGCAAGATCACGATGACCGACGGCTTCACCTACGAAGGTGGCTGGAAGGGCGGCGAGATCGATGGCGAGGGCGTCGCGACCTATCCCAACGGCGACCGCTACGAGGGTTTCTTCGCGAAAGGCCAGCGGCAGGGCCGGGGCAAGATGATCTACGCCAGCGGCGAGGAATACGACGGCTACTGGGCGCGGGGCGAGCAGGCCACGCAGGCCGAGGCCGAAGCTGCTGCTGCCGAAGACACTGCCGGGAACTGATCCCGCTTTCGGGAGAATATCGGGATGCGAAAGGCCCCCTGCGCGGGGCCTTTTTCACGCGCGGCCCAGAGCAGTTTGCAGCGTGAAATCCGATGATTTCATCGTGAAAACCCCCTTAAGACCCTGAAATATATAGCGTTCCAATTGTGAAAACTTCGTAAACGGCATTGAACGGCCGCCATCCCGGCCGGCGCAAACATCGGCAAGTGGGCCCCCGCTGCGCGCCGCGATCCGAGGTATCCGCTCCGCCGCCGCACCGCCACCTGCAACCTCACCGCAACCCGAATCCCGCAATAGGATCCGGGTTGCACGCGGAGACGGCAGTGGCGTCAGCCTGCCTGCGTCGGATCGAACTGGTCGGCCGCGAACACGGTGTGGATGACGTGGCCGTCGAACATCTCGAACAGCTTCTTCGAGGTTTCCTTGCTCTCCCACCGGGTGGGCGAGGCAAGCGCCTCTTCGATGTCGGCGCGCGACGCGAATTTCATCGCCATCGTCAACGGGAACGGGCTGTCGGGGTCGTCGCTTTCGACCTCTCGCAGCACGCGCAACTCAAGCAGCTTCGGAAACGCGGACCAGAGCGGCACGAGGTTTTCCTGCCAATGGGCGTGAAAGGCCTCCTCCATCCCTGGCTTGATCTTGCCTTTGAAAAACGCACAGCGAATGAACATGACAGCCTCTTCTGATTGCCCGGAGAACAGAGCACACAGGGCGCTCTCGGTATTATCACTAGCTCTGCGACAGGTTTCTGCAAAGCGAAATACCGTTTAGTCTCGCACGCTTGAGCACCGCGACGCCGGACGTCTACCCAACGAGAGACATCCCTCGATGCCCGCGATCTATGACACCATCGGCTTGAACTACGCCGATCTGCGCCGCCCTGATCCGCGTATCGCGGCGCGGATCGCGCAGGCGCTGGGAGAGGCGCGGACTGTCCTGAACGTGGGCGCCGGGGCCGGCTCCTACGAACCGCCGGGGCGCGAGGTCACCGCGCTGGAGCCCTCGGCCGAGATGATCCGGCAGCGCCGGGCTCCGGCGGCGCACATCGTGCAGGGCGTGGCCGAGGTCCTGCCCTTCGCCGACGGCAGTTTCGACGCCGCGATGGCAGTTCTGACCGTGCATCACTGGACCGATAAGCGCCGGGGCCTCTCGGAGCTGGCGCGGGTCTCCCGCGGGCCGGTGGCGATCCTGACCTACGACCCCGGCTTCCGGGGCTTCTGGCTGGCGGACTACCTGCCCGAACTGGTGACACTGGACGAGGGACAGATGCCGCCGCTGGACCTCTACGCCGAGGTGCTGGGCCCGGTCGAGATCGCGCCGGTGCCGGTGCCCCATGACTGCGCCGACGGGTTCCTGGCGGCCTACTGGCAGCGGCCGGCGGCCTATCTGGACCCGAAGGTGCGCGCGGCGATGTCGTCGTTCTGGGCGCTGGGGGACGTCTCGGCGGCATTGGAGCGGCTGCGCGCAGACGTCGAGAGCGGTGCTTGGGCTGCGCGTTACGGAGACTTGTTGAACAGAGACGAACTCGACTGCGGCTACCGGCTGGTCACGAGGCGCTGACGGCCTCGTAGGCCGCCTGAAGGCGCTCACGGACCATGGGGCCGTCGCGGCGGCGGGGCGTGCCGAGATGCTCGTGGCGCAGGTCGTCCATGAAGTCCCGCCAGAGCTCGGGGCCACCCTGTTCCAGCAGTTCGGCGCGGATCGCAAGCTCCTGCGAGACCGGCAGGAACTGCCGCCCCCAGGCGCCGAGCGCGGCCATGACGGGGACGAGCGCGATGGATTTTTCGGTCAGGCTGAGAATCTGGCGCTGCTTGTGCGAGGGATCCGGGGTGCGCGTCAGCATGCCTTCGGCTTCGAGCCTGTTCAGCCGTGCGGCAAGGATGTTGGTCGCGATCCCCTCGAGCGAGTGCGCCTTCAGTGCGCCGAAGCTGCGCTGCCCGCCGAAGATCATGTCGCGCAGGATCACAAGCGACCAGCGGTCGCCGAGCACCTCGACGGCGAGGTTTATCGGGCAGGTCGAACGAGAGTCCACGGGCACCTCCGGCAAACCAGTTGCAAGTTAAAAGTGGTTGAGGCAGGGTTCAACCAGTTGCAGGTCGCAAGTGGACTCATTTGGGGGGCAATTCCATTTTGGGGGGCAGTTCCATGCGCAAGCTCGTCATTTCCATGTTCCAGAGCGTCGACGGGTTCATCGAAGGCCCCGGCGGGCAGTTCATCGCGCCGGAATGGTCACCGGATCTCGATGACTGGACCACGACCCTCACGGAGCGGTTCGACCTGATGATCTTCGGCTCGATCGCCTTCCGCTATATGGCCGCCTACTGGCCCGAAGCGGAAGCTGCACCCGAAACGCCGGAGCCTCAGCGTAACGTCGCGCGATTCATGAACGGCACACGGAAGATCGTGTTCTCGCGCAACTACGCGCTGGCCGAGACCTGGACGAACAGCGAGGCGGCGCAGGGCGAGCCCGATGCGGTGCTGGCTGCCGAAAGGAAGAAGGACGGCAAGGACATCGTGCTGTTCGCGGGCGCCCGCATGGCGCAGTCGGCGATGCGGACCGGGCTGGTGGACGAATGGTCGATCCTGACGATCCCGGCGCTCTTCGGCGGGGGCACGCGGCTGTTCCAGGACCACGGCGGGCCGGTCGACCTGAGGCTGGCCGAGAACCGCACCATGGACACCGGCGCGATACTCGCGCGCTATGTCCGCGCCTGAGACTATGCGCGCCCGGCGCGAGATGCTATGCGCCTCGGGATAGCTCCCGGGGTTCCCCATGCATTTCATGCTCTATGCCTTCGCCGCCGTCCTGCTGGGCGCGCTCGTCGCGATGCAGCCGCTGATCAACGCCGTGCTGGCGGCCGCCGTGGGCAGTCCGGCCGTCGCGACGACCATCTCCATCTTCGTGGCCTTCCTGGGGGCGCTGATGCTGCTTGCCGTCATGGGCACCGGAGCGGGGCTCAGCCGGGCGGCGCTGGCGAGCGTGCCGTGGTGGGCCTACCTCGCCGGGTTCATCGGAACGCTCTTCGTGGGCGGGGCGATCGTCATCGCACCGGTCACCGGGGCGCTGGTGTTCTTCGTGTGCATCGTCGCGGGCCAGTTGGTCGGCGCAACTCTGGCCGATCATTTCGGCGCCTTCGGGCTGGAGAACCGGCCCGTCTCGGCGCTGCGGATCGCCGGGCTGGCGCTGGTACTGATCGGCGCGGTGATGGTTCAGAAAGGCTGAGGCCTCGCGTCACAGTTGTCGCATGGTCACCTGTGACGTACCCTTCCCGAAGGGGATTTTGGGGGAAGGTCACATGAAAAAGCTCGTCGCCGCCTGTACTGCCCTGCTCGCCGTTTCCGGTGCTGACGCCCATGCCGCCGACGCCGATCTCGCACAGCAGTTGTCGAACCCGGTCGCGGACCTGATCAGCGTGCCGTTCCAGCTGAACTACGACCAGGACATCGGGCCGAACGACGACACCGACCGCTGGACGCTGAACATCCAGCCTGTCATTCCGATCTCGATCAACGAGAACTGGAATTTGATCTCGCGGACCATCGTTCCGGTGATCGGAACCAACGGCCCGGGCACCGATGCGTTCGGCGTTGGCGACATCGTGCAGAGCGCGTTCTTCTCGCCCAAGGAGCCCACCGCTGGCGGCTGGATCTGGGGCGCGGGGCCGGTGTTCCTGATCCCGTCGGGCGATGACGACTTCTCGGCCAAGACCTTCGGCATCGGCCCGACAGCGGTGGCGCTGAAGGTGCAGGGGCCATGGACCTATGGCGGGCTGGCGAACCACATCTGGTCTGTCGGCGGTCAAGACATCAGCAATACTTTCCTGCAGCCGTTCGTCGCCTACACCACCCCGAGTGCCTACACGTTCTCGCTGAACAGCGAGTCGACCTATGACTGGGAGAACGACCAGTGGTCGGTCCCGATCAACGCGATCGCCAGCAAGGTCCTGACCATCGGCAAGCAGCCCGTCAGCGTCGGCATCGGCGCACGCTACTGGGCCGAGTCGGCTCCGGGCGGGCCGGAGGGCCTGGGTGCGCGCCTCCTGTTCACGATGATCTTCCCGAAGGGCTAGACGCGCTTCCCCGCGTCGAGGCGGTCCAGAATCGCTTTCGCGCTTTCCAGCGTCTCTCTCTTCGTGTCATCCTTCATCCGCTCCCAGGTCCGGTACATCTGACCCATACGGGGGTTGCCTGAAAGCTTGTCCCGGTTGCGGTGCAGGAAATCCCAGTAGAGCGGGTTGAACGGGCAGGCCCCCTCTCCTCGTTTCGTCGAGACGGAATAGGCGCAGTCGCCGCAATAGTCGGACATGCGGTCGATATAGGCGCCCGACGCGGCATAGGGCTTCGAGCCCAGAAGCCCGCCGTCGGCGAACTGGCTCATGCCGATCACGTTGGGCGCCTCGACCCATTCATAGGCGTCGGCGTAAACCTCGAGATACCATTCGTGGACCTGATGCGGATCGATCCCCGCCAGCAGCGCGAAGGTGCCGGTGATCATCAGGCGCTGGATGTGGTGGGCATAGGCGTGTTCCATCGTCTGCGCGACAGCAGCGCGGACGCAGGCCATGTCGGTGGCCTCGGGGTCGTAGTAGAATACGGGGAGGTCGCGGCTGGCGTTCAGTTGGTTGCGCGCCGTGTAGTCCGGTCCCTCACGGTCGTAGATGCCGCGCACGTATTCGCGCCAGCCGAGGATCTGTCGGATGTAGCCCTCGACGGCGTTGAGCGGCGCGTTGCCCTGCCGGTACTGCTCTTCGGCTTGCCGACACAGGTCGAGCGGGTCCAGAAGACCGGCGTTCAGGTAGACCGACAGGATCGAGTGATAGAGGAACGGCTCGCCGCGCAGCATCGCGTCCTGGTAGTCGCCGAAACGTGGCAGGGCCTCTTTCATGAACTTGGTCGCCGCGCGCTTCGCCGCCGTCGCATCGGTGGCGAACCAGAACGGGCGCAGGTCGCCGGGGTTGTCGGGGAATTCGCGCTCGACGAGGTCCAGCACCTCGTCGGTGATCTCGTCCGGCGTGTGCCGCATTGGCTCCGGCATGAAGAGGTCGGCCTTCGCGGGCTTGCGGTTGTCCTTGTCGTAGTTCCATTGCCCGCCTTCGGGATCGTCACCGTCCATCAACAGGCCGGTGCGGCGGCGCATCTCGCGGTAGAAATACTCCATCCGCAGGGACTTGCGGCCCTCGGCCCAGTCGTCGAAGGCCCCTTGCGGGGTGATGAACCGGTCATCTGGCAGCGTCTTGACCGTCACCGGGCAGTTTTCCAGCGCGTCGCGCAGACGCCACTCGCCGCAGAGGGTGGTCAGAACGTGATCGGCGTCATGCTCTTTCGCGCGGCGCATCAGTTCGGCACAGATCGAGCGGCCTGTCTCGGGATCGTCAAAGCGCGAATAGGCGACGGCCCAGCCGTCCTGCCGCAGGGTTTCCGCGAAATGGCGCATGGCGGCGAAGGTGAAGGCGATCTTCTTCTTGTGGTGGCGAACGTAGGTCGCCTCGTCGCGGACCTCGGCCATGACCACGACGTCGCGCTCGGGGTCGCCCTCGCACAGGGCCGAGAGCGTGGGCGTCAGCTGGTCGCCCAGCACGAGGATCAGGCGCGTCACCAGGGGATTTCCTTGAAGGCGTAGTCGAAGAAGCCGCCGGTGTGCTGCGGTCGCAGGGCGTGGAGCACGCGGAGCAGGTTGGCGGCGGCCACATCGGGCGGGGTCGCCTTTTCCCCCACGTATTTGTGGGTCAGTGGGGTCTGCACGGTGCCCGGGTGCAGGGCAACGACGATGCTTTCCTTGTTGCGGCGCGTCATCTCGATAGACGCGGTGCGCACGATCTGGTTCAGCGCCGCCTTGGAGGCGCGGTAGCTGATCCAGCCGCCCAGCCGATTGTCCCCGATGGAGCCGACCCGGGCCGAGAGCGTGGCGAAGACCGCCCTGCCCTCCCGGCTTAGTTTCGGGCCGAAATGCTTGAGCAACAGCGCCGGGCCGATGGCATTGAGCGCGAACTGGGCGGCCATCGCCTGCGGGTCGATCTGGGAGAGCGCCTTTTCCGGCCCGTGACCGTCGATCTCGAGCGCGCCAGTGGCGTCGAAGATCAAGTCAAACGGGCCGTCAATCCGCTCGGCCGCGGTGGCGATGCTGGCCTCGTCGGCCAGGTCGAGCCCGTCGGCGGAGCGGCTGAGCGTCGTCAGTTGCGCCGTTCCAAGGGCCTTGGCCAGGGCACGGCCGATACCGCCCGAGGCACCGATCAGAAGCACGCGTATGTCCGGTCTCAATTCCATGAGCAGCAAAGATGGCGCGACCCATTGCCGTTTCCAGCGCGGCTGCTAGCGTGCCGCACCGGAGGACCCATGCGACCGATCATCTACCACATTCCCGTCTGCCCGTTCTCGCAACGGATCGAGATCCTGCTGGAACTCAAGGGACTGCGCGACGCGGTCGAATTTCATGTCGTCGACATCACGAGGCCCCGGCCGGACTGGCTGGTCGCGAAAACCAACGGCTCGGTGCCGCTGCCGGTGCTGGAGACCGAGGACGGCCGAATCCTGCGCGAGAGCCTGGTGATCCTGCGCTATGTCGAGGAACGCTTCGGCGGGACGTCGGTCGCCCGCGAAGATGCCTTCGAACGCGGCGTGGAGCGGCTGATGATCGCCCGCGAGGCAGCCTTCGTGACCACGGGCTACACGATGGTGATGAACCGGGACCGTGCGCGCACCGCGGGGTTCCGTGAAGAGATGCTCGGCCACTACCGCTGGCTGAACGATTTCCTCGAACAGCGGAACCCCGGCGGGCTGTGGCTGTTCGACCGGTTCGGGCTGGCCGAGGTCGTGTTCACGCCGCTGATGATGCGGTTCTGGTTCCTCGACTATTACGAGGATTTCGCGCTGCCCGAGGGGCCGGAGTATGACCGCGTGAGGCGCTGGCGTGAGGCCTGCCTGGCCCACCCGGCGGCGCAGCAGGTGACCCCGGAGCGGATCGTGAAGCTGTACTACGACTATGCCGTGGGCGCCGGGAACGGGGCACTGCCCGAGGGGCGGACGGTGTCCAGTTTCACCTTCGATCCGGACTGGCCCGCGCGCCCGATGCCGCCCAAGGACAAGTACGACAGGATCGCCAGCGACGCGGAACTGGGGCTGGTGTAAGGGGCCGGACGGAACCGGCCCCGACGGCTCATTCGGCGAACGCCTTCCGCAGCATGCCCATGTGCAGGTCCCACCCCTCGTCGAGATGGCCCAGCAGCGGCAGATGCTCGGCGTGTTCGGGCACGACACCGCTATGGGTCATGGTCAGCCGCGTGCCCCCGGCGACAGCGGCGAGGTCCCAGGCGACGGTGGTTTCGCGGCCTTCGAGCGGCTCGACGATGAAGGTCGTGACCAGCCGCGCGGGCGGATCCCATTCCAGCACCTTGCCCCAGACGACCCGCTTGCCGGTCTTTTTCGAGGTCAGCGCGTAGGGCGCGCCCGGAGCCAGATCGGCCTCGGCCGGGTTGTACCATTTTCCCAGGTGCGCCTTCAGCGTCAGGTAGTCCCAGACTGTGCCGGGATCGGCCTTGATAAAGATCGTCTTGACGAGGTCGGCGGTCTGCATGGTGTCCACGAGTGTATCAGGCATTTCCGTTTCCTTTCTCGATTTCCGCTTTCAGGCGGCCCAGCCGGGCGGTCCAGAAAGCGTCGATGTCAGCCAGCCAGCCGGTGACGGCGGCGAGGCCGGGCTGGTGGAGGCGCGTCACCCGTTCGCGGCCGCGCGGTTCCACCCGGATCAGGTTCCCCTCTTCGAGGATGGCGAGGTGCTTGCGGACCGCAGGGCGCGTCATGTCGAAATTCTCGGCCACCGCGCCGATGGTCAGGTCCTGTTGCGCCAGCAGCGCGACGATGGACCGGCGGGTCGGGTCGGCCAGCGCGCGGAAGGCGGCATCCGCTGTCTGGTGCATTCGGACTCCTTTCGACTCACATGAAACCATTTGGCTTCATTTTATATGAAACCGATAGGTATCATGTCAAGGGCGTGCCATTCGGGCTTTCCCTTCGTGATGCCTGCCGCTATGATCCGCGCCATGACGCAGATCACCGCCATCCAGGCTTCTGCCCTTCTTCTCCTTAGCCGCCTCTGAGCGTGCCGGGATAACGGCGCGCGCGCTCAGAGGAGTATCGCCCGCGCCGGACACATCATCCCGAACTCAAGGCTGAAGGACCAAACATCATGGCACAGAACCCCGAACAGGACCGCGTCCTGATCTTCGACACCACGCTGCGTGACGGCGAGCAGTCCCCCGGCGCGACGATGACGCTGGAAGAGAAGCTGGAAATCGCCCGCATGCTGGACGAGATGGGCGTCGACATCATCGAGGCCGGTTTCCCCATCGCATCCGAGGGCGATTTCGAGGCGGTCAGCAAGATCGCCCAGCAGACCGAGAACGCGGTGATCTGCGGGTTGGCGCGCGCCAACCCCAAGGACATCGACCGCGCCTGGGAGGCCGTGCAGCACGCCAAGCGCCCGCGCATCCACACGTTCATCGGCACCTCGCCCACGCACCGCGAGATCACCCAGCTGGACATGGACCAGATGGCCGAGCGGATCCACGACACCGTCAGCCACGCGCGGAACCTGTGCGAGAACATCCAGTGGTCGCCGATGGACGCAACCCGGACCGAGCCCGACTACCTGCTGCGGGTCTGCGAAATCGCCATCGCCGCCGGGGCCACGACGATCAACATTCCCGACACCGTGGGCTATACCGCCCCGCGCGAAAGCGCCGACATCATCCGGATGCTGCGCGAGAAGGTGCCCGGCGCGCATGACGTGATCTGGGCGACGCACTGCCACAACGATCTGGGCATGGCGACGGCGAACAGCCTGGCTGCGGTCGAGGCCGGCGCGCGGCAGATCGAGTGCACGATCAACGGCCTGGGCGAGCGCGCGGGCAACACCGCGCTGGAAGAGGTCGTCATGGCCCTGCGCGTGCGCAACGACATCATGCCCTACCGGACCGGGATCGACACCCGCAAGATCATGCAGATCAGCCGCCGGGTCGCGGCCGTCTCGGGCTTCCAGGTGCAGTACAACAAGGCCATCGTCGGCAAGAACGCGTTTGCGCATGAAAGCGGCATCCACCAGGACGGGATGCTGAAGAACGCCGAGACCTTCGAGATCATGCGCCCCGAGGATGTCGGCCTGACCGAGACCAACCTGGTCATGGGCAAGCACTCGGGTCGGGCGGCGCTGCGTGCCAAGCTAAGCGACCTGGGCTTCGAGCTGGGCGACAACCAGCTGAAGGACGTCTTCGTGCGGTTCAAGGCGCTGGCCGACCGCAAGAAGGAGGTCTACGACGACGACCTGATCGCGCTGATGGCCGACAGCACCAGCGCCGGGGAGGGCCTGGTGAAGGTCAAGTTCCTGCGCGTGATCTGCGGCACCGAGGCGCCGCAGTCCGCCGACCTGACCCTGACCATCGACGGCGAGGACCGGCAGATCACCACCCAGGGCGACGGGCCGATCGACGCGGTCTTCAACGCGATCCGCGCGCTGGTTCCGCACGAGGCGACGCTGGCGCTCTATCAGGTGCATGCAGTGACCGAAGGCACCGACGCGCAGGCGACGGTGTCGGTGCGGCTGGAGGATGACGGCCGGATCTCGTCGGCGCAGGCGTCGGATACGGACACGGTCGTGGCCTCGGCCAAGGCCTATGTCGGCGCGCTGAACCGGCTGATCGTCAAGCACAAGCGCACGACCGAGGCGACGCTCTACTCGGCCTGAGGATCTGCGCCGCGCCCGGGCATCGGGCGCGGCGCTGTTCATCCACTTGTCGTTCTACACTTGATTTCTTCAAGGTTTTTGGCGGCTAGGTGACCTTGTGCCGGTAGAACTTGGCCTGTTGCGGGCGGCGGCGCCGTGATCTGACCGTTCGCCCCGTTCATGCGCCGGATGCCTCCGGCGGGGATATTTGGGGAACATGGAAGACCGGGCCTCAGCCCCAGGGCGTGCCGTCGGCGCGGTAGCCGGCTTCACCTAGCAGCGCGACATCGTCTGTGGCGCGAAGGTGGACGACCAGTTCGTCCCAGTTGGCGACCCGCTCGTGCAGGCGGCCCGAGGTCTGCCGGTAGAAGCTGCTGGACAGCTGCTCGGGCGTCGCGCTCGAGCCGAGAAATTTCAGCAGGCGGGCCATGACCTCGGGGTTGCCGACCTCTTCGTAGCGGATGTCGAAGACCGGTTTGCCCGGGACCTCGCGCAGCGCGCGCGCGTGCTTGCGGAACCGGTGCAGCACGCCGCGCACCTTGCGCAGTTCGTCGGGTCCGACGGTGACTTGTACCCGGTCGCGGGGTGCGTCCGGGTCACGCTGGACGAATTTCTCGGTCGCCTGCGCCGTGAGCAGCGAGACGCAGATCTCGAGGAAGGCGCGGGACAGGATCACCACCGGGCGGGCGGGGTCGTTGAGATGCGCCTCGAGGAAGGGTTTGTCCTGAAGGTGCTGAGGAAACAACTTGAAGCCGACCGCCTGCCCCGGATGCCGGGCGGAGAGGCGGGCCAGCAGGTCGGGTCCAAGCGCGTCGCGGCCCTCCGTGTCCTTCGGTCGCAGGCCGAATTCCTCGCGCACCTCGGGCGGCAACTCGACCCAGCGCGGTTTGTAGATCTCGGAATAGCAGACCAGATCGGGCGCGGAATCGAGCAGGCTGACGAGGTTGTAGGAGCCGGTTCGAGGGGTGGCGAAGACGATGAAATCGCTGGACATCGGCGGTTGCGGCTTTCCGGTTCGGATCTGTGCAGCCGACGGGGTAGCCGCCGCGGGGCCGCGCTGTCCAGCCCAATCCTTGTGCAGCCAGCGGCGAAACCCGCAAGATTCCGCCCAATCCTTGCGTCACCCGGCCCATCCGCCCTTTACCTTTCGGGTACCAGCGGCGTATACCGACGCTGCTGTGCGCGGCGGACGTGGCCGAGCGGACGTATTGGGCGCACGGCCAAGCGCAGGCAAATCACGGAAAGCGTACTGGATGTTTGGGGCACTTTCGGGGCTGTTCTCGGCCGACATGGCGATTGACCTCGGCACGGCGAATACCCTGGTCTACGTCAAGGGCAAGGGGATCGTGCTGAACGAACCCTCGGTCGTCGCCTATCAGATCAAGAACGGCAACAAGCAGGTTTTGGCCGTCGGCGAGGACGCGAAACTCATGCTGGGGCGCACCCCCGGCTCGATCCAGGCGATCCGGCCGATGCGCGATGGCGTCATCGCCGATTTCGACGTCGCCGAGGAAATGATCAAGCACTTCATCCGCAAGGTGCACAAGGGCGGGTCCTGGGCGAAGCCCAAGGTCATCGTCTGCGTGCCTCACGGCGCGACGCCGGTGGAGAAGCGGGCGATCCGCGAATCGGTACTGTCGGCGGGCGCGCGCAAGGCGGGCCTGATTGCCGAGCCCATTGCGGCGGCCATAGGCGCCGGTATGCCGATCACCGATCCGACCGGCAACATGGTCGTGGACATCGGCGGCGGCACCACCGAGGTCGCCGTGCTGTCGCTGGCCGACATCGTCTATGCACGCTCCGTCCGCGTCGGCGGCGACCGCATGGACGAGGCGATCATCAGTTATCTGCGCCGGCAGCATAACCTGCTGGTCGGCGACGCCACCGCCGAGCGGATCAAGACCTCGATCGGATCGGCGCGGATGCCGGACGACGGCCGCGGCGCCTCGATGGAGATCCGGGGCCGCGACCTTCTGAACGGTGTCCCGAAAGAGACCGAGGTCACCCAGGCGCAGGTCGCCGAGGCGGTGGCCGAACCGGTGCAGCAAATCTGCGAGGCGGTGATGACCGCGTTGGAATCGACCCCGCCGGACCTGGCCGCCGACATCGTCGACCGCGGCGTGATGCTGACCGGCGGCGGCGCGCTGCTGGGCGATCTGGACCTGGCGCTGCGTGAGCAGACCGGGCTGGCGATCTCGATCGCGGACGAGACGATGAACTGCGTGGCGCTGGGAACCGGCAAGAGCCTGGAATACGAACAGCAGCTCGCGCATGTGATAGACTTCGGCAACTGACGGAGTCGCGGGCCGGATCAACCGGCCCGTTCAGAGGGAGCAGACGGGCGTGTCACGCGGAAATGACGATGCCTCGGCCATGTGGCGCTCGGTCCGCCGGGTGTTGCTGGCGGGCATTTGCGTGCTGTTCCTGGGCCTGTTCCTGCTGTGGCGGATCGACAATCCGCGGGTTGAGCATCTGCGGATGACGCTGATGGACCGGCTGCTGCCCAGTTTCGACTTCACGATCAGCCCGGTAACGACGCTGACGCGGATGATCTCGGAATACGAGACCCTGGACCGCGTCTACGAGCAGAACCGCGAACTGCGCCGGGAGCTTCAGCGAATGAAGGGCTGGCGCGAGGCCGCGCTTCAGCTCGAGGAAAAGAACGCCCGGCTGCGGGCGCTGAACAACGTGCGGCTCAGCCCGCGCATCGGCTTCATCACCGGCGAGGTGCTGGCCGACAGCGGCAGCCCCTTCCGGCAGTCGGCGCTGCTGAACATCGGCCGGATCGACGGTGTGGCCGACGGTTCGGCCGCCGTGGACGGGCTGGGGCTTGTGGGCCGGATCTCTGGCGTGGGCGACCGGACCGCGCGGATCATCCTGCTGACCGACATCAACAGCCGCGTGCCGGCGGTGATACAGCCTTCGGGGCAGCGGGCGCTGGTCACGGGCAACAACACCAACGCGCCGCTGCTGGAGTTCGTCGAGGACAGCGCCGCCGTGCGACCGGGCGACCGGGTCGTGACCTCGGGCGATGGCGGCATCTTCCCCTCGGACCTGCTGGTGGGCACGGTGGCGCTGGACCAGTCGGGGCGGCAGCGCGTGCGCCTCGCCGCCGACTATGGCGCCCTCGAGTTCATCCGTGTCCTGCGCCAGGCCCCGACCGAGCAGATCCCGGGCACCGGGGAGTTGATCGGCCCGCCGGTTCCGCCGCACCTACTGGAGGAAAGCGCCGCACCCGATGCGCTGGACGAGACCGCAGAGGCTGCGGAATGAGCGGGCGAAGCGCCTCCCCGCTGCACACGGTGCTGTTCGTGGTCATCAGCTTCTGCGTGATCCTCTCGCAGCTGCTGCCGTTGCAATTGCAGGCCGAGCACATGGTGCAGCCGGACCTCCTGCTGGCGCTGGCCGCCGCCTGGATCGTGCGCCAGCCGGAAAACATGCCGCTGCTGCTGCTCGCACCGGTCCTGCTGCTGGCGGATCTGCTGCAGGACCGGCCCGTGGGGCTCTGGGCGCTGGCGAGCCTGCTGCTGGTCGAGGGGATGGCCTCGCAGCGGGCGGGGTTGATCTCGCGGCCCTTCATCTTCGAATGGGCGGCCTTCACCGGGCTGCTGGCGCTGGCGCTGATCGGCCAGTCTCTGGTGCTGGCCTTGGCGCTGGTGGAGCGGCCCACTGGCGGGATCACCGTGCAGTTGTTCGCGACCACGGCGGCGGTCTATCCTCTGGTGGCGCTGCTGCTGCACTATGTGCTGCGCGTGCGGGCGCCGAAGCCCGCCGAAAGGTCGCGCAGGTTGGGACGGGTGGCATGAAGAAGCCGACGATCAACATGCAGGGACGGATGACCCGCCGCGGGCTGATGCTGATCGGCGCGCAGCTTGCGGTCGCGGGCGGGCTGGGCTGGCGGATGCGCCAGTTGCAGGTCGAGGAGGCCGACAAGTACCGCCTTCTGGCCGAGGAGAACCGGATGAACATCCGGCTGCTGGCCCCGGCGCGCGGGTTGATCCTGGATCGCAACGGTATCGCCCTGGCCGAGAACCGACAGAACTACCGCGTCGTCATCATCCGCGAGCAGGCCGGAGACGTGGCGCAGGTGCTCGACAAGCTCTCGCGGCTGATCCCGCTGTCCGAGGACCGCAAGGACAAGGCGCTGAAGGAGATCATGCGCCGCTCGGCCTTCGTGCCGGTCACCGTGACCGAGCACCTGACTTGGGAAGAGGTCGCCCGTGTCGCCGCCAACGCCCCTGCCCTGCCCGGCGTGCTGCCCGAGGTGGGCCTGACACGGCACTATCCGCAGCATGACATCGGCGCGCATGTGGTCGGCTATGTCGGCCCGGTCAGCGAACGGGACCTGGAAAGCATCGAGGACCCGGACCCGCTGTTGCAGATCCCTGATTTCCAGATCGGCAAGTCCGGCGTCGAGGTCCGGGAGGAAGAGAATCTGCGCGGCTCGGCCGGGGCCAGCCGCATCGAGGTGAACGCCCTTGGCCGGGTCATGCGCGAGCTGGACCGGCGCGAGGGCGCGCCTGGCCAGGACCTGCACCTGACCATCGACAGCGAACTTCAGGCCTATGCGCTCGAGCGGATGGACGGTCAGAGCGCCGCCGCCGTGGTCATGGACGTGCGCTCAGGCGAGATCCTCGCTTCGGCCTCGTCACCCAGTTTCGACCCGAACGCCTTCGTCTTCGGGATCAGCTACGACAACTGGAACACGCTCCTGAACGATCCTTACCGGCCACTATCGAACAAGGCCGTCTCGGGCGCCTACCCGCCCGGCTCGACCTACAAGATGGTGGTCGCGCTTGCTGCACTCGAGGCCGGGGTCGTGGACTCGAAGAGCACCGTCTGGTGCCCGGGATACTACACGCTGGGAAACCGGCGCTTCCACTGCTGGAAGCGCGGCGGGCATGGCCACGTGAACCTGCGCGACAGCCTGAAATCCTCCTGCGATGTCTATTACTACGACACCGCGCGCGAGGTCGGGATCGAGAAGATATCCGAGATGGCGAACCGCCTGGGTATCGGGATCAAGCACGATCTTCCGATGCCCGCGATCACCGCCGGATTGACGCCGACCAAGGCCTGGAAGCAGGCAAGCTATGACGAAGGTTGGCGCGTTGGCGACACGCTCAATGCCGGGATCGGACAGGGGTACGTGCTGGCCTCGCCTCTGCAACTGGCGGTGATGACGGCGCGTATCGCGACAGGCCGCGCGGTCGAGCCGACGCTGATCCGTGCCAAGGATGGGCGCCCGGAGGACCGACCGGAGCCAGCGGACCTGGGGTTGAGCCCGGCGGCGCTGAATTTTGTGCGGGACGGCATGTACCATGTCGTCAACAATCGCAGCGGCGGCACCGCCTACCGTGCGCGCATAGCCGATCCCGAGAACGAGATGGCCGGCAAGACCGGTACCAGCCAGGTCCGCAACATCACCGCCGACGAGCGCGCCCGCGGCGTCTTCCGCAACGAGGACCTGCCCTGGAACCGGCGCGACCACGGACTTTTCGTGGCCTATGCCCCCTACAACAACCCGCGCTACGCGGTGGCCGTGGTGGTCGAGCATGGCGGCGGCGGTTCGACCGCGGCGGCTCCGGTCGCGCGGGACATCATGATGCGCGCGCTTTACGGACCGACGCCGCCGCTGGCGGCATATCCGCCCGGCGAGCGGCAGGAAATCGAGCGCCTGCGCGCCGAGGAGCCGCAGCCTGAGGGTCCAGAGCGTCCGTCGGGCGGGAGCGACCGCGCATGACCGTCATCGACCGCACGCAGCGGCAGGCACCTACCGGCCTGATGAAGCTGGTCCACATGAACTGGGCGCTGGTGGTGTTGCTGTCGACGATCTCGGCGGCGGGCTTCCTGATGCTCTACTCAGTCGCGGACGGCTCGTTCGATCCGTGGGCGAACCGTCAAATGGTGCGCTTCGGCATCGGCATGGGCCTGATGCTGCTGGTGGGGATGGTGCACATCAGGTTCTGGCGCTCGGTCGCGCCGCTGGTCTACATAGTCTGCCTGGTGATGCTGGTGATCGTCGAACTGTTCGGCACCGTCGGCATGGGCGCGCAGCGCTGGATCGACCTCGGCTTCATGCGCCTGCAACCCTCCGAGCCGATGAAGATCGCGTTGGTGATGGTGCTGGCGCTTTATTACGACTGGTTGCCGCCCGAGAAGGTCTCGCGCCCGCAATGGCTGCTGCCGCCGATCTTCCTGACGCTGATCCCGATGGGGCTGGTGCTGACCCAGCCGGACCTGGGCACGGCAATCCTTCTGGCCGCTGGCGCGGGCGTGGTGATGTTCGCCGCAGGCGTTTCGATCTGGTATTTCGCCGCTGCCGTGGGCGCTGGCGTCGGCATGGTCATGCTGGTGCTGGAAAGCAAGGGCACGTCCTGGCAGATCCTGAAGGACTACCAGTACCGGCGGATCGAGACCTTCATCGACCCCAGCACCGACCCGCTGGGCGCGGGCTATCACATCACCCAGTCCAAGATCGCCCTGGGCTCGGGCGGACTGTCCGGGCGCGGCTTCATGGAAGGCACGCAGACCCGGCTGAACTTCCTGCCCGAGAAGCACACGGACTTCATCTTCACCACCCTGGCCGAGGAGTTCGGCTTTGTCGGCTCGGTGACGCTGCTGGGGATCTATGCGCTGGTCGTGGTTTTCGCGATGGTCTCGGCGATGCGGAACCGGGACCGGTTCGGCTCGTTGCTGACCACGGGGATCGCGGCGACCTTCTTCTTCTTCTTCTCGGTGAACATGGCGATGGTCATGGGGCTGATCCCGGTGGTGGGCGTGCCATTGCCGCTGGTCAGCTACGGCGGCTCGGCGATGCTGGTGCTGCTGGCCGCCTTCGGCCTTATCCAGAGCGCCCACGTTCACCGCCCACGCCAGACCTGACGGAGCATCCATGCCGAAGATCCTCTACGCCGGCAGCGCCGACGAGCGCGAGACCTATGGCCGCGAGTTGGCCGCCTCACTAGCCGAAGAGGGGCTTGAGGCAGAGCTGGTGTTCGATGCGCCCGACCCGGCGGCGATCGACTATATCGTCTACACTGCCAGCGGCGGGTTGACGGATTTCACGCCCTACACGAACGCTCGCGCAGTGCTGAGCCTCTGGGCCGGGGTCGAGAAGATCGTCGGCAACCCGACGCTGACACAACCGCTGACGCGGATGGTGGACCCCGGTCTGGTCGAGGGGATGCGCGAATGGGTGACGGGCCATGTACTGCGCCATCACCTCGGGATCGACCGGCACATCACCGGGCAGGACGGGATTTGGCGGAATGACGACCCCGCGCCGCTGGCCCGCGACCGCACAGTGGGGGTGCTTGGGCTGGGCGAGCTCGGCCGGACCTGCGCGCGCACTCTGAGCGGCCTCGGTTTCGACGTCATCGGCTGGAGCCGTTCGCCGCGCGAGGTGCCGGGCGTGACTTGCGCGCACGGAGCCGAGGGGCTGGATCAGGTACTGCAGCGCGCGAAGATCCTAGTGCTGCTGCTGCCGGCCACCGCCGAGACCAACAACCTGCTGAACGCCGAGCGTCTGGCGCAGATGCCGCGCGGGGCGGTAATTATCAACGCCGGGCGCGGCACGCTGATCGACGACGCGGCCCTGCTGGCTGCACTCGACGCCGGGCAGATCGGCCACGCGACGCTGGATGTGTTCCGGACCGAACCGCTGCCGCCCGAGGATCCCTATTGGGCGCATCCGAAGGTGACCGTGACGCCGCATATCTCGGCGCCGACGCGGCCGGCGACGGCGGCGCGCTCCGTGATCCAGAACATCGCCCGCGCCGAGCGGGGCGAGCCGCTGCTGCATCTCGTGGACCGGGAACGGGGTTACTGAACGCCCGTTCAGTTCCGCCAGAGCGGGGCAAGCCGCCGCAGGCGATACTGCAGCGCCGCAACCAGCTTGTGCCGTTTCGTTGCGTGACGGCTGACGGACCCGGCGCGTGAGGACAGTCGTTCGAGGATCACCTCGGGCGAACAGGCCAGCCCGGTCTCGGCATCGAAATAGCGCGGGTAGGCGATCAGCGAGGCATGGACCAAGGCAGTAAGGTCGGGTCTGGCGGTGCGGCGCGGACAGGGCGCGGCGTGGTCCTCGGTCAGCCCCCAGCCCGCGTAGAAGGGGGTGCCGAAACAGTGCACCTCGAGCCCGCGCAAAAGCGCCTCGAACCCCATGAGCGAAGTCATGGTTACCACCACGTCGACCTGATCCATCGCCTCGGCGGCAGAAGTCTCGTGCGCGACGTGATCGGCGAGCCGCGCCATCTCGGCCTCGGGGATCAAGCCCTGGCGCAACCCAGCCTCGATGTCCGGGTGCGGCTTGTAGATCACCACATCGTCCGGGAACAGGGCGCGGGCCTGTTGCAGCAGGCCCAGGTTGGTCGAGACCGCATCGGTGCCCAGCCGGATCGAGGCGTCGTCCTCAACCTGCCCCGGTACCAGCACGCGGCGGCGGCCCGGTTTCGAGGGGAACGGCGGCGCGGCGTTGCCGACGTTGTACTTGGTCAGCCGTGCGTCGACGATGGCGGTCTGCAGCGCCTCGGCCCGGCGGTGGGCGTGGCCCGGCAGGTTGGCTGAGGTCTGTATGGTCCGCTCGAGCCGACTTTCGCGGGTCGGGTCGAAATAGATCCCCAGATCGTCGATCACCAGCGAGGCGGCGGGCAGCAGCTGGGCCCCAAGGCCGACGGAGCGCAGGAAGCCATCCTCGGTCCGCCAGAGCGTCACGCCCTTGGCCTCCGCCTGCGCGCGGTGCTCGGGCGTCTCCTTGCCGGCCCAGAGCAGGACGGTGCGTCCCTCGGTGGCGGCGCGTTCGATGGCGCGGGTCGGTTCGTTCTCGAAGGCGGGCGCGCCCGCGCCGCCCTTCAGGAACGCCGTCATCGGCGCGTGTTTCCACGGCTTCATTCCGGTGCAGATCAGCGGCCGCGCGTTCTCGCGGTGAGCACGGGCCTGTGCGGCCAGCGCGCGGGCGACATCCTCGAACTGGCAGAGCCGGTCGTGGTGCGGGTCGTACCAGGCGGGGTAGTCGATCATCGCGGCGTGGAAGAGCGCTTCGGGGCTCAGAGCATGTCCCCGGCGCGGGATCGGCTGCCGATCGTCGCTCAGGCCCCAGCCTGCGTAGAACGGCTGGCCGAAGACCACCGGGCGATGGCCCGCGAGGATCGCCTCGAACCCCAGCTGCGACGATACGCAATAGACCGCCATGGCACCATCTAGCAGAGCCCAGGGGTTCACCGGATCGGCGCAGACTCCGGTGAGATCGTCCAGGTCCGTGGGCCCAAAATGCCCCCTGCGGTGGCCCGATGCAGTGACCGGGTGCGTGCGCAGCAAGATCCGCGCGCCCGGATGCTCAGCCCGGGCGGCGGCGAGCATCTGCGCGAAGCTTTCGGCCGAGGCCCCGGCATGGCTGATCGCCGCGTCCCCTGCGGTCTGGTCGATGACCAGTACGTAGCCCGGTTCGGGCAACGGTGCGTCCGGCGACCAGTCGGAATACTTCGACAGTCCCTCGTCGCGCAGGAAGGCGATGCCGTCGCGGGCGCGGGTCTCGGCCTCGGGCGTCAGGGTGATTTCCGACAGCAGCGCTTCCAACTGCGAGGGCTGCGCGGCGTCATAGTGCAGAGCGCGGTCGTCGATCAGCAGGCCCAGCGCCGGATCGCCCGAAGGGCCGGGCCGGACCGAGCGCAGGAAGGCGTCCTCGACGTTCAGCAGCGGCTTGTTCCAGCGGCCCGCCACCCACAGTCCCCGCTTCGAGACCGGACGGCGTCCCCAGACCGCCACGGCATCGGCACGGCGCGGGTCGGCCAGCGGCGACAGCCGCCAACCGGAGAGCGCGAGAATCCGCCGGATGCGCTTGTCAAGCAGGAAGCCGCCCGTATAGGCGGCCGCCAGTTTCGGCGCTACTGGTTGTTCGCGAGGATCGCGAGCTGGCTGAGGTTGGTCGCGAAGTTCAGCGTCTGCGATGTCGCCTGCAGCACTCTCGTCCATGAGACGAACGGGGCCTCCGTTATATAGATCGTATCACCGTCGCGGATCTGGAAATCCTTGGCAACGAAGATGCCCCCGGGGCTGGTGAGATTGATGACATAGGCGAAGGGCTCGCCCTCGGCCATGTCGTTGCGGCCTGAGACGCGGTTCGCGACCGAAGCCTTCTCGCGCCGGAATACGAAGATGCCGGTCGGATCCGAAGTCTGACCGTTCAGCCCGCCGACCTGCGCAAGCGCGTCGATCGCATTTATATCGGCGCGTGGGAAGGGGACGCGGGCCTGCGCGCCGGTCGCGCCGAGCGCGGTAAAGGCGCGCTGGTCGTTCTCGACGATGATCGTGTCACCGGCGCGGAGTGCTATATCGTTGGCCGGGTTCTCGTAGAGGCTCTGCAGGAATATCTTGCCGGCCTCGCCGCGGCGGCGGACGGTCACGATTGCCAGTTCGGGATCGACGGTGACACCGCCGGCCTTGGCCAGCATGGCGCTCAGCTTATTGGTCGAGGGCTCGATGGGATAGACGCCCTGCCCGCCGACGCCACCGATCAGGTTGATCGTTGCGCCGTCGCCTGCAAGCCGGCGCACCTCGACTTGCGGGTCTGGCGTGGCGCGGCCCAGCGACTCGGTTATTTCCTCGCGCAGCTCGTCCGGGGTCTTGCCCGACGCCTTGATGGTCCCGGCATAGGGCACGAAAATGTTGCCGCGCTGATCGACCTGGATCTCCTGCAGATTCGCGACTTTCTGCCCGGCGCCGACCAGAAGGCCATTGTCGACGTTTTCCCAGACAGTGACCGAGATCACGTCGCCAGGGTTGATCGCGTCGCTGCGGAGCGACGGCAGGGTCAGGAACGACTGCGGGAACCCGAAGCGCGGGTCGACATAGGCACGGTTGGCAATGGCGCCGTCAACCGGAACGACGTTCAGATCGCCGCCCACCCGCTTGGAGGACGCGACGATCTCTTCGGCATTGGGGCCGGGACGCGGCAGTTTCTCGCAACCGGCGATCAGGACCGCACAGGCGAGAACCGCGACGCGGACCAGCGTCGGCCGGGTTCGGGGTATCACGCTCGCTGCCTCATTATAGTGTTTTGAATTACAGTAGACTGCGTGGCGGCAATGGGAAAGCCCCGTGCCGCCAGATCAGACCGACTCGGCGCGCAACTGTGGCCGCGGGGACTCGCGCCGGGGTCCGACCGCGTCGTAGGGGTCGCGGTTCGCCAGGATCACGTCGATCACGTGGCGCAGAACGTCCGCCCGCCCCGAGGCGGTGTAGAAACCGCCGGGGAACTGCGAGGTCTGCAGCAAGAACTCGCGGTAGGTCATGTAGGCGTCGAGGTCCGGACGCCGCGGATTGGCGAAGAATTCCTCGATCGGCTGGTGCGAGACCAGTTCGGGCTTGTCGTAGACCGAACGGCCAAAGGCCCGCAGCGGCCGCCCGCGCCAGAGCGCCTGCTGCCCGGCTGTCGAGTTCACCGTGACCGCCGTGGTGGCATTGTCCAGCATCTCGCCCAGACGGCCGCCGCGGATCATCTGCACGCGGCCTTCGATCCGGTGACGGCGGGCGGCGGCCATGATCAGCTTGTGGATCGGCTCGCGCCCGTCCTCGAGCGGGTGGGTCTTGAACACCAGCCGGTGATGCGGTGGCGCGCCCCGTGCGAAGCCCTTGCAGCACAGGTCGATGAAATCCGAGATGTGGTCGAAGTCCGAATGGTCCCGGAACGAGCTGTCGTGCGCCAACTGAAGCAGGACCAGGTGATAGTTCTCGCCGCTGGTCTGAAGCTTGCGGGTCTCGACCCGACGGTCGAGCGTGTGCAGCGGCCAGAGCGACAGCCGCTTGATGTAGAGCGCCCATTCCCGCTTGACCGAGATTGTCCGGTGCGGGCGGAAATTCCGGTAGCGGCGGTTCCGGAACAGGATGAACCAGTGATAGCGCGCGCCGTACCACATGTGATGGTAAAGCGCGCCCCATTGCGCAGGCGCCTCCGGCAGCTTGCCGGGGTGGCCGCCGATCATCTGCCGCATCTCGGGGACCTGCATCGACATCAGGCGCGAATGGCCGTTCACCCCGTCTCGCTCGTAGGTGACCCAGTACGGGCGCAGGTAGCCCTCCTCGAAGCAGTGGATCGAGAGGCCGCGCAGCCGCGCGATGCGCCGGGCGATGGCGTGAATTGGACGGGTATCGCCGTAGAGCACGAGGTCGGTGACCGGCGTGCGGTCGAGGAAGGCCTTGAGCCAGTCCTCCCATTCTTCGACCGAACCGAGGAAAGGGGTGTAGTGGTCCTTGTGTTCCCAGAAGGCCTGGTCGCCGGCGTTGAAGCCCACACGATGCACCTGCACACCAGCAAGAAGCAGCTGCCGCGCCAGATCGCTGAAGAAGGGTCCGTGGGGACCCTGCAGAAACAGGAAGGACCTGCTGCTCATATTTCTGCCCCAAGTCGTGTCGGCTTTTTTTGGCCGTTTATCATGATCGTAGCCTTATCCAAGACCAACTGTCCCAGATCCTGCGCCATGAGCGGAAAAATGTCACGCTTGCCCCATCCCGGGGCATCAAGTATCCCGCGAAGCGTTGTTTTTGGGCAGGACGGGCCATGTTTACCGGGATCATCACGGATATTGGCGAGGTCATGAACCTCGAGGACCGCGGCGACCTGCGGGCGCGCCTTGGCACGGCCTTTCCGGCCGAAGACATCGCGCTGGGCGCCTCGATCGCCTGCGCAGGCGTGTGTCTGACGGTCGTTGACCGCGGCACCGAAGGCGCGCGCAATTGGTTCGACGTGGATATCTCGGCCGAGACACTGTCGAAGACCACGCTGGGCGGCTGGACAGTCGGCACCCGCGTCAACCTCGAACGCGCGCTGCGCGTGGGCGAAGAACTCGGCGGGCACATCGTCTCGGGGCACGTGGACGGCACGGCCGAAGTGATCGCGACCGAAGCCTCGGGCGACAGTACGGTCGTCACCTTCGAGGCCCCTGCCCCGCTGGCGCGGTTCATCGCGCAGAAGGGGTCGGTTGCGCTGGACGGAACCTCGCTGACGGTCAACGACGTGGACGGGCCGCGCTTTACCGTGAACTTCATCCCGCACACCAAGGCGCACACCACCTGGGGCGACGTCAAGCAAGGTGATCGGGTGAACCTTGAAGTGGACACGATGGCTCGCTACGTCGCACGTCTCGAAGACATGCGGAGCAGCGCGACATGAGCGACGCCGAAACCTACGCCGACGCGATCTCGTCCATCGAGGACATCATCGAGGATGCCCGCAACGGGCGGATGTTCATCCTGGTCGACCACGAGGACCGCGAGAACGAGGGCGATCTGGTGATCCCGGCGCAAATGGCGACGCCCGACGCGATCAACTTCATGGCGACCCACGGGCGCGGGCTGATCTGCCTGTCGCTGACATCGGAGCGGCTGGACTCGCTCGGCCTGCCGCTGATGGCGGCGTCGAACTCGTCGCGGCACGAGACCGCCTTCACCGTCTCGATCGAGGCGCGCGAGGGCGTGACCACCGGCATCAGCGCCCACGACCGCGCGCGCACCGTCGCCGTCGCCATCGACCCGACCTCGAAACCGCAGGACATCGCGACGCCAGGCCATGTCTTTCCGCTGCGCGCCCGCGAAGGCGGCGTGCTGGTCCGTGCCGGCCATACCGAGGCCGCCGTGGACATCAGCCGTCTTGCCGGTCTGAACCCGTCGGGCGTGATCTGCGAGATCATGAAGGAAGACGGCAGCATGGCGCGTCTGCCGGATCTGATCGCCTTTGCACAGTTGCACGGGCTTAAGATCGGTACGATCAGCGACCTGATCGCGTACCGTCGCCGCTATGACAACCTCGTGCGCGAAAGCGCCGTGCGCAACATCCAGTCCGAATACGGTGGCGAGTGGCTGCTGCGTGTCTTCACCGACGACACCGCCGGCGCCGAGCATCTGGTGCTGACCAAAGGCGACATCTCCAGCCCCGATCCGGTGCTGGTGCGGATGCACGCCGCCAATCCGCTTGAGGATATGCTGGGCATGTGCCCCGGCCGGTCGCACCAGCTGGCCGACGCGATGCGGATGATCGCCGCGGAAGGCCGCGGCGTCGTGGTGCTGCTACGCGACATGTCGATGAAGCTGAGCTTCGAGCAGGAGGGCTCGCCGCAGACGCTGCGCCAATACGGGCTCGGCGCGCAGATCCTCGGCTCGCTCGGCATTCACGAGATGGTGCTGCTGACCAACTCTCCCAGCCCCAAGGTCGTGGGCCTCGACGGTTACGGGCTTTCGATCACCGGAACCCGGAAGATCGAGGCACCGAAGGCCGCCGGCTGACCTAAAAACGGGGCCGAATGGCTTCCATCCCGGGGGGCGCGGGTATATCCACCCCGCCAGACCCCCGCACACGCCCGAGGATTCGCACATGGCCACCGCCATCACCCATCACACGTTGCCCGCCCCGGTCTTCGACCGGCCGACGCGGGTGCTGATCGTCGTCGCCCCCTATTACAAGGAAATCGCCGACGAACTGGTCGCCGGTGCCCGCGCCGCCTGCGAGGCCGCCCGCGCTATGCACGACACCGTCGAGGTGCCGGGCGCGCTGGAAGTGCCGCAGGCCGTCGCGCTGGCCGCCGCCAGCGGCGAGTATGACGGCTTTGTCGGCCTCGGCTGCGTGATCCGGGGCGAGACCACCCACTACGATACCGTGTGCAACGACAGCTCGCGCGGGCTGATGGAGCTGGGCATCAAGGGCCTGTGCGTCGGCAATGGCATCCTGACCGTCGAGAACGTCGAGCAGGCACAGGTCCGCGCCGAGGCCGCGGGCCAGAACAAGGGCGGCGGCGCGGCCGAGGCGGCGCTGCACCTGATCGCACTGAAGCGCCGCTTCGCCAAGCCGGCCCCGGCGCTGCCCGAGGGGAGTTTCCAGGTCGCGGGCGAGCCCACCAAGGGAGGCGCCGCGTGATGGCCGACACTCCAGAAAGCCCCGACACCGGCGAGGCCCGCACCCCGCGTCAGCCCAGCAAGGCCGAGATCCGTCAGATGCGTTCGGCCGCGCGGCTGTTCGCAACGCAGGCGCTGTTCCAGATGGAGGCCGCCGACGCGACCCTGCCCGAGGTGCAGAAGGAATTCGAAGTGCACCGCTTCGGCGCCGAGGTCGATGGGGACACCTATTCCGAAGCCGACGTGGACCTGTTCCGCAAGCTGCTGGAAACGGCGGTCGCGCGGCAGGCGCGGATCGACAAGCTGACCGACGCGGCGCTGGTCGAGAAATGGCCGATCGCGCGGATCGATCCGACGCTACGGGCGCTATTCCGCGCCGCCGGGGCCGAGCTTCTGGACACCGACACGCCGCCGCGCGTGGCAATCAACGAATATGTCGACGTCGCCAAGGCCTTCTTCCCCGAGGGCCGCGAGCCGAAATTCGTGAATGCCGTGCTCGACCACATGGCGCGCGAGCTGCGTCCCGAAGCGTTCACCTGATCCGCCATTGCGGCTTGCAAAGCGGCGCGGGCCAAGCCTAGGCTCGGGCCATTGCAGGCTATGGTTGAACAGGACGCTGCGCATTTTGAACCGTGACTGGAAGATCGGGGGGCTTTGCCTGCTGTGGCTTGCCGTGGCCCCCGTCGCGGGCGCGTTCTTCGCAAGCCCGCTTCCGGCACAGACCCCGCAGTACTCCGGCCACGAATTCGACACGAACGACGCCTACGACCGTCGGGTGATGCTCAACCGGCTGCAGACCGAACTCGTCTACATCGACCGCCTCGACGGCGAGATCCCGCTCGACGGCAAGGCGCCGCCTGCGCCGCGGGAGAAGCGTGACGAGTCCCATGAGATTTCTGATGCGCTGCGTTTTGCCATGCGGATCGCTCTCGCCATCGTGGTGGTAACGATACTCGTCGTGATCTACCGCAACGCGGGCTGGCTGGCGGATCTTTTTGGCGGCCTCCAGTCGGGCCAACGGACGCGGAAACGGGCGGCCACACCCGCCCTCGACGATCTCCCCCCGGATCCCGAACTGATCAAAAGGCTGCGCACCATGACCGACCGCCGTGCCGCGCTGGTCGAATTGCTGCGCGCCACGCTGCGGGCGGCGGCCGATCAGAACGAGTTGCGTCTCGGACGGTCGGAAACCGCGCGCGAACTGCTGCGCCGGCTACCGCGTGGCTGGCCGCACCTGTCTGCGTTGCGCTCCATCGTCATGGCCGAAGAACTGGTCCAGTTCGGCGGACGGCCCCTCGCGGACGCCACGTTCGAAACCTGTCTGGCGCAGGCTCGGCCGATCCTTGCGACCCCATCGGAGCGGCCCGCATGAGCACCATGCGGGGGGGTGAGCTGGCCTCGATGACCGCCATCATGCTGATCGGCGGGCTTTTGCTGTGGACGCTTCTCAGCGGCGGGTCACTTCCGGTCGAACGCTCGGCGCTTGGCAGTCGCGGGCTGGTCAGCTGGCTGCGCGGCGAGGATCAGCAGATCAGCTATCCCGGGTTCGCGCCAGTGCTTCCCGGCAGCGTCGGTCTGCGGATCATTCCGGTGCTCGACACCGATCTCGGGCGCGAGTTCACGCGTCCGGCCGATGATCGCGAGTGGCTGCTGACCGGTACCGAGCGCGACCTGTCAGGGCAGATCCTGACGCGTAAGGTAGAGTTGCTGCCGACGCTGGTGATCGCGCCGAAATGGACGCGCGCGGTGCGCTATACGGGGCTGGCGCATGACAGCCTTCTGCTCGATGCAGCCGAGGCCGGCGCGCCGCTGTCCCGTTTCGGAGCGTGGGAGGGCGAGCTGCTGCGCCCCGGCGACGTACTGCGGTTCGAGGTCGACGGACGCGAGGGGCTGCTCTACCAGCCGCAGCTGTTTCCGGCAGCGCTGGACACGGATTGCGCGCCGGTCCTGTCCGCAGGACCCGGGCACCTGCTGATCCGCTGCGAGCGTGCACACGGGCCGGTCTGGCTGCTGTCGGACCCGGACCTGATGAACAACCACGGGCTTCGCCTGGCCGAGAACGCCGCCATCGCTGCGGCCGAACTTGAGCGGATGTCCGGCGGCAAGCCGATGCTGCTGGACAACACCAACTTCATCCTGGTGCAGGATCAGACGAGCGCGCCCGATGCGCGCAGCTGGGCGGAATTGGGACGCTTCTTCGTCTGGCCCTACGCACTGGCCTGGGTGGGGCTGGCGGCGCTGACCGTGCTTCTGCTGTGGCGCAGCTGGGTGCGGCTCGGGCCGGCGCAACGCCTGTTCGACGATCAACTGGGCCCGGCACGGACGGTGTCTATCACCGCCAAGGCGCGGATCCTTCGTATGGCGGGCAACGATCCGCGCCTGCTGGCGGCCCATGTCGAGAACCGGCTGCGCCGGATCGAACGGAAGCTGTTCGGCAATGCCGGCAGCGCCGACCCGGTCGAGCGGATCACGACTTTCATCGGCCGCAAGGACCCCGACCTGGCCGGGGGGTTCAAGCAAGCTGCCGCAACCGCTATGACACCAGCGACCGGCACCCCGCCGGCGCAATTGCTGACGTTGCTCGACGCGTTCGAGCGGCAGGCCCAGAGGGTGCTGAATGGATCTGGATAGCTTCGGACAACTCGCCAACCGCATCCGCGGGGAAATCGGCAAGGTCGTGCACGGCCAGGATGACGCGGTGGACATGGCGCTGATCGCGCTATTCGCCCGCGGGCACTGCTTGCTGGAAGGCCCTCCGGGCACTGCAAAGACGCTGCTGGCGCGCAGCCTTGCCGCCGCGCTGGACCTCGACTTCGGGCGCATCCAGTTCACACCGGACCTGATGCCCGGCGACGTCCTGGGCGTGAATCTGTTCGACTTCGGCACCTCGGAGTTCCGGCTGACCAAAGGGCCGGTTTTCACCCAGATCCTGCTGGCGGACGAGATCAACCGCGCCCCGCCCAAGACTCAGGCCGCGCTGCTTCAGGTGATGAACGAGCGGATCGCCACGATCGACGGGGTGGATCACACTCTGGGCGACACGTTCTTCGTGATCGCGACGCAGAACCCGATCGAGCAGCAGGGCACCTATCCGCTGCCCGAGGCGCAGCTGGACCGGTTCCTGTTCAAGGTCATCATCGACTTCCCGGACGAGGACGCCGAAATGGAGATCCTGCGCCGTCACGCCGCGCAGTCTCTGGACCACGCCCGCACCGATGGCATTACCCCCGTCCTGTCCGAAGCGGAGCTGACGGCTGGGCGCGCGCTGATCGACAGCATTCGGCTTGATGACACGATCCTCGGCTACATCCTGGCGCTGGTGCGTGCGACCCGCGAAGACCCAGAGATCCGGCACGGCGCGTCGACCCGTGCGGCCGACGCGGTTGCAAGCGCGGTGCGCGCGGCGGCGGCGCTTGACGGGCGCGACTACGCGATCCCGGATGACGTGCAGCGGTTGGTGGTCCCTGCCCTGCGACACCGGATCGTGCTGGGCCCCACCGCCGAGATCGAGGGCCGGTCCGAGACCGATGTGATGCACAACATCCTCAACCGGATCGAGGCACCGAAATAATGCGTCCCGGCCGCCGGCTGCTGCTTCTTGCGGGCGGCGCGCTGGCGCTGACGGTGCTTGTGCTGGCGGCGGACGTGCTGCCGGCGCAGGCCGTGCTGCTGCTTTGGGCCGGACTGGCGCTGGTTGCGCTGGCAGACCTGATGACCGCTCGCCCGGCGCGTGGCCTGCAACTGTCGATCGCAGCGCCCGCCGACATCTTCAGTGGCGAGAGCATCCGGCTTCGCGTGCGCCTGCAGGGTAGCCACCCGCCGGTGCCCCCAGTGACCGAAGCGCGGGCCGAGGCCGACGATGCGCTGGGCGGCGTGATCCGATTCAGCCTCGCGCCGGTTTCCGAGGCCGTTGCCGAAGGCGCGGTGACGCTGCTTGCCAGGCGGCGCGGGCGCTTTCATCTGCACGCGGTCTGGCTGCGCTGGCCCAGCCCGCTGGCGCTGTGGGAATTCGTCACCCGCCTGCCTGCCGAGACACAGATCCGGGTGATCCCGAGCATCCGGCCCGTGGTCTCGGGGACGATCGACGCCACGGTCCGCTCGGAGCTTTACGGCGTGAAGGACACCGTCGCGCGCGGCGAAGGGTCCGAGTTTCACCAACTCGTCGATTTCACCACCGGCATGGACACGCGCGCCATCGACTGGAAGCACTCCGCGCGGCACCGCACACTGGTTGCCAAGGAGATGCGGGCCGAGCGCAACCATCAGATCATCCTGGCGCTCGACAACGGCTACCTGATGCGCGCCGAGGTCGCCGGGCTGGCCCGCATCGACCACGCGATCAACGCGGCGCTCGCGACGGCCTGGGCCGCGGGCCTGGGCGGCGATCTGGTCGGGCTCTACAGTTTTGACGCCGAACCGAGGATCTATACGCCTCCGCAACCGGCCCGCGCGGGCTTCCCGGCGCTGCGCCGGCAGATGGCCGACATGGAGTACGCGACGGTCGAGAGCAATCCGACGCTGGCGCTGGCGCACCTGAACGGGCAACTCAAGCGGCGCTCGCTGATCATCATCTTCTCGGATTTCGCCGATACGACCACGGCCGAGCTTCTGGTCGAGAACCTCCAGGTGCTGAACCGGACGCATGTGATCGTCTTCGTCACGCTGCGCGACCCGGACCTCGAGGCGCTGCAGGACCGGGTGCCCGACAGCGCCGACGAGGTCGCCGAGGCCGTCGTCGCCGCCGAGATGGCGCGTGAACGTCAACTCGTGCTCGACCGGCTGGCCAGGCTGGGCATACTATGTCTCGAGACGGGCCCTGGCGAGCTGACCGCCAAGCTGATCGGCACCTATCTCGATATCAAGGCGCGGGAGCTGATATGAGCGTTGCGCAGAACCTGATCCGCTCGGCGCGGTTTCGTGCGGAACGCGAGGAAGACTGGCGCCTGCTCGAGGCGATCGTGACCAAGGCCGAGCGGCGCGGGCTGAAGGCGCTCGACTTCGACGAGGCGCAGGCGATGGCCTCGCTCTACCGACAGGCGATGGCATCGTTGTCCATGGCCCGCGAGATCAGCCTGGACCGGGCCCTTCTAGCCTATCTCGAGGCGCTCTGCGCCCGCGCCTATCTTGCTGTATATGCGCCGCAGGAACGGCTGGGCGGGATGCTGAGCAGGTTGCTGGTCACCGGCATACCCGGCGCGGCGCGGCGGCTGTTTCCGCTGATCCTGATCTCTTACGCGATCCTGATGCTGGGCGGCACGGCTGGCTGGATGCTCTTCCAGGACGATCCCAGCTGGTACAACACCCTGATGCCACCCGCGCTGGCCGGAGATCGGGGCATCGATTCCACCCGTGAGGAACTGCTGGCCGTGATCTATTCCGGCGAGGACAGCGATGCGGGGAACCTGGCAGCGTTTGCTTCGGTGCTGTTCTCGCACAACACGCGGATCGCGATCCTGATCTTCTCGCTGGGGGTCATGGCCTGCATTCCCAGCACGGTGCTGACCTTCTTTAACGGCCTGATCCTCGGCGCATTCGTGGCGCTACACGCGGATCGCGGGCTGCTCTACGACATCAGCGCCTGGCTCTCGATCCACGGTGTAACCGAGATCTCGGCAGTGGTCATCGCCTGCGCCGGGGGGCTGCACCTGGGCCGAGCAGTGCTGTTTCCCGGAGACGCACTGCGCCGGGACGCGCTGAGGCGCAATTCCCGCGACGCGGTGAAACTGGCGATATTGGCAGCGATGATGCTGGTCGTGGCGGCCTTGCTGGAAGGCTTCGGACGGCAGCTGATCCAGGATCCCGGCGCACGAATCCGGATCGGGTTTGGCATCGGTGCGGCATGGGTCGTATGGCTGGCCTTCTCGGGGCGCCGCACCACATGACCGCGCCCCGCCTGCCCCGTGCCCCGGGCGAGGAACCTCGGCGGCGCATGATCGAGATTGTGCCGCCCGAGGGCGTGCCGATCCATTTCGAGGTGGCAGGGCTCGGCGCGCGCGCCATCGCCCAGATCGCCGACATCCTGATCACATTCGCCGGGCTGATCGTCATCATGGCGGTGCTGTTCCTGTCGGACCTCGTGCCCTTCAACGCGGTCATCGGGATCGGCGCTCTGCTCTTCTTTGCGATCCGAGTGCCTTATTATATCCTCGCCGAGGTGCTGCTGAACGGGCAGACCTGGGGCAAGAAACTGACCGGCCTGAGGGTGATCTCGGCGGACGGGCGGTCGCTCTCGGCCCATGCGGTCACCGTGCGCAACTTGATGAAGGAAATGGAGGTCTTCGTTCCGGGCACCATGTTGCTGGCGGCCTCGTCGCTGGACCGGCTTTCGGTGCTGTTGCTGCTAGGCTGGATCGGGATCCTGCTGGCGGTGCCGCTGACCAACTCTCGGCGGCAACGGCTGGGCGACATCCTGGCTGGAACCTACGTCGTGATGCTGCCCACCCCGGTCCTGCTGCCCGATCTGGCCGAGCAGCCGGTCGGCGCATCCGCCTACAACTTCCTGCCGCATCATCTGGATCACTACGGGCGCTACGAGTTGCAGACACTCGAGGCGCTGCTGCAGGTCGATACGCGCGCGCTCAGCCGGCTGGCCGCCGAGCGCCACCACACCAACCTGCGCAAGGTGGCGGAAACCATCGCCCGCCGGATCGACTACCAAAGCCACGTGCCCGACGCCGATACCGAGAGCTTCCTGCTGGCCTTCTACCGCACCCAGCGGGCCTACCTGGAGAACCGCAAGCTTTTCGGCGACAGCCGCGAGGACAAGTTCCACCGGGACGCCGGGACCGACGGACACAGCAACGGCCGGAATTGAACCTGGGCGACCAAGATATTTGAATCGCAGGGCTTTCGATGCTACCAAATCCCTCAAGTTTGTGTGGGAGCTTTGCGATGGCGGCCGTCTCGCCCCAGCAGCCGCTGGGCATCGGGCAGTTGGTGACATCCACCTTCGGACTGCTATTTCGCCATATCGGCCTGTTTCTCGGGATCGCGCTGCTGCCCTCGCTGCTGCAGGCGCTGATCCAGTTGCTGGCTTTCCCGTCCGACTTTGGCGATGTGAACGCCGAAATCGACCCCGGCATGCTTGCGACGACGATCTTCGTCGTTGTGGCGGTTTCGCTGGTCATCAGCCTGTTGACCATGGGCGCAATAACCCTCGCAGCCTATGACGCGCGGGTCGGCAGGCCGATCCGGGTCGGCTCCTATGTCGGGCGCACGCTGGCAGCCGCCCCGGCAATCGTGGTGCTGGGGCTGGTGCTTTACATCTTCATGTCGATCGGCTTCCTCTTGCTGGTGATCCCCGGTCTCTACCTGATGGCCCGTTACTGGGTGCTCTCGCCGGTGATCCTGGTCGAGCGTTCGGGCTTTCGCGGCCTCTCCCGCACCGCCGAACTGACTGCCGGTTACCGCTGGCCGATCCTAGGCGCGGCAATCCTGATGTTCCTCGTACTGTTCCTAATCTCGCTGGTGCTGACCGCGGTGCTTGGCGTTGCCGCCGCCCCCGGACCGCTGGGTGCTGGCGCGTTCCTGACGCCGGGCTACGCGGTAATCCTTCTGGTGCAGGCGCTTTCGGCGGCGATCCAGATCGCGCTGCTGTCGATCTTCACGGCGCTGGTCTACGCCCGGCTGCGCGAGATCAAGGAAGGACTGGGGATGGAGGATCTGGCCTCGGTCTTCGCGTGACCAAGCTTCGCCTCGGGTTGCTTGTCGAGGACATGCGCGCGATCCTCGGTCGCCACGGCTTTCTCGCAACTGCGGAGTTCCTGGCACTGGGCATCGGCGTTCTGACGCTCGAGGCACTGCTGGTTCCCGAACGGTTCCTCGCGAGGCGCGCCCCGGACGACGAGGCCGGCATTGGCGCGGTGCTGTTCGATCCCTTCCTGTTGTTGCACGAAGCCGCCTTCGCCTGCCTCTTCGGCCTCGCCTGTCTGCGCGTGGCGACGGATATGAAAGCCGGTCCCGATGGCCCAGCCTCCGAGGTCCTGAAACGCAATCTGTGGCCATTGATCGTACTGAACATGGCGGTCAGCTACGCGTCCTATGTCGGCATCCTGATGGTGATCCTGCCAGGATTGCTGATCGCCGCGGTCACGACGACGCTGATCCCTGCGATCCTTGTCGAGGAGCGTGGCTGGCAGGGCTTGAGCCACAGCATCGGCCAGTGTCTGCCGAACATAGCGAAACTGACGGCGTGTTGGGCGGCGATCTACCTGCCCGCGTTGATAATGCTGATCGTGCTGACGCCGGTTCCGGATGCCGAAAGCACCGCCCCGGGCCTGTGGGCGGGGATGCTGGTGGCAGAACTGGTCTCGGCCATCCTCGGAGCGGTACTGCTGGCGCTTGCGATGGCGACTTGGCGGCAGGTCTCGGACAGCGCCGGTGGCGGTCAGCTGACCGATGTCTTCCGCTAGGGGCGGGCGACGGCCCTAGAAGCCGTCGCCGTTGAACTTGGTGTCGCGCGGGAAGCCGCGGGGCGCCATGCGGCCCGCACCGGCGCGCTTGCCGATCCAGTCGCCCAGCTCGGTCTCGGTCCGGGTGCGCCCGGCCGGGTCCTTCCAGGACAGCCCATCTGCCAGCGTGAACGTGGTCACGTCCGACAGTCCCGACGCGTTGGTGTCCAGCGGCGCCGAGGATGCCGGCACTTTCTGCAGGCGCACGCCCTTGCCGCGGGTCATCTCGGGCAGCTCGTCCAGCGGGAAGACCAGCACCTTCTTGTTCTTGCCCACGGTCGCCACGTGATCGCCCGAGACGGGCTTGCACGCCACTGCCACCACGCCCTCTTTCAGGTTCAGCACCTGCTTGCCGGTCCGGGTCTGCGCGACGACCTCGTCTTCGGGGACGACGAACCCGTCCCCGGCGCTCGAGGCGACGATCAGCTTGCGGCCCGGCTTGTGGACGAACAGCTCCAGCGGCTCGATCTCGTTCGGCAGGTCGACCATCAGACGCACCGGCTCGCCCATACCGCGCCCGCCCGGCAGGTTGCTGGCGGGCAACGTGTAGAAGCGACCGTTCGCGCCGAACAGCAGCACCTTGTCCGTGGTCTCGGCATGGAAGATGAAGGCCGGCCCGTCGCCGTCCTTGAACTTCAGCTCGGAATCCAGCGCGATATGGCCCTTCATGGCGCGAATCCAGCCCATCTTCGAGCAGACCACGGTGATCGGCTCGCGCTCGATCATCGCCTCAAGCGGGACCTCCTCGGCCTCGGGCGCTTCCTCGATCAGCGTGCGGCGTGCGCCGCCGGGGGCGCGCGCGCCGAAGGTCTTGCGGACCTCCTTCAGCTGGTCGGCGATGCGGTCCCACTGCATGCCCTCGTCGGCCAGCAGCGCCTGCAGATCCTCGGCCTCGGAAATCAGCGCGTCGCGCTCACGCCGCAGTTCCATTTCCTCGAGCTTGCGCAAGGAGCGCAGGCGCATGTTGAGGATAGCCTCGGCCTGAACGTCCGAAAGCTGGAACTCCTCCATCATCACCGGCTTGGGCTGATCCTCGTTGCGGATGATCTCGATCACCCGGTCGAGGTTCAGGAACGCGGTGATGTAACCCTCGAGCACCTCCAGCCGGTTCTCGATCTTCTCGAGCCGGTGGCGGGAGCGGCGCACCAACACCTCGCGCCGGTGGTCGAGAAACGCGCGCAGCACCTCTTTCAGCGAGCAGACCTTGGGCGTCTTGCCGTCGATCAGCACGTTTAGGTTCAGTGAGAAGCGCGATTCCAGGTCCGACTGGCGGAACAGCGTCTCCATCAGCACGTTCGGCTCGACGGTGCGGGCACGCGGCTCGAGGATGATGCGGACATCCTCGGCGCTCTCGTCGCGGATGTCGGCCAGGATCGGGATCTTCCGGGCGGTAATCAGCTCGGCGACCTTCTCGATCAGCTTCGACTTGGGCACCTGGTAGGGGATCTCGGTCACGACGACCTGCCACTGGCCGCGGCCAAGGTCCTCGACGTGCCAGCGGGCGCGCACCCGCATGGCGCCACGCCCGGTGCGGTAGGCCTCGGCAATCGCCTCGCGGCTTTCGACCAGCACGCCGCCGGTCGGGAAGTCGGGGCCCGGAATGTAGTTCAGAAGCGTCTCGTCGCGGGCCTCGGGCGTCTTGATCAGATGCAGGCAAGCGCCAACCAACTCGTCGATATTGTGCGGCGGGATGTTGGTCGCCATCCCCACCGCGATCCCGCTGGAGCCGTTGGCCAGAAGGTTCGGGAAAGCGGCGGGCAGCACCACCGGCTCGTGTTCCGAGCCGTCGTAGTTCGGGCGGAAGTCGACCGCGTCCTCGTTCAGACCTTCCATCAGCGCATAGGCGGCGGCGGTCGAGCGGGCCTCGGTGTAACGGGCGGCGGCGGGGTTGTCGCCGTCGATGTTGCCGAAGTTCCCCTGCCCGTCCACCAGCGGGTAGCGCATGGCGAAATCCTGCGCCAGGCGGGCCAGCGCGTCATAGATCGCCTGGTCGCCGTGGGGATGGTAGTTCCCCATCACCTCGCCGGTGATCTTGGCGCATTTGCGGAACGGGCCGTTCGGCTCGAGCTTGAGGGTCCGCATCGTATAGAGGATGCGCCGATGGACCGGCTTCAGACCGTCCCGCGCATCGGGAAGCGCACGATCGGTGATCGTGGACAGCGCATAGGTCAGATAGCGGTCGCCCAGCGCACGGCGGAGCGGCTCGCTGATGTTGCGCATATCCGGTATTTCGGGGTCGTCAGTCACATCAACCATAGATGTGGTGATACCTGCGGATTCGGATGCGGTCCAGAGGATCGTTGCACGGGTGCCGGAAACGGAACCACGCGGCCGCGCTCCGGCCGTGGCGCTTGTCGTGTTATCCTGAGATTGCCGCGACCGACCGGCGGTTGCGGCCCGTCACCAGCAAGGGAGTAGAAAGTCATGCTCACGACAGAATACTGCCGACCGGGACTTGTGTTCATCGCACTATGCGCAACTTCGCTACCGGGCTCTGCAGACCCGGTGGCTATCGCGGAAGCGCGCGCTGCCTTCGAAGCAGCCTTCAATGGCGGCGATCCGGCCGCGGTCGCCGCCATGCATTCCGAGGACGGCATCGTGCTCGCCCCCGGATGGAAGACAACCGAGGGCCGTGACCGCATCGAGACAATGTACACGGCATTCTTCAAGGCCGGGTTCAGCAACCTCAGGTCCGAGGAAGTCAGCTTCGAAATGGCGGGGAACGACATGGCCGTCGAAGTCGTCCACGACCAGGCAACCCGTACCGACGGCAATGGCGACAAGACCGAGCACAGCTACAAGGTCCTGAGGGTCTGGAAGAAGGACGCTGACGGCGCCTGGCTCGTGCACCGCGAAAGCTTCAACGATTTGCCGGGCGGCTGATCCGAAATCACCGCATCTTCACGCCGAGCATTTGCGGTAGACTTTCACCTGATCGGAAGGGAACGCAGGCCCATGCCCGGGACCTTGCTTGCGCCGTTTCCCTTGGGCGCCAGCAATGCTGCTGGCTGACCGGACTTGGTCCTCGGGTCGTTGGAAGCGCTTTCTGCGCCTCCATAATTTGCTCCCGGCGCCCAAGGGATAGACGCCGGGACACTGGCACGCTCAGATCAGGGGGAGCTGCGCGATGAGGGTGCTCAGCGGATAGGCCAGCAGCAATGCGACGATGAAGTCGCGCTTGCGGCAGCGCCATTTCCGGGTCCGCGCCTGCGTGCGGGCTTCAAGTTCCGACTGGTCGATGGTTTCGCGCACCATCCGAGCCAGTTTGATCCGGTCTTTGGTATTGATGGTGATCATTGCCTTGCTCTCGTTTCCTTGGGCGACACCCGGTGTGCCGCAAGGTCATCCTCGCGCTCCGCCATGGAGAAGATTGGGAGGCTTCGGGGCAATTTCGTGTTATGCGTGCATTTCCCCGCCGAAGCTCCCCCAACGGCAAGCAACTGTTTCGACATACCTTTTCAAAGCTTCCCTCACACATGTCGATATTCGGACGACACCATCCGTCCACAATCCGCGTGCGTATTGCGCCGGCGCGGCGCGCCGGATACCACCGGCTGCGGCTTTTGCGAAAGGCGGAACATGGCTCAGAAGACGATCCTGATCACTGGCTGCTCTTCGGGCATCGGATACGACGCCGCGCACGGACTGGCTGCGCGCGGCTGGCGTGTTTTTGCCACCTGCCGCAAGTCAGAGGATTGTGCCCGTCTGCAGAGCGAGGGACTTGAGAGCTTTCCGCTGGACTATGCCGACGAGGATAGTATCGCCGCCGCCGTCGCCGAGGTGCTGGAGCGTACCGGCGGTACGCTCGACGCGCTGTTCAATAACGGTGCCTACGCGATCCCCGCCCTGGCCGAGGACCTGCCCCGCGATGCACTGCGGGCGATCTACGAGACCAATTTCTTCGGCCAGTTCGACCTCATCAACCGGCTTATGCCCACGTTCCGCGCTCAAGGCCACGGGCGGGTCGTCAACAATTCCTCGGTACTGGGCCTTATCGCGCTCAGGGCACGCGGTGCCTACGTCTCGACCAAGTTCGCAATGGAGGGTCTGACAGACACCTACCGGGTGGAGAACCGGGTCAAGGATCTGCATTTCATCCTGATCGAGCCCGGCCCCATAACCTCGCGCATCCGCGAAAACTCGATCCCGCATTTCGAGCGCTGGATCGACTGGCGGAACTCGCCGCGCCGCAAGTTCTATGAGAACCAGGTGCGGCCGCGCCTTTACCGCACCGACAACAAGACCGACCGGTTCGAACTGCCTGCCTCGGCGGTGACGGCCAAGCTGGTTCACGCGCTGGAAAGCCCGCGACCGCGTGCCCGCTACTATGTCACCACACCGACCTATATGATGGGTATCGCACGGCGGCTGCTGCCGACGCGGACGCTGGACCGGATCCTGCGCCGCGGCTGAGTACCGCCGATCCGCGCCCCGGCGCGGCCTGAGATTTCGGATACGAGGGACGGATGACCGACAATCCGCTGTTCTACGTCACGCTCTTCGCCTGCCTCGCGGTGCTCGCCGTGTTGCTGGTGGGCGTCGGCGGCTTCGCCAAGGGCGGAGACTTCAACCGCAAGTACGCCAACAAGATCATGCGCCTGCGCCTGCTGCTGCAGTTCATCGCGGTGGTCCTGATCGTGGCGACTGTCTACTTCTCGGGGATGCGCTGAAGATGGTGGTCCTGAACAAGATCTACACGCGCACCGGCGACAAGGGCGAGACCGCCCTCGGCAACGGCACCCGCGTGCCCAAGGACAGTGCCCGCGTCGCCGCCTACGGCACCGTGGACGAGTTGAATGCCGCGCTTGGACTGGCGCGCCTGCACGCGGCCGGCGAGACCGACGCGGCGCTGGCCCGGATTCAGAACGATCTTTTCGACCTTGGCGCGGACCTTGCGACCCCCGACCCGGACAAGGACGGCGAGCGGGAATATCCGGCGCTCCGCGTCACCGGCTCCCAGGTCGACAGGCTCGAGGCCGAGATCGACGCCATGAACGCACGGCTCGAACCGCTGCGCAGCTTTGTCCTGCCCGGCGGCAGCGCGCTGTCGGCGCATCTGCACCTCTGCCGCACCGTCGCGCGCCGCGCCGAGCGTCTGACGGTTACCCTGACCGCCGAGGAGACGATCAACGAGCCCAGCCTGCGCTATCTCAACCGCCTTTCGGACTGGTTCTTCGTCGCCGCACGGATCGCGAACGACGACGGCAGGGCCGACGTGCTGTGGGTGCCGGGCGCGAACCGGTGAGTGACAAGGCGGCGTTGCGTGACCTGATCGACGCCGCCTACACCCATTTCGCATGCCCCGCCCCGCCGACGACCGGTGTTTGCCGCGGCTGCTGCATGGACCCGGATATCGAGGCCGATTTCCTCGACCACGCCCCGCGCGATCTACCCGAAGAGCATCTCGAGGATTGGTACTTCGCCGCCTACGCGCCGGACTTGTCCCGCGCCCACATGGCTTGGCTGCTGCCCCGGATCCTGGACCTGCTGGCCTTCGCCCCGGGGTTTCCCCGCCAAGGTGCCGAAACGGCCCTGAACCGCCTGCCTCTGACCGGCTTTCCGGAGGACTGGCCCCCGAAAGACGTCGTGCTTCTGCGCCAAGCCGGGCTCGCGATCTTCGCCCGCCGGCTGGCCGAGGGCGGTGATGTCGACGAGTGGCTTTGCTGCTTCGGCGAAGCGGGGCTGGACCTGGCCCCCTTCTTCGCCCATCTCGACGCGCTGGGAGACGACCGGTTGCTGACGATACTCACCCGTGCCTGGCCGACCCGGCCGGGCGCCGCGATCCCCTTTTCGGCATTCTGGGCGCGCCAGCCGGCCAAGGATGGGGCCTGGGCCTGGTACACGTCCAGGCAATTGCACAACCGTCTGAGCCGGATTGCCCTCACCGAACCTTCGGAAACCGCGCTGGCCTTTGCGGCGCTGATCGAGCATCACGCCGACTGGGCGCAGCCGACAAGCGAATAGCGCCCCCGCTTTCTTTATCCCCCAAATACTCCCGCCGGAGGCCCCCGCGCGCCAAGTGCGCGGCGCCCACCGGATCAGGCCGGCTCCCACAACTCGATCGGATTCCCCTCGGGGTCATTCAGCCATGCAAAGCGACCGTTCGGGTGCTCCTGCGGGTCCCGCCGAACCTCGACCCCGGCGGCTTCCAGCTGAGCAATCATCGCGTCGAGATCCCGCACCCTGAAGTTCAACATGAACGATTTCTCGCGGTCGCCGAAATAGTCCGTGACTTTCTCGAACGGGGCAAAGACGGTCTCTCCGGCCTCCTGCCGCCAGCAAGGCGTGTCGTAGTCGCCCGGCACCTTGTCGACGCCCAGATGCGCCAGGTACCACTCGGCCAGCGCCGCCGGGTTCTCGGCCCGGAAGAAGAACCCGCCGAACCCCAGAACCTTTTCCATCGCTCCCCCCTTTTGCTGCCCCCCAGCCTGCGGCCAGCCCCGTCGCGGGTCAAGCGCCGCCCCGGACGCCACGTCACACGGCCCGGACCGCCGTCCTGCCGCTGCGTCGCGTCGTTTTTGCGCTGTTTCTCGGGCCTTGCATTCGCTAAACCCGACCCGACCGGGGTGCAAATCCACCCCGCCACAGTGAGGGAGAGACGCGAATGAAGGTCCTTGTGCCTGTGAAACGCGTGATCGACTACAACGTGAAGGTGCGGGTGAAAGCCGACGGCACCGGGGTCGATCTCGCCAACGTCAAGATGTCGATGAACCCGTTCGACGAGATCGCCGTCGAAGAGGCGATCCGCATGAAGGAAGCGGGCACCGCCTCCGAGGTCGTCGCCGTCTCGATCGGCGTGAAGCAGGCGCAGGAGACGCTGCGAACCGCGCTCGCCATGGGCGCCGACCGCGCGATCCTGATCGTCGCCGCCGACGACGTGCACCAGGACATCGAGCCGCTGGCCGTCGCCAAGCTGCTCAAGGGCGTCATCGACGAGGAGCAGCCGGGCCTCGTGATCTGCGGCAAGCAGGCGATCGACAACGACATGAACGCGACCGGGCAGATGCTTTCGGCGCTGCTGGGCTGGAGCCAGGCCACCTTCGCCTCCGAGGTGAAGGTCGAAGGCGACAGCGCGGTCGTCACCCGCGAGGTCGATGGCGGCCTGCAGACCATCAAGGTCAAGATGCCCGCCATCGTCACCGTGGACCTGCGCCTGAACGAGCCGCGTTACGCCTCGCTGCCGAACATCATGAAGGCGAAGAAGAAGCCGCTGGATGAGAAGACGCCCGCCGACTACGGCGTAGACGTCACGCCCCGGCTGACCGTGGTCAAGACCACCGAACCGGCCGAACGCGCAGCGGGCGTCATGGTCGGCTCGGTGGACGAGCTGGTCGCGAAACTCAAAGACGAAGCGGGGGTGATCTGATGGCCGTTCTTCTTCTTGCCGAAGTGACCGACGGCGCACTGTCGCTGGACGCCACCGCCAAGGCCGTGACCGCCGCCGCCAAGCTGGGCGAGGTCACCGTGCTGTGTGCCGGGGCCAGCGCCGCCGCAGCAGGGGCTGACGCCGCAAAGATCGACGGTGTCGCCAAGGTCCTCGTGGCCGAGGACGCCGCCCTGGGCCACCGCCTGGCCGAGCCGACCGCCGCGCTGATCGTCAGCCTCGCGGGCGACTACGAGCACATCGCCGCCCCAGCGACCACCGATGCCAAGAACATCCTGCCCCGTGTCGCCGCGCTGCTGGACGTCATGGTGATCTCGGACGTCTCGGGTGTCGTCGACGGCAACACTTTCGAGCGCCCGATCTACGCCGGCAACGCGATCCAGACCGTGCAGTCGGGCGATGCGAAGAAGGTGCTGACGATCCGCACCTCGACGTTCGACGCCGCAGGCTCCGGCAATTCGGCCCCGGTCGAGACAGTTTCGATGGCCGACAATCCGGCCCTGTCCGAATGGGTCGAGGACAAGGTCGCCGAAAGCGACCGTCCCGAGCTGACCAGCGCAAAGATCGTCGTCTCCGGCGGCCGCGGCGTCGGCTCCGAGGAAAACTTCGCGCTGATCGAGAAACTCGCCGACAAGCTGGGGGCCGCAGTGGGCGCCAGCCGCGCGGCGGTCGATTCGGGTTATGCCCCGAACGACTGGCAGGTTGGCCAGACCGGTAAGGTCGTCGCCCCCGAGCTTTACATCGCCGTCGGCATCTCTGGCGCGATCCAGCACCTCGCGGGGATGAAGGACTCGAAGGTGATCGTGGCGATCAACAAGGACGAAGAGGCGCCGATCTTCCAGGTCGCCGACTACGGCCTGGTCGCAGATCTCTTCGACGCGGTGCCCGAGCTGGAACAGAAGCTGGGCTGAATTCGGCAAATCAGGTTGCGGCGGACCGTGCCCCGGCTCTAAGGTCCGCCGCGACTGCCGAAAGGATTTTGGGGCATGGATATCAAGACCGTGGGCGTGATCGGCGCCGGCCAGATGGGCAACGGCATCGCGCATGTCTGCGCGCTGGCGGGTTATGACGTCGCCATCAACGACATTTCAGACGAGGCGCTGGACCGCGCGCTGCAGACCATCGGCGACAACCTTGACCGCCAGGTCTCGCGCGAGAAAATCAGTCAGGGCGAACGGGATACCGCGCTTGCGCGGATCTCGAAGCAGACCGACCTGTCGATCCTCGGCAAGTCCGACCTGATCATCGAGGCCGCGACCGAGAACGAGGCGATCAAGCACGAGATCTTCAAGGGCCTCGCACCGCACCTGGGCGAGCAGACGATCCTGACCTCGAACACCTCGTCGATCTCGATCACGCGGCTGGCCAGCCGCACCGACCGCCCCGAACGCTTCATGGGCCTGCACTTCATGAACCCGGTCCCGGTGATGCAGCTGGTCGAGCTGATCCGCGGCATCGCCACCAACGAGGAAACCTTCCAGACGCTGCAGGGCGTAGTGGACCGGTTGGGCAAAACCTCGGCCACAGCCGAGGATTTCCCGGCCTTCATCGTCAACCGCATCCTCATGCCGATGATCAACGAGGCGATCTACACGCTCTACGAGGGTGTGGGGACCGTGACCTCGATCGACACCTCGCTGAAACTGGGCGCGAACCATCCCCTTGGCCCTCTGGAGCTGGCGGATTTCATCGGTCTCGACACCTGCCTGGCGATCATGAACGTGCTGCACGACGGGCTCGCAGACACCAAGTACCGACCCTGCCCGCTGCTGGTGAAATACGTCGAGGCCGGCTGGCTGGGCCGCAAGACGCAGCGCGGTTTCTACGACTACCGCGGCGAGGAACCGGTCCCGACCCGCTGAACCGCGCGCGGATTGTCGCGCGCCCAAAGCCTTGGAATGCGCTAGGCTACCCGAAAGGGAGAGCCGAATGCGCGTCCTCATTCTTGTGCTTTTGTGGCTGTGGCCCGCCGCCCTTCTGGCGGAGCAATGGCGGCTTGTCCCGGGCGAGACCCGGGTCGAGGTGGACGTGGATTGGCGCGGGCGGACGGTGACCTTGCGGTTCAACAATGTCGTCGGCGAGGTGATCTTCGACCAACAGCGACCCGAAAGCGCCAAGGCCTCGATCCGGGTCGACGCCCGGACGGTCTCGACCGGGGCCGCGGTGGTGGACGCCTTCGTGCGTGGCCCTGAGTACCTCGACGTCGAGCGCCATCCCTGGATGGACTACCGGTTGGACCGGCTGGTGCAGACCTCGGAGCAGACGGCGGACGTCTTCGGTCGCCTGACCATGTTCGGCCAGACCCGGCCCGTCGCCTTCGGCGCTCAGGTGTTCCGCTATGGCCCGACCGCCGGCGCGCCGGACCGCTTCGACGCAGGGTTCAACATCGGCGGTTCGGTCGACCGTCGCGATTTCGGTCACACCACCGGCCTACCTGAGGTCGCGGCAGTTCTGCCGATCCGCATCCGCCTGCTGATGCGGTCCGATTAGATGAGCTTCAGGGACGGTCGCGATGGCTGGGGCTGGCCCACGCGGGCGGTGCACTGGTCGATGGCGGCGTTGATCCTGGGGATGCTGGGGCTCGGTTTCTGGATGAGTCGGGTGGAGCAGGACCTGCTGTTGCAGTTCGACCTGATCCAGCGGCACAAGAGCTTCGGTACGATGGTCTTCGCGCTCGCCTGTCTCCGCATCGCCTGGCGCGCGTCGCAACGAGCGCGGCCGTCAGATCCGGTGGAAATGCCCAGCTGGCAGCGCCAGGCGGCGCGGCTCTCACACCTAGCGCTCTATGCGCTGATGCTGGCGCTGCCGCTAAGCGGATGGCTGATGGCTTCTGCCTCGCCGCTCAACGATGCCGACGCGCTGCCGTTCCAGATCCCCAATATGGTATTCGGGCTGTTCGAGCTGCCGGACCCCTTCCCCAAAGGCTCGGAGGCGCTGGCAGCTAGACTACGCCGCCTGCATGGCATCCTTGCGCTGGGTCTCGCGCTCCTGCTCGGGCTGCACGTCGCGGCGGCGCTCAAGCACCATTTCGCGGACCGCGATCCGGTGCTGCGGCGCATGCTGCGCGGGCGCTAGCGGCCCTCGCCGAAACGGTCATCGACGAGGTTTTGAAGCGCCTGCAAAAGGGCGTCGGCATCCGGCCCGTCCGCGGAAACCTCGATGCTCGTGCCGTTGGCCGCGGCAAGCATCAGCAGACCCATGATCGAATCGCCGGAAACCGTCATGCCGTCGCGACTGACCTGCGCTTCCGCCTCATGCGCCTCGACAATCTCGACGAATTTCGCCGAGGCCCGGGCATGCAGCCCGCGCTCGTTCCGTATGTTCATCGTCACGGGGCCGGCCATCAGGCGGTCATCGCGCCCTTCGTCACGCCGAGGCCGTCGGCGCAATTGATGTACTTGCGCGCCGCGTCGAGCGCGCAGTCCACGGCCACGTCCAGCGGCTTGTGTCGGGCCTTGGCCAGCTTGACCAGCATAGGAAGATTGACGCCGTAAAGCACCTTGCGGTTGGGGTCGGAGCACGCGGCGACGGCAAGGTTGGAGGGGGTACCGCCGAACATGTCGGTCACAACGACCACACCCGAACCATCGTCCACTTCCGCGACAGCGGCATCCACTTCGGCCTGTTTCTCGGCGCGGCTGTCCTCAGCCCCGATCGAGACGGCGCGCGTTCCGGGCCGCCTTCCTACGACGTGTTCCATGGCGGCCAGGTATTCTCTGGCCAGTCCGCCATGTGCAACGATGACGATGCCGATCAAGACTCCACCACACCTTTGAGCACCCGCCCCCCAACGGATCGCTCCAGTTCTCTATGTCGAATAGACACCTGCCAACCCGCCTTCGCAAGCCCATTCGACAGCCGTTCCGTCACGCAAACCGAACGGTGTTGCCCTCCGGTACATCCCAGAGCCAGGGTGAAATAGGACTTTCCTTCGGCTTTGTAGGCCGGCAGCAGCAGGTCCAGCATGGCCCGAGTCTGATCCATGAAGGGCTGGTAAAGCGGGTCTGACATCACGTACTCGGCGACAGCCCCGTCCTCTCCCGTAAGCCTGCGCAACTCTGGTTTCCAGTGCGGATTTCGCAGGAAGCGGCAATCCAGGACCATGTCAGCGCCGCGCGGACTGCCGCGCTTGTAGCTGAAGGACTGGACCGAAATGGCCATCTCGGCCCCTTCGCCGCGACCGAACCAGCGCCAGACCTCGGCGCGCAGATCGTGCGGTGACAGGTTCCCGGTGTCGATCAGGACGTCAGCCCGCTCTCGCAGGCCTCCCAGCAAGGTACGCTCCCTCTCGATTCCCACGAGCGGGGTCTCGGCAGGAGCCAGCGGGTGTCGGCGCCGTGTTTCCGAGTACCGGCGGAGCAGCGTGTCCGTATCGGCATCGAGGTAGACAAGCGAAACGCTGAGCTGTGGGTTCGACGTCAGCGTCTCGACCGCCGCCATCAGCGCATCGGCACTGAAGTCGCGGGTCCGCGCATCGATGCCAACCGCCAGCGGCCGGTCGTGCGCGCCACCGGCGAACAGGCGTTCGAGCAACGAAAGCGGCAGGTTGTCGATCGCTTCGAAGCCCAGATCCTCCAGCGCATTGATCGCAGTCGACCGTCCAGCACCGGATGGGCCGGTGACAATGGCCACGTCCTGAATGGTGGCGGAAGGGTCAATCGCGATCTGCATGGCTCTTGTCTTCGGTGTCCTGGAAGTCGTCAGGGTCTAGCAGAAGCGGCTCGCGCCCGTGTCTCAGGCATGCCAGAACTTCTTGACTGAGATATGGACGCTCCGCGCCGGCAATCAATGGTACGCACCCGCTCGTGATTCGTCGCGTTCGCAACTGCGGTAAGCGTGTAGTTTCGTTCATTTCCATATCGACTGCCAGCACGATCCGCGCAGACGCCGTATGGGCGACCTGCAGAAGGCCGATGCCGCGCGCCTCGATCAGACCGGCGAGCCGCGGCGGAGCAGAGGCCCACAGACCGTCCGGTTCGGCGAAGATCCGCACCTGGTCATCGGCTACCAACTCCGCGCCCATTCCCATCATCTGAAGCGCGACCGCCGATTTGCCGCTGCCGGAGCGGCCCAGAAGCAGCGCGGCTCGCCCCTGCCATGCGACGCAGGTTCCGTGGAGCGTCTCGGAGGCCGGGCCTACCACGACCTGCTCACAAGGGGATCAAACCGGCAGTTCGACGACAAAGCGGGCACCATCTGGGGGCACGTCCGTACCGACGCCTTCGGGGCGGATGTTCTCGGCCCAGATCTCGCCGCCGTGCGCCTGCACGATCTGGCGCGAGATCGCCAGCCCGAGGCCAGAATGGTTGCCGAACTCCTCTTTCTGAGGACGCTCGGAATAGAAGCGCTCGAACACGTCGGCGAGATTCTCGTCCGGGATACCTGGGCCCTGATCCTCGACACTGACGCGGACCTTCCGCCCCTGCACCACGGTCGTCACGCGGATTTCATCGCCTTCTGAGGCGAACGAGATCGCGTTGGTGATCAGGTTCACGAAGACCTGCGCCAGCCTCCCTTCGAGACCGGTGATCTTGAATGGCTCTTCCTCGAACCCGCGGATCAGCTTCGCGCCCGCCTCAGCAGCTATCCCCTCGTTGAACTGGATCAGGCTCGACAGGAGCGCGTGCAGGTCGAACACCTCCATCTGGTCGCGGACCAGTTCGCTGTCGAGCCGCGAGGCGTTCGAGATGTCGGTAACCAGGCGATCGAGTCGGTCGACGTCGTTCTTGATGACGTTCAGCAGCTTCTCGCGCGCCTCGTCGGTCTTGGCATAGGGGAAGGTCTCTACCGCCGAGCGCAGAGAGGTCAGCGGGTTCTTGATCTCGTGCGCGACGTCGGCGGCGAACATCTCGTTCGCCTCGATCCGGTCGAAGAGCGCGCGGGTCATCAGGCGCATCGCCCCGGAAAGATAACCGATCTCGTCCGGGCGACCGGTCATGTCCGGAATGTTAATCCGCTCGGGGTTCAGCTGCTTGGCATTGCGGGTGCCGCCATCGTGCGCGGCCTCGGACAGATCGCGCAGCGGGCGGACGATGGTGTTGGCGAGCACGAGGCTGAGTACGATCGAACTGATGATCGCCAGCGCGAATACCTGGAGGATCTTCTCACGCTCCGAACGGATGAAGGTGTCGACGTCGCCGGGCGGGGTCGTCAACACCAGCGCGCCAAGCGGGGCCGCGTCGGCGGTCGGGCCGGGTACCGGCAGAGCAACGGACAGGATCTGGTCGCCCTGCTGTGTCGCGCCAGAGGTACGGACGATCCGGTTCTCGACCAGAGCGGTCTCGGCCAGCGGGCCGATGGTCGAGAGCGAAAGCGGTTCGACCTCCTGCTGGCGGGCGGCAAACATGCGGCTCATCCGGTCCCAGAGCTGCCCCATGATCGAGATGAAGGCCGAGGGCGCCTGTTCCTGCGCGGTACCGCCGTCGATCTGGTCACCAGATGGAATGGCGCCGCCGGACTCCAGCCGCGTTACCAGCCGTCCCTGTGCATCGAACAGCATCAGCCGGGCCGAGGTCGCGCCCTGCACGGTTACCATCGCGTCGATTGCCGAAGTGCCGTCTATCTCTCCGCCCAGCCGGTCGGAGAGCACCGTGGCCACCAGCCGCCCCTCGGTCACCAGCGAGCGAGCGCGCAGCTCCAGCAGCCCGCCCTGGAACTGGTTGAGATAGAGCACACCGGCGAGCAGCACGCCCAGCGCCAGCAGATTGAAGGTGATGATCTTTCGTGACAGCGGCGACCGGCGGCCGAACCGCGCGGTCCAATCCATCAGCGCCGGACCGTCGTCACTACCGCCGCGGCCCTTCTCGGCCGAGAGGATGACGCGCGGGCGGGCGCGATCCTTGATCGCGCCCCCGTCAGCCATGTCCGGCCCCCGTGAGGGGATCAGGCTTCGTTGTAGCGATAACCGATGCCGTACAGCGTTTCGATCGAAGAGAACTCGGAATCATGCGCCTTGAACTTCTTTCGGATCCGCTTGATGTGGCTGTCGATGGTCCTGTCGTCGACGTAAACCTGGTCGTCGTAGGCGACGTCCAGAAGCTGGTCGCGGCTTTTCACGAAGCCAGGACGCTGCGCGAGGGCCTGCAGGATCAGGAACTCGGTCACCGTCAGGGTGATCGGCTCCCCCTTCCAGATCACCGAATGGCGCTGGGGGTCCATGGTCAGGCTGCCGCGGACGAGCGTGTTGTTCTCGGTCTCCGACGGCTCTTTCATCGCGTTCTCGCGACGGCGCAGGATGGTGCGGATCCGCTCTACCAGCAGGCGCTGCGAGAACGGCTTGCGCATGTAATCGTCCGCGCCCATGCGCAGACCGATGAGTTCGTCGATCTCCTCGTCCTTCGAGGTCAGGAAGATCACCGGCATGTCGGTCTTGGTGCGCAGCTGGCGCAGCAACTCCATCCCGTCCATGCGCGGCATCTTGACGTCGAGGATCGCCAGATCCGGCAACGTCTTCTCGAAAGCCGTCAGGGCCGATGCCCCGTCGTTGTAGGTGCGGACTGCGTATCCTTCGCCTTCCAGCACCATGGAGACCGACGTCAGGATATTCCGATCGTCATCCACCAGGGCGATGTTCGCCGACATGATCTGATCCTCCGGTCCATGTTTTCCAAAGAGTCTTACACAGCCGTTGTTCTGTCGGCCAAATCGTTACCATCATGCGAATGCACAATTGGCGCGGTGTGCCGCACCTTGGCCACACAAAATCAAGTGGAATAGTGGCGACAAGATGGTACCCTGACCCTCGGAAACGCTGCAAACATGGCAAAATTGAGATATTTTCCACCGGACTGGCCCTCCGGCGTTCGCAGCCTCCGCTAGGGGAGAGAGACACCGTCCATTCTGGGCGGTCGTCTGGCATGAGGAGGAGTCCCTTATGACAACGGGTACAGTGAACCCTGACCAAACACTGGAGGCGACCGGGTTTCCGGGCGCTGCCACGATTCACTACAACCAACTCGAACATGCCCTGATCGAGTCGGCGATCCGGCGCGGCGAGGGCGAACTTGGGCGTGGCGGTACGCTGCTGGTCAGCACCGGCAAGCACACCGGGCGCTCGCCCAAGGACAAGCACGTCGTCCGCGAACCATCGGTCGAGGACAAGATCTGGTGGGACAACAATGCGCCCATGGATCCCGACGCATTCGAGCGCCTGCGCGCCGACATGGTTGCGCATATCGAAGGCGGCGAGCTGTTCGTGCAGGATCTCTACGCCGGCGCCGATCCGGACTACCGGCTGAACGTGCGGGTGATCACCGAGCTGGCCTGGCACGGGCTGTTCATCCGGCACCTGCTGCGCCGCCCGGACGAGTCGGAACTGGCCGGGTTCGAGCCGGGCTTCACGATCCTCAACTGCCCCAGCTTCAACGCCAACCCGGAGCGGCACGGCTGCCGGTCGGAAACCGTCATTGCGATCTCGTTCGAGCGCAAGCTGATCCTGATCGGCGGCACCTCCTACGCGGGCGAGAACAAGAAATCGGTGTTCTCAGTACTGAACGCGCTGCTGCCCGAGCAGGGCGTGATGCCGATGCACTGCTCGGCCAACCATGCGCCGGGCGATCCGCACGACACGGCAATCTTCTTCGGTTTGTCCGGCACCGGAAAGACCACCCTGTCGGCCGACCCGTCCCGCGTGCTGATCGGCGACGACGAGCATGGCTGGTCCGACAAGGGCACTTTCAACTTCGAAGGCGGCTGCTATGCCAAGACGCTCGACCTGAGCCCCCAGGCCGAGCCGGAGATCTACGCCACCACCTCGACCTTCGGCACCGTGATCGAGAACATGGTCTACGACCCGCACACACGGGAGCTGGACTTCTCGGACGACAGCCTGACGGCGAACATGCGCTGCGCCTACCCGCTCGAGTTCATCTCGAACGCCTCCTCCACCGCGCGGGGCGGGCAGCCGAAGAACGTCATCATGCTGACCTGCGATGCCTTCGGGGTGTTGCCGCCGATCGCCAAGCTGACCCCGGCGCAGGCCATGTATCACTTCCTGTCGGGCTTCACCTCGAAAGTGGCGGGCACCGAGAAGGGCGTGACCGAGCCGCAGCCGACGTTCTCGACCTGCTTCGGTGCGCCGTTCATGCCGCTGCGCCCCGAGGTCTATGGCGCGATGCTGCGTGACAAGATCGCCGAGACGGGCGCGACCTGCTGGCTGGTGAACACCGGCTGGACCGGCGGCGCTTACGGCGTGGGCAGCCGGATGCCGATCAAGGCCACCCGTGCGCTGCTGGCGGCGGCGCTGGACGGCTCGCTGAACAAGCAGAAGTTCCGCATGGACGACGCCTTCGGCTTCGCCGTGCCGACCTCGTGCCCGGGCGTGCCCGACCTTCTGCTCGACCCGCGCCGGACCTGGGACAAGGCCGATGCCTATGACCGGCAGGCCGCGCGCCTCGTGCGCATGTTCGAGGAAAACTTCCGCCAGTACGAGGATTTCGTCGACGCGGACGTGATGGAAGAAGCCGTGGTGTTCCGCGGCGCCATGTGACGGATACGGCCGCCGGGAGACCGGCGGCCGCTTGCGCCTGCGGGGGGCGCTCGGCTAATGCTGCGCCGATGAACGGACCCGCGATCCCATGACCTATGCTGTAGCCTCAGGCCACACGTTGACCACGCAGTCGGCCGAACAGATCCTGCGTGCCGGCGGCAGTGCTGTTGATGCCTGCATCGCCGCCGCCTGCACCGCCTTCGTGGTGGAGCCCGTGCTGGCGCAGCCGCTGGGCGGCGGCTTCCTGATGCTGTCCCCCGAGGCCGGCGCACCGCACGTCCTCGACGCATTCGTGCAGACCCCGCGCCGCCGCAGACCCGAGGGCGAGCTGGACCTGTCGACGATCACCGTCGACTTCGGCACGGCGACGCAGGACTTCCACATCGGCGCGGGCACGGTGGCGACGCCGACACTGATCCCGGCGCTGTTCGAGGCGCACGAGCGGCACGGAAAGATTCCCTTCCCGGATCTGGTCGCCTTCGCCGCGCAGCAGGCGCGGCAGGGAGTCGAGGTCACGGACTTTCAGGCCGAGGTCGCAGGGCTGGTTGCGCCGATCCTGACCTCCTCGCCCGAGGTCTCGGCGCTCCATGCCCCCGGCGGCAAGCCCGTCGAGGCGGGCAGCGTGCAGTGCAACCCGGACCTGGCCGATGTGCTGGAGGTGCTGGCCGCCGAGGGTCCGCGCTTCTTCACTGAAGGCGAGATCGGGCAGATGCTCGCCGATCTGCCCGGCAGCCACCTGACCCCGGAGGACTTGCGCCACGCCCGCCCCGAATGGCGCGCGGCGCTGATGCTGCGCCGCCAAGGGCACGATATCGCGCTGAACCCGGCACCCAGCCTCGGAGGCGTGCAGATCGCGCTTGCCCTCGGCGCCCTGCCCCGCGCACCGCGCCCGGCGCTGGTGGCAAAGGCCCTGGCCGAGGTCGCCCGGCTGCGGAGCGATCTGGACATCGACCGCCACCCGGACCGTGCCGGCGCGCTGCTGCTTGACCCGGCCCGGATGGAGCACCTGCGCCGGCTGCTGGCCTCGCACACGCCCGCCCTGCGCGGAACGACGCACATTTCGGTCATCGCCGCGGATGGCTCGGGCGCGGCCCTGAGCCTCTCGAACGGCGAGGGTTGCGGGAAGCTGTTGCCGGGCACCGGGATCCAGCCCAACAACATGCTGGGCGAAGAGGACCTGTCGCCGGACGGGCCGGTCGGTTGGACACCAGACCGGCGGCTGGCCTCGATGATGTGCCCGACGGCGATGCGCGATCAGGAGGGGGCGCTCACGCTGCTCGGCTCGGGCGGCTCGAACAGGATCCGCTCGGCTCTGGCGACGACATTGCTGGCTTTGATCGATGCGGGCCTGCCGCTTGAGGAGGCCGTGGCGATGCCACGAATGCATGTCGAGGATGGCAACCTGAGTTTCGAGGACCTGGGCGAGGATGGCCGCCGCGACGCGCTGCTGGCGGAGTGGCCCGAGGCGACGGTCTGGGACCGCCCGGCGATGTATTTCGGTGGCGTGCATGTCGCGCGGCGGGACCGGCGCGGCGGCACGCAGGCGACGGGCGATCCGCGGCGCGCGGGGGCGGCGGCGGTCGGGTGACCTATCGCCGCGCGGTCATTGGCGCAGGATGCCTCCGGCGGGGATATTTGAGGAAAGTGGAAGGCGGGCGCGCTTCCCGCACCTCAGCCGAAGAGGCCGCGCCGAAGAAGGTTGAGGCCCGCGAGGACCAGCACGAAAAGCGTCAGGCGGCGGAATTTGTCCTGGTCCAGCCGGTCCTGCAGCACCTGACCCAGCACCATCCCCGCGATGGCTGGGACGATCGCCCAGGCCGAGAAGGGCAACGTCATGCTGTTCAGGACGCCGGAGATCAGGTGTGCGCCGACCAGGAGTATTGACCCGACGAGGAAGCTGATGCCCTGCGCGCGGACGAGTTCGGCCTTCGGGGTTTCGCGCGCCAGGAGGTAGATCAGGATCGGCGGGCCCCAGACCCCGGCGATGCCGCCGAAGAAGCCTGCGATGATGCCCGTGATCCACTCGACGATATGGGTCAGGCGCGGCGGGAATCGCGGACGCCACCCGGCGAGTTGCACACTCCCCGCAAGGGTGACCATCACGCCGAGGATGACGAAATAGGCCTCGTCCGAGAGCAGCGTTACGAGCTGCGCGAAGAGGCCGATCAGCAGGAAGAGTGCGAAGTTCAGCCGCCAGTACTTGCGGAGCGTGCCCACCGCCTCGGCCAGACCATTGCGGAAGCTCTGCTGGAGGTTGGTGACGAGTGCTGGAAGGATCAGGCCAGCCAGAGCCACCTCGGCCGACATCAGCGAGCCAACACCGCTGATCGCGATCATCGGAAGAGCGAAACCGACCGCGCCCTTCACGAAACCGGCGCAGACGAACACTCCGAAGGCCGCGACGACCGTCCAGCCGCCGTAGAGGTCGATCAGCTGCTCCATATGCCCCCCTTGCCTGCCCGACAGGGTCTGGCACCGGGAACGGGCAAGCGCAATGCTAATAATATTCCATCGCTTAGCCGATAATTGGATAATTGTTGCGCAAGATTATTGACCGCCCTCGGCGGCTCGCCTAGTTTTGCCGCAACGCAACAGCGATTCCGCGATGCAACAACATGCCCGAGGGAGTGCCCCGATGACCGATCAGAGCCATGATTTCGACGCCGCGCTACTGCCCGGCCTGACTGGGCGGACCAGCCTTGCACTTGAAGCAGCCGAGGCGGTGGAACGGATCGCGCGGACCGCTCTGGCCGAGCGGATCGGCGGCGACGGACGGATCTCGGGCGCGGCGCTCGAGGCCGACCAGCACGCGGCCCACGGACTCGCTTGGCTGGCGACCTATGTGGAGGCGCTGCGGCAGCTGAGGGCATGGGCTCTGCGGCTGGAGGGCGAAGGCCGGCTGGGTACGGTCGAGGCGCTGATCCTGCAGATCGGTTTCGGCGAGTACCTGGCACAGATCGACGGTGGCATTCCGATGAGCCAGAGCGAGGTGGCGCGGCTGGCAGACCTGGGTGTCCCGGCAGCCGACCGGGCGGCGTTCCGCGAGGGCGCAGGCATCCTGCTGGAACAGGGCAATTCGGATGCCGCGCGGCGTGCCCTGGCGTCCGAGATGGGCGAGGCGCGGGGGGCGGCGACGGTGGGCGCCACGGGGCTCGACGACGACATGGAGATGATCCGCGACCATTTCCGCCGTTTCGCCGACGAGCGCGTCGTTCCGCACGCGCACGAGTGGCACCTGAATGACGCGCTGATCCCGATGGAGGTGATCGGCGAGATGGCAGATCTGGGCGTTTTCGGGCTGACCATTCCCGAAGAGCATGGCGGCGCTGGTATGGGCAAGACGGCGATGTGCGTCGTCTCGGAGGAACTCTCACGCGGGTATATCGGCGTGGGCAGCCTGGGGACCCGCTCGGAGATTGCCGCAGAACTGATCCTGGGCGGCGGGACCGAGGCTCAGAAAGAGCGCTGGCTGCCGGCGATCGCGAGCGGCGAGGTGCTGCCGACGGCGGTCTTCACCGAGCCGGGCACCGGCTCGGACCTTGGCGCGCTGAGGACGCGGGCCCGGAAGGACGGCACCGAATGGGTGCTGACCGGGAACAAGACCTGGATCACCCATGCGGCGCGGACCGACCTGATGACAGTGCTGGCGCGAACCGATCCCGAGACCGACAATTACTCCGGCCTGTCGATGTTCCTGGCCGAGAAGACCCGCGGCACGGACGAGACGCCGTTTCCAGATGAGACCATCGAGGGCGGCGAGATCGAGGTGCTCGGCTATCGCGGCATGAAGGAATACACGCTGGCGCTGGACGATCACCGGGTGCCGGACGAGGCGCTGCTGGGCGGCGAGACCGGTCAGGGCTTCCGACAACTGATGCGGACCTTCGAGAGCGCCCGGATCCAGACGGCGGCGCGGGCGATCGGGGTCGCGCAAAACGCGATGGAACTGGCGCAGGCCTATGCCGCCGACCGGGTGGCCTTCGGCAAACCGATCGCGGCCTTTCCTCGGGTCTACGGCAAGTTGGCGATGATGGCGGTCGAGATCATGATCGCGCGGCAGCTGACTTATCACGCCGCCCGCGAGAAGGACGAGGGTCGGCGCTGCGATCTGGAGGCCGGGATGGCCAAGTTGCTTGGCGCGCGGGTCGCCTGGGCGGCGGCGGACAACGGGCTGCAGATCCACGGCGGCAACGGGTTCGCGATGGAATACCCGATCAGCCGGGTGCTGTGCGATGCGCGGATCCTGTCGATCTTCGAGGGCGCGGCGGAAATTCAGGCCCAGGTCATCGCACGCAGGCTGCTGGAAAGCCCGGCCGCGTCCGCATGAAAGGCAAGGGGGTTTTCATCATGAAAACCCCCTTATGCCATTGATATCAAAGGACACTACTTCAGAAATTATACCTATGTTTACTTTTGAGCACCTCGAAACGGCGGCCTTACGCTAGTTTGTGAACAAAACATTACGCAAGGCCTGCGCCGAACAGGCCAAGTCCCGGACACAACCGCGTATCTTCACGGCCTGAATTCGACTACTCTCCGAGCACAACGACTTGGGGGATTATTTCAGACATGAAACGTTACTCGCTACCGAGTGCGGCGGCGGCGCTATTTGCCGTGGCGGCACCCCTGTTTGCGCAGGACACCGGGACACCGACCCCGGACAAGACCAGCCTGTTGGCCGAACAGAGCTATTCGCCCTACGCCAACCGCAGGTTTCCGACCCGGCCCTATTTCGGCGACACCCATCTGCACACCGCCTTCTCGATGGACGCCGGCGCCTTCGGCGCCCGGCTGACGCCGCGTGACGCCTATCGCTTCGCGCGGGGCGAGCAGGTGACCTCGAATACCGGGATCCCGGTGCAACTGTCCCGGCCGCTGGATTTCCTGGTGGTCGCCGACCATTCGGACAACATGGGTTTCTTCCCCGACCTGATGTCGGGCAAGGCCTCGCTGCTGGCGGATCCGACCGGGCGGCGCTGGTACGACATGATCCAGGACGGCAAGGGCAACGACGCCGCGATGGAGATCATCGTCGCCTTCTCGCACAACAAGTTCCCGACCGACCTGATGTATTTTCCGGGGACCAATGCCTACAAGAATGCGTGGCAGCAGACGATCGACGCGGCCGAGGAATTCAACGACCCCGGCGATTTCACAGCCTTCATCGGCTTCGAGTGGACCTCGAACACCGGCGGGAACAACCTGCACCGCAACGTGATCTTCCGCGACAACGGCGACAAGGCAAGCCTGGTGCAGCCGTTCACCGTCTACCCGCCCTATGGCAGCGACAACCCGGTGCACCTCTGGGAGTGGATGGCGAACTACGAAGCGAAGACCTCGGGCAGCGTGCTGGCGATCCCGCATAACGGCAACCTCAGCAACGGCATCATGTTCCCGGTGGAGACCCAGTTCAGCGAGCCGGTGGACGCCACCTATGTCGAGACCCGCGCCAAGTGGGAACGGCTCTACGAGACGACCCAGACCAAGGGCACGGGCGAGTCGCACCCGTTCCTGTCGCCCAATGACGAGTTCGCGGACTTCGAGCTGTGGGACAAGGGGAACCTCGACGGCAGTGTCGCCAAGACCAACGAGATGTTGCAGTACGAGTATTCCCGCGAAGCCTTCAAGAACGGCCTGCTGCTGGAGGACAAGCTCGGGACAAACCCCTACAAGTTCGGCCTCGTGGGCAGCAGCGACGCGCATACCGGGCTGGCGGCCTTGGGTGAGGACAACTTCTTCGGCAAGACCGTCCCGCAGGAGCCGAGCCCGGAACGGATGACCAAGGCCTTCATCGACAACCCCGACACCGGCGTGAAGGTGATGGACTGGGAGGTCGGCTCGTCGGGCTATGCGGCGGTCTGGGCCACGGCCAACACCCGCGAGGCGATCTGGGATGCGATGCACCGGCGCGAGACCTACGGCACGACCGGCTCGCGGATGATCGTCCGCTTCTTCGGCGGCTGGTCCTTCACCGATGCGGACGCACAAAGCCGTCAGCCGGCGGCGGCGGGCTATGCGCGGGGCGTGCCGATGGGCGGCGACCTGCCCGAGGCCCCGGATGGCGCCGGTGCAGCGACCTTCCTTGTGGCGGCGCTGAAAGATCCGCTGGGCGCGAACCTCGATCGGATCCAGATCGTGAAGGGCTGGGTCGACGGCTCGGGCGCGACGCAGGAGAAGGTCTTCGACGTGGCCTGGTCCGGTGACCGGCAGCCCGATCCCGACAGCGGCAAGGTGCCCGATGTCGGCAATACCGTCGATGTCGCCAGCGCCACTTGGACCAACACGATCGGCGAGCCGGAACTGATCGCCGCCTGGACCGATCCCGAGTTCGATCCCTCGCAAAGGGCGTTCTACTATGCGCGCGTGCTCGAGATCCCGACGCCCCGCTGGACGGCATATGACGCCGAGCGGTTCGGCGTGACCCCGGCGGACGGCACCCGCATGACGATCACCGAGCGCGCGTATACCGCGCCGATCTGGTACACTCCGCCCGCGGGCTGAGCGCAAACCGGGGGATGCGCAGCCAAAGCGCGTCCCCTTTCTTCATGCCAGCTTGAACGCCGCACGCCCGCCGTGTCGCCGGGTGGGTTGGCCATTCTTCATCTGCGCGCCCTTGGGGTGACCGGAGAATCCGATAAGCCAAAGGGGAGACCAGATGCTCAAGGACCAGATTTTCGCGATGGTCGCGGCGCTGCTTGCCGGAGAGCCTGACGCTACAGCCTTTCCGCAGCTCGCGGCGGCGGGTGCCGACCCGCGCTACGAGGTCTCCTCCGCCCCCTGCCCCCGCCCGGTCGCCCCGTTCGAGATCGAGGGCCGCACGATCACATGCGGCACCGTTGCGGTGCCGCTGGATCACGACGCGCCCGGCGGGCAGAAGATCGAACTGCTGTTCGCGATCTACAAGTCGCGCTCGCTGGCGCCTTAACCGGACCCGGTGGTGCATCTGCACGGCGGCCCCGGTGGCGGGATCATGCAGCAGGTCGCACTGACCACCGTCTTCTTCGAGAAGCTGCGGGCGCGGCGCGACATCATCGCCTTCGACCAGCGCGGCGTGGACGCCTCGGGCGGGCTGACACGCTGCTTCGAAACCCTGGCCGAGAATGTCGAGCCCATCGCCCGGCAGATCGGCGGCGAGATGCTGCCCGGTCTCGAGGACGAACTCGTCGCGGCCTGCCTCGCCGAATTGAAGGACGGCGGCGTCGACATCCGCCACATCAACACGGCGCAGAACGCGCGCGACGTGCGCGCGTTGGTCACTGCGCTGGGTTATGACGACTACAATATCTACGGCATTTCCTACGGCACCAAGCTGGGGCTGGAGGTGATGCGCAGCGCGCCGGAGGGGCTTCGGGCAGTCGTGCTGGACTCCGTCGCCCCGCCGACCGCCGCGCTCTATGACGAGTTGATGCTGCCCTACTGGGAATCGGTCGAGCGAACGTTCGACACCTGCGCGGCGCAGCCGAAGTGCGCAGAGGCCTATCCCGGCGGCGCGGATGCCTACTGGTCCCTGGTCGCGAAGCTACAGGACGAGCCCATCGACACGGCCGACGGCCCGCTGACCGGCGAGGCGTTGTTTTCTCTGGTGAGCAGCCGGAATTCCTGGAACCAGGGGCCGCGCGGGCTGACGGCGTATCTTCCGCTGTTGGTGCACGAGCTCTCGAACGGAGAGACGGCGACGGCCGACGCGATCGCCGCGGGGCAGCTGCCGCCCGTCGACACGATGGAGACGATCCTGGCCGGAGCACAGGGCCTGTCCGCCGCCGACATGCTGCTTGCGAGGACGGCCCTGACAACGGCCGAGCAGATCGAACAGATGCACGAAACGGTGCAGCGCACGCTGGGCGTTCTCGAGGGCGACCTCGCGGCCGCCCGCAGCCGGGGCCGCCTGGCGGAGGAGTTCGACGCCGAACTGCAGAGCGCGCTGGAGGCCCTGCCCGAGAAAGCGCAGCGGGTGGAATTCGCCCGTGACTACCTAGCGCTGCGCGGCAAGCCCCCCTCCTCCGGGGCCCTCATTGGCCTCGTCGCGACGCATTTCGACGCCGCCACACGCGACCGGCTGCTGTCGCTGGCCCAGTTGATGGAGATGGCGGACGTGGTCGACACATTCGACCGGATCGGAGGAGACAATGCCGGGATCGAGCAGGTGCTGATGAAGGATTTCGAGCTCTATCTCTATGCGTGCCAGGAGGACATGGACAACAATTCGGTCGAGGGGGTGGCGGCCGTGCATGACCGGCTCGACGTCGCCGAGGTGCTGGAAAACGAGTTCGCCGAAGGCCTCGCGGCCATGTATGCAACCTGCGCCCTGTTCGAGTCGCATCCCAGGCCGGGCTTCCACGAGCCGGTTGAAAGTCCGATCCCGACGCTCGTCTTCGGCGGAGAGCTGGACACCCAGACCGCCACCAGCTGGGCCGAACTGACCGCTGCGACGCTGGAAAATGGCCGCGCCATCATCATGCCCGAGACCGGGCACGGGGCGCTGGCGTTCTCGGACTGCGCGCTGGATCTGGGCGTGGCCTTCATCGACTACCCCGAAGCCCAGCTCGACACGTCTTGCGTGCAGGACCTGGTGCCCCGCTTCGTGCTCCCAGACGGCACGCTTTCGGGCGGCTGACGCCGTCGAGCGGCGCCTAACCCGGGTGCCTTGGACGCGACAGCGTCCGGCGTCCGGCGGGGGCTCGATGCCCCCGCCGGGCTTTCACCCGCCGCGCTTCCGAAGAACCCGTTTCAGAGGAGACATTCATGAACATCGCGAGCGCCCACAGCCAGTTTACTGGCGAGATCCCCGGCTCGGATGCCTATCCCACGCGGTTGAGAAACGCCGAGCGCGTCGGCAACCGGCAGGACCCGGTTCTGTGGTCGGACTGGAACGATAGCGCGCCGATCTCGCGCGACGAGGCGAGCCACTACGAGCAGAAGGGCTATCTTGTCCGCAAAGACCTGTTCTCGCCCGACGAGGTGCGCGGGTTGATCGAGGCCTCGGGCAACTTGCGGGCCAACGGCGCGCGGATCCGTGCCGAGGACCTGGTGGCCGAACCCGGCTCAGACGCGGTGCGTACCGTTTTCCGACTGGACGAGCACAGCGAGGTCTTCGCCCGCCTCGCCGCTGACAGCCGCCTTGCAGATGTGGCGCGCTTCCTGCTGGGCGACGAGGTCTACCTGCATCAGAGCCGGCTCAACTACAAGCCGGGCTTCACCGGCAAGGAATTCTACTGGCATTCGGATTTCGAGACCTGGCACGCCGAGGACGGCATGCCGCGGATGCGCGCGGTATCGGCCTCGGTGCTGCTGACCGACAATACCGCCCTGAACGGGCCACTGATGCTGATCCCCGGCTCCCACCGCCGCTTCGTGGCCTGCCGGGGCGAAACGCCCGAGGCGAACCACGAAACCAGCCTGAAGAAACAGGAGGTCGGTGTGCCCTCGCACGAAGTGCTCGAGCGGATGGCCGCCGAGGCCGGGCTCGATGCCGCCACCGGACCTGCGGGCACGGTGATCTTCTTCGAGTGCAACACGCTCCACGCCTCGAACGGCAACGTGACGCCGTTCCCGCGCTCGAACGCCTTCTTCGTCTACAACGCGATGTCGAACCAGCCGCAGGCACCCTTCGCCGCGCCTCGGCCGCGCCCGGCGTTCCTCGCGAACCGCGGCGCAGCGCAACCGATCCGCCCGGTTCGAGGCGATCTCTTCGCCTGACCCATTGAATCGGGCCCGGCACCAAGGCCGGGCCCGATTGCGGTCAATAGAGCTGGCCAACGCCCTGCCAGGGATGTGAAGGAAGCACTACCACCGTGGCCCCGTGCACCGCCCGCTCGGCCAGGTGGATCACGTCCTGATTCAACATCCGGATGCAGCCCGAAGACACCGGCTTGCCCAGTTCCCAGGGTTTCGCGCTGCCGTGCACCCGGTAGAGCGTGTCCTCACCGTTCTGGAACAGGTAGAGCGCCCGCGCGCCCATCGGGTTGTCCGGCCCCGGGTCCATCCCCCCCTTGCGCCAGGAATAGGGCGCAAGCTCTGGCTGCCGCTCGATCATGCTGTCGGGCACTTTCCACCGTGGCCAGTCGCGCATGTACTGCAGCCTCGCCGTGCCCTCCCAGGCGAACCCAGCGGCGCCGACGCTGACGCCGTAGCGCGTCGCCGTATCCGGTCCTTCTATGAAGTGCAGCAGCGCCGCGTCGGGATCAACGACGATGGTGCCCTCTTCGTACTCAGGCCAGGGGTTGGGAACCTGCTGGCGCCACAGGTGCTGCGCCAGCACCCCCTCGGGGACCGCGGGAATCGGATAGGGCTCGTCCGTGATAGCACCGTAGAAGGCGGGCAGCGGAACGTTGGTCGGCGCGGGCTGTGCAACGATTGTGCTTGCCGTCTGGGTCTGCGCGCGGGCTGCACCGGCCAACCCGGTGGCTCCGGCGGCAAGGCCCGCGGCAAGGAAATTGCGTCGGGTGAACATGTCACTCCTCCATTCTGGTCTGAACGAAATGCGGCGCAGCGCGCCGGAGTTCCGGTCAGATCAGTCGCGGAGGATCACGGGGCGGTGCGGGCGACAGGCTTCGCGCAGGGGCGAAGTCCTCAGGCAGCGGCAGACGGTCGCCTGCCTCTGTCGGAGCCGGAACCAGATCGGAGGCGAGGATCATGTCCTGCCCGCACGGCGCTCCGGGCAGCGTCGCGATGCGGCAACGATGCGCCTGGAGCGTAGCCGCCCCGGTCCGCGCCTGCGCCGAGACTGCCGCCTGCTGCAGGCCAGGTCGCGCATGCACATAGGCCCCCCACGGCAGCATGAGGAGCAGGAGCAGCGTCAGGAAGAGGGCACGGGTGATCCGCATGAGCGCAAGATGCCCTCTGCCCGCCCCGCTGTGAAGCGGGCAGCCTGCCGCCCTCACCCGCTTGTGAAGCGCTCAGAGTGCCGAAACGGCCTCGGCGAAGCGGGCGACCTCATCCTCGGTGTTGTAATAATGAACCGAGGCGCGCATGAGCGCATCTACCCCGCGCGCGTGCAGATCGAACTGCGCCATGGGCGCAGTCGAGACCGAGGTCGCGAAACCCTGCGCGCGCAGCGCAACATGCATGTCGGCAGGCGCACGGCCGTCCTTCACGAAGGTCACGATACCTGCCTTGCGGGTGCCGCGATCGGTCACTGTCACGCCCGGCAGGTGGGCCAGCGTAGCGCGCAGGTCTTCCGCCAGCGCCACCACACGTGTCTCAATCGCCTCGATACCGACGGCGCGGGCATAGGCGACGGCGCGCGCCAGCCCGATCTGCCCGGCGATATTGCGCTCGAATGTCTCGAAGCGGCGGGCACCGGGGGCGTAGTCGAAGCTCTCCGGCCCGGTCCAGGTGGCGGCCGTCAGGTCGATGAAGGCCGGCACGACGCGCTCCAACGCGCCGGAACGGACATAGAGGAACCCGGTACCGCGCGGCCCCCGCAGGTATTTCCGCCCGGTCCCCGACAGCACGTCACAGCCGATGGCGTGCACGTCCAGCGCCACCTGCCCCGCCGACTGGCAGGCATCGAGGAAATAGAGCAGTCCATGCTCGCGGGCAAAGGCCCCGGCGGCCTCGGCCGGGTTCACCAGCCCGCCCTGCGTCGGCACATGGGTCAGCGCCAGCACCTTGGTACGCGTTGTGACCATCCGCGCCGCCGCATCGAGGTCGATCTGCCCGTCCGCGTCCGAAGGGGCCAGGTCGATCTCGATCCCCGAGCGCTGCCGCAGTTGCAACATCGCCAGCGCATTCGAGGCGTACTCCGCCTCATGGGTCAGCACCCGGTCGCCCGGGCCGAGGCCCAGCCCGTAGAAGGCCATGTTCCAGGCTCGGGTTGCGTTCTCGGTGAAGGCGATCTCGCCGGGATCGGCGTTCAGCAGCGCGGCAATCTCATCATAGAACGCCTCGATGCGCGGGGCCGCCCGGCGCGCCGCTTCGTAGCCGCCGTGGCGTGCCTCGAGGTCCAGGTGATCGCGGACCGCCTGCAGGACCGGAACGGGCATCAGCGCCGCGCCAGCGTTGTTGAAGTGCACGCCGTCGGCGCAGCCCGGTGTCTCGGCACGCAGCGCATCAATATCCATCTTGCCGTTCTCCTAGCCCCGGGCGCAGCGAATGCGCAACGGCTCGCGAGGTCAAGCGCGTACGCAGGCTTCACAGCGGCGCGCGCTGCGCTAGGGTTGCCCCAACCCCAGACGGAGACCCCGATGCGCCTCAGCCTGCCCCGCCCGCTGCTCGCCGCCCTGATCCTGGCCGCTTGCTCGCCGCTGCCCGACACGGTCGGGGATACCGCTCCCAGCCGGACGACGTGGCGGTTGGCACAGGTGAATGGCGCCGAGGCGACCTATCCGGCGACGTTGCGGCTCTTGGACGACGGGCGGGTGATCGGCGCCGCACCCTGCGGCAGGTTCACCGCACAGCAAGGCGCGCCCCTGCCCTTCGTCGATTTCAGCGCCTTCACCTCCGAGGTCGGCAGCTGCGACCGACTGACCGAGCAGCAGGCTTTCTTCACGACGCTTCAGGCGATGGATTTCGCCGAGGTCGGCGGCACCAGCCTGCGGCTGACCAACGGGCGCGGACAGAGCATGGACTTCGCCGCCGCCGAGGGTCCGAACACCTAAGCGGGGTCACAGCCGGGCGAAGGCGCGTTCCAGCCGCTCACGGGCCGGCGGCACGCCGGGCCGATTCAGCGCCGGGCTCAGGTGATGGGTCAGGAAATGGCCGGTCAGGCGCAGCCCGTCGCGCAGGTCCTGCGCGGTGATCGGCGCCTCGCCCGCGTCGAGGCGCAGGAACGGCGGCAGCGGCAGCAGACGGTCGGCCCATTCGGCCCCGGCGTCGCGTCCAACAGCCCGCCCGGTGCGCGGCGAGACCCAGGCCAGGTCCTCGGCGCCCCCGGTAAGCGCACAGCCGCTCAGATCGAGGCCGAAGCCGAGCGTCGCGAGCAACTCCAGTTCCCAGCCAACGTAATGCGCGGGCCAGGCCTCACCGGCCTCCATCATATCCAGAAGCGAAATGGTACGCCGGTAGAGCGCCGGGTAGGCCTGCCGCTCGGCCAAGGCGAAGCTGACCAACGCCGTGACCGCGCCCAGCCCCGCCAGTGCAGTCCGGTCCGTAAGCACGCCCGCGCGCGCACGGATCGGCTCTACGGTGAAGCTGCCCAGATGCTCGGCCAGACGGCCACGCCATGCCAGATCCAGTTGCGCACCTGGCTGTAGAACCGGCCCCATGCGCCGCCCGCCACCGCCGCGAACAAGCCCGGCATGCCTGCCATGGTCCTCGGTGAAAACCTCGATGATTGCGCTGCTCTCACCGTGTCGGCGCACCGCCAGCAGTACGCCCTCGGCCCGCCAGTCCACCGCCTAGACCCGCGCGAGGCCCGCCCCAATGGGCGCGCCCCTGCCTTCCACTTTCCCGAAAATATCCCCGCCGGAGGCCCCCGCCCGCCAAAAGGCGCGGCGGCAGGCCCGCAAGCGTCGCGACAGGATCACTCGGCCGGGGTCTCGCCGGTCATCCCGGCGATCTGGTCCTTCACGACCACCGAATACTCGGCATAGAGCGCCTCGACCTGAACCCGGGCGTCCTCGACGGCGCCATCATACTGGGCGAGGTAAGGTTCCGCGGGCGGATAGGCTTCGGAGATTTCGCCGCGGAACTGATGGACGCCCACGGCAATGGCGACGAGCACGAGCGCGGTGATGAAACCGGCGCGGATCCCGCCGCGGCGACGTGGTTGAGCCTCGGCCTCATAGGACTGGATGGCGCGCGCCAGCGGGTCCCGGCGACCACCAGCCTGTGAGTACCGCTCTCTATCCTGTTCGTGCTTCTCGAGGTCCCACTTGCGGGCCTTCTTTTCCTCTTCGGTAGCATCGGCAACCTCGACCCCGACGGCCTCGGCCGCCTTGCGAAGGTCGCGGCGGCCGGATTTCGCCGGACCGCTGTCCTTCTCGAAGTCGCCCCCTTCGGCGGCGATCTGCTCGCGCAGCGAGGCCAGGATGTCCTCTTCCTCTTCAGGGTGCGCCGAGGGTTCCGGCGTCTCGTCGTCGTGGTCGGTGAGGCCCGAAGCGCGCCGTTGGGTCAGTTCCTGGTCCACGGCCCGGGCCAACTCGTCCCGCTCTTCCTGCGGCAGACGCTCGGAGGGACGCGGCGGCGCCGGGACGGCGGCCATCTGGTCGAGGCGCAGAGGCGGCTCTTCGGCCTCGGGGTACTGGACCCAAACCTCTTCGCAGTTCGAGCATTGCACTTCGCGCCCTTCTTCGGGAAACAGCGAGGCATCGACCTCGTACTGGGAAGAGCAGTTGGGACAGACCAGACGCATGTTCGCCCTCTCGTTGAAACAGGCGGTGCGCGATATCCCGCCGGGGCCGATCATTAACGGATTGGCGGAACGTTGCAAGAATGGCTTGGGTGGTTGCGGCTGACCTGTGGCTCTGCGATGTTCGCCGCGCCGCGCGCATCCAGGCGCGGAACAAGGCAGGTCTGACAAGTGATTGCGTTTGACAAGGCAAGCTTCGGCTATGACGACCATCCGGTACTGGAAGGGGTCTCGCTGACGCTTGATGCTGGTGGTTTCTACTTTCTCACCGGGCCATCGGGCTCGGGCAAGACGACGTTCCTGAACCTGTGCTCACTGGGGCTGCTGCCGCAGGAAGGCCGGGTGTCCTTCTTCGGTGAGGATGCCGCCACGCTGGACCGCGACGCAATCGCATTGATGCGCCGCCGAATGGGAATGGTTCACCAGGACTGCCAGTTCATCGATCACCTCAGCGTGCGCCGGAACATCGCCCTGCCCCTCGAAATCGCCGGGCGCCGGACGCCCGCCGCCGACCGCGACATCGAGGACCTGATGGGCTGGGTCGCATTGAAACATCGCGCAGGCGCCTATCCGCCGGAGCTTTCGGGCGGCGAGCGGCAGCGCGCGGCACTGGCCCGCGCGGTGATGCTGTCCCCCGACCTGCTGATCGCCGACGAGCCGACCGGCAACGTGGACCGCGAGATGGGTGTGAAGATCCTGAACCTGCTGATCGAGTTGAACCGGCTGGGCCGCACGGTGCTGGTCGCAACGCACGACCTCGACTTGATCCGTACCGCGAAACGCGAGGTCAGCGCTCGCGTCCTGCGCCTGGCTGAGGGCAACATCCGTCTGGCAGGGAGCGAACTGTGAGCGCGGTCCGATTGATCCGGGAACGCGTTTTCGGCGCTCTGTCGCTGATGCAGGGTGATCCGTCTGCCGACAGCACCGTGCCACCGAGCGGTGCGACCGGGCATCTGACCACACTCGCCGCCGCCGCGATGGCGCTGCTGGCGTTGATCGCGATCGCCGCGGCACAGACCGCGGGCCGCGTCTCGGACGACTGGGCGGGCGCGCTGGAGGGCGCCGCCACGCTGGAGATCCCTGCTCCCGCAGCCGAGGCCGACGCCACCGCCGAGCGCGCGCAGATGATCCTGTCGGAGACGCCAGGCATCGCCTCGGCCCGGCGCATCGGTACGGGCGAGGCCCGGCGGTTGCTGGAGCCGTGGATGGGCGACACCTCGATGCTCGAGGATGGGGACCTTCCGCTGATGTTGGCCGTCGAGGAAGCCCCGGAACTGGACCGCGACGCGCTGGCGCTGCGGCTGCAGGGCGAGTTCCCCCAGGCCGTCTATCACCGGCACGAACAATGGAGCGGCACGGTCACCGAAGCGGCGGGCCGTCTGCGCCTGCTGGCGCTTGGCGCACTGCTGCTGACCGCCGCGGTCACCGGCGCGGTCGTTTCGCTGGCCGCGCGGGCGTCGCTGGCGATGAATCGGCAGGTGATCTCGACGCTGCGGCTGCTGGGGGCGCAGGACAGCTATATCGCGCGCGCCTTCGTGCGCAGGGTCACGTTGCGGGCGCTGCTGGGCGCGGTCATAGGCGCGGTGATCGGCCTGTTGCTGCTGCTGGTCATGCCGGCGGGCGGCGCGTTGCCGGCGGTCGCGCCGCAGAGTTTCACCGGATGGCTGGCGTTGCTGGCGATCCCCCCGGGCTTCGGCCTGATCGCCTTCGGCGCAACCCGCGCCGCGGCCTTCCGCGAATTGAGGCGTGTGCGCTGATGCTGCTGATCCGCTCGATGCTGTTCGACGCGATTTTCTACTCGCTGATGCTTGTAATGGGGATCCTCTGCGCGCCCCTGGCGATCTGGTCGCGCGGCGGCGCGCAGTGGAGCGTCCGCACCTATTGCAAGATCACCCTCTGGCTGCTCGAGAAGATCTGCGGCCTGCGGTGCGAGGTACGCGGCCAGATCCCCGAGGGCGACGTAATCGTCGCCTCGAAACACCAGTCGTTCCTGGACATCCTGATCCACGTCCGCACGCTGAAGGCGCCCAGTTTCATCATGAAGCAGGAGCTCAAATGGGCCCCGATCCTGGGGCTCTACGCGATGCGGATCGGCTCCACCCCGGTCGCGCGCGGGCGCAAGGGCAAGGCGGTCAGCGAGATGGTGCGGTCGGCGAGCAAGAAGAACACGGCACCAGGGCAGCTGATCATCTATCCCCAAGGCACCCGGGTCGCACCGGATGCGGTGATGCCCTACAAGGTCGGTGCGGGCGTGCTCTACCAGCGCTTCGGCAAGCCCTGCGTGCCGGCGGCGACAAACGCGGGCGTCTTCTGGGGTAGGAAGTCCTGGCTGCGCAAACCCGGGCTGGCGGTAGTCGAGTATCTCCCCGAAATCCCGCCGGGCAAGGAGCTGAACAGCTTCATCCAGCAGCTCGAGACGGAGATCGAACCCGCCTCCAAGGCGCTCATGGCAGAGGCGGGTTTCCAGGCAGAGCGCCGGGCCAGTTAGGCCGGGTTACACGCTTTGGCAAGAATCAAGCGACCAGCGCCTTCGAGCCCATGTCAAGGTACTTGCGGCGGCGTGCCTCGGTCAGCTTCTTCTTCGAAACCTTCTCGACATCAGCCAGCATCTTGGTCAGCGCGTCGCGCACTGCCTCGACGGTCTTTGCACGGTCGCGCTGTGCCCCGCCCAGCGGCTCCTTGATGATGCGGTCGATTACGCCAAGCTGCTCAAGGTCCTGCGCGGTCAGGCGCAGCGCCTCGGCGGCCTCGCGCATCTTCTCGGCGTCCTTCCACAGGATCGAGGCGCAGCCTTCGGGCGAGATCACCGAGTAGACGGAATGCTCGAGCATCGCCAGCCGGTCGGCGGTGGCAAAGGCCACGGCGCCGCCCGAACCACCCTCGCCGGTGATGACCGAGATCAGTGGCACCGAAAGGTTGAGGCATTTTTCGGTGGAGCGGGCAATGGCCTCGGCCTGGCCACGCTCTTCCGCACCCTTGCCGGGGTAGGCGCCCGGCGTGTCGATCAGGGTGATGACCGGCAGTCCGAAGCGGTCAGCCAGGTCCATCAGGCGGATCGCCTTGCGATAGCCCTCGGGGCGGGCCATGCCGAAATTGCGGTCGAGCCGCGACTTGGTGTCCGAACCCTTCTCGAGCCCGATCACCATCACCGGCTTGTCGTCGAACCGAGCGAGGCCGCCCATGACCGCATGATCGTCCGCGAAATTCCGGTCTCCGGCCAGCGGCGTGTACTCGGTGAACAGCGCCTCGATATAGTCGAAGCAATGCGGCCGGTCGGCGTGGCGCGCGACCTGGCATTTCTGCCAAGGCGTCAGGTTCGAATAGAGCTCTTTCAGCAGCGCCGCGGCTTTCTTGTCCAGCGCCTTGGCCTCGGACTCGACGTCCATGCCATCATTGGTGCGACCCAGCGCACGAAGCTCTTCGGCCTTGCCCTCGATCTCGGCCAGACCCTTTTCGAATTCAAGGTATGCGTGCATGCGGTACGACGGTCCCGGTCTGTTTTCTTGGGGGCACATATGACCCGCGACAGCCCCGATTGCAACGGCGGCGCAACAATTCAGCGGCAGGTGTCAACGTCGGCGGGCGGTGTAGAGATTGATCCGCGCAGGCAGGCGCAAAACCCCGTCCGCGGTGACGAACTGCGCCAGTTCGGAGCGGAGCCGCTTCGACAACGCGGCGCGGGTCTGCTCGTCGGCTTCATGTTCGCGCTGCATGCGGCCGAGCGGACCGAGTTCATTGAACACAGGGAGCGTAGCCTCAATCCCACCCGGGTGGCAGAGGTGCAGGTCGACAGGGCGGCCGCGCACATCATCGAATCCGGCGTCACGCAGGATGCCCTCGACCCTTCCGACATCCGCGAAGGCCATCGGCCCCGGCGCGTGCGGATCGCTCGCTTCCTGCGGGCCGAAGTGCTCGATCCCCAGCCGCGTCGGCATGCCGAACATCGGGTTCGACGCCATGTCGGCCCAGCAGGCTAGGACCATGCGGCCTCCGGGTTTCAGCGTACCGCGCAGGGCGCGGTATCCCGCCACCGGGTCGGCGAAGAACATAGCGCCGAAGCGCGAAACCAGAACGTCATGCGCGGCATGGGGCAGTTCAGCGGTCGCCGCGTCGCCTTCGGTGAACGTGACGTTCGCGCCCCCCTCCTCGCGGCTGATATCGGCGGCGCGGGCGACCATCAGGGGCGAGATGTCCAGCCCAAGCACCGAACCTCCCGGCGCGACTAGCGCTGCGAAAGCGCGCGAGGTCGCCCCCGATCCGCTGCCCATGTCCAGCACATGCTCACCTGGTGCAGGCAACGCCGCATCCAACAGCAGCCCGTCGACGGTCGCAAACAACCGGTCGAAAACATGCGCGTTGCGCAACCAGGTCTCGCCCTGCTGGCCTGACCAGAACTCCTGCTGCTCGGAATTGTCCTGAATGCTCATCGCCATCCCCCAAGGCCGCCGAGCAAAGGTAGCGCGCCGCGCCCTGTCCGCACAGGGGCGAATTTGGCACCTGCCGTTTCCGCGGCATGCGGCATCGTTGCCCGAGCCAGCGGCGTTCGCCGTGCCGGATGCGGGCTACGGATCGCCGGATGTCAGGTTCAGCCGGCGATCATCTCGGCCTGCTCGACGATCACCCGAGCCTGACGGACCGAGGCGATATCCACCAGTCGGCCCTTGTAGACAGCGGCGCCCGCGCCTTCGGCCTCGGCCTTCTCCATCGCTGCGAGGATCTCGCGCGCTTCGGTCACTGCCTCGTCCGACGGGGTGAATACTGCATTGGCAGCCGCGACCTGGCTGGGGTGGATCGCCCATTTGCCAACCATGCCGAGAGTCGCGGCACGGCGGGCCTGAGCCTCGAACCCGGCGGAATCCGAGAAATCTCCGAACGGGCCGTCGACCGGCAGGACGCCGTGGGTGCGGCAGGCAGCGACGATGGCCGCTGTCACTCCGTGCCATGGGTCGGGCCAGTGCCGCGCGCCGTCCGGCGCGACCATATAGTAGTTTTCTTGCGTGCCGCCGATGCCGGTCGTCGCCATACCCATGGATGCCGCGAAATCGGCGGCGCCGAGGCTCATTGCCGCCAACCGGGGCGAGGAAGCGGCAATGTCCTCTACATGCGCGAATCCTGCGGCGGTCTCGATGATGACCTCGAAGCTGATCGGCTTGCTCCGCCCCATTGCGGTCTCGACGGCCGAAACCACCGCATCGACTGCATAGACGTCAGCCGCACAGCCGACTTTGGGGATCATGATCTGGTCCAGCCGATCGCCCGCCTGCTCCAGCAGATCGACCACGTCGCGGTACCAGAACGGAGTGTCGAGCCCGTTGATCCTGACCGACAGTGTCTTGCTACCCCATTCAATCTCTTTCGTCGCGGCGATGACGTTCGCCCGAGCCTGCTCCTTGTCGCCCGGCGCAACGCTGTCTTCGAGGTCGAGGTTGATGACGTCGGCAGCCGAAGCAGCCATCTTCGGAAAGATCGCGGGCCGCGAGCCAGGGCCGAACAGCTGGCAGCGGTTCGGACGGGCGGGCGGCGCGGGCTGAACGCGGAAGCTCATGGGCAAGATCCTTGCGCAATGAAATTTCAATGTGTCGCGCGAATGGATCACGATATTGCCGCGCCATGTCAAGCGCGGATCAGAGCGGATCGCCCCCCTGCGCCGCCACGACGCGGGCCCGGTGGAACACGTAGCCCGACGCGACAACACCCATCGCCAGCGATCCCAGCATCATCAGGAGCAGGGGCCAGGCTCCGGTATCTGGACCCAGCAACGCGCCGGTGATTGCCGAGAGCGCCGCGCCGCCGCCGATCATCAGCGCCCCGCCAAGCCCAGAGGCCGAGCCAGCCAGGTGCGGCCGGACGGAAACCACGCCCGCATTCGCGCTTGGCAAGGTGATCCCATTGCCGAGGCCCACCAGCAGGATTGGGCCGAACAGCGACAGCGGCGTCTGCCAGCCCGCCAGGAAGAAAAGCGAAGACAGCGCGATTCCGGACACGGCGACGATCGACCCGGCCATGACCATGCCGTTGAGGCCCACCCGCTCAGCGAAGCGGCCCGACAGGCCGTTGCCGATCATGTAACCCACCGCGATGAACCCGAAGTAGAGCCCGGTCTCGCCAGGCTCCATTCCCAGAACCTGGGTCGCCACCCAGGGGCCGCCACCAAGGAACGCGAAGAACCCGCCGGAGGCGAAGGCGCAGATCAGCGCATAGCCCCAGAACCGACGCGAGCGGACCAGTTCGGGATAGCTTCGGAACTGCGCCCCGAAACTGGACGAGGTCGCGCGGTTCGTCTCGCCCATATCGAAATAGACGATGACCGAGACGATGATGCCGAAGAGAAAAGTGCACAGGAAGGTCGATTTCCAACCGAATACCTCGCCCAGCACACCGCCGAGCACCGGACCGACCATCGGCACCAAAGACATGCCCATGGTGACATAGCCGATCATCGACGCCGCCTTGTCGGCGCTGACCATGTCGCGCACGATCGCCCGGCTGAGCACGATCCCCGTTGCCACCGTTGCCTGGATCATCCGGAAAACGAGGAAGGTCGTGATGTTGGTGGCCAGAAGGCAGCCGACGGTCGCCAGCATGAAGATCGCCAGCCCGCTCAGCATCACCGGCCGGCGACCGTAGCGGTCCGAGAGTGGGCCAATCACCAGTTGAAGCACCGCCGTAACGCCCAGGTAGGCCGAGACCGCAAGCTGCACCAGCGCGTAGTCGGCCTGGAAATACTCCGACATCGCCGGAAGCGTCGGCAGGAAGATGTTCATGTTGAGCGCGCCCAGCCCCGCGATCAGGACCAGCGTGACGACGCGCGGTGCGGTCGTCCGGTCCAGCCAGACCGACTTGCCCGCAACCGTACTCGGGCCGCCGGACTGGCGCGCGGCCGCCGGAACCTGTGCAGGGTCGGGCGGGGAGTCGTGCATCATGGAGCGAACTTTCGAATTCCGCGTACGGCGGCACAAAATACAACCACCCGGTGAATCGGGCGTTCTTCACGCTGCCCTGAGGGCGCCGGGCATGCAAGCCCGGCGGTCACATTTGCCTACTGAAGATCGGCGAACGCATGTTCCAGCCGCTCCAACGCGTCGGCTACCAACGCTCGGCGAGTGGCGAGGTTGAACCGCAACCATGTCTCGCCCCCTGCGCCGAAGCTCGGGCCTTCGTTGACAGCAATCCGGGCATCCTCCTTCACCCGGCGAGTGAATTCCTCGCGGTCCATCCCGGTGCCCGAGAAGTCCACCCAGGCGAGGAAGGTCGAATCGAGCGGCATGCAGCGCACCCCTGGCAGCGCATTCACCCGCTCCTCGAACATACGCCGGTTTTCGTCGAGATAGGCGACCAGCGCGTCGGCCCATTCGGCGCCGTGGGCGAAGGCGGCGGTGGTCATCATCGCAGCGTTCCGGTTCAACCCAAGCCCGGCAGCAGAGAGCGCATGCGCAACCTTGCGGCGCAGCGTCTCGTTCTCGATCACCAGCTCGCCGATCAGCGCGCCGTTGATCCCGAAGACCTTGCCCGGCCCATAGAGGGTGATCAGCCGGTCCTCTATCCCCGGTACAGCAAGCGCCGTCATCCGATGCCGGTTGCCCGGGTAAACCAGATCCATGTGTACTTCGTCCGAGATCAGCAGCAGGTCATGCAGCGCGCAGAAATCGCCCAGCTCGCGCAGCTCTTCCTCGGACCAGACGCGGCCGCCCGGATTGTGCGGCGAGCAGAGGATGACCATCTTCTCGGATCCGTCGAGCTGCCCCGCCAGCGCCTCGAGATCCATGACGTAGCGGCCGTCCCGCTCGACCAACGGGCTTTCGACGACACGCCGATCGTTGGCTTTGATGATCCGGTGGAAGGCATGGTAGACGGGCGTGAACAGTACGACACCGTCGCCCTTCTCGGTCAGCGCCTGCAGGCACATCGCCACCGCCGAAACCAGCCCCGGCGCCGAGAGGATCCACTCGGGCTTCACCTGCCAGCCGTGCCGGGCCGCCAGCCATCCCTGGATCGCCGCCTTGTAGGCGCGGTCATCGCCGAAATAGCCATGCACCCCGTGATCCGCCAACGCGCGCAGTGTCGCGTTGACCGCCGCGGGGGCCTGGAAGTCCATGTCCGCGACCCACATCGCCAGCCCGTCATCGGGCGAAACGCCGGTCGCATCCAGCATATTGTCCCATTTCGAGCAGTTGGTCTGACGCCGGTCCACCGGCTTGTCGAAGTCGAATGTCATAGGTGGAAAGTCCGCTTGATGTTCGCTTTCAACCTAGCGTCTGCAGCGTCCCCCGCAACCCCGGCCGGCGAGCCAGGCGCTTGCAGCGGCGCGCGGGATCGCCTAAGTGCCTGCGCATGACGCTGAGGCCCATCCTGATCCATCCCGACCCGCGCCTGCGCAAGGTCGTCCCGCCCGTCGAGACGGTGGACGACGACGTGCGCAAGCTGGCCGAGGACATGCTAGAGACGATGTACGACGCGCCCGGCATCGGTCTGGCCGCGCCGCAGATCGGCGTGCTGCGCCGGATCTTCACCATGGATTGCGAGCGGGAAGAACCCGGCACCGCCCCCACGGTCTGCATCAACCCCGAGATCACCTGGGCCTCGGATGAGATCGTCACCTCGGAAGAGGGCTGCCTGTCGATCCCCGACTACTACGCCGACGTCGACCGGCACGAAAAGATCCGCCTGAGGTACCTGGACGAGAACGGCGCCCTGCAGGAGCGCGAGTTCGACGGCACCTGGGCGATCTGCGCGCAGCACGAGCTGGACCACCTCGATGGCAAGCTCTTCATCGACTACCTGAGCCCGGTGCGCCGGACGATGGTGACCCAGAAGATGAAGAAGCTGAAAAAGGAGCGCGCCCGCGGCTGAGCCGCGGCCGGGAGGAAAGATGGCCGAGCCTGATTACACCAGACTTCCGCCGCGAACATGCCTTCTGGAGCCGATCCCGGAAATTTTCGTCGCACAGGACTTCCTGATAGAAGCGGGCAGGCAACATGTCAGCGGCGACCTTGCAGCAGCCCAAGACGCGCTTCGGATGGCTGATATCCCGATAATCGCCGAGTGGACTGAGGCACTTTGGGGCAAGACATCTGCCAGTATCCACCGCTACAGGAAGATCGAGGACGTTTCGCCTATCCTGGCCAAAGAACAACGCGTCGAAACCAGGATGCCTAGCGTAGCGATCAAGCGCGCTTTGATCGAGCGGGACGGACATCATTGCCGCTTTTGCGGAATCCCGGTGATCCGTTCGGAAGTACGCACGCTACTTCGCAAGGCCTACCCTGACGCCCTGCGTTGGGGCAGCACCAATTCCTCGCAGCATACCGCTTTCCAGGCAATGTGGCTTCAGTATGACCACCTGGTCTCTCACAGCCGCGGCGGGGACAATGGGATGGACAACATGGCAATCACTTGCGCGCCGTGCAACTTTGGAAGGAATGACTTCCTTCTCGAGGAAGTCGCATTGTTGAACCCGCTTTACCGAGAGCCGGTGAAGAATGATTGGGATGGGTTGGAGCACGTGCTTCGCTCATGAGCCCCCGCCCCTACGTCATGTACCCCGACAAGCGCCTCGCCCAGGTCGCCTCGCCCGTTCTGGCCGTGGATGACGCGGCCCACGCGCTTTGGGACGAGATGCTGGAGGCGATGTATGCCATGCCTGGCGTGGGCCTAGCGGCGCCTCAGCTGGGCGTTTCGCTGCGGCTGGCCGTGGTCGACGCCGGGACTGACCGCCAGCCGCTGCGCATGGCGAACCCGAAGATCCTGGAATGGTCGCTGGAGACCGAGGCGGGACAGGAGGGCAGCCCGAACCTGCCCGGCCTCTGGGCTGACGTGGCACGCCCACGCGAAGTCACCGTTGAGTGGCTGGACGAGACCGGCGCGCGCCGCGAGCAGCATCTGAAGGGTCTCTGGGCGCGCTCCGTGCAGCACCAGGTCGACCACCTCGAGGGGCGGCTTTTCATCGACCGGCTGGGCCCGGTCAAGCGGCGGATGCTGCTGCATAAGCACGCCAAGCGGCAACGCACGGCGAAAAGGAGCAGCTGATGCGCCTGGTCTACATGGGAACCCCGGATTTCGCTGTGCCGGCGCTGGAGGCGCTGCACGCGGCCGGGCACGAAATCGTCTGTGTCTACACCCAACCGCCGCGCCCGGCAGGCCGGGGCAAGAAGCCGCGCCCCTCGCCAGTCCAGGCCCGGGCCGAGGTGCTTGGGCTGCCGGTGCTGCACCCGGCGAGCCTGAAAGGGCCCGAAGAACAGGCAGAGTTCGCGGCGCTGGACGCCGATCTGGCCGTTGTCGCCGCCTACGGGCTGATCCTGCCGCAGGCGATCCTCGATGCGCCGAAACAGGGGTGCCTGAACATCCACGCGTCGCTGCTGCCGCGCTGGCGCGGCGCCGCGCCGATCCACCGGGCCATCATAGCCGGGGATGCCGAGACCGGCGTCTGCATCATGCGGATGGAGGCGGGGCTCGACACCGGCCCCGTCCTCAGCCGTGCCGCCACGCCGATCGGTCCGGAAGAGACCACGGGCGACCTGCACGATCGCCTCGCGCAGATCGGCGCCGACCTGGTCACGGACACCCTCGCCCGCCTGCCGCTGCCCGAGGAACCCCAGCCCGAGGACGGGGTCACCTATGCCGCGAAGATCGACAAGGCCGAGGCGCGCGTCGACTGGAGCAAACCGGCAGACGAGATCGCACGGCAGGTCCGCGGCCTCGCCCCCTTCCCCGGTGCCTGGACGGAAGCCGACGGCGAGCGGATCAAGCTGCTCGGCGCGCGCCCGGTTGCCAGATCCGGCACCCCCGGAACGGTTCTGGACGGCTTTACCGTCGCCTGCGGCACGGGCGCGGTCGAGATCACCCGCGCCCAGCGCGCGGGCCGCGCGGTTCAGGACGCGGACAGCTTCCTGCGCGGCATGCCCCTGCTCCAAGGCACCCAGCTCGGCTGAGCGGTTCCCGATGCGGCCGACCCGCGCTAGACTGTGCCCGGCAACGAAAGGGACGCGCGCCATGGAATTCCTGCTTCTGATCTTTCTCGGTGCGCTGGTCGGCCTTCTCGGCGACCGGGCAATGGAGCTGCGGCTTGGCGCCCCAACCTCGATCGCTCTAGGAGCCGGCGGCGCGGTTGTCGGCTATGTGCTGCTCTGGCTCGGCCTCTGGCTGCTCGGCGCCTTCGTTGGCCTGCTGGGCGGCATCCTCGGCGCCCTCGCCGCGCTCTGGCTCTGGACGAGCCTGCGGAACGGCTGACGGCGCGCCCCGTCTTCCACTTTCCTCAAATATCCCCGCCGGAGGCATCGGGCGACGGCCCAACGGACCGCCGCCAGATCATTCACCCCGCGCGCTTGAACGGTTCCATGCCGCCGCGCGCCAATTCGTCAGCACGTTCATTCTCCGGGTGGCCGGCGTGGCCCTTGATCCAGTCCCAGGTGACGTCATGAGCCTGCGCCGCCTCGTCGAGCGCGCGCCAGAGCTCCTCGTTCTTCACCGGCTTCTTCGCCGCCGTCTTCCAGCCGTTGCGCTTCCAGCCGTGGACCCACTTGGTGATGCCGTCGCGGACATAGGTGCTGTCGGTCACGATCCGAACCGCCGTTGGGCGGCCGAGCGCGCGCAGGGCCTCGATGGCTGCGGTCAATTCCATCCGGTTGTTGGTGGTCTGCGCCTCGCCGCCCGACAGTTCGCGCTCCTTGATCACGCGTTCGCCGTCGCGCGCCTGCATGACCACGCCCCAACCGCCCGGTCCGGGATTGCCCGAACAAGCGCCGTCAGTATAGGCCACGATCTCAGCCATTCGCGCGTGCCCGCACGTAGAGCATCAACACCGGCTTGCCGTCAAACAGCCGTCCGGTGCCGTGGTCGTAGTCTGGCGTATCGAAGCCGCCGCTGGTCAGAAGGTCCGTCATCTCGTCCTCGCGGAAGGGGGAATACAGGCAGCCGCGCTCGTCGCGCCAGTCCACCGGGCCCTTGAGCACCGACAGGAACAGCGGCGCGCCCGGGCGCAGCGCGGTGCCCATGCGTTCGAAGATCGCCGCGCGGTCGGCCCGCTCGGCATGGTGCAGCGCATTCCAGCACCAGATCCCGTCATAGCGCTGCCGGACCGAGAGCGTGCGAAACACCGCCTTGCGCGGGGTAAGTCCGTGACGCCGCTGCGCCTCGGCTATCATCGCGTCGCTGGCGTCGGTGGCGTCCGCCCGGAAACCCTTCTCGATCAGCGCGGCCGAGGCCCAGCCGGTGCCGCAGCCATAGTCCAGCACGCGCCCGCCCTCGGACAGCTCCTTAGCAAAGGCGTCCAATCGCGCATGGTCCGCATGCGCCTCGGCGTGGTCGCCAAAGGTCTGAGCGTTCTCGTCGAAGAAAGCCAGCGTCGCGGGGTCGGCGCTCACGCGGCCATCCCCGTAGCAAGACAGATCAGCACGCCCGCGCTCACCGGCAGCCGCAGGCGCAGCCACCAGTCCGGGCCGAGCTCGCGCCCCACGATCACCAGGTCGAGCAGCAATAGCACGACAAAGCCCGCGAACAGCGCGCCCACCGCATCGACGGCGAAATTCGCCGCAAAGGCCCAGAGGGCCGGAATGACCGCAAGGCTCAACTCGAGCCAGCCTGCCCTGCCCGCCTGCGCGGCAAAGCCCCACAGGCAGCCCCCCATGAACGCCAGGATCGCGGCGCCGTAGGTTTGTAGGATTAGGAGCCCGGTAAACGGGTTCGAGATGCCGGGCATCAGCCCATGCGCCGCCAGCGCCCCGGCGGCGAAGGGCAGCAGCCCCGCCGCGCCCAGCACGGCAGCCGGAAGGGGGACACGAGCGCGGGCCATCAGGCGCGCACCGTCTCGGGACCCTGCCGCAGCACGCGAGGCACCTTGAATTCGACGTTCTCGACCGCGGTCGTGACCTCCTGCATGGTCACGTCATAGCGGGCGCGGAACGCGTCGATGACCTCTTCGACCAGTTCCTCGGGGGCCGAGGCGCCGGCGGTGATGCCCACCGCACCTGCGCCTTCGAGCGCGCGCCAGTCGATGTCCCCTGCCCGCTGCACCAGTTGCGCATAGCGGCAGCCGGCGCGCTTGCCGACCTCGACCAGACGGCGGGAGTTCGACGAGTTGGGCGCGCCGATCACCAGCAGCGCCTCGATCTTCGGAGCCATCGCCTTCACCGCATCCTGCCGGTTGGTGGTGGCGTAGCAGATGTCTTCCTTGTGCGGGCCGACGATCGCCGGGAATCGCGCTTTCAGCGCAGCGACGATCCCGGCGGTATCGTCCACCGACAGGGTCGTCTGTGTGATGAACGCCAGCCGCTCGGGATCTCGGGGGGTCAATGTCGCGACATCAGCCTCGGTCTCGACCAGAAGGACCTCGCCCTCAGGCAACTGCCCCATCGTGCCGACCGTCTCGGGGTGACCGGCGTGGCCGATCATGACCATCTGCAGCCCGTTGGCGTAGTGGCGGTCGGCCTCGATATGCACTTTCGAGACCAGCGGGCAAGTCGCGTCGACATAGACCATCTCGCGGCGCTCGGCCTCGGCCGGGACGGCCTTTGGCACGCCATGGGCCGAGAAGATCACCGGCCGGTCAGGCGGGCATTCGTCCAGTTCCTCGACGAAGACTGCGCCTTTCTCGCGCAGGCCGTCGACGACGTACTTGTTATGCACGATCTCGTGCCGGACATAGACCGGCGCGCCCCATTTCTCGATCGCCATTTCGACGATCTTGATGGCGCGATCGACGCCGGCGCAAAAGCCCCGCGGCGCGGCCAGGTACAGCGTCAGCGGTGTCATGCGGACCTCCGATATTCGGGTTCGGGCGGACTATATGGATTGGCGGCCCGGGATGCCAGAGCGGGCCGGTCAGAGAAACCCTACGCCCCACAGCAGAAGTACATAGCGCACCGTCTTTACCGCGCCCACGATGGCGACGAAGACCAGCAGCGGGCAGCGCATGATGCCGGCGACCACCGTGACCGCGTCGCCCAGCGGTGCCCAGCTGACCAGCAGCGACCAGAGCCCCCAGCGGGCGTACCAGTCCTGCGCCTTTTCTAGCTGCGCGTCTGTGACGGGGAACCAACGGCGGCCCCGAAAGTGCTCGATCCAGCGTCCGATGCCCCAGTTCAGTACCGATCCCAGCGTGTTGCCGACGCTTGCCACGGCGACAAGCAGCCAGGGCGCGGTCTCGCCGCGCAACTGCAGGCCGACGAAGACGATCTCGGACTGGAAGGGCAGCAGCGTTGCCGCGCCGAAAGCAGCCACGAACAGGCCGACGAGCGACACAAGGGATTCGGACATCGCGCCTCAGGCAAGCTCGGCGGCGACCTCCCGGACGACCGCGTGGAACATCTGCGGCGTCAGCCGCCCCGTGTTCAAGTTGTAGCGCGAGCAGTGGTAGCTGTCGAACACGGCCAGGTTCTCGATGTCGTGGCGTGCGCCGTGCGCGAAGGGATGATCCGCCAGCCGCCTGCCAAGCGCGCGCAGCAGCGCTTCGTGCGCGACGCGGCCAAGGCAGAGCACGGCGCGCAGGTTCGGCAGCGCCGAGATCCGGGCCGAGAGATAGGGGCGGCAGGCGGCCAGCTCGGCCCCGGTGGGCCGGTTCTCGGGCGGGACGCAGCGCACGGCGTTGGAGATCATGCAATCGACCAGTTCAAGCCCGTCGTCAGGCCGGTTGTCGAAGCTGCCACGGGTGAAGCCATTGGCCGTCAGGGCCTCGAACAAGGGCCAACCGGAGGCGTCGCCGGTGAAGGCGCGCCCGGTCCGATGCGCCCCCATCCGTCCCGGAGCGAGGCCCAGCACCAGCAAGCGCGCGCTGTCAGGTCCGAAGGACGGGACCGCCCCGCCCCACCAGTCCGGGTGCTCGGCAGCCAGCGCCCGGCGATAGCTCACCAGGCGCTGGCAACGCGTGCATTTCCGGGGTGGTTCAGGTCTCAGTTGTCGTCGCTGTCGCGCTGAGCACGGGGGCTGTCCTCGCGCGGGGGACGGCCGATGACTTCGCGCAGGTCTTCCAACTCGATGAAGTTGTCGGCTTGCCGGCGCAGTTCGTCCGCGATCATCGGCGGCTGCGAGCGGATCGTCGAAACAACCGAGACGCGCACGCCAGAGCGTTGAAGGCTCTCGACGAGCGGGCGGAAGTCACCGTCGCCCGAGAACAGGACGATGTGGTCGACATGCGGCGCCAGTTCCATCGCATCCACGGCCAGCTCGATGTCCATGTTGCCTTTCACCTTCCGGCGCCCGGCCGAGTCGGTGAACTCCTTCGCCGGCTTGGTAACCATGCTGAAGCCATTGTAGTTCAGCCAATCCACCAGCGGACGGATCGGGGAATACTCCTCGGTCTCGAGCAGGGCGGTATAGTAGAAGGCCCGAAGCAGTTTACCGCGACGCATGAACTCTGCGCGCAACAACTTGTAGTCGATATCGAAGCCGAGAGCTTTCGCTGCGGCGTAAAGGTTCGACCCATCAATGAACAGCGCCAGGCGCTCGTCCCGGTAGAACATGGTTCCGGCTCCTAAATCCAGAGGCCAGCGCGACGGAAAATCGAAAGGCCTGGAAAATTTGACAACGGTTGCAAAACTAGACTGTCGCGGGCGCATAGAAAAGCCCGGTTATCCGCAATCTCTATTTTATATCCATTCGGATAGGTTTCCAGCGGCGTCAACTAATGCCGCAGAACAAGGGGCTAGCAAGATGCGGCGCACCCCGGATCGCTCTTGCATTTCCCGCGGCGGATGCGTATCTGAGTGCTTTCCGCAGCCTGACACTGACCGGAGGTGGCTTTCATGGCCCGCGTAACCGTTGAAGATTGCGTCGACAAGGTCCCGAACCGTTTCGAACTGGTGATGCTTGCCGCGCACCGCGCCCGCGAGTTGTCGTCGGGCGCCAACCTGACGATCGACCGCGACAACGACAAGAACCCGGTCGTCGCCCTGCGCGAGATCGCTGACGAGACGCTGACCGCCGAGACGCTGCGCGAGAGCGCGATCGAGAGCCATCAGCGCCAGATCGAGGTCGACGAGCCCGAAGAGGACTCGATGGCCCTGCTGATGTCGAACGACCAGCCGGCCCCGGCCGAGGACGACATGTCCGAGGAGAAACTGCTCCGCGCGCTGATGGAGGCGCAGGGCGAGGGGTGATCCCGTCTTGACCGAGATGCTGAGCGACGATGATCTTGTCGACCTCATCAAGGTCTACAATCCCCGATCCGATGAAAATCTGATCCGCGCGGCCTATGCCTATGGCAAGGCCGCGCACGAAGGCCAGGTCCGATCCTCGGGCGAGCCCTATTTCACGCATCCGGTCGAAGTCGCCGCCCTGCTGACCGAGCAGCGGCTCGACGATGCGACCATCGCGACCGCGTTGCTCCACGACACGATCGAGGACACCGGGTCAACTTACCGCGCCATCGAGGATACCTTCGGACCAGACGTGGCCAAGCTGGTCGACGGCGTCACCAAGCTGACGAACCTCGAGCTGTCTTCGGTCGAGACCGAGCAAGCCGAAAACTTCCGCAAGCTGCTGATTGCCATGTCCAAGGATCTGCGCGTGATCCTGGTCAAGCTGGCCGACCGTCTGCACAACATGCGGACGATCAAGTTCCTCAAGCCCGAGAAACAGGTCCGCAAGGCGCGCGAAACCATGGACATCTATGCTCCGCTGGCCGGGCGCATGGGTATGCAGTGGATGCGTGAGGAACTCGAGGACATTTCGTTCCGGGTGCTGAACCCTGACGCGCGCCAGTCGATCATGCGCCGCTTCATCACCCTGAAGAAAGACACCGGCGACCTGATCCCGCAGATCACGAACGACATCCGCAAGCTGCTGGATGACTGCGGGGTCGAAGCTCAGGTGATGGGGCGCGAGAAGAAGCCCTACTCGATCTGGCGCAAGATGCAGGAGAAGGGCGAGGTCTTTGGCCGCCTATCCGACATCTACGGGTTCCGGATCATCACCAACAATGTCGAGGACTGCTATGTCGCCCTTGGCGCGGTGCATCGCCGCTGGGCCTCGGTCCCGGGGCGCTTCAAGGACTATATCAGCCAGCCCAAGTCGCACGGCTACCGCTCGATCCACACCACCGTGTCAGGGCGCTCGGCAAAACGCGTCGAGATCCAGATCCGCACGCGCCAGATGCACGAGGTCGCCGAGACCGGCGTGGCCGCGCATTGGTCCTATCGCGAGGGCGAGCGGTTCGAGAACCCGTTTGCGGTCGATCCCGTCCGCTGGCTCGCTCAGCTGACCGAGCGGTTCGAGGCGTCTGACAATCCGAACGACTTTCTCGAACATGTGAAGCTTGAGATGTTCACCGACCAGGTGTTCTGCTTCACCCCGAAGGGCGAGGTCATCAAGCTGCCGCGCGGCGCCACGCCGATCGACTTCGCCTATGCGATCCATACCCGAATTGGCGACAGCTGTGTCGGGGCAAAGGTCGACGGCCAGCGCGTGCCGCTGTGGACCCGGCTGCGCAACGGCCAGTCGGTGTTTATCATCCGTGCCGAGGGCCAGCGCCCACAGCCCTCGTGGGAAGAGATGGTCGTGACTGGCCGCGCCAAGGCCGCAATTCGCCGGTCGCTTCGCGAGGAACACCGCGCCGGACACATCAACCTCGGCCGCGAGATTGCTCGCGTCGCGTTGGAGCGGATCGGCAAGAAGGCGACCGACAAGGCCCTGAAGACCGCCGCGAACCAGATGGGCCTGCCGGACGCGGACGAGTTGCTCGCACGGCTCGGCGCGGCCGAACTGACCGGGCGCGACCTAGTCGGCACGCTCTATCCGGAACTGGTGGACCAGCAGGACCCGAACCATCACGACGCCAGTGAGATCGAGGAACGGCCGATCGTAGGTCTCGGCGACGGCCAGCGCGCGCAACCCGCGCCCTGCTGCCAGCCGATCCCGGGCGAGCGTATCGTCGGCATCGCCGTGCGCGGTCAGGGCGTGCAGGTCCACGCCATCGACTGCCCTACACTTGCCGCGCTCGAGGATGACGCCGACAACTGGATCGACCTTGCCTGGACGCCGTCGGCCTCACGCGTGCCCCATTTGGCGAGCATAGAAGCCACAGTGGCGAACGACGCGGGTGTCCTGGGACGGATTTGCACATTGATCGGCGAGCAACACGCGAATATCAGCGACATAGTTTTCAATGATCGCAAACCGGACTTTTACCGGATGGTGATCGACCTCGAAGTGCGGGACATGAAGCACCTGCACAATGTTCAGACCGCGCTTGAGGCCGACTCGGACGTCAGCCAGGTGCGCAGGTTGCGCGGCGCCTCGGCCGAACCGGTGCGCCACGGGGTATAGGGTGGACGCGCCGCAAGGCGTGATCGGATCGGAGCGCGAAAGGGGGCTTTCCGAACCATGGTGTTCAAGCGGCGCAAACCGCTGTCGACGGCCCGGCAGGTGCGAGAGTTCGTCTACCCGTCGTCGGGCTGGCGGCGGGCGATCGAGTATTTCGGCCATCGGCTGAAGCGCCTCCCGGATTCGCCGCACAAGATCGCCCTGGGGTTCTCCTGCGGGGTCTTCGTATCGTTCAGCCCCCTATTCGGCCTGCATTTCGTCTATGCCGGGATCTGCGCCCTTCTGGTGCGCGGCAATGTCCTCGCGGCGTTTCTGGGCACGCTTTTCGGCAATCCGATCACCTTTCCGTTCATTGCCACGACCGCGCTCGGCATGGGCCGGCAGATCATGGGCGGCGGACGGCATGGCGAACACTTCGGCACGCTGAAGGACGCGTTCAGCGGCGCTTTTTCGGGGCTATGGCAGTCGATCAAGGCGATGTTCGGCTATGGCGAGCCCGCCTGGGACCGCCTTGGCACCTTCTTCTGGGAAGTGTTCGTGCCCTATTACGTCGGCGGCATCATCCCCGGGCTGATCACGGCGACCGCGATGTATTTCCTGACCCGCCCGCTGGTCGCCGCCTACCAGGCGCGCCGCCGCAAACGGCTGTTCGAGCGCGCGCAGCAGCGCATCGCCACGGCCGCCCCCGCCCGCAAACGCCTGCTTGAGGAAGGCACCAGATGACCGAAGAAGCCAAACCAGCGGGCCACCTGCGCCTCGGCGTGAACATCGACCACGTCGCAACCGTCCGGAACGCCCGTGGCGGAGATACCCCCGACCCGGTCCGCGCCGCCAAGCTGGCCGAGTCCGCTGGCGCCGACGGTATCACCGCGCATCTACGCGAGGACCGGCGCCATATCCGCGACCGTGACATCGAGGCCCTGCTGGCCGAAATCACCGTGCCGTTGAACTTCGAGATGGCCGCCACCGACGAGATGCAGCGCATTGCCTTGCGGCACACGCCGCATGCGGTCTGCATCGTCCCCGAGAAACGCGAGGAGCGGACCACCGAAGGTGGCCTGGAGGTCGCGCAGGACGAGAACCGGCTGGCGCATTTCATCGCCCCGCTGCGCGACGCCGGCTGCCGCGTCTCGATCTTCATCGCCGCCGACCGCCGCCAGATCGAGGCCGCGCACCGCATCGGCGCCCCGGTGATCGAACTGCACACCGGCGCCTATTGCGACGCCCATGCCGAGGGTCGCTTCGACGCCCGCGACGCCGAGCTTGCTCGCCTGCGCGACATGGCCGCATTCGCTCACGACCTGGGCCTGGAGGTCCATGCCGGCCACGGCCTGACCTTCGATACGGTCCGCCCGGTCGCCGCCTTCCCTCAGGTGATGGAACTGAATATCGGCCATTTCCTGATCGGCGAGGCGATCTTCTCGGGTCTCGACAGCGCAATCCGCCGGATGCGCGCTGAAATGGACACCGCCCGTCGCGACGCCTTCGGCGAAGGCGTCGCGTGAGTAGCCTGCGAAGCATTAAGGAGACTACTCCGCCCTAGATATTCACGCCAAAAAGACCAATTATGTCTTTCTTGTCAATATCAATCAAAATTATCCGGGTACCCTATTAACGATGAAGAATGTCGTATTTATTTTTTTGTACGCGATAATCGCACTTCTTATCACATTAAACATACTTACGGTGACATCATCCTCTGTATTCAACAGTATCTCTTCGATCGTTGAAATTGCGTCGAAAGCGCCGTCTCTTCGGGACATGCATAGGGCAGAGCTGGATTCCGCCAGAAAGCAGGTTTCTTCATTACAGCAGCGCAACCTAACACTAAGGAACCAGAGACAGAAACTACTTTTGTCACGACAGGCTTCTAGAGTAAATAGCTTGAGGTTGAGTGTACAGGCGCAACAAACCACGAGAGCGCTAGAGCTTGAAAACAACGCACTTAACTACCAGAATAGGGCGATTAGAGGGAATGTCAGCAAGGCCCACTCGCGAATTTCAAGAATACTGACCACCAGCACTTTGCGGAATATTGCCACCACGGCCGGAGAAGCAATACCTGTCGCCGGAATCGCTGTAATCGTTGCAGCTACTACTGCTGAAGTGGCGGACGCCTGCATTATAATGCAAGATATGAGCAACTTGGAAAAGAGTGTCAGCCTAGATAGCAGCGAAATAAACCCGAAAGAGGTCTGCGGATTGAAAGTGCCGACTGCCAATCAGCTTTGGCGCGGGGTCCGCACCTCGCCCGCGCGAGCGTGGGAAAGCGTTAGAGAATATCTTCCCGGCTTACCGGACTTTTCTGGCGCTAGAGAATACCTCTCGTTTAAATTAAGCTGGAAGGATCTCCTTGAGACCGTAGCGCCATTCGACTAGGCAAGTGACCCGAATGGTAATCTGACCGGGCTTGATACCAATGGTCCGGAAGCTCCCCGGCGAAAGAGATACATGATTCTCGGCATCGGCACTGATCTGTGCAACATCGACCGCATCGCCGGAACGCTGGAGCGTTTCGGTGACCGGTTCCGCAATCGTGTCTATACCGAGATCGAGCAGCGCAAAGCGGAGGCTCGGGCCGACACCGTGGGTACCTATGCCAAGCGCTGGGCGGCGAAAGAAGCTTGCTCCAAGGCTCTGGGGACCGGCTTGCGCATGGGCATCGCATGGAAGGACATGTCCGTCACCAACCTGCGCACCGGGCAACCTGTGATGCATGTGACCGGGTGGGCCGCCGAACGGCTGGCCGAGATGACCCCCGAAGGGCACGAGGCCGTTATCCATGTCACGCTGACCGACGATCACCCCTGGGCACAGGCCTTCGTGGTGATCGAAGCGCTTCCCCTCAAGGGCCAGCGCGCTTGACAGCAGCCGGTTCCGGCGCGACAAGCACGCCTGTTTCATCACGGTACGAGGACGATTGAGCTGATGGCAAAGCGGGAAAAATCCGCTGGCGGAGGCCTGTTGGAGCTGGTCAAGACGCTGGTCTACGCACTGGTTCTGGCGGGACTGATCCGCACCCTTCTGTTCCAGCCCTTCTGGATCCCCTCGGGGTCGATGAAGGACACGCTGCTGATCGGCGACTTCCTGTTCGTGAACAAGTTCGCGTATGGCTACTCGGCCATGTCCTGCCCGTCGTACAAGAACTTCAACCTCTGCGGTGCGTTCGAGGACGAGGAAGGCCGGCTGCTGGGCTCTGAGCCGGAGCGCGGCGATGTCGTCGTCTTCAGCCATCCCTCGACCGGCGAAGACTACATCAAGCGCGTCATCGGCCTGCCCGGCGACACCATCGAGGTGCGCGGCGGACGCGTGATCCTGAACGGCGAGGAACTGCCGCAGGAACCGGCAGGCGACTTCGTCGAGACCTATCTTGCGCAGGGCCCGATGGGCAGCTTCCCGCGCTGCTTGCGTGACGGGCCGGTCGGCCTCGGCGGCGAGTGCATCAAGGAGCGCTTCGTTGAGACCCTTCCGGGCGGCCGCAGCTACAACGTGCTGAACATCGGCCAGTCGGCAGCGGACGACAAGGGACCGTTCACCGTGCCCGAGGGTCACTTCTTCTTCCTGGGCGACAACCGCGACAACTCGGTCGACAGCCGCTTCAGCCCGGCCGCGAACGGCGTCGGCTTCGTCCCCTACCGCAACCTGATCGGCCGTGCCGACCGGATCATGTTCTCCTCCGCCGGTGCGTCGATCCTGTACTTCTGGACCTGGCGCGGCGACAGGTTCTTCAAGGGCGTGCATTGAAGCTGAACCCGGCACAGGCGGCCTTTGCCACCCGGCTCGGCCATGACTTCTCGGATCCGCGGCTGCTGGTGGAGGCGTTGACTCACGCCTCGCTGTCGGGGCCGGTGCGCCGCGACAATCAGCGACTGGAGTTCCTGGGCGACCGCGTTCTGGGTCTCGTCATCGCCGAGGCGCTGCTGACCGCCGACCCGACCGCCCGCGAGGGCGAGCTTGCCCCCCGTTTCAACGCCCTCGTCCGACGCGAGGCGCTGGCCGATGTCGCCGAGCGCATCGAACTGGGCGACGCGCTGATCATGGGCAAGTCCGAACGCGCGACCGGTGGACGCCGCAAACAGGCGCTTTTGGCCGATGCAATGGAGGCGGTGATTGCCTCGGTCTACCTCGACGCCGGTTTCGAGATCGCCAAGGGTCTGGTCCTGCGGCTCTGGAAGGACCGGATTGCGACCGCCGACACGCAAGGCGCCGATCCCAAGACCGCGCTTCAGGAATGGGCGCAGGCGCGAGGGATGGAGCCGCCCGCCTATATCGAAGAGGACCGTAGCGGCCCCGACCACGCCCCGGTCTTCACCATCGCCGTTGAACTTGCCTCGGGCGAGCGGACGATGGCCACCGCCAATTCCAAGCGTGCCGCCCAACAGGCCGCCGCCGCCGCGCTGCTGACGCAGCTGGAGGAGTCCAATGACTGACGCGCAGACCCGCTGCGGCTTCGTCGCCCTGATCGGAGAGCCGAACGCCGGCAAGTCCACGCTGCTGAACCGTATGGTCGGGGCCAAGGTCTCGATCGTCACGCACAAGGTGCAGACCACCCGCGCCCGCATCCGAGGCGTTGCGCTGGAAGGCCCCGCGCAGATCGTCTTCGTGGACACGCCCGGTCTTTTCGCGCCGCGCCGCCGCCTGGATCGCGCGATGGTCAGCGCCGCCTGGTCCGGCGCGGCCGATGCCGACATTGTCGTGCTGATGGTCGAGGCGCATCGCGGCATCACCGAAGGTGTCGAGAACATTCTCGAGGCACTGGAGGAGCGCGTCGACAAGCCTGTGGTCCTGGCGATCAACAAGATCGACCGGGTCAAGCGGGACGTGCTGCTGGCCCTCAGCCAAGAGCTGAACGAACGCCGCGCGTTCGAGGCGACCTTCATGATCTCGGCCGAGAAGGGCCACGGCGTGAAGGACCTGAAAGCCTGGCTGGGCGAGCGGATGCCGGAAAGCCCCTGGCTTTACCCCGAGGACCAGATCGCCGATCTGCCGATGCGGATGATCGCAGCCGAGATCACCCGCGAGAAACTGACGCTGCGCCTGCATCAGGAACTGCCCTACCAGCTGACGGTCGAGACCGAGCAGTGGGAAGAGCGCAAGGACAACTCGGTGCGGATCGAGCAGGTTGTCTACGTCGCCCGTCCCGGTCACCGCGGCATCGCGCTTGGTCCCAAGGGACAGACGATGAAGCAGATTGGCACTTTGGCCCGGCAAGAGCTTGAGGAGTTCCTGGGCCGCCGCGTGCACCTTTTCATCGAGGTGCGCGTCCGCGAGAACTGGCAGAACGAGTCCGAGCGGTACTCGGAAATGGGGCTGGATTTCTCGGACGGAAATTGAACGTGTGCTGCCTTGCACGCAAGCAGGGCCGAAGCGGTTGATCCACGCCGACGATCTGCGATCCTGACCGAGGACACAATCCCGGGGGAGGATCCGATGCGCCGCTTGCTCGCAGTAACTACCTGCTGTGCCCTGCTGGGCAGTGCTCTCTGGACACACGCGCAGGATTCCTCGGTGATCCGGGAACTGGTGCCGACCGCGCTGCCGGCCGAGACCGCTCTGCCCGATCTCGACCCGCTCCCCGACGACATTCGCTGGGACGCGGTCCTGACCGGCCTCGCCGCGCTGATGGAGGCACTCGAGGATCCAGACGACGACATGGACGAGTTGGCCTTCGGTTTCGATGGGCCGGATGACGCCTTTGTCTTCGTCCGCGACCGGATCCGGACCGAGCCCTACGCGGGCAGTCTGCGCACGCCGCAAGCCGTGCTAGACGCCCGGGCCGGGAACCCTCAGGACAAGGCGAGCCTGTTGGTGGAATTGCTGATCCGCATGGGTTTCGATGCGCGAGTGATGCGCGCGGATACGCCGGTCCCTGCCGAAGCGCTCGCCGGTGTCTGTGCCGTCCCAGCCCGGTCGGATGTGCTGTCCCTGCGGCTGGCTGGCCTCGGGGAGCAGGCCGAGACGCGCCTGATCACCCGTGCGGGTCGGGATTTCGCCCGCCTGCAGGAGAGCTCCGATGCCGCCGGCGCGCGAGCCGAGGCGTTGCCTTCCGTTCCCCACGCTTGGGTGCGGATGGCCGACCTCGGCCAATTCACCGACTACGACCCTGCCCGTCCTGACGCACAGCCGGGCGAGGCGCCCGGCACCGCCGGCACGCCGCTCGACGGCCCCGCGGACGCGCACGAGGTCACGATTGCCGTCTACGCGGAACAGCTGGCGGATGGCCGGCTGTCCGAGCGCAAGGTGCTGGACCAGAGTTTCGCGGCCCGAGACCTCGCACACGTTCCCATTCACCTGGTTTTCGGCCCGGAACAGGGCGGGACCGGCGGCATCTTGGCCGAGGCCCTATCGGCCGTCGCGGGCGTTCAGGCGGGCATGAAGCCGACCCTGATCGTCGACGGCGACTTCCTCACAGGCTCCGCGTTCGCCACTCCCGGATTGGCAGCCGAGCGTGGGTTGGCCGAGGGGGATGATCCGGTCGTCACCGCAGTCTGGCTGGACATCTCGACCAAGGCTCCGGGCCAGCCCGAAAGGCGCGCCCGCCGGGCATTGATCGACCTGCTTCCGCCCGAGGCGCGCGCCGCCGCATCCGTATCCGAGGATGACCTGCGCCCCCCCACAATGGGAGAGCGCTTCCCCGCCGCCCTCGAAACTGTTCGGCACCTGGCGGTTTCGAACGGTGGCCTGTCGGCGCTGGCAGCCGCGGCGCACAGTGCAGACGGCTTTCTGCGCCTTCCCGACCTTCTCGCCGACGGAGAGGCGGCGGACCCGGTGTCGCTTCTCGCCCTCGACTGGACGACGCTCGAGGTACGCGCGCAGGCCGCCGAGGCCCTCGCCCGCGCCTTGCCTGCCGAGCACGATGGCGCCTGTGCTTTCATCGGTCAGCCGCGCGTCTGGCTGGCCAGCACCGCCCCGCTCGGCGAGGCGATCGAAACCACGCTTGACTGGGCGATCGACGGGATCGACGTGGCCGGTCCGACCGGAGAACCGGCCCCTGAGGCCGCTTTCGACCTGCGGCTATGGTACGGAGCGTTGCAGTCCGCGCTGGAAACCACGCTCGCTGAAGCGGGCGTCACCGGCACCGAAGTCGAGATCGCCAGCACCAGCACCCTGCTCGATGCACCGCTTACGGGACAAGCGACAGCGCTGGCAGAGACTCACCCCGCCGCAGCCCGCGACGCCGAGGCGGGATATGTGCTGCTGACCGCGGACAGCGGCCTGGAAAGGGGAGCCTGGTGGCGCATCGATCCCGCCACGGGGCAGACCGACGCCAGGCTGGGCGAGGTCGGCAATGCCTTCAAGAAGATCCAGGGCATCGGCGGCATCGGGGTAAAGCAGGGGATCTACCAGGTCGACCCGGTGACCGGCGAAAGCATCCGCCTGAACCCACGCGGCGACATCGAGGCGCAAAGCCGCAAGGCCGAGAAGATCCTTCGCGACCGCCGCGCGCGCTACAATCGCTACAAGGCGAACGCACAGCGCACGAAGGGCGGGGGGAACGAGTACAGTGTTCTTCTGACGACGGTGGCGATCCCGATTTCCTTCGCGGGCGGCTACGCGATCGGCACAGCTGTCTATCAGGGGGCGTTCTACGCGCTCTACGGTTACGTGCCCTAGGGCTTCCCTGCTCTCGCCTTCTGTGCTTAACGGCGCCATGTCTTGTCTAAACCTGTCGCCTTCATGTCCCGCCTGACCGCTGATTTCTGGGTCCGCGCCTACCTTGCGCGGCTGCGCCTTGCCGATATTCCCGCCTTCGTCACCGCTCACGGTGACGAGACCGCCGGCGCGGTTCTGATCAAGCTCAACACGCTCGACGGTCAGGCCAAGGCCTACCAGCGGCAGTTCGCGCTCGACGGTGCTCGGGTCTGGAGCATACTGGCCGAAGGCTCAGAAATGGAAGTCGACGAGGCTGTCGCGCGGCAACGTGGCTATGATCCGGACCTCTGGGTCATCGAGATCGAGGACCGGGCAGGCCGGACGCTGCTGGACGAGCCGGGGCTCGCGGACTAGCGGGCTCGACAAGCCGAGCAAACACCAGCAGCCGGCCCGGCAGCGCACCTCGCGGACCCGCGGAACGGCAGCGTCGGGCTGCCCCGGCCGAACCACCGAGCCGGTCTCAGAAACGGTCGAGCAAGCGGCGCAAGTAATCCAGTTCCTCGGTCGGGCGGTTCTGCTCTCCGGCGCGGCGACGGATCTCGTCGAAGAGCTCCCGCGCCCGCTGCATCGCATCCGCGCCCGGCAGCAGGTTCTCGTCCGAGCGGATGTTTCCGCGCGAGCCAGACGGCCGGCCCAGCGGGTCGCGGTTGTCGTTCGCCATGCCCTCGCCCGGCTGCTGGCCCATGTCGCCCTGGTTCTGTTGCGCCTGCTGCTGCATTTCCTCGCCGAGGCCCCGGATGCCATCGCGCAGCGCGTCCATCGCATCCGCCTGCCGATCCAGCGCGCCGTTCAAGTCGCCTTCGTCCAGCCGGTCGCGGGCCTCGCCCATGCTGTCCTCGCCGTCGCCCAGCCGCTCGCGGGCGTCGGCCCCTTCCTCGGTGCCCGGTCCCGGTAGCCGGCCGCGCAGGTCATCGAGCATCTGGCGCAGCGCTTCCTGCCGCTCGGCCAGCTGTTCCGCAGACAGACCTTGCCCCGGCTGGCCCTGTCCCGGCTGGCCTTGCTGACCCGGCATCGGCTGCCCCTGCTGGCCGGGCTGGTTCTGCCCCTGCTGCTGCCCGGGCTGCTGACCCGGCATCTGCGGCATGCCCGGCATCGACTGTTGCCCCTGACCCTGCTGACCCTGATTGAACTGGCGCTGCAACTCCTGGAAGCTGTCGTCAGCCAGGTCCTGTTGCTGGCGCAACGTGTCCTGCAGTTCCTGCATCATCTGCTGGCCCTGCTGACCCTCCCCGCCCTGCTGGACCTGCATCTGCAGGTTCTCGAGCATCTGGCGCAGCTGCTCCAGCAGCGCCTGCGCCTGCTCCTGCTGGCCGCTTTCCGACAGTTCCTGGATCCGGTCGAGCAATTGCTGCAACTGGTCCTGGCTCAGCTGCATCTGGTTTTCCTGGTTCTGCTGCTGGCCTTCGTCCTCGGCGTTGCGGATCGCCTCCTGCGCAAGCTGGGCCATGTAGTCCTGCATGGCCTCGCGCAGTTCCTCCATCAGCTGGGCGATCTCTTCGTCCGAGGCGCCGTTCTGTAGCGCGTCTGACAGTCGGTCCTGCGCCCGGCGCAGCCGTTCGCGCGCATCCGACAGCGTGCCGTCCTCGATCGCGAGCGCGGCTTGCCACAGCAGTTCAGCCACGTCGTCACGCTCCAGCTCCGAGAGCGTGCCATCCTCCTGTGCATAGCCGAGCCGCCGCAGCGCCATGCGGACCATCATGAAGGCCGTCGTGCCGGTGAAGATATCCTCGGGTGCGTGGGTGATCGTGCGCAGCATCATGTCGACGCGCGGCGCGTTCTCGCGGTTCCAGAGCAGGTCGCGGCGCTGCTCCAGCACAGCACGGGCCAACGGGTCGAAGAAGCTGCGTCCCGGCAGCGTCACATCGCCCTGCACCGCCGTCGCGGTCTGCTCGGCAGCGTCGAACACCTCGAGTTCGATGCGGACCGGTAGGCCGGACCAGGGATGTTTCGAAAGATCCTCGGACAGCGTTTCCTCGACGCTCTGCGTATCGCCGGTCAGCGGCAGCGGCAGGTCGAGCACAAGTGCCTCGCGCGGCTCGGGGTCCGGGGCCAGACCGTAGCGGCGATCCACTCCCTCCAGGTCCAGCGTGATCTTCGCAGTGCCACCCGCGATGCCGTAGTCGTCGCTGGCTGTGTAGGCCAGTTCCATCGCGCCCGAGACGTCCTGCATCACCTCTTCGGCGAAGTCTACCCGCGGCGGCAGGTCCGGCAGGATCGAAACCTGCCATTCCGCCACGTCCCGCCCCTGCTGGGTCAGGCCGAAACTGCCAGTCTGCTGCGCGTTGAATGTGGTCGAGAGGATGCCCTCGGCGATGGGCTCCAGCGCCGCACCTTCGCCCGAGACGTCTTCTGCCAGTGCGAACCCCTCGTCGCCGCCATAAACGCGCACGGTGATTTCGGAACCGGTGGGCAATTCCAGATCGCGCGGCTGGTCTTCGGTCAGGTAGATCGTCGGGCGACCGGTGTAGGCAGGCGGGTTCGCCCAGGCCTCGTAGCTCGGCCCCGAGGCGATATCGGCGGCCGAAGGACCGCCGGGGCCGACGGGCACCGCAAGTTCGATGGGCGCGGGCGCGCGCGCAAAAAGTGCGGCGGCGATGACCGCAACCAGTGCGACGAGGCGCAGCGCCCATCTATCCTTGGACGATACCCGCAGATCGGGGCGAGAAGCCTTGGCCTCTGCCGCGCGCTCGGCCATGCGTTCCAGATGACGCGCCCAAAGGGCCTGTGCGCCCGGATCGTTCGCGCCGATGGCAATTTGATCCTTGAGGGCGGAAATCGGCCGACCGGGCAACTTTTCATCAAGCCGCGCCACTGCCTCGGCCTGCGTCGGCCAGCGGAACCCTCGCACTCCGCGCCAGAGAGCGAGTGCAGAAGCAAGACCAAGAAGAACCAGCACGACCAGCGCGCCGACCGGGCCAACGGCGGCAAACATGCCAAAGGCCCAAACGGCAACGCCTGCCATAACCAGCGTCGCCACGGGCCAGAAACCCCGCGCCGCACGCTCTGCGGCAAGCCCCCAGCGTGCCCTGCGGATCTGCGTTTGCAGGCGGGCCTCAGCGGTCTTCGTGCAGTCGTCGGTGGTCTGCAATGCTGCCTCCAGACTCGGCGAAGCCGGGTCTTCGGGCCCGATTCACTCCAACCATTCGGGGATGGTATCGCGTGAGATCATTTCGTCAAAGCTTGGCCGGGCCCGAACCACGGCGAATTGATCCCCGTGAACCAGAACCTCCGGTATCAGCGGGCGCGAATTGTACTCGGATGCCATGACCGCGCCGTACGCCCCCGCCGAGCGGAAGGCCACCAGATCGCCAGCCTCTAGCGGCGGCAGGTTGCGGGCACGGGCGAACGTGTCGCCGGTCTCGCAGACCGGGCCGACCACGTCGACGGGGCGTGGCTCGACGCCCGGCGCGGGCTCGACCAGCGGGACGATATCGTGATGCGCCTCGTACATGGCCGGGCGGATCAGGTCGTTCATCGCGGCATCGAGGATCAGGAAATCCCGCCCCTCGCCGTGCTTGAGATAGACCACTTTCGAGACCAGCAGCCCGGCATTGCCTGCGATCAGGCGCCCCGGCTCGATCTCGATCTCGGCGCCCAGATCGCCTACCGTCTCGTGCACAACGCGGCCATAGTCGAACGGCAGCGGCGGCGCGGTGTTGCTGGATTCGTAGGGAATGCCGAGGCCGCCGCCCAGGTCGATGCGGCTGATCTGGTGCCCGTCGCCGCGCAGCGTCCGGACCAGGTCAGCGACACGGGTGAAGGCGGCGCGATAGGGTTCCAGTTCGGTCAGCTGCGAGCCGATATGCACATCTACGCCGACGACTTGGATTCCCGGCAACTCGGCGGCGCGGGCGTACACCTCGCGCGCGCGGGCGATGGGAATGCCGAACTTATTTTCGGACTTGCCAGTGGCGATCTTGGCGTGGGTCTTGGCGTCCACGTCCGGGTTCACCCGGATCGCGATCGGGGCCGAGGTCCCCAGCGCCGTCGCGACCTGCGAAAGCAGTTCCAGCTCCGGCTCGCTTTCGACGTTGAACTGACGGATGCCGCCGGTCAGCGCGGCGCGCATCTCGTCCTCGGTCTTGCCGACGCCCGAAAAAACGATCCGCTCGCCCGGCACTCCGCCAGCCTTGGCCCGTGCATACTCCCCGCCCGAAACAACGTCCATGCCCGCGCCCAGCCGCGCGAGCGTGCGCAGCACCGCCTGGTTGGAGTTAGCCTTCATCGCGAAGCAGATCAGGTGATCGAGCCCGTCCAGCGCCTCCTGGAATACGCGGTAATGCCGTTCCAGCGTCGCGGTGGAATAGACATAGAACGGCGTGCCGACCTGCGCGGCGATCTCGTCCAGGGGCACGTCCTCGGCCATCAGGCGGCCGTTGCGGTAGAGAAAGTGGTCCATGAGGTCAGTCCAGAGGGCGCGAGCGCAGGAAAAGATAGAGCGGCAGGCCGCAGGAGACGCCGATGCAGAACGTCGCGGGAATGGCGATCAGGGACAGCCAGTCGCGGCGCACGGTCGCCTCGGCAATGATGAAGACGGTCAGCGCCGCAGCGGCGATGGTCAGATCCCAGACAAGGCCGCTGGTGGCGTCGTTCACGTGCCAGGCGTCCAGCATCGCGGACAGCGACCAGCCGTTCGCGCCAAACCAGGCCACGAAATAGTACATCGGCACGAGTGCGCCGAGGATCGTCAGGGCCAGGTAGGTCAGGCGAAGGGCGGACATGGGCGGGGCCTGCGGGTTCGGGGGTCAGCGGGGCGTAGCTTGGCCCCGGCTTGCGGTCAACCCTGAGGCGCCGCGCCTAGAGCATCACCGTATAGGCGAAGAGCGCGCCCACCACCGGCATCACCAGCGGCAGCGTGCGCGAGATCAGCACCTCGTCCTCGGCGGCCAGGCAGTTGCGGTCGACCTCGCGGAGCATCTGGCGGCGACGCACCAGCCCCTCGAACACCCGCGCGACCAGTGGCCCCGACGTGGTCAGGATCGCTACGGTCGTCAGATGCACCCGGTGATCGCCGATCCGCAGACAGGTGATGACCATCCCGGCGATCACCGCCAGGATCAGCAGCGAGCCGATGATCAGCGTCGGGGCAATTTCCTTGCGGATCTGCATGGGCCGGTCCTTCCGGTTGCTGCGGATGCAGGGAAGGATAGCAAGCCCGGGCGCGCACGCGGTAATCACGCTTTCGCCGGGATTGTTTCGGGCGGCCCGGGGTTAGGGGTCGGGGGTCAGGGGTCCTCGGGACCGATCCAGACGAAGGGATTGTGCGCGACCTCCCAAAGATGGCCGTCGGGATCGGCGAAATAGCCATGGTAGCCACCCCAGTCGGCACGGGAAGCCGGCTTGACCAGTTTCGCACCGGCCTCGACCGCCGCGGCAAGTACCGCGTCGACCTCGGCTTCGGAGGCGACGTTGTGCGCAAGGTTGATCCCGGCATAGCCTTGCCCGGACGAAGACACGCCGGCGTCCCGTGCCAGGTTTTCGCTTTCCGACAGGCCCAGCCAGGTGCCGTTCAGCGCGAAGAACACAACACCCGGCGGCGTCTCGACACGGGGCAGGCCCAGCCCGCTCTGGTAGAAGCGGCGCGACCGGTCCAGATCCGACACTCCGAGGGACACCATGCTGATCCGGGGTTTCATCACGGTGTCCGAACCTGCGCTCAGTCCGAGCGCCGCTCGTAGGTCACGCCCAGGTCGGCCGTGCCCGAGATCGCCACGTCGAATCCCGGCTCACGGGCGGGCGGCTCGGTGCCGCCGGGTACCGGGGCGGGGTCGCCCTTGATGCCACAGGCGGACAGCAGCAGGGCTGCGGCGAAGATCGTGCGGCTCATCCCAGTCTCTCCTTCCAGGCGGCGATCTGCGCGCGCACGTTCGCGGGCGCGGTGCCACCATAACTCGTTCGGCTGGCAACCGAATTGTCGACGCCGAGCACGCCGAACACCTCGTCAGTGATGCCGTCATGCACGGCCTGCATCTCGGCCAGGGTCAGACCGTCCAGATCGCACCCCTTGTCCTCGGCAGCCTTTACCAGCGCTCCGGTGACATGGTGGGCTTGGCGGAACGGCATGTCCAGCGCCCGCACCAGCCAGTCGGCCAGATCGGTCGCGGTCGAGAAGCCGGACCCTGCGGCAGCAGCCAGCGACTCGCGGTTGGCGGTCATGTCGCCAACCATGCCGGTCATCGCGGCAAGTGCCAGCATCAGGTTGTCGGCGGCGTCGAAGACCGGTTCCTTGTCCTCCTGCATGTCCTTTGAATAGGTCAGCGGCAGACCCTTCATCACGGTCATCAGGGTGACATTGGCACCGAAGATCCGGCCGATCTTGGCGCGGATCAGTTCGGCCGCGTCGGGGTTCTTTTTCTGCGGCATGATCGACGAGCCGGTCGAGAAACGGTCGCTGAGCGCCACGAAGCGGAACTGCGCCGAGGACCAGATCACCAGCTCTTCGGCCATGCGGGAGAGGTGCATCGCGCAGATCGAGGACGCGGCCAGGAACTCCAGCGCGAAGTCACGGTCCGACACGGCATCGAGCGAGTTCGCCATCGGCCGGTCGAAGCCCAGCGCCTCGGCCGTCTGTTGCCGGTCGATCGGGAACGAGGTTCCGGCCAGCGCCGCCGCGCCCAGCGGACTTTCGTTCATCCGCTTGCGGGCGTCGGCGAATCGAGCGCGGTCGCGGGCAAACATCTCGACATAAGCCAGCATGTGATGGCCCCAGGTCACCGGCTGCGCGGTCTGAAGGTGGGTGAAGCCGGGCATCACCCAGTCGGCCCCGGCCTCGGCCTGCGCCAGAAGCGCGCGGATCAGCGCCTCGAGCCCCGCGTCCACCGCGTCGCACTGGTCCCGGACCCAGAGCCGGAAGTCCGTCGCCACCTGATCATTGCGCGAGCGCGCGGTGTGCAGTCGGCCCGCGGGCTCTCCGATCAGTTCGCGCAGACGCGATTCCACGTTCATGTGGATGTCTTCCAGCGCGGTCGAAAAGGCGAACTCGCCGCTTTCGATTTCTGACAACACCGTGAGCAGGCCTTCCCGGATCGCCTGCGCGTCGTTATCCGTCAGGATACCGCACGCCGCCAGCATGGCCGCGTGGGCGCGGCTGCCCGCGATGTCCTGGGCAGCCAGTCGTCGGTCGAAGCCGATCGAGGCGTTGATCGCCTCCATGATGGCGTCCGGCCCGGCGGCGAAGCGTCCGCCCCACATCTGGTTGCTGGCAGTGTCCGACATGAATTACCCCGGTCGAGATTTGAAAGAGGCAGGCCCCATGACCCGACCCCGGAACACGACCCCGCAGCGCTTTGCGCGGCCCGTTCTTGCGGCGTTTCTATACGCAGCCGCCGCCGTCTCTGCAAACCCCGGCTGGGCCGCGCCGCTGACGCCCGAGATGCGCGCCGAGCTGACCGACCTGCGTGACGGAGACATGAAGAAGCTGGTGATCCACGAAAGCCCGCGCGAGACGCCCGAGATCACCTGGGAGACCGCCGAGGGCACCCCCGTCTCGCTGGCCGACAGCAACGGCAAGCTGCGGGTGCTGAACTTCTGGGCTACCTGGTGCGCCCCCTGCCGGCATGAGAAACCCTCGCTCGACGCGCTGAACGCCGAGATGTCCGGTCCGGACTTCGAGGTGATCGCCATCGCCACCGGCCGCAACAGTCTTGCGGGCATCAAGAAATTCAACAAGGGCGTCGGCGTCGAGACGCTCGAGACCTACCTGGACCCCAAGCAGCAGGCTGCACGTCAGATGGGCGTTCTGGGCCTGCCGATCACAGTGATCGTCGACAGCGAAGGCAACGAGATCGCCCGACTACAGGGAGGAGCCGACTGGGAGTCGGACAGTGCCCGCGCGATTCTGACCAGACTGATCGACGCCGGGATCTGACCAGCAGGGCCTAGCCCAGCTTCGCCACTTCGGCATGACGCGGGCAGTTCACGATGTGGTCGTTGACCATTCCGACTGCCTGCATGAAGGCGTAGACGATGGTCGGCCCGACAAAGGTGAAACCTTCGGCCTTAAGGTCCTTCGAGATCCGCTGCGAAAGCGGCGTCTGCGCCGGGACCTCGGCCATGCTGGCGAAGCTGTTCTGGATTGGCTTGCCGTCGGTGTAGCGCCAGAGGTAGCTGTCGAACCCCTCGCGTTCCTCGATCTTCTCCCAGATCTGCGCGCCCTTGATCGCGGCGCGGATCTTGCCGCCGTGCCGCACGATGCCCGGATCGGCCAGCAGGCGGGCCTCATCCGATTCGTCGAACCGAGCGACCCGGACCGGGTCGAAACCGGCGAAAGCCTCGCGGAAGGCGTCGCGCTTGCGAAGAATCGTGATCCAGGCAAGCCCGGCCTGGAAACCGTCGAGAACAAGTTTCTCCCACAAGGCCCTCGAGTCGTATTCCGGAACGCCCCATTCCGTATCGTGATACGCAACATATAGCGGGTCATCCCCGCACCAGGGGCAACGTTCAGTCATCTCGGGCTCCTTTTGCGGGATGGGAACATTTTTAGAACAAAACCGCAATATTCACGGACGCTTAAGTGGAAGCGCGCAATGTCGCTGCATCCGGACACAAGGCCCGGACGGACGGAGGCGACCGATGAAGACCAAGCAGATCCAAGCCCGGAAACACGATGCAGCCGCACTCCTGAAGGGGCACGTTGGGGGCAGCGCGACCCGCTCGATGGTGCTCCGAGCCCTGGCCGAAGGGCGGGTCAAACTGGCCTATCAGCCGGTCGTCGACGCACGCGATACAAGACGGGTCGCCTTCCACGAGGCTCTGGTGCGGGTGCGTACAGCGAACGGCGGCCTTCTGGCCCCGGCGCAATTCCTGCCGGCGCTCGCCGGCACCTCGCTCGCCGCCACCCTGGACCGCGAGGTGCTGCGCCAGGCGCTTGCCGCGCTGCGGCGGCAGCCGGACTTGCGGCTGGCGATCAACGCCGGCCAGGCCACTTGTGAAAGCGACGGCTGGCTCGGGGATCTGGCTGCAGCAACCCGCCAGGGGCCCGACCTTGGGTATCGCATGATCGTCGAACTGGCCGAGGACGGGAAGCAAGAGGACCCGGCCCGCACGCAGTTCGTCGCCGAACTGCACCGGCTGGGCGTCAGCGTCGCGCTTGACGATTTCGGTGCCGGACGCACAGGCTTCGCCCAGTTCCGACAGCAGCGTTTCGACATCGTAAAGATCGACGGCAGCTATGGCGACGGGCTGGCACGGGATCGTGATGCACAGGCGTTGGTGCGCGCGCTGGTCGACCTGGCCCGCCATTTCGAGATGGTCTCGGTGATCGAGTTTATCGCCAACCCCGAGGATGCCGCTTGCGCGCGGCGGCTGGGCGTCGATGCGATGCAGGGCAAACTATATGGCCCGCCGCTGGACGCGCTGCCGGGCGAGGGTCCGACCACGCGACGCGCCGCCGGCTAGGGCTGGGTCAGCTGTCCTTTACCAGCCGGGACAACTGGTCCTGCATGGACTTGAGCTGCGTCTTCAGCTCTTCCAACTCCATGTCCTTGGACTCGCCCCGCTTGCGCTCGTCTTCGGTCGCCTCGGCCTTGTCCCGCTCGCCCCGCATAGAGAACGGCGTGAACATCCGCATGGCATTCTCGTAGAGTTCCATGTTGGTCCGAGTCAGCGCCTCGAAATTCGCCATCGCCGGATTCGAGCCCAGCGCCTGGGTGACATGCTCGCGCAGCTTTTCCTGGTTGCGCAGGAACGTCTCCATCGAAGCTTCCAAATAGCCTGGCACCACGCCCTGGAGCGTGTCGCCGTAAAGCCGGATCAGGTGGCGCAGGAAATTGGCGGGCAGCATCGTGTGGCCCTTCGCCTCTTCCTCGAAGATGATCTGCGTCAGGACCGACCTAGTGATGTCCTCGCCTGATTTCGCGTCGCGGACGACGAAATCCACCTCGTTCCGGACCATCTCGGCCAGATTCTCGAGCGTGACATAGGCCGACTTCTGCGTGTTGTAGAGACGCCGGTTGGCGTATTTCTTTATGATGACCGGCTCGTCGGTTTCCGTGCGTGCGCGCGCCATGAGCCCCTCCCTGGGTGATGTTTTTTGCATAGCACCGCGTGTTTCCGCGCCGCAACGACATTTTTGCATACGCGAAGGCGCGGTGCGTGGTAATCGGGCGACAATGACCGATACAGACCGAACCGATCCCAGGCCCAACGACAGCCGCACCGAACGGCCCGCGACGCCACGCGACCGGCAAACGGCGGCCCAGCGCTATCTCGACCTGTGGGAGCGGCACCTGAGCCTGCTCGCAACCTCCGGGACGCGCCATCCCTCCGGAGGGGCATGAGCGCCCCCGCCGCGCACCGTATCGGCCACCCCACACCGCTCGTCTTCCACCTGGGCTCGGCGGTGACGGCCTATCTGCAGGCAATCCTCGCGGCGCCGAACGCCGCCGAAGACAGCTTTCCCTGGCACCCTGCCCTGCCCGAATTCAACGCACCACCGCCCCAACCGATTGACGTGGCCTGCGAATCCGCCAACAGGTTGCTTGCAATGCTGCGGGGGATCGAGGCCTGGCAGCGGCACCCCTACCGCCGCACCATGCACGAGCCGCCCGCACTCTGGACGCAGGGCAGCACGCGGTTGCTGGACTATGGTGCGGTGCCAGAGGCGACTGATCCCGCCGGTCCGGTGGTGCTGGTGGTGCCCTCGCTGATCAACAGGGCCTACATCCTGGATCTTACCCCCCGGACATCACTGATCCGGGCACTGGCAGCGGCAGGGGTGCGGCCGATGCTGCTGGACTGGGGCACGCCGGGCCGGGCCGAGGCGCGGTTCGACCTGTCTGATTATGTCGCGCAGCGCCTGACCCCGGCGCTGGCCGTGGCGCAGGTGCTTGGTGGACGACCTCCGGCGCTTCTGGGCTATTGCATGGGCGGCACGCTGGCCGCAGTCCACACAATGCAGGTGCCGGGCCCGCGCGCCCTGGTGACGATCGGGGCCCCTTGGGATTTCGATGCGACTCAGGGCGCGCCCTTCGCGGTCCGTGCCGCGGCGCGGCAGATGGGAACGCAGCGGCTGCGGATGCAGATCCGGGCGCTCGCCGATGCATTCGGCACAGTCCCCGTGACTGTGTTCCAGCATCTTTTTGCGATGGTCGATCCGATCATGGCCGCCCGCAAGTTCCGCCGCTTCGCAGGGCTGCCTGCGGACAGCCCGCAGGCGGAACTGTTCGTCGCGCTCGAGGACTGGCTGGCGGACGGCGTGCCGATGGCAGGCCCCGCCGCCGAGACGCTTTTGGTCGACTGGCATCTCGAGAATGTCCTGAAAGGCACGCGTGGGCGGCCAGGAGACACACCGCCCTCGCTGGTGGTGACCGGGACCGGCGATTCGATTGCGCAACTGCCCGCCGCGGGGGCGTTGGCGCGCGTTCTGCCCGGCGCCGAACAGCTGCGCCCGAAGCTCGGCCACGTCGGCATGATCACCGGGGCGAAAGCCCCAGCCGAGGTCTGGCAGCCTGTGGTGGAATTCCTCCTGCGAACGTCCTAGGCTGCCCTGCGACGGATTGCGCGTTGGGGTGGGGACCGGTGATCCGGTATGTTGCGCCGCAGCATGAACGGGGACCCACCCCGCGCGACTACTCGGCGGAAACAGACCAAGGGATTGGACATGACCAACATCGTGATCGCCTCTGCGGCCCGCACCGCAGTCGGCAGCTTCAACGGCTCCTTCGCCAACACGCCCGCCCACGAGCTGGGCGCTGCCGTTATCAAGGCTGTGCTGGAGCGTGCGGGCGTCGACGCCGCCGACGTGTCCGAGACCATCCTCGGCCAGGTGCTTACCGCCGGTCAGGGCCAGAACCCGGCCCGGCAGGCGCACATCAACGCCGGTCTGCCAAAGGAAAGCGCGGCCTGGGGCATCAACCAGGTCTGCGGCTCGGGCCTTCGGGCGGTCGCACTGGGCGCGCAGCACATCCTGCTGGGCGATGCGAACATCGTCGTCGCGGGCGGCCAGGAAAGCATGTCGCTGTCGCCGCACGCCGCGCACCTGCGTGCCGGGCAGAAGATGGGCGACATGAAGTTCATCGACACGATGATCAAGGACGGCCTGTGGGATGCGTTCAACGACTACCACATGGGCACCACCGCCGAGAATGTCGCCGAGCAGTGGCAGATCAGCCGCGAGCAGCAGGACGAGTTCGCCGTCGCCAGCCAGAACAAGGCTGAGGCCGCCCAGAAGGCAGGCAAGTTCGACGACGAGGTGATCCCCTTCACCGTCAAGACCCGCAAGGCCGAGATCGTGGTCGACAAGGACGAGTACATCCGTCACGGCGCCAACCTCGAGTCGATGCAGAAGCTGCGCCCGGCCTTCGCCAAGGACGGAACCGTTACCGCCGCCAACGCCTCGGGCCTGAACGACGGTGCTGCCGCCACCCTGCTGATGACCGCCGAGGAAGCGCAGAAGCGTGGCATCGAGCCGTTGGGCCGGATCGCCAGCTACGCGACCGCCGGTCTCGACCCCTCGATCATGGGCGTGGGCCCGATCCACGCCAGCCGCAAGGCGCTGGAGAAGGCCGGCTGGAAGGTCGATGACCTCGACCTGGTCGAGGCGAACGAGGCCTTCGCCGCCCAGGCCTGCGCGGTGAACAAGGACATGGGCTGGGATCCCGAGAAGGTGAACGTCAACGGCGGCGCGATCGCCATCGGCCACCCGATCGGCGCCTCCGGCGCCCGCGTGCTCAACACCCTGCTCTTCGAGATGAAGCGCCGCGATGCCAAGAAAGGTATCGCCACGCTCTGCATCGGCGGCGGCATGGGTGTCGCCCTTTGCGTCGAGCGCGACTGACCATGACGCAGCGCACCGGCCGGAGAATGCTCCGCGCCAGTGCGTTTGCGCTGCTTCTGCCCACGGTGACTTCGGTTGCCGTGGCGCAGCACCGGCAACCCATTTCGACCAGCCTAGTCGAGTGCGCCGCGATCTATGGCGAAGTAGCCGATATTGGCGAACGGCGCGGCAAGGATGCGGGCGAGGTCGCCTCGGCACGGAACGCCGCAATCAGGTTCTCCGAGGCCGCGCTGGTCCAGGCCGAGGCAGAGGGCCACAGCACGCCTGAGATCCATCTGAGCCCGATCTACGCGCAGATGGAGAGCAAATGGAACGGCCGTTTCGCCAACCCGCTGCGGCTCTCCGAGAACACGGACTGGATCGACTACTGCCGTGCCTTGGGGCGCGACAAGGGGGTGCTGGAATGATGTCGCATGCGTGTCGATTGGCTATGCCTGCGCGCGCCGCTCTGGTGGGGATGATACTCTGCAACGCGGCGCAGGTTGCCGCGGATACGGATCCGCTGACGATCACCGGTATCGACTGGCAGAACTGCCTCGATCTGATCGACCAGATGCGCGCGCAGCATGCCGCGCGCGGTGCAGGAGAGCCGATGGAAGAACGCACGCTTCATGTCCGTACAACCGCCGTCATGACCACGGACGAGATCATCGTCCTGCGCTGCGACCGCGCCGATTTGCCGATCACTTTCACCCTGCGGGCCAGCCCGCTTTGACAGGTTTCAAAGGAACTTTCAGAACAAAGGCTTGCGCGAACGGCTCCGGAATGGGCTACACTCGCGGCAAAGCCCGCGCCACTGGCATCGCGGGCGGCATTCCGGAGGGGACGACTGGTGCATAAATCGAATCCGATCCAAATCGTGGCCGGCGCGGCCTTGCTGGCATCTGCCACGCTCATCGCGCCCGGGGCCGTCGCGCAGACCGGGGAAACGGTGACACCTTTGTCGGTCCGGCTGACCGAATGCGCGACGATCTTCCGGGGTCTCGCCATCATCGAAGAGCGCAACCACATCGGGTATCGCAGTATCGACTTCTACGAACAGGGAACCGCCGCCTTGGCCCGTGCCGCCGTCCGGCAGGCCGGTGCCGAGGGCTATGCCGACCCCGTCAACACGCTGTCGCCGGTCTACACTGAATTGCAAGAACGCTGGGGCAAGCGCCTCCTGAACCCTGCCGACCCGAGCAGGGTCAGAGGCTGGATCGACTACTGCCGGTCCTTGGGACGGGCCACGGGCGCGCTGCGCTGAGGCGCGCCCATACTTCATCTGAGACTTCACCTGCAAAAAAGAAGGGGGAAAGAATGGGACGAGTTGCACTGGTCACCGGGGGCTCGCGCGGAATCGGCGCGGCGATCTCTATCGCGCTCAAGGACGCGGGCTATACCGTAGCCGCGAACTATGCCGGTAACGACGAGGCCGCCAAGAAGTTCACCGACGAGACCGGCATCAAGACCTACAAATGGTCGGTCGCCGACTACGATGCCTGCGCCGCGGGCCTCAAGCAGGTCGAAGCCGATCTCGGCCCGGTCGAGGTGCTGGTGAACAATGCCGGTATCACCCGCGACGCGATGTTCCACAAGATGACCCCCGAGCAGTGGCGCGAGGTGATCGACACCAACCTCAGCGGCCTGTTCAACATGACCCACCCCCTGTGGCCCGGCCTGCGCGAGCGCAAATTCGGCCGCGTGATCAACATCAGTTCGATAAACGGCCAGAAGGGGCAGATGGGCCAGGCAAACTACTCCTCGGCCAAGGCGGGCGATCTGGGCTTCACCAAGGCCCTGGCGCAGGAAGGCGCGCGTGCCGGGATCACCGTCAACGCGATCTGCCCGGGCTACATCGGCACCGAGATGGTCCGCGCCATCGACGAGAAGGTGCTGAACGAGCGCATCATCCCGCAAATCCCGGTCGGCCGCCTGGGCGAGCCCGAGGAAATAGCGCGCGCGGTGCTGTTCCTGGCAGCAGATGACGCAGGCTTCATTACCGGCGCGACGATCTCGGCGAACGGCGGCCAGTACTTCGTCTGACCTTCTCAAGCCCGACTATGGCCAGGCCGGCGTCATGCGCCGGCCTGTGTCGTTCAGAGCCACCGCCCACCATCTCGCTCTTGCCGCCACCCGCAGGCTTGGCCACATATGAAGCGGAGCAACGGAGGCGTCCACATGCGAATCGGCATCCTCAAGACCGGCGACCTGCCTGACGACGTGACCGCACGGCACGGCGACTATGGCGACATCTTCGCCCGGCTGGTGCAGGCCCAGGATCCGTCGATCGAGACCGTGAAGATCGACGTCGACGGCGGCCAGCCGTTGGGCGATCCGCAGGATGCCGACGGCTGGATCGTCACCGGCTCGCGCCACGGCGCCTATGAGGACCATCCGTGGATCCCGCCCCTCGAGGACTTCCTGCGCGCGGCAGTGGCGCAGCGGATACCGGTCTTCGGCGTCTGCTTCGGCCACCAGATCCTTGCACAGGCTCTCGGCGGCCGGGTCGAGAAATCGGCCCGCGGTTGGGGTCTTGGCGTTCAGGAGTATGCCATGCAGTCGGCCCCGGCCTGGACCTCCGGACTGCCCGAACGCTGGTCCGGCATCGCCATTCACCAAGACCAGGTTGTGGCCCTGCCCGAGGGGGCGAACATTGTCGCGGCGAACGCGTTCTGCCCGTTCGCGGTGCTGGCATATGGCGATCTCGACTCGCCGCATGCGGCCTCGATCCAATCACACCCGGAATACACGCCCGAGCTGCTGCGCGATCTCGCCTCCGGCCGTTTGGGCGAGAAGGTCCCTCCCGAGGTGCTCGGCCCCGCGCTCGACAGCCTGGACACGCCCGTAAACAATCCGGGCTGGGTCAAGGCGATGGTGGATTTCCTGAAGGCAGGGGCCGCCCGGCGTCAGAGCGACGCGGCGTGAATGGCGTGTGGCCGACCCCGGCCACACGCGCAAAACAACTACATTTGGTGTGAAATTCGCTCGATCTCTTCCTTGAGATGGAGCTTCTGGCGCTTGAGGTCGGTAATTTCGAGATCATCGGAACCCGGACTGCGCTGTTCCTCTTCGATCTTTCGGGACAGGACTTCGTGTTTCTTGCGGAGTTCGGTCAGGTGGGAACTCAGGCTCATTCAGTCTCTCCTTCTCTCACGTAATCCCTCGCGACTCCGGATTGCATCACGAATTCATCGTTCTGTCACCTGCGAGATCACGTATTGTCGCGAGAATGCGGCGGGCAGCGGTCAGTCGCCCAGATCGAGCGGCGCGCCCTGTGCCAGAACCGATTGAGCGGCGGGTGAAAAATCCGGCGCATCCGCCTCGTGCCGGATGCCAGCATGAACCTCGAACGGCGGCAGCAGTTTCAGAGGCGCGGCGCGCCCTTTTAGCGCGCGGACGATGACACGGCCGGCAGGGCGTCCCGGGCGCGGGGCGATTGGAAGGATTCGCACGTCCCCCGCCCGCCCTGCCAACACCGAGAGGATATCGCCAAGCCGCTCGGTCCGGTGCACAAGCGTCAAGCTACCGCCCGGCAGCAATCGCCGAAGCCCGAGATCGATGAAACAGGCCAGGTCGGCCGATCCCTCGCCATGCGCAGCAGCACGCCCCGCATCCCCGGCCGAGGTTCCGCTTCCAGCCGCGAAGAAGGGCGGATTCGAGATCACGTGATCAAAGCTTTGCGTCCGAAGCCTCGCCGGCGGCGCGGCGACGTCGCCCTCGACCACGTCGGCTTCGAGCCCGTTGAGAGCCGCGTTGCGCCTGGCGAGCGCGGCGTAGACCGGCTGTTGTTCCAGCCCCGTCAGGCTTAGGCCCGGCACCCGGACGCCCAGGCAGATCAGCGCCGCGCCCGCACCACAGCCCAGGTCCAGGACTGTCTCGCCGGCCCGCGCCGGCACGGCGGCCGCAAGGAACACCGGATCGGTGGCCGCGCGATAGCCGCGCTTCGGCTGCAGTAATCGCACGCGCCCCCCCAGGAAGCCGTCCTCGGTCAGGGCATCGTCGGCGAACTCAGCGGCGGGCGGGAAGCTCGATGTCATTGTCGGTCAGGATGATCCGTGCGCGGTGGGCATCGGTGCGCCGCACCATCAGCCGCCGCGGCAATATGCCAATGGAGCCTTCCATGACGCTCATGTGGACGTCCATCGGAAAGCATTCTATACCCTCGGCGCGCAGCAGGGCGCTGGCGAAAGGGATCAACGTCGGGTCCGTGGTGCGCAGGATTTCCTCCATGGGGCGCAATCTAGCGACCCGCTGCGGGGCCGTCGAGACTAACGCACGGGATCGAACGTGAAGACCACATCCACCGGAGCCTTCGAAAGCCTGCAGCGCGCGCTTGCCCCTGACATGGAGGCGGTGAATGCGCTGATCGCCCGGCGCATGGCCTCGGAACACGCCCCGCGAATCCCCGAAGTCACCCGGCATCTGGTCGAAGCCGGCGGCAAGCGTCTGCGCCCGCTGCTGACCCTCGCTGCAGCCCGGCTCTGCGGCTACGAGGGCGAGCACCATGTGCGTCTCGCCGCCACGGTCGAATTCATCCATACCGCGACGCTGCTGCACGACGACGTCGTCGACGAGAGCACCCAGCGGCGCGGCCGCCCGACCGCGAACCTGCTGTGGGACAACCAGTCCTCGGTGCTGGTCGGCGACTATCTGTTTGCGCGCTCCTTCCAGCTGATGGTCGAGACAGGCAGTCTGCGAGTGCTCGACATTCTCGCCAACGCAGCCGCCGTGATCGCCGAAGGTGAAGTCCTGCAACTGTCTGCCGCGCGCAGCCTTGGCACCGGCCAGGACACTTATCTTCAAGTGATCCGAGGCAAGACTGCCGCCCTGTTCGCGGCAGCGACAGAGGTCGGCGGCGTTATCTCCGGCGCGCCCGAAGATCATGTCGACGCGCTTCGGACCTATGGTGACGCTCTGGGCATCGCCTTCCAGATCGTCGACGACCTGCTCGACTACGGCGGCGTCACCGCGAGCCTCGGCAAGAACACCGGCGACGATTTCCGCGAGCGCAAGATGTCGCTGCCCGTGATCCTCGCGGTTGAGAAGGCCGACGAAGAGGAGCGCGCCTTCTGGACCCGCGTGATCGAGCGCGGAGACCAGCGTGATGGCGACCTTGAACACGCGCAGGCTCTGATGCAGCGCCACGGCGCGCTCGAGGAAACCCGGAACCGCGCGCTCGCCCGCGCCAACGAGGCGCGGGAGGCAATCGCCACACTCCCCGAGCATCCGCTGCGCGACAACTTGGCGGACCTGGCCGAATTCGTGGTATCGCGCGTCGCCTGACAGGCGGCCGAGCCTTCTCTATCCCTCAAATACTCCCGACGGAGGCCCCCGCATGCCACCGGCGCAGCGCTAGCTCGAGACGCGCGCCGCCCGGAACCGCGCGCTCGCCCGCGCCAACGAGGCGCGGGAGGCAATCGCCACAATCCCCGAGCATCCGCTGCGCGACAACTTGGCGGACCTGGCCGAATTCGTGGTATCGCGCGTCGCCTGACAGGCGGCCGAGCCTTCTCAATCCCTCAAATACTCCCGACGGAGGCCCCCGCATGCCACCGGCGCAGCGCTAGCTCGAGACGCGCGCCGCCCGGCACCACCACTCTGGCGCGGCAGCCGATATCGCCGTCTCTGCCGCTCGTGCGGCCACTTCGTCGCCGAACAGCCCGAACACCGTCGCGCCGGACCCGGACATGCGCGCGAGCAGGCAACCCGGTTGCGCGGCGAGTGCCTCACGGACCGCACCGATCACGGGCACGAGTGCCAGTGCGGGCGCCTCCAGGTCGTTGCGCGTGTTCCTAAGCCAGTCTGCCAGCAAGCCCGGGTCAGGAAACGCATCTGGGAAAGCAGGCAGGGGCGCGTTGTCGCGGCGGGCCAGCCCATGGAATACCGGCCCGGTTGGGCATTCCACCGCCGGGTTGATCAGCACGCACCAAAGATCTGGAAGCGGAGGAACCGGCTCAAGCTCCTCTCCGATGCCACGCATTCGGATCGGTCGACCGTTCAAGCAGACCGGAACATCAGCGCCAAGGCCGAGGACGTCCTCGGAACAAGGCAACGGCGTACCATAGAGGTCTGCCAGCGCGAGCAGAGCGGCCGCCGCATCCGCCGAGCCGCCTCCGATGCCCCCGGCGAGCGGGAGCATCTTTTCGAGCGTCAGGTCGGCAGGACAATCCGGCATGAGCGCGGCGGCTTTCCTGACAAGGTTGTCCGGCCCGGCGCTCAACCCGGCCGCAAATGGTCCGGTGATCCTCAACCGCGTTTCAGGCGCTGCGCGGGCGTTTATGGTGTCGCCGAGATCGGCGAAAACGACAAAACTGTCGAGCAGGTGATAACCATCCTCTCGCCGCCCTGTGATGTGCAGCGCAAGGTTGATCTTGGCCCGCGCAAGGCGAGCCACTTCCCGGGGTCCGGTCACGGCGGGATGCGCGTCAGTTGCCGCTGACGGTCTCGGCCGTCTTCTCCTCGTCGGCGGCAGCTTCCTCCTCGAGCACTGTGTCCAAACCGACGTCCAGCTTGCGCCGAATCCGCTCGGCCTCGTCCTCCTCGGGCTCGAAGGAAAGCGCGCGCTTCCACTGGAACCGCGCCTCGAGCTTTCGCCCAACCATCCACAACACGTCACCGAGGTGATCGTTGATGACCGGATCGACGGGGGCCAGTTCGACCGCACGCTCCATCGGGGCGACGGCCTCGTCGAAACGACCAAGGCGGTAGTAGACCCAGCCCAAACTGTCGGTGATGTAGCCGTCCTGCGGACGCTGCGCGACGGCGCGTTCAATCATGTCGAGCGCTTCGTCCATGTTCCGGCGCAGCTCGACCAGCGAATAGCCGAGATAGTTCAGCACGCTGGGCTGGTCCGGATTGAGCTCAAGCGCGGTGCGGAAGTCGGCTTCGGCCTCGTCCCAGCGGTCGGTGCGCTCGAGGCAGATGCCACGTACGTAGTAGAGGCGCCAGTGCCGCTGCTCAACCTCGTCGACCAGCGCGACCGCCGCGCTGTAGGCATCCACCGCCCGGCCGAATTCCTCGTTGTTCCGCAAGGTGTCGCCCAGCGCCGTGTGCACCGAGATCACTTCGGGCTCTTCGCGCGCCAGGTTCGACAGAACCTCGATGGCCTCGTCGACCCGGCCCGCCCGTTCCAGCGCCGAGGCGCGGCCGATCTCGGCGGGGATATACCAGGGCGATCCCGGCGCGACTTCCTCGAAGGTGCTGATCGCCAGCTCCTCCTGGCCCTGCTCGGCCAGGATGTCGCCAATGAGGGTGGTTGCCTGGTCGTAGGTCGGGCGGATATGCGTCGCGAGGCGGGCGTAGAACAGCGCCAGTCGCAGCGCATCCTCACGGACCAGCGCATCGGCGAGCAGGTTGAATGCGGTCGCAGCACCATGCGACGGACTTGCCACCTGCTCGTAGGTCAGGGTCTCGCCCTTGGCGAGCCGCTCGCGCATGCGCTCGAACTGGATATCGGCGCCGCCGTTGGCGAGCACCTGGTCGATCAGCTCCATCGCATCGGCGCCACGGTCGATCTGGCTCAGTGCCACGAGATGCGTTTCGATCGCCATGCGGTCGATATGGAGCGGGCCGTTCTCTCCGCCGTCGAGCAGAGTGGCCGCTGTCTCGAAATCACCGGCAAACGCATGGGCATAGGCCAGGTGAAGCCGTCCAAAGACATCCGAGGCGGCATTGTTGCTCATCGCCTCGAACACAGCGGTGCCGCCGGCGAAATCTCCCTCGCCGATCCGGGCCCAGCCGCGCACCAGGTCCGAGAACATCGGGTTCAGCTGGCTCGCGTCCTCGTCCAGCAACCGGAGCGCGGCGGCATAGTCCTGCTCGCGGAGAGTCTCCGAGAGGATCGTCAGCGAGATCAGCTGGTTGTCGGGCTCGATCGGCTGAAGGCGCCGGGCCATGTCGAGGCCCCGGTTGAGCCGGCCGGCGATCACGTTGACCACCATCGCGGCATGCACCAGCGAAGCATCTTCCGAGGCCGCCCGGATCGCATCGTCATAATAGTGCGCCGCTGCCGTATAGTCATTGCGCAGATCGGCCTGGCTACCTGCCAGATAGGGGCCGGCCAGTCCTTGCGCACCGGCAGCCGGGGCGGTCATTGCCACCGCCAGCGCCACGGCCGAGGCCTGCAGTCCGGTCCAAAGGCGAGCTCTCATCCTCACTCCTCCAACGAAGGCTTTGACCGACTGTAGGGCGGCACCGCGGCCTTGGCAAACACACAGGCGCAACGCCCGCGTGACCGGCGATCAGGTGTTGGGAAATTGATCACATATTGGGATAATTCGGCCCCTCACCCCCCTGCGGCGTAGACCAGACGATATTCTGGCTGGGATCCTTGATGTCGCAGGTCTTGCAGTGGACGCAGTTCTGCGCGTTGATCTGAAAGCGGGGCGGCTGCCCCTCTTCCTCGACAATCTCGTAGACCCCGGCGGGGCAATAGCGCTGCGCCGGTTCGGCAAATTTCGGCAGGTTGACCTGCACCGGAACGGCTGGATCCTTCAGCTTCAGATGGCTCGGCTGATCTTCAGCGTGGTTGGTGCCCGAGAAACTGACATTGGTCAGCCGGTCGAAGGTCAACTTGCCGTCCGGCTTGGGGTAGTCGATCGGCTCGAACTTCGACGCCTCGCCCGTCGCCTGCGCGTCGGATTTCTTGTGCTTCTGCGTGCCAAGCGGGTTCCAGCCTGTCAGGCTGCTCATCCACATGTCGAAACCGCCCAGCATCAGCGATGACCACAGGCCCCGGTTCGACCAGAGCGGCTTGACGTTGCGCACGGGCTTGAGATCCTTGGCGATCGGCCCGGACTTCACCGCTGTATCATAGGCGGACAACTCGTCCCCTTCGCGCCCTGCCTTGATCGCCTCGTGCGCGGCCTCGGCGGCAGCCATGCCCGAGAACATCGCGTTGTGGTTGCCCTTGATGCGCGGCACGTTGACCATACCGGCCGAGCAGCCCAACAGCGCGCCCCCCGGAAAGGCCAGTTTCGGCATCGACTGCCAGCCGCCCTCGGTGATCGCACGGGCGCCATAAGCTACGCGCTTGCCGCCTTTCAGCAGTTCCCGGATCTCGGGGTGGGTCTTGAAGCGCTGGAACTCGGCATAGGGGTAGAGATACGGGTTCTCGTAGTTCAGATGCACGACGAAGCCCAGAAACACCTGGTTGTTCTCGGCGTGGTAGATGAATGACCCGCCGCCCGCGTTCTTGCCCAGCGGCCAGCCCATCGTGTGGACGACCCGGCCCTCGCGGTGCTTCTCGGGATCGATTTCCCAGATTTCCTTCATGCCGAGCCCGTATTTCTGCGGCTCGACACCCTCGTCCAGCTTGTAGCGCGCAATGGCCTGCTTGCTCAGCGAGCCGCGCACGCCTTCGGCCAGAAAGACGTACTTGCCGCGCAGCACCATGCCAGGCTCGTAGGAAGCACCCTTGGTGCCGTCCTTCTCTATCCCGAACTCGCCCGCGACCACACCGGCCAGCCGGTCGCCTTCGTAGACCAGTTCCGAACAGGCCATGCCGGGGAATATCTCGACGCCCAACGCCTCGGCCTGTTCGGCCATCCAGCGGCAGACATTTCCCATCGAGACGATGTAGTTGCCGTGGTTCGACATCAGCTTCGGCATCGGCCAGTTCGGGATCCGGATCTGCCCGCCTTCGCCCATCAGCAGAAAGCGGTCGTCCTTGACCGGCACGTTCAGCGGCGCGCCCTTCTCCTTCCAGTCCGGTATCAACGCGTTAAGGCCAGAGGGATCCAGCACCGCGCCGGAAAGGATATGGGCACCCACCTCGGAGCCCTTTTCCAACACGACCACATTCAGGTCGGCGTCGAGCTGCTTCAGACGGATCGCCGCGCTCAGCCCCGCCGGTCCCGCGCCCACGATGACGACGTCATAGTCCATGCTTTCGCGCTCGATCTCGCTCATCTGGGGACCTCCTTCCGGTTTGGTCTGAGGTAATAGGGCCTACGCGCCGAGGTCAATGCGGACGCAGCGTCGCGCGGCGCGACGGCAAGCGCGCGGCGGCTGCATCGCGGCGCTTGAACTCGCCCAGATCCGCTCCTATCGTTCGAGGCTGACGGGCCGCCCGGCGACGGGCGGTCCTTTTTGAATGCCGCCCCCCGGACCTGCCGGGGCTGCACCGACAGGGGCCGGAAAAGGCTTCCGAGAGTTGAGGAGGTACGAGAGTGGAAAAGATACCGCTGACCAAGAAGGGTTTCGCCAAGCTCGACGCCGAGCTGAAGCAGCTGAAGTCCGAGGCACGCCCGAACATCATCCGCGCCATCGCCGAAGCGCGCGAGCACGGCGATCTGTCCGAGAACGCCGAGTACCACGCCGCCCGAGAGCAGCAGAGCCACATCGAGGGCCGCATCGCGGAACTAGAAGGCATCATCGGCCGTGCCGACGTGATCGACATCACCCGCATGTCCGGCTCGATCAAGTTCGGGGCAACGGTCAAGCTGATCGACGAGGATACCGAGCAGGAAAAGACGTACCAGATCGTCGGTGAGGCCGAAGCCGACATCGAGAACGGCCTGCTGAACGTGAAGTCTCCGCTGGCGCGCGCGCTGATCGGCAAGGAGACCGGTGACAGCGTCGAGGTGAAGACCCCCGGCGGGGTCAAGGATTACGAGATCCTGGACGTGCAGTACATCTGATCAACGGGGGCCGGCCGCGATGCTGCCAGAGCCGGAACAACAGGACGGGCGTCCCGCCAAGGCGCGCCGCGCCGCGCTGATCGCGAGCGCGGTCTGGGCGGGCTGCGTGCTTGCCTATGCCATCGGCTATCTGGGCGGCGCAGCGCCCGGCGGCATCTCGCTTCTGCTGGCGCTGGCGGGGCTTGGCGCCGCGCTGATCCTGCCGCTTGCGGTGTTCTGGGCGCTGGCATTGCTCTATACCGGGATGCTGACTGCGCAGGCCGGGGCCGCGCCCGCAGATCCGGAGTTGCGGCGCGAGATCGAAGCCTTGGGAAAGCGGATCGACGGGCTGGAACGGCGTCTCAAGACCACCGATACCGCCCTGCGCCGAGCCGAGCAGGTCCTCGCGGCCCGGCCGATCATCACCCCTGCACCCGGGCCCGAGCCTGCGCCGCAGCCCGAACCCGCTCCGGTCGAAACCCCACCCATCGAAGACACCGCGCCAGCACCCGAGTCGCGACAGGATAGCGACCAGCCCGACCTACCGCTTGAGGGCGGGCGGGATCATCATGACGGGCTGTCGCTGGATGATGCGGTGCGGGCGCTCAATTTCCCTCGCGACGCCAGCGACCGCGAGGGTTTCGCGGTCCTCTCCCGCGCCATGGGCGAGCCGGAACTTGCCCGCCTGCTGCGCTCGTCCGAGGACACTCTGACGCTGCTGGCGCAGAACGGGCTCTACATGGACGACCTGATGCCCGCACCCGCGACCGCCACCGACTGGCGGCAGTTTGCCAAGGGCGGCGCCGAACGCGCCGCGCTGATGCCGCTGAACGGGATCACCGACCAGCGCGCGCTCGACGCCGTGCGCGAGCGGATGCGCGCCGATCCGATCTTCCGGGACACGGCGCTGCACTTCCAGCGCAAGTTCGACCACATGCTGCACAAGGTCGCCCCCGAGGCATCGGACCAGACCCTGCTGAACCTCGTCGATACCCGCTCGGGCCGGGCCTATGTTCTGCTGGTCCAGGCCAGCAGCGCACCCGAGGCGGTGGCAGACTAGACGTCCAGCTCCTGACCCAGCCAGCGGCTTCGCAACCGCAGGATCAGCACCAACCCCGCGGCCGACATCGCCACCGCGATCCCGTAGGTCAGGCCGCCCGCCACCGGGTAGACCGCCGAGGCCAACCCCATGCCCAGCGCCGTCATCACGCCACCGCCAAGGCCAAGGAACGCACCCTGCGCCGAAGCGCCGTAGCGTTCCGGCACGGCAGCCTGCACGAAAGCGATGGCCCCGAGGTGCCCGGCCACGAAGGTCAGCGAGTGGGTGATCTGAAGCACCCAGAGCCAGCCGGTGCCCGGATCGAACATCATCGCGCCCCAGCGCAGGATGCCCCCAGCACCCGACAGTGCCATCATGCCGATGGCTCCGAAGCGCCGCAGCGCGAACGGCGCCAGAAACAGCATCACGCCGATTTCGACCGCCACCGAAAACGCCCAGAGCGCCCCGATGGTCCCGTCGCCGATCCCCAAGGCCCGCCAATGGACCGAGCCATAGACATAGTAGACCGCATGGCTCGACAGGCTCAGCGAGATACCCAGCGTGAACAGCAGGAAGGTTGGCTGCATCAGCATCCGCCCGATCTCGGATAACGCCGGCGGCTTGTGCCCTTTCAGCGTGCCGCCTCCGGGATGCCTGCGGCCCAGAAATGCTGCCATCAGGCTGCACCCGACGATCCACCACAGCACCACATCCGCGCCTAGTGGCGCGATCAAAAGCCCCAGCACGACACTGGTGACGAGGAAGGACACCGAACCGGTTGAGCGCACGGGCGCATAGGCGAACCCGTAGCTGCGCGCGGCCCCCGCGCCAAGCGCCTCGCCCAGAGGCAGAACGCCAGAGAGCGCGGCACCGTTGACCAGCGTGGCCAGCAGCAGAAGACCCTTGGTCTCGATCCCCGCCTGAGCCGCGAAAACCGCGGCCGCCAGTAGGCAGAGGCCAACCATCACCAGCCGACGCTGGTCGAGCCGGTCGGCCAGGACGGGAAAGCCGAGACCAGCGACCACCCGCGTCGCGACGCCCATCGTCGTGTAGAACCCGACCTCGCCGGGCGTCAGGCCCCAGTCTTCCAGCCAGACAGGCCAGAACGGCAGGTGCGCGCCCATGACCGCGAACATCGCGACATAGAAGGCGCCGGTGTGGATCTGCGCGGCCCTGACCTCGCTGCGCGGCGCGCAGGGCGCGGCGGCGGTCACAGTCCGAAGCCGGAATAGGGCAGGAAGCGCACCGGCGTCCCGGGACTGACGTCGAGCGCGCCGTCGGGCAATTCCACAAGCCCTTCGGCCCAACTGAGCCCCGAGATCCGGCCCGAGCCCTCGGATGCAAACACTTCGGCCCGACCCTGAGCGTCAAGCCGCGCCCGCAGATACTCGCGGCGACCGGGCTTCTTGCGCTTCTCGAATGCCGCCGGCACGGTAAGCGCCTGCGGCTCAAGCCAGCCGCCGCCGGCCAGAAGCGACAGCGCGGGGCGCGCGAAGAGCAAGGCGCAGACGAAAGCCGCGACCGGGTTGCCCGGCAGGCCGAAGACCGGAACGCCGCCCCAGTTCGCCATCGCCAGCGGTCGCCCCGGCTTGATCGCGATCCGCCAGGTCGAGAGCTTCCCCGAAGCGCGCAGCACCGCCGAGACATGATCCTCGTCGCCAGCCGAAGCGCCACCGGTGGCGATCACCGCATCGGCCTGCTCGGCGCCGCGTTCCAGGCGGGCGCGCACCTCGTCGGCGCTGTCCGGCGCGGCGCCAAGGTCCACTGGCTCCATACCCCAGGCACGGATCAGCGCCAGCAGCATCGGGCGATTGGCGTCGTAGGTCTGGTGCGGCGCGGCCTCGGCCCCGGCGGGACGCAACTCGTCCCCGGTCGAGAGTACCGCGACGCGCAGTGGTATTCGCACCTCGACCAAGCCGTGCCCGAGCGCCGCCGCCAGCGCGAGATCCTGCGGATACAAAACGCGCCCCTCGGGCAGCGCCTCGGCCCCCTCGGGCACATCCTCGCCTGCCTCGCGGCAGTTCGCCCCCCGCTTCAGCCCGGCGCGAAAGCGGATGCGGTCGCCTTCGACGGCGACATCCTCTTGCAGGATAACCGTGTCGACGCCTTCAGGCAGCATCGCACCGGTCAGCACGCGGACAGCATGGCCCTCGGGCAGCATATTCTTGAGCGGCGCCCCAGCGGCTGAGCGGCCCTCGGCCAGTGGCAGCTCGACTTCGCCGCTTTCCGGCAACTCTGCATGGCGCAGCCCAAAGCCGTCGACGGCAGTGTTAGCGCTTGGCGGATTTGCCCGCACGGCGATTAGCGGCGCGGCGAGGATCCGTCCCAGCGCGGTCTCCAGCGGCACGCTCTCCGTCCCTGCAACCGGAACCAGCCCCGTGCGAAGCAGGCCGAGCGCCTCGTCCACCGGGGTCCAGTCGACGCCGGGCGGCAGCGCGAAACAGTCGTTCTTCAGCTTCGGCGTTTCGCTCATCCCTCGGCGTCCTCCAGGATGAACGCTGCGATGGCGTCGATGTCGTCGGGATCGAAGACCGGCATCCCCTCGGGCGCGACCGAGGAGACCCCCGCCAGCGCCCGGATCGTCGCGTTCTCCCGCAGCAGCGGAGGCTCGGCAGCGCCACGCCACACCTCGATCTTGCGATGCGGTGCGGACTTGTAGCCCTCGATCAGCACCAGATCGGCGGATTGCATCACCGAAAGAATCCGGGGCAGATCCCATTCCTCGCCACGCAATTCGTGCAGGAATGCCAACCGGGATGCCGAGGCCAGTACCACCTCGCCCGCACCCGCCTGCCGGTGGCGGTGCGTGTCGGTGCCCGGCACCTCGAGGTCTACGCCGTGATGGGTGTGCTTGACCGTCGACACGCGCAGGCCCTGCCCGCTGAAATGCGCGACCAGCCGCTCGACCAGCGTGGTCTTGCCCTGGTTCTTCCGCCCGGTCACACCGTACAGCTTCATGGCTCAGCCCCGATCCGGGCGCGCGCCGCCTGAAGATCCTCGGGCGTGTTCACATTGAAGAACGGATCGCCCTCTGGGGTGTCGACCGGGAACATGGCGCTGGCCGCGCCGTGGCGGTCGGTCCAGGCCACGACCTTGCGGGTGCCCTCGGCCAAGGCGGCACGCAGATCGTCGCGCAGGGCGACCGGCCACAGGCCGAATGTCGGGTGCCGCCCAATGCCCCGCTTGGCGTCCGGCGTCGCGGCCAGAGCGATCGGCACGTTCTCGGCCCGCGCGGCGGCTGTCAGCGCCGACACCAGGTCCCGCGGAAAGAACGGCGTATCCCCCGCGACGGTGACGATGTGATCGAAGCCCCGCTCCACGGCAGCGTCCAGCCCGGCGAGCACCCCGGCCAGCGGCCCGGGATAGTCGGCGACCCCGTCGGGGATCACGTCCAGCCCGAACGCCGAAAACCGCGCCGTATCGCCATTGGCGTTCAGTACCACCTCGGCCACCTGTGGCCGCAAACGATGGAGCACCGAGTCCAGCAACGTGCCCTGCCCCAGCTTCAGCAGGCACTTGTCGCCCCCGCCCATGCGGGTCGCCAGGCCGCCGGCCAGAACCACGCCCAGAACCTCAGTCATCCCGCGCCCCCTTGCGGCGCGCACCGCGCGGCTCCTCGGGTGCGCGGCCCGGATCGGCGTCGCGCACCAGCCGCTCCTCGCCCGAGAGACACAGGAAGCGCTGCCCGCGCATCCGGCCGATCAGCGTCAGCCCGACCTGTCGCGCGATCTCCACCCCCCAGGCGGTGAAACCTGACCGCGAAGCCAGTACCGGAATGCCCATCAGCGCGGTCTTGATCACCATCTCCGAGGTCAGACGCCCGGTCGTGTAAAGCACCTTGTCCGCGCCGGGAACGTCCTCGAGCCGCATCCATCCGGCGATCTTGTCGACGGCGTTGTGGCGGCCAACATCCTCCATGTAGACGAGCACCTTACCGCCCTGGCACAGGACCGTGCCGTGGATCGCCCCGGCTGCCAGATAAAGGCTCGGGAGTGTGTTCACTTCGTGCGCCAGCGCGTAGAGTTCCGAGGTGTTCACCCGCGCATCGGGCAGTGTGACGCCGTCGAGCCCCTCCATCATGTCGCCGAAAACCGTACCCACGGCGCAGCCCGAGGTCCGGGTCTTGCGCTGCAGCTTGTCCTCGTAATCGGTGGCGCGGGCGGTACGGACGACGACGGCTTCGACCTCGTCATCGAAACTGACGCCGGTGATCTCGTCGCTGTCCAGCAGCATGCCCTGGTTGCGCAGATACCCCACCGCCAGAAACTCGGGGTGATCGCCGATCGTCATCGCGGTGACGATTTCCTGACTGTTGAGATAGATCGTCAGCGGCCGTTCCTCCACCACGCGGATTTCCTGCGCCTGCCCATGCTGGTCGATGGCCTCGACAGGGCGGGTCAGGCGCGGGTCGTCAGGATCGGGCAGGATCGGAAGATCGGGCATGGGGCCTCCAGTCGGCGGCACGAAACCACCACGATCCGCGATTGGCAAGATCACGGAAGATGGTTTTACAATCCTCTGCCGCAGGAGTAGGCGGAATGCCATGAACAACGCCCGCACCCATTTCGTCGCCGGCTTTCGCGGCGGCCTGCCCTTCCTGCTGGTCCTGATCCCCTTCGCAATGCTCTTCGGCGTGCTGGCGACCGAGGCTGGGCTCGACATCAGCCAGACGATGGCGATGACCGCGCTTGTGATCGCGGGCGCATCACAGTTCACGGCGATCCAGTTGATCTCGGACAACGCGCCGTTGCTGGTGGTGCTTGTCACGGCGCTGGCCGTGAACCTACGGATGGCGATGTACTCAGCGTCCTTGGCGCCACACCTTGGCCATGCGCCGCTCTGGCAGCGGGCGCTGATCGCCTACACGCTGGTCGATCAGACCTATGGCACCTCGATCGCCTATTTCCAGGAGCGGCCGGGCCTCGGCCTGCAGGACAAGCTGGCGTTCTATACCGGAGCCGTCCTCGCGGTCTGCCCGCTATGGTACACATTCACCTATGTCGGCGCAGTCGCGGGCGCTGCGATCCCCGAGGAATTCGCCCTCGACTTCGCGGTGCCGATCACCTTCCTGGCGCTCGTCGCGCCGCAACTGAAAAGCCTGGCGCATGTCTCGGCCGCGCTGGTTTCGGTCGTGCTGGCGCTGGCGCTGGCGTGGATCCCATTCAGCCTTGGCCTGCTGATCGCCGCCTTCTTCGCAATGCTGACAGGGGCAGCCGTGGAAACCTGGGGCCCCGGCTCTCACCCGCGGGAGGTCCGGGTATGAGCAGCTGGACCGATGGCCAGATCTGGCTGCTGATCGCTGGCATGGGCGTGGGCACCTACCTGATCCGCCTGTCTTTCCTGGGTCTGATCGGGGATCGCCAGTTGCACCCGTTCGTGTTGCGCTGCCTGCGCTATGTGCCCGTTGCGGTTCTTCCGGGGCTCGTCGCACCGCTGGTCGTCTGGCCTGCGGCGACAGATGGACAGCCGGATCCGGCGCGGATGATGGCGGCTGCCGCGGCGCTGATGATCGGCGCCGCGACGAAGTCGATGATCGCCGCCATCGTCGGCGGCATGGCGGTCCTCTACCTCGGACTCTGGCTGGTTTAGGCCGCGGGCTTGGCCAGCAGGTCCCGGATCTCGGCCAGAAGCTGCTCCGAGGTGGGGCCGGCGGGCGCCAGTTCCTCGGATTCCTCCTCTCTCGCGGTGGCTTCCTTCACGCGGTTCACACCCTTGACCAGCAGGAAAACCACGAAGGCGATGATCAGGAAGTTGATCAGCGCGGTGATGAACTTGCCGTAGTTGAAAGTGGCAGCACCCGCTTCCTCGGCCGCGGCCAGCGTGCTGTACTCGCCGCCGTCCAGCGTAATGAAGTAGTTCGAGAAATCGACGCCACCCAGGATCAAACCAATGATCGGCTGAATCAGATCGTTGACCATGGAGGTCACGATCGCGGTGAACGCCGCCCCGACAATGATGCCGACCGCCATGTCCATGACATTGCCGCGCGCGATAAAATCCTTGAACTCTTTGAGCATGTTTTCCCTCGTTCCCAGTGGCCGCCCCCATGTGCGACGCGGTGACGCTAAACAGATTTAATTTTTTCCAAGCAAGCGCTTTCAACGCGGTGACGTAACGTCAACTACGACTCACCGGTGCCCGATCGCCCGATGTATGGCTCGAATGGCCATTTTCCGGTTGCCCAGGGTGGTGCGGCGGCGCCCAATTGGCGTTGCCGCCGCCCCTCTGCTAATGAAGGGTCAGCATCCCATCGACATTGCGCCACTCTCCCGGACGAACCAGGTGCTGGTGCGAGTAGCGCACAGAGTGCAACGGCCCGTCCAGGGTGTCGCGCCAGAATTCGAGGAACGCGTGCAACCGGGGAAATTCCGGCGCTGTGTCGTATTCTTGCCAGGTGAAGGTCTGTAAAAGCTTCTGGCAGTCCGGCATCCGGTAGAGGATCTCGGCCGTCGTCAGACCGTGACCCAGAAGCATCTTCTCCGCATCGCTGATGATCCGCATTCAAGCCTCATGTCAGGTACTCGATACGGAAATGGTGCGACCACGGCCCGTCACGGGCAAGTCATATTTCTGTTTTTGCCTGCAATTTCAGCAATTTGGCAGCAGCACCCCACGAGTGCTGCTGACAGATCAGCCCTGCGGCAGCTTGCCGGTCAAGACGTAGCGCAGAAGCGACACCACCTGTGCGGGGGTCTCGGCCACGGCCTGGGCGGCGGCGTCGACTTCCTTCAGCGCATGGGCGTGCTCCGGGCCATGCAGAACGATCAGCGACTTGCCCAACGCTGCCGCGTAGCCTGCGTCGAACGCCGCGTTCCACTGCTTGTACTTGTCGCCGAAGCGCACGACGACAACGTCAGCATCCTCAATCCCCTTGCGCGTGCGGATGCTGTTGAGCGCCGCGCCCTTGCGGTCGTGCCAGAACTTGTCCGGCTCGGCCCCGAGGATCGCGACGCCGCAATCGTCCGAGGCCGCGTGATCGGTGACCGGCTCCGAGAACCGCACCTCAAGGCCAGCGGATTTCACCCCGGCGCGGATCTCGTCTCGCCAGTCGGTGTGGATCTCACCCGAGAGGTAAACGTTCAGCTGCATCGGCTTCCCCCTGTCTTGTGTTCCCGCGCCCTGAGGGACACGGGACTTGCTCAGCCGCGCAACGTTCCGCCCGTGGCCTTCCTCACCTGGGCCACGACCCTATCGGCCACGGCCTCGATCTGCTTGTCGGTCAGCGTGCCCTCGGTAGGCTGCAACCGAACCGCGATGGCGACCGATTTCTTGCCTTCGCCCATCTGCGCCTCGGCCTTATCGCCTGCGAAGACGTCGAAGACGCTGACGCTGTCGATCAGCTGCTTGTCTGCACCCTTGGCCGCGCGCAGGATCGCATCGGCGGGCGTGTCGGCATCGACCACGAAAGCAAAGTCACGCTCGACCGCCTGGTAGTCCGAGATCCGCAACGCCGGACGTGCGCTATCGGACTTGCGCGGCATCGGCACGTTGTCGAGGAACAGGCTGAAGCCCACGGCCGGGCCCTTGACGTCGAGTGCTTCGAGCACCTTCGGATGCAACTCCCCGAACACCGCCAACGGGGTTTTCGGCCCCAGCCCCAGAACGCCGGAGCGGCCCGGGTGATACCAGCCTGGCGCGGTGGTGGTCACGGTCAGCCTGTCCGGCGCACCGATCGCGGCAAGCGCAGCTTCGGCATCGGCGCGAGCGTCGAACACGTCCACCGCACGGCGCGCGCCGAACGGATCACGCGGACCGGTGTGACCGACCCGCAGCCCGGCCGCCAGGCGCAGCTGGTCCTCGGGTTCGCCGCCGGTCCAGGCCGGGCCAACCTCGAAAAGTCCCAGTTCGCCAAATCCGCGTGCCTGGTTCCGGGCGGCCGCACGCAGCAGCGCCGGCAGAAGGTCCGGCCGCATGTGGCTCATCTCGGTCGAGATCGGGTTGGCAAGGCTTGTCGCCTGCGCGCCACCACCAAAAAGCTCTGCCGCCTCGCTGTCGATGAAGGAATAGGTCACGCACTCGTTCAGGCCCAGCGTCGCGAGCGTCCGCCGAACCGTACCCTCGCGCACCTGCATCGGCGTCAGGATCGGCCGCGCAACGCCGGGTGTGCGGCTCATGGGCTTGCTTTCCAGCTTGGTCAGCGAGGCGACGCGGGCGATCTCTTCGACCAGGTCCGCCGAGCCCTGCACGTCGGGCCGCCAGCTGGGCACCCAGACCTCGACACTGCCATGCTCCTTGGCCACGCCGAAGCCCAGCGCGGTCAGGATGCGGATTTGCTCGGCCTCGGGAATGTCCATTCCGACGAGGCTGGAGACGCGGCTGGTGTCGAGCGGGTAGAAACGCGCCGTCTGCGGGATCTCGCCCGCGGTCCAGACTTCCGAGGGTTCGCCGCCGCAAAGATCGAGGATCATCTGCGTCGCAATCTCGATGCCACGCGGCGTGAACTCGGGGTCAATCCCCCGCTCGAACCGATAGCGCGCGTCCGAGTTGATGCGCAGCTTGCGGCCCCCCTGCGCGGTGAGGATCGGATCAAAGAACGCGCCTTCAAGGAAGACGTTCACCGTCTCCTCGGTGCAGCCCGAGGGAAGCCCTCCCATGATGCCGCCGATCGACTCGACGCCGTTCTCGTCGGCGATCACGGTTTCCGAGCCGTCGAACGTGTAGGTCTTTTCGTCCAGCGCGGTCAGGGTTTCGCCGGGCTGGGCAAGGCGGACTACAAGGTCGCCCTTGACCTTGTCCGCATCGAAGACGTGGAGCGGCCGGTTCAGGTCGTAGGTCATGTAGTTGGTGATATCGACCAGCGCCGAAATCGGGCGCAGGCCGATGGCCCTCAGCCGCTCCTGCAGCCAGGCGGGGGACGGGCCGTTCTTCACGCCCTTGATCGTCCGGCCCAGGAACAGCGGACAGGCGCGGTCCTTCACGCTCTCGTCAAGAATTACCTTGATCGGTGTCCCGTAGCTGCCCTTTACAACTATGTCCGATATCGGCTTCAGCGTACCGATGCCTCGCGCCGCCAGATCGCGCGCGATACCATGTACACCCAGCGCATCGGGGCGGTTCGGCGTAATCGCGATCTCGATCGTCGGATCGGTCTTGCCGACATAGTCGATATAGCGCTGGCCGACCTCGGCGTCCGCGCCCAGTTCGATGATGCCGTCATGCTCGTCCGAAAGTTCCATCTCGCGCTCGGAGAGCATCATGCCGTAGCTCTCGATCCCGCGGATCTTCCCGACCTGAATGGTCACGTCGATACCTGGAATATAATCGCCGGGCTGCGCCACGACGACCTTGATCCCGGCCCGCGCGTTCGGCGCACCGCAAATGATCTGCTTCTCGCCATCCGAGGTCTGAACGCGGCAGACCCGCAGGCGGTCGGCATCGGGATGCTGTTCGGCGTGGAGCACCTCGCCAACGGTAAACGCCCCCAGCTTGGCCGCGGGGTCGGTGACCCCTTCGACTTCCAGTCCCAGGTCGGTCAGCGCCTCGAGGATCTCCTCGAGTGTGGCGTCCGTTTCCAGATGGTCCTTGAGCCAGGAGAGCGTGAACTTCATTGCCGTGCCTTTGCGTGGATCAGCGGTCTTGGGCCTCTTAGTGGAAGCCTGCGCGAAGGAAAAGGGGGCGGGTGGCAGAGACGGTCGAAGAGCGCAGGTGGCGGGTTACCGGCGATAAACCTATAATTGCACACATTGCACTATTACACGCCTAAAGATTGCCACAATCCGGCCCCGTTTCCGCAGAGATTGGGGGCCATAAAGGTTTCCATGGAAGCGCGAGGTGCACCATGCTTGGCAAATTGAAAGCTCTGAAAAAGGACGAGGACGGCGCGGTCACCGTGGACTGGGTCGTTCTGACGGCATCGATCGTCGCTCTGAATGTCTTTGCGGTCCTGAGCATGATCAAGGACGGCATCCGTGACGCTGGCGCGGATATCAACGAGAAGATCGAGGAAGTCCGGAACTGGTAGTCGCGCCTTCCGGGCAGGCGTTGCCTGGCGTGTAGCGTTCACGCCGGCGATCAACATGCGTCACCTTGCGGCGCAGACCAGCATTACCGCGTTTTGATCCGGCCATTGTCGGCCGGACCCTAGCTTCTAAATTCCCCAAACAGCTCAGGCGAAAGTGCGCGGCACGTCCAGCGGCGAGAAGCCGTAGTGCTTCAACCAGCGCAGATCGCTGTCGAAGAACGCCCGCAGGTCCGGCGTCCCGTATTTCAGCATCGCCAGCCGGTCGATCCCCATCCCGAAAGCGAAGCCCTGATACTTGTCTGGGTCAACGCCGGCAGCGGTCAGGACCTTCGGATGCACCATCCCCGAGCCCAAGACCTCGAGCCAGTCGTTACCCTCGCCGATCTTCAGGGCACCGCCCTCCCAGCTGCATTGGATGTCGACCTCGGCCGACGGCTCGGTGAACGGGAAGTGCGAGGCGCGGAACCGGGTCTCCACGTCGCGCCCGAAGAAGGCGCTGAAGAACTCCTCAAGCGTCCACTTAAGGTTCGCCATCGACACATCCTCGCCGATGCACAGGCCCTCGACCTGGTGGAACATCGGCGTGTGCGTCTGGTCGTAGTCCGCGCGATAGACCCTGCCCGGCGCGATGATGCGGCACGGCACGCCATGCTCTTCCATGTAGCGGATCTGGACCGGAGACGTGTGGGTCCGCAGCACATGCGGCGGGCGGTTGTCGCCTTCGTCGCGGTGCATGAAGAACGTGTCATGCTCTTGCCGGGCGGGGTGCTCGGGCGGGATGTTCAACGCGTCGAAATTGTACCAGTCGCTTTCGATCTGCGGCCCCTCGGCCACCGCGTAACCGAGATCGGCGAAAATCGCGATGACCTCCTCGGTGACCTGGCTGACGGGGTGGATGGTACCTACGCGGCGCGGACGCGGCGGCAGTGAGACGTCGACACGCTCGGCCTGCAGCCGGGCATCCAGCGCCGCTTCGGCCAGGACGGCGCGGCGGGCGAGCATGGCGTCGGTCAACTCGGTCTTGAGCGCGTTCAGTGCAGGACCGGCGGTCTGGCGCTCTTCGGGGGACATGCCGCCGAGCTCGCGCATCTTCAGGCTTACTTCGCCCTTCTTGCCCAGCGCGGAGACGCGAACCTCCTCAAGCGCCGCCTCGTCGGCGGCAGCTTCGATTGCCTCGGTCCACTTCTGCTTAAGCTCGGCCAGCCCGTCCATGCGCGCGTCACTCCGGAATTTCTGCACCCTTCGGTCGCGCCGTGGCCTACCACAGACCCGCCGGATTGCAAGACGGCACCGCTTAACCCGCGGTTAACCACGTTCGAGGCACCACGGAGGCCGACCCCCCCACGCGAGGCCACTGATGTTCCTGACCCCGTTCGACACTCCCTTCGCCCCGGTCCTGCGGGACACCGCGCGACGTGACACGCTGAAGGGCGCCGAGGGGCCGGACATCTTCACCCTGCGCAACGATGGCAAGACGGACGCGGTCCTCGACTTCGAGGACGGGACCGACCTGATTGACCTGACTGCGCTCGATGCAAGCTGGGACAAGCTGTCGGTCAAGCGCCTCAGCCTCACCGAGTATGTGGTCGATTACCAGGCCGAAGAGCGGATCCGGATCACCTTCGAACAGCCTGCAAAAGCCGACATCCCCGAAGACCGCATGTTGCTGAGCGTGGACGATTTCATCTTCGCAGAGGGCATCCCAGAAGCGACACCGCAATTGCTGGGCGAGACCACGAGCACCGCGAAGGAAGTGATCTTCGGCACTTCGCTGCCCGATGTGTTCATCTTCGACTACGACGGCGAGCGCGACACCGTGCGCCGGTTCGAGGTCGGCAAGGACCTGATCGACTTGGCCAGCTATGGCACCAGCTTCGGCGCGCTCGATGTGACAGAGCGCAAGGTGGGTCGGCTGTCGATCAAGATCCCCGTGCTGGACGCCGAGCGGGACCTGCCCGACGACTGGCTGGTTCTGATCGACATTTCGAAAGAGATCACCGCCGCCGATCTGACGGCGGACATGTTCATCTTCTGAACAGCCGGTGTCGGTGGCCCTGTCTCAGTGTCCCGTGTGGGACTTTTCGAAGGCGGCCTTCTGGGTATCGGTCGCTTCGGTCTGATACTTCTCGCGCCACTCGTCATAGGGCATGCCGTAGAAGGCCTCGCGCCCCTCGTCCTTGGACATCTCGATGCCGCGCTCGTTGGCGGCTTCCTGGTACCAGCGGCTCAGGCAGTTCCGGCAGAACCCGGCGAGGTTCATCATGTCGATGTTCTGCACATCCGTCCGCTCGGCCAAGTGGTCGCGCAGGCGGCGGAAGGCTGCGGCTTCGAGTTCGATACGGGTGCGGTCGTCCATCATGGCCTCCATAAGTTTCTGCTGAGGTAAGCCTCGCGAGGCCGCTTGTCACCCTTTCGCGGGCAGTACCGCCGACAGCACGCGCGCAAGACGTGCCGCCCAGGCCGCCTGCCCCGGCGTGTCGGCGATCAGGTCGTTGCGCACCTCGACAAGTACATGCGGCAGATCCCGCTTGGTGCCGTGTCGATCCATGCAGTCGCCCTCCAGATCGCCGGTGTAGGGTTCGTTATCGCCCACGACCAAATCGCCCTCGGCCCGCAGCGCCTCGATCAGCGGGCGGGCAAGGCGATCGTCGCGCCCATAGAGCACTGCCACATGCCAGGGCCGGGGCGGCTTGCCGCGCAGCTTGGGCGTGAAACTGTGAATCGCGACCAGATGCGGCGTCGTTCCGCGCGCCAGCATCGTGTCGATCTGCCCGGTGATCGCGTCGTGATACGGATCGTAGGCCAGTTGCCGCCGCCGGGCGACCTCGGCCGCATCCGCGTTGCGGTTCGCCGGGATGATCGAGCCATCGTAGAGCTTCATCAGCAGCGTCGGATCGTCCGGCCCCCGGTTCGGATCGATCACCAGCCGCGAGAAGGTCGACAGCACTGCCGGCGCGCCAAGCTCCTGAGCCAACCGCCGCGACACGCCCGCCGCGCCCGGATCCCAGGCGATGTGCCGGCCCATGTCCGCCGCTGACAGCCCCAGATCGCCCCCCGCGCACCACTCGGGTACGGCGTTCGAGGCATGATCGCACAACACCAGCGCAGGGCCGGGTGCATCCGGATCCAGCAGTTCGAAAGCGGGGTGGGCAGGGGCGGCGTCCTTCATGCCGCCCCGGATACTCCGTAGGCGAGCCCGGGGAAAGGCCGTCGTGGTGCACGATTCCGCCGATCCCCGAATTTTCTGCAAAACCTCGGATTTTTGACGGACATTCCGGGTTTCGGCCGTTATAAGCCGCGCCGAGGCCCCCTCGAACGTTCAGGAAGATCGATGTTACGACGCAAGCGCAACGTGAAAATCGTGGCCACCCTCGGCCCCGCCTCCAGCGACTACGAGACTATCAAGGCGCTGTTCGAGGCCGGTGCCGACGTGTTCCGTCTGAACATGTCTCACGGGACCCACGAGGATATCCGCAAACGCCATGAGATCCTGCGCGACCTGGAAGTCGAGTTCGAACGACCGATCTGCGTGCTGGCCGACCTTCAGGGGCCGAAACTGCGCTGCGGCACCTTCAAGGACGGCGCTGTCATGCTCGAGGAAGGCCAGCCTTTCCGCTTCGACCTCAACGACAAGCCGGGCGACGCCAAGCGCGTGCAGCTGCCTCACCCCGAGATTTTCCAAGCGCTGACCGAAGGCTCCACGCTGCTGGTCAACGACGGCAAGATCCGCCTGCAGGTCCGTGAGGTGAATGGCGAGCATGCCGATTGCGAAGTGATCGTCGGCGGCGAGATCTCGAACCGGAAGGGCGTGAACGTTCCCGACGTGGTGCTTCCGCTGGCTGCGCTTTCCGATAAGGACCGCGAGGATCTGGAGTTCGTCTGCGAGCTGGGCGTCGACTGGCTGGCCCTGTCCTTCGTGCAGCGCGCCGCCGACGTCGAGGAAGCCCGCGGTCTGGCCAAGGGCCGCGCCGCCGTGCTCGCCAAGATCGAGAAGCCCGCAGCGGTGAAGGCCTTCGGCGAGATCCTCGCCGCTTCGGACGGCATCATGGTCGCCCGCGGCGATCTGGGCGTCGAACTGCCTGTGCACGAGCTGCCGCCGATCCAGAAGCGCCTGGTCCGCGAGTGCCGCCGGGTCGGCAAGCCGGTGATCGTCGCCACCCAGATGATGGAAAGCATGATTTCCAGCCCGGTGCCGACCCGCGCCGAGGTGTCGGACGTGGCGCAGGCGATCTACGAGGGTGCCGACGCCGTCATGCTGTCGGCGGAATCCGCCGCCGGCGACTACCCGATCGAAGCCGTCACCACGATGAGCTCGGTCGCCGAATCGGTCGAGAGCGACGACATCTACCGACAGGTCATCGAGGCCTCGCGCACGCCGTCAAAAGCCTCGGTCGGCGAGTCGATCACCGCTGCAGCCCGTGAAGTCGCCGAAACGACGGACGTGAAAGCGATCTGCTGCTTCACCCACTCGGGCACCACCGCCTCGCTGATGAGCCGAGAGAAGCCGCGCGTGCCAATCATCGCGCTGACGCCCAAGACCGGCACCGCCCGGCGCCTGTGCCTGACCTGGGGCCTGACCTGCGTCGTCACCGCGGAAGTCGAGCGATTCAAGATGGCCGTCGTGAGCGCCGCCCGCGCCGCCAAGGCTTACGGCTTCGGCGGCGACGAGGATTTCATCGTCGTCACCGCAGGTGTGCCCTTCAACACGCCGGGCACGACGAACATCCTGCGCGTCGCCCCGGTGGACGAAGCAAAGATCTTCGCCGGCGGGCCGGAGTAACCCTCCCCCGCCAGTTACGCGAACGGCCGCCGGTCTCCCCGGCGGCCGTTGTCGTTTCAGATGCCGCCCGGACTACTGCGCCGCGTGGGCGACAACTTCCGGGGCGATGTTGTGGTTCACCCGGAACAGGTTTTCGGGATCGTACTTCGCCTTCACCTTCCGCAGCCGGTCCAGGTTGCCGCCATAGGCTTCGCGCACCCGGCCTTCCTCGTCGCCGGGGATGAAGTTGACGTAGACCGTGCCCGCCGAATAGGGAGCGCTGTCGTCGAACAGCCGCCGTGCCCAGCCGATGCAGTGATCGTCCTTGGCCGGGTCCTCCCAACGGGTGTGCACGTTCATGGTGAAATGCGCCGCCCGCTGCGGCCAGGCCATGGCGTCCGGCGCCACTCGTGTCATCGCGCCACCCAGGTGCGCCAGCGCGATCTCGGACTGTGGGTCAGGCAGGTTCCGTGCCGCGTCGAGGATCACCGCGATCGCCTCGTCACTGAAGCTGGTGAAATCGTGGCTCTTCCAGTAGTTCCGCGCCCCCGGCGTCAGCAGCGGGTCGAACGCCGCCTGCCACCCGTGTAGCGGGTGCGGAGCGATCACGTCCGCGATCGGGTTGCCGAGGCTGCGCAACTCCTTCATCGCCACCTCGCCCTCGGCCATGTCGCCCGCGTAGCAGGCACCGAAGACCAGGATCTCGCGTCCATGCCATTCCTCGGGCAGGAAGGGCAGCGGCGGCGCCTGTCGCAACACGGTCCAGACCGTCAGCTCGTCCGGCGCCTTGGCGCAGATGTCCCGCCATTTCGCCATCAGCTCGGGCGCATCGTCCATCGGATGCACGATCAGCCCCGAGAGGATCTCCGGCCCGAGCGGGTGCAGCCTGAACTCGAACGAGGCGACCACGCCGAAGTTTCCGCCCCCGCCGCGGATCGCCCAGAACAGGTCCGGGTGCTCGGTCTCGCTGGTGCGCAGGATCTTTCCATCGGCTGTGACCACGACGGCCGACAGCAGGTTGTCGATGGTCAGGCCGAACTTGCGCGTCGTCCAACCAAAGCCCCCACCCAGCGTGAACCCCGAGATCCCTGTCGTCGAGTTGATGCCCAACGGCATCGCCAGCCCGTAGAGCTCGGTCTCCCGGTCGATGTCCGACAGCAGCGCGCCCGGATCGACCTGCACCGTCCGCGCGTCCGGATCCACGTGCACGGCGCGCATCTGGCCAAGATCCAGCAACACTGCGCCATCGGCCACCGCAAGCCCGGCGATCTGGTGTCCGCCGCCCTTCACCGCGATCCGCAACGCGTTCTCACGCGCGAAGTTCACCGCAGCGCGGATGTCCCCGGTACCCAGCGCCCGAACCACGAGGCCCGGTTTGCGGTCGTGCATAGCGTTCCAAAGCGTCCGCGACTCGTCATAGCCTGGGTCGCCCGGCTGGATCAGCGCCCCTCTCAACTGCCCCTGCAGTGCCTCCAGCTGGTCCCCGGATATGGTGACCTCGCCGCCATTCAGTCCCTTCAGAGTCAATGTCATACCTTCCCCCATCGAACTCTCCCGACCGTCAGGCCGGAAATCTGCTAGGATGTATGCAGGTTCCTGCATGCATACCTTGGACAGGGTGCCGAATCCGGACCGGGTGCCTCCAGTCCCGCATCTGGACTGGCAGGTCCAGTTTCTGGACCGGTCAGCCCCTCGCCTTCGTGCTATGCCTGCGCAGTTCGGGACCGATGGTATCGAGGGAGCGCGTACATGACCCAAGCCGGCTACAACCAGTTCTGCCCCGTTGCGATGGCGGCCGAGATCCTCTGCACCAGGTGGACCATGCTGGTGGTGCGGGAACTCACCGCCGGCTCGACGCGGTTCAACGACCTCCAGCGCGGCGTGCCGCGCATGTCCCGCACCCTGCTCGCGAAGCGCCTTCGCGAACTGGAAAGCTGGGGGATCGTCGACCGCCAGCCGCTGCGCGGCGATCCGCATGTCTACGAATACAAGATGACGCCTGCGGGCCTCGACCTGTTGCCGGTGGTGCAGGCGATGGGCATCTGGGGGCAGAAATGGGTCGAGTCCACGGTGACGCTCGACAATCTCGACCCCTCGCTGCTGATGTGGGACATGCGCCGCAACCTGGATCCCGAGCCGCTGCCCAGCAAAAGAACGGTCGTTCAGTTCCGCTTTCACGACCAGCCGCAAAGCAAGCAGCTGGCCTGGCTTGTGGTCGAACCCGACGGCGACGTGGATCTTTGCTGGTCGGACCCGGGTTTCGAGGTCGACCTCTACGTAACCACCGATCTGCGCACGCTCACCGCCATCTGGATGGGGATCGACACCGTTCACGGCGCGCTGGAGCGGATCGAGTTCGACGGAAGCCGCACCCTGGCCCGAACCATGCAGAAATGGCTTGGCCTCAGCCCGTTCGCGGCGCAGAAGAAGCTCGCCTCCTAGGGCATGGCCCTTGCACAGGGACGAAACAGCGGGTATAGCGCCGCTTCCATTGGTGCGGCCGGCTGATAAGGGCTGCCGAGTCGCGCCTGAACGTCCCTTCCTGCAAGGAGAGCGAAATGCCCAAGATGAAGACCAAGTCGAGCGCCAAGAAGCGCTTCAAGGTGACCGCCAACGGTCGCGTCAAGGCCGGCCAGGCCGGCAAGCGCCACGGCATGATCAAGCGGTCGACCAAGTTCATCCGCGATGCCCGCGGTACGACCACGCTGAGCGCGCCTGACGAGAAGATCGTCAAGTCGTACATGCCTTACGCCCGCTGATCGGAGGTCGCATAAATGTCCCGTGTTAAAGGCGGCGCCGCCGCTCACGCCCGTCACCGCAAGGTTATCAAGGCCGCCAAAGGCTACTATGGCGCCCGCAAGTCGAACTTCCGCACCGCGACGCAGGCCGTCGACAAGGCGCAGCAGTACGCGACCCGCGACCGCAAGGCCAAGAAGCGCACGTTCCGCGCCCTGTGGATCCAGCGCATCAACGCCGGCGTCCGCGCCCACGACGAAAGCCTGAACTACTCGCAGTTCATGGGCGGCCTGATCAAGGCTGGCATCGAAGTGGACCGCAAGGTTCTGGCCGACCTGGCCGTGCACGAGCCCGAGGCGTTCAACGCCATCGTGGATCAGGCCAAGGCCGCTCTCTGAGCGAAACGCCACAAGCCGAATGACGAAAGCCCCGCCCTCGCGCGGGGCTTTTTCTTTGGGCAGCTATTCCGCGCCGTGATGGGCGCTCGACAATTCGTCATGCCCTCGACGCGGCGCCCCGGTGTAGCAAGGGCGGAGAAGGAGGGCTCCATGACCGACATCCTGCTTTATGGCCACCGCGACTCGGGTCACGCCTGCAAGGTGGCTCTGGCTCTGGCGCTCTCCGGCCTGCCCCACCGGATCGAGACCGTCGACATCTGGGCGCCGCGCGAGACGCGGGCGCCCGCGTTTCTCGCGGCCAGCCCCTTCGCCGAAGTGCCACTGCTGCTGATCGACGGTCAGGCCTTCACCCAGTCCGGAGCGATCCTGCTGGAGCTTTCCACCCGCTTCGCCTGCCTTGGAGGCGAAAGCGCCTCGGGCCTGACCCGTGCCCGAGAACTGCTCATGTGGGAGGCGAACCGGATCGGCATGTGCCTGCCGCAACTCATCGAGTCGCGCCGCCCCGGCGGCGACGCGTTCCCACCCGGCGCGGTCGAATGGCTCCGGGACCGCTATCGGACCGATCGCGACCGTTTCGACCGCCTTCTGGGCGATGCGCCGTTTTTCCACGGCGATACCCCCGGCATCGGCGACTGCGCGATCTGGGGCTACGTTCAATGGGTAGAGAAAGCCGGCGAGACACCCTCGCCCACCATGGAGCGCTGGCGAGACCGGATGCGCACGCTTCCGGCGATGCGCGCACCCGGTGAGTCCTTCGCCTAGATCGCGGTTTTCAGCGCCTCGGCCACGTAGATCTCGCGCAACCGTTTCGCCACCTTGCCCGGCGTGCCGTCACCAAGGCTCACACCGTCGATCTCGACCACCGGGTATACGAAGGACGAGGCAGAGGTGATGAACGCCTCGGCGGCCTGCTGCGCTTCGGCAATGGTGAACGGACGTTCCTCGATCTTCATCTGCGCTTCGGCGGCAAGGCGCAGCACAGCTGCACGGGTGATCCCGTGCAGGATGCTGTTCGACAGGTTCCGGGTGACGATCGTGCCGTCCTGCGTGACGATATAGGCGTTGTTCGACGTGCCCTCGGTCACGTAGCCGTCCTCGACCATCCAGGCATCGTCCTTGCCAGCCGCCTTCGCCGCCATCTTGGCCATCGAGGGCGCCAGAAGCTGCACGGTCTTGATGTCACGCCGCCCCCAGCGGATGTCATCGAGCGCGATCACCTTCAGACCGGTCCTGGCGGTCGGACTGTCGATCAACGGGCGCGCCTGGGTGAACAGCACGAGGCTGGGCGTCGCGCCTTCGGGATAGACGAAATCACGGTCCGCCGCGCCGCGTGTGACCTGCAAGTAGACCATGCCCTCGGTCAGATCGTTCCGTTGCAAAAGCTCCCGGTGGATCGTCTCTAGGTCCTCTCGGGTAGCCGGCGCAGCCATGTCCAATTCGGTCAACGAGCGTTCAAGCCGCGCCATGTGACCGGGGAAGTCGATCAGGCGGCCATCCAGCACCGAGGTCACCTCGTAAACACCATCGGCCATCAGGAAGCCCCGGTCGAATACCGAGATCTTGGCTTCTTCCTCGGGAACATACTCCCCGTTCACATAGACGATCCGGCTCATCCGTCTGTCCTTTCGCAGTCCAATCCGCCTAACCCCACAGCGCCCGTTCGGCCGGGTGCAGCCCGCCCTCGCGGAACGCCATAGCAGGCATCCGGTCCTCGGCCAGCAGCAGCGGCCCGTCGAGATCCACCACCTCGGCGCCCTGCGCGACCAGAAGTGCGGGGGCCATCGCCAACGAGGTACCGACCATGCAGCCGACCATCACCCGATAGCCCTCGGCGCGCGCCGCATTGCGCAGCGCCAGCGCCTCGGTCAGCCCGCCGGTCTTGTCGAGCTTGATGTTCACCATATCGTACTTGCCCTTCAGGCTAGACAGCGAGGCCCGGTCATGGCAGGCCTCGTCGGCGCAGACGGTCAGCGGGCGGTCCATGCCCGCGAGCGCATCGTCATCACCCGCCGGGAACGGCTGCTCGACCATCTCGACGCCCAGGTCCTGAAAGACCGGCGCCAACTGCGCGTATTCCTCGGCGCTCCAGCCCTCGTTCGCATCGACGATGATCCGGGCCCTGGGTGCGCCGGCGCGCACCGCTTCGATCCGGGCGACATCCTCGGCGCCGCCGCCCAGCTTGACCTTCAGCAGGGGCCGTTCGGCCTGGCGCGCCGCCTGTTCGTGCATCGCCTCAGGCGCGCCGAGCGACAGGGTGAAAGCGGTCAGCACCGGCCCCGGAGCCTCCAGCCCTGCAAGCTGCCAGACCGGCGTGCCTGCAGCTTTCGCCTCCCAGTCCCAGAGCGCGCAATCCACCGCATTTCGCGCCGCCCCGGCTGGCAGAGCCTGCTGCAAGGCCTGCCGGTCGATGTCCGCGGGCAGCGACTGGATCTGCGCGATCACGCTCTCCACCGATTCGCCATAGCGCGGATAGGGCACGCATTCGCCCTGCCCTGCGATGCCGTCGCGGGTAACGGTCACGTGCACCACCTGCGCATGGGTGCGCGAGCCGCGCGAGATCGTGAACACCTCGCGCAGGGCGAACTGCTCGGCGGTGGCGGTGAAGCTCATTCCAGCGCGTCCACCAGCGCGCCCGCGCCGTGCCGGTAGGGATCGACCGCCGGAAGCCCGTGCTCTTTCTCGAGCCGCGCCAGGTACTCGCGCGCCTCGTCCTCGCCGAGGCCGGCGGTGTTGACCGAAATGCCGATCACCTTGACGTTCGGATTTACCACCCGCGCCATCTGCAGACCGGTTTCGCGCAGCGCCGAGAGAGAGGGCAGCTGGTAGTCCGGCAGGCCGCGCATGTGGCTGCGGGTCGGCTCGTGGCACAGCACCAGCGCGTCGGGCTGACTGCCGTGGATCAGCGCCAGGGTGACGCCGGAAAACGAGGCATGGAACAGACTGCCCTGCCCCTCGACCACATCCCAGTGATCGGCGTCGTTGTCCGGGGTCAGGTACTCGATCGAGCCGGCCATGAAGTCGGCGATCACCGCATCCAGCGGAACACCGTCACCGGTGATCAGGATCCCGGTCTGCCCGGTCGCGCGGAAGGTCGCCTTCATGCCACGCTCGCGCATCTCGCGCTCCATCGCCAGCGCGGTGTACATCTTCCCAACCGAGCAGTCGGTGCCGATCGCCAGCACCCGCTTGCCTGTCCGCTTCACGCCATTTGCGATGGGATAGCTGACTTCAGGGACCCGCACGTCATGCAGGGCGCGCCCGGTACGTTCAGCCGCCGCGACGAGGTCGGGTTCGTTGCGCAGCAGGTTGTGAAGGCCTGAGGCCAGGTCCAGCCCCGCCTCCATCGCTTCGATCAGCATTTCCTTCCACGCCGGAGAGATCACCCCGCCCCGGTTCGCAACGCCGATGACCATGGTCTTGGCGCCGGCGGCAACCGCCTCGGCGGGTGTCATGTCGGTCAGCTTCATGTCCGCCTTGCAGCCGTCGAGCCGTAGCTGGCCCACGCAATGCTCGGGGCGCCAGTCGCGGATGCCTTGCGCAACCTTGGCGGTCAGCGGATCGGGGGCATCCCCCAGGAACAGAAGGTAAGGCGTGACGATCATCGGCTCCTCCGGCTGTGCAGAACAGGGCGCACATGACCAGCTTCGGCCCGGAAAGCCAAGGGAAGAAAACGCCCGGCAACATCGGTGCCGGGCAGATGCCTAGAAACGCGGCAGCAATCCCGCCGGCGCGTCGACGCTGCGCTCGTAATCGGGCGGCGGAGCCGCGTCCGCGTCCTGCCGCGTCTTGAACGCGAAAAGCCGCAGTTCAGTGGTTTCGGCGGTTGGATAGGCCAGACCGTGATAGAGGTGTCGGCCGCCGTCGTAGAGATCGACGAACCCGCGTTTGACGCGCGGCGCGTCGAGCGCGACGGCAAAACCGCTGTGCCACATCTCGACGACTTCTATTTCATCCGTTCCGGTCCGAAGTCGAAGTCGGCGCTTAGGCCCCCCGGCGCTCTTCTTCGGTCCGGCGAGTGCAGATAGCACATCGCTCGGCAGGTGGCTGTCCATCATTACGCTCCCCACACGGTTTCCCACACCGGTAAAACCAGCAACCTTAACAAAGAGTAGAGCGGTTACCGGGGTCTGTCGAAGATTCTTTGGCCCCCCTTCAATTGTTTCCGCATCGCGAACGAACCTGCCGCGGATCGATGGGGTGATCACGATCCTGACCTGCACTACGTCTGAGGACGACCAGAATTGCAGGAGGGCCGCATGGGCCAGCTCATAGACGGGGTCTGGGACACGGACCCGAAATTTCCGACCGGCGGCGACGGCAGCTTCCAGCGCAAGCCGTCCACGTTCCGCAATTGGGTCACCGCCGACGGCAGCGCTGGTCCCACGGGAGAAGCCGGCTTCAAGGCCGAGAGCGGGCGCTATCACCTCTACGTCAGCTATGCTTGCCCCTGGGCGCACCGGACGCTGATATACCGCGCTCTCAAGGGGCTCGAGAAGCACATCACCGTCGATGTCGTCCACCCGGACATGCTTGCGAACGGCTGGACCTTCTCGACCGAGTTCGAAGGCGCGACCGGCGACCGCGAGAACAGCGCGGAGTACCTCTACCAGATCTATCAGAAGGCCGATCCGCGCGCGACGACACGATCGACCGTGCCGGTCCTCTGGGACCGCGAAACCGAGACCATCGTCTCGAACGAGAGCGCCGAGATCATTCGGATGTTCAACAGCGCGTTCAACGGCTTGACCGGGAACCAGGAAGATTACTACCCCGAGCCGCTTCGCGCCGAAATCGACGAGCTGAACGAGCGCATCTACAAGACGATCAACAATGGCGTCTACCGTTCAGGCTTCGCCACGTCCCAAGGCGCATACGACCGGGCGGTGACCGAGCTCTTCAACAGCCTCGACTGGCTCGAAGACCGGCTTTCGGCTCAACGGTATCTGACCGGTGACCGGATAACCGAGGCGGACTGGCGCCTGCTGCCGACCCTTCTACGCTTCGACCCGGTCTATCACGGTCACTTCAAGTGCTCGCGCAACCGGCTGATCGATTTCCCCGCGCTTTGGGCCTACGCACGCGAACTTTACCAGTGGCCGGGCGTGGCGGGCACGGTCGATTTCGACCACATCCGGCGGCACTACCACTTCAGCCAGGAAAGCGTGAACCCGCACCGCATCGTCCCGCTCGCCCCCGCGATCGACTGGACCGAACCGCACGGCCGCGACTGGCTGGCCGCGGCCTGATCTTCACGCCTTGCCGCTGTGCGCCGTCTGAAGCTCCTGCCCGCCGGCGCCGGAGCGGGCGTGAAAGTGCTGCAGATAGGCCAGCAGATCGTCGGGACGCATCGGCGTGTGCATGACGCCCCGCGCGTTAGGGATCAGGCTGAAGATCGATCCTTCGGAGAGGAAGGTCGACTTCGTCACCGCGAGAATCACGATGTCCGGGTTGCGCACCGTGGCCATGTCGGCCACGGCCAGCCCGTCGCCGGGCTCGTGCAGCACCGGATCGATCACCAGCGCATCGTATGTCCGGGTCCCCAGCGCCTCGAAGGCTTGTGCCTGCGTGCCCGCATAGTCGACCGTTACCCCATGTCTTTCGAGGAACCGGCACCATATGCGCCCCAGATCTTCATTCTCTTGAACCAGCAGTATTCTCATCCCAAAGCCCCCAGAAGGACGAATCTCAAGGCCCGAGGGCCAAACCACCACAATTTATGAAAATGCGCTTTAAAGGGTTAACGCGCCGTTAATTCTTGGGGCAACACTGCGGCCCGAACCGGTTTACGTTTTGGTGAGTTGCTGCCGCTAGGAAACAATCATTGACCGACCTCCCGTCCGGAGACGCGCGATGATTGAAGACCGCAGACTGTCCAGCTCTCACAAGGCGCGCAGGGTCCTGGACCTGGCCGACGCGAAAGGCGTGCCGATCACGCCCCAGGCTTTCGAGTTGCTGCTCCGCTATCTCGATTCGTCCGAGGCGGACCTTTGTGCTGAGGTCGAAACCGCGCTGGCTTCCGGCCCGGGCGAGCGGTCGGACAGTCTTGCCCGGGTGCACGCCCGGCACTTCGGCCCGCCACCTTTGCAGCAGGAACTGGAGCGGGTGCGCACGATGCTCGCGACAGAGCTCTCCGACGTCAGTGCCCGCCTGAGCGACGGTATCCGTGGCAATCTGCGCATGACCGACGAGCTGCGCCGCAGCCTAAGAGAGATGGCAGGGTTCGTGACGCGAGAGGAGCTACAGAGCCTCTGCCGCCACCTGGTGCTCTCCGGCCGGGCGCATCTCGACGACACCCGTTCGGTCTCGGAGCAGCTGGAGCATACCCGCTCGCAACTGAAGGAAATGGAGCGCGAGCTTGCCAACCTGCGGGAGGCGGCTTCGCGCGATCACCTCACCGGGCTGCCGAACCGGCGCTGCTTCGAGGAGCGGCTGGAAGGACTCCTGGCCGCGTCGGATCCGTTCTGCGTGGCCTTGCTGGACCTCGACGAGTTCAAGGCCGTCAACGACGGCTGGGGCCACGCGGCGGGCGACAATGTGCTGCGCGGCATCGGCCATATCCTGAAGCGCAACACCAAGGGTAAGGATTTCGCGGCGCGGCTGGGCGGCGAGGAGTTCGTCCTTGTCTTGCCCGAAACCCCGCTCGCGGGTGCCGAAGCGCTGTGCGAGACGATTCGCGGCGCCTTCGCCGAGATTCTCTGGATCAGCCAGTCCTCACGCGAGGAGATCGGCCACCTGACACTGTCAGGCGGCATCACGGTGCGCCGCCCGGAGGACGACGGGCTGACGCTCCTCGCCCGGGCGGATGACCATCTTTATGCCGCCAAGAATGCGGGCCGGAACCGGATACGTGCCGGCACCTGACCTACCCCCTATCGCAGGGTCGATTCCTGACCGCGCGTCACTGGGCCTTGTCCACAACGACGCACGGCCGCAGACTGCAGCGAACGGCGGCCGAAATGGCCGCAGAACAAGGGGAGGACGGACCATGACCGCAGATATCGTGATTCTCGACGGTGCACGCACCGCCATCGGCACCTTCGGCGGGGCGCTCGCCGGGACCCCGCCCATCCAACTGGCACGTACGGTTACCGAGGCCGCCATGGAGCGCTCTGGCATCGAGCCCGGGCAGATCGGACATGTCGCCTTCGGGCACGTGATCAACACCGAACCGCGCGACATGTACCTCAGCCGCGCTGCGGCGATCGAGGCCGGGATCCCCGACAGCGTGCCGGCGATGAACGTGAACCGGCTCTGCGGCTCGGGCGCACAGGCGATCGTTTCGGCGGCGCAGTCGCTGATGCTGGGCGACGCGGACTTCGCCCTCGCCGGCGGCGCCGAGAGCATGTCCCGCGCGCCTCACATCCTGCCTGCTGGACGGTTCGGCGCGAAGATGGGCGACGTGCGCGCGCTCGACATGATGATCGGCGCGCTGAACTGCCCCTTCGGCACCGGCCACATGGGGGTCACAGCCGAGAACGTCGCCCGCGAACACCAGATCAGCCGCGAGGCCCAGGACGCCTTCGCGCTCGAATCACAGACCCGGACCGCGCGCGCGCAGGCCGAGGGTCGGTTTGACGACCAGATCGTTCCGGTCGAGGTCACGGTGAAGCGCCAGACTGTCGCCTTCGACCGCGACGAGCATCCGAAGGAAACCACCGCCGAGGCCCTGGCGGGCCTGCGTCCAGCCTTCCAGAAGGACGGCACGGTCACCGCAGGCAACGCCAGCGGGATCAACGACGGGGCTGCGGCCATCGTCCTGGCCACCGCCGACGCGGCCGAGGCCGCCGGGCTCAAGCCCCGCGCCCGGCTGGTTGCCTATGCGCACGCGGGCGTGCGCCCCGATGTCATGGGCCTTGGCCCGATCCCCGCGGTGCGCAAGCTGCTGGAACGCACCGGCTGGGCTCTCGACCAGGTCGACGTGATCGAATCGAACGAGGCCTTTGCCGCACAGGCGCTGGCTGTATCGAATGAACTGGGCTTCGACTCCGCCAAGGTGAACCCGAACGGCGGCGCCATCGCGCTTGGCCACCCTGTCGGCGCGACCGGCGCAATCATCACACTCAAGGCCCTGTCCGAGTTGGACCGCACCAAGGCCAACCGCGCCATCGTCACCATGTGCATCGGCGGCGGCCAGGGAATCGCGCTGGCGCTCGAGCGTATGAACTGACGCCGAAGCGCCGGTCGCTCAGTCGAGCAACCGGCGCAGTTCAGCCTCGAAGCCGCGCGGATCTTCGGCATGCAGCCAGTGGCCGAGCCCGTCCATGGTGACGACCTCCACCGCCGTCAGGACGGTCCGCAGCGCATCCAGTCGATCATCCGTCACATAGTCCGACGCCCCGCCGCGCAATGCCGTGGCGCGGCCGCCGAACTGTGCCTTGATCTCCGGAAAGCCCATGATCAGCGGCATCTGGTCCGCCAGCACGTCGAGGTTCACCTTCCAACGCGCGCCCTCGGGCTCGACCGCGAGGCTTTGCAGCAGAAAAGCCCGTAACATCGGATCCGCAAGGTGCTCCTTGAGTTGCGCGTCCGCCTCGGACCGGCGCGAGACATTGCCGAGATCCACCGCCTGCATCGCCGCCGCTACTGGTGCCTGACTGTGGGAATAGGCGACAGGTGCAATATCCGCGACGATCAGGTGCCGGACACACTCCGGTGATTGAGCCGCAAGCACCATCGCCGCCTTTCCGCCCATCGAGTGACCGAGCACGTCGGCCCGCCCGCCGAGCGCGTCGATCACCTCGGCCAGATCCTGCGCCATGGCCGGGTAGGTATGCTCATCAAACCAGGGGCTGTCGCCGTGATTGCGCATGTCCACCGCCACCACGCGCCGGGAATCGCTCAGCCGCTTCGCGATCACGTTCCAGTTTCGGGCCGAGCCAAACAGCCCGTGCGCGATCAACAGCGGCACGTCCGCCGAGCCGGCCTCGGGTCCCGGATAGTCCAGCATGTTCAGCATCGTCGCCCTCCTGCGATTCCGCAGGCGGTCTAGCATCGGCGCCGCCTCCGGGCTAGCGCCGCGCTGTCACCTCGCGGACACAGCGTACCGGGCCGCCCGAAACCTGCCATCTTTCTCACCAGATTGTGCGCGACGCTACATCGGAACCGGCCATGCGCCACTTACGTTGTAGTATCATGTTGGAAGCGTTCATCATCATCCTGTCCGGCTGCGCGGACGACGGCAGCGCCTGCATCCCGGTGCAGACCTACGACATCGCCGCGGTGTCCTTCGAGGCCTGTGAGCGGCAGTTGGACGGCGCCTTGTCGCGCGCCACCGCCGACTATCCGGTGTTCCTTGCCGAGTGCCGCAGTGCCGACCAAGCCCCGACCGAGCTTGCCGGAACGCCACTCAAAATCCAGTAACGTATGAACTGTGCGATTAGCTACAGCACGCCTCGCGTGTAGTGCTTACCCTTGCTCCACTGGCGCGCGAAGGGTTGCGGGCCCTCCCGGTCCCGCTGCCCGATCTGCAAAATGGCGCTCCGGTGTCTATAGTCAGTCGGCAGGAAGCGCCGCGAAACACTTTTCAGAGCGCCGGTTGGGGGGTCATTACAGGCCCACGACAACGCCCGACCGGCCCCTCTGCGCCACAGACCCGCACATGGAACGGGACAATGGCACAGCAATCCGGAATGGGTTAAGCAGACGCGATTCGAATGGATTGCGAAGGCCAGATGCCCTCAGAAGAGAATATCACCCGCCCGATTTCGCTGATTTCCCGGGGCCGTTCCGGCACCTCGCTGGTCATGAACATCCTGAAAGGGCATCCGGACATGATCGCCGTGGGCGAGACCGCTCAAATGGTCTTCGGCGTCTGGCATTCATTGGAGAAATCCAAGGGCATCATCCGGCCTGACCCGATACTCGGGGGCGTCGACAACCATGACGCCCGGTGCGGCAAGGCGGTACGCGCCGCGATGCTGGCGACCTTCCCGGACACCGGCCACAAGGAATGGATGCAGAAACCCATCAACATGCCTTGGGTGATGCGCCATTTTCCAAAGGCCATGGGCATTCCCGCACGGTGCGCATGGTATTGGAACGCCTTCCACGAAAGTTTCCCGGACAGCCGCAACATCACCATCCTGCGGCATCCCTATGACGTCGTGCTGTCCTCGATGGATTACTGGAAGGTCCCGCAGCGCCGGGCATGGGTCGGCATCGTCGAGATGGCACAAGTGATCGACCATCCGGATTCGAACATCGATTTCGCGATTTCCCATGCCCGTCTTGCGGCGGACCCGGACCCGGAAATCGCGCGTCTGCTGGATCACCTAGGTCTCGAACGCCACCCGGCCTGCTTCAGCGCGGCCGACAAGGTCTACGTCCCGCAACGCAAGCAGAACAACATCCCGAAGGAAGAGCTTCCCGACCACGTCGCACGCGGCTTCTCGCGGAAGGCGGAGTGGGACCGGCTAGACATGTCGCTGTTCAAGGACCGCGAGCGCGAGATCGTCGCCAAGATGTGGGCGCGCTTCGGCGAGACGCTGGAATACTGACGCTCAGATAGAGGTCAGCACCGGGTAGAGGGTCGCCACCAGAAGAAGCGCCATCGCCCGGTTGAACATGCGCAGCCGCGCCGGGCTTGAAAGCCAACGGCTCAGTTGCGTGCCAAGCAGCGTCCAAGAGCCGACCGAAGGCAGGTTCACCAGCCCGAAGATCAGCGCGACAAGCGCCACGGCGCCCAGTCCGTGCCCCGGCGCATGGACTGTCACCGCGGTCAGCGCCATCGCCCAGGCCTTGGGGTTCACCCACTGGAACGCGGCCGCCTGGAGGAAAGTGATCGGCCTGCCTTGCGCCTCTCCGGCCTCGGGCGGCGCGGCATTAGCGATCTTCCACGCGAGGTACAGAAGGTAGGTCACGCTGAGCGCCCGCAGCAGATCCCGCGCCAGAGGATAGCGCTCGAACACCTGCGCCAGCCCGACGCCGACCAGAAGCAACATCAGCATGAACCCCAGCCCGACGCCCAACATATGCGGCAGCGTCCGGCGCAGACCGAAGTTGGCGCCCGAGGCCATCAGCATCAGGTTGTTCGGCCCCGGCGTGATCGAGGTCACGAAGGCGAAGGCGGCAAGAGCGAGAATGGCATCAACTGTCATGCGCGCAAGAGTATGCGAACATCAGCAGCACGTGCTTGCAATCTGCGGTGATGACCGCCCTATATGCACAACAAATGCCGAAACTCGACAGCATCAACGAACGCATATTGCAGGAGCTGACCCACGACGCACGGGTCAGCAATGCCGAGCTTGCGACCCGAGTCGGCCTGTCCCCATCCGCCTGCCTGCGCCGCGTGCAGGAACTGGAACGCTCTGGTGTCATCTCTGGATACCGCGCGGTGCTGGATCGCCCGGCGCTCGGTGTGGGGTTCACTGCCTATGTCGCCGTGCACCTGAACGACCACACCAAGCCCGCTCAGGAAGCCTTCGAGCGCGCGATGTCCGCCGCGCCCGCCGTGCGCGAATGCCACAACGTCACCGGGGCCGTCGAATACCTGCTGCGGGTCGAGGTCGCGGACCTTGCCGCCTACAAGGCGTTCCACACGGACCTGCTGGGCACCCTGCCCCATGTCGCCGCACTAACCACCTATGTGGTCATGGGATCGCCAAAGGACGAGCGCGGCTAGCCGGGCGAACGCCCGCTCCCCTTGCAAGCAAGACAAAACCAAACTACTCCGCTGCGCGATCAGTCGAAAAGGCAATTGCACCGATGTCCACGCCCAAGAAAGTCGTCCTGGCCTACTCTGGCGGCCTCGACACCTCGATCATCCTCAAATGGCTGCAGACCGAATACGGCTGCGAGGTGGTGACCTTCACCGCCGATCTCGGCCAGGGGGAAGAGCTCGAGCCCGCGCGCAAGAAGGCCGAGCTGCTGGGGATCAAGCCCGAGAACATCTATATCGAGGATGTCCGCGAGGAGTTTGTCCGCGACTTCGTCTTCCCGATGTTCCGTGCCAACGCGGTTTACGAGGGGCTCTACCTGCTGGGCACCTCGATCGCGCGGCCACTGATCTCGAAGCGCCTGGTCGAGATCGCCGCCGAGACCGGCGCCGATGCGGTCGCCCACGGCGCGACCGGCAAGGGCAACGACCAGGTGCGGTTCGAGCTGTCGGCCTATGCGCTGAACCCGGACATCAAGGTGATCGCGCCCTGGCGCGAGTGGGATCTGTCGAGCCGGACCAAGCTGCTAGCCTTTGCCGAGGCGAACCAGATCCCGATCGCCAAGGACAAGCGCGGCGAGGCGCCGTTCAGCGTGGACGCGAACCTGCTGCACACCTCGTCCGAGGGCAAGGTGCTGGAGGACCCGGCGCAGGAAGCGCCCGACTACGTGTACCAGCGCACCGTCGACCCCGAGAAAGCACCGGACACGCCCGAGTACATCGAGATCACCTTCGCCAAAGGCGATCCGGTGGCCATCAACGGCGAGGCGCTGTCGCCCGCCGCGCTGCTGACAAAGCTTAACGAGCTGGGCGGCAAGCACGGCGTCGGCCGGCTGGACCTGGTCGAAGGCCGGTTCGTGGGCATGAAGTCGCGCGGCATCTACGAGACGCCAGGCGGCACCGTCCTGCTTGAGGCGCACCGGGGCATCGAGCAGATCACCCTCGACCGCGGCGCGGCGCACCTGAAGGACGAGCTGATGCCGCGCTATGCCGAACTGATCTATAACGGCTTCTGGTTCAGCCCCGAGCGCGAGATGCTGCAGGCCGCCATCGACGCCAGCCAGGCCCATGTCGAAGGCACGGTGCGGGTGAAGCTCTACAAAGGCCGCGCCGCGGTCGTGGGCCGCTGGTCGGACGCCACGCTCTATTCCGAAGCGCACGTGACTTTTGAAGATGACGCCGGTGCCTACGACCAGAAGGACGCGGCGGGCTTCATCAAGATCAACGCGCTGCGGCTGAAACTGCTGGCCGCCCGCGCGCGGCGGCTCAAGTCCCGCTGAGACATTGGCGGCCGGCGTCCTCTGGCGCCGGCCGCCATCACGCAAGACTGCGACCGTTTCGACTCGCTTCACCGTTTTTTGTCGGCTCACGGGACCGTACGCCCCGGGACGTGGTAGAATCCCGACATGACCGTGGTGCTCACCTACCCACCTATCCTGACGCAACGCCTTCGGCTGGACCCGCTCGGCCCCGGCGACATCGAGGCGCTTGCGCAGACCGTGTTCTCGGATCCCGAGGTTGTCCGGAACCTCGCGCACGACATGCGCGCGCCCGACGCGCCTCGGCGTGAGGCCGCGCGCTGGGCCTGCGGCGCCCAGAGCCCGTTCATCCCGGTCTGGGACGGTGGTGGACTGGGCCCGTTCGCCCTGCGCTCGCGCGATCCGAGACTGGCGGAGCCGGGGGCATTTCTTGGCGTTTCCGGCTTCTACCTGCCTCGCGAAGACGGCAGGCTGTCGGGCGAATTCTTCCACGCTCTCGGCCATGCATACCACGGCAAAGGCATCGCCACCGAGGCCGGGCTGGCCGTGGTGGCCGCAGCACGCGCGCACGGCAGGCTGAAGCGCGTCTACGCGGTCTACTGGGACCGGCAGAACCCCGCGTCGGGCCGCGTGTTGCGACGGATCGGGTTCCGTTCGGCGGGTCGTGTCGAGCTGCTGCACGAGTACTCCCGCGAGAAGATGGAGGGCGTGCGCGCCTGGGAGATGGAGCGCTTCGCCGCGCAATCGCCAAAGGTTCGGGCCAAGGACGCGGCCGCGACGGCAGGAAAGCTGGCGATCATAGGCCGCGAGCTGGGGGATGCCCGCGAGTTCCTGGAACGCCTGATGGAACTTACCCCACCGGAGGCGCGCGACGACGCCCGCCATGCCTTCCAAGTGGAGTTACAGACCATCGGCCTCGCCTACCTGGAGCTTTGATCCGGTAGTCCGGCGGCGTCGCGGGAAAGCCGCGACAGGTCCATGAGCCCGCGCCCTGACGGGCACGAGCGGTTGGCGCTCATTCCGCCGTCGCAGCTTCCACGATCCCTGCGAAAAGCGCGTCGAGTTCCGCGGCCAGTGCCTCGAGCTCCTCGCCGCCCTCGTCGAGATAGGGCGCGAAGACAAAGCTGGGCTTCTTGTGGGACAGGGTCGCCGATCCGTCCGCGTTCTCGGTGACGTAAAAGCGCACCGGGGCCTCGATCATCGCGGCGGTGGAGAGGTTCAGGATCTTCACCGCGAAATCGTTGTTGAACGCACCGATCACCAAGTTGCCCGGGATCTCTATGCCACGGCTGGCGGCAGCGCCGGTCGGTCCCGCCTGGGTGACAACAGCAAGGGGCGACTCGCCGATTGCGGCGCGGGTGGCCTCGACCAGCTCGGCGTGGGTCTTGCCGGTCGGTCGGACCTCCCACCCCTCGCGCGGGGTCAGGTCGGCGGCGTGCGCGGCGCTGGCGAACAGCGCCAGGGCGGCCGGGATCAGGTGGCGCAGCATCGGGGTCTCCTTCCGTTTCGAGCCTCGCGGGACCCGCGCAAGGGCACGGCCCATCACCTCACCACACTAGCTCCGTCGGCATCGCGCACAGTGACAAAGCCGTGAGCCTTGCTGCCCGGCGCTTGCCCGCGCAGCCACCTGCGCTCAGGCTGGTGACAAACGGAGGACCATCATGAAACCGCTGCTCGCATCCCTGCTCCTTCTGGGTTTCGCCCCTGGCGCCCAGGCCGAGGACATTCGCACCGTGGTCGTCGCCGGCGGCTGCTTCTGGTGCACGGAGGCCGATTTCGAAAAGGTCGAGGGCGTGAAATCCGCTGTCTCGGGCTACTCCGGCGGCCATGTCGAGAACCCCGGCTACCGCCAGGTCGTACGCGGCAACACCGGTCACCTAGAGGTGGTCGAAATCACCTACGACGCCGACACCGTCAGCCACGAGCGGATCCTCGAGCTTTTCCTGCGATCGATCGATCCGACCGATGCAAGCGGGCAGTTCTGCGACCGGGGCGAGAGCTACACCACCGCGATCTTCGTCGCGACCCCCGAGGAACGCGCCACCGCCGAGGCCGAGGTCGCCGCCGCCGAGGCGCAGATCGGCACGCAGGTGGTCACAACGATCCGCGATGCCGCCACCTTCTGGCCGGCCGAGGATTACCACCAGGACTATTACCTGAAGAATCCCCTGCGCTACAAAAGTTATCGCACCGGCTGCCGGCGCGACGCGCGGGTCAAACAGATCTGGGGCGAGGACGCACCTTTCGCGGGCAGCTGACTCGTCAGATGACCCCGGCGCCCAGCAGGGCGAGGCCCGCGACGGCGCCGGCGATCACCAGCACGTGCATCGGCCAGGGCCCCCAGAACGCGGCTAGCGCGAACAACCCCAGCAGCGCCAGCTTGGGCCACTCGACACTGCCCCAGCCCGCCGGGATGAGCGCCGCCTCGGCCAGGTAGACCGCGAGGTTCAGCACCACGCCCACCACCGCCGCAGAAACCCCGGCCAACGCCCGGCGCAGCAGGGGCTGCCGCTCGACCGCCGCGACATAGGGGGCGACGGCCAGGATCAGCGTGAAGCTTGGCGCAAACGTGTAGAAGGTCGCGAGGCTCGCCGTCAGCACGCCCTGCCCGCTCTCGAACCCGGCGAAGAAGCCGGCATAGGTCGTGACAAGGATCAGCGGCCCGGGCGTCGCCTCGGCAATGGCGAGACCGTTGAGCATCTGTGCCGGGGCGAGCCAGCCGTAGATCTCGACCGCGCGCTCGGCGACGTAGGGAAGCAACGCGTAGGCGCCGCCGAATGAAACGAAGGCGGCGGTGGTGAACAGATAGGCAACCCCGTCGAAAGGATCGGTTCCGAAGGTCGCGCGTACGCCCAGCCAGACCGCCACGATCAGCCCCAGGCCCACGGCCAGCGTGCCCACGACGTGGGCGACGCTGAAGGGCGCGCCCGCCACCGGTTGCGGGATGGATTTCTGCGGCAGGAACAACCCTGCCAACGCGGCCAGCGCAACGATCAGCGGGAACGGAAGGCCCAGCCCCCAAAGCAGCACGAAGGCAGCCGCCGCCAGCGCCCAGTCCGCCGGTCCCGAGAGCGCCCGCTTGCCGAGATTCACCACCGCCCGCGCGACGATCACCAGCACCGCCGGCTGGATGCCGTAGAACACAGCCGACACCAGCGGCACCTCGCCGTAAGCAGCCGAGATCCAGGCCAGCAGGATCATCAGCGCCGCGCCTGGAAGGATGAACGAGAGCCCAGCCGCAAGCCCGCCCGAAAGACCGTGCAGGCGCCAGCCGAGCCAGGTCGCAAGCTGTTGCGCCTCGGGCCCCGGCAGGACCATGGCGACACTCAGACCGTTGGTGAAATCGCTGGCCGAGACCCAGCGGCGGCGGTCGACGATCTCGTCCTGCATCAGCGCGATCTGCCCGGCGGGACCGCCGAAGGACAGCAGGCCGATCTTCAGGTAGATGGCCAGCGCCTCGCCAAGCCCGACGGTCCGCTTCGCCTCGTTCACCGCGCTCACGGTCGGCCCTCCTGATCGATGCCCCCCAAGGCCGGGCACCGCGGCAGAAGCCGCGCGCCCGCCGCGACGAGCGCCGCGAATCCGCCTTCCACATACCGTGCCTCGACACCTGCGACCAGCGCGAGCGCCGCGGCGAATTGGCTGACTTCGTGGCCTTGGACGCAGAAGAAGACCAGCGGGCGAGACCCGCTTAGGACCGGATGTTCGAAGCGAAGTGTAAACGGCTCGACCCAGCGTGCGCCGGCGAGGTCGCGCCCGTCCTTCTCACGCGCCGCCGTCTTGCGGACGTCGATTAGGTCGAACGCCCCGGACGCGGCGCGCAGAACCTCGGAGGCCGGGATCGAGGGCAGCCGGTAGCACGCGGATGTGGAGTTGAAATCGTCGCAAGCCATGGCGCAGCCTCCCCTGAAGGGAATGCGCGATGCTTGGGCGAATGCCGGCGTCCGGGGGATCGCATGCCCCGCGCACTCAGGATGCGCCTCGAACGCGGCCCCGGCAAGCGCGGGATGCTACGTCAGAAGAAATTCTGCGTGATGATGATCCGCAACGCGTAGATCGCGACGATCACGATCAGCGGCGTGATGTCGATCCCCGACATCGCCGGCAGGACATTTCGGATCGGGCGGTAGATCGGCTCCAGCAGGCGGTTCAGCCCTGACCAGATCTGGTAGACCATCGGCTGGCGCATGTTGAGCACCTCGAAGTTCACCAGCCAGCTGATGATGACCTGCGCAAGCACCAGGAACCAGACGACGTCCAGCACCAGCAGCAGGATCTGACCGATCGACGTCATGGCCGCACTCCTTCGTTTCGGGTCCAAGCCCATGTAACCCCGCCCCGTGAGCCAGACAAGGCCGAGCGGGTGCGGCATCGGGTGACGCGACGGCGTTCTTGACACGCGCGCCCCGCGGGCATCGGGTGCGGCGGATGTATCCGATCCCGCGCGCCCTTCTGGAACTTGGCCTTTGCCTGCGTCAGCCGCCGCTGTCGCTGGATCAGCCACATGTCTCGCATCACCGCTGCTGGCCCTGGGATCTCGACATGCTCGGAGAGCTCAACAACGGGCGCACGCTGACCCTGTTCGACCTCGGTCGACTGCCGCTGTTCTGGCGCACTGGCATGTGGCGCGCGGCGCGGCAGAACGGCTGGGCGATGACCATGGCCGGGACCAGCGTGCGCTACCGCCGCCGGGTCCGCGCCTTCGACAAGCTGACCATGGTCAGCGGCCTTGCGGGGCGCGACAGCCGGTTCTTCTACATCACGCAAAGTTTCTGGCGCGACGGCGAGGCGACGACGTCGGCGCTCTACCGGGCGGCGGTGACTGGCCGCGAGGGGATCGTGCCGCCCGATCAGGTGCTGGCGGCGATGGGCCAACCGGACTGGAATCCGCCGCTGCCGCACTGGATCACCGGCTGGACCGAGGCCGAGGCCCAGCGCCCCTGGCCGCCGCTGCCCGGACCGCTGGAACGTCCGCCCCGACCGATGGCGGCGGAGTAGGCGCAACCTTTCACGCGCCGGTGCGTTCCTAACTCTCAGCGACGTTTCGCGCGGAACGCGGACCCTTTCGGCGACCGGCTTGCGCCCGATGAGCCCGCACCGCACTGTCGCGCCGACCTTGAAGGAGACATCCGGATGCTGATCCGCCCGATCCTGGCCGTGGCCATTGCGCTGGCCCCCGTATCGCTTCCCGCTGCGCCGCTTACCGCCGCCTTTGCACAGGGCAAGGGCTGCCCGCCGGGGCTTGCCAAGAAGAACCCGCCCTGTGTGCCTCCGGGGCAGGCAAAGAAGCGAGGCTATTCCGACCGGGACGACAGCTATCGCGGCGACCGCGACGGCGACTGGGTCTATCGCGGCGATCGTATCATCGGGCCGGACGGCCGCGTCTACCGGGTCGGAGATCGCCTGCCGGGCGGCTACATCGTCCTCGAGCGCGACGACTGGGATCGCTACGGACGGCTGCCGCGCCTGCCCGACGGTCACCGCTACGTTCGCATCGACAACGAGATCGTCGAGGTGATCGAGGCGACCAACACCATCGTCCGTTTCTTCGACCTGCTCGGCAATTGACCAACCGGGGCCTCTGGCCCCTTCCCCTTTCCCGCGGGTGTGATAGGCCAAGACCCATCATTCCCGCGGAGGCCGCTTGACCGCCACCCCCTCACAGACCGGACATGCCCACGTCGCCGACAACCTGCGCGGTGCGATGCTGATGACCGTGTCGATGGCGGGCTTCGCGCTGAACGACGGCATGATCAAGATGGCGATGCAGGCGCTGCCGCTGTTCCCGGCGATCCTGCTGCGCGGCCTGCTGATGTGCGCCCTGCTGGCGCTGCTGTGCCTTGCGACCGGCGCGTTCCGGGCGCGTCCCTCGCGTCGGGACCGGCGGTTGATCGGGATGCGCGCGCTGGCCGAGCTGGGCGGCACCCTGTGCTTCCTGACGGCGCTCAACAACATGCCCATCGCCAGCGCCACCGCGATCCTGCAGTCCCTGCCCCTTGCGGTCACGCTCGCCGCCGCGCTGTTCCTGGGCGAGCAGGTCGGCTGGCGGCGCGGCGCGGCGCTGCTGGTCGGGTTCGTCGGCGTCCTGCTGATCGTCCGACCCGGTGCGGACAGCTTCAATGCCTACGCGATGGCGGCGTTGGCCGCCGTCTGCTTCATCGTGATCCGGGATCTGACAACGCGCAGGCTGTCGCCGGGGATCCCCTCGACCCTGGTCGCGCTGAGCACGGCGCTGGCCGTCACCGGCGCCGCAGGGGTCGGCAGCCTCTTCGTCGACTGGCCCCCGATCACCGGCGCGACCCTCGGCTGGACCTTCGCCGCGTCCTGCTTCCTGATCGTGGGCTATCTCGCAGGTGTGGCCACCATGCGCACGGGCGAGATCGCCTTCGTATCGCCCTTCCGCTACTCGATCCTGATCTTCGCAGGCCTGCTCGGCATCGTGCTCTTCGACGAGATCCCCGACAGCCTGACCTTCGCGGGCGCGGCGCTTATCGTCGGTTCGGGCCTCTTCACCTTCTGGCGCGAGCAGCGCGTCGCCGCGCGCATCCGCGCGGGCGCGCAGCCCCCGACACGCACATGAGGTCCGGATGAAGCCCGCCAACGCCTGGATGCTGTTTGACTGGGCCAACCAGCCCTTCTACACGCTGGTCATCACCTTCGTCTTCGGCCCCTACTTCGCGACCCAGTTCGCCCCGGACGCCGTCGCAGGACAGGCGCTTTGGGCGGACATGCAGCTTTACGGAGCGCTGGCCGTCGCGGGGCTTTCCCCCCTGCTGGGCGCCGTCGCCGACGAGGCCGGACCGCGCAAGCCCTGGATCGGGGTGTTCTCCGTCCTCTTCATCCTCGGCTGCCTTGGCCTTTGGCAGGCCGCGCCCGGCGCACCGCTCTGGCCGGTGATGCTGGCCTTCGTGGTCGCCTTCGCCGCGTCCGAGTTCAGCCTGGTCTTCGTCAACGCCATGCTGCCCGATCTCGGGCCCCGCTCCGAGATCGGCCGCATCTCCGGCTCCGGTTGGGCGCTGGGATATGTCGGCGGCGTGGTCGCGCTGCTGCTGGTGCTGGCGCTGCTGGCTCCCGCCGGGGGCGGGCCGACGACGCTCGCCGGGCTGAAGCCGCTCTTTGGCCTCGACCCGGCGGCCGGAGAGCCCGCCCGCGCGACCGGCCCGCTCACCGCCATCTGGTTCGCGCTCTTCGCCGTGCCGCTTTTCCTCTACTGCCCCGACGCGCCGCGCCGCAAGGGACTGACCCGCGCCGCCCGCGACGGTGTACGGACCTTGGGCCGCACCCTGCGCGCGCTGCCCTCGACCGGAGGGCTCTTCATCTACCTCATTGCCTCGATGATCTACCGCGACGGGCTGGCGGGCCTCTTCGCCTTCGGCGGCATCTACGCCGCCGGTGTCCTCGGCTGGGGGATCACGCAACTCGGCATCTTCGGGATCATCGCCGCCGCCGTCGGCGCACTCGGCGCCTGGATCGGAGGCCGTGCCGACCGCGCCTTCGGCCCGCGCCCGGTGATCGCCGCCGCAATCATCCTTCTGATCGGTGTCTCGCTGGTCGCGCTGACCACCTCGCGCGAAGCGGTGCTGGGCATGCCCGTCAGCCCCGAAAGCAGCCTGCCGGACCTGATTTTCATGATCTGCGGCGGCCTTATGGGCGCGGGGTCCGGCGCCCTTCAGGCCGCGTCGCGCACACTGCTGGTTCACCTCGCCGAAGGTAAGATGCCGATGACCGAGGCGTTCGGCCTCTACGCGCTCTCAGGCAAGGCCACCGCCTTCCTAGCGCCACTGCTGATCGGCCTCGCCACCCAGATGAGCGGCGATCAGGCCCTTGGCGTAAGTCCCGTGATCGCGCTCTTCGCCATCGGTCTTATTATGCTACACTGGGCAAAACCCGACGAAGAGGCCCGAGCATGATCCGTACCCTTCTGGCCGCCGCAGCGCTGCTTGCAGCAGCCTCAGCGGCCCCGGCGCAGACGCCGGCCAAACAGCTATTCGGCGCGAAATCGACGCCCTCGGCACACGCGCCCTCCAGCTTCGGCAGCTACTCCAAGGGCTGCATCGCAGGTGCCGTGGAACTGCCCGAAACCGGGCCGACCTGGCAGGCGATGCGCCTGTCGCGCAACCGCAATTGGGGCCATCCGAACAGCATCGCGTTCATCCAGCGCCTCTCGATCGCCGCGCAGCGCTCCGGGTGGAACGGGCTCTACATCGGCGACATCAGCCAGCCGCGCGGCGGACCGATGCTCTCGGGCCATGCCAGCCACCAGTTGGGCCTCGACATCGACATCTGGATGAAACCGGCGATGGACCTCCGCCTCTCGCGCTCGCAGCGCGAGAATATCTCCTCGGTCTCGGTCCGCAGCGCCGACCAGCGGAACGTCAACGGCAACTGGACCGCCGCGCATCACCGGATCCTGCGCGCCGCCGCCAGCGATCCGGCCGTGGCGCGGATCTTCGTGACCGCCCCGGTCAAGCTGAAGATGTGCGCCGACGAGCGGGGCGACCGCGCCTACTTGCGCAAGATCCGCCCCTGGTGGGGCCACCACTATCACTTCCACGTCCGGCTGAACTGCCCCGGCAGCGACCGCGCCTGTATCGAGCAGGACCCGATCCCTGCGGGTGATGGCTGCGAAGAGGCGATCTGGTGGGTCACCGACGCGCTGAAACCCGCCAAGCCGGATCCGAACGCGCCGCCGCCCAAACCCAAGCGGCCGATCACCATGGCCGACCTGCCTCAGCAATGCGCCACCGTCCTGCGTTGACCTTCGCGCTCGTCACCCTGCTATTGGGCGGGCTTGGCCTCTGGGGCCAGGCCGACACGCCCGAAGGCCCGCACCTGGTCGAGGATGCGGCGGTCACCTGGCGCGATGGGGCACGGGGCTTCGGCTCGTGGTCCGGTTTCGCGATGAACCCGGACGGCACCGCGATGATCGCCATCTCGGACAAGGGCCGCTGGGGCATCGCCACGCTTGCCCGAGACGACGACGGCCGCCTGACCAGCGCCAAGCTCGACGCCATCGGTCCGCTGCTGGACTCGCGTGGCAATCCGCTCGACGGCTACAACACCGACGCCGAGGGGCTGACCATCGGCGCCGACGGCCGCGTCTACATCTCGTACGAGGGCAATCACCGCGTCGTTGCCCACGACACAATCGACAGCAAGGCGACCCTGCTGCCGCGCCCCGCCGAGTTCCGGGCCCTGCAGAACAACTCCGGCCTCGAGGCGCTTTTCACCGGTCCCGACGGACGCGTTCACGCTATCCCCGAGCGTTCCGGCCGGCTGGAGCGCCCCTACCCGGTCTACCGGCTCGACGGCGAAAACTGGTCGCAGCCCTTCTCGGTCCCGCGCAAGCCGCCTCACCTGGTCACCGGCGCGGACGTCGGCCCGGATGGACGGCTCTACCTGCTCGAGCGGGACTTCTCGGGAATCCTCGGCTTCGCCACCCGCGTCCGCCGCTTCGAGTTCGGCGCGAACAGCCTGACGAACGAGGAAACCCTGCTCGACAGCCCCACAGGGCGCTACGACAATCTCGAGGGGATCGAGGTCTGGCAGGACGACGCGGGCCGGATCCGCGTCACCCTGATCTCGGACGACAACGGCAACTTCTTCCAGGTCACGCAGCTGGTCGAGTTCATCCTGACCGGCGACGAGGATGCCGGGCTGTCACAAGACGCCGCGCCGCGCCCGCGCCTGCGCGAGACGCCCGAAGGCTGACCGCCTCCCGGTCAGCCTGCAAGCCCCTCAGCCCTGCCAGTCACGCACGATCTCGAACGCCTCTTCGGCGGTCTCGACATAGCGGAACAGCTCTAGGTCGTTCGGCCCGATGGTGCCGGCCTCGGCCAGAGCCTCCCAGTTCAGGATGCCCTCCCAGAATTCCTTGCCGAACAGCAGGATCGGCAACGGCGCCATACGTCCGGTCTGCACCAGGGTCAGTGTCTCGAACAGCTCGTCCAAGGTGCCGAAACCGCCGGGGAAGACGGTGATCGCCTTGGCCCGCATCAGGAAATGCATCTTGCGGATCGCGAAATAATGGAAGTTGAACGCGAATTCCGGCGTCGCATAGAGGTTCGGCGCCTGTTCGTGCGGCAGCACGATGTTCAGGCTGATCGACTTGCCGCCAGCGGCATCCGCTCCCCGGCAACCGGCCTCCATCACGCCCGGCCCACCGCCGGTGATGATGACGTCTTCGCAGCCGTCGTGGCGCAGGCTTTCCTCGGTACACAGCCGGGCGAACTCCTCGGCCTGGTCGTAGTATTTCGACAGCTTCGCCAGCATCTCGGTCCGTGCGCTGTCAGCCTCGGCCGGGGCCGGAATGCGCGCGCCGCCGAACATCACGATGGTCGAGCGGATGCCCGCCTCGACCAGCGCCATTTCGGGCTTGAGCAGTTCCAGCTGCAACCGCACCGGGCGCAACTCGTCACGCAGCAGGAAATCCTGGTCCGCAAAGGCCAGCCGGTAGGACGGCGACTGCGTCTGCGGCGTCTCCGGAACCTCTGCGGCCTGTGTCTTGTCCCGCTCGGCATCGGGGAAACGCCGATGCGCCTGGCTGTCAGTCATCCGAAACCTCCTCTCGCAGGCAATTGCACCCGCGTTTCCTCCGCTCTATAGCCTGTGCTCGAGTTTCACCAGCCCAACCGAGGATCCCCATGGACGTCGCCGCACTGGAAACCGCCATCGAGACCGCGTGGGACGCCCGCGCCGAGATCACGCCCGAAACAAGGGGCGAGACCCGTGACGCCATCGAACACACGCTGGAGGCGCTCGACAGCGGCCAGCTGCGCGTGGCCGAACGCGGCGACGACGGCACCTGGCACGTCAACCAGTGGGCCAAGAAGGCCGTGCTGCTGGGCTTCCGGATCAAGGACATGGAACCGCAGTCCGGCGGCCCGCAGGGCAGCGGCTGGTGGGACAAGGTCGACAGCAAGTTCCTGGGCTGGCAGGCCGAGGACTGGAAGAAGGCCGGCTTCCGCGCCGTGCCGAACTGCGTCGTCCGCAAGTCCGCCTATATCGCGCCCGGCGTGGTGCTGATGCCCAGCTTCGTGAACCTCGGCGCTTATGTCGACGAAGGCACCATGGTCGACACCTGGGCCACCGTCGGCTCCTGCGCACAGATCGGCAAGAACGTGCACCTCTCGGGCGGCGTCGGCATCGGCGGCGTGCTGGAGCCGATGCAGGCCGGCCCGACCATCATCGAGGACAACTGCTTCATCGGCGCCCGCTCCGAGGTCGTCGAAGGCTGCATCGTCCGCGAAGGCTCTGTCCTGGGAATGGGCGTATACCTCGGCAAGTCGACCAAGATCGTGAACCGCGAAACCGGCGAAGTCACCTTCGGCGAGGTGCCCCCCTACTCGGTCGTCGTCTCGGGCTCGATGCCGTCGAAGAACGGCGTGAACCTCTACTGCGCCGTCATCGTGAAACAGGTCGACGAGGGCACCCGCTCCAAGACCTCGATCAACGACCTGCTGCGCGACTGACCGCCGACCAAGGCCCGCCGCGGGGAACAATTCCCCGCCTCCGCGCATGACTCCTTCGACGGGCGGCGATCCCCGCCGCCCACAGCGACGAAGGAGAACATCATGTCCGGTATCGGATGGCTCGGAGCAATCATCATCGGCGGCCTCGCCGGCTGGGTGGCCGAGAAAGTGATGAATGCCGACCACGGCCTTCTCACGAACATCATCGTCGGCATCCTCGGCGCACTGATCCTGAACGCGATCCTCGGCCTGATCCTCGGCGGTACGCTGGGCGGCTGGCTCGGCCAGTTCGTCGTGGCACTGGTGGGCGCCTGCCTGCTGATCTGGGGCTGGCGCAAGGTCCGCACCGCCTGACATCGTCGATCAATCCGCTTGCCCCCGTCGCCGCGCTCTGGCAACGGGGGCGCATGATGACGACGATGAAGAAACCGCAACAGGTCTACACGCTGCTGGTCCAGGTCGGGCGCAAGCCCGGCGACGGTCTGCCCGAGGAAAGCGCGGGCGCGGCGCTGCTCTGCTACGCCAGCGGCATCGACGAGGCCGAGGCCGTGCGCGAGACGGTGGCGATCCTGAAACAGGCGGACCTCGCCCCGCTCGACGTGACCGGCTACGGCACCATCGACGAACGACTCGAGGCAGGGCACGAGATCGACGACGAAGAGCGCGACCTGATGCGCCGCGCGCTGGACGAGAACTCGGTGATCGTCGCCCAGATGACCCCGTTCGGCCCCGAGGACAGCCCGGCCGCCACCCCCGAGCCGAACCAGCGCCGTCACTAGGCGCCTCTCGCCCGGGCCGCGATGGCCTCTCCGGCCGCCGCGCCGGACGACCAGGCCCACTGGAAATTGTACCCGCCCAGCCAGCCGGTGACGTCCACCGCCTCGCCGATGGCGTAAAGACCGGGCACATCCCGCGCCTCCATCGTGCGCGACGACAGCCCGGCGGTGTCGATTCCACCCGCCGTGACCTCGGCCTTGGCATAACCTTCGGTGCCCGTCGGCGTGAACGCCAGCCGCTCGAGCAGTGCCGCCGCCCTGTCCAGCTCGGCGTCGGACAGATTTCCAAGCTCAGTCGTCAACCCGATCCGCGCGTCCATCACCTCGGCCAGCCGGTTCGGCATAAGCTCGGTCAGCGCCGCCTTAAGGTGCGCCCGTGGCATCCGGCCCCGCGCCTCGCGCAGCCGCGTGCCGGCATCAGGCACCACCCTCAGGGTAACCTCGTCCCCCGGCCTCCAATAGCTGGAAACCTGCAGGATCGCCGGCCCCGACAGCCCCTTGTGCGTGAACAGCGAGGCCTCCTCGAACGCCACCCCGTTCACCGACGCGACGGACGGGAACGCGGTCCCCGGGATCCCCCGAAAGTCCGCAGACTCCTTGCCCAGCGTAAACGGCACCAGCGCCGGGCGGGGCTGAACCACGCCCAGTCCGAAGCGCCGTGCGATGTCATAGGCGACGCCGGACGCCCCCATCTTCGGGATCGACGGCCCGCCCGTCGCGATCACGAGCTGAGGCGCGCGCGCACCCGCGACCCGGTACAGCCCCTCGCCATGCCCGATCTCGCCGATCTGTGTCCCCAGCCGGATCTCGACGCCGCCCTTGCGGCATTCCTCCAGCAGCATCGCCACGATCTGCCGGGCCGAGCCGTCGCAGAACAACTGCCCCAGCGTTTTCTCGTGCCAGGCAATGCCATGCGCCTCGACCAACCCCAGGAAATCCCACTGGGTATAGCGGCTCAGCGCCGACTTCGCGAAATGCGGGTTCTCGGACAGGAAGCACTCCGGCTCGACGCCCATGTTGGTGAAATTGCACCGCCCGCCGCCCGAGATCAGGATCTTCTTTCCGGGCTTCTCGGCATGGTCGATGACCAGCACCCGCGCGCCCGCCTGCCCCGCCGTCGCCGCCACGAACAGCCCCGCTCCCCCGGCCCCGAGGATGATCGCATCATAGTCCATGCGCGCCTCATAGCGTCGCCCGTCTCCCACGGAAAGCCCGGGCAAAGGACCAAGACCGCCGCAGGGCGCCCACCGGCCGAAGGGGGCTCGATGCCCCCGCACGGCCGGCACCCCCTCCCTGCACCAGACTTGACGCGCCTCCGCCCAAGGGCGACAACGCCGAGATTGCCCAAGGCCCGGAGGATGCCCCATGGCCCACGCCCTTCTCGTGATCGACGTGCAGAACGACTTCTGCCCGGGCGGCGCGCTCGCCGTGGCGGACGGTGACGCCGTGGTGCCTGTCATCAACGCGATGATGGATCAGTTCGACAGCGTGCTCTACACGCAGGACTGGCATCCGAAGGACCATCTCAGCTTCGCCGACAATCACGACGGCGCTGCGCCTTTCTCGACCACCGACATGCCCTACGGCACCCAGGTCCTCTGGCCCGCCCATTGCGTGCAAGGCACGGACGGCGCGGCGTTCCACAAGGACCTGCGCCTTGGCGGAGACCTGATCCTGCGCAAGGGCTTCCGCCCACGGATCGACAGCTACTCCGCCTTCTTCGAAAACGACCAGACCACGCAGACCGGCCTCGCGGGCTACCTCCGCGATCGCGGCATTACCGAGTTGACCCTCGCTGGTCTCGCCACCGATTTCTGCGTCGCCTGGTCCGCACTCGACGCGGTGAAATGCGACTTCAAGGCCACGGTCGCTCTCGACGCCTGCCGCGCCATCGACCTCGACGGCTCGCTCGACGCGGCGCTTTCCAACCTGCGCGGCGCCGGAGTGACGTTGGTATGATCGATCTCGCCAAAAGGGTTCACGACCACACCTGGAAGATCGACCCGATCGTCCGCTCGCTTCTCGATACGGATTTCTACAAGCTGCTCATGTGCCAGACGGTGCAGAAACGGCACCCGGACGTGCGCGTCACATTTTCTCTGATCAACCGCTCCACCGACGTGCCGCTGGCCCAGCTGATCACCGAGGAGGAACTGCGCGAGCAGCTTGACCACGTCCGCACGCTGCGCCTCAGCCGCGGCGAGATCACCTGGCTCCGCGGCAACACGTTCTACGGCAAGCAGCGCATGTTCACGCCCGAGTTCATCGACTGGTTCCGCAACTTCCAGATGCCCGAGTACCAGCTGGAACGCGTCGGCGACCAGTACGAGCTGACGTTCGAGGGCCCCTGGGCCGACGTCATGCTCTGGGAGGTCCCGGCCCTCGCGATCCTCATGGAGCTCCGCTCGCGCGCGGTGCTCAAGCATCTCGGCAAACTGGACCTTCAGGTGCTCTATGCCCGCGCCATGACCCGCGTGTGGGAGAAGATCCAGGCGCTCAAGGAACTGCCCGACCTGCGCATCTCGGACTTTGGCACCCGCCGCCGCCACGGCTTCCTCTGGCAGGACTGGTGCGTTCAGGCGATGATCGAGGGATTGGGCCAGCGTTTCACCGGCACCTCGAACTGCCTGATCGCGCTCCGCCGCGAGGTCGAGGCGATCGGCACCAACGCGCATGAACTGCCGATGGTCTATTCCGCGCTTGCCAACAGCGACGCAGAGCTTGCCGCCGCGCCCTACCAGGTGCTCGAGAACTGGCAGAAGGACTATGACGGCAACTTGCTGATCATCCTGCCCGACACCTACGGCACAAAGAAATTCCTCGAGCGCGCCCCGGCCTGGATGACCTACTGGACCGGCATCCGCATCGACTCGGGCGATCCGGCCACTGGTGCGCAGACCGCCATCGACTGGTGGACCGCCAACGGTCAGGATCCCGCGCAGAAACTGGTGATCTTCTCGGACGGCCTCGATGTCGAGAAGATCCACGAACTCTACGCCCAGTTCCACGGCCGCGTGAAACTGGCCTTCGGCTGGGGCACGCTGCTGACCAACGACTTCCGCGGTCTCGGTCCGGACGACGGGCTGGCGCCCTTCTCGCTGGTCTGCAAGGCGATCTCGGCCAACGGACGGCCCACGGTGAAACTCTCGGACAACGCCGGCAAGGCAATGGGCCCGCCCGATCAGGTCGAACGCTACAAGCGGGTGTTCGGCATGGAATCCCAGGCGGACATGGAGATCATCGTCTGAATTCCCCCTGCGGGTCACGAATTAAACCCAAGGTATATTTCCGACACCTGGGACACACGCCAAAATCTTGTGGCGAACCCCGGAGTGGCACACCCACGTCGCTCCGCTTTTGCGTAGTGAAAGATGAGACCGGCGGACCATGGCATGAGATCAGGCGACACCGAACCGGACCTGTTGCATTTTGCGGCGAACGGCGCGGTGCCGAACAATCCGAACCTGCCCGTGCTGCTGATCCGACGAGCGTTCTCGCCGGACCTTGGTCCCGACGCGATCCTCGACCGCTATCGGGACAACGGCTGGACCGGTGTCTGGACCTGGACCGTGTTCGACTACCACCATTACCACCCCGCCTCGCACGAGGCGCTGACGGTCGCATCAGGCGCCGCCGACCTGATCCTCGGCGGCCCGGGCAGCCGTGAAATCCACGTCACCGCCGGCGACATGATCGTGTTGCCAGCGGGTACCGGCCATTGCCGCATCGCGGCCACAGGCAACTTCGCCGTCTGCGGCGCCTACCCGCCGGGTCAGCAAAACCCCGAGATCGTCCGCGCAGCGGGCGACGCCCCCCGCGCCCGCGACATCACGGCCATCGCGACGACCGCACTCCCCAAAACCGACCCGATCTTCGGCGCCGGCGGTCCGCTGATCAGGGGCTGGCACCCCGCCTAGCTGGTTTGCCCCCCTCTCAGCGGCCCTTCCGGTCGAGGCCGCGGTGCGACGGGCTTGTCATAATCCGACAGCAGCGCCCGGTGCGCCTCGGTCAGGCGCACATTGAGGATGTCCATCAACATCCTCCGTTTCTCTGCCGCCCGGGCCGCGCAGTCATTCGCTTCGCTCATGAACCCGACAGTCCCGATCCCCGCCCGCCCCTGCAAGACCGCCCGCCGCTCGAGCTTAACGTTCGGTAAACACCCACCTTCCACGTTCCTCAAATATCCCCGCCGGAGGCATCCGACGACGGCCTCCCGCTCCGCCGCCCCGTCGTGACGCGCCCTTGCCCGCCCCCCTGCCAGCCTATATCGCAGACCAGAGGCGCAGCAGCAGGAGCACAGGCATGATCTCGGTCTTTCTCGATCTCGACGGCACGCTGATCGATTCGCGTGAAGGGATCGTAACCAGCCTCCTCCACGCCCTGCGCGAGATGGACGCCGAGCTTCCTGCCCCGTCCGAGCTGACCTGGACCATCGGCCCGCCGATATGGCACAGCCTCGAGATCCTGCTCGGGCCGGGCGCCGACATCGACGCCGCTGTCACCGCCTATCGCGACCGGTTCGGCACCACCGGACTCTATGAGGCGGACGTGTTCGACGGCATTGGCGAGATGTTCGAGGATCTCAAGGACATGGACGCAAGGCTGTTCCTCGCGACCTCCAAGCCGCGGATCTACGCCGAGGAGATCGTCAGCCATTTCGGCATCGCGCCCTTCCTGGACGGTGTCTACGGATCCGAGATGGACGGCACGCACGCCGACAAGTCCTCGCTGCTGGCGCATGTGCTGTCGGAAACCGAATCCGACCCGGCGCGCACGGTGATGCTGGGAGACCGCCGCTTCGACATCGAGGGCGCCAAAGCCAACAACGTCGCCTCGATCGGCGCGCTCTGGGGGTTCGCCGACGAGGGCGAGCTGCACCTCGCCGAGGCCGACGCGCTCGCCGCCGAGCCCGAGGAAGTGCCCGAGCTGGTCGCCGAGCTTCTCGGCATCGAGGCTTAGCCACCCCGATGGCAACGCGGCTGATCCAGCTCGTCCTGCCCAAACGCTCGGTCGACACCGCGACCGGCGCGCTCAAGGATCTGGACGCCGCCAACTGGTGGATCACCCCCATCGGCGAGGACGAGCCGGGCGACCGCCGCCAGATCACCGTGCTGCTCAAGCCCGGCGAGGCGCAGGACGTGATGGACGCGCTGCAGGACGCGCTCGAAGGCACCGACGACTGGCGCCTGCTGCTGTTGCCGGTCGAGGCGATGGCCCCCGAGATCCTGACAGAGGAAGAGCAGGAGGAACTGCAGCAGAGCGACCAGCTTCACGTCCGCGAGGAACTGGTCAGCGAAGTGCAGAAGAACGGCACGCTCAACCGCAACTTCCTGCTGATGTGCGCGCTCTCTACCCTGGTCGCGGCGATCGGCCTGACGCTCGACAATGTCGCGGCGGTGATCGGCGCGATGGTGCTCGCGCCGCTGCTGGGCCCACTTCTGGCCTTCTCGCTGGGCAGCGCGCTGGGGGCCCGTTCGATGATCGGCCACGCGCTGATGGCGAGCCTCGCGGGACTGGGCACCTGCATCGCCGCCAGCGCTGCCCTCGCCCTGCTGCTGCCCTTCAACGAGGAGGCGCGGATGCTGGACTATTCCGACCCGATCCCGCTGCGCGCGCTGATCCTGCCGCTGGGCGCCGGGGCCGCCGCCGCGCTGTTGACGGCGGCCAACAAGGCCTCGGGCTTCGTCGGCGTCGCCGTCGCCGCGGCGCTGCTGCCGCCCATCGCCGCCGCCGGGCTGCTGATGGGCGCGGGCGAGTGGCAGGCGGGCGCACGCGCCGCCTTCACCGTGCTGACCAACGTGATCGGCATCGCCCTGGCCGCGCAGGTCGTCTTCATGGCCACCGGCATCCGCCCCCGCCGCTGGTCCGAGCTGAAGGCCGCCGAAACCTCGCGCTGGATGCACCTCGGCGCGATGGCCGCACTGGTGCTGGCGATGATGGCGCTGGTGTTCTTCTCGAACTGGGTCTGAGCCCGCTTTCCCCCGCCACCGCCCGCTGCTAAGCACGGGGCCATGACCACCGATCCCGTCGACCTCACCGCCCGCCTCGTCCGCTGCCCGTCCGTCACCCCCGAGGACGCGGGCGCGCTCGACATTCTCGACGATCTGCTCTCGCAGGCCGGGTTCACGACCACCCGAGTCGACCGAGGCGGCATCCGCAACCTCTACGCCCGCTGGGGAGAAGGACGGCAGGGCCGCCGCTTCGGTTTCAACGGTCATACCGACGTGGTCCCTGTGGGCGACGCTGCCGACTGGACCCACCCGCCCTTCGGCGCCGAAATCCATGACGGCTGGCTCTACGGGCGCGGCTCGGTCGATATGAAATCGGGCGTCGCGGCCTTCGCCGCAGCCGCCGTGGACTTCGTGACCGAAACGCCCCCGGACGGCGCCGTGATCCTGACTATCACCGGCGACGAGGAGGGCGACGCGCAGGACGGCACCCGCGCCCTGCTCGACTGGATGGACGAGACAGGCGAGCGCATGGACGTCTGCCTCGTGGGCGAGCCGACCTGCCCGAACAACATGGGCGAGATGATCAAGATCGGCCGCCGGGGCTCGCTGACCGCGTTCATCACCGCAACCGGCGTGCAGGGCCACTCGGCCTATCCGCATCTCGCCGCCAACCCGCTGCCGGCGCTGGTGCGGCTGCTGGACCGCCTCGCCTCGACCCCGCTTGACGAGGGGACCGAGCATTTCGATCCCTCGACGCTGGCGATCACCACCGTGGACGTCGGCAACACGGCCACCAACGTGATTCCGGCGCAAGCGAGGGCCACCGTCAATATCCGCTATAACGACACCCACTCGCCTGCCTCCCTCACCGCCTGGCTGAACGAGCAGGCGTCCGAGGCCGCCCGCGACAGCGGCATCACCCTGAAGATCGAGGTGAAGAACTCCGGCGAAAGCTTCGTGACCCCGCCGGGCGTGTTCTCCGACCTGATCGCCCAATCCGTCGCGGCCGAGACCGGCCAGACCCCGGTTCTCTCGACCTCGGGCGGCACGTCGGATGCACGCTTCGTCAAGAACCACTGCCCGGTGGTGGAGTTCGGCCTCGTCGGCCAGCGCATGCACGCCGTGGACGAACGGGTGCCGGTCGCCGATGTCCACGCGCTCAAGGCGATCTATACCCGCATCCTGCAGGGCTATTTTGCCTAAGGCCCAGCCGATAGGCCCGCACACCGCTCCCGCGCCGCGCGCGGGCGGCGACAACATCCCTGTCGGTATCGCGCTGATGGTGACCTTCGCCGTCCTCGCGCCCTGGATCGACATCTTCGCCAAGCTCGCGACCGGCACTGTCCCGCCGGTGCAGCTGACCTTCGCGCGCTTCATCGTGCAGGCCACCGTGCTTCTGCCGATCGTGCTGCTGCGCACCGGTCGGCTGAGACCGGCGCACGGGCTCTGGAAGCTGCACGCTGCGCGCGGCGCACTGATGGCGGCGGCCTCGACCGCCTTCATCGGCGCAGTGCAGGCCATGCCGATCGCCGACGCAATGGCGATCTTCTTCGTCGCACCGCTTCTGCTGACGGTCATCAGCGGCCTTGTGCTGGGAGAAGAAGTTGGTTGGCGCCGCCTCACCGCCTGCACCGTCGGTTTCCTCGGCGCGCTGCTGGTCGTGCGTCCCTCGTTCGCCGAGCTTGGCCCCGTCGCCCTGCTGCCGCTGGTCACCGCCACTTTCTTCGTCGCGTATGTCTTGCTCACCCGCCGCGTCGCCCGCGACGAAGGCCCGTTCGCCATGCAGGCCTATGCCGGGGTCTCGGGCGCGCTGGTCATGGCGCTGGCGCTGCTACTCTTCTCGGGCACTGGGTGGCCCGCCTTCGCCGCGGTCTGGCCCGATCCACGCGGCTGGGTGCTGATGCTGGCCGTCGGCGGCGCCGCGACCGCCGCGCACCTGTTCCTGGTCGCCGCCTATGCCCGCGCCCCAGCGCCGCTACTCGCCCCCCTGCAATACCTCGAGATCGTCTCGGCCACCGTCTTCGGCTACTGGCTGTTCGGAGACTTCCCGGACGCCATCAAGTGGACCGGCATCGCGATCATCGTCGGGTCGGGCCTGTTCGTGATCTGGCGCGAACGCCGCGCCGCCAGGGGTTGACCCGGGCCGCGAGGCTCCCGACATCTGACACAAGGCCGCCGGCTCCCGGCCGCCGGCGGAACCTTTCCGCCGCCCCGCGATTGTCCTGCAGGGGCGGCACACCGCCGGGCACCCAGGGGGGAGCACTCATGGACAGCAACTTCGAACACCGGATTCCCAACGTCCTCGGCATCGGCGCCTCGGACCCGACCGCCAGCACCGGCGTCCTGGCGGACCTCAAGGCCTTCGGCGCGCGCGGCGTCTACGGTATGGGCGTGATCACCGCCCTCACCGCGCAGAACACGCAATGCACCGGGGGCACCGATCCGATCCCGCCGGAATTCATCGCGGCCCAACTGGCGGCGCTGGCGATGGATGTCCGTCTCGACGCGGTCAAGATCGGCATGCTGCCCAGCGCCCACGCGATTCACGCCCTGCTCGAGGCGCTCCCGCCCGAGCCCCCGGTCGTGCTCGACCCGCAGATGATCGCCGCGTCCGGCGCGCACCTGATGCCCGACGACGCGATCCAGGCGCTGATCCATGACCTGATGCCCCGCACGACGGTCCTTGTGGTGAATACAGACGAGGCCGCGGCCCTGCTGCACATCGACCCCGCGCAAGGCACCGAGGAGATGGCCGCGCAGGCCCTGCGCCTCGCCGAGCTCGGCCCCGACTACGTGCTGCTGACCGGAGGCCGCCTCGGCCAGCCAAGCTGCGCCGACGTCATGGCCTCCGACCACGGCCTGCGCTGGTTCGAGGCCGAGCGCATCGAGCCGCAGACCACGCGTGGCAGCGGCTGCACGCTTTCCGCCGCACTGACGGCAGAACTCGCCCGCGGCGCCAGCCCCGAGGACGCTGCCGAGACGGCCAAGGCCTATCTCACTGCCTGCATTCGCGCCGGCGGCAGGCTCTCGGTCGGTCACGGGCACGCGCCGGTCGATCACTTCTACGCGTTCTTCCCCGACGCCCCTGCGCACCGGACTTGATCGACCGCAACGACGCCTCTAATCGCGGGGCATGACGCTCCCCGCACCCAGACGGCTGTGCACGCCAAGGCCACGCCTCGTGGTTATGCTCAAGGAACCGCGCCCCGGTCGCGTGAAGACCCGGCTCGGCCGCGACATCGGCCGGATCGAGGCGACCTGGTGGTTCCGCCACCAATGCGCCCGCCTGCTGCGCCGCCTCGACGATCCGCGCTGGGAAACCGTACTCGCCGTCGCGCCGGATGCCGAAGGCCTCTCCAGCCGTGTCTGGCCCGCTCACCTGCCCCGCATCCCGCAAGGCACCGGAGACCTGGGCGATCGCATGGCCCGCGCCCTGCGCAGCGCGCCTCCCGGCCCGGTCATGGTCATCGGTGCGGATGTCCCCGGCATCACGCCCGCGTTGATTGCGCAAGGCTTCCACCTGCTCGCAGGCCACGACGCGGTGCTCGGCCCGGCGCCCGACGGCGGCTACTGGGCCATCGGCCTGCACCGCACGCGCGTGCCCGCCACGCTCTTCGCCGATGTCCGCTGGTCCACCCGGCACGCCCGCGCCGACACGCGCGCCAGCCTGCCCGGAATGCGCATCGCCGACCTGCCGGAACTCCGCGACGTTGACACCGCCGCCGACCTGCCGCAACGCTGACAGCCGCCCCACCGCCCCGATCCCGCCAAAGGCGGGGCGGGGCTCAGGAGGAACGGCGCGCCAGCGCCCCCGCCAAACATGAAGGCCCGGGCGTTCCCGCCCGGGCCTTGTTTCCGTCCGGACCACCGGATCAGCTGGCAGCGACCGCCCGCTTGGTCAGCACCTTCACCAGGTGCGCGCGGTACTCCGGCGTCCCGTGCAGATCGCCGATCATCCCGTCAGCCGGGACCGACAGCCCGTCGACCGCCTCCGGCGCATAATTCGACGACAGCGCCTCCTCGGCCTCGCTCCAGCGGAACACGCCGTCCTCGGAGGCGCCGGTCACCGCCACCCGCACGCCATCGCCATGCTTGGCGACCATCACGCCGACCAGCGCGAAGCGCGAGGCCGGCTGCTCGAACTTCTGGTAGTTCGCCTTCTCCGGGATCGGGAACCGCACCTCGGTGATGATCTCGCCCTCGTCGAGCGCGGTGGTGAACATCCCGTCGAAGAAATCGTCGGCGGCGATCTCGCGATTGTTCGTCACGATCGTGGCCCCCGAGGCCAGAACCCCGGCCGGGTAGCAGGCCGACGGGTCGTTGTTCGCCAGGCTGCCGCCGATGGTCCCGCGGTTGCGGACCGCCGGATCGCCGATATGGCTCGCCATCCCGGCCAGGGCCGGGTAGGCGCCCGCCGCCTCGCGCGCCACCACCGCGTGCGGCGTGGTGCCGCCGATGCTCAGCGTGCCGCCGTCCTGGCGGACGAAATTCAGCTCCTTGATGCCGGTCAGGCTGACCAGAAGCTCCGGCGCGGCCAGGCGCTGCTTCAGCGTCGGGATCAGGGTCTGCCCGCCGCCCAGCGGCTGCGAATCCTCGCCCGACAGCGCCTTGACCGCCTCGTCCAGGCTCGAAGGCCGTGCGATCTGGAAATCATACATGACGTATCCTCTCGTCCAATTCTTCCGGGCTCAGCCCTGCATCGCCTGCCAGACCCGCGCGGGGCTGACCGGCATGTCGATATGATCCACCTTGTGACCGCCCGAGTTGAGCGCGTCGATCACCGCGTTGACCACCGCCGGCGGGCTGCCGATGGCCCCCGCCTCGCCGCAGCCCTTCACGCCCAGCGGGTTGTGGGTGCAGGGCGTCTGACAGGAATGGTCGACGACATACATCGGCACGTCCGCCGCCCGCGGCATGGCATAGTCCATGTAGCTGGCGCTCAGAAGCTGGCCGTTCTCGTCGTAGGTGCAGTTCTCCAGCAGCGCCTGCCCGATGCCCTGGGCCAGCCCGCCGTGGACCTGCCCCTCGACGATCATTGGGTTGATGACATTGCCGAAATCATCCGCCGCCGCGAACCGGTCGATGCGCACCTTGCCGGTCTCGGGGTCGACCTCGACCTCGCAGGCATAGGCGCCCGCCGGATAGGTGAAGTTCGCCGGATCGTAGAAGGCGGTCTCCTCCAGCCCCGGCTCGATATCCTCGAGCGGGTAGTTGTGCGGCACATAGGCCGCCAGGCACACATCGCCCCAGGCCACCGACTTGTCAGTGCCCGCGACGGTGAATTGCCCGTCCGCCAGCTCGACGTCGGCCTCCGAGGCCTCCATCAGGTGTGCCGCGATCTTCTTGGCCTTGTTGATGATCTTCTCGGTCGCCCGCACCATCGCGGCCCCGCCGACCGCCAGCGAGCGCGAGCCATAGGTGCCCATGCCCATCGGCGTCTTCGAGGTGTCGCCATGCACGATCTCGATCTGGTCCTCGGGAATGCCCAGCATCTCCGAGACCACCTGCGGGAAGGTCGTCTCGTGCCCCTGCCCGTGGCTGTGGCTGCCGGTCATCACGCTGATCGATCCGGTCGCGTTCACCCGCACCGTGGCACTTTCATACAAGCCCGCACGCGCGCCCAGCTGCCCAACCAGGTTCGACGGCGCGATGCCGCAAGCCTCGATATAGCAGTTCACGCCCAGCCCGCGCAGCAGGCCCTTGGCTTCGCTCTCCTTCCGGCGCGCCTCGAAACCGGCGAGATCGGCGATCTCGGCCAGCTTGTCCGTGGTCGCACCGTAATTGCCGGTGTCGTATTCCACCGCGACCGGGGTCGCATAGGGGAACTGATCCGGCTGGATGAAGTTGCGGCGGCGCAGCTCCAGCGGATCGATGCCCATCTCTCGCGCCGCCTTGTCGATGACGCGCTCCAGCTGGAAGGTCGCCTCGGGACGCCCCGCACCGCGATAGGCGTCGACGGGCACGGTGTTGGTGAACACCGCTTTCACGTTCACGTAGATCAGCGGCGTGGTGTAGTTCCCCGCCATCAGTGTGCCGTGCAGCCAGGTCGGAACCGAGGGCGCGAAGGTCGACAGATACGCACCCATGTTGGCCAGCGTATCGGTGCGCAGCGCCAGGAACTTGCCGTTCTCGTCCATGGCCAGCTCGATCTTGGTCACGTGATCCCGGCCATGCGCGTCGGTGATGAAGGCCTCGGACCGCGTCGAGGTCCACTTCACCGGCCGCCCCACGGCTTTGGCCGCGAAGGTGCAGAACGCCTCCTCGGCATAGTGGAAGATCTTCGAGCCGAAACCGCCGCCCACGTCGGGTGCAACGACCCGCAGCTTGTGCTCGGGGATGCCCAGCACGAACGCGCCCATCAGCAACCGGATCACGTGCGGGTTCTGGCTGGTGGTGTAAAGCGTGTGCTCCCCGGTCGAGCCGTCGTAGTCGCCAATGGCGACGCGCGGCTCCATCGGATTCGCGACCAGCCGGTTGTTCACCAGCTCCAGCGTGGTGACGTGATGCGCACCCTCGATGGCCTTGGCGACAGCCTCGCGGTTGTCCTCGACAAAGCCCCAGTCGTAGCAGAGGTTCGAGGTCAGATCGTCGTGCACCTTCGGCGCGCCATCGGCCAGCGCCGCCTTCATGTCCACGACGGCCGGAAGCTCGGTGATGTCGACCTCGATCGCCTCGGCGGCATCGCGGGCCTGCTCGCGGGTTTCGGCCACCACGGCGGCGATGGCGTCACCGACGAACCGCACCTTGCCCTGCGCCAGCACCGGGTGCGCGGGCTCCTGCATCACCTCACCGAACCGGTCGGTCACCTGCCAGCCACAGGGCAGACCGCCCACACCTTCGAAGTCCGCGCCGGTAAAGACGCGCAGCACGCCCGGCATGCCCTCGGCGGCCGAGGTGTCCACGCCGTTCAGCGTGCCGTGCGCCACGTCCGAGCGCACGAAGTGCACATAGGCCTGGTTCAGCAGGTTGATATCGTCGGTGTACTTGCCCTTGCCGGTCAGAAACCGCACGTCCTCGCGCCGCTTGCTGCTGGCGCCGATCCCGAAATCCTTTGGCATCCGTTTTCACTCCCTGAGCGGGGCTTTGCGCCCCTTCAATGCTGCCTGGGGGTCGCGGCCCCGAGCGGGCCGCCCCTCGGTCGCTTGTCGGTTGGTCGCGTTACTCGGCCGCGACGGGCCGCATCTCGGCGGCGGCCGCCTGGATCGCCTTGACGATGTTGTGATAGCCGGTGCAGCGGCAGATGTTGCCTTCCAGGTATTCCCGGATCTCGGTCTCGGTCGGGTCGGCATTCTCGGACAGCAGCGCATGGGCGCTCATGATCATGCCCGGCGTGCAGAACCCGCACTGCAGGCCGTGATGCTCCTGGAACGCCCTCTGCACGGCGCTCATGGTGCCGTCGGCACCGGCAACGCCCTCAATCGTGGTGACCTCGGCGCCCTCGGCCTCGGCGGCGAACATGGTGCAGGACTTCACTGCCTGACCGTTCACATGGACGACACAGGCACCGCACTGGCTGGTGTCGCAGCCGATGTGGGTGCCGGTCAGGTGCAGATCCTCGCGCAGGAAGGACGACAGCAGCGTGCGTCCCTCCACCTCGCCCGAGACCGCCTTCCCGTTCACGGTCATCGATACCTTCGTCATGCGCTTCCTCCTTGAGTATTCGCCGCGCCCGTCCCCCCGGCGCGTGCCTTGCCTGACGCAACCTTGCGCGGAATCGTCATCGGGTCAAAGCCTTTTCCCGAACGTCAACCGCACCCGAGGGTGCGTCACCGCGCCCTGCTTGGCAGGGCCCCGCGAAAGGCGCATATTCCCGGCCATGATCGGACGTCTGAACCATGTCGCCATCGCCGTCCCGGACCTCGAGGCCGCCTCGGCGCAGTATCGCGATACCCTCGGCGCGCAGGTCGGCCCGCCGCAGGACGAGCCCGACCACGGCGTCACCGTCGTGTTCATCACCCTGCCCAACACCAAGATCGAACTGCTCTATCCGCTGGGTGAGAGCTCTCCGATCGCGGGCTTCCTCGAAAAGAACCCCTCGGGCGGGATTCACCACATCTGCTACGAGGTCGACGACATCCTCGCCGCCCGTGACCGGCTGAAGGCGCAGGGCGCCCGCGTGCTCGGCACCGGAGAGCCGAAGATCGGCGCCCACGGCAAACCGGTGCTGTTCCTGCACCCGAAGGATTTCACGGGCACGCTCGTAGAACTGGAGCAGGCATGACCATCACCGGCGCAATCGTCATGTTCGCGGTCATCTGGTTCATGAGCCTGCTGGTCGCCCTGCCCCTCGGCCTGCGCACCCACGGCGACGAGGGCACCACCGACGAGGTGACGCCCGCCTTCGCCCCGGTGAATCTGAACATGAAGCGCAAGCTGCTGAAGGTCACCATCGTGACGGTGATCCTGTGGATCCCGCTGTGCCTGGTGATCTACTCGGGCTGGATCGGTATCGACGACGTGGACATCTGGGGCCACTACGCGGACCGCGCGCCGGGCTACTGATTTCCCCTCTGCTTTCCACTCTGCGGGTCTTTCACGTCGGTTGTGATTGGACAGACGCGGCGTCAGTGCTATCCTCGCAAAACAGTTCGACAGAGGAGTCCGCGCATGAAGACCGCCGTTCTTACCGCCGCCCTTCTGGCACTCGCCGGCACAGCCGGCGCCGAGTGCATGTGGGGCAGCCAAAAGGCGACCACGGCCCAGGCCGACATGACCCCGATCCCCACCGCCGAAGCCGAGCAACCCAAGGACCCGATGCTGCTGCTTCAAGGCGTTACGAACGACACGGACGAGGGCTGATCGCCCTTGATGCGGTGACCAGGCGGGACGGGAGCCTCTCAGCGGCCAACCAGCCCCGCAAGCGTCATCGTCGGCGCGACCGAAGGGATCTGCCGGATCCCTGCGGTCGCGCTTTTGGTGTGTGCGTATGGGAGTGTCCCAGATCCGCCGTGCTGATTGTGCGGTCAATGCAGACCGAAGCCATCCTGTCGACCGGTTGCTCCCCGAGACGCGGGGCCGGATCGGCCGTTCAACCGGGAAGTCCGTCGATCCTTTCTAGGGTGGCGAGATCGTTGTCCCAATTTGCGCGGCTAGAAAGGCAAATGTGCGCGTTGGGCCGTATTCCGATAGGGCTATCAAGTGACCCTGCTGGCACCACAAGCACACCATCGTTCGCTTGAGAAAATGGCAGCGCTGAACCGCATTCCGTGCAAAAGCACTTCACGTGTCGTGACCCCGAAAGCCGGAATTTCCTGATATTTTCATCGCCCGACAACCATGTAATTTGCGCCGTGGACGAAAACAGGTTGGCTGAATGGGCCGACCCGCTATCCTTGCGGCAGCGCCCGCAGTGGCAAAGAAAGAAGCTCTGAAATTCTCCGGATATGCGGAACTTCACAGCACCGCAAAGGCACTGCCCGGTCGCCTGATCGTCCATTCTCATTACCTCAAAATGCGATCACCAAGCCTTCTGTCAGATGAACAATTGTCGGTGATCCGTATCGTATCCCTGTGCGAAACCAAGGTCCCGCCGCTCAAACCGACCGTGTCAGTCCGCCGTCGATGCGCAGGTTCTGCCCGGTCATGTAGGCCCCGTCCTCCGACACCAGCCACGAGATCAGCGAGGACACCTCGCCCGCCTTGCCATAGCGCCCCATCGGGATCCGCGCGCGGCGGTCGTCCTTCTCGGGCAGGCTGTCGATGAAGCCCGGCAGAACGTTGTTCATGCGGATACCCGCACCCGCATACTTATCGGCGTAGAGCTTCGTGAACCCCGCCAGCCCGGCGCGGAAGATGCCCGAGGTCGGGAACATCGGATCCGGCTCGAACGCGGCGAAAGTCGAAATGTTGACGATCGCGCCGCCGCCCTGCGCCTCCATGATCGGCGTGACCAGCCGCGTGGGGCGGATCACGTTCAGCAGGTACACCTCCATCCCGTCGTGCCAGTCCTGATCGCTCAGCCCCAGCACATCGCCCTTCGGCCCGTGCCCGGCCGAGTTCACAAGCGCATCCACCCGGCCCCATTCCGACATGGCCCTGTCGACCAGCGCCTGAAGATCCTCGTTCGAGCGGTTCGAGCCTGTGACGCCGACGCCGCCCAGTTCCTGCGCCAGCGCCTCGCCCTTGCCGGAGCTGCTGAGGATCGCGACCTTGAACCCGTCCGTCGCCAGCCTGCGCGCCGCGTCCGCGCCCATGCCGCTGCCGCCCGCCGTGATTAGCGCAACCTTGTCCGTCATCTCATCCCCCGTTCCGGTTCACCCGGTGAAACATGTGTGTATAGGCCGCCACGCCCAGAACCGGCACGAACAGGTTGATCACCGGTACGCTCAGCGGCACCGCAAGCAGCACGCCCAGCGCCCAGACCTGCCCCCGGTTCGCCTTGCGCAGCACACTGGCCGGCTTGCGGCCCGCGCGGCGCTCGGCCACCAGTTGGAAATACTCCCGCCCCAGCAGGAAGCCGTTCACCGCCCAGAAGACGAAAGGCGCGGCGACGGTCGAGACAAGATAGACCACCAGCGCCAGCGCGTTGACCAGGATCACCAGCGCCAGCAGGCTGACCGCCTCGCGCATCGCCGCCGGTATGCTCAGGCGCGGCGCGGGGCTCAGGTGCGGATAGTGCTTCGCCTCGACCGCATCGACGATATCATCGAGGAAGAAGCCGACGCAGACAAAGGCCACCGGCAGCATCAGGAACACCGAAGCGACGATCAGCAAGCCTATCCCGGCCCAGCTCAGCCAGTCCGCGGTCAATGTGACCGCGCCGATCCAGGGCAGGTTCACGACGTCGGGCAGCAGCCAGCCGCCCAGCGTGAACAGCACCCAGGAGACCGCGACCAGGATCCCGATGGTCACGCCCAGTGCCTTGAGTACCGCGCCCATGAAGCGCGGATCACCCAACTGGCCCAGCGCGCGCGAGACGTCCCCCAGCATCGCGGGCCTCAGGCGTCGATCCAGCGGATCTTGGCCGCCGGGTCGGGGCGCGGCCGCTCCGGCGGGGCGGCGCCCTCGGTGCCGATCACGATCCAGCCCGCGACCTGCACGCCCTCAAGGCCCAGCCCTTCCTTCAGGAACGCCGGGTCCGTCGCCGTCCAGCCGGTCAACCAGTTCGCGCCCCAGCCCGAGGCCAGCGCGGCGTTCAGCACGCTCAGGCACACGCAGGCCGACGACGCCTCCTGCTCGGCCAGCGGGATTTTCGGGCTGTCCACCGGTGCCGAGACCACCGCCACGATCACCGGCGCATCGCGGAACATCGCCGCCTGCTTGGCAACCTGCTCGGGATTGCGCCCCGAGGCCGCGCCGACCGTCTCGACGATCCCCGCCAGCCGGGACGGCGCACCGCCCTCCAGCACCACCAGTTCCCAAGGCTCCAGCTTGCCGTGATCGGGCACCCGCATCCCCGCCTCGAGGATCGGCGCCAGCGCCTCGCGATCCGGCCCGGGCGCGCGCAACGTCTTGGCCGGGCGCGAGCGGCGGGTCCGCAGGAAATCAAACGCTTCGGGGCTGGGATCTGGCATCGAACACCTCCACAAGAAAACGGCGCACGCCCGGTTTACCCGAGGCGCGCGCCCGTCTTCGGCCCCGAAAGGGACGATGTCAACGCGTCAGGCGACCTGCGTAAGCTCGGCAATCTTGGCGTTCGCCGCGTCCAGAACCTTGTCCGCGCCGTTGCCCAGCGCGTCGGCGGCGACGATCTCGACATCGGTGATGCCGATGAAGCCCAGCACGTGGCGCAGGTAGGGCGTCGCGTAATCCCAGGCGCTGCCGACCGGCATGCCGCCCGAGGCGACGACGACATAGGCTTTCTTGCCCTTCAGCAGGCCCTCAGGGCCCTCGGCGGTGTAGCGGAAGGTCTCGCCCGCGCGGGCCACCTGGTCGATCCAGGCCTTCAGCGTCGCGGGGATCGAGAAGTTGTAGACCGGCGTGGCGATCACGATCGTGTCGTGGTCGCGCAGTTCCTCGATCAGTTCGTTCGAGGTCGCCATCACGTCGCCGCTCGCGCCGGCGTCACGCGCGCTCACCCAGGCTTCGCTGACGAACGGCAGGCCGTTGCTGACGTCGCGCGTGGTAACGGGGTTGCCGAGACCGGCCGCGAGTTTCTCTGCCAGCTGGCGGGTGACCGAGCCCGCCTGGCGCGCGCTCGATTGGATCAGAAGTGTCTTGGACATGGTGCCCTCCGGTTTGTCTGTCTGGAGCACACATGAACATTCGCCGCCGCCCTGACAATTCCGCGGCAGACTCACAGTTTGTCGCCGAAATAGAAACGGACACAACGCGTTCGCAGCTGCGAAACAACCGGGACTAGAGCGCAGGGTCCCTTGCGGCCAGCAGCGGCGCGGTCTGGCCGGCCAGCGCCACACGCTGCCGACTGTCCGCGCCGAAGTTGGCATCTGCCAGCCAGGCGGCGTGCGCCTCGCGCAGTGCCGGCCACTCGCCGTCGAGAATCGAGAACCAGGCCGTGTCCCGGTTTCGCCCCTTCACAACCGCCGCCTGCCGGTGCACGCCCTCGAAGCTGAAGCCCAGCCGCTGCGCCGCCCGGCGCGAGGCCAGGTTCAACGCGTTGCACTTCCATTCCACCCGGCGATAGCCCGCATCCACCGCCCAGCCGATCATCAGGCCCAGCGCCTCGGTCGCCGCGCGGGTGCGCTGCAAGCGGGGCGAAAAGCACAGATGCCCGATCTCGATGGTCCCGGCCAGCGGCGTGATCCGCAGGTAGCTGGCGACGCCCGCCGGGCCCTCGGCGTCGTGGATCGCATAGAACACCGGATCGCCCGCAGCCGCCGTGGCCATTGCCCAGTCGGCATAGGTACCGGCATCGGGAAACGGGCCGTAGGGCAGGTAATCCCAGACCTGCGGCGCATCGGCATAGGCCACGTGCAGCGCGGCGCAGTGCCGCCGCTCCAGCGGCTCGAGCCGGGCGTGGCGGCCGGTCAGCGTGGCGAAGGGCCGCCCCGGCACCTTCCAGTCGGTCAGATCGGTCATCGCGCCATCAGACATGCGCCGAGGGCGGCGTCAAGCGATCAGCTTCGGGTCGCGCCCCAGGTCGACGCCGGGGAAGACCACCGAGTCCAGCTTGTCCCTGTCGATCCCGAACAGCCCGCGCATCGCCCAGGCCGCGTAAAGACGCACGTCCGCCGTCGGCATCAGGTCGCGGTCGCGGTAGAGGTCCTCGGGCGCCAGCCCCGGCCATTGCCCCAGCACCTGCTGGCCGCGCAGCGCGCCGCCCGCAAAGATCGCGGCCCCGCCGGTGCCATGGTCGCTGCCCCGGTTGCCGTTCTCGCGGACGGTGCGGCCGAACTCGGTCAGGCACAACACGGCGGTCTTCTCCCACGCCGGGCCAAGCCCCTGTTTCAGCGTCAGGATCGCCGTCTGCAATTCCTTCAATGCGTTGCCCAGCGCGCCGGGCTGGTTCTGGTGCGTGTCCCAGCCGTTCAGCGAGAACGCCGCCACCCGCGCCTCGCGCGACAACTGCTGCGCGGCGAATCCGGCCAGCGCTTCGGCCCGCGCGGCCTGGCGCGGGTTCATCATCCCGGCCTCCTGCCCCCCGGCCAGTTGCATCGCCGTGGCGCTCGCCTCGCGGAACAGCGGGTCGTCCCGGTAGATCGCGTTCAGCAGCAGCTGCGCCTGCGGCGACAGCGCCATGTCGCTGTCTGGAGACCAGGCCGAGACCGGCGCGTCGCCCGACAGCAGCAGCAGGTTCTCGCGCCCCACCGCGAACGCGGTTTCCGAGCTTGACCCCGGCAGCAGCGACAGCATCCGGTTCAGCCAGCCATCCCGGCCCGGCGTCAGCCCGCCGTCCGGGGAATTGCCACCATTCTCCAGCAGATCCTGCCCGTCGAAATGGCTGCGCTTGTCCCGATAGGGCGTCGAGACAGCATGAGCGAAGCTCAGCTCGCCCGCCTGCCAGAGCGGCATCAGCCCCGACAGCCCCTTGTGCAGCATGAAGAACCCGTCGAGGTCCTGCGCGCCGCCCTTCTCGCCGGTGCTGAGCACCTTGCGGTGCTGCGCCAGAAAGCGGTCACCCACAGGCTGCACCACGTCCAGCCCGTCCATCGCGCCGCGCAGCACGATGACCACAAGCCGGTTGTCGCCCGGCGTCACCGCAAGCGTCACCGGCGTCACGAACGGGCTGGCCGCAGCCGAGCAGCCCAGCGCCAGGCTCGCGCCCAGGAAACGGCGGCGGCTGAGATCCGTATCGGTCATGCGCCCCTCCTCAGCGGCGGTTGAACTCGGGCGACGCCAGCACCAGCGCCACGCCCTCGTGTTTCGTCTCGGAACCCGCCACCGCACGGACCAGAAGATCCGAGGCCACCGGCCCCAGCGCGGTCTCGACGAAAGCTCGCGGGTCCATGTCCCGCGCCCGCTCCTGCGCCAGGGCGCCCGCCCAGCTGACGCGGGCCGCCAGCCCCGCTGGGGTAATCCAGGCCTCGGGCTCCTCGGGGAAGCCATCCGGCCCGGTCGGCTCCAGCAAAGGCTGGCCCATCTGCATCAGCGGGATCATCAGCGCGTCCGAGAACTGCTTGCGGCTCAGCCGAAGCACCTCGGGACCCGAGACGTCCAGCGCCCGCAGCGCCGAGACGGTGAACTCCAGCGGCGTCTTGGCCTTCTGCAGCGGCAGTTCCATCGCCTGCGGCAGGTTCACCAGCGTCCGGTAGAGCGGCATCAGCTTGCCGTCCTCCTCAAGGTAGGCCTTTGCCAACGCCTCGACGGCATCCTCGTCCACCGCGCCGCCGATGAAATGCACGTAAAGCTTCCGCGACAGGTGCCGCGCGGTCTCGGGGTGCATTGCAAGGTCCGTCAGCGCCCTGTCGATGTCCTCTTCGCTGGCGCGCTTGCCGCCATAGCTTTCGCCCAGCAAGGTCTCGGCCCCCGGCTCGGCGAGGCGCGGGTTGAAGGCATAGCCGTCGTCGTCCAGCGTCAGGCCGGTCAGCAGTTCGGCGAACTGCCGCACGTCGGTCTGCGCATAATCCGCGCCGACGCCGAGCGTGTGCAGCTCCAGGATCTCGCGCGCAAGGTTCTCGTTGAGCCCGCGCTTGCCCTTCTGCCCGACCTTGGAGTTCGGCCCCGTCGACCGGTTCTGGTTCAGGTAGGTCAGCATCGCCGGATGCTTCGTCACCGCGATCAGCAAGTCCGAGAACCGCCGGGTCATCTGCGGCCGGATCGCGCTCTCGATCATGTCGTGGGTCAGCAGCGCGCGCCGCCGGTTGGCCGCCTCGACCGAGAAATGATCGGTCCAGAACCAGGCAAGCCGCTCGAAGAATCCGTCTTCGGCGTCGATCGCGCGCGCCAGCATCCGGCGGCGGTCATTGGTCATCGTCCCGGCGATCAAACGGCCGGTGTTCTTCACCGCCAGCTCACCGCCTGCCATCTTCTCGCGCTGCATCTTCCGCGCGTCGGTGTTGGCGGCCAGCATCTCCATACGCTCGGCGAGGCCGGGCGCGTCGGCGCCGTCCTCTTTCCGTGCGTCGCGCAGCTGCTTCATCAGCGCCTGCGGGCCGTCGGGGGGCGCTTCGCCGGGACGCAGCCCGAAACCGAAGCGGATCGCCGCAAGGGCGGAGGGGAGCGTGGTCATGGAAAGCTCCTGCCGGTCCTGACCGGTCCTGTTCGATACCTCGTGCGCGGTGACGACTCGCACACCGCCGCTGTTTTCCACAAGGGTGCCGTGCGGGACCGGCCTGTGCAAGCTTGCAGACCGCGCCAAGGGCGATAGGTTCGGCGGCAATCCGCCAGAGGACCCGAGCAAGATGACCGCCTACGAGAAACTGATCGCGCACACCCGCGAAACCGTTGCGCTGATGCACGCGGACGAGATCCTGGGCTGGGACCAGGAAACAATGATGCCGCCCAAGGGCGAGGAGTTTCGCGGCGAGCAGGCCGCGGCGCTGTCGACGGCGATCCACGCGCGCGCCTCGGACCCGCGTCTGGGCGACTGGCTCGATCAGGTCCGGACCGAAGAACTCACGCCCGCCGCGCAGCGCAACGTAACCCTGATCCGCCGCTCCTACGACCGCGCCACACGCCTGCCCGAGGGCCTGTCGGCTGCGCTGGCCCGTGCCACCGCGGCCGGGGTTTCGGCCTGGATGGCAGCCCGCCGGAGCCAGGATGTCTCGCTGCTCACCCCCGCACTCGCGCACATCGTCAGCCTGAAACGCGAGCAGGCCCAGGCCCACGCTGCCCCCGGCCAGTCCGCCTATGACGCGCTGCTCGACGATTTCGAGCCCGGCATGTCCGCCGACGTGCTCATGCCGATGCTCGAGGCCCTGCGCGCCCCGCTCGCGGAACTGCGCGCCGCCATCGCCGAGGAAGCGCCGCTGATGCCCATCGCCGGCCAGTTCCCCGCCGCCTCGCAGCTGGCGCTGGCCCGGCAGGTGGCCGAGGTCTTCGGCTACGACATGGAGGCCGGACGCATCGACCTCGCGCAGCACCCGTTCTGTGCCGGGCACGGCGGCGACGTGCGGATCACCACCCGCGTGGACGAGGCCGACCCGCTCAACTGTCTGCTCTCCACGATCCACGAGACCGGGCACGCGGTCTACAACCAGACCATGCCCGCGGACACGCTCTACGAGCCGATCGGTACCCACGCCTCGATGGGCGTGCACGAAAGCCAGAGCCGGATGATGGAGAACCAGATCGCCCGCTCGCGGCCCTTCGCCGAGTTCCTGCATCCGCTGCTCGTCGCCCATTTCGGCGAAGCCGCGCCCGCCGATCCGCAGGCGCTCTACCAGGCGATGAACCGGGTCGAGACCGGATTCATCCGCACCGAGGCGGACGAGGTGCACTACAACCTCCACGTCATCCTGCGGACCCGGCTGGAACGCGCGATGATCGAGGGCGAACTGGCCGTCTCCGACCTCGAGGACGCTTGGAACGAGGGCTTCCAGACCGATTTCGGCGTCCCCGTCCCGTCGCCCCGGCTGGGCGTCCTGCAGGACATCCACTGGCCGAAAGCCCTGTTCGGCTATTTCCCGACCTACAGCCTGGGCAACATCTACGCCGGTGAGCTTTTCGCCGCACTGCGCGCCGACCTGCCCGATCTCGACGACCGGATCGCAGCCGGTGAGTTGGCCTCGGTGCTCGATTGGTTGGGCGAGCGCATTCACCGCCCGGCGAACACCTTGCCCCCGGCCGAACTGATCGCCCGCGCCGTCGGACACGACCCCACCGCCGCGCCGCTGCTGTCCTATCTGCGCACCAAGTTCTCGGACCTCTACGGGCTGAAGGGTATCTAGTAGATCCCCGGCTTGTCCGCCCAGGCCCAGCCCGCATAGACCACCGAGAGCGCCGCGACCGGGCCGAAGACCGGCGCGCCGCGCATGGTCAGGCGGTTCGGTCCCAGACCGGTCAACCCACGCGGCGCCAGCCCCACGGCGCGCAGCATCTCGGCGGTTTCCTCCGGAGTGAGGAACCGAGCCGGATCGTGCTGCGCCCGGCGCAGCACCCGCACCAGCAGCAGCCGTGCCAGCCAGGTGCGGTTCACCGCGTCATAGAGCAGCTTGCCGCGATGCTTGAGCACTCTCGATGCTTCGGCCAGCAGTCGCTCGGGCGGGATGGGCTGCGCAGTCAGCGCCGCGCACCAGACCAGGTCGAAACTCGCCTCGGGGAACGGCAGAAGATCGCGCCGCGCCGCGGCCGGATCGGGGGCTGCGGGAACATGCGGCACCGCCTCCGCGCCCGCCTCCGTCAGCACCTTGGCCAGAGGACCGGCGCCCGTCCCAAGCACCAGTACCCGCTTGCGCGCCCATCCTCCGACAATGGGGCCGAAATGCGCCATTCGTGCGGCGTCGAACGCAACCCGAAGCGGGTCCGGACGCCCGGTTTCCAGCCCTCTTTCCGCCTTCACTTCGCCTCGAATCACCATCCAGGCAGCGGGTTTTTGCACTTGCAAAAGGAGATCCGAGCCACATTTCCGGTGCGCTGGACCCCTCTACAGATTGCATTATTTGAACGTGTCAACCCAACATCTTCGAATGACCCTGACATGGCCTCCGAATATGACTCGCTTGCCACATTTTGACCACAATCCTTACCAACCTCTTCGCACAGGAGTGTGTGAGTTATGATGTTCTTCGTGAGTGTTCTCGCCGGCGCGATCGGCGCAGCCATGGCAGCGGGCCTGATGCCCGAACGCAGCGTCCACGGGACGCTGAACCTGGTGCTCGGCATTCTCGGAGGCACCATCGCCTTCGCCACCACGGTCGAACTGCTCCATATCGAACCGGCCGTATCGGTCTTCCTGCAGTTTCTGATCATCGGCGGCGGAACCGGCGCGGCATTCACCCTTGCGGTAGGCAGCCTGCGCAACATTCTGCGCGACACGCACTGAGCCCGCCCGGGGATCACCCCCGCAGGCCCAACACGTCGATCATGTCGTAGCCGCCGGGCGCGCGCCCGTGCCCCCAGATCGCGGCCTTCAGCGCGCCACGCGCAAAGATCATCCTGTCGGTCGCGATGTGCCGCAGCACGATCCGCTCGCCATCGGCGGCAAAGATGACGTCATGCTCTCCGGCCACGTCGCCGCCGCGCAGGGCCGCGAAACCGATGTCGCCGCGCTTGCGCGCCCCGGTCTGCCCGTCACGCCCGCGATCCGAGACATCGCTCAGCGCCACGCCCCGCCCTTCGGCGGCGGCCTCGCCCAGCATCAGCGCGGTGCCCGAGGGCGCATCGACCTTGTGCCGGTGGTGCATTTCGACCACCTCGATGTCGAAATCCGGGTCCAGCGCGGCGGCGACCTGCTTCGTCAGTAGCGTCAGCAGGTTCACCCCAAGGCTCATGTTCCCCGCGCGCACCTGCACCGCATGCCGTTGCGCGGGCTTCAGCGCCGCGATCTGCGCGTCGGTCATGCCGGTCGTGCCGATGACATGCACGCAGCGCGCCTGCGCCGCCAGCGCGGCGTTCTCCAGCGTCGCTTCGGGCGTGGTGAAATCCAGCACCGCATCGGCCCCGGCAAACACCTCCAGCGGATCCGCCGAGACGACAACGCCGCGCGCACCGCCGCCCATCGCCTCGCCCAGGTCGCGGCCGATCCAGTCATGGCCGGGCCGCTCGGTCACGCCGGACAGATGTGCCCGGTCGCTTTCGCCCACGGCGCGGATCAGCATCTGCCCCATGCGCCCTGCAGCCCCAAGTACCGCCACCCTGATCGCGTCGCCCATGCCCTCACCTTTCGGTCGAAATTCCAGCCGGCCAAGCCATAGCGCGGCCTTCGCCGCTTGGCAAAGCCGCCCGTCTGGCCTAGATCACCCGAAAGCGAGGTATTCCCATGGCACGACATACGAATAGCGGCGGCGCGCCCAGCCAGCGTCAGCTGCGCGTGGCCGAAATCATCCGCCGCGCGCTGTCGGACGCCTTCGCGCGCGGCGATCTGCACGACCCCGACCTGGCCGGCACGTCCATCACCGTGGGCGAAGTCCGCACCAGCCCCGACCTGAAGCACGCGACGGTCTTCGTCCTGCCGCTCGGCGGGCGCGACGTCGACTTCGTCCTCGAAGCGCTCAACCGCAACCGCGGAGAGCTGCGGCGTCACGTCAACAAGGCGGTAACGCTGAAATACTCGCCCGAGCTGAAGTTCGTCGAGGATCGCAGCTTCGACCAGATGGACGACACCCGCCGCCTGCTGTCGAACCCGACCGTGCAGCGCGACATCCACGCCGAAGACGCCGCCGACGACAGCGAGGACTGATCTCATGGCACGCCGCAAGAAGGGCCGGGACATCACCGGCTGGCTGCTCGTGGACAAACCCGCGGGCCCGACCTCGACCGATATCGTGAACCGCGCGCGCTGGCTGCTGAAGGCGAAGAAGGCCGGGCACGCCGGCACGCTCGACCCGGCGGCGACCGGGCTGCTGGTCATCGCCTTCGGCGAGGCGACCAAGGCCCTGCCCTACATCACCGACGCGCTGAAAGCCTACCGCTTCACCGTGAACTGGGGCGCGGCGACCAACACCGACGACGCCGAGGGAGAGGTAATCGAACGCGCCGAGACCCGCCCGACCCCCGAACAGATCCGCGAGGCGCTGCCCCGTTTCACCGGCGACATCGAACAGGTGCCGCCCGCCTTCTCGGCGGTGAAGGTGGACGGCGAGCGTGCCTATGCGCTGGCCCGCAAGGGCGATGCGCCGGAACTGGCCGCGCGCCCGCTCTATGTGGACAAGCTGGAACTCGTGGACACTCCCGACGCTGACTCTGCGGTGCTGGAAATGGTCTGCGGCAAGGGCGGCTACGTCCGCGCCATCGCCCGGGACCTCGGCCGCACGCTCGGCTGCCTCGGACACACCGCGACGCTGCGCCGGCTCTGGACTGGGCCGTTCGACCTCGAGGACGGTGCGATCGAATGGTCCGAAGAGGTCACCGCCGAGGACATCGAGGCCGCGATGCTGCCCCTCGAGGCGGGCCTGGACGAACTGGCGCAATGCCGCTGCGACCAAGTCGCGTTCGCGCGTCTACGGAACGGCAACGAGGCGCCGGTGCTGAACACCGACGCCGAGAATGGCGAAGAATGCTGGGCAAGTGTTGGCGGGCGCCCAGTGGCGCTCGGCACCTACAAGTTCGGACATTTCTACCCGAACCGCGTCTTCAACCTGCCTACCTAGGACGTCGGCCGATCAGAAGAACGGTGCCGGCGTCACCCCCCATGCGGCGCCCGCCAGAACCAGGACCAAGGCGCCGATGATTGAAACCCGCGCCATATCCATCAACTCAGACTGATTTACCACTTACATCCCCCTCGGGTACTGCTGAATAACCACTCACACTCACTACACCGCAGCCCCCTGACGGTAGACACATTTATACCAAATTTGAGACAAAGAAGAAGCCATATTTCGGGAGCGGGCGTGCAATCTCGCACATTCCAAAAAACGACGCGGCCCGAATAGAGCCGCGTTTTCTTTTCATAACAAGAACTTGCCCGTCACTCGCGGGGCATTAACCGCAAGCCCAATTCGCGCAGCTGCTCGTTCGTGGGATCGCTCGGCGCCTGCATCATCAGGTCCTCGGCGCGCTGGTTCATCGGGAACATGATGACCTCGCGGATGTTCGCGGTGTCCGCCAACAGCATGACGATACGGTCGATTCCCGCCGCGCAGCCACCGTGCGGAGGCGCACCGAATCGGAACGCGTTGACCATGCCGCCGAACCGCTTGCGTACTTCGTCCTCGCCGTAGCCGGCGACCTCGAATGCCTTGAACATGATGTCCGGCTTGTGGTTCCGGATCGCGCCAGAGACGATCTCGTAGCCGTTGCACGCCAGATCGTACTGAAAGCCCAGCACGTCGAGCGGATCGCCGTCCAGCGCCTCTAGCCCGCCCTGCGGCATCGAGAACGGGTTGTGCGAGAAGTCCACCGCGCCGGTCTCGGGGTCCTTCTCGTACATCGGGAAGTCCACGATCCAGGCGAAGGCGAACCGGTCCTGCTCGGTCAGACCCAGCTCGTCGCCGATCACCACGCGCGCCCGCCCCGCGACCGACTCGAACGCCGCAGCCTTGCCGCCCAGGAAGAAGGCCGCATCGCCGACGTTCAGACCCAGCTGCTGCCGGATCGCCTCGGTCCGCTCGGGGCCGATGTTCTTGGCCAGCGGGCCAGCCGCTTCCATCTCGCCGTTGTTGTCGCGCCAGAAGATATAGCCCATGCCGGGCAGCCCCTGCTCCTGCGCGAACTTGTTCATCCGGTCGCAGAACTTGCGGCTGCCGCCGGTGGGCGCGGGGATGGCACGGATCTCGTTGCCTTCCTGCTCCAGCAGGTTGGCGAAGATCGCGAAGCCCGAGCCGCGGAAATGCTCGGACACGTCCTGCATCTTGATCGGGTTGCGCAGGTCCGGCTTGTCGGTGCCGTACCAGAGCGCAGCATCCTTGTAGCTGATCAGCGGCCAGTCCTCGTCGACCTTCCGGCCGCCGCCGAACTCCTGGAAGATGCCGCTCAGAACCGGCTGGATCGTGTCGAACACGTCCTGCTGGGTGACGAAGCTCATCTCCATGTCCAGCTGGTAGAAGTCCGTCGGCGAGCGGTCGGCGCGCGGATCCTCGTCGCGGAAACAGGGCGCGATCTGGAAATACTTGTCGAAGCCCGAGACCATGATCAGCTGCTTGAACTGCTGCGGCGCCTGCGGCAGCGCATAGAACTTGCCCGGGTGCAGACGGCTGGGCACCAGGAAGTCACGCGCGCCCTCGGGGGACGAGGCGGTGATGATCGGCGTCTGGTACTCGCGGAAACCGGTGTCCCACATCCGCCGCCGGATCGAGGCGACCACGTCCGAGCGCAGCGTCATGTTATTCTGCATCTGCTCGCGGCGCAGATCGATGTAGCGATAGCGCAGGCGGGTTTCCTCGGGGTACTCCTGCTCGCCGAAGACCGGCAGCGGCAGTTCCTCGGCGGCGCCCAGCACCTCGAGATCGCGGATGAAGACCTCGACCTCGCCGGTCGGGATGTTCGGGTTCACGAGCCCCTCGTCACGGGCCTTCACCTCGCCGTCGATCCGGATCACCCATTCCGAGCGCACCTTCTCGACCGCCGAGAACGCGGCGCTGTCCGGGTCGGCCAGCACTTGGGTCACGCCGTAGTGGTCGCGCAAGTCGATGAACAGAATGCCGCCGTGATCGCGCACGCGGTGGACCCATCCGGAGAGGCGGACGGTCTTTCCGACATCTGCTTTTGTAAGCTCGGCGCAGGTGTGGCTGCGAAAGGGATGCATATGCTGGACTCCGGGGTGCAAGGACGCCGGTGGGTACACCGCCTTGCGCCCCGATTGTCAAGCGCCGTGGGGCCCCGGGTTGGGGACATCCGGTAGGGACGCTTGAGGAAGCGGGAGGCCAAGGACTAACGCTTGGCGACGCTTCCATTAATACCGGGTCCTCAATGCGATGAGGAATTGCACGCGAGCGAAGGGCAAGGCTACATGGTGCGTACAAAAATGACCCCTGCTCTGAACATTTCTCAACCCCGCATCGACCTGGCCCTCTGCCTAGGCCTGTCCGCAGCCTTTGGCTTATGGATACAGTTGACCTACGGCGGGCGCATCTCGCCCGATTTGGCTTCCCTGTACATAGCCGGACGGTCGGTCGATAGCGGGCAATGGGCGGACGTCTACTGGCAAGGTACTGGCGGAGCATCAGATGGGTGGCGCGCTGAAAAGCAAGCCTCGGGGATCGACGTACATGCCCACACGTTCCTCTATCCGCCAATATGGCCGTGGCTGATATCACCCCTCGCCAAAATGCTCTCCCCGGTCGGTTTCGCGCAGCTGTTTCTGGGACTGAACACTGTCGCGCACCTTGGCTGTGCTCTGGTTGCATGGAAGCTGTTCGACCGGCCGCCCCCACTCTGGCCGTGGATCGCCTGCGCGATCTTGGTTGTACCGCTGACCGTGATTGGTGGCTCGGCGTTCTTCTACAATCAGCCGCAACCGCTCTTGAGCTTTGCCATCCTGTTGGGATTGGAGCGGGCGACAGCGGGTCGACCACACGTCGCGGCGGTGTTGTTTGCGCTTGCTGCGTCTGTGAAGGTTTACCCTGCACTTTTCGCAGTGATCTTTGTTATGCGCGGACAATGGACCGCGCTAGGTACCGCGGTTCTGATCGGGGCGGCACTTCTTGGCGCTAGCCTCGCCGTCGGCGGAACGGAAGCGAACCTGGCATTCTTGGCACTTCTGGGCGATTTGCAGAGCAAGATTTCCATCGCGATGAACAACCTGGGGCTCCCCGGTGTGCTCGCCCATCTTCAAGCAATCATGACAGGCGAGGCGCTGCCGAGAGCAAACTTCATACCTGGACGCGGCTGGATCCGTACAATGGATCTGGCCATGCTCGCCGGCGGTTTGGCGCTGCTTGCGCGCCTGTCGCGCAGGCAGCCCCCGGAATGGTGGCGGCAAGGTGGCGTTCCTGCGCTCTTCATAATGGTATCCTTGGCGATGCCGCTGGCCTGGACCCACTACTTCACGCCAGCATTGTGCCTGCTACCCGGACTGTTCTTGCTGCTCCCCAGAAAGACTGCAACGCTCGTTGCAGTCCTCGTACTGGCCGCGCATTCAACCAACTTTTTCGCCGGCATCGCAAAGCCGGCCTCGAACCCGGGCATCTATCCTCTGGTGGGCTTTCTCACTCTGACGCTATTGGCGGTCGTCTTCGCCCTTTCCGCAAGACGAGATCAGCGGCCGACCGCGCCCGAATAGAACAGGATGCCGAGCCCGCTGGTGAACAGGATCTGCCCCGCGACCGCGTGCAGCAGCAGCGCCGCGCCGAAACTGCCGCGCACCGCGTAGAGCCAGCCGAAGATCCAGCCGCCCGCAAAAGTCATCCCCAGCACCACCGGGTGCGCGTACATCAGGTGCGCCACCGAGAACAGCAGCGCGTTCGCCCAGACGGCGATGTGCACCGACGGAAACAGACTGCCATAGCGGCGGAAGAAGAGCGGGCGGAACAGCAGCTCCTGCGGGAGCGCCGAGAGCAGCGGGTAGAGCGCGAGGATCATCAGCCAGAGCCCGGTGTTCTGCCGCGGCAGGAAGAACAGCATGTGCGGAAACAACACCAGCGTTCCGATCACGCCCGCCGCAGCGGTCAGTGCCAGAGCCAGCGCGACGGGCCGCCAGGGCACCGGGCCGCGCTTCAGCTCATGCCAGGAAAACCCGGGCGTGCGGTGGAGCAGCAATATGCCCACCGCGGTCATCACGCCCAGCACAGAGAACATCGCCGTCGGCGGCAGCAGGAAGGCAAGCGCCAGCGGGACGCCGACGAACAGCGCCGCGAACTCCACCGCCAGCCGCACCCGGCGCCATCGCGGCGCCGCCATTTCAACCGTCGTCATCGCCGCCCTCGCACCGCCTGCCACGCCTGTCGGCAGGATAACGCGGCCCGCGCGCCACACCAGCCCCCGAACGGGTTGCCATGCCGCAGGCAAGCCCCGATAACAGGCGCGCCCGAGCAAGGAGCCGCGCCGATGGAAACCACCCTTCACCGCCTATTCTCGTCGCTGCTGCGCGAGGGACGTCTCGAAGTCGCCTACCCGTCAGGGCGCCGCGAAACCTATGGCGAGGGGCCTCTGGTCAGCGCCGTGCGCTTCACCGACCGCCGCGCGATGGCGCAGGTCGCGCACGACCCCCAGCTCGGCGTCGGCGAGATGTACATGGACGGCCGGCTGATCGTCGAACACGGCACGATCTACGACTTCATTTCACTGACCAAACGCAACGCCTCGCCGCGGGCGCTGACCGCCGGGGCCGTCGGGCACCACCTGTGGCGAAGCGCCGGGGCCTCGGTCCGCCGCCGCGCGGGCCTTTCGGCGGCACGGCGCAACATCGCGCATCACTACGACCTCGACGAGCGGCTGTTCCGGCTCTTCCTCGACCCGGACATGAACTACTCCTGCGCCTATTTCGAGCATGACGGCCAGGACCTGGCCTCGGCGCAGTTGGCCAAGCAGCGGCATATCGCCGGCAAGCTGCTGACCTCACCGGGCGAGCGCAGCATCGACCTCGGCTCGGGCTGGGGCGGCATGGGGCTCTACCTGGCCGAGGTGTGCGAGCAGATCGTCACCGGCGTCACCCTCAGCCAGGAGCAGGCCCGCGTCGCCCGCGACCGGGCGCGCAGCCGCAATGCCAACGCCACCTACCTGATCCAGGACTACCGCCACGCGCGCGGGCACTACGACCACGTCGTCTCGATCGGCGCGCTCGAGCATATCGGCCTGCCGCAGATGCAGACCTTCTTCGACAAGGTGGCGGAGCTGCTGGACAAGAAGGGCACCGCGCTGATCCATTCCATGGGCCGCACCAAGCCCGCGCTCTACTCGCAGCCCTTCGGCGAGAAATACATCTTCCCCGGCGGCTACATCCCCGCGCTCTCCGAGGTGATCCCCGCCGCCGAGCGCGCCGGCCTGCTGGTCAAGGACGTCGAGATCCTGCCCCTGCACTACGCCGAGACCTGCCGCATCTGGCGCGAGAACTTCCTCGCCAACCGCGAGGCGGTGCTGGAACTTTACGACGAGCGCTTCCTGCGGATGTGGGAGATCTACCTCGCCGCCTCCGAGGCCAGCTTCCGGCACGACCGGATCTTCGTCTTCCACCTGCTGCTGGCCCGGCACCAGGATCGGATCCCGATCCGCCGCGGGTGGCTGGAGCCCGAGAAGGAGCGGCTGCTGGAGCGCGAGGCCACCCGTGCCCAGATCTCGCCACAACCGGTTGCAAGCGCCGCCTGACACCGGTTGCGCGGGTGCGCCCGAGCGAATCGATTCGCCCGGGCGAGGGGAAAATCACCCGGATCGGGCAATACACCTGTGGTTTAGACCATATTTTTCTGGGCCAAATCGCAAACTTACCCGACGTGATGCGGTCAACCTGACGTAGCACATATGCCGCTTGCTGCACCCATATGTGCCCATAAACTCAGGGGATAGAGCAATATTTCGATTGAATTCAAAAAGCGTAATATCTGAATAGAATGCCGTAGAGCTCCACGCTCGAAGTTCTCGCGCCACATTCCTGCCTCAATTCGCTCGGATCGTTTCCGTCGACAGCAAGTCCATATGCATGGACGTGCCGGTCGGGGGGCCGCACGAGTATTGGGTATAACGTCATCTGGTAGCCACCGGCCGCCGCTTCTTTTGGGGTGCCGCAGTACAGCGCTGTCGGATGATGTCGGGGGATAGGGGTTCCGCCATGAAGAGCTATTGCAGTGCCCAAATCCGGGCATTTCGCGACGATGAGGAAGGTTCGATCATCGCCTTCGTCGTCGTGCTGTTCCTGTTGATGGTCGTGGCCTCGGGCATGGCCGTCGATTTCATGCGCCACGAGGCCGCCCGCGCCGACCTGCAGAACGCCCTCGACCGCGGCGTCCTGGCGGCGGCCGCATTGTCGCAAGAATACGTCGAAGAGAAGATCGCCGCGGACCCTAACCTGACGAATGACGAGGACACGATCGACGAGCAATACGGATTGCTGGTCAAGTCTTACATGGCGTCGCGTAGCTTCCCCATCGTCCCCGAGATCGAAGTCGATGTGACCCAGACGTTCAACGGCAAGGAAATCGAGGCATCCGCCGAATACGAGATGAAGACTTTCTTCCTGCGGATCATGGGTCTGAGCAGGATGAAGGTGCCTGCGGTCGCCTCCGCCACTCAGGTTGCCCATGACATCGAGATTTCGCTCGTTCTCGATATCTCCGGCTCGATGTACGACAACACACTGCCCTACGTAGACGACAAAAATGACGACGACCCTTCAAATGACGAGGACGTCAACTGGCAGCGCATCACGATCCTGAAGCGGGAAGCCAAGCGGTTCGTTAATCAGATGATCGATGCGGACCCGTCACCCGACAAATCGAAAACCAGCGTTTCGCTTGTTCCTTACTCCCATCAGGTATCTCTCAGCCCGGCAATGGCCGCACACTATCGGACGTTCAATTCTGAGCTGAACCCGGATGCGCATGATCGCAGCTATTGCATCGATTTCGAGCCCGAGGATTTCAACGACACCTTGATCTCACCGACAACCGTCTATGACCAGACGCGGCACTTCAAGGTCTACACCAAGCTAGGCAAGACGATCTACGGCTGCTCGACAAGCGAGAACGCTATTCTGCCCGCCTCCAATGACAAGACGGCCATTGGCGAGGCCATCGACGGGCTTACCAACGAGAACTGGACGGCGGTCTACCAAGGCATGAAGTGGGGCGTGAGTATGCTCGATCCGGGCACACGTCCGGTGTTTGCGGCGATGGCGAGCAGCAATCAGGTACCTGCCGAGTTTGCGAACTTGCCTCGCGACTGGAGTTCATCGGGCTCGTCAAATCTCATCAAGGTCGTGGTGCTGATTTCTGACGGCGCGAATACGCTCCAGTATCGCGTGGGGGACCCTTGGTACGACGACAAGCCCCCTGAGGGCGTTAACAAGCTCGACTGGTGGGCAACCAACCAGGGATCAAAGAACGATGCTGCATGCGATGCCTCTGGTTCGAGCAACACGAAGCCCGTCTGGTCTGCCCACAACGGTCAGTACAGCGGTGGCGCTCCCAGATGTCCCAACGGGATCGGCGATTTCACCAGCTACCGTAATCCCTTGACCAAGAACAACAGTGGCCAACAGATCAGCCTCGCCGATGCGAGGCTCTACGAGATCTGCCGCGAGGCGAAGGAGAAGAATGTCCGCATCTACACGATCGGCTTTGCGGCGGAATCACGGGCTCGACGCGCCCTGACCGAGTGCGCAAGCCCCGGCTACGACTTCACCGCCGGCGGCACGGATCTGCGTTCCGTGTTCAAGCTTATCGAAGCCGATATCAAGAATCTCAAGCTGATCAACTGAGGCGCACCGGGATGCTGAAACACCTCCGCCGCTTCTTCCGGGACCGCAAGGGCGCCGCCACGGTCGAATTCGTGATCATCTTCCCGGCGGTCATCGCGATCGTCTTCTCGGTGATCGAGTCCGGCTTCCTGATGACCCGTTACATGCTCCTCGACCGCGGCGTGGACCTCGCCGTGCGCGATCTGCGCCTCGGCCGGATCCCGCCCCCGGTCGACCATGACGCGATCCGGGCGCGGATCTGCGAATATGCTCGCCTGATCTCGGACTGCAACAACACACTGGTCGTAGAAACCGTGGCTGAGTTGAACGCACCGCCAGATTATCCTCACAACGACGCGAAATGCCACGACCGCAACGCCCCGGTCGCACCGGTCTACGAGGCCACTAACGGCGGTCGCGGCGACATCATGTACCTGCGCGCCTGCGCGCTGGTGGACCCGATCATGCCCGGCCTCGGCCTCGGCCTGATGCTGCCCAAGGACGACACCGGGGCGCACCGGATGATCACCTACACCGCCTTCATGAACGAACCGGTCTGAGGAGGCAGAACCATGAAACGCCTTCGCAAGATGCTCAGCTGGCACGACGAGGACGGCGCCGCATCGATCGAGTTCATCGTCACCTTCCCGCTGCTCTCGCTGTGGTTCGTCGGCAGTTTCGTCTGGTTCGACGCCTTCCGCTCCAACAGCCTGACGGCCAAGACCGCCTACACGCTGTCGGACATCTCGTCCCGCTGGGCCGCGGACGACGCCGATCCTTACGTCTACCTGCAGGACTTCGAGGACCTGTTCTCTGCCCACAAACGCCTGCTGCCGCCGCGGATCGAGGACGGCTGGATGCGCGTCTCGAGCATCTGCTACAACGGCACCGAGAACCGTGTGCTCTGGTCCTGGCTGGGCGACGACACCTACGCCGCCGCGATGGCTGACCCGGACGACGACGACGAGCCTAGGCTGAACTACCTCACCGACGAGACGATCCCGAGCCACATCATCCCACCGATGTCCAAGAACGACAGCGTGATCCTGACCGAGGTCTACGCCACCTGGACGCCGCTGGCCGACTGGACCGGATTTGCGCAGACCGACTGGGCCAACCGGCTGGTCACGCGGCCCCGCTTCCGCACCGTGGTGCCGCTCGCACCCGGCGAGAACATCACCGGCTATCCCGACGCCCACGCGCTGATCTGCCCCGATGACAACGAGACAGGCGGTGCCGGCGGCGGAGGCGGTGGATCCGGGGATGGCGACGGCGACCCGGACCGCGTGCTCGACACCACGCCCGGCGGCTGATCCTCTCTAGAGCGGTGCGGCGCTCAACGCGTCGCACCAGTGCAACCGCCGCTCCTTCAACACCCGATCCCGCGCGACCGCGGGCACCTCTTCGTCCAGCACCTCCAGCCGCTCGACCGCGAACGCTCCGGCGCCCTCGCCCAAAAGCGCGGCGCGCACATCCGCGTTCGGGTGGCTTCCCATCTCCAGCGTGAACCGCAAGCGGTTCTCGACGGCGTCCAGATCCGGCGTCGCACCGACCCAGACCTCAGACCCGCAGCGCAGGGCATAGATCCCCGCCGGTCGTTTCCGTTCCTTCCAGGCGTCGACCGCCCGCTTCCGCTCGTCCTTGCGCATTCGTGTTCTCCTTCGGGGCTTGGATTAATATTACCCGGGCATAATTGACAAGCATTATTTCACCCGGGTAAAAGTCGCGAAGAACGGAGAATCCGATGACGCACGATCCCACCCTGCCTGCCACCGCCTTCGCCGGCATGACCCGTATTGCCTCCGGCCCGTTGGCCGAGGTGGCGGAAACCGTGGCGCTCAGCCGCCCCGAGGCGTTGCTGGTCTTCGACGACCGCACCGGCCGCGTGCTGGATCTCGACCTTCGCGGCACGCCCGAAGAGGTCCGCGCCCGGCTCGCCCCTCCCGAGGTCCCGCAGCCCAGGCGCACCCGCGGGCGCCCGAAACTGGGGGTCGTCGCGCGCGAGGTGACGCTGCTGCCCCGACACTGGGACTGGCTGGCCGCACAGCCCGGAGGCGCCTCGGCCAGCCTGCGCCGCCTCGTCGAACAGGCCCGCCGCAGCGATGACGGCCGTACCGACGCGCGGCGCGCGCAGGCCGCGGCCTACGGCTTCATGCAGGCGATCGCAGGCGACCTGCCCGAGTTCGAGGAAGCCTCCCGCGCGCTCTTCGCAGGCGATCTCGGCGGCCTTGCGGAGCGGATGCACAGCTGGCCCGAGGACATCCGCGCCCATGCCCTGAAACTCGCGCAATCCGGATGAGCCATCTCGCCCCGACCCAGGCCGCCGCCGTCGCGACGCTGGCCCGCGCCATTCCGGGCCCGGTCGTCATGCTCAATCTGCTGAGGTTCCGCGAAACAGCCGACTATGCGGAAACGCCCGAATTGGCCCCGGAACACCCGATTTCTGGCGCGCAGGCCTTCGACCGCTACATCGAGCACACCCTGCCGCACCTGCGCGCCAGCGGCGGTGAGCTGCTGTTCCTCGGCTCGGGCGGTCCCTGGCTGATCGGCCCGGAAGGTGAGCACTGGGACGCGGCGATGCTGGTCCGCCAGGCCTCCGTCGCCGCCTTCCTCGCCCATGCACGCAACGAGGCGCTCATGGCGGGCGCCGGCCACCGCACGGCGGCACTGCTCGACGCCCGGCTGCTGCCACTTGATCAGCTGCCCGACAGGCTTTCGATATAGGCGACCAGATCTTCCAGCTGCGCCTCGCTGGGGTCGATCTGCGGCATCGGCGGGTGCGGCGCGGCGATCCGGGCCCGCAATTCGCCGGGGGTAAGCTCCGCCGTCGCCATGCCGACGAAACTGGGCGCCGCGTCGCTGGCAACCTCCGCATCCGGACCGACCGCATGACAGGCCGAACACCAGGCTTCGGCCAGTGCCCGCCCGGCCTCCAAATCGGCGGCTGCCGCGCCGCCTGCCCCCGGAATCAGGGCCCCAAAGGTCAGAATCGCTACCGTCGCTGCCTGTCGCATGATGCCTCCGCTGTGCTGCCGTCAGATCCTCGCTGCCAGAATGCCCACGGACCTTGCGCCAGATCAACTCGGATGCGCCCCTGCCCCCTTGCTTCCAACGCGCCCTGCCCGTAAGTCACGGCGCAGTTTTGCGCGACGCTTGGAACGGGACCGGACATGCCGAAAAGAACCGATATCAGCTCCATCATGATCATCGGCGCAGGGCCCATCATCATCGGACAGGCCTGCGAGTTCGACTATTCCGGCGCTCAGGCGTGCAAGGCCCTCAAGGAAGAGGGCTACCGGGTGATCCTGGTCAACTCGAACCCGGCGACGATCATGACCGATCCGGCACTGGCCGATGCCACCTATATCGAGCCGATCACCCCGGAATTCGTCGCCAAGATCATCGAGAAAGAGCGCCCCGACGCGCTGCTGCCCACGATGGGCGGCCAGACCGGCCTCAACACCGCGCTGAAACTGGACGACCTTGGCATCCTTGAGAAATTCAATGTCGAGCTGATCGGCGCCAAGCGCGAGGCCATCGAGATGGCCGAGGACCGCAAGCTGTTCCGCGAGGCGATGGACCGCCTCGGCATCGAGAACCCGCGCGCCACGATCATCTCGGCCCCCAAGACCGAGGATGGCCGCTTCGACATCAACGAGGGCGTGCGCCGCGCCGTCGCCGCGCTCGACGAGGTCGGCCTGCCCGCGATCATCCGCCCCGCCTTCACGCTGGGCGGCACCGGTGGCGGTGTCGCCTACAACCGCGAGGATTACGAGCGGATCTGCCGCTCTGGCCTCGACGCCTCGCCTGTCGCGCAGATCCTCGTCGACGAATCGCTGCTCGGCTGGAAGGAATTCGAGATGGAGGTCGTCCGCGACAAGGCGGACAACGCGATCATCGTCTGCGCCATCGAGAACGTCGACCCGATGGGCGTGCACACCGGCGATTCGATCACCGTCGCCCCGGCGCTGACGCTGACCGACAAGGAATACCAGCTGATGCGCACGCACTCGATCAACGTGCTGCGCGAGATCGGCGTCGAAACCGGCGGCTCGAACGTGCAGTGGGCGGTGAACCCCGCCGACGGCCGCATGGTCGTGATCGAGATGAACCCGCGCGTCTCGCGATCTTCCGCGCTGGCGTCGAAGGCCACCGGCTTCCCGATCGCCAAGGTCGCAGCGAAACTGGCCGTCGGCTACACGCTCGACGAGCTCGACAACGACATCACCGGCGTCACGCCCGCGTCGTTCGAGCCGTCGATCGACTATGTCGTAACCAAGATCCCGCGCTTCGCGTTCGAGAAGTTCCCCGGCGCCGAGCCGAAGCTGACCACCGCGATGAAATCCGTGGGCGAGGCGATGGCCATCGGCCGCTCGATCCACGAATCCTTCCAGAAGGCGCTCGCCTCCATGGAGACGGGCCTCACCGGCTTCGACGAGATCGAGATCGAGGGCATGCCCCCCGCCGAGGCGCTGAAGCCCGATACCGACGCCGACGGCATGGCGATCACCACCGGACAGGACGCGACCGCGCAACAGGCGCTCGACAAGGCCGTGACCCGCGCGCTCGCGCTGCTGACCCCCGACCGGATCCGGATCATCGCCCAGGCCATGCGCCACGGTTTCTCGGACGTCGAGATCAACGAGATCACCCATTACGACCCCTGGTTCCTGGCCCGCATCCGCGAGATCGTCGCCGCCGAGGCCCGCATCCGCCGCGACGGCCTGCCGCTGAACGAGAAGGGCCTGCGCCAGCTCAAGATGATGGGCTTCACCGACGCGCGGCTCGCCAAGCTGACCGGCCGCGACGAGGACCAGGTCCGCCGCGCCCGCACCAACCTGGGCGTCCGGGCGGTGTTCAAGCGCATCGACACATGCGCCGCCGAGTTCGAGGCGCAAACGCCCTACATGTACTCCACCTACGAGGCCGACGCGCAGGGCTTCGTGGAATGCGAATCCCGCCCGACCGACGCGAAAAAGGTCGTCATCCTCGGCGGCGGCCCGAACCGCATCGGCCAGGGGATCGAATTCGACTACTGCTGCTGCCACGCCTGCTACGCGCTGACCGCGGCGGGCTACGAGACCATCATGGTCAACTGCAACCCCGAGACCGTGTCGACCGACTACGACACCTCGGACCGGCTCTACTTCGAGCCGCTGACGCTGGAGCACACGCTCGAGATCCTCGCCAAGGAAATGTCCGCCGGCACGCTCGCCGGGGTCATCGTCCAGTACGGCGGCCAGACGCCGCTGAAACTCGCGCGCGGGCTCGAGGCCGAGGGCATCCCGATCCTCGGCACCACGCCGGACGCCATCGACCTCGCCGAAGACCGCGAGCGCTTCCAGCAACTGCTGAACAAACTCGAACTGGCCCAGCCCCGCAACGCGTTGGCCCGCACCGACGCCGAGGCCCGCGCCCGCGCCGCCGAGATCGGCTACCCGCTGGTGATCCGCCCGTCCTACGTGCTGGGCGGCCGCGCGATGGAGATCGTCCGCGACCAGGACCACCTGGAACGCTACATCCGCGACGCGGTGGTGGTCTCGGGCGACAGCCCGGTGCTGCTCGACAGCTACCTCTCGGGCGCGGTCGAGGTCGACGTCGACGCGATCAGCGACGGCACCACCGTCCACGTCGCGGGCGTGATGGAACATATCGAGGAAGCCGGCGTGCACTCGGGCGACAGCGCCTGCTCTCTGCCGCCCTACTCGCTGGACGCGGCCACGGTCGAGGAACTCAAGCGCCAGGCCGAGGAACTGGCCCGCGGCCTCAACGTCGTCGGCCTGATGAACGTGCAGTTCGCGGTCAAGGACGGCCAGATCTACGTGATCGAGGTCAACCCGCGCGCCTCGCGCACCGTGCCCTTCGTCGCCAAGGCCACCGGCTCGCCCATCGCCGCCATCGCCGCCCGCGTGATGGCCGGAGAGCAGCTGTCGACCTTCCCGCTGGTCGATCCGGACCTGACCGGCAAGATCGCGGTGAAAGAGGCGGTGCTGCCCTTCGCCCGCTTCCCCGGCGTCGACACGCTGCTGGGCCCGGAAATGCGCTCCACCGGCGAGGTCATGGGCCTCGACACCACCTTCTCGGCGGCGTTCCTGAAATCCCAGCTCGGCGCCGGCAGCGACCTGCCGTCGAAAGGCACGGTGTTCGTCTCGATCAAGGACGCCGACAAGGGCCCGCTGATGGAAGAGGCCGCCAAGACCGTCGCCGAGCTCGGCTTCCACATCCTGGCGACCCGCGGCACCGCGAAATGGCTGACCTCGCTGGGGCTCGAGGCCGAGGTGATCAACAAGGTCTACGAGGGCCGCCCGGACATCGTGGACCGGCTGAAGGACGGCGGCGTGCAGCTGATCTTCAACACCACCGAGGGCGCCCAGGCCATCGAGGACAGCCGCGAAATCCGCGCCGTCGCGCTCTACGACAAGATCCCGTACTACACGACGGCCGCCGGCTCCCGCGCGGCAGCCCGGGCGATGAAGGACCGGGTCGAGGGTGGACTAGGGGTGATGGCGTTGCAGGGGTGAGGCTTAGGCCTCACCTCCACCCACATCTACCTTAAGAATTTTGCGATCTGCGCTTCTCGGTAGATCCGTGGCCTTTTACCTTCCCCACGCAGCTGTATCGCCTTCTCGATTTTGATCCCCATGGAAGCGTGCCGCCAATCACGGGCCGCCGTTTCACCGATAAGCAACATTTCCGTCTTGCGTGTCACAGATTTCCCGATGACAGCGCCGAGTTCCGCGAGTAGCGCTTCCACCCGGCGGCGTGGTCCGGCATCGAACTCGCCGGTAAGAACGGTGACCGGACCCATCTCGAATGTGTCGAGTGAGACATGTTCCAAATCTTCGATCACCGGCACGGCTCCGAAACTTGATAAACCCGTATCCGCATGAGAATCCCCGACCAACTTCGAAATCCAATGGCAAATCTCTCGTGACTCCTCGGGGTCGATGATTCCATCCTCGGCGGCTTCCCGGCAGACGTCACGAAGGACCCGAACCCGTGGGTCGTCGCTCAACTCGGATGCTTTATCCAATCGGGCCAACAGACCTTTTGCTTCCGCGAAATTGATCGCGCCGTCGCAAGCGACGCCAGCAAGATAGCCCAACGTTCGGTTCGAACTACTTCGCGCGCAGTTTGGATCAACCAACCTGCCTCGCACATCGACGATGCATTGTAGTAGCTCGATAGCCTCTGCTGGTCGATCCGAATAGGAAAGCCCGAGTTCGACCAAAATCTCCTGCGCATCTTCGTCATGAACGTTCTCTGCAAACCCAAGGCACTCAGCCACCAGTGGCTCAACTTCCGCTTCGTCCAACCGATTATTCGCAGCGATTCCTTCAAGAAACCCTAAAAAGTAGCACTGCTGTTTGCTTGCGTTCGATGCCGAGTGGATTCGGGCCAGCACCCGGTCGCCGGGTTGGATATCCATTTCTTCAATCTCCAAATTTCTAAATGCACTCATGTATTCAACGGGACAGCATAGCTTGGATATTGGCTGATGTATGGCAGACCTAGCCGCCAAACTGAATCACAAGCAACCGTAGTGCAGGCTTCCAGCCCACCATCCCACCGCCGCCCGGTGGACCAACGAACGCCCTCATTTCACCACAGCTTGCAGTCAGACTCGGCCCCAGGCGCGCGCAACCGCGAGGTGCGCCGCGAACCGTATTAACCCCAGGGTCCACATATTTTGAACTCCCCCCTCGACGCATTGATCACCGAGGTTCTGGGCATCCTCCAGAAGAACCCGATGCCCTTCTACATCCTTGCCGTGATGCTGGTGGCCTATCCCTTCCTGCGGTCGCTGGAACGGCGCCTCTCGGGGCCGCGCGGCACCAATCTCCGCGACCCGCGCACCCAGCTCAAGGCCGTGGGGCAGGTCGGTTTCCGCACGGTGCCCCTGCTCAACAAGACCGAAAGCGGCGTCTGGGCGATCCTCGAGGACGCGCTCGCGGATCACCCCGGCCTCAGCCTGATGGCCCAGATCTCGATGGGCGAGATCCTCGAGCCCGACCCTGCCACCGGCTCGGACGCGCAGCGCGATGCGGCCTTTCGCTCGATCAATTCCAAGCGCATCGACATGGGCGTGTTCGACCAGGACCACCGCCTGCGCGTCGCCATCGAGGTGCAGGGCTCGGGCCATTTCCTCGGCAACGCCGAGGCCCGCGACAAGGTCAAGCGCGAGGTCTTCTCCCGCGCCGGCGTGCCGCTGGTCGAGGTGTTCGAGCGCGACAAGCCCGCCGCGATCGTCGCCCGGCTGGAAGAGGCGCTGCGCCCGCCCAAACCGCCACGGTTCAGCCGGCCGGCTCGGCCCGTCCCCGGCCCCCGCGCCGAGCCGCCCCTGACCGCGAAGCCGCAGCCCCTGCGCGTCGTCGACGAGCCGCCGCTGACCGTTCGTCAGGCCCCTACACGGCAGCGTGAACGGCGCTGACGCCCCGGATCGGTTATCCTGACCCCGGCGCCGGGGGGCTTGCGCGCCCCTCGCGCCCTTCAGAGGGGAGGACAACCATGAGACTTCCGATCACCGCCGCCGTACTGGCCCTTCTGGCAGGCCCCGCCCTGGCGTTCCAGTGCCCGGGCGACATGGCCGCCATCGACGCGGCGCTCGACGCCGGCACCGACCTGTCCGCCGAGGACCTGGCCCGCGTGCAGGACCTGCGGATGCAGGGCGAAGAGCAGCACACCGCAGGCGATCACGACGCCTCGGTCGCGACGCTCGCCGAGGCCAAGATGCTGCTGGGCATCGAGTAGGCGCGGCGCCTGCGGGGGCGTTTGGGGGCGTCCCCGCAGGCATTTACGAAGTTTTTACACTCTTTTCAGCATATATTTCATGGAGTTAAGGGGGTTTTCACGATGAAATCCCCGATTTTCACGCTGAAACCGGCGGGTCTGGCCCGCAGGCCACAGCCCCGGCGGAACCCCGCCCGGGGGCTTTCCCGCCCCGCCCCGCCGGGCTAGACCCGAAGGACAACAAACAGGAGCAGTCCCCCATGATCCGTATCGCCCTCGCCCTCGCGGCCCTTCTGACCCTCTCCGCCTGCGGCGTTCCCCTGGTCCCGCTGATCTGATCCAGACCCGCTTTCATGGCGAAGCTCTACTTCAACTATTCCACCATGAACGCGGGCAAGAGCACGGTCCTGCTCCAAGCCTCGTACAACTACAATGAACGGGGGATGCAGACCTATCTGCTGACGGCCGCCTTCGACCACCGCTCCGGAGAGGGACGCATCGCCAGCCGCATCGGCATCTCGGCCGAAGCGGACGGTTTCACCGCGCAAACGGATCTCTACCGGAAGATCGAGGATCGGCTGGCGCAGGGCCCGATCGCCTGCGTCCTGCTGGACGAGGCCCAGTGGCTCACCGAAGAGCAGGTCTGGCAACTCGCCCGCGCCGTCGACGATCTCGACGTCCCGGTGATGTGCTACGGCCTGCGGGTGGATTTCAGGGGGAAACTCTTCCCCGGCTCCGCCGCCCTGCTGGCCCTGGCCGACGAGATGCGCGAGGTTCGCACCATCTGCCACTGCGGGCGCAAGGCCACGATGGTCGTCCGCATGGGCCCCGACGGGAAGGCGCTGCGCGAGGGTCCGCAGATCCAGGTGGGCGGGAACGAGACCTATGTCTCGCTCTGCCGCCGCCACTGGCGCGAGGCGGTCGGGTCCTAGACCACCCGCGCCGGGTAGTCCTGCCCGCCGAAATGCGCCGCGATATTGTCCACCGCCAGCATGCCCATCGCCGTCCGCGTCTCGACCGTCGCCGAGCCGATATGCGGCAGCAAAGCGACGTTCGGCAATTCCAGTAGCGCCTGAGGCACCGTCGGCTCGGCTTCGAAAACGTCGAGCCCGGCGCCAGCGATCCTCCCGTCGCGCAGCGCCTCGATCAGCGCGGGCTCGTCCACCACGTCGCCGCGCGCGGTGTTGATCAGATGGGCGCCCGGCTTCATCAGCGCGATCCGCTCGGCCGAGATCACCCGCGCGTTCCCCGCGCCGCCCGGCAGGTGCAGCGAGATCACGTCCGCCTCGGCCATCACCGCGTCGATACTATCGCGGGCCTCGGCCTCCACCCCCGGATCGGCGACGGGGGAGCGGTTGAAGTAGATCACCTTCATCCCGAACCCGAGCGCCGCGCGCCGGGCGACCGCCTTGCCGATCCGGCCCATGCCAATGATGCCCAACACCTTGCCCTGAAGCGAGGCGCCCAGAAGCAGCGTCGGGCTGAAGCCCTGCCAGCGTCCCTCGCGCAGCAGAGCCTCGGATTCTGGCACCCGCCGGGTGACGTTCAGCATAAGCGTCAGCGCCACGTCCGCGGTCGCATCGGTCAGCACGCCGGGCGTATTGGTCACGACGACGCCCTCCGCCTTGGCGGCGTCCAGGTCGATGTTGTTCACCCCGACCGCGAAGTTCGCGACGATCCCCGCGCGGCGCTTGCCGCCCGCCGCGAGCACCGACGCGTCGAACAGGTCCGTCACCGTGCCCAGCACGGCGTCGGATTCCTGCATAGCCGAAATCAGTTGAGCAGGCGTAAACGGCACATCGTCCGGGTTCAGCCGCGCGTCGAATTCGGCGGCCAGGCGATCCTCGACAGCCTGAGGCAGGCGGCGGGTGACGGTGACAACGGGCGCCATCAGCACATCCGCTCGCCGGGCGCGACATCGTGGTCGGGGGCGATCAGGACGATATCCCCATTCTCGTCGGCGACGCCCAGCACCAGCACCTCGGAGCGGACGGGGCCGATCTGCCGGGGCGGAAAGTTGACGACGCCCATGACCATCCGGCCGGGCAGCGTTTCGGGGGAGTAGTGCGCCGTGATCTGGGCAGAGCTTTTCTTCTCGCCGATCTCGGGGCCGAAATCGATCCAGAGCTTGATCGCAGGTTTGCGGGCCTCGGGGAACGGCTCGGCGCGGGTCACGCGGCCGGCGCGGATATCCACGGCCAGGAAATCATCAAACGAAATCTCGGGCATCGCACCCCTCCCTTGCAGTCACCGGAAGGGCGTAACGCAAACGGCGCGCCGTGGCAAAGCCGGGCGCGCCGTGAAAGCCGTCTGAGGACAGGCTTACTTCTTGGTCTTCAGCGTGTCGGCCAGCGAGCGCAGCTCTTCGACCGATTCCTTCACGCGAGCCGAGACGATCTCGTAGGCCTCGGTATTGGCCTTCTGAGCAGTTTCGGCCAGCTCTTTCATGTTGGCGATGGCCTTCTCGAAAGCAGCCTTGGCGACCTCGCCCTGAGCGGCGGCGGTCTTGCTGTCCATCTTCAGTTCCATGTCCTGGATCTGCTTCTGGGCTTCCGAGATGGTTTCCTCGAAAATCGCCATCTGCTTCTTGAACAGGTCCTGGTAGCCGGCGGCAGCCGCCTTGTTGGCCTCGACCAGCGCGTCCATGTTCTTCTTCTGCGCGGCGAACAGCGCCTCGGTGTCGAAGTTCGGCAGTTTCACGTCGCTGAACGCGCGGGTGAAGTCGTTCTGCTTGAAGAATTCCATCATCTTGTCCGGGTCGAACCCGAAAGTCGTCTTGTCAGCCATGTGATCCTCCGGGGTTTGGCATGAGTTTCCGTGTTACTCCCTGCCATATTGTGCGCCGCACAATACTTTGCAAGAGGTGTTTTGTGCAGCGCACAAAAAATTATTCGGCGAGTTCCCGGCTGCGTCCGGCAGCCGCCGCCACCGTAGCACGGATCAGCGGCGGCAGGCCGTTTTCCTTGCCCATCAGTACCGACAGCCCGGCGGCGGTGGTCCCGTTCGGACTTGTCACGTTCTGGCGCAGCACATCCGGCGTCGGCGCGTCCGGCGCGGTGGCGAGCGCGCCTGCCCCCGCGACCGTGGCGCGGGCCAGCTGCAGGGCCAGGTCCGGTGCCAGCCCCTCGGCCTCGGCGGCGGCGGCCAGTGTCTCGATCATGTGGAAGACATAGGCGGGTCCGGAGCCCGAGACGCCTGTGACCGCGTGCATCTGATCCTCGTCATCGAGCCGGACCACTTCGCCCACGGTCGATAGGACCTGTTCGGTGAGCGCCAGGTGCGCGTCGGTCGCGGTGGCATTCCCGACAATGGCGGTGATACCACGGCCCACCGCGGCAGGCGTGTTCGGCATCGAGCGCACGATCGGCGTACCGGGACCGAAGGCCGCTTCGAAACGTGCGATGGGCGTGCCGGCGGCGATCGAAACGATCAGGGTTCGGCCCCCGCCCAGCGCCGCGACATCAGGCAGCGCCGCGTCCATCAACTGCGGTTTGACCGCGATCAGGCAAAGCGCCGGGGCCTCGGGAAGATCGCCGTTCAGGGTCAGCCCTTGCGCCGCAAGCTCTTCGAGCCGCGCGCCGGGCTTGGGATCCCGCACATGCACCGCCGAGGTCGGCAGACCCGCCGCGAGCCAGCCCTCGAGCAGGGCCGACCCCATGCGCCCGCATCCCAGCAGCAGGATGCCATTGCGGGAAAGTACGTCGAAATCCATCAGATCCCCCTTGAAACCTGCTTTCGCGGTTAGCGGCTGGCAGGGCGGCTCGTCAAGCTGAAGCGGAGAAGTAATAGGCCGGGCATGGGTGGGGACCATGCCCGGCCAGACAGGGTCGAACGGCTCGGGGGGGGGAGTGTTGGCGTTCGACCCGAAAAATTCGGGCCCGGCGAACCGGGCCGTTCCGTCACGCGCGGCCGTAAGCCTCGGTCATGGCGATGTTCAGCGCCTTCTCGGGCGTTTCATTGCTCCAGCAGACCATCTGGAAGGCCGGGAAGAACCGTTCCGAGGTGGTGACGGCGACGCGTACCATCTCGATGATCTGCTCGGCCGAGGCGGTGGCTCCGCCCGCCAGGATCAGACCGTAGCGCCAGACCATCAGCTTCTGCTCCGGCCAGAGAGTGAAGGCGCCTGCCCAGCACCGGTCGTTGGCCCGCTCCATCGTGGCGACCAGCGCGTCCATCTTCTCGACCGGCGGCTCCATGTCGAAAGCACAGATCAGGCGAAGCGTCTCGTCGTGGTTCGACCAGGCGAGCGTCAGCGAATAAGTTCGCCAGCTGCCCTCGATCGCCATGGCGATCTGGTCCTCCGCGACCCTGTCGAAGTCCCATTCGTGGTGCTCGGCGAGCGTTTCCACGATGTCGATCGGGTGAACGTCTTCGGAGAGGAAGTCATGTTCGACAATGCTCATGCCTCGGTCCCTCTGGCTGTGGCCTCCGGCGGAGCGAACCCCGCAAGGGGCTGTGGGGATGTCAACAGGTCGTTTGGGAGAGCCACCCGACCTACAACATATCGTGGCACAAAAATCGTGCCTGTAAAGATAAAAATAGTTACGCCGTCGTGACGTTTTTAAGGCAGGCCGGATTTCGGCGGGATCGTGCGCGAAAACGCGAACGCCCGGCCAGGGCCGGGCGCGACGTTCTTCCAGGGTAGTGCGACTCAGTTGCCGAGCTTGGTCTCAAGCGCTTCGATGCGGGCCTGAAGCGCGGCGTTCTCCTCGCGCGCCTTCTGGGCCATGGCGAGCACGGCGTCGAACTCCTCGCGGGTGACGAGGTCGCGGTCGGCAAGCCAGCGGTCCATCAAGCTGCGCACGGCGGTCTCGGCCTCTTCGCGCGCGCCCTGGGCGACGCCCATCGCATTGGTCATCAGCTGGCTGATGTCGTCGAATATCTTGTTGCGGGTCTGCATGGCTCCGCCCTTTTCGGTGAGGTTTCCTCAATAATGGGGTGCTCACGCGGGATTGCCAAGGCGGCGCTTGACTTCCAGCCTGCGGCACGGGATCACGCGGGCGACCGAGACGCGAGGTATCATGCTCTCCGCCCTGCCCTTTCCCGACATCGACCCGGCGATCTTCACCATCTCCCTTTTCGGGATGGAACTGTCGCTGCGCTGGTACGCTCTGGCCTATATCGTGGGGCTCGGCCTCGGATGGTGGCTGGTGGTGCGGCTCATGAAACGCCCGGCGCTCTGGGGCGGGACGCCGCCGATGACGCCGAAGCAGCCCGAGGATCTGCTGACCTGGATGGTGCTGGGCGTCATTCTGGGGGGCCGGCTGGGCTTCGTCTTCTTCTACCAGTGGGACTACTACAGCACCCGGATGGGCGAGATCTTCAAGGTCTGGGAAGGCGGCATGTCCTTCCACGGCGGGATGCTGGGCGTGTTCCTCGGAATCCTCGGCTACAGCCTGGTCAACAAGCTGCCGGCGGTGCGCGTGGGCGATGCGGTGGCCGCGGTCACGCCGGTCGGCCTGTTCTTCGGCCGCCTCGCGAACTTCATCAACGGCGAGCTCTGGGGCCGCCCGACTGACCTGCCCTGGGGCGTGATCTTCACCGACCCGGCTGCGCAGATCTGCCCGGACATCGCCGAAGTCTGCGCCCGTCACCCCAGCCAGCTCTACGAGGCGGCGCTCGAGGGTCTGCTGCTGGGCCTGGTGATCCTCTGGGGGGTGACCCGGCGCGGCTGGTTGCAGGTGCCGGGCAAGGTGATCGGCGTGTTCCTGCTGGGCTACGGCCTCGCCCGCACCTTCGTCGAGGGCTTCCGGCAGGCGGACGCCCAGTTCATCACGCAAGACAACCCGATGGGCCATGTCGTGCAGCTCGGCGAGTTTGGCCTTACCATGGGCCAGGTGCTGTCGCTGCCGATGGTCGCCGTAGGCCTGCTGGTCCTTCTGATCGCGCGTCGCCGGGCATGACACCGCTGGCTGAACGCCTCGCCCGGCGGATCCGCGCGCAGGGTCCGATGCGGATCGACGAGTTCATGGCCGCCTGCCTGACCGATCCCGAGCACGGCTATTACACCACCCGAGATCCGCTGGGCGCTGCCGGGGATTTCACCACCGCCCCCGAGATCAGCCAGATGTTCGGCGAGATGCTGGGCCTTTGGCTGGCGCAGGTCTGGCAGGACATGGGCGCGCCTTCGGCATTCACGCTGGCCGAGCTTGGCCCCGGTCGCGGCACGCTGATGGCCGACATGCTGCGCGCCGCGCGGCTGGCGCCCGGCTTCGCCGAGGCCGCGCAAATCCATCTGGTGGAGGCAAGCCCCGCGCTCCGCGACGCGCAGGCCACTGCCCTGCAAGGCCTCTCCGCAAACTGGCACGACAGCGCCGCGAGCCTGCCCGACGACCGCCCGCTGCTGCTGGTGGCGAACGAGTTTTTCGACGCCCTGCCGATCCGGCAGTTCCTGAAGACAGCCGACGGCTGGGCCGAGCGGATGATCGGCGCCGGCCCCGGCGGCCTGGCTTACGGCCTTGCGCCGCCGGTCGCGGACACGGAACTGGACCGCCGCTTCCCCGACCTCGCCGCTGACATGCTGGTCGAGACCTGCGCGCCCGGCGAGGCGCTGCTGCAATCCCTCGCCCCGGTGATCGCCCGGCACGGCGGCGTAGCGCTGGTGATCGACTACGGCGACTGGGACGGCACCGGCGACACGCTTCAGGCGATGAAGGCGCACCGGTACGCGCCCGTACTGGAAACTCCGGGCGAGGCCGACCTGACCGCCCATGTCGGTTTCCGCTGGATGGCCGAGGCCGCCGCGCCGCTGCAGGCCGCGCCGCTCGCCACGCAAGGCGCGTTCCTCGAACGCCTCGGGATCACCGCTCGCGCGCAGGCGCTGGCGCGGGGCGACAAGGCTTCCGAGATTGCCGCACAGCATCGCCGCTTGACCCACCCCGAACAGATGGGGACGCTCTTCAAGGTGCTGGCCCTGACCGCCCCGGGCCAGCCGCAACCTCCGGGATTTGCATGATGACACCGCAACCGCGCCCGCTTACCTCCGACCTGCTGGACGGCATCACCCACGGCTTCTTCACCCGCGAGGGCGGCGTCTCGGCGGGCATCCACCAGGGCCTGAACTGCGGCCCCGGCAGTCAAGACGACCCGAACGCGGTCGAGATCAACCGCCAGCGCGCCGTGGCGGCGCTTGGGGCCGAGACCCTGCTGACCCTGCACCAGGTCCATTCCGACATCGCGCTCGAAGCCGATCCCGGCTGGCAGGACCGCCCGCAGGCCGACGCGCTGGTGACGGACAGACCCGGCACGGTGATCGGCGTGCTCTCGGCGGACTGCGCGCCGGTGCTCTTTGCCGACCGGCAGGCAGGGGTGATAGGCGCCGCCCATGCGGGCTGGAAAGGCGCGTTCGGCGGGATCGTCGAAGCCACACTCGACCGTATGGAGAGCCTCGGCGCCGACCGCACGCGGATCACGGCGGCGGTCGGACCCTGCATCAGCCAGCGCGCCTACGAGGTCGGCCCCGAGTTCTTCGAGACCTTCACCGACGAGGACCCCGACCATCACCGGTTCTTCGTGCCCGGTGAGGGCGACCGGCTGCTGTTCGACCTGCCCGGTTTCGTGCTGCACCGGCTGCGCACGGCAGGCGTGGCCGAGGCGGAATGGATCGGTCGCTGCACCTATTCCGAACCCGAGCGCTTCTTCAGTTTCCGCCGCGCGACCCACGCGAAAGAGCCCGACTATGGCCGCCTGCTGTCCGCGATCAGGCTATGAAATCGGGGGATTTCATCGTGAAAACCCCCATAAGCCATTGATCTAAATCAGAAACAGAGTCTGAAGACTTCGTAAACGCCCCGAATTCGGGGCGCGGCCCCGCCTTCCACTTTCCCCGAAATATCCCCGCCGGAGGCCCCCGCCCGCCCCGCACGACCCGTCAGCCGCGCGGAGAGATCCGGTTGAGGTGCCCCATCTTGCGCCCCGGCCGGGCCTCGGCCTTGCCGTAGAGGTGCAACCCGGCATCGGCCACGCCGACCTGCCCGAAGACCTCGTCCCCGATCAGGTTGGTCATCACCACGTCGGAATGCCGCGAGCCGTCGCCCAGCGGCCAGCCGGCCACGGCGCGGATGTGCTGCTCGAACTGGTCGATCAGGCAACCGTTCTGCGTCCAGTGGCCCGAGTTGTGAACGCGCGGAGCGATCTCGTTCACCACGAGACCCGCAGGCGTCACGAACAGCTCGACGCCGATCACGCCGACATAGTCGAGCGCATTCAGGATCCGCCCTGCCAGCAGCACCGCGTCGGTCGCCAGCGCGTGGCTGATCTGCGCGGGCACGGTGGTGGTGTGCAGGATGCCGTCGCGGTGCACGTTCTCGCCCGGATCGAAACAGGCGATCTGCCCGTCGAGGGCACGGGTGCCGATGACGCTGATCTCGCGCTCGAACGCGACGAAGCCCTCCAGCACCGAGGGCGCGCCGTTCATCCCGGCCCAGGCCGTCGCGGCATCGTCGGCCGTCTTCAGCCGTGCCTGCCCCTTGCCGTCATAGCCGAAGCGGCGGGTCTTCAGGATCGAGGGCGCGCCGATCTGCGCGACGGCCGCCTCCATCCCGGCAGCGTCCTCGACATTCGCAAAGGGCGCGACAGACAGGCCCAGTTCGGACAGCCACGTCTTTTCCGTCAACCGGTCCTGGCTGACGGCGAGTGCCTGCCGGCCCGGCCGGATCGGCACTTGCGCCTCGATCGCGTCGAGCGCGGCGGTGGGGATGTTCTCGAACTCGTAGGTCACGACATCGACGGCGCCAGCAAAGGCACGCAGCGCATCGAGGTCGTCATAGCCCGCGACGGTATGCGCAGCGGCGACCTGCGCGGCGGGCGCGCCCGCATCCGGCTCGTAGATGTGGCACTTCAGGCCAAGGCGCGCTGCCGCAAGCGAGAGCATCCGGCCCAGCTGGCCGCCGCCGAGAATGCCGACGGTCGAACCGGGGGCAAGGGGCTCAGTCACGCGTCGGTTCCTCGGCGATGCTGTCGGTCTGGGCCGCGCGCCAGGCGTCCAGCCGCTCGGCCAGCGCGGGATCGGTGGTCGCCAGCATCGCGGCGGCCAGCAGGCCCGCATTCGCGGCGCCGGCCTCGCCGATGGCGAGCGTGCCGACCGGGATCCCCTTGGGCATCTGCACGATCGACAACAGCGAATCGAGCCCGGACAGCGCGCGGGACTGCACCGGCACGCCAAGGATCGGCACGCGGGTCTTCGAGGCCAGCATCCCCGGCAGGTGCGCTGCCCCGCCCGCGCCGGCGATGATCGCACGCAGGCCCCGGCCCGCCGCCGTCTCGGCATAGGCGAACATCCGGTCGGGCGTGCGGTGCGCCGAGACGATCTTCGCCTCCCACGGCACTTCGAGCGCATCGAGGATGTCGGCGGCGGTCTTCATGGTGGGCCAGTCGGACTGGCTGCCCATGACGATACCGATGAGGGGGCTGCTCATGGGTGCTGAGTTCCTTCAGGCGATGATGTCGGGGGTGATCTCGTCCTCGAGCCGGGCGATCTGGTCCTTCAGCGACAACTTGCGCTTCTTCATCCGGCGCAGGGTCAGCATGTCGGCGCTGGCGCGTTCTTCCATCGCGCGGATCGCCTCGTCGAGGTCGCGGTGTTCCTCGCGCAGGACGCCGAGCTTCGAGCGCAGGATGTCGAGGCGCTCCATCTTGTCGGCATGGGTCATGGCGGGGTCACAGTCTTTCCCGGAGGGTTGAAACCCTTGTCTTATGCCCCTGCACTCCCCATGTTTTCAAGTGGCCGGGCCGCCGAAATCGGGACCCGTCCACGGGTGTCGCTTGGAAAAGGGCCGAATTGATGACCAAGGCAAGTTTTGCCTCTCATCCCTACCTGCTGGGGTTCGAGCAGCTCGAGCGGATGCTGGAACGCAGTGCCAAGACTGGCAACGACGGCTATCCGCCCTACAATATCGAAAGCAGAGGCGAAGGCGTCTACCGGATCACCCTGGCGGTGGCCGGGTTCGCCGAGGACGATCTGCAGATCACGCTGGAGAATGCCCAGCTGCTGATCCGCGGCAAGCAGGAGGATGACGCGGACAGCCGCGTGTTCCTGCATCGCGGGATCGCGGCGCGCCAGTTCCAGCGCCAGTTCGTGCTGGCCGACGGGGTCGAGGTCGCCGGCGCGCACCTTGAGAACGGACTGCTGCACATCGACCTGCAGAAACACGTGCCCGAGAGCATCGTCCAGCGTATCGAGATCGGCACATCAAAAGGACGGAAAGAGAGGTAGGAGATGGCGAATTACCCCTACATGACGCCAGGCGACGAGTCCCAGATCGCCTATGTCCGCCGCGTCGACCCTCGCACGCTGCCCGAGGAATTCCGGGAGCACACCAAGGGCATGACCGAGGTCTATTCGATCAACGGCGCCGACGGCCAGATGCTGGCCCTTGTCGACGATCGCAAGAAGGCGTTCGTCGTGGCCCGCATGAACGAGATGCAGCCGGTCAGCGTTCACTGACCGGCGGTTTCGCTCAGACGAAGCCCCAGTAATCTGCATCCTCGAACCCGGCGGAGCGCGCGATGTCCGAAAGCGCGCTTCGCGTCTCGAAAAGTTCGATGTTCTCGATATTCCGCAAGGTGAGACCCAGCTTCTGCTGCAGGGCTGCCTCGGTATCCACCGCGTTCGCCACCCCGTCGTAGGTGTCCTCTGAGAGGACCACGTAGACTGTATCCGTCCCGGCCTTGCCGTCGTAGAGATCCTCTCCGCCCTTGCCGCCAAGCAGCGCCGGGTCGGTGTAAAACATCAGGTCGTTTCCGCCGCCCCCGAAAACCATGTCGTCCCCGCGCCCGCCTATCAGCAGATCGTTCCCCGCACCGCCGCGCAGAACATCGGCTGACCGGCCGCCGGCGATGATGTCCGCACCGCCCTCGCCAAGGATCGTGTCGGCACCGGAGCCGCCGCTCAGGATGTCGCCCTTCGTGCCGCCCCTCAGGTTGTCGCCACCGAGGCCTCCGAAAACGAGATCCCGCCCGCCGTTCGTGTCGATCGTGTCGGCCCCGTGCCCAGCCAGCACGAAATCGCGGCTTGCGCCGTAGGCCTTCGTGTCATTGCCACCGCCGAGGAACCGCTGGGTGTCGAGCTCCAGCGTGGCCTCGGTGAAGATCGCGATAAGGCCGTGGAAGGCGGCCGAAGGGTGCAGGTCGTCGAAGAACAGAAACTGGTCCGCGTCGAGCCCCTGCAGGTCGAGGCCGATATCGAGCGGATTGTCGGGGTCGATCACCACCATGAATCCCGCGGGATCGGCGAGAAAGCCGAAGGCGGTCGGATCGTCCAGCACCTCCGAGGCGAGCCGATTCAGGTCGATGATTTCGACCGGCGTGTCGCGCAGCGCCCCTCGCGATGCAAATTCGTCCAATACCGCGTCATTTATCCGGTCGACGACGTCGTTGCCCAGATCCCGGATATCGGCGCTGACCTGCTGGCTGACCGGGAACAACGAGACCTCCGGCAGGGTGTAGTGGAGGATCGTGTCGATCCCCGCGCGCGCCAGATCGGACGCGGCGTCGCCCACCGCGTCGGCCATGTCGTCGACGAAGCTCCGGATCTCGAAGAACGCGAGGATCGGGTTGCTCGACGGTCGGAAGTCCGCGAGGTCGTTCGCGCCGATGAGGATCGCGGCGGCGGTATCGGACAGGTCCCCGGCGCCGTCGAGGAACCGGTCCACCTGCGCACCGAGGTTGATGTTGTAGTCCGCAAGGAAGTCGGGCAGCTCGACCCCGAAAGTATCCAGAAGCTCCGCCACCGTTCCGTCTCCGATCGCCCTCGCCCCGGCGATGGCGAGATTGAGCCCGCCGAGCCCGGTAAGCCGCAGCAGCAGTTCGGCATGGACCGGGCCGTCGCTCAGCATGCCCGCGTGGTAGGGCGGCGGCGGAAGCGTGACCGGAGGCACGCTGACAAGTGACGAGAGATTGCCGTTGTCGGTAAGGCTGTCGCCGAAATAGGCAATGGTGGAATAGGTCATCGCACCCCCCGAGATACCTGTTACACACCCGTCCGATCATACCACAGCCGACGATTCGCCCCCTGACGCGGACGTTCGCACGGGTTGAGCCTTGCACCGGGCGGCGGAATTCTGTTGGTAGCTGGAAACGGCACGGGGACAGGAACGTGACAGATCTCAGCGACATCCACGCGCTCGACGCGTTGACCGTGATCCCGGTGGACGGACCGATCCGGGGACAGGCGAGCCCTCCGGGGTCGAAGTCGATCACCAACCGGGCGCTGCTGCTGGCGGCGCTGGCGCCGGGGACGAGCCACGTGACCGGGGCGCTGAAGAGCCTCGACACGACGCTGATGGCGCGCGCCCTGCGGCAGTTGGGCGTCGAGGTGACGGAGCCCGATGACACCACTTTCGTCGTCGTTTCGGAGGGGCGGCTGACACCGCCTGCGGAGCCGCTGTTCCTGGGCAATGCCGGGACCGCGATGCGGTTTCTGACCGCCGCCGTGACGCTGGCGGACGGGACCGTCGTGGTGGACGGCGACGAGCACATGCGCAAGCGGCCCATAGGGCCTCTGGTCAGTGCTTTGGGATCGCTGGGCGTGGAGGTCGAGGACACCGGCGGCTGCCCCCCGGTGACGGTTCACGCTGGCGGCGGCGTTCCGGGCGGGCGGATAGAGATCGATGGCGGGCTGTCGAGCCAGTATGTCTCGGCGCTGCTGATGCTGGCGCCGAGGGCTCAGGGGCCGGTGGAGGTTGCCCTGACCGGGCCGAAGATTGGTGCGCGCGGCTATGTCGAGCTGACGCTCGCCGCAATGCGGCAGTTCGGGGCCGAGGTCGAAGCCACCGGCGAAGGTGCCTGGCGCGTGGCGCCGACCGGCTACCATGCCGCCGAGTTCCGGGTGGAACCCGATGCCTCGGCCGCGACGTACCTCTGGGGCGCGCAGGCGCTGACCGGGGGCGCGATCGACCTGGGCGTTTCGGACGACGCGTTCACCCAGCCCGACGCCCGGGCGCGCGAGGTGATCGCGCAGTTCCCGAACCTGCCCGAGGAGATCGAGGGCAGTCAGATGCAGGACGCGATCCCGACGATCGCCGTGCTGGCGGCGTTCAACAACCGCCCCGTCCGCTTCACCGGCATCGCCAACCTGCGGGTCAAGGAGTGCGACCGGGTCTCGGCCCTGTCGACCGAGCTGAACCGGATTCGTCCGGGCCTTGCGCGGGAAGAGGGCGACGATCTGATCGTGAACGCCGACCCTTCGCTGGCGGGGCAGACCTTGCCGACACGGATCGAGACCTATGCCGACCACCGCATCGCCATGAGCTTCGCGTTGGCGGGGCTGAAGATCGGCGGGATCACGATCCTCGATCCGGCGTGCACCGGCAAGACCTGGCCCGAGTACTGGCAGGTGATGTCGGAGCTGGGCGTGCGCTTCGAGGCCTAGCCGAGGAACACCTGCTCGCGCGGGTAGCGGACGCGGGGCGGCATGCGCATCGACAGCATGAAACCCAGTGTCAGCGGTCCGACGCGGCCCATGAACATCAGCGCCATGATGACGGTGCGGCCCAGCGCGTCCAGGTCGCCCGTCGCCCCGCGCGAGAGACCGGTGGTGCCGAAGGCCGAGGCCGCCTCGAAGGCCATGTCGAGAAACTCTCCGTCATGGGACAGTGACATGACGAAGATCGCCGTGGTCACCGAAAGGCCCGAGATCGTCACCAGCGCCATCACCTTGAGCACCTGGTCGAGCGGGATCGAGCGACCGAACGCGTCCAGTTCCTCACGGCGGCGGAAGAAGGCGAGCGTCGCCAGAAGCAGCACGATGAAGGTCGTGATCTTGATGCCGCCCGCCGTCGAGGTCGAACCGCCGCCGATCATCATCAGCACCATGACCAGCAGCGCCGTGCTGTCGTGGGTCGCGCCGATATCGACCGTGTTGAACCCCGCCGTGCGTGTCGTCGCCGCCTGGAACCAGGCCGCCTGAAGCCGCGCCCACGTGCTGTCGAGCGCGCCCAGCGTACCCGGATTGCGCCATTCGAGCAGAGCGAAGAGCAGGGTCGAAACGGCCAGCAGCCCTCCGGTGCCGGCCAACGTCAGCTTGGAGTGCAGCGACAGGCGTTGCCAGCGGCGGATGCTCCAGAGTTCCGAGATCACCGCGAAGCCGATGCCTCCGACGATGAACAGCGCCGGGACCACCAGGTTCACCAGCGGATCGTCCACCCAGCCGGAAAGCCCGTCGGCCCAGAGCGCGAACCCCGCATTGTTAAAGGCCGAGATCGAATGAAAGAGCGCCGCCCAGAGGCCCGCGTTCCAGCCAAGTTCGGGCACGAAGACGAAGGCCAGCAGCGCCGCACCCGCCACCTCGGCAAGGATCACGACGCGCAGGATCATCTTTACGAACAGCGCGAGGTCGGAGAGCGAGGTTCGGTTGAGGTCCTCGCGCAGGACCATGCTCTGCGACAGGCCGATAGGCAGGCCCAGCGCCGACAGCACCATGACCGCGAAGACCATCAGCCCGAGGCCTCCGAGCTGGATGAGCGCCATGATCACGCCCTGACCCAGCGCGGTGAAGGCGGTGCCGGTGTCGACCACCACCAGCCCCGTCACCGTCACGGCGGAGCAGGCGGTGAAGAGCGCGTCGCCCCATGACAGCGGCTGCGTGTGCGCGGCCGGAAGCTTCAGCGCCAGCGCCCCCAGCACGATCAGCCCGGCGTAGAGCAGCGCCAGCACCGCCGGCGGTGGCAGGCCGAAGACGCCCTTGCCCCCCACGCGCGCGACCCGGCGCCGCGGCCGTTTCAGCAGCGGCCGCGCCATGATCAGATGCTGTCCGCGAAGCGCCGCAGGTCGGCGCGTTTGCCGAGCAGCAGCAGCCGGTCGTCGCATTTCAGGGTGCGGTTGACGAACTGGCCGTCGAAATGCTCGGTCCCGCGCATCAATCCTATGGCGCGGACGTCAAAACGCTCGGGCAGCTTCAGTTCCGATAGGGTGCGCCCGGCCAGACGCTCGGGGACCAGCACATTGACCAGGTTGTAGCCATTCCCGAGGCTGACGTAGTCGCGGATCATCGGGTTGTTCAGAACCTGCGCGATCCGCTGGCCGATCTCCTGCTCGGGGTGAATCACCCGGTCGACGCCCAGCTTCGACAGGATCCGGTGATGGGTGCGGCTCATCGCCTTGGCCCAGATCGTCTCGACCCCCAGCATGCGCGCATTCATCGCGCACAGGATGTTCGCCTCGAGGTCCTCGCCGATGGCGACGATGGCGACGTCGTAATGCTCCAGCCCGGCCTCGCGCAGGGCGTTCTCGTCCTTGCCGTCGGCGATCAGCACCTGCGCAAGCGAATCCGCGAAGCGGCCGGCAACGGGTTCCGCGATATCGATGCCGAGCACCCGGTTGCCGAACCGCGCAAGCTCCGTTGCCACGGTGCCGCCGAAGGTGCCGAGCCCGATCACCGCGAAACTGCGGGTCTTGTCCGCCATGATGTCAGTCCTCGTTGCGGACGGCCCTACTCGGCCGCCTGCACCTCTTCGGCCTGTTCCTCGGCAGCCAGGAACCGCTCGGCGTCGAGCGCGGCCATGCAGCCCATGCCGGCCGAGGTCACCGCCTGCCGGTAGACGTGGTCGGTCAGGTCGCCCGCGGCGAAGACGCCGGGGATCGAGGTACGGGTGCTGCCCGGCTCGACCTTGACGTAACCGCCCATGTGCGTCTCGAGCTGGTCCTTCACCAGTTCCGAGGCGGGCGCGTGGCCGATGGCGACGAAGACGCCCTTGGCCGGGATCTCGGTGATTTCGCCGGTCTCGACATGGCGAACGCGAACCGCCTCCACGCCCAGCGGCATGTCGGTGCCGACAACTTCGTCCAGTTCGTGGAACCAGAGGGTCTCGATCTTCTCGTTCTTGAACAGCCTGTCCTGCAGGATCTTCTCGGCGCGCAGCTCGTCGCGGCGGTGAATCAGCGTGACCTTGCTGGCGAAGTTGGTCAGGAACAGGGCTTCCTCGACGGCGGTGTTGCCGCCGCCGATCACGACGATCTCCTGCCCGCGGTAGAAGAACCCGTCGCAGGTGGCGCAGGCCGAGACGCCGAAGCCCTTGAACTTCTCTTCCGAGGGCAGGCCCAGCCATTTCGCCTTGGCGCCGGTCGCCAGGATCACCGCATCCGCCGTGTAGACCGTGCCGCTGTCGCTCTGCGCGGTAAACGGGCGCTGGGACAGGTCCAGCGAGCTGATGAAGTCGTGAATGATCTCGGTGCCCATGGCGCGGGCGTGAGCCTCCATCCGCTGCATCAGCTCGGGGCCCTGCACCTCGGTGTCGCCGGGCCAGTTCTCGACCTCGGTGGTGGTGGTCAGCTGGCCGCCGGGCTCGATGCCCTGGATCAGCAGCGGCTCCAGCATGGCGCGGGCGCCGTACACGGCGGCGGTATAGCCGGCGGGGCCGGAACCGATGATCAGCAGGCGGGTGTGGCGGGTCTCGGACATCTGGGGCTCCTCATCGGGACAGGGTCCCTATATAGGCCCGTCACCCGCGCGTCGCAATTCGCGGCTCGCATGCCCGTCATGCAGCGCCCGGCTTTCGTGATCGCCGCATGGGCCTTCAACGATATTGCGCTAATATGAAATATTCTTGCGCAGCCCTGTCACCTTGCGTAATAGATCGGAAAAACCGCCGGAGGAAATGCCGCGTGCCGAACTTCAAGCTGGACCCGATCGACCGCAAGATCCTGGCAGAGCTCCAGGCCGACGGGCGGATGACCAATGTCGAGCTGTCGCGCCGCGTCGGCATCTCGGCTCCGCCCTGCCTGCGCCGTGTCCGCACACTCGAGGAGAACGGCTTCATCCGCGGCTACCACGCCGATGTCAACGCCCGCGAACTGGGGTTCGAGGTTCAGGTCTTCGCCATGGTCAGCCTGACCAGCCAGGCCGAGTCGGCGCTGTCGGCCTTCGAATCTCGCGCCCGGTCCTGGCCGCTGGTCCGCGAGTGCCACATGCTGAACGGCGAGATCGACTTCATCCTGAAATGCGTCGCGCCGGATCTGTCGACCTTCCAGAGCTTCCTGACCGAGGAACTGACCGCCGCCGAGAACGTCGCAAGCGTCAAGACCTCGCTGGTGATCCGGAACGCCAAGGACGAACCCGGCGTCCCGTTCGAGGTGATCGAAGCCCGCGCCGCGATGGAAGACTGAGCGTCCGGCGAACGCCCGCGCCCGCCTTCCACTTTCTTCAAATATCCCCGCCGGAGGCTCCGGCGCCGGCCATCAGGCGCGGCGCCAGCCCCCGAAGGCGCGTCAGTCCAGTTCGGCGGCCGAGGTGATGACCTTCGACAGGATGCCGTATTTCACGGCCTCGTCGGTGGTCATCCACTTGTCGCGCTCGATGTCCTTGCGGACCTGCTCGATGTCGGTGCCGGTGGTCGCCGAGATGATCTTGGCCAGACGCTCGCGCATCTGCTCGATCTGCTCGGCCTGGATCTCGATGTCCGAGGCGGTGCCGCCGACGCCGCCCGAGGGCTGGTGGATCAGGAAGCGGGTATTGGGCAGGCAGAAGCGGTTTTCCTTCTTCGCCGCCAGGAAGATGTGCGTTCCGGCCGAGGCCACCCAGCCGGTGCCGACCATGCGCACGGTCGGCTTGATGAACTGGATGATGTCGTGGATCGTGTCGCCCGCCTCGACATGCCCGCCCTGGCTGTTGATGAACATGGTGATCGGCTTGTCCGAGTCCCCCGCCAGCGCCAACAACTGCGCGGTGACGCGCTTCGCCATCTTCTGGTCGATGCCTTCGCAGATGATGACCTGGCGCGATTCAAGCAGCAGGTTGGTGATCGGGTCCGGGCGGTTGTGGTCGTCCTGTTTCGTCTCTTCGCTCATCGCTCGGTCATCCTTTGCGGAAATTGTCCCAACCGAGGTAAGCCGGTTGAGCAGGAAGAACAAGGGGAGGCAGGCTTGCGCACCTGCGGGAAACCGGCAAGGGTCGCGCCGATTGCCCTGACCCATCGGACGTCCCATGACCCTGACTGCCCGCGCCGCCCATTTCCTCCACGACCGCCGTTTCCAGATCGCCAGCCGCGAGGTGCCCCCGCCCGGCCCCGGCGAGGTCGCGCTGCGCGTTGCCTATTGCGGCATCTGCGGGACCGACCTGCACATCTATCACGGCGCAATGGCCCACAGGCTCGGTGACCGGCGGGTGCTGGGTCACGAGGTCTCGGGCCGGATCGAGGCCGTCGGCGAGGGCGTCACCGGGCTGTCTCCGGGACAGAAGGCTGTCGTGCGCCCGCTGGCATCCTGCGGCGACTGCCCGGCCTGCGCGGCGGGGCATGCCCATGTCTGCCACCGGCTGAAGTTCCTCGGGATCGACACCGACGGCGGCTTCTCGGATATCTGGACCGTGCCCGCCCACGCGATCCACCTTCTGCCCGAGGACGTGCCGCTGAAGACCGCCGCGCTGGTCGAGCCTCTGGCGGTCGCCTGCCATGCCGTCGCGCGGGGCCGCGTCGCGGCGGGCGAGGACGTTCTGGTCGTCGGCGGGGGTCCGATCGGGATGCTGGTGGCGCTGGCCGCGCGGGACAGCGGCGCGCGGGTGATCCTGTCCGAGGTCAACCCGGCTCGGTTGGCGCTGGCCGCTCGCATGGGGTTCGAGACCGTCAACCCAGCCGAGGAGAATTTGCCCGCCCGCATCGCAGCCGCCACCGATGGCGAAGGCGCGGACGCGATCTTCGAGGTTTCGGGCGCGCAGGCGGGGCTGGAGGCCACCACGCAGGCCGCCGCCGTGCGCGGACGCATCGTCATGGTCGCGATCTATCCCGAGCAGCCGAAGATCGACATGTTCCGCTATTTCTGGCGCGAGCTGGAGCTGATCGGCGCGCGGGTCTACGAGCCGCAGGACTACGAGCGCGCCATCGCGATGATCGGCGCGGGGGCGGTGGATGCCGCCGCGTTGATCACCGATGTGGTGCCGCTGGAGCAGATCCAGCCCGCGTTCGAGGCGCTCTCGGACGCGCCCAGCGCCATGAAGACGCTGGTGGAGATCACGGGCGGCTGACCGCCCGCGTTCTCAGCCCATCTGGAAGCCCGGCGTCGATTCCGAGATCTTGCGCTCTTCCTCGTCCATGTCCTCGGGAATGTTCTCGAACAGAGGCGTCGAGAGATAGCGCTCGCCGGTGTCGGGCAGCATGCAGAGGATCACCGAGCCGGGCGCGGCCTTCTCGGCGATCTGCATCGCGATGGCGAAGGTCGATCCGCCCGAGACGCCGGTGAAAATCCCTTCCTGCTGCGCCAGCTTCCGCGCCCAGGCCATACCGTCGGGACCGGCGACGGGGATCAACTCGTCGTAAAGCCCGTCGTCGATGGCCTCCTGCAGGACCAGCGGGATGAAATCCGGGGTCCAGCCCTGGATCGGGTGCGGCTCGAACGCCGGGTGGCTCTCGGCGGGGGCACCGTCGGCGGAACGGGCCTGCTTGTGCCCCGAGCCGACGATGGCGGCGTTCGCCGGTTCACTGAGGATGATCTTCGTCTCGGGCCGCTCGCGCCGCAGCACCCGGCCGACGCCGGTCACCGTGCCGCCGGTGCCGTAGCCAGTGACGAAATAGTCCAGCCGCTGGCCGTCGAAATCCGACAGAATCTCGCGCGCGGTCGTCGCCTCGTGGATCGCTGCGTTGGCGGGGGTCTCGAACTGGTGGGCCAGAAACCACCCATGCGCCTCGGCCAGCTCAACCGCCTTGCGGTACATGCCGAAGCCCTTCTCGGCGCGCGGCGTCAGCACGACCTTGGCGCCCAGAAAGCGCATCAGCCGGCGGCGCTCGATCGAGAAGCTATCGGCCATGGTCACCACAAGCGGATAGCCCTTGGCGGCGCAGACCATCGCCAGCCCGATGCCGGTATTGCCGCTGGTCGCCTCGACCACGGTCTGGCCGGGCTTGAGCGTGCCTTCGCGCTCGGCGGCCTCGATGATGCCGATCGCCAGCCGGTCCTTGACCGAAGCGGCCGGGTTGAATGCCTCGGCCTTGACGTAGATCGTCACGCCCTCGGGCGCGAGGCGGTTGATGCGGATCGCGGGCGTGTCGCCGATCGTCTCGAGCACGCTGTCGTAAAGGCGGCCGCGTCCCGAGGTCTGCCGAGTGGCGGAAATGTCCATGATTATTGTCCCCCTGACTTCCGGCGCTGGGCCGGGCGGGGACAGTCTAGCAGAAACTTCGGGGAATGGGGCCGCGGCTGGAAGGCCGCGCGCCCCTGCGTGAGGATATCAGCCGGTGTAGCCCTGACGCGCGGCGTTGGCCTCGGCGTCGGACTTCTTGGTGTAGCCTTCCGAGGACGCGCCGACGATCTGGCCGTTCGACGCCTTGCGCCGCCAACGGTACTCGCCCTTCTTGTCGGTGTAGAATTCCCACTTGTCCGTGGCGACCGGACCGCGGTTCATGTTCTTCTCGCAGTCGGCCTTGGAGTTGTACCCCTCGGAGGCCGCGCCCACGATCTGGCCATTCGACGCGGTGCGCCGCCAGCGATACTTGCCCTGCTTGTCCTGGTAGACCTCGAACTTGTCGTTCTCTCCGGCCATCAGCCGTCCCTCCGCTGCATTTTCGGTGGGCCGATCTTGCGCATGCGCTACCAGCCACGCAATCCCCTTGTTTCGCAGGTGAAGCACCGGGTGGCCGCACGGACGCAGCTTCCGTGCCGTCAGGATTTCTCGGGCACCAGCCTCGGGCCGTAGACCGCCAGCGCGACGCCGCCGAGGATCAGCGCGGCGGCGATGGCGAATGTCAGCGTCGCGGTCTCGTTCAGGAACAGGATGCCGCCCGCCAAAGCGATCAGGGGAACGGTCAGCTGCGCGACGGCGGCTAGGCTGGGCTCGAGCGAGGGCAGCGCGGCGTACCAGATCGCATAGCCGACCCCCGAGGCCAGCGCGCCCGAGGCCACCGCCAGCGCGACACCCGCGCCGGTCAGCGGCGCCCCCGCCTCCGCCAGCAGCAGCAGGGCCAGCGCGACAGGGGCCGCCCAGAGGAAATTGCCCGCCGTGGTCAGCAGCGGATCGCGCGCCTTGGCCCCACGCAGGGAATAGACGCCCCAGGCGGCGGCGGCGACCAGCATCATCGCGGCGCCTCCGGCATGCGGCGCGTTCGCGCCCGGCAGGAACAGCAGTGCGAGCCCGGCCAGCCCGAGCCCCGAACCCGCCCAGCGCCAGGCGCCGGGGCTCTGCCCGGCCAGCACGGCGCCGGCGAACATGGTGATCTGCACGCCCGCGAAGAGCAGCAGCGCACCGACGCCCGCGTCCAGCGTCACATAGGCGAACGAGAAGAACACCGCATAAGTCAGCAGCGCCCCCGCCGAGATCGCGCTTCCCGCGCGCGGCAAGGCCGCGAGGCCTCCGCGCAACGCAACCAGCAGCGCCAGCGCCGCCGCGCCCGAGGCGATCCGAATCGCAGTGAAGACGGCCGGATCCATCCCCTGCCCGGCAAGCGCCGCACGGTTGAGGATCGAGTTGGCGGCGAAGGCCACGAGGGCGGCAAGGGTCAGGGCGAAGATCCGCATGCGCGCGACTATGTGCCTGCGCCCGGCGCCCCGCAAGCGCGGTTGCCGCACCCGTGATCGCGTGCGAGACAGGGCGCATGACCAAACGCCCCATCAGACTGGCCGTCCGCGCGTTGATCCTGCACCAGGACCGGCTGCTGCTGGTCAACGCCTATCCAAACGGGGAAAGCGACCTGTGGTGCGCCCCCGGCGGTGGGGCCGAGCCGGGTACGAGCCTGACGGACAACCTCGCCCGCGAGGTCTGGGAGGAAACCGGCCTGCGCGTCAGTCCCGGCCTGCCGGTGGGAATGAACGAGTTCCACAATCCGGACGACGGCTTCCACCAGGTCGACGTCTTCTTCCGCGCCGAGATCACCGGCGGGCGGCTGGACCCGGCCTGGACCGATCCCGAGGCCGTGGTGACCGAGCGTCGCTTTTTCGCGCGAAGCGAAATGGCGGGCATCCGGTTCAAGCCGGATACCCTCACAAGCATGGCCTTCGACGATGTCACCGCCCCGGTCTACGACGGGCTGGAGCGGCTGATCCGCTAGCACTTAAGCGGTTTCAGTGATCTGCCCGGCGATCGCGCCCTCCCGCAGCGGGAAGAGCAACTGGTGAATGTCGACATCGGGTGCGCCGACCACCCGGTAGGCCGAGGGGATGGTCTTGGCCAGCTCCGACTCGCGAAAGGCCATCAGCGCTTCGCGCGACTCCCAGATGTAGAAGCCGCCGTAGTGGTTCGGCTTGTCGAGCTTGAGGTAGTACTTCTGCACCAGCCCGGGGATGGCGCGGAACTGCGGCAGGCGCGCGTTGGCGACGGCGACGACCTCTTCTTCGGTAAGTGCGGTCTCGAATTGCACGAACTGGACGATCATCTGACTTCCTCCTGTCTGGTCGAGGCCGGAGCATCCGACCCTGAGAACAGCATCGCCTGTTTATGTTTGTCGAGGAATTCGCCATTATCGGGGTCCAGCTTTGCAAAAATGCACAGGTCCCGCTCATGCCCCGGCTCACGCCACAGACCACGGACATGCAGGAAACCCGGCGCGAGCTGGAGTGGGGCGACCTTGCGATCATCCTCGCCATCGGTCGCGCGGGCAGCCTCTCCGGGGCGGCCCGAACGCTGGGCAAGACACACAGCACGATCTACCGCAACATCAAGGCGATCGAGGCGCGCACCGGCGTCCGTTTCTTCGACGCATTCGACAACGGCTACGTGCCGACGGATGCCGGGCGCACCGCGCTGGAGCACGCCGAGCGCGTCGAAAGCGAGGTCCACGCGCTCGGTCGCGAGATCCTCGGGCATGACACGAGGCTGAGCGGGCGGGTCCGTGTCACCTGCCCCGAAGCCTTTGCCAGCGAACACGCACCCGGGCTGCTCGCGGAGTTCATCCGCGCGCACCCCGAGATCCGAATTGACGTCAGCCCCGGTCACGGCGCGCTGGACCTGAACCGGCGCGAGGCCGAAATCGCCATTCGCGCCACCAAGGCTGCGCCCGAGACCGCCTATGGACGTCGGATCTGCGCCTTCCGCTTCGCGCTTTACGCCAGCCCCCGCTACATATCCGGGATGCCGGATCGCCCCCTTTCCGAGCAGGCCTTCTGCCTGATCGAGGGCACCGCCGGCTGGCTGGTGCCCTTGGTGTGGAAGTCCCGCGACGAGGGGGACGCGCAAGCGGTATTCCAGTGCCGCACCACGCGGGCGGTGCAGAACGCGGGGGCCGAGGGCCTGGGGCTGACCTTCCTGCCCTGCTATGTCGGCGATCCCGACACGCGCCTTTTGCGGGTCAGCGACCCGGTCGAAAGCCTCGACATGCAGCTTTGGGTGCTGACACACCCGGACCTGCGCAATACCGCGCGGGTCCGGGCGCTGATGGCGCATCTCTACGACGCGCTTGGCGCGCGGGCAGACCTGTGGGGCGGGCGAAGCCGAAGCACGGACCGCGTCAACCTGCTGCCGCGCCCCGGCTGGTAGTCAGACCAGATCGCCGCGATTCAGCACCGGCTCGCGCGGCATCATTGCGGCGACCAGCGCTCCGACACCCCAGAGCGTCAAGGCAAGGACAAAGAACCAGCCCAGCACCGGGACGAGTGCGGCGATCCCGGTCAGGACCGCGCCAAGAGCCGCGATGCCCATGCGGCCGGGGAAATGCACGGGGACCGTGCGCCCCAGACCCTGCCACACGCCCGCGCCCAGCACGTAGACGCCCAGAACGTAGCCCGCGAACAGAACGAACCCGGTGATGAGCAGGATCGGCGGGATCAGCAGGATGCCGACCAGCGTCAGCGCCAGCACGAAGCCGCTGCCGACGAGCGCAGAGGTCACGAGGAACCCCGACAGCAGCGCCCGCCACGGCCGCGCCAGCGCCAGTCTGCGCCATGCGCGAACCCGGTCGGGCATCAGTGCGAGGGCCAGCGCAGCCACAGCGGCGACAACCAGCACGCCTCCGAAGAAGCTGCCGATGACGGCCCAGACCGAGGGACGCGGATCAATCATGTCACCCATGCCGCCGTGCTCGTAGTCGCGGATGTCGCGGATCGTGACCCGGTCGGCCGGGGCAACGCGCTCGGGTACTTCGAAATCGTCTGGATCGTCGGTCCAGACCGTCAGCGCCCCGTCGATGCGGGCGGCGTCGCCGAAATCGACACGGCGCGCGGCGATCACCGCATCCCCGGCAATGGCGGCATCGAGGTCAAGATGCTCGGCGGTCAGCAGCGCATACCCCGCAACGGGAGCGGAGACCGAAACCTCCGATCCGCCGACACGCAGGTCGCCGCCCACCTCAGCCTCGACCTCGATCTCGTAGCCGAATAGCATCGCATCGCCCTGCACCGGGGCCTCGAGCGTCATCTCGACCCCAGCGGCATAGAGCGACTCGGCGATCGGCGCCTCGATGCGCAGCCAGCGTCCGAGCAGGTGCGCAGTCCCCTCGGGCGGGGCGCTTACGCGGACGGTCTCGCCGGCGAGGAACAGGTCATCGATACCTTCGATCCCGGCGAAAACCACGGATCGTCCGGCGGCGAAGCGGTCGCCACCGATGTCGAGCACCGCCTCCTCAGGCTGCGCAAAGGCAGGTGCAGCCAGAAAACACGCCGTAAGTGCAGCGGAGAAAGCACGTCGCATTGAATACCCCCAAGATCGCGAACGTTTCCCCATTGATAGCACATGCGCGGCACGGCGAATTGATACGGCTCAAACCGATCAGGCAGGTGCAAACCCTTCCGGAGCGGCCCGTCGGGCGTCGATCAGGCGCCGCGTCGCCTCGGCGATGGCAAGGCTCGACAGCCAGCAGGCCCAGGCGGTGAAGGCGTAGAGCGGCTCGAACGGTACGCCCAGGACCATGCCGGCGGGCAGGATCAGCCGCAAGGTGATCGCGGCGCAGGTCAACCCGAAGCTGCGGTAGATCCAGACCCGGTGCTGCGCGATCCGCCCCGCACGCACCATTTGCCACGCGCGTAGCGTGGTGCCGATCCAGAGCAGGCCGAGCAGGAAGAACCCGGTTTGCGCGACAAGCCCGCCCTGTGCGTAGGGGGCGATCACCAGTCCTCCGATCCCGCCGACGAGGCAGCCGGTGGCATAGGCCCGCCCCGCGTAGCGATGCCAGCGCGAGCGGCGGGTGCGCGGCAGGAACTGCCAGACGCCAATCGCCAGTGCCAGCGCGCCGCCGCCGATATGGGCGTAGAAGGCCAGAGGCCGGGCTCGGACGCTGTCGTCGATCCCGGGCGGCGCGGTGGTGGCCCCGGTGACGAAGTAGTGTGCGGCGTAAAGCGCGATGCCCGTGGCCAGCAGCGCCAACAGGCCGTAGCCAAGTCCGATCCTGGGTATGCGGGTGGTCATCTGAAGCCCCCGTGGCTGGAAGAGGTGACTGTGAAAGGCTGTCTCATCGCAATCTAGACATCGTCAAGATCAGGCAAAATGTTTACAGTGTCAAGATTCGCTTGCAGCCGCCCTTCCCGGCGCGCAAGGATGCCACATGACCAACTACCACCACGGAGACCTGCGCCGCGCGATGCTTCAGGCGGCGGGCGGGATCATCGACAGCGACGGGCTCTCGGCACTCAGCCTGAGAGCTTGCGCGCGGACGGCGGGCGTCTCGCACGCCGCACCCGCGCATCACTTCGGCGACCTGCGCGGGCTGCTGACCGCGCTTGCCGCCGAAAGCTTCGCGGCACTGACAGCTAAGACCGAGGCGGTGCGCGCCGACCATGCCGACCGCCCCGCCGAGGTTTTCGGCGCGCTCGGGCAGGTATATGCGCGGTTCGCGCAGGACAAGCCGGGCCGGTTCCGGCTGATGATGCGGCGCGACCTTGTGGATTTCGACAATCCGGACCTGCGCAAGCAGGCGTTCGGCTGCTTCACCTCGATGACGAACATCATCTCGCTGGCCCGTGGGCAGCAGCCCGTCACCCTGGACGAGATGGCGGACCCCGATGCCGGACGCGACCTCGCGATGGACGTTGTCCTGACCTGGAGCCTGATCCACGGCTTTGCGCACCTTCGCATCGAAGGCAATTTCGATCCCTTCGCCCGCAAGCTCGGACCGGCGTTCGATGCCGAGGCCTGGGCCGACATCGGTGCAAGGATCGGCAATCTGATCGGCCAAGCGCCGCCGGACTGAGTCTTGAAGGCAACGCCCGGGCACGGATCGGCGGCGTTCCGCCCAGTGTGCGGATCGAAACACTGGGCGAGGCGCGCGGCTCGGGGTATTCTTTCTGCCAACAACCCGGTTCAAGAGAGCAAGAGGCAATGGCAGTGCCCCCCATCCTCCCCCGTGCCGTGCTGGTCGCAGCCGCCCTGGCGCTTGCGGCCTGTGGCGGCGGAAGCGATGCCCCCAGCCGCAGTTCGGCGGTCGCATCGCCCCTCTATCCCAACGAAACACCCGAACTGCGCTCGATGATCGTCGACGCGGCGCAGGAAAACCAGGTGCCGGTTTCGCTGGTGCAGCGGGTGGTCGTGCGCGAAAGCAGCCACCGACCCGAGGCACGCAACGGTCCCTACTACGGGTTGATGCAGATCCACCCGCAGACCGCGCGGACGATGGGCTACAAGGGCCCGCCATCGGGCCTGCTCGATGCCGAGACCAACCTGCGCTACGCGGTCAGGTACCTGCGGGGCGCCTGGATGGTGTCGGACGGCAGCCCGGACCAGGCGGTGAAGTGGTACTCGCAAGGGTATTACTACGAAGCCAAGCGCCGCGGCCTTCTGGAAGAAACCGGGCTTCGCTGAACGCTCACGCCGAGGGTCGCGGCGGCCATGCCGTGGCCTTCGCGATTCCCGGGGTCCGCGCATAGTTGCTCTGCCGCAGCCAGCGGTCGAAGGACCGGCTGAGCCTGCCGCTGCCCGAGAAGAACAGCCGCCCCTCCTCGACCTCGCGCGCCGAGGTCGACCGCCCCAGGAAGACCGCCACCAGCGAGCGCACCTCGGTCTCGACATAAAGGTCCACCTCGTAGCCCGGATCGAACCGGCAGAGATCGACCGGCACACCGGGGCGCACCACCAGCCAGAACTTGTCCTCGCCGCCGGGCACATCGGTGAAATGGAAGCGCACCACCGTGCGGCGGTCCGGCAGATGCTCTGGGTCGACCTTGCGCCGCAATTGCCACATCAGCTGCGGCGCATCACTCTCGGCCAGCGCGACATCCGGCGCGACGTGGCGCTGCGCCCAGGCGCCGAGCCCGTCCAGCACCGGCTCCAGCTCGATCGCGGCGTCGGTGCGCAGGTAATCGATGGCCCCGGTCGCCGGGTCCTCGACCTTCTCGATCAACCCGGCCTGCTCCATATCCTTCAGGCGTTTCGACAGCAGGCTGGGCGAGATCCCGGGCACGCCCCTTCGGATCTCGTTGAACCGGGTGGACCCGGACCAGAGCTCCGTCAGGATCTGGATCGTCCAGCGCGGCTCCAGCACTTCGCAGGCCTTCGAGATCGGGCAGTAGACGCCATAAGGCTTCAGGGTCATTACGCACCTCCCTTGAAACAAGGGTATCCCAGCGGCGGCCGCGCGCTCCAGTACAGAAAAAGAATCTGGAGCGCTCCATTCGCGTGACTGCCCGCATGCGGCAGGACCGGGGCACGATCGGAAAGCGGCAACGTCTGCCGGACATGATCGGAGGTCTGAGATGACATATCGCCCTGAGGAACTGGTTCACGCCACCGCCACGCGCGCCCGCTGGCTGAGCGGCGCGCCATCGACGCCCGAGCGGATTCATCAACCGCTGGTCGTCGCACCGCGTCTGCCCCGGGCGCTCGTCGCTGTCGCCGTGGCTGTCATCGCGCTCGGCGGGCTTGGCCTGCCGGGCTGAAATACGTTTCGGCGCGCGGCACGCTACGTCGCCCGTGAGGCGAGTCGAGCGCGCCACATTCCCTCACGCGAGGGCACAGTTTGCGCCGTAAAAACCATGATCGCTTCCTAGTGCAGACATTATGCACGCGTAGAACAATCATGTCCGGGGGATGTGTATGGGTGGGGTACAAGGTGTGAGCGTAGTGTAATCGGTCGCCCCCGGACACCGATCGGCGATTTTGCCCTACCCCGCTGATACCGCAAAAGAAAAGGGCCGCACGAGCGCGGCCCTTTCCGGTATTCCAAGCCGGGTCGGCTTACATCATGCCGCCCATGCCGCCCATGTCGGGCATGCCGCCAGCGGCACCGCCGGCGCCCGGCTTCTCGGGCTTGTCGGCAACCATGGCTTCCGTGGTGATCAGCAGACCAGCGATCGAAGCGGCGTCTTCCAGCGCGGTGCGGACGACCTTCGCGGGGTCGATCACGCCGAACTTGAACATGTCGCCGTATTCTTCGGTCTGGGCGTTGAAGCCGAAGGCCAAGTCGTCCGACTCGCGGATCTTGCCGGCAACCACGGCGCCGTCGACGCCGGCGTTCTCGGCGATCTGGCGCAGCGGAGCTTCCAGCGCGCGGCGCACGATGGCGATACCGGCGTTCTGGTCGCTGTTGATCCCTTCGAGACCGGCCAGCGACTTCGCAGCCTGAACCAGGGCGACGCCGCCGCCAACCACGATGCCTTCCTGAACGGCGGCACGGGTAGCGTTCAGCGCGTCATCGACGCGGTCCTTGCGCTCTTTCACTTCGACTTCGGTCGCACCGCCGACGCGGATCACGGCAACACCGCCAGCCAGCTTGGCCAGACGCTCCTGCAGCTTCTCGCGGTCGTAGTCCGAGGTGGTTTCCTCGATCTGCGAGCGGATCTGAGCGACGCGGGCGTCGATCTCGGCCTTCTCGCCAGCACCGTCGACGATGGTGGTCTCGTCCTTGGTGATCGACACTTTCTTGGCCGAGCCGAGCATGTCCATGGTGACATTCTCGAGCTTCATGCCGAGGTCTTCCGAGATCACCTGGCCGCCGGTCAGGATCGCGATGTCCTGCAGCATGGCCTTGCGACGGTCACCGAAGCCCGGAGCCTTGACGGCAGCGATCTTCAGGCCACCGCGCAGCTTGTTGACGACCAGGGTCGCCAGCGCTTCGCCGTCCACGTCCTCGGCGATGATCAGCAGCGGCTTGCCCGACTGGATCACCGACTCGAGCAGCGGGACCATCGGCTGCAGCGACGAGAGTTTCTTCTCGTGCAGCAGGATGATGGCATCGTCCAACTCGGTGGTCATCTTGTCGGCGTTGGTGATGAAGTAGGGCGAGAGGTACCCACGGTCGAACTGCATGCCCTCGACCACGTCGGTCTCGGTCTCGAGGCCTTTGTTCTCCTCGACCGTGATGACGCCTTCGTTGCCGACTTTCTGCATCGCGTCGGCGATCTGACGGCCGATTTCGGCTTCGCCGTTGGCAGAGATGGTGCCGACCTGGGCGACTTCATCGGTGCCGGACACGTCGCGAGCGGCCGACTTGATGTGCTCGACGGCCTTCGAGACGGCGATGTCGATGCCGCGCTTGACGTCCATCGGGTTCATGCCGGCGGCGACCGACTTCATGCCTTCCTTGACGATGGCCTGGGCCAGAACCGTCGCGGTGGTGGTGCCGTCACCAGCGGTGTCGTTGGTGCGCGAGGCAACCTCTTTCACCATCTGGGCGCCCATGTTCTCGAACTTGTCTTCCAGTTCGATTTCCTTGGCGACCGAGACGCCGTCCTTGGTGATGCGCGGGGCACCGAACGACTTGTCGATAACGACGTTGCGGCCCTTGGGGCCCAGGGTCACGCGGACGGCGTTGGCGAGGGTGTCGACACCCTTGACCATCTTGTCACGCGCGATCGTGTCGAATTTCACGTCCTTAGCGGCCATGTTCGTAATCTCCGTTTGTCAGAAAGCGAAAGCGTGGATCAGGCGGCAGCCGACGCGGCCGAATCGCTCAGCACGCCCAGGATGTCGCTTTCTTTCATGATCAGCAGGTCTTCGCCGTCGATCTTGATCTCGGTGCCCGACCATTTGCCGAACAGGATGCGGTCGCCGGCCTTGACGTCCATCGGGATGCGCTCGCCGTCTTCGTCACGGGCGCCAGCGCCGACAGCGATGATCTCGCCTTCAGCGGGCTTTTCCTTGGCGGTGTCGGGGATGATCAGACCGCCGGCCGTCTTTTCGTCGCCTTCGATGCGGCGGACGAGAACGCGGTCGTGCAGAGGGGTGAAGTTCATGGAGTTTGCTCCTCTCAAGCAGTCCAAAACCCGGGTGGCCTCCCAGTCGTTAGCACTCGCCACCCTTGAGTGCTAACGCAGCCGAAATAAGGATCGCGGAAATGTGTGTCAAGAGGATCACGGGCCGTTAATCCCCATCGATCGACATGGCGCGTGAGGATTGGCACGGCTAGGTTGCATGGGACCTATCGATCCGACCACGGGGGTACAACCCATGCGCGGCAGACTTTTTCCGGCCCTGATCGCAGGCCTGCTGGCGCCCGGCCTCGCCGCGGCGGCCTGCGACGGGCGCGACCTCGCGGCCACCTGGTCCGAGGCGTTCGCCGCCGGGATCGCGGCGGAGGCCGACGCGACGCCCTATGGCGAGGGCCGGTTCTGGGAAGTCGAGCGCGATGGCGCGACCTCGGTCCTCTTCGGCACGATTCACCTGGCCGACGAAGAGGTCGCCACCCCACCCCCGGCCCTGCTGGACCGGGTCGAGAGCGCCCGCGAACTTCTCGTCGAGGTCACGCTCGACGAAGAAAAGCGCATGATGCGCTCGATTCTGCTGAACCCCTCGCGGGTCCTCGCTCCCGAGGGCCGGCTGCTGAGCGACGCGCTCACCGAAGGAGAGTTCACCGAGATTACCGCGCTGCTGAGGGACTATGGCATCGGCGTCGAGATCGCCGAGCGCATGGCGCCCTGGTACCTGGTCATCACCCTGTCGAACCCCGCCTGCCTGATCGAGGACATGGCGACAGGCGGCACGATTCTCGACCGCCGGATCGAGGCGCTGGCCAAGGAGAACGAGGTGCCCGTCGGCGGGCTCGAAAGCTTCGAGGACGTGTTCGACCTGTTCGCCACCCTGCCCTACGACGCCCAGGTCGAGATGCTGCGCGCCTCGCTGCCGACCTTCGCGCTTGCCGAGGATTACCTCGAAACCACGCGGCAACTTTACCTCTCGGGCGAGATCGCGGCGATCCAGGCGTTCGCCGGCGCCGTATTGGAACAGGACATCGGCGCCGAACGCGCCGCCGAGATGGAGGAGGCCCTGTTCGGGCGGCTGCTCGACACCCGCAACCTGCGCTGGATCGAGACGCTGGAGCCGAAACTGGCCGAGGGTGATCGCGTGGTTGCCGTCGGCGCCCTTCACCTTGGCGGCGAGACGGGGCTGTTGCGCCTGCTGGAAGACCGCGGATTCACCGTAAGGAGACTGCCCGAATGACGCCCAAGGCCCTGATTGCCGCCACGCTGTCCCTGTGCGCGAGCGCCGTCGCCGCCCAGGACGTGTCGAACTTCCGGATCGAACCGCTCTATGAGGTCCGGCTGGGGACCATCGGCGTCTACGGCCCCGACTTCCCCGGCGCCGAGGAAAGCAGCTTCAACTGGCTGCCGTTTCCTTATGTGGTCTACCGCGGCGACATGTTCAGCCTCGGCGACGAGGGGGCGGAGTTCATCCCGGTCGCGACGCCCCGATACGAACTGGGCATCTCGGGCGGCGGCGCGTTTGCGGCGGACAGCGACAGCAATGCAGCGCGCGAGGGCATGCCGGACCTCGACTTCCTGTTCGAACTGGGCCCGGAGATCGAGATCAACGGGCCGACCTTCGCGGACGGTCTCGGGACCGTGAAGCTCTTCCTGCAGGGCCGCGCGGTGTTCGCCACCGACTGGACCTCGGTCGACTACGTCGGCTGGATCATCGAGCCCGAGCTGAAGGTCGAGCGCCGTGGCCTGCGCAACGGAAGGCTGAAACTGGACGCGACGCTGGCGCCTCAATACGGCGACCAGGGGCTCAACGACTACTTCTACCAGGTCGACCCCGAGTTCGCCCGCGCCGGGCGCCCCGCCTACGACGCCGAGCGCGGCTACATGGGAACCGAGGTCCGCGCCGGCTTCAGCTACGATCTGACGAACCGCGTCAACGTATTCGGCCGCGCCGGGCTTGAGGTCCGTTACGGCGCGGTCAATCGCGACAGCCCGCTCTTCGAGCGCCCCCTCGCTGGCTCCGTCGGCCTGGGCCTGAGCGTCGCACTCTACAAAAGCGAGCGCGAGGTTCGGGTGCGCCCCTGAAGCGGGAACATTGAAGTGTCCCCTCTACCGCACTATCCCTCCACCTTGTCCGCATATCTCAGCCCACAAGGTTCGCCATGACCCAGATCATCGCCTCGCTCGAGGAAATCTCGCATCGCTACAGCGTCCTGTTCTGCGACCTCTGGGGCTGCCTGCACGACGGCACAAAGGTATTCCCGGCTGCCGTGGAAGCGCTACAGAAGTTTCGCCAGGGCGGCGGCTCGGTGATCCTGGTGACGAACTCTCCGCGGCCCCGGCGTTCGGTCCGTGCACAGATTGCTGAACTTGGTGCGCCCGAGGACTGCTACGACGACATCGCCAGCTCGGGCGATGCGGCGCAGGCTGCGATGGCGGCGGGGCTGTTCGGGCGCAAGGTTTTCCACATCGGACCAGAGCGTGACCTGCCGTTTTTCCACAACGAAGACGGAACCCCGATCGACGTCGAGCGCGTGCCACTGGAGGAGGCCGAGGGCGTGATCTGCACAGGGCTCTACGACGACCGTTCGGAGTCGCCCGAGGATTACAAGCTGACGTTGATGCGCGCCAAGGCCCGGGGGCTGAAGCTGCTCTGCGCGAACCCCGACGTGATGGTCGACGTCGGCGACCAGCGGATCTGGTGCGCCGGGGCGCTGGCCGCGCTCTATGCCGAATTGGGCGGCGAGTCGCACTACTTCGGCAAACCGCACGCGCCGATATACCAACTGGCGCGGATGCGCGCCGAGCAGACCGGACGCGGCGGCGTGCGCGACACCGAGATCCTCTGTATCGGCGACGGTATCGAGACCGATATCCGCGGCGGCGTAGGCGAGGATCTGGACACGCTCTTCATCGCCGGCGGGCTTGCGGCGCGGGAAACCGGGATGCGCAACGGCGAGCCGGATCGCGAAGCGCTGCTCGGCTTCCTGGAGGATGCCGAGCTCTCCCCCACCGCCGCCATCGGCCACCTGCGCTGAATATCTTGCGCGGAATATAATTCCGACAAGCCAGCAATTTGCGCACGAAAATTAGTGTAATTTTGTTGCGCTGCACTGCGGAATCGGCTACACCACTTTCACGGACCCAAGTCCGGGGAGGATGGGATGCTGGACCGACCGCACGACAACCAGATGCGCGGGACGATCTGCATCGAGGATTTGGAGATCGGGCTGGCCCGCTCGGTCTCCAAAACCGTTACCGACGAGGATATCGCGCTGTTCGCGCAGGTCTCCACCGACCACAACCCCGTGCATCTGGACGAGGATTACGCCCGCGACACGATATTCGCCGGTCGCGTCGCCCACGGCATGTTGACCGCCAGCCTGATCTCGGCGGTGATCGGCGAGCAGCTTCCGGGACATGGCAGCGTCTATCTCAAACAGGACCTGAAGTTCCTCGCCCCGGTACGTCCCGGCGACCGCGTGACGGCCTGCGTCACCGTCGCCGAGATCGACCATTCACGGCGCCGGGTCACGCTTGATTGTCTGTGCCGCGTGGGCGATACGGAGGTCCTGAAGGGCGAGGCGCTGGTGCTCGCGCCCAGCCGCAAGTTCGACTGAGGGGCCAGCCGCGCCGGCCCCGCCCAAGGGGGCCATGAGACGCCACTTCCGCTACCATGACCTCGCAGCACAGGACCGGGGCGCAAGTGTCGCCATCGGCAACTTCGACGGCGTGCACCTGGGCCACCGCGCGGTAATCGACCGCGCCCGCGCCGCGGCAGAACGCCTGCATGGCGCGCTCGGCATCATCACTTTCGAGCCACACCCCCGCGCCTTCTTCGCCCCCGATGCCCCGCCGTTCCGTTTGATGAACGCCGAGACACGCGCTCACCGGCTCGCGAAACTCGGCGTGGACCAGCTCTACGAGCTGCCCTTCAACGCCGACCTCGCCGCCTTGCCCGCCGAGCGCTTCGTGACCGAGGTACTGGTCGAGGGCCTCGGCGTGCGGCACGTCGTCGTCGGCGCCGATTTCCGCTTCGGCACCAAGCGCGGCGGCGACGTGGCGCTGTTGGAAAAGCTCGGCGCAGAACACGGCTTCAGCGTCGAGATCGCGCCGCTGATCGGCAAGGGCGACACCGAGTTTTCGTCGACCGCGATCCGACAGGCGCTTTACGAGGGCGACCCGCGTCACGCCGCGCAGATGCTGGGACACTGGCACCGGATCGACGGCACCGTCAGCAAGGGCGATCAGCGCGGGCGCGACCTGGGCTTTCCGACCGCCAACCTGACGCTCGAAGGGCTGCACCTGCCCCGCTTCGGCGTCTACGCGGTGCTTTTCGACGTACTCACCGGCCCGCATCAGGGCAGCTACCTCGGCGCGGCCTCGCTGGGCGTGCGGCCGACCTTCGGGGTCAACGCGCCGAACCTCGAGACCTACGTCCTCGATTTCAGCGGTGATCTCTACGGCGCCGAGGTCTCGGTCGCATTGGTCGAGTTCATCCGCCCCGAACTCGCCTACGAGGGCGTCGAGCCGCTGATCGCGCAGATGAACGCCGACGTGGCGCGGATCCGCCGGGTGCTGGCGGAAACCGCCTGAGCCCCCCTTCCCCTTCTGGCCGTTCCGCGTTTATCTGCGCCCCATGACCGATGACCCCATCAATCGCGACGGCGTCCGCGACGGCTTCTGGCGGCGCTTCACGCTCGACGAGCTGACCCCGCGCGAGTGGGAGGCGCTGTGCGACGGCTGCGGCAAGTGCTGCCTGCGCAAGATCGAGTTCGAGGACACTGGCGAGGTCGAGTACACCAACGTCTCGTGCAAGCTGCTGGACACCGGGACCTGCCGCTGCACCAACTACAAGCACCGCAAGCGGATCGTTCCCGACTGCGTGGTGATCTCGCCCGAGGTGCTGGAACACATCCTCTACTGGATGCCCTCGACCTGCGCTTACCGGCTGATGGCCGAGGGCCGCCCGCTGGAGCCCTGGCACCCGCTGGTCTCGGGGCGGGCGGAAAGCGTGCACGAGGCGGGGATCTCGCTGGCCGGGCACATGGTGTCCGAGGACATGGTCGATGAGGACGACCTTGAAGACTACATCGTGGAAGGACTTCAGTGATGCATTTCGAATCCGACAACTCCGGCCCCGCCCACCCGTCGGTGCTGGAGGCGCTGGCGCGGGCCAACCAGGGCTATGCCGGCTCCTATGGCGGTGACGATCTGACCACCCGCGTCCGCGACCGCATCCGCGAGATATTCGAGGCCCCCGAGGCTGCCGTCTATTTCGTCGCCACCGGCACCGCAGCGAACGCGCTGGGCCTCGCGACGGTCTGCGATCCCTATCAGACCATCCTCTGTCACCCGATCGCCCATATCGAGGAGGACGAGTGCGGCGCGCCCGAGTTCTACACCGGCGGCGCCAAGCTGACCCACGTCCCGGGCGAGAACGGCAAGATCGACGAGCGCGCGCTGGCCCGCGCGATCGCGAACAACCGCAAGGGCTTCGTGCACGCGGTGCAACCCGGCCCGCTGTCGATCAGCCAGGCGACCGAGACCGGAACGGTCTATTCGCTTGGCGAGTTGATGGCGCTGACCGGGCAGGCGCGCGATGCGGGAATGCCGGTGCATATGGATGGCGCGCGCTTCGCGAACGCCCTGGTCTCGCTGGACCTCAGCCCGGCCGAAATGAGCTGGAAGGCGGGTGTCGACGTGCTGTCCTTCGGCGGCACCAAGAACGGACTTCTGGCGGCCGAGGCCGTTGTGATCTTCGACCCCTCGATGGCCTGGGAATTCGAACTGCGGCGCAAGCGCGCCGGGCACCTGTTCTCGAAATACCGCTATCTGTCGGCGCAGTTCGAGGCGTATCTCGCGGACGATTTGTGGCTGAAACTTGCAGGACAGGCCAACACGGGCGCCGGAGCCATGGCCGAGGCCCTGACCAGCGTAGACGGCGTCACCCTACTCTACCCGCCCGATGCCAACATGGTCTTCTTCGAGGCCCACGCAGACGTGCACCGCGCACTTCAGGCCGCGGGCGCCCGATACCACCTCTGGCCAGCTGGCGCGTCGCTCGACGGCGCCGGGGACGCCCCGGTCGCCGCCCGCCTCGTCAGCGGCTGGGCGACGACCGAGGCCGAGATCGCGGCCTTCGTGGCGGCCCTGAAGGCCGTCTGAGGCCCGTCAGCCCTTCGACAGCTTGCGGTCGAGATAGGGCAGCCGGTCCTGGCCCCAGAACAGTTCGTGGTCGCAATAATAGGTCGGCGCACCGAAGACGCCGATGTCCAGTGCGTCCTGTGTGTTCTTCTCGTAGATCTCGACCGCGCTCAGCATGTCGCGATCGGCAATGCCTGCGTCGAAACCGGCTGCCACGAGGCATTCGCGGACGATGTGATCCTCAGCGATGTCCTTCTCCTCGGCCCAGCAGGCGCGCAGGAAGGTCTGAACCAGCTTGCCGACGTCGCCCTTGCCGGTATCGGCATGAAACATCTGCGCCGAGATGATCGCCGTGCAGGACGGCACGGGATTGGTCGGGAAATGCTTCGGCTGCACGTTGACGGGCAGGCCGTGCATCTCGGCGATGCGGGCAATCTCGGTCAGACGATAGGTCTTGCGGGTCTCGTGCCGCTGGGGCAGCGCGGGCGTACCGTGGGCCTCGAACACCTTCGGCAGGGCGAAGGGCTTGTACTCGATATCGACGCCGTGCTTCGCGGCGATCTCCTCCAGCCGGTTACCGGCGAGGTAGGTGAACGGCGAAAGCGTGAACAGGTAATAGTCGATGCGCGCCATGGGGCCCTCTGTCTTCTGCGGTGATCGTTCTGGTCTTCGGGCGCATCATGGTTTTCGCGCGAGACTTTGCAAGGGCGGGCTGGGGTGCTAATGGGGCGGCGTCCGTCCCCCAGCAGTCCCGAGGCCCTGATGCTCAAGACCCAGCCCAAGCTGATCGCCGGAAACTCCAACCGGCCGCTTGCCGAGGCGATCGCCCGGCGCATGACCTTTCACCGCGGAGAGGCGGTGAAACTGGTCGAAACCCGCGTCGAGCGGTTCAATGACGCCGAGATTTTCGTCGAGGTCTACGACAACGTCCGCTCGGAAGACATGTTCATCATCCAGTCGACGTCGAACCCGGCTAACGACAATTTGATGGAATTGCTGATCATGGCCGACGCGCTGCGGCGCTCTTCGGCGAACCGGATCACCGCTGTGATTCCCTATTTCGGCTACGCCCGCCAGGATCGCCGCACCAAGGCCCGCACGCCGATCAGCGCCAAGCTGGTCGCCAACCTGCTGACCGAGGCCGGGATCGAGCGGGTTCTGACGATGGACCTGCACGCCGCGCAGATCCAGGGCTTCTTCGACATCCCCGTGGACAACCTCTACGCCGCGCCGGTCTTCGCGCTGGACATCCGGCACCACTTCAAGGCGCTCGACAAGATCACCGTGGTCTCGCCCGACGTCGGCGGCGTGGCCCGCGCCCGCGAACTGGCCGAACGTATCGGTGCGGACCTCGCCATCGTCGACAAGCGCCGCTCGGCGCCCGGTGAAGTCGCCTCGATGACCGTCATCGGCGAGGTGAAGGATCGCACCTGCATCATCGTCGACGACATCTGCGACACCGCCGGAACCCTGTGCAAGGCCGCCGACCTGCTGAAGTCCGAAGGCGCCACGGAAGTCCACGCCTACATCAGCCACGGCGTCCTGAGCGGCCCGGCGGTCGAGCGCGTGACCAAGTCGGCCCTGAAGTCGCTGGTCATCACCGACAGCATCGAGCCGACGGCCCCGGTCCGCGCCGCCCGGAACATCCGCATCATCCCGACCGCACCGATCTTCGCCCAGGCGATCCAGAACATCGCCAACGGCACATCGGTCTCGTCGCTGTTCAAGGTCGACACGATCGCGCCGATCTACGAGGTCGCCTACCCGGCGGCCTGAGCCATTGGGATTGGCCGGAGCTCAGCTCAGGCCAAGTTCCTTTTGTGAACGTCGGACCCGCTTCAGCCAAACCGGCAGAAACTCACGCACCTCGGGCAGTTCGTGCTTTGCCGCTGCAGCCTCGACAAAGGCAATGGGATCTATTGGCAAAGCTTGTGCCACGGCATCCAACCGGTCTCTAATCTCGTCCAGCGGATAGGCTTCTTCGCGGAGCAGAAGGTCGTCGAAACCAGCTTGCTCAACGGCTTCAATCGCAACTTTGTCAGTGCCGGACAGTTCGGCCTTAGCTTTCTGTTTAAGTCCTTGGTAGTGTTTTTGAATATCTTCCAATACTGGCTTTCGGAAACTTGGAATAATGTCAGGATCGATAAACTCCAACATCTTCCGGGTCGCCATTTCCCAGTCTTTCAAGATTGCGGGATAGGGCATAACCAGGATTTTCTCATCCTCGATGGATCGTAGAGCATGGATGAGGATCATGGCATCGCCTGCAGCAAACAACGCTGTACGTCCCTTCGGCCATCCATCCTTTATGCTGGCAGCTCGTGTATTGAACGACAAGCCGACGCTTCGTATCGCGCGTGCACAAAGAATTCCCTTCGGAACGCCAATCTCACCAAGGACGCCCTTCAGACGATAGAAGTACGTCGGCAGCTTGTTGCCGTAGCGCAGAATCCGGACATTCTTCTCGAATAGATCCCGTTCGGAGAACTTGAAGTTCGCGTGTCCACGGGGCAAGTGCTCATCCGAGAAAAAGGCGAACGGCACCCGGAGGGTGGAATGATCTACGCCAACATGAAATCTCTCGATACCACAGTGGAATTGCTCAGTGGCCGAGATGTACCGACTGACCGAGGTCGTTCCGCTGCGCCCGACACCGAACACGATAAAATCAAGTCGACTGCTCATGGTCCCACACTTTTCGGCCAGCTAGTGTACTGATCAACGAAGCCAGTACCCGGCATCCCGCATCCGCTTGCCGAACTCGGAAGGCTTCAATACCTCACGATCCGCAAACTCCAATATTTCATTATACTTCTCATCATCTGCAAGTTGAGAGAAGATCCTCGAGTTTATGAAGTACTCCCGCCATCTATCGTCTGACGCAAACTCGCGCGCCATCAGTAGTTTCTCGCGGTGGCGATCAAGAAACAATGTCACGACCACATGATAGTGATGAGCCACCGGGTTCAAAAAATAATCCATATTATAATGGCGCTTATCGGCGTTCAGAGAACGCATCACAATCGGCAGCGAAATCTGATCAAGCCAAGGGTAAAGCGTTTGCCCCTCCAGTTCCGGCGGCGGAGCGTCTTCGATAGCCTCGGCTACCCTGCGATAGCTATCAAAAACCACATCAGCGCGCCGATAATAGAAGCGGGCGGCATTAAAATAGGGATAGCGCTTCAAGGCGCCTGGGGGTTGATGTTCCCTGATCCAACCTTCGGTCGTCAGACCGAATTTCCTATACAGCGATTCCCAGATTCGGTCGCGTTCGATACTATTGTTCTCAACACTCGGCCAAGTCGCCCTCCCAGCGTACATTGAGGGCCTATCAAAATCGAAAGACAGTCTCGATAGATCGCCGGTAATAACGAAGTCTGTGTCGAGAAACAGAAATGGCTCTCGGGGCGGAAGCGCTGAGAGCGCATAGATTTTGTTCGAGTGGGGGTAGCGCGATCCGAACCTCGCGTTCCTGAACCCCCTGATCTCCGCTCCGAGATCTACGAGTTCCGCCGCGATCTCACCGCCCCGAATATCGACCGGGCCATTCCATTCGGGCCCGTCTTCTGGCGTACACACAATCAGCTTGATGTCATTGTCACGGTTAAACCGGAAGAATGACAACGCGAACATCAAGGCCTGTTCTTCCAGCCATCCTCGCTGAGCGACAATGCCAATGTTGAATGCTACCAAGATCTACGCCATAGGAAAAAGTCTTCGGTTCAATGATAAGCGCCCATACGTGATAGACGCGGCGCTATCTCGGAGTTAGCCGATTTGCTTGATCAGCTCCGACAGGTCGTTGATGCGCTGGCGGGCGCCGATCTTGTCCTCGGCAGCATCCACTGCGGCCTGCGCGTCGCGCAGAACCTCTTCCAGCATCTCGCGGTTCGCCTCGGCGCGAGGGACGGCCTGTTCGGCCAGGATCGAGGTGCCGCCTTCCGAAATCTCGGCAAAGCCGCCGGTGACGACATAGCTGTCGCTGCCGATGGTCACGACGCCGGGGCGCAGCGTGGTCACGGTGGGAGCGTGGTTCTCCATCACCGTCATGTCGCCGTCGGTGCCGGGAAGCTGCACGCGGTCCGCCTCGGTCGAGACGAGCTGGCGTTCCGGAGTGACGATGTCGACGCGCATGTTATGCCCCTTGAGCTTGGTTCGGCGTTGCCTGCGGCGGGAGGTCTAGACCGGCGCGCGCAGGGCTTCAAGTGGAACCGACGGCCCGCCCGAAGGCAGGCCGCACGGGATTGGGTGTGGACCGATCAGGCCGCTTCGGCAGCCAGTTTCTCGGCCTTGGCAACCACTTCGTCGATGCCGCCGACCATGTAGAAGGCAGCTTCCGGCAGGTGGTCGTACTCGCCGTTGACGACGGCCTTGAACGACTTGATCGTGTCTTCCAGCGGCACCTGGACGCCGGGCGAGCCGGTGAAGACTTCGGCCACGTCGAACGGCTGGCTGAGGAAACGCTGGATCTTCCGGGCGCGGGCCACGGTCAGCTTGTCCTCTTCCGACAATTCGTCCATGCCGAGGATCGCGATGATGTCCTGCAGCGACTTGTAGCGCTGAAGGATCCCCTGCACCGAACGGGCCACTTCGTAGTGCTCTTCGCCGACGACGGCCGGGTCGAGAATACGGCTGGTCGAGTCGAGCGGGTCAACGGCCGGGTAGATGCCCAGCTCCGAGATCGCGCGCGACAGAACCGTGGTGGCGTCGAGGTGCGCGAACGAGGTCGCAGGCGCCGGGTCGGTAAGGTCATCCGCGGGCACGTAGATCGCCTGCACCGAGGTGATCGAGCCGCGCTTGGTCGAGGTGATCCGCTCCTGCATGGCGCCCATGTCGGTCGCCAGGGTCGGCTGGTAGCCCACCGCCGAAGGAATACGGCCCAGAAGCGCCGACACCTCGGAACCCGCCTGAGTGAAGCGGAAGATGTTGTCGACGAAGAACAGAACGTCGGTACCGGACTGGTCGCGGAACTGCTCGGCCATGGTCAGGCCGGTCAGCGCAACGCGGGCACGGGCCCCCGGAGGCTCGTTCATCTGGCCGTAGACCAGCGCCACTTTCGACTTCGTCAGATCGTCGGCGTTGATGACGCCCGATTCGATGAACTCGTAGTAGAGGTCGTTGCCCTCGCGGGTCCGCTCGCCCACACCGGCGAAGACCGAGTAGCCCGAGTGCACTTTCGCGATGTTGTTGATCAGTTCCTGGATCAGAACCGTCTTGCCGACGCCGGCGCCGCCGAACAGGCCGATCTTGCCGCCCTTCGAGTACGGGGCCAGCAGGTCGATGACCTTGATGCCGGTGACCAGGATGTCGGTCGAGGTCGACTGATCGGCGAAGGCCGGGGCCTCGGCGTGGATCGGACGGCTCTCGGCGGCTTCCACCGGGCCCTTCTCGTCCACGGGATCGCCGACGACGTTCATGATGCGGCCCAGGGTCGCGTCACCCACGGGAACGGTGATCGGGCTTTCGGTGTCCGTCACCTTGCCACCGCGGACCAGACCTTCGGTCGAGTCCATGGCGATGCAGCGCACGGTCGCCTCACCCAGGTGCTGGGCGACTTCCAGGATCAGCCGGTTGCCGTTGTTGTCGGTTTCCAGCGCGTTGAGGATCTCGGGGAGGTGGTCGTCGAACTGGACGTCGACAACCGCGCCGATCACCTGTGTGATTTTGCCTACAGCATTTGCCATTATGTGTGTCTCCGTCCCTTAGAGCGCTTCCGCGCCCGAGATGATCTCGATGAGTTCGTTGGTGATCGCCGCCTGACGCGAGCGGTTGTACTGGATCGTCAGCTTGTCGATCATCTCGCCCGCGTTCCGCGTGGCGTTGTCCATCGCACTCATCCGTGCGCCCTGTTCGGACGCGGCGTTCTCGAGCAGAGCGGTGAAGATCTGCGTAGCGATCGAGCGCGGCAGCAGGTCCGCCAGAATGGCGTCCTCGTCCGGCTCGTAGTCGTAGAGCGTGGCCTTCGCGGCGGCTTCGCCCTCGGCAGCCTCAAAGGTCGCCGGGATCAGCTGCGTGGCGGTCGGGACCTGCGAGATCACCGACTGGAAGGTGTTGAAGTAGATCTTGCAGACGTCGAACTCACCCGCCGCATAGCGCGTCAGCACGTCCTGCGCGATCCCGTGGGCGTTGTCGTAGCCCACGTGCTTCACGTCGCTCAGGTCGACATGGCCGACCAGGTGATCGCCGAGGTCGCGGCGCAGCTGCTCGCGGCCCTTCTTGCCGACGGTCAGGATCTTGACCGTCTTGCCCTGGCCGAGCAGCTTCTGGGCTTCATAGCGGGCCAGACGCACGATCGACGAGTTGAACGCGCCGCACAGGCCGCGCTCGGCGGTGGCGACGATCAGCAGGTAGGTCTGCTCCTGACCGGTTCCGGTCAGAAGCTTCGGTGCGGTGGGGCTGCTCTTGGCGCCCCGGGCCAGGTTCGACAGCACGGCGTTCATACGCTCGGCATAGGGCCGGGCAGCCTGCGCATTCTCCTCGGCGCGGCGCAGCTTCGCAGCTGCGACCATCTGCATCGCCTTGGTGATCTTGCGCGTCGACTTGACGCTGTCGATCCGGATTTTCAGGTCCTTGAGGCTTGGCATCGGCCAGTCTCTCCTTCCGAGGGGTCAGTCAGGCGACGATCAGGCGAAGTCCTTGGCGAACTCTTCGATCGCGCCCTTGATCGCCTCTTCCAGATCCCCGGCGACCTTGCGGTCGTTGTTGGTGATGTCGGCCAGCAGGTCCTGGTTGTTGGCGCGGACGTGGGTCAGCAGACCCCGCTCGAACCGCTGCACGTCGCCGACGGGCAGCTTGTCCAGGTAGCCGTGCGTACCGGCGTAGATCACGACGACCTGCTCGGCGTTGGTCAGCGGCGAGTACTGGGGCTGCTTCAGCAGCTCGGTCAGGCGCGCACCACGGTTCAGCAGGCGCTGGGTCGCGGCGTCGAGGTCCGAACCGAACTGCGCGAACGCGGCCATCTCGCGGTACTGGGCCAGTTCCAGCTTGATCGAGCCGGCAACCGACTTCATCGCCTTGGTCTGAGCCGACGAACCGACGCGCGACACCGACAGACCGGTGTTCACGGCGGGGCGGATGCCCTGGTAGAACAGCTCGGTTTCCAGGAAGATCTGGCCGTCGGTGATCGAGATCACGTTGGTCGGAATGAACGCCGACACGTCGCCGGCCTGGGTTTCGATGATCGGCAGCGCGGTCAGCGAGCCGGCACCGAAGTCCTCGTTCAGCTTCGCCGAACGCTCCAGCAGCCGCGAGTGCAGGTAGAAAACGTCACCCGGGTAGGCTTCACGGCCCGGCGGACGGCGCAGCAGCAGCGACATCTGGCGGTAGGCGACGGCCTGTTTCGACAGGTCATCGTAGATCGCCAGGGCGTGCATGCCGTTGTCGCGGAAGAATTCCGCCATCGCGGTCGCCGAGTACGGCGCCAGGTACTGCATCGGCGCGGGCTCGGAGGCGGTCGCGGCGACCACCAGCGAGTATTCCATCGCGCCGGTCTCTTCCAGCTTCTTCACCAGCTGCGCAACGGTCGAGCGCTTCTGGCCGACAATGACATAGACGCAGTAAAGCTTCTTGCTCTCGTCGTCGGTGTCGTTGACCGATTTCTGGTTCAGGACGGCGTCCAGAGCCACGGCCGACTTGCCGGTCTGACGGTCGCCGATGATCAGCTCGCGCTGGCCGCGGCCGATCGGGATCAGCGCGTCGATGGCCTTGAGGCCGGTCGCCATCGGTTCGTGCACCGATTTGCGCGGGATGATGCCCGGCGCCTTAACGTCGGCGACGCGACGCTCTTTCGCCTCGATCGGGCCCTTGCCGTCGATCGGGTTGCCCAGCGCGTCGACGACGCGGCCCAGCAGTTCCTTGCCCACCGGCACGTCCACGATCGAGTTCGTGCGCTTGACGGTGTCGCCTTCCTTGATGTCGCGGTCGGAGCCGAAGATCACGACGCCGACGTTGTCGACTTCGAGGTTCAGCGCCATGCCCCGGATGCCACCGGGGAATTCGACCATCTCGCCGGCCTGCACGTTGTCGAGGCCGTGCACACGCGCGATGCCGTCACCGACGGACAGCACGCGGCCAACCTCGGCGACCTCGGCGTCCTGGCCGAAGTTCTTGATCTGCTCCTTGAGGATCGCAGAGATCTCTGCAGCTTGGATCGCCATTTATCCGACCTCTTTCATGACATTTTTCAGACTGTCGAGCTTGGCGCGGACCGACGTGTCGATCATGCGCGAGCCCAGTTGAACGACGAGACCACCGATGAGGCTTTCGTCGACGGTGGTGTTGATCTTGACTTCGCGACCCGCGGCCTCGTGCAGCGCGGCGGCCAGCGCCTTCGACTGCTCGTCGCTCAGCGGGCTGGCGGCGCGCACCTCGGCGGTGACGACGCCGCGGTGATCGGCGATCAGCTTCTGCACGTCGCGGATCACGGCGGGCAGCGCGAACAGGCGCCGCTTGATGGCCATCAGGCCCAGCGTGTTGGCGGTCAGCGAGGACAGGCCCATCTTCTCGGCCACGGCGGCCATGCCCCGGCCCTGCTGGTCGCGGGAATAGGCGGGCGAGCTGATCAGCTGGCGCAGGTCTTCGCTTTCGTTCAGCGCCCCTTCCAGAGCGTTCAGATCACCCTCGAGACCGTCGATCTGATCGGCCTCGCGGGCCAGTTCGAACAGCGCGGTCGCGTAGCGGCCGGAAATGCCGGACGTCAGGGAACCAGAGTCGGACAAGGGCTACTCCGTTTCTTGTAGGCGGCGAAGGGGCTTGAGGCCCGCGCCCGCATGCAGGCGGGATCGGTGACAACCCCGGCGAAATCGGCGCGGTGATAGCAGAGCGTTCCCGAGGTGGCAAGAATGCTTGTGGTTCGGCGCGTGGGGCCGGAGACCCATGTTTCAAGGGCGCGCGGCGCACCGGCGGAAAACCTGCGACGCTTTGCACCATCGCAGGTGCAGCATGGCCGTCAACCGGGCGAATCCATTGCCGCGCGGGCGGCGGCCGGACAGGCTGCGCGTCCGGTTGCCGGCTTGGGCTTGGGCTGGGTCAGCCCCTCCAGCACTTCCAGCGGGCCCGGCACCGTCACCGGCGTGCCCCGCCGCGGCGTGGCGTAGACCTGCTTGCTGGCCTCAACCAGCAGCGTGCCCGCCAACATCTGGGCGTCAAGCCGCCGGCCCAGCCCCTCCCATATGCGGTCGGTCCGCAGCCAGAACCGCTTGTGGCTGGGCGGCGTATAAAGTGCCGCCGTGTGCCGCTCGGGGACGAAATTGTGCTTCCGCAGCAGGCTCTCGACCTGCCCTGTGCTGTAGGGGCGGCCATAGCCGAACGGCGTCGTCTCGCGGCGCGCCCACATCCCCGAGCGGTTGGGCACTATGAAGACCGCGTAACCGCCTGGCGCGAGGACGCGGTGGACTTCTTCCATCAGGGCGTTCGCCCGCTCGCAAGTCTCCAGCCCGTGCGCCACGATCAACCGGTCCACCGATCCCGCCGTGATCGGCCAGTTCGTCTCTTCGACCAGAACCGAATGATTGGCGACGCCCTGCGGCCAGGCCATCACCCCCTGCTGTCCCGGCATCAGCGAGATCACCCGGCGGCTGTCGGCGAGGAAGGGACGCAGGAAAGGATTTGCAAACCCGAATCCCGTAACCGTCATGTGCTTGGTCTCGGGCCACAGGCGTCGCAACTCCTCCTGCAGGACGCGTTGCGCCATCCGGCCAAGTTTGGTCCGGTAGTAAAACGCTCTCAGATCGACCACATCTAGGTGCATGAAGCGCCCATCTTACCGGAGGTATCCCCTTGTCGCTGGAAATCGTAACCATCCCCTGCCGCAGTGACAACTACGCCTACCTGCTGCGCGACAGCGTGAAGGGCGAGACCGCCGTGGTCGACGTGCCCGAGGCGGCGCCGATCCTCGCCGCGCTGCGCGCACGCGGCTGGGGGCTGGACCTGATCCTGATCACTCACCACCACAACGACCATGTCGACGGGGTCGAGGAAGTGCGCAAAGCCACCGGCGCCCGCGTTCTCGGCGCCGAGGCCGACGCCCACCGCCTGCCGCCGCTGGCCCGCGCGCTGAGCGAAGGTGACAAGGTCGCGCTCGGGGGTTCGGTCGCCGAGGTTATGGACGTCTCCGGGCACACCGTCGGGCACATCGCCTTCCATTTTCCCCAGGACCACGCGGTCTTCACCGCCGACAGCCTGATGGCGCTCGGCTGCGGACGGATATTCGAGGGCACGCCCGAAATGATGTGGAAAAGCCTCTCCAAGCTCGCCGCGCTCCCGCCCGAGACGCTGGTCTACTCGGGCCACGAGTACACCCAGGCGAACGCCCGCTTCGCGCTGACGATCGAGCCCGGCAACGGCGCACTCGAGGCCCGCGCCGCCCGCATCGACGCCCTGCGGGCCAAGGGCGAGCCGACCGTACCCGTCAGCCTGCGTGAAGAACTCGACACCAACCCGTTCCTGCGCGCCTCGCGCCCCGAGGTGAAACAGGCCATCAACATGCCCGGCGCCACCGACATCCAGGTTTTCGCCGAGATCCGCGGCAGGAAGGACCGTTTCTGAGGCAAACCGCGTACGGGCGTCGCGAAACCGTGTTCTCGACACAACCTCTTGTAGGCGGAGTTTCTTCGCCTACTTTATGCCCAGAAGCCGTTGCAAGATACTGCTTAACATTTCGGCACCGCCGGCTCGCTTCTCAGGCTTCGCTCCCAAACACGGCGCGATCACAAAATTGTCCTTGAAGCGCCGGCGACAAAACCGAAATGATAGAGTGAGGCCATCGGCTGACGGGTGGTTCCGAACTTCATCGGGGCCACGAGAGACAAGGAAGCAGACATGCCATCTTTCTCGAACACCCTTGAAACGGCGATCCACAATGCGCTGGGCCTTGCGAACGAGCGACGCCATGAACTGGCGACCCTCGAACACCTGCTGCTTGCGCTCGTGGACGAACCCGACGCCGCGAGGGTGATGAAGGCCTGCTCGGTCGACCTGGACGAACTGCGCAAGACCCTGGTCAAGTTCCTCGACGAGGAACTGGACAGCCTGGTGTCGGATATCGACGGCTCCGAAGCCGCGCCGACCACCGGGTTCCAGCGCGTGATCCAGCGCGCCGCCATTCACGTTCAAAGCTCCGGCCGCACCGAGGTCACCGGCGCCAACGTGCTCGTCGCGATCTTCGCCGAGCGTGAGAGTCATGCCGCCTATTTCCTGCAGGAGCAGGACATGACCCGCTACGACGCGGTCAACTACATCAGCCACGGCGTCGCCAAGGACCCGTCGTACGGCGAGGCGCGCCCGGTGACCGGCGCCGAAGAGGCCGAAAGCCAGGCCGAGGCCGCGCCGCAGAAGGAAGGCGAGGAAACCGCGCTGCAGAAGTACTGCGTCGACCTCAACGCCAAGGCGCGCAAGGGCGACGTGGACCCGCTGATCGGCCGCGAGCACGAGGTCGAGCGCTGCATCCAGGTGCTCTGCCGCCGCCGCAAGAACAACCCGATCCTCGTGGGCGATCCGGGCGTGGGCAAGACCGCCATCGCGGAAGGCCTCGCGCGCAAGATCGTCGACGGCGACGTGCCGAAGGTGCTGTCCGGCACCACGATCTTCTCGCTCGACATGGGCGCACTGCTGGCCGGCACCCGTTACCGCGGCGACTTCGAGGAGCGGCTGAAGGCCGTCATGAAAGAGCTCGAGGATCACCCCGACGCTGTTCTGTTCATCGACGAGATCCACACCGTGATCGGCGCCGGTGCGACCAGCGGCGGCGCGATGGACGCGTCGAACCTGCTGAAGCCCGCGCTTCAGGGCGGCAAGCTCCGCTGCATGGGCTCCACCACCTACAAGGAGTTCCGCCAGCACTTCGAGAAGGACCGCGCCCTGTCCCGCCGGTTCCAGAAGATCGACGTGAACGAGCCGTCGGTGGATGACGCGATCAAGATCCTGCGCGGCCTCAAGCCCTATTTCGAGCAGCACCACGACATCCGCTACACCAACGACGCGATCAAGATGGCGGTGGACCTCTCGGCCCGCTACATCCACGACCGCAAGCTGCCCGACAAGGCGATCGACGTGATCGACGAGGCCGGCGCGGCGCAGATGCTGGTGGCCGAATCCAAGCGCCGCCGGACCATCGGCGCCAAGGACATCGAGGCTGTTGTCGCCAAGATCGCGCGGATCCCCGCGAAAAGCGTCTCCAAGGACGACGCGGCGGTGCTCAAGGATCTCGAGACCAACCTCAAGCGGGTGGTCTTCGGTCAGGATGCCGCGATCGAGGCGCTCAGCTCGGCGATAAAGCTGGCCCGCGCGGGCCTGCGCGAGCCCGAGAAGCCGATCGGCAACTACCTCTTCGCCGGCCCCACCGGCGTCGGCAAGACCGAGGTTGCCAAGCAGCTCGCCGCCGTCATGGGCATCGAGTTCAAGCGCTTCGACATGTCCGAGTACATGGAGAAGCACTCGGTCAGCCGCCTGATCGGTGCGCCTCCGGGCTATGTCGGCTTCGACCAGGGCGGTCTGCTGACCGATACGGTCGACCAGAACCCGCACTGCGTGCTGCTGCTGGACGAGATCGAGAAGGCGCACCCGGATGTCTACAACATCCTGCTGCAGGTGATGGACCACGGGAAGCTGACCGACCACAACGGCCGGACCACCGACTTCCGCAACGTGGTGCTGATCATGACCTCGAACGCGGGCGCGGCGGAATTGGCCAAGACCGCGATCGGCTTCGGCCGCGACAGCCGCGAGGGCGAGGACATGGCCGAGATCGAGCGTCAGTTCAGCCCCGAGTTCCGCAACCGCCTCGATGCGGTCATCAGCTTCGGCGCGCTGCCGAAATCGGTGATCCTGCAGGTGGTCGAGAAGTTCGTGCTGCAGCTCGAGGCCCAGCTGATGGACCGCAACGTGGCCATCGACCTGACCCCGGCCGCCGCCGAATGGTTGGCCGACAAGGGCTACGACGAGAAGATGGGCGCGCGCCCGCTGGCCCGCGTGATCCAGGAGCACATCAAGAAGCCCCTGGCCGAGGAACTGCTGTTCGGCAAGCTCGCCAAGGGCGGCACCGTGCGCGTGGCGGTGAAGACCGACGCCGACGAGCTGGATCTGCAGATCAGCGAGCCGGGCGCGCCGCAGCTGCCCTCTCGCAAGCCCCCGCTGCTGACGGCGGAGTAAGGCTTACAGGACATGGAAACGGGCCGTCCCTCGCGGGGCGGCCCGTTTTCCTTTGCCCGATCTTCTGCCCGATCTTTTGCCAGTGCGGTTAACCGGCTCTCAACTCCCGTGACCGAGGATCCGATTCTATTGATGCCAAGGAGGACCCTTCGTGTCGCTGGTCGAGATTCTCATCATCCTGGGCTCCGCCGCCGTGGGCGGCGTGGTCGCCTGGGCAGCCTGGCAAGTATCGCTGCGCCGCCGCAAACGCGCCGGGGCCGTGCCCGCAAAGGCACGAAAACCCTCCGCCGTGGCAGAGGAAAGCGGACCCGAAGCGCCCCGTCCGGCGCATGCCCCGCTCCGTGCCTCGTTCCTCGCCCGCCTGGCGCCGGCAGCGCAGCCCGTACCGCCAGCCGCACCGGCCGGCCCCGATCCCGAGGTACTGGCGCGGCTCGACGGGCTAAAGGCCGACATCGCGACGCTCGCGCAGGCGCAACTTGCCCTGCTCGAAGGCCGCGCCGAACGCGAAAGCCGCCTGCTGGCCGAGATGCGCGCCATCGCCGCAACGCCGGAACTGACCAAGGGTCTCGGCCGGGTCGAAGCCGCCCTCGCAGCGCTCGAAGAACGGATTGGCGCGCCCGAAACCCGCGCCGAAGCAGCCGAACCGCGGGACGAACCCCGTCTCCGCACCCGGTCATTCGACGACAACACCCCCTCCGGCGAGCGCCGTGTGATCGCCGATGCGACCGCACCGCGAGAGGATGGACAGCGCCGCGACGACAGCCTCGTCACGATGCTGGACCACGCCCGCAACGCTCAGCGTCCGCAGGCAGATACCGGCCTGATCGGTCGCCGCACGCTCGGCCCCGCCGAATAACCGAACCAGACAATTGAACGGGCCGCCGCCGCCTCTGGCGAACGCTCGGCCAGTTTCGACACAGCAGAAGCCCCAATCAACTCTGGCTCCGCCCATGCGCGCCACTGGAGGCCGTCCCCCAGAGGCGCGCCGCTTTCTTCAAGGGCGCACCGACCTTCTCTTTCCCCAAAATACTCCCGCCGGAGGCCCCCATCGGCAACCGCACCACGCCTGCCGGAACGGAGCAGAATCGCCGCTAACGAAGTTTTTACACTCTTTTCAACTTAAAATTCATAGGCTTAAGGGGGTTTTCACGATGAAAACCCCGGATTTCACAGTGAAACCCCAGCGCGGCAGGGCGCGCCCGGCTCAGCGTTCGGTGAATTTCAGCTCGATCCGCCGGTTGCGGGCGCGGGCCTCGGCGGTGTCGGCGGGATCGATGGGCTGGTACTCTCCGAACCCGTTCGCCGCCAGCCGCGAGGCCGGGATACCCTCGGCGTCGATCAGGTATTTCACCACCGACAGCGCGCGGGCCTGGCTCAGTTCCCAGTTGTCCGCATAACGCCCGCCCGAGATCGGCAGGTTGTCCGTGTGCCCGTCGACCCGCAGGATCCAGTTGATGCCTTCCGGGATCTCGCCCTGAATCTCGCGGATCACCGCAGCAACCTCGCCCAGCTGCTGCCGGCCCGCGACGCCCAGCGCCGCCGAGCCTCGGTCGAACAGCACCTCGGACGAGAACACGAACCGGTCACCCACGACCTGGATCCCCTCGCGGTCACCCAGGATCTCGCGGACCCGGCCGAAGAATTCAGAGCGGTAGTTCTCGAGGTTCTGCGCCTCGGCCTCCAGCCGCTGACGCTCGGCCTCTTCCAGCTCGCGGCGGCGGCGCTCCTCGTCGGCCAGTTTGCGCTGTTCCGAGGCGACGCGGGCCAGCGCAGTGTTCAGGTCCTGGCCAAGGCTCTCGATCCGCACCTGCTGCGCCTCTTCCTGCGCCTTGGCCTCGTCGAGCAGCGATTGCAGCGAGCGAAGCTGCTGGCTGAGCGCCGCAGTCTGCTGGTTCAGCAGCTCCACCCGGCGCTGGCTTTCCGAGGACAACTCCTCCTCCTCGGCCAATTCGCGCTGCGCAAGCTCCAGCAGCGCCCGCCGCTCGTCGGCCAGCGACAGCGCCTCGTCCCGTTCCTCCGTCAGCGCGGCGCGGGCGGCTTCCGCCTCGTCCTCGGCGGCCCGTGCGGCGGCGAGCAGGGTCAGCGTCTCCTCGGCGCGGGCCCGGGCCTGTTCCAGCTGCAAGGTCATCGCGGTAAGCTCAGCCGAGGAGTTCTCCAGTCGCTCGCGCAAGGCGCGGGCCGCCTCGGCCTCGACAAGCCGGGCCTGTTCGGCCTCGGTCAGCGCATCCTCGGTCTCGGAGAGTTCCGAGGCCTGCTCCTCGATCATCGCGGCCTGCGTGTCCCGCTCGGTCTCCAGATCGGCGACCAGAGCCTCGAGCGCCTCACGGCGGGCCGCTGCGAGCCGTGCGGCCTCTGCCCCCTCGTCGATCTCGTCCCGAGCCCGCGCGAGCGCCAGTTGCAGGGCCTCGGCCCGGCTGAGCGTCTGGGCGTTTTCATCGCGCAAGGCCGCCAGGTCTTCCTGCGAGGCGGCCAGTTCGTCCTCGGTCTCGGACAGGTCCGAACGGGCGGCAGCAAGGCTGCTCTCCAGATCCGCCTGCTGCGCCAACAGCCCAGCGACCTGTTCCTCGAATGTAGCGATCTGCGCCTGCGCCTGGTCCCGCTGGTCCGAGAGCGTTGCGATCAGCGCAGCCTGCTGCACCGCCTGGCTTTCCGCAGCCGAGAGGTCGTCGCTCAACGTCTCGACCTCGCCCTCCAGACCCGCGGCGCGCTGCTGTTCCAGTCCCAGAGCCTGCGCCAGCTGGGCGACTTCGCCGGAGAGCTGGTCCAGTTCGCGGTCCGCTTCCGTGATCCGGTCCCGCAACACGAACTGCACGATCATGAAGATCGACAGCACGAAGAACAGCACCAGCAGCAGCGCCGTCATCGCGTCGACGAAGCCGGGCCAGATATTGGCCGAGAAACGGGAGCCGGAGCGCCGGGCGAGAGGCATGGCCTAGCCCCTCGTCGCCTGGCGGATGGTCTCGGTCAGCTGGGCGATCTCCTGCCGCAGCTCGGCGACCGCGTCCTGCCGCCCGGCGGTCATTTCCTCGAGGATCCGCAAGAGTTGCGTGTCCATGTTCCGTAGGCGCATCCGGCTGTCCGCGTCCAGCGCGCCGCCTTCTTCCTCACGCGCCTCGAGCATGGTGGCGATCCGCTCCTGGCTGGTGGCGATGCGATCGAAGATACCCTGATCCGCGCCGCTGCCGCCCTGCGGACGTTCATTCAGCTGTTGTGCCAGCGCCATGACCGCGTCGGTCAGACGGCTCATCTTGGCGTCGGTCTCGATCCGGCTGCTCTCGGCCCGCACCGCAAGGTCACTGAGCGTCGAGATCTGCGAGGAGGCCATCTCGGACCCGCCGCCGCCCATGATCCCGGTGCCCTCTTCGCCGGTGAAGAGCGAAAGCTTGGTGATCGAGCTGAGCCATTCCTCGAGCTCGGAGTAGAACCGGTTCTGCCCGTGCCCGGCGAAAAGCTCCAGCAGGCCGACAACCAGCGATCCGGCGAGGCCCAGCAGCGACGAGGCGAAGGCCGTGCCCATGCCGCCCAGTTGATCCTCGAGCCCGGTCATCAGGTTGTCGAACACCTCCATAGAATCCTGACCCTCTTGCGGAGCGAGGGTGCGAATGGTGTCGACCACCGCCGGGACTGTCGTGGCGAGACCGTAGAACGTTCCGAGAAGTCCTAGGAAAATCAAAAGGTTAATAATGTAGCGCGTGATGTCTCGCGCCTCTTCCAACCGCGTCCCGACCGAGTCGAGGATCGAGCGGGTCGAGGTCGAGGTCAGCTGTTGCCGCGCCTTGCTGTCGCGCAGCATCGCCGACAGCGAGGCCAGAAGCCGGGGCGAGGCCGTAAATTCGTGCCCAGGCCGATCGAGTGCGAACCCTTCGATCCAGTTCACCGCCGAGGTCAGCGCGAACACCTGCCAGAAACAGGCCAGCACCCCAACGACGAACACCGCGAGGATCACGCCGTTCAGATAGGGCGACGCCAGGAAGATCGGCGAGACCGCCGGGAAGGCGAAAAAGGATCCGACCGCCACCAGGACAAGGATGACGACCATGACAACGATCTGGCGGAACGGTTGCGAGAACTGCGGTTCCTGTTCGCGATCCATCATCATCTAGGCTCTTGCCCCTTCGTGTCTTTTTCGCCGGCCAGCGCCGCGCCCCGCAGTCTAGCCGTGCCGCTGACCTTGGCCAAATGTCAATGTTGCCGTGCAAAATGACCCGGTTTGCGCGGCTTTTGTTGCGTGCCCGACATGGTTACCCCATATCTTGTTGCCATTGTGTTTCTTTGAGGTCCGTCATGCTGGAAACCTTTGGCCCGCCCGCAATTGCCATAGCCGTCTTTGCCGTCGTCCTGATCTGGATGACCGTCAAATCGGTTCCCCAGGGCGAAGAGTGGACTGTCGAGCGGTTCGGCCGCTACACCCGCACGCTGCGACCGGGACTGCGGTTCCTGGTGCCGCTGATGGATCGCGTCGGCGCCAAGATCAACATGATGGAGACCGTCCTCGACATCGAAAGCCAGGAGGTCATCACCCGTGACAACGCCATGGTGCGCGCGGACGCGGTCGCCTTCTACCAGGTGATCGACGCGGCCAAGGCGGCCTACGAGGTGCGAAACCTGGAACGGGCGCTGTCGAACCTCAGCCAGACCAACATCCGCGCGGTGATCGGTGCAATGGATCTGGATGAGAGCCTGTCGAACCGCGACATCATCAACTCCAAGCTGCTGACGGTGATCGACCAGGCCTCGAACCCCTGGGGCGTCAAGGTCACGCGGGTCGAGATCAAGGACCTGGCCCCGCCCAAGGACATCACCGAGGCGATGGGCCGCCAGATGAAGGCCGAGCGCGACCGCCGCGCCGAGATCCTCACCGCCGAGGGTGAGAAGCAGTCGGCTATCCTGAAGGCCGAGGGTCTGCGCGAAAGCCAGATCCGCGAGGCCGAGGGCCGACGCGAGGCCGCGTTCCTCGACGCCGAGGCCCGCGAGCGCGCCGCCGAGGCCGAGGCCAAGGCTACGCGCATGGTCTCCGAGGCGATCGCCGCCGGTGACGTTCAGGCGGTGAACTATTTCGTCGCCCAGAAATACACCGAGGCGCTGCGCGACGTGGCCGCCTCGCCCAATTCCAAGACGGTGATGGTGCCGCTGGAGGCGTCGAGCCTTCTGGGCTCGATCCAGGGCATCCGCGACCTGGCCGAGGCTGCAGGCAAGGCGCGCTGATGTTCGTCTGGCTGGAGACCATCTCGCCCTGGTGGTGGGTCGCGCTGGCGCTGATCCTGGGCGCGATCGAGATGCTGACCATGTCGCTGTTCCTGCTGTGGCCAGCCGCCGCCGCGCTGCTGATGGCGGTGGTGGTCGCCGTGCTGCCCGGCATGCCTGGAGAGCTGCGGCTCGCGGTGTTCGCTGCGCTTGCGATCGCGCTCACCTACGCCGGTCGGGCACTGGTGCGGCGTTATGGCGACGGCGGCGGCGCGGGGGATTCGGGGCTGAATTCGCGCGCCGCGCAAATGGTCGGGCGGCGCGGCCGGCTGCTGTCGGCCCAGGCCGGCGAGCTGAGCGTCGAGATAGACGGGGTGCACTGGTCCGCGCGCCTCGACGCCGAGGCGCCGCTGGCGCCGGGCGTGCTGGTCGAGGTCACGGGCGTACAGGGTATGACGCTGCTGGTCCGGCCTCGGCTCGACACATCGGGCGCGTCTTAACCAAGCGGTAACGCTGCCGCCGTATCTCTGGTCCGGTCTTGCTGGAAGGAGTTCGGCCATGCCCTCAGGCCAGAGGGTCCGCGCGTGCGTGATCGCGCTGACCTGCCTTGTCCCCGCCACGCTGTTCGGCAACGCGGTCGCCGCGCAGACCTGCCCCACGCACGAGGTGCAGGCCGGCGACACCCTGCGCCGGATCGCCGAGGCCTATCTCGGCAGTCCCGAGCTGTCGGGGCTGGTCTACGCGCGAAACGCGACGCTGATCGGCCCGGACGCGGACCAGATCGTGCCGGGCATGCGCCTGACCGTCCCGTGCGAGGGCGGGATTGCGAGCGGCACGCCCCAGTTCCCCGCGACGCCGGATGTCGATGCGCCGGCGCCGGTCGGCGCCGCGCCCGAGCCAGACCAGACCGCCGAACAGGTGCCGACACCGCAGCCGGTCGCGGTCGGCACCGCAGGGTCCGCGTGGGGGCTGAGCGGTGTCTCTCCGGCCGCTACGCCCGAACCTGTTGCCGAAACGGTGCCGGCTGCTTTGCCGCCCGTCGCGGCCTCTCGCAAGGCGGCAGGCAGTTCTGTCCTGCACATCGTCACCGGCGGTCCCTACCGGCCCTATGTCACCCCCGAGGCGGGGGATGGCGGGCTGTTGCCGGTGCTGGTCCGCGCCGCGCTCGACACCACGCGCGGCCCCGAGCCGCGCATAGCCTTCGTCAACGATCCGGTCGCCCATGTGACCGAGCTGCTGCCGCGCGGCGTCTATTCCGTCAGTTTCCCGTGGCTGGTCCCCGATTGTGCCGCGGCGCCCGTCGATCCGCTGGGGCTTTGCACCGGCCACATCGTGTCAGACACGCTCTACGAACAGGTAACCGAGTTCTACGCGATCTCGGAAGGCCCCTTTGCGGGCGCGCAGGATCTGTCAGACCTCGCCGGAGCCCGGATCTGCCGCCCCGAGGGCTGGCCGGTCTGGGATCTGGAGGCGGCCGGGCTGCTGCCCGACGCCGTGGACCTCGTGGTGCGGCCCGATCCCGCCGGTTGCCTGCATGCGCTGGACGGCGGCGCGGCGGACATCGCCTCGCTCGACGCGATGCTGGCGCGGGCCATCGCCGGGCGAAGCGATCTGGACAACCCCCTGGTGGTTCTGGAGCCGCTGACACGGGCCGAGGGGCTGCGCGCCATCGCGCGGGCCGACGATCCCGCCGGTGCCGAGGCAATCGCGCGGATCAACAAGGGCCTGCGCGCCATCGCCGAGGCCGGGACCTGGTTCGAACTGGTGCGCGCGCAGATCCTGTCGGTCGGCGGCTGACCGGTCAGGGCAGCGACCGGACCCGTGCCGCGAGGTCAAACAGGCCGGCATCTTCCAGCCCCAGGTCGTGCAGGCTGCGGACCGTGTTGAGAAGGTAATCGCGGTTGGTCCCCGCCGGTCCTTCGGCGCGGGCGATGATCTCGGCCTGATCCTCGGTCGACAACATGCCGCGATACTGCTCGTGGCTGCGGTCCATCACGTAGCACAGCGCCTGCACGTTGCGGCCGTCGCTCAAGGCAAGCGGCTCGAGCACTTCGAGATAGGCCGAGGAAACGAGTTCCCGCTCGCGCAGGTACGACAGGCAGGTTTTCCCATGCGCACCGGGCACGCGGTAGGCGACCCCAGTGCACGCCGCGCCAGCCTGCCGGTCCAGCGCCAGGACAAGGCCCGGCGCCTCTGGCGTGCCACGGTAGACGATCGAGGACATGCAGAACGACCGGTGATAGCCGTCGAGGCGGGCCAGCACCTTCTCGGCGGCCTCGAAGCCGGGGTTCCACATCAACGAGCCATAGGCGAAGACCCAGAAGCCCTGCCCCGCGTCGATGTTTACGGTGCCGCCTGCGCGGCCTTCCGCCTCGTTGTTCATTGCCTGCCGCTTTCCTATCTGGTGCCGAGCCTGTTCCCCGGTTCCGCCCGCTGATATAGCCCGCATACCCCCGCTGCCGAAAGTCCTGACCGATGCGCCGCCTGTTCTTCCTCGTTGTGATCGCCGCCCTCGCCTGGTCCGGCTACTGGTTTGTCGGTTCCACCGCGAAGCGCGAGGCCATCGCCGGCTGGCTCTCGGCGCAGCAGAGCCGGGGCTGGATCGCCGAGGCGGACGAGATCGCCGTGCAAGGCTATCCGAACAGGTTCGACACGACACTGAGCGGGCTGGAACTGGCCGACCCCGCATCGGACGTGGCGTGGTCGGCGCCGAGCTTCCGGATCTACGCGCTCAGCTATGCTCCGAACCATATCATCGCCTCCTGGCCGCAGAGCCAGACTGTCTCGGGGCCCTTCGGGGCGCTGCGCATCGACAGCCGCGAGATGACAGGCAGCGTCCGCTTCCAACCCTCGACTTCGCTGGCGCTGGACGAGACCCGGATCGAGATGCGGGGCGTCGACATCTCAGCCGCCGAGGGCTGGAGCACGGGGCTGGGTGAGGGGCGCTTCGCGCTGCGTGCTGACCCCACCGCCGAGATCCCGAACACTTACGAGGTCTTCCTCCGCGGCAGCGTACTGGAAATCCCGGAGGCCCTGCGGGATAGGCTCGACCCCGAGGAGAACCTCCCACCCTCGATCGGCGCGATCGAACTGCGCGGGCGGATGACGCTGGACGCCCCGCTCGATCGGCACGCGGCGGAGGGCGCGCCGCCGTCCGTGATGGCAATCGAGATCGACGAGGCCTCGCTTGGCTGGGGCGACCTGCGGCTTGCGGCGGACGGCAGGCTCGAAGCGGACGCCAACGGCTATGCAGAGGGCCGTGTCGCGTTCCGGGCTGGGAACTGGCGCGAGCAGCTGCGCCGGGCGCGCAATTCGGGCCTGCTGACACCCGAAGCCGATGCCTGGGCGAACCGGCTGCTGAGTGCGACGCAGCAGAGCGGCGAAGAGGACCTGAACCTGACGCTGGCCTATCGCAAGGGACGGATGTGGATGGGGCCGATCCCGGTGGGTCCCGCGCCGCGCCTGAACGACGGGGTGCCGAACCCGTCCTGATGGCTTACGCGGCCCGGCGTCCGGCCCCGGTCAGCGCCACCAGAACCCATGCGCTGACGAAGACGGCGAACAGTCCCACCAGCATCGCCGCAATCGAGGCCGGGCCGCCGGGCAGTCCCGGTAGCAGCGCCTCCACCGGCCCAGAGGCCCGGCCCGTCGCCGCCCAGTAGCCCGCCGTCACCGCGACCACGCCGAGGCTCGCAGTCGCCGCGCCTGCCAGCACCAGCCGCGCCGCCACCGGCTGGCCCCGGCCTGCGCGCGCCCGGCGAAGCGAGCGCAGGATCCGGCCCACGTCCTGCTGCGACGCGATCAGTGCCGGCACCAAAAGCAGGACCAGCACCATGCCGACCCCCAGCCCGTAGCTGAGGGTGATCACCGTCGGCTTCAGGAATTGCGCCTGCTGGCTGCTTTCATAGAGCAGCGGCGCGAGCCCCAGCACCGTCGTCAGCGTCGTCAGCAGGATCGGTCGCAGCCGGTCCGCCGCCGCGTCGATCAGCGCCGGGACCAGCGCCCGGTCGCGGGCGTAGTCGTCTACCGTCGTCACCAGCACGATCGAGTCGTTGATGATGATCCCTGTCATGCCGATCAGCCCGACGACCGAGAACATCGAGATCGGGACGTCCCACTGCCAGTGCCCGTAGATCACCCCGATCAGGCCGAAGGGGATCACCGACATCACCACAAGCGGGCGCGTCCAGCTGGCGAAGATCCAGGACAGCGTCAGGTAGATGCCCAGAAGGCAGAGCATGAAGCCCAGCAGCGCTTCGGACAGGAAGTCGCTTTCCTGCTCGGCCAGGCCCGCGAGCCGCCATTCCACCCCGTGCCGGGCGGCGAGGTCGGGCAGGATCGCGGTACGCAGCTCCTCGGTTATGGCGGCGGCGCGCTCGGGGTCGTCCTCGGAGATGTCGCCGGTGACGTTCAGCACTCGCAGGCCGTTCTCGCGCCGCACGGTCGAGAAGCCCAGCCGCTCGCTGACCGAGACGATGTCCGACAGCTGCACCCAGGCACCGTCTGGGGCGCGCAGCCGGGTGCGGGTGAGGAAATCGGCAGTCAGCTCACCCTCCGGAAGGCCGACCTCGATGCTGCCGGTGCGGGTGCCGACCGGGAACTCGGCGGCCTCGATTCCGTTCAGCCGCTGGCGCAGTTCGCGCCCGACCGTGTCGATGCTGAAGCCCAGCGCGGTACCGAGCGGGGTCAGCTCCAGCACCATCTCGGTCTTGTCGTAGGCCAGATTGTCCTCGACCGCACTGACTTCAGGGAAGCGGGCGACGGCGAGCTTGAGTTCCTCGGAAGCCTGTTTCAGCACAGCCGCCTCGGCACCGAACAGCTGCACGTCGAGCGCATCGCCGCCGGGCCCGGAGCGCCAGCCGCGGAAGCTGAGGGTCTCCAGCATCGGGTGGCGCACCACCTCGTCCTGGAGCGCACCGAGAAACTCGAACGAGGAATAGGGCCGGAAGTCCGGATCGATCAGTTCGATGGCGATCGAACCAAGCTGGTCCTCGTCCTTGGTATCGGACCCGGCGAGGCCCCGGCCGGTGGTGCCGCCGACCTCGGCCAGCGCGAAGGTGACGGGGTTGGTGCCATGCTCGTCCTCGTAGCGGGCAGCGACGGCATCCGTGGCACGCTGCAACTCGCGGATCATCGCCAGAGTGTCGTCGCGCGTGGCGCCAGGCAACATGGCGATGTTTCCCGAGATCGAGGGCTGTTCCGGCGCATTGAAGAAGCGCCAGGTCACGTCGCCGCGGAGGAAGGCCGACAACGCCAGCGCCAACACCACCAGCGCCCCGGCCAGCATCGGATAGCGCAGCCGGATCACCACCGCCATCAGCGGACGGAAGGCGTAGTGGCGCACGTAGCGGAACCCCGCGTTGACCGTGCGGCTGGGCCAGTCGTACCAGGCCCGCCCCCGGTCCTGTGCCGCCAGCGCATGGGACATGTGGTTTGGCAGGATCAGGAAGCACTCCGCCAGCGAGGCGATCAGCACCATCACCACGGTGAACGGAATGTCGGCGACCAGTTCCCCGAACCGGCCCGAGATCGTGGTCAGGCCAATGAAGGCCAGAACGGTGGTGATCGTGGCCGAGAACACCGGCAGGAACATGCGGCGGGCGGCGTTCTCGGAGGCCTCGGCGGGGCCTTCGCCAAGGCGGCGGTGCCGGAAGTCGGCGTGCTCGCCCACGACGATGGCGTCGTCGACGACGATGCCCAAGCAAATGATCAGCGCGAAGAGCGAGATCATGTTGATGGTCAGCCCGAAGGCGTACATCAGCGCAATGGCGGCGAACATGGCGACCGGGATGCCTGCCGCCACCCAGAACGCGATCCGGGCCGAGAGGAACAGGAACAACAGCGCCAGCACCAGACCGAGGCCGACGAGGCCGTTGTCCAGCAGGATGTCCAGCCGGTCGGTGATCGCCTCGGCGCGGGTGCGGATCAGCTCGACCCTCACGCCATCGGGCAACAGCGGTTGCAGTTCCGCAGCGACGCGGGACACGGCGGCCTGCATCGCGATGGCGTCGCCCTGGTCGTTGCGGTCGACGCGGATCGAGACCGCCGGGTACTCCCCTTTGAAGTAGGCCCGACCGCTGTCCGCGCCGCGCTGCGTGACCTGCGCGAGGTCGCCGACGGTCAGCCGCTCTCCCTGCCGGTCCGAGCGGACCTCGACGGCGGCGACCTCCTCGGCGGTGCGCTTTTCGACACCGGTGCGAACCCGGGTAGAGCCGCCCGACACTTCGCCCGCCGGGTCGGCTTGCGCCTCGGCGCCGATGGCGTCGGCGATCTGCTGAAGCGAGACGTCGTGGCGGACCAGCGCGGCTTCGGGGACGGTGACTTCGATCTTGGGCGCGGCGACGCCGCGGATCGTGGTGCGGGTGATCCCCTCGCGGAACAGGCGCTGCACGAACTCGTCGGCATAGCGGCCCAGCTGCTCGGGCGAGACCGGGCCCGAGATTACAACGTCCGTCACCCGGTCGCGCCAGCGGGCACGCTGGATGTCGGGCTCCTCTGCCCCCTCGGGCAGGTTGTTCACGCTATCGACGGCGGCGACCACCTCGTCGAGTGCCGAGGCCATGTCCCAATCCGGCTCGAAGAACAGCTCGACCTCGGCGCGGCCTTCGCGCGCGGTGGACTCGGCTTCTGTGACGCCCTCCACGACCAGAAGCGCGGGTTCGAGAACGCCAATGATGGCGTTGTCGACATCCTCGGGCCCGGCACCCTCCCAGGCGATCTGCACGCGGATGCGCTCGAGCACCACGTCGGGGAAAAACTGGCTGCGGATCTGGGTCGCGGCAACGATGCCGAAGGCGACCATCAGCACGAGGATCAGGTTGGCGGCGGTGTTGTGCCGGGTGAAGTAACTCAGGATCCCCTTCGCCCGTTCGATCCCCCGCGCCACGGCTCAGCCCCCCATCCGGCTTTCAAGCCGTTCGACCACCTCGGCGGGGACCTCGTCGGCTGCAAGCTGTGTCAACAGCCGGGCCTTCACCTCGTCAGGCATCCGGCCATTGCCTTCGACGAATGCGATCAGGCGCGCGCGGCGATCCGGGGTCAGCACCAGCGTCTGCGGCGGCGCGGCAGAGGCCTGTGGGCCGCCGCCCTCGCCGCCGGTGTCGATGATCGCCCGGACCTGAACGCCCGGCCCGAGTTGCGGCTGACGCTCGCGCACATAGCTCCGCCCGGCGGGTGCGTCGGCGACGATCAGGCTATCGCCCTGCCGCCGCAGGATACGCACCTGCGCCGCTTCGAGCCGCCCGTCGTCGGTCAGCAGAAGGATCCCGCCATCGGCGCTGGCGGCCGTTGCCGGGATCACCGCAACCTCGCTGAGCGGAGGCTCGAGGATCTCGACCACAAGGAAATCGCCTGGTCTGAGCGCTTCAGCGCCGACACCATCGAGCGCGGCATAGAGCAGCCGTCCGGTCTGCCCGGTGCCGACCTCGGCGCCGACTCGGTCGACGTGGCCGGAGACCTCGATCGGGAACTCGTCCAGCGGTAGCGTCGCGCGGATCGCGATATCGCCGAGCGCCGCCTCGCGGGCTATCAGCCGGGCGTATTCCGCATTCGAGATACGGAAGGCCACTTCCAGCGCGCTGGTGTCGATCAGGCTGCCAAGTTTCTCATTCGCCGAGACCTGCCCGCCCGGCACGGCGCTCGTCGCGGTCAACAGACCGTCGAACGGGGCGAGGATGCGCGTGTCGTCCAGCTCGCGCTCGGCCTCGCGCACGGCGATGCGGGCGCGGTCGACGGCGATATCGCTCAGCGAGGCCTGCGCTTCCGCCTGCGCCAGAGCCTGCCGACGCTGCACGACGGCCTGCTCGGCCTGCGCCAGCGTCACCTCGGCCAGTTCGACCGCGGCACCGGTGCCCGCGCCCCGGTCGCGGATCGCAGTCTGCCGCTCGAAGGCCTGCACGCGCAACTCGCGGGTCTGCTCGGCGGCGGCGAGATCCTGTACGGCCAGTTCCAGGGTCGTCACCGCCTCGATCGCCTGCGCCTCGGCCTGGCGCAGATCGGCGCGCGCCAGGTCAAGCGCGGCACGGGCGTCGGCGGGGTCGATCTGCACCAGCACTTCGCCGCGCGAAACGGCGCCGCCGTCGCGGAACGCGGCGTTCAGTTCCTGCACGCGCCCGGCGGCGGCGGCGCGGATCTCCAGTGTACGGCCGCTGGCGACCTCGCCATAGGCAGTGATGATCGGCGTCGCTTCCTCAAGGCTCAGAGTGTCGACATAGACCGCGAACTCCCGCTCGCGCCCGCCACCGCGCCTGTCGTCGTCCTCGGACTGCTGCAAGGCGCGGAACAAGGTACCGCCCGCCATCGCCAGCAGCCCGAGCGTCAGGCTCAGCAACAGCACACCAGCAAGGGATCGGGTCAGGAAACGCATGCGGTCAGGTTGACGGGTCCATGGTGCCGCTTTCGTGCGGCGGGGCGCGGACAATCTGCGCCCTTCAAACGTATAGTACGCAGCACTCCGTCGATCCTGTCGAAAAAAATGCGTTCACGCGGCCAAATAGGCTTCGATCAGCGGCACCAATACCGGAACCAGCGGCACCGCGCGCAATTGGGCCGGGGTCAGAAGGGCGAACCCGGCCCCCTCGCCCAGGCGGATATCCTTCGGGTTCACGTCGAGCGTGGCGGTGAAGACGAAGAGCCGCGTGCGCCGGGCCGAGCGGGACTGCACCTGTCCGAAGGGCGTCAGCGCCGAGGCGGGCAGCACCAATCCAGTCTCTTCCTCAAGCTCGCGCAGCGCGGCCTCGGCCAGGGTCTCACCCGGTTCGACACCGCCGCCGAAGAAGCTCCAGTAGCCGCCGTAGGCGATGTCGGGATAGGCGTCCCGCAGCTGCATCAGGTCCCGGCCCTGGCTGTCGCGAAGGGCCACAAGCGCCCCGCGCGTTGCGCCCGGATCTTCGCCCGGACCGTAGAGCGGGAACGGCTCGCGGCTCATTTCCGGCGCATGTGTTCGTCGAGCCGCGGCATGATCTCGACGAAATTGCAGGGCATGTGGCGATAGTCGAGTTGCTTGACCAGGATCTCGTCCCAGGCGTCCTTGCAGGCCCCGGGGCTGCCGGGCAGCGCGAAAAGATACGTACCGCCCGCGACGCCACCGGTGGCGCGGCTCTGGACCGCCGAGGTCCCGATCTTCGCCATCGAGACATGGGTGAAGACCGTGCCGAACGCCTCGATCTCCTTCTCATATACATCGCGGTGCGCCTCGACGGTCACATCGCGCCCGGTCAGGCCGGTGCCGCCTGTCGAAATCACCACGTCTATCCCGTCGTCGGCGATCCACTCGCGCAGCTTCGCGGCGATCCGGCCCCGCTCGTCGGGGAGGATCGCCCGGTCCGCCAACAGGTGCCCGGCCCCGGTCAACCGGTCCACCAGCACCTGCCCCGAGCGGTCCTCCGCCTCGGTCCGTGTGTCCGAGACCGTCAGAACCGCGATCCGGACCGGGATGAAGTCCCGCGCTTCGGCCATGGTCAGACCTCGAACCAGTTGGGCGTCGGACCCAGGTTGCGCACGCGGGTCTGGCCGATCATGCCCTCGGCGCCCCAGCTGTCGTGGATATGGCCGCAAACGGCCAGTTGCGGCCCGATCCGCTCGATCGCGTCGCGGATCGCGGTGGACCCGACCGAGGCGCCGCCCGATGTCACGTCCCCGACGCCCTTGGGCGGTGAATGCGTGACCAGGATATCGGCGCTGCGGCAGGACTTCAGCATGCCGGCGGCCTCGTCCTCGGACAGATCGCAGGACCAGTCGCCGAAGGGTGTCACCGGCACGCCGTAGCCGAGGCCGAAGATCTTCACGCCGCCGACGTCGATGCCCTCGCCATGCAGCACGGCGGTGCCCTCGTGCGCGGCCTCGCGCAGCTCGTCGGCACTTTCGGCATTGCCCGGCACGAACACCATCGGGCGGCGGATGTCGGCCAGCAGCGACATCGCGCCCGCCAGCCCTTCGCGCATGTTGCAGAAATCCCCCGCGCCGATCACGAGATCCGCGTCGAGGCTGGCCGCGACGATCGCCTCGGCCTTCAGGCGCGACAGATGCAGGTCGGAGAACGCCAGTATCCTCATGCCAGCCTCGCCTTCAGCGTCAGCAGGTCCGACCAGGCCAGCCGCTTCTTCAACGGGTCGCGCAGCAGCGCGGCGGGGTGGTTCATCGGCAGCACCGGCAGGCCCAGCGCCTCCTGCCACTGGCCTCGCAGCCGGGTGATCCCACTGGTGGTTTGCAGGACGGTGCGGGCGGCAGGCGCGCCCATCACGACCAGGATCTCGGGGGCCGCCAGCGCGATGTGGCGACGCAGGAAGGGCAGCATGGTGGACATCTCCTCGGGCGATGGATCGCGGTTCTGCGGCGGCCGCCAGGGCACCGTATTGGTGATGTAGAGGCCCTCGGCCGGATCGCCAGCGGTGCGGCTGAGGCCGATGGCCGCGAACATCCGATCCAGAAGCTGACCCGATTTCCCGACAAAGGGCTTGCCCTGCTGGTCCTCCTCGCGGCCCGGCGCCTCACCGACGATCATCACCCGCGCGCCGGGCACGCCGTCGGCAAAGACCGTGTTCCGCGCACCGCGTTTCAGCGCACAGCCCTCGAAAGCGGCGATGGCAGCATGCAGCGCAGGAAGATCCGCAGCCGCAGCGGCCAGCTTCTCGGCCTCGTCAGCCGCCGAGGCCTTGGGTGCGGGGGCCGCAACGACCGCCGCAGCCTTCGGCGCCGGAGCCACGGCCGGCTGTTCGTATCTATTGACCGGCGCATCCAGAATCGCCTCGTCCGCACCCAGCTCGATCTGCCAGATCAGCGCGGCCAGCGCATCCTCGGGAGCCAGGGATTCGGCAAAGGTCTCGGGGTGATTCATGCGCCCGACCCTAGCGAGGCGCGACCGGACTGGAAAGGCCGCCCGAAGCCGCGCGGCGGGCCCCGTCCCGGCCGCAGGTCGGGATGGGGAAAAAAGACCTGGCGCGCAAGCGCCTCCGCCGGCTTGGCGGCAACCGAGCTTGCCTCCAAGTTCCCGGCCACAGGACTTGCCGCCCCGACGCCCCGTGCTATACCCGGCGCGACCAGCCCGGAAAGGACCGCCCCGCCGATGTTTCCGCACCGCCACCTGCTGGGGATCGAGGGGCTTTCGCCCACCGACATCACGACGATCCTCGACCTGGCCGAAACTTACGCCCGCGCGAGCCGCGACGGCCCGGCGCCCGAACCGGTGCTACGGGGCCTCACCCAGATCAACATGTTCTTCGAGAACTCCACCCGCACCCAGGCCAGTTTCGAGCTGGCGGGCAAGCGGCTGGGCGCAGATGTGATGAACATGGCGATGCAGGCCAGTTCGATCTCCAAGGGCGAGACGCTGATCGACACCGCCTTGACGCTCAACGCCATGCACCCCGATCTGATCGTCGTGCGCCACCCGCAGTCGGGCGCGGTGAACTTGCTGGCCTCCAAGGTCAACTGCGCGGTGCTGAACGCCGGTGACGGACGGCACGAGCACCCGACACAGGCGCTGCTTGACGCGCTGACGATCCGCCGCCGCAAGGGCCGCCTGCACCGGCTGACCGTGGCGATCTGCGGCGACATCGCACACAGCCGCGTGGCGCGCTCGAACATGATCCTTCTGGGCCTGATGGAGAACCGCGTTCGCCTCGTCGGCCCCAGGACCCTGATGCCCTCGGGGCTCGACCAGATGGTCGCCGAGACCACCGACGACATGCGCGAGGGCCTCAAGGACGCCGATGTCGTGATGATGCTGCGCCTGCAGCGCGAACGCATGGACGGCGGCTTCATCCCGTCGGAACGCGAGTACTACCACCGCTTCGGCCTCGACGCCGAGAAGCTGGCCTACGCCAAGCCCGACGCCATCGTCATGCACCCCGGGCCGATGAATCGCGGGGTCGAAATCGACGGGCTGCTGGCCGACGACATCAACCACAGCGTCATCCAGGAGCAGGTCGAGATGGGCGTCGCCGTCCGCATGGCCGCGATGGACCTTCTGGCCCGCAACCTGAGGGAGGCGCGCAATGCCTGACCGCCTGATCCTCTCCAACGCCCGCCTGATCGACCCCGAGGCAGGCGAAATCCGCCCCGGCGGCATCATCATCGAGGATGGCCTGATCGCCGGCTTCACCGACGGCACGCCGGACGGCGCGATCGACTGCCGAGGCAAGTGCCTTGCCCCCGGCATCGTCGATATCGGCGTCAAGATCGGCGAGCCGGGCGAGCGGCACAAGGAAAGCTACCGCACGGCGGGGCTTGCGGCGGCGGCGGGCGGTGTAACGACGATGGTCACGCGCCCCGACACGTCTCCCGTCACCGACACGCCCGAACTGCTGGAATTCGCCTCGCGCCGCGCGGCCGAGGTCGCCCCGGTCCATGTCCGCCCCATGGCCGCCCTGACCAAGGGCCGCGAGGGGCGCGAGATGACCGAGATCGGTTTCCTGCGCGACGCGGGCGCGGTGGCATTCACCGACGCCGACCGCCCGGTGCAGGACCCCAAGGTGCTGCTGCGGGCGATGCAATACGCACGTGGCCTTGATGCGCTGATCATTGCCCACGTTCAGGAGCCGGGGCTCAGCAAGGGCGCCTGCATGACCTCGGGGCCGTTCGCGGCGAAGCTGGGCCTGCCCTCGGTCAGCCCGATGGCCGAGCGGATGCAGCTTGAACGCGACCTCGCGCTGGTCGAGATGACCGGCGTTCGCTACCACGCCGACCAGGTGACCTGTGCGCCGGGAATCGAGGCGATCCGCCGTGCCAAGGCCGCGGGGCTGGACGTGACCGCGGGCACCTCGGTCCATCACCTGACGCTCAACGAGTTCGACGTCGAGGATTACCGCACCTTCTTCAAGGTCAAGCCGCCCCTGCGCTCCGAACAGGACCGGATGGAGACGGTGCAGGCGCTGGCCGACGGGATCATCGATATCATCAGTTCGATGCACACGCCGCAGGACGAGGAAAGCAAGCGCCTGCCGTTCGAAATCGCGGCCTCGGGCGCGGTGGGTCTGGAAACCCTGCTGCCCGCCTGTCTGCAACTGGTCCACGCGGGCCATATCGACCTGCCCCACCTGTTCCGGGCGCTGAGCCTGAACCCCGCCACGCGCCTCGGCCTTCCCGCAGGGCGACTGGCCGAGGGCGCCCCGGCGGACCTGGTGCTTTTCGACCCGGACACGCCTTTCATCCTCGACCGCTATACGCTGCGGTCGAAGTCACGGAACACGCCCTATGACGGGCGGCGGATGCAGGGCCGTGTGCTGCTGACCGTCGCAGGCGGGCGCGTCGTTTTTGAACGGGAGGCCGCATGAGCTGGCTGCTGGCGGCCCTTGGCGGGTATCTTCTTGGTTCGATCCCCTTCGGCATGGTCATCAGCCGCGCGCTGGGGCTGGGGGATCTGCGCCAGATCGGCTCAGGCAACATCGGCGCGACGAACGTGCTGCGCACCGGGCACAAGGGCGCGGCGCTGGCGACGCTGATCCTCGACAGCGGCAAGGGCGCGATCGCGGTCCTGCTGGCGCTGTGGCTGGCACCGCAGGCCGCGCCCGTTGCGGGCGTCGGCGCGTTTCTCGGCCATCTGTTCCCGGTCTGGCTGGGCTTCAAGGGAGGCAAGGGCGTTGCGACCTATCTGGGGATCCTGCTGGCGCTGGCTCCGCTTGCGGGGCTCGCCACCTGCGCAACCTGGCTGGTGACGGCGCTGATCTTCCGGATCTCGTCGCTCTCCGCGCTGGTCGCGGCATCGCTCGCCCCGGTATGGATGCTGATCCTCGGCAATCCGCGCGACGCGCTGGCCGCGCTGGTCATGGCGGCGCTGATCTGGTGGACACATCGCGCCAACCTCGCCCGTCTGCGCGCAGGCACCGAGCCGCGCATCGGACGTGGCGGCAAATCTTCGTGAACACATTGCCATAACAGGATTTTTCATGTCATCTTCCCGCCGGACTACAGGGTACGGGGGCAGAACCGCATGAGAATGGGCATGGGCAAGGCGATCATGACCTGCCTCGAGAAATTCCTGATCTTCGGTGGACGCGCGACCCGGGCCGAGTTCTGGTGGTTCTACCTGTTCACCGTGATCGTCGGCTTTCTCGCCGTTCCGCTCGAGATCTTCCTGGAAACCCAGATGATCACAACCGGTGTTGGCGTCGCTTTCCTGTTGCCGACACTGGCCGCCGGCGCACGTCGACTGCACGATACCGGCCGCCCCGGCTGGCTGCTGGCGATCCCCTTCCTGGCGCTTCCGCTCTACGCAATCAGCCCGGCAGCTTTCGGGCTGGGCCTGCTGTTCGGGCTCGCCGTCGTGGTCCTGCTGCTGTGCATGCCGGGCCAGCGCGGCCCGAACCGCTGGGGGCCGGACCCGCGCCTGACCCCCGACATCGACGCCTTCTAGTAGCTGTACTCGCCGTAGATCCGGTCGAGGTTGCCGTCCCAGTTGCCGTTGTAGCGCCCCAGCAGTTCGTCCGAGGGCGTACGCCCGGTCTCGACAATCTCGAGCAGCGCGTTGAGGAAATGCGTCTCGTCCGCAATCAGCCCACCCGCGCCGGGACGTGCCCGCGCGACCAGCCCGGCCTTGGCAATATCCAGCACCTGCGCCGCAAGATCCTGCATCGAGCGGCCCCGGATCTGGGCCTTCAGGCCCAGTTTCGCGGCATCCCGGCGCAGCGCGTCACGCTCTTCCGCGGTCCAGTCCTTGACTAGGTCCCACGCGGCATCCAGCGACGGCTGGCTGTAGAGCAGCCCGACCCAGAGCGCGGGCAGCGCACATAGGCGCCGCCAAGGGCCGCCGTCTGCGCCGCGCATCTCCATGAACTTCTTGATCCGCACTTCCGGAAAGATCGTGGTCAGGTGATCGGCCCAGTCGCTCAGCGTCGGCTTTTCGCCGGGCAGCGCGGGCAGCTCACCCTTCAAAAAGTCGCGGAAGGACTGGCCCAGCGCGTCGATGTACTTGCCGTCGCGGTAGACGAAGTACATCGGCACGTCGAGCGCGTAGTCCACGTAGCGCTCGAACCCCATGCCCTCCTCGAAGACGAAAGGCAGCATGCCCGTGCGGTCCGCGTCCAGGTCCTGCCAGATCCGGCTGCGCCAGCTCTGCCAGCCATTCGGCTTGCCATCCAGGAACGGAGAGTTCGCGAACAGCGCCGTCGCCACCGGCTGCAAGGCCAGCGAGACGCGGAACTTCTTCACCATGTCCGCTTCGGAGGCGAAATCCAGGTTAACCTGCACGGTGCAGGTCCGGTACATCATCTGCGTGCCCAGCGCGCCGACCCGCCCCATGTAGCGGGTCATCAGCTTGTAGCGCCCCTTGGGCATCATCGGCATCTGCTCGTGCGACCAGATCGGCGCGGCGCCGAGGCCGATGAAGGCGGCGCCGATCTCGTCGCCGATCTCCTTCACCTCGCGCAGGTGCTGGTTCACCTCGTCGCAGGTCTCGTGGATCGTCTCGAGCGGTGCGCCGGAAAGCTCCAGCTGTCCGCCGGGCTCGAGGCTGACGTTTGCGCCATCCTTCTGCAGGCCAATCAGCTTGCCGGCCTCCTCGACCGGGGTCCAACCGAAGCGGTCGCGCAGGCCCGAGAGCATCGCGTGGATCGAACACGGTCCCTCGTAGGGCAGCGGCAGGTGTTTCCCGAGGCAATAGCCGAACTTCTCATGCTCGGTGCCGATGCGGAAATCCGCCTCGGGCTTGCAGCCCTCCTCGAGATAGCCCGCAAGCTGGGAATGGTCCTCGATCGGTCCGCCGCCGGACTGGGGTATCGACATGCCTGCGGCCTCCCGCGATTGACGTAGACGTTTTGCCTAGTGCTTCCCGATGGACCGCGCAACCCGCGTTCCCGTGACCGGGTCCGGATCTGAGCGTTTCCAGATCGTGAACGATCCGTCCGCGTCCAGCGCGGCGGTCGCCGCCTCCATCCGCATCCCCGGCAGGGCCGCGAACAGGTCCACCAACCGCTCGGCCCCGCGCGCGCCAAGCGGAACATAGACCGGAGGGCCGTCGTCATGGTGCAGCACCCAGGATCGGTCGCCGTTGCGGTGGTGAACGAGTTCCAGCTTCTCCAGTGATCCCAGATCGACAAACTGCCCGCCCTCGGGCGCATAGTAGCCAATGCGCGCCTCGGTAATGTCGACCACGCCCGCCGCCAGTTCCGCCGCGCGGAAGCGCGCCCTGCGCAGGGCAGCGACCAACCCAAGCAAGCCCACCATGAGGATCGCGCCGCCCGCCATAGCCGCCAACCAGCCACCCGAGGCCAGCCCCAGCCAGCCCAGCCAGACGCCTAGCAGGCCCACCGCACCGAAGGCCAGCGGCTCGGCATTGCGGACCGCCCAGGTGCGGATCTCGGGGCGGATCAGGCTCATGCCTCCCGGTCCAGCGGATCCCAGGGCAGGTCTTCGGTCTCAGCCCGGTCGTCGTATGGCGCGCGCAGCGGCTCGAAGGTCATGTCGCTCATATCCCGGATCAACGTCTCTCCGCGATATAAGCATCCGCCCTCGGTTCGGTAGTCCGCCAGTGGGTCCGGGCTTTCGACAGCACCACTCAGCCGGGTCAGATCAGCTGGCCGGACATTCACCCGCCGTCCGTCCGCATGGGCGAACCCGAGCGTGTTGTCCCCCGAAGGCGTCACCTCGAACACCTGCTCAAGCCCCTTGGCGCGGCGCAGCTTGTCGCGATTCTCCGTCGCGCCGTGGATGACATAGCGCGTGTTGTCGAGAAACCGCCCGCCCACGCCATAGCCGATCCCGTCAGCATAGAGCGCCAGAGCGGTCAGCCACGGAGGCTGGCAGATCACCGTGTACCACCAGCCGACCTCGGCCCCGCGCCTGTCGTGCCGCCCGGTCAGATAGATCATGTGCCGCCCGTCCGGCGACAGCGAACACTCGTCCGCGCGGATCGAGCCCTTCAGCCACTGGCCGTCCTCGAAACTGTCGTCGGCCCGGTCCCAGAGGATGCAGCGCACCAGCGCCGAGGGGCCGCGCCGCAGGATCACCGTGCGCGTGCTGTCTGCCGCCGTCACGAAAGACAGTGAGCACTGCGCGGGCGTGTTCACCGCCAGTCCCCCAGCGCGATCTGCCAGGCGGTGATCGCGGCGGCAGCGGCAGTATCGGCACGCAGCACGCGCGGCCCAAGCGTCACCGGCACCACACCGGGATGCCTGCGCAACACCTCGGCCTCTTCCGGCGAGAACCCGCCCTCGGGTCCGATCAGGATCGCCCAGGGACCGCCCCCCTGCCCCGCCATCGCCTCGGCGACCGGGCGGGCGGTGCGCGCCTCGTCGCAGAACATCAGCCGCCGGTCCTCGGGCCAGGTTGCAAGCACGTCCGCCAGCTTCGCGGGATCGTCCACCGTGGGCACAAAGGTGCCGCCGCATTGCTCGGCCGCCTCGACGGCATGGGCCTGCAGCCGGTCGGTCCGGACACGCTCTGCATTGGTGAACCGGGTCAGCACAGGGCAGATGCGGGCGGCCCCCAATTCGGCGGCCTTCTCGACGATGAAATCGGTGCGCGCCTTCTTGATCGGCGCGAACAGAAGCCACAGGTCCGGCGGGTCCTGCTGCGGGGCGGTCTGCGCCTCCACCCGGACGCTCACGCGCTTTTTTGCGGCACTCTCGATCACCGCCCGCCACTCGCCGTCGCGACCGTTGAACAGCGCCACCGCGTCGCCCGCGCCCTGGCGCATCACGCCAGTCAGGTAGTGCGCCTGCGCCTCCAGCAGCAGCTCGGTCCCTGCGGCAAGGGGTGCGTCGACATAAAGCCTGATTTTCGGTGAACGGTCTGTCATAAGGCCCCCATGATCGAGCGAGACCCTATAACCGAAACCGCCCCGGACGGAAGGGTGGCCGACGCCACCGACCGTAACTGGGTCGACCGCTATGCGCCGGCCTTTTCGCGGCCCTACCTGCGGCTGGCGCGTGCCGACCGGCCCATCGGGACCTGGCTTTTGCTGCTGCCCTGCTGGTGGGGGCTTATGCTGGCGGTCGCCGCGGACCCCGGGGGGGCGACACTGCACGACCTCTGGATCGTGGTCGCCTGCGGGGTCGGCGCGACGCTGATGCGGGGCGCGGGCTGCACCTGGAACGACCTCGCCGACCGCAAGATAGACGCGAGCGTGGCGCGGACCCGCTCGCGCCCGCTGCCCTCGGGGGCGGTAAGCCCGCGCGCGGCGTTCCTCTGGCTCTGCGCCCTGTCGCTGGCCGCCTTCGCGATCCTGCTGACCTTCAACGCGTTCACCATTCTGTTGGCCTGTTCCTCGCTGGTGTTCGTCGCAATCTACCCGTTCGCGAAGCGCTTCACCTGGTGGCCGCAGGTCTTCCTGGGGCTGGCGTTCAACTGGGGCGCGCTGGTCGGCTGGGCCGCGCACACCGGCAGCCTCGGCTGGCCGCCGGTGATCCTCTACCTGGCCGGCATCGCCTGGACGCTGTTCTACGATACGATCTACGCGCACCAGGACGCCGAAGACGACGCGCTGATCGGCGTGAAGTCCACCGCCCGGCTGTTCGGAGAGAATTCGCCGCGCTGGCTGTTCGCCTTCCTCGTTGTCTCGGTCTGCCTGCTGGCCGCAGCGGCGATCATGGCGCTGGCGCCGGTCGGCGCGCTACCGCTGCTGGCAGGGATCGGCGGCGCCTGGGCCTTCGGTTGGCACCTGGCCTGGCAGTTGCGACATCTGGATATCCAGGACGGCCCGACCTGCCTGCGACTGTTCCGATCCAACCGCGAGGCGGGGCTGCTGCCGGTCTCGGCCTTCGGCTTCGCGGCGCTGCTCGGGACCTTCGGCTGAGGCCGCTTGCTTGAACCACCCGAAGCGAGGGCATAGTGTGCCGGCGCACTCGGGACATCGGAGGTATCCGCGTTGCCAACACGGGCAGCCACCCTATACGCGATAGCAGCGGCATTCGGAGCGGCGGGCGTCAGCGCCCTGGCCGCCGCGGGGGGCGTGACGCTCTTCGAAACGCAGACCCGCGACTACCTGGTTTCGGCGCTGGAGCCCGAGGATTCATGGCTTTCCATTGACGTTCGCGGGACCACGGCGGTCCTGACCGGCGATGCGCCCAGCGTCGCCGCGCGCCGTGCCGCGCTGACCCGGCTGGGCGCCGCGCGCAAGGGGCTGGTCATGCTCGACCATACTGGCACCGCCGATGCGCCCGAGGATGACTCGCCCGCCGAAACGCCGATTCCTTTCGCCAACCTGGCGCTGCAGATCCTCGTGAACGGCGAGGAGATCACACTGATCGGCGAAATTCCGCAGGCCGAAGATGGCGACGGCCCCGCTGCATTGCTGGCCGAGTTGCGCGGCGACGTGCAGCTTTCGGACATGACTTTGGCCGCCGAGGGTCGCGTCCCCGACGACTGGCCGCCCAGCATGGCGCTGGCGCTGGAGGCGGCGCAAATGCTTCACCGTGGGCAGATCGCGGTTCGCGCCGGGGACGTGCTGGTCGACGGCTCTGTGGCAAGCGCCGAGCTGCGCGACCCCGCGCTGGCCCGTCTTGCCGTCGCACGTCCTGAAGGTACACGCCTGCTGGCCCGGTTGAGCGCGCCGCGCCCCCTGATCGCGCCGTTTCCGTTCTCGGCCCGGATCTCCGACGACGGGACACTGAAGATCGAGACCTGCGCAGCGCCCGACACCGCCGGCGCCGAACTGATCCGCGCGCGCGCCCTGACCCTGGGCGGCAGCGCCGAGTGCCAGATTGGCCTTGGCGCCCCTACGGCCGAGTGGGCCAAGGCCGTGGTCGCCACGCTGAACACGCTCGAGGGACTTGGTCAGGGCCGGGTCCGCATCACCGATGGCGACATTCGCCTGACCGGGCCCCGCGGCATGGCTGCCGGCACCTTCGAAGAGGGCACCGCGGCGCTCGCCGCCGCACTGCCCCCGGGCTACTCGCTGACAACAGTCCTGCCTCCGCCGCCGCAGACCGGCGAGACCGGCGATGTCGAGCCGCCGCGTTTTACCGCCGTCCGCTCCGAGGATGGTGCCGTGAGAATACGCGGCGACCTGTTCGCGGATGCGCTCAAGGGCACCGCGCTCGCGCTGGCCGAGGCTCATTTCGGCTTCGAAGCCGTAGTCGACGAAACCACCTCGCGCGAGGATCTACCGCATGGGTGGTCAGCCCGCGTCGTCGCCGCGCTCGACGCGCTCGGACGCCTGAATCAGGGGCAGGTCGAGGTTACCGAAGGCGAGATCTTCGTGACCGGCACCTCCGGCTCCGAAACGATCGAGGAAGACGTCCAGGCCGCGCTGAACGAGCGTCTGCCCGAGGGTGCCGAGGCCCGGCTGGAGCTCTGGTACTCCGAGGAACTCGCCGTGGCCGAGGAGCAGAAGCTCGTCGCTTTGCCCGGCGAGCTTTGCGCCGAACAGATCAACGTGATGCTCGACGGCAGCCAGATCGTGTTCCCGCCGAACGCCGACGATATCTCCGAGGAAAGCCTGCCCGCGATCGACCGCATCGCCGAGGTCCTGCAGCAGTGCCCCGGCGCGCGATTCGAGATCGAGGGTCATACCGACAGCCAGGGCCGCGAAAGCTCGAACATGGCGCTCAGCCAGGCGCGGGCACAGGCGGTCATGGCGGCGCTGCTGGAGCGCGGCGTCGACATGGTCTTCCTCAACGCACGCGGTTACGGCGAGGAACAGCCCATCGCCGACAACGAAACCGAGGAAGGCCGCGCCCGCAACCGCCGTATCGCCTTCCGGCTGATCGAGAAGGACGAAGCCGCCGACGAGGCCCAGACGCCCGAGGAGCAGAGCGTGATGGCCGAAGCCGACACGCCTGACGGCGCCAACGCGGGGGAAAGCGATAGCGTCACCACCCGCGCCTCGATCGGGCCGACGCCGATCATCGAGACCACCACCAGCGAGGACGAGGAAGGCGGCGTGGAGCGCACTGCCCTTTCGGTTCAGGATGACAGCCTGGACGGCTCGGGACACGATATCGACGAAACCGCCGAAGGCGAAGCGCCCGAAGACGCCGCCGACGGCGCAGCCGAGACGGCCTCTCTCGGCGATGGCGAGGCCGATCAAGACGCTGCTGGGGAAGAACCCGCAGAAGAGGCTGGGGACGCCACAGCTCTCGGCGACATCCGTGACCACACCGACGCGCATGACGGGGACGCGGACACCGCGGAAGGGGCGGCAGATGCAGACAACGCCCAGGCGGATGAAGACGGCGCGTCAGAGACGACTGACGCGGAGGAGACTGCCGACGAAGGCGCTGCGGAGGATGCATCCACCGGCGCCGATGCGGACGCGGGCACGGGCACGGGCACCGAAACAGACGCTCAGACCGGAACCGAACCTGAAGAAACCATCGAGTACAGCGGCGAAGGCCCCGGCCGTCCGCGTGCTCGCCCCGAAGACCTGCCGTCGGTGCAGGCGGACTGACCTATGGACCGCACACAGCTTACTATCCTCGTCGCCCTCGCATTTCTGCTGGCCATGGCCTTCGGCTGGATGCTCCGCTGGGGCTATGACCTCCTGAACCCGCCGCCGCCGCCCGAGCCGAAGGACGACAGCGAATGGGCCGAATACGCCCGTGCCTGTGAAGCCGCCCGTGATGAAGCTCAGGGCCGCCTGTCCGAAGTCGAGCGCGAATTGGGCAACAAGCTGCAGCAGGCGCAGGCCGAACTGGAGGCCGCGATGGACGGTCTGGGGGCGCAACGGCGTTACGCGACGGAACTCGAGGCCGAGCTGAACGCGCTCAAGGCAAAGGGCTGAGCCACTCGCAAAGCCTTTACCAACGTTTCAGCGCAGCCTCGTCCTCTTCGCGGGCATCGACCCAGCGTCCGCCGTCGCGCGTCGCTTCCTTTTTCCAGAACGGCGCGCGGCTCTTCAGGTAGTCCATCAGAAATTCCGCCGCCTCGAACGCATCTCCCCGATGCGGCGACGCGGTGGCGACCATCATGATCTGATCGCCCGGATGCAGCAGCCCGTAGCGGTGGATGATCAGGCTCGCCTGAAGCGACCAACGGTCGACCGCCTGCGCCTCGATTTCGGCAAGCGCCTTCTCGGTCATGCCAGGATAGTGCTCCAGCTCCATGCTGGAGATCGCCTCACCCTTCGCGGTGCCACGCACCAGCCCCGAGAAGCTGACCAGCGCGCCGATGTCGTCGCGCCCGGCGCGCAGGGCATCTAGCTCGGCGCCGATGTCGAAATCCTCGCGCTGAACCCGGACCGCCATGCTCAGCCCCCGGTCATCGGCGGGAAGAAGGCGACCTCACGCACGCCCTCCAGCGAGGCGTCGAGCGGCGATAGCTCCTGGTCCAGCGCCACGCGGATCGCGCTCATGTCCGAGAAAGCCACGGCATAGCGTTCCTCGCGCGCCTTCAGCTCTTCGACCAGTTCGGCCACGGTGGCGGCGCCGGTCTCGACGCGTTCTTTCGGCAGGCCGATGCGCTCGCGCACCCAGGCGAAATAGAGGATGTCCATCTCAGCCCTCCTTCGGGGTCAGGAACGGCAGCGCCTTCCGGAAATAGTCAATGCCGGTGATCAGGGTCAAAATGCCCGCGATCCACATGGTCACCAACCCTGCATATTGCGCCGCCTGAAAGCGCCAGACCGTGCCACGCAGGCCGAACTCATCCTCGGCCTCGCCCGAGAGCACCGCAAGCTCGCCCTCCAGCCCGATCTGGTTGTAGATGACAAGGTAGTCGTACTGGAAGATCCCCGCCAGCAGCAGCAGCGGGATCGCCACCATCTGCACGGTGGTCTTCCACTTGGCCAGCTTAGTTACAGCCAGCTTACCCGCGTCCGCGCCCAGGAACTCGCGCAGGCCCGAGACGAACACCTCGCGGAACAGGATCATCGCCGCCGGGATCAGCACCCAGGGGTTCAACCCGCTCAGGCCCATGATCACCGCCAACGCGATCACCACCATCGCCTTGTCCGCGATCGGATCCAGCATCCGCCCGAAGGCGCTGATCTGCTTCCATCTGCGGGCAAGATAGCCGTCGAGGTAGTCGGTCAGGGCCGCGCCGATGAACAGCGCCAGCGCCACCCAGTCGGCAACAGGACGCGGCAGCACGACGAAGACCAGCGCGAAAGCAGGTGCTGCCAGCAGGCGCAGGACGGTCAGGATGTTGGGCACGGTGTTCAGCATACCCCGGCTTATCGCGCGCCTTGGAACAAATGCCAATGGCCCCTTTCGCCCGCCCCGCGGCGTGGTGTAGCGATGCCGGGAACCACGCTTCGGAGACCCACCATGCGCCCTTCCGCCCCCGGACGCTTCGTCCTCTATGTCTCGCTGATTGCCGCCATCGCCGCGGCGCTGACCATCTTCGGCCTGATCCCGATCTATGTCGCCGGCCTCGGCGGCGGAGAACTGGCCCTGATCGCCTACGGCTTCCTTCTGGCCGGGGTGCTGATCCGGTTCCTCTAGTCGCCCAGCATCGCGGCAAGCTGATCGACACGCATACGGGTGTAAAACGCCAGACAATGTGCGGCGTTTGCCGAAGCAAGGGGGTTGTCGAGGTCGATCCGCTCGGGTCGACAGGTGAGGTTGCGCGCCTTTATCCACTCCCTCTGTGCGGACTTTACGTCCAACCCTTGATCTCGCGCCTGAGCGTAGAGTTTTCCCATCGCCCCATCGAAACGCGACAATATCGAATAGCGGCAAATCAACTCGGCGGCAGGATCTAGTTCGCCACCGCAGTTGAAGCTGGGACCTTCCACGTCCGAGACTTCCGCGGGCAGACGCTCATGGCCCGCGCCGATATCATGTCCAGGTCGCAGCCAGGATCCCCAATTGCCCAGCCGGATAAAGTCGTTGACTGGGTATGCACCGTCGATGTCGAGGGCGGATTTGTAGAGAGAGCCGGGACTGACCTCGCCATTCCGAGGATCGCGATAGTGAATATTCTCGTTGAAGGTCTTCACATACCAGCCGTCACCCCGGAACACGTTGCATCCGACCGGACCCAAACCAGGTTCGATACCCTCGGTTGCAAATGAGTCCGGACCGTCGGCCGGCAGAAGTCGCCGGTAAACGACCCCGGCGATCGCCCCCGATTGTGCGTCGATTGTCGGGAACGGCGCACCCGAAGTTTCAAGCTCGCGTCCGGCTATCTGTGCAGGAGCTTGAAAAGACGAGCCATAGCCCCGTTCGTTGCCAAGATTGCGGTTGTATGTGTGGACGAACACGCACGCACCCTGCGCATCTACGCCACCAATTTCTGCAGGATTGGATACGTCGTCCGCCAATAACGTCGCGGCCGTCTGGTCGAGCCTGGCGTAATTCTCAATCAGTACAAACTGCTCGGCTAGGTCGTCGACCGTTTCGGGCAGGGTAGCATCTGCGCTCGGCGGCCCCATCGAAAGCATGTCGAAGACGAAATCGGCTGCGACGTCCCAACCGGCCATGCGAGCCGCGATCTCGCTGATCGCGAAACGCGCCATAGCGTAGAAATCGTCCGCTATCCCGGATAGATCGACGTCAGCACCAGGCGCCGGTTCCAAGGTCTTTCCCAATTCGGTGAACGGGGCATGGAACCCCACGATGGCCCCGGTGTGGAGATACCGCGCCGGCCACTTCGGCAGGCCTCGCAGCATTACTCTTGCGCCGCCGAGCCACGCGATTGCACAGGCTGAAAGGCACCGGTCCCCCGACGCGACATATGTTGCGACAGCAAAAGACTGGATGGTGTCGGATATGTCGAGGGCCTCGTAGAAGTCGCCGCCGTCGCTGGCGAATGACACGACGACCTCATTGAACATGTGCTGATTGAAGTCGGGCAGCTTCTCCTGCAAGAGCGCCTTCAATTTGGCGTTGTCGCCCCTTACGATTTCGCCTGTAACCCGAAGATGGGGCCCGCCTAGAAAAACCGGACCGCCTGTCGGCATCGGCTCGCCGACCGAATCCAGTGGATATGGCGAGACCAACACCTGGCCCATCGGATCGACCCAGTTCATCTCGGCAGCGCCAGCCTTGGCAACCAGCCCGAGCGCCAAAAGGCCCGCGATCACCGTGCGCATTTGGAGTTCTCCACAAATTCTTGCAAGTCTATACCGAGGCTGTTGCCGCCAAAGACCAGCCGGTAGTCAGAAACTATGGGGGCGTAGGTTTGATGAATTTCTATTGCGTACTCGCCAAGGTGATCGCGTGCGGTGTTGCAGTCGCACAAACCCGCATCGACACAAATGGCCAGTTGATCGAGATTGCGCACAATGGCTACGACGGATGACGTCAAGTCTTGCTGCGGCTCCTCCGAGGCGCGCCCATAGATCACCTCGCGGGTGAATAGGGCAATGTTTGGGCCAGAAACCTTTTGCTGCTGCATCACGGCCAAAGCTTCCCGGTGTTCCAGCCAACGATCCGTGATCTCACGTTGCATGTCCGCCAGAGGATCCTCGCTTAACACGCGCAGGTAGCCAAGGGTGGCGTCGACCGCGCGATCCCCATTCGCCTTGTAGAGCTGGTATGCGGTGGCGCCGATCGCGAATACGGCGGCAAGATACGAAGCCGCTTCAAGCCTTCTGAACCAAGTCCAGTTTGCCGCATCCGGAACGTCGCTCATGGGCAAAGATCCAGGCGCAACTCCACAATCAATGCATCTGGATCGAGAACGCCGTCATACTCGAAAGGCTGTACGACGAGATCATAATGATCCCGCAAGCATTCCAACTGCCTGCGGCTAAGGATCAACATGGCCTCCGTCTCATCCTCCGGAATGAGCGGCCCCGCATCGAACGAGGGATTGAGGACGGAATTCTGGGTCGCGAGCCGTGCAAGATCCCTGGCTGACGGCATGTCCGGACAAAGACCAACCGGGAGCGGTCGAGAGGCACGGCCCGCCTTGATGTATTCATCTGCCATTTCGGATAAACATGCAGCCTGATGTTCACGAAGTACGGGATACTCGGGAACCTGTGCGACGCTTCCGTCGGCAACCAAGTAGAACACGGCGATACCGCAGGCGGACAATGATCTTAACATGAAATAACCGAATACTTCCCCACCTGAGAACAGGCTAGCAAAGCATCCGCGTCACGTCATCCGCTCTTTTCGTGGAAATGCGCATAGATCGTCTCGGCCAATGCGTCCGAGATGCCGTCCACGGCCTTCAGGTCCGCCAGCCCCGCGCGTGAGACCGCCTTGGCCGAGCCGAAATGCGCCAGCAGCGCCCGCTTGCGCGTGGCACCCACGCCCGGCACATCGTCCAGCGGCGTTGCGCTGACCGCCTTGGCCCGCTTGGCCCGGTGCGCGCCGATGGCGAACCGGTGCGCCTCGTCGCGCAGGCGCTGGATGAAATAGAGAACCGGGTCGCGATAGGGCAGCGCCATGGCGGGCTTGCCGGGGCGGTAGAACTCCTCCTTGCCCGCATCGCGGTCCACGCCCTTCGCCACGCCGATCACCGCGATATCCTCGACGCCCATCTCGTGCATGACCTCGTCCACCGCGCTGATCTGACCCGGGCCGCCGTCGATCAGCAGCAGATCGGGCCAGGCGTCAGTCTCGCGGTTCGGGTCTTCCTTCATCAGCCGAGCCAGACGCCGCTCCAGCACCTCGCGCATCATTCCGAAATCGTCGCCTGGCGTCAGATCCTTCGAGCGGATGTTGAACTTGCGGTACTGCGATTTCAGGAACCCCTCGGGCCCAGCCACGATCATCCCGCCGACGGCGTTGGTGCCCTGGATATGCGAGTTGTCGTAGACCTCGATCCGCTGCGGCGGACCGTCGAGGTCGAACGCCTCGGCCAGCCCCTCCAACAGCCGTGCCTGGCTGGCGCTTTCAGCCATCTTGCGGGCCAGCGCCTCGCGCGCGTTGCGCAGCGCGGATTCCACCAGCTGCGCCTTCTCGCCACGCTGGGGAACGCCGATCGTCACCTTGCGCCCGGCGGCGGCGCTCAGCGCGGCAGCCACAAGGTCGGGGTTGTCGACGGGATGGCTCATCAGCACCATCCGGGGTGGCGTCTTGCCATCGTAGAACTGGGTCAGAAACGCCTCCAGCACCTCGCCCGGCTCGGTCCCCGAAGCGAGACGCGGGAAATAGGCCCGGTTGCCCCAGTTCTGGTTGGCGCGGATGAAGAAGACCTCGACGCAGGCCTGGCCGCTGTCCTGATGAAGCGCGACGACATCGGCCTCGGCCACGCCCGCAGGGTTCACGCCTTGCGTGGACTGCACCTGTGTCAGCGCCTTGATCCGGTCGCGCAACGCGGCGGCGCGCTCGAACTCCATCGCGTCCGAGGCTTCCTGCATCGCCTCCGCCAACTTGGCCTGAACTCTCGTGGTACGCCCCTGAAGAAAACGCCGGGCATCCTCCAGGTCGCGGGCGTACTCTTCTTCGCTGATCCGACCCACGCACGGCGCCGAGCAGCGCTTGATCTGGTGCAGCAGGCAGGGGCGCGTGCGGCTCTCGAACATCGAGTCCGAACAGTTGCGCAGCAGGAATGCCTTCTGCAGCTGGTTCAGCGTTCGGTTCACCGCGCCGGCGCTGGCGAACGGGCCGAAATAGGCGCCGTTCTCACGCTTCATCCCCCGGTGCTTCTTGATCGCCGGAAAAGGGTGGTCCGCCGGGATCAGGATGTTCGGAAAGCTCTTGTCGTCGCGCAGCAGCACGTTGTAGCGCGGCTTGAGCTGCTTGATGAGGTTCTGCTCAAGCAGCAGCGCCTCGGTCTCGGTTTCGGTTGACAGGAACATCATGGAGCGGGTGGCCGCGATCATCCGCCCGATCCGCGCGGAATGCCCCGTCGGCTTGGCGTAACTCGCCACCCGTTTTTTCAGGTTCCGCGCCTTGCCGACGTAGAGCACCGCGCCCTGTTCGTCGAGCATCCGGTAGACGCCTGGCCCCTGCCCGAGGTTGCGCACGTATTCGGCGATGATCCGGTGTCCCGCTCGCGCCGAGGATGTGGGTGCGCTGGCTCCCTCCTCCTCGAAACCCGGCGCTTGCGGTTCTTCCGTCATCAATTCCTCACCCGTGCTGATTCTGCTCTCTGGCTGCTACTCCAAGCGGCCGATTTCAAGCCAAAACCTTTCCACCAATCCTGTGGATAAAGCTGTTCAAAACTCCTGCGTAAGCGCGATTTCCCCCGGAAATTAAGGGCTCCGAGCGAATTGCTCAAAAAATGAGCAACATCGTAAGTCATTGAAATTCAATGTGATATTTTTGTATACGTCAAAAAATTCTAGGAAATTTAAGGATTTATAACAGTAATGTGAGAACTCAGATACCCGTGGACAAACCGGCTTTGACCTGCCGTGGTCCGGCCCTTCGCCGAACACCCGATTCCCTGAGCGCGAATTACTCAACACCCTGAACATCCGGCGTATTCCATCCAAGATGCTGACCGCCGTCCATACACAGCAACTGCCCGGTCAGTCCGGGCGAGTCGAGGATGAAGCCCAGCGCCCGGCAGACCTCCTCGGGGTCGGACCCGCGCTGCAGAATTGTCGCCTGCCGCTGCCCCTGGAAGTGCCCGTCGCTCTGCCGCGCGCCTTGCATCGTCGGGCCCGGGCCGATGCCGTTTACCCTGATGTCGGGCGCCAGCCCCTGCGCCGCCGTTCTCGTCAAAGCCCAGAGCGCCGACTTGGCCAGCGTGTAGGTCGCAAAATGCGGTGTCAGCTTGCGCACGCGCTGGTCGATCATGTTGACCACAACGCCGCTCGCGATCGGCTCTCCAGCCGCGTCCCGCGCCCCTTTGGGGCATTGCGCGGCAAAGGACTGGGTCAGGAAGAACGGCGCCTTGAGGTTCGATCCGAGGTGCCGGTCCCAGCTTTCCAGTGTCGCGGTCCCGACCGTGTCGTGCTCGAAGATCGAAGCATTGTTGACCAGTACCGTGAGCGGCGACCCCAGCGCCTCGGAGGCGCGCGGAACCAGACCGGCCACGGCCTCGTCGTCCAGCAGGTCCGCTTGCAGCACCGTTGCACTCACGCCCAGCGCCCGCGCCTCCTCGGCGGTGGCTTCGGCATCGGCAGCACTACCGTTGTAGTGGATCGCCACGTCATGGCCGCGCCGGGCAAGCTCCAGCGCCATGGCCCGGCCCAGCCGCCGGGCGGCCCCCGTCACAAGGGCAGGTCCCGTCATCTTACGTCCCTCTCCGGGTCAGAACAGGAACATCATGTAGGCCGCATAGGCCAGAAGGAACCCCGCACCGACACGCCGGCCCAGTTTGACCCCGAACATCACGAAAGGGGCCAGCACCAGCGCGGCCGCCAGCATCACCCACATGTCCTGCGAGATCATCATCTGCGGCACCTCGAGCGGACCGAACAGGCTGGCGACGCCCATGATCGCCAGAATGTTCAGCATGTTCGAGCCGATCACGTTGCCCAGCGCCACGTCCGCCTGCCTGCGGATCGCGGCCATCACAGTGGTGGCCAGTTCCGGCAGCGAGGTACCGACGGCGACCAGCGTCAGGCCGATGACCTCTTCCGAGATCCCCGAGTTCAGCGCGATCTCGCGTGCGGCGTCGACCAGGATGTCGGCGCCGAAGGGCAGCGCGATGATGCCAGCCAGCACGTAGAGCGCCGCGCGGCCGTTCGACAGTGCCGCGGCCTCGGAAGGGTCGAAATCCTCGGGCAGCCCGTTCCGGCTCTTCATCGCGCTCATCGCCATCCAGACCAGCACCACCACCAGGATCGCCAGCAGAAGCAGCCCCTGCCAGACGCCCAAGGGGCTGGTATAGAGCAGACCCATGAAGACAACCGTGACGGCGAGCATCTGCAGATAGCTGCCCTTGGTGTCGCAGTCGTCGGTGTAAAGCCGGCTGATCAGCGCCGGTACGCCCAGCACCAGAAACACGTTCGCGATGTTCGAGCCGACGACGTTGCCCAGCGCAAGACCCGGCGCGTTCTCCAGCGCCGCCTTGACCGCGATCAGCAGCTCGGGCGCCGATGTACCGAAGGCGACGATGGTCAGGCTGACCAGCAGCGGCGGCACGCCGAGATGGAGGCTCAGGGCCACCGCGCCGCGCACCAGCACGTCGCCGCCCATGATCAGGATCAGCAGGCCGACGCCGGCCAGTAACAGTTCCATGTCCTCACTTCCGCATGGTCGCGCCACCCTCAGAGGGCAGGAGTGGTCATTTCTTCGATTGGCACGGGCAAGGACCCTTGCCCGGATTGTAGGCGCCGCACTCGGGGCATTTCCGCGCCGCCGGAAGCCGTGGCTTTCGGATCCCCGGAAGGCGGGGCATCCGCAGCTTTCCGAACATCGCCAGCACCGCCATCGCGATCAGGAACAGAAGGACGGCGCGGACGATCATGGCTCAGACTCCGTAGCGGGCCCAGGCGGCCCGATCCTCGATCGCGCCGACCAGGTCGGGGGCACTCATGCCGAAACGGCTGAGCAGGCCGCGCTTGGGCTTGCTGACGCTGAACCGGGTCTTGTCCCCGAACAGCTCTTTCATCTTGGGCACCAGATGGGCGGTTCCGTCGACCAGTCCCAGCTCGACCGCCTGGCTGCCAAGCCAGACATCGCCGGTGAAAAGGTCACCCTCGGCAAGCTTGTCGCCGCGGCGGGATTTCACTTGCGCGATGAAAACCTGGTGCAGGTCGGCCTGGATTTCCTTCAGCCGCTCGACGTCCCGTTCCCGTTCGGGGCGGAACGGGTCTAGCATGCTCTTGTCCTCGCCCGCGGTGTAGACGCGACGCTCGATGCCGTGGCGGGCGATGAACTCGTGCAGGCCGAACCCGGCAGAGATCACGCCGATCGAGCCGATGATGGACGCCGGATCCACGTAGATCTCGTCCGCCGCCGTTGCCAGCCAGTACCCGCCCGAGGCGGCCACGTCCTCGCAGAAGGCGTAGACCTTCACGCCCTTCTCGTCGGCGAGCCGCCGGATCCGCGCGGCGATGAGCGCCGACTGGACCGGAGAGCCACCGGGCGAGTTGATCTGCAAGGCCACCGCGGCGGGCTTGCCCTTGAAGGCGCGCTCGATCGGTTGGGCCAGAAGGGAGTCGTTGATCGCGCGACCGCCCGGCCGGGCGGTCGC
>NZ_JBTLNF010000001.1:0-112510 GCF_054457455.1 Halovulum sp. GXIMD14794 | reverse complement strand
CGCCCCCCCCCTCCCCCCCCCCCCGCGCCGATGACGCCCTCGAGCCGGATGACCGGCACAAGCGGGCGTTTGGAGAAAGGATTACGGACCATCGCTTGCGGATGTAGGGCCTGCCGTGCGCCCCCGCAAGGCATGTCGTGCCGGAATGGGATTGGCGCGCGTCGGGAAACGGTTTCCTGACGCATCGGCTGTTGGTTCGCGGCGCGTGCGGCCCCATACCTTTCATCGTGCAAGCCGAAGGAGGCCACCATGAGCTGGAACCCCGCCCTGGACCCGTCCTGCCCGACCGGCGACGAGGTCGATGCGATCGAGACCCTGATCGTTCCCCGCGCCCGCGACATCGGCGGGTTCGAGGTGCGCCGCGCCCTGCCCGCTCCGAAGCGGCAGATGGTCGGGCCGTTCATCTTCTTCGACCAGATGGGCCCGGCGGAGTTCCTGACCGAGCAGGGGATCGACGTGCGCCCGCACCCGCATATCGGGCTGGGCACGGTCACCTACCTGTTCGACGGCGGGATCATGCATCGTGACAGCCTGGGCACCCAGCTCGAGATCGAGCCGGGCGCGGTGAACTGGATGGTCGCCGGGCGCGGCATCACCCATTCCGAGCGGACCTCGGACGCGCGCCGGGCTGCCGGGGGCAAGCTGTTCGGGATCCAGACCTGGGTCGCCCTGCCCGACGATCACGAGGACACCGACCCCGCTTTCCATCACCGTGCTGCGGGCGAGTTGCCGCTGTTCGAAGATGCCGGCAAGCAGGTGCGGCTGATCATGGGCCGCGCCTGGGGCGAGACCGCGCCGGTGCCGGTCTACAACGACATGTTCTATGCCGACGCGATGCTGCCCGCTGGCGAGGCTCTACCGCTGCCGGACGATCACGAGGACCGGGGCATCTATGTTGTCGCGGGCTCGGCCAACGTGGCGGGCGAGGAGTACCCGGCGGGGCAGATGATGGTGTTCCGCCCCGGCGACCGGATCACCGTGAAAGCCGGAGAACAGGGCGCGCGGCTGGTGCTGCTGGGCGGCGAGACGCTGGGCGGGCCGCGGCATATCTGGTGGAATTTCGTCGCCTCGTCGAAAGAGAAGATCGAGGCCGCGAAAGAGGCCTGGCGCGCCGGGGACTGGCAGAACGGGCGCTTCCACCTGCCCCCGGACGACGATGCCGAATTCATCCCGCTGCCCGAGCGGTGAGCGCTACGAAACAGCGCTTTGCAGCATGAAAAGGGGGATTTCATCGTGAAAACCCCCTTAAGTACATGATATTTAAGTTGAAAAGAGTCTATATTAAACGTTAACGCCCGGAACCCGCCGTTTCCGGGGGCCAAATCGCGGCGACCATCGCGCGGGCAAATGCCTCGTCGAGCGGCTGCCCGTTGAGCATCCGGTACCAGAACCCGCCGTGCAGCATCTGCGTCGCGGTCGCGATGTCGAACCCGGGCGGCAGCTGCCGCTCGGCCACTGCGCGGTCCAGCAGGTCGGTCACCATGCGCTCGCGCGGGATCACGAAATTCTCGCGAAAGCCGGTCAGGAAGGCCGGGTCGGTCTGGGCGGAAGCGATCAGATTGCGGATCGCGCCGCCATCCTGTTCGAGATGCCGGAAGATCTGCAGCAGGAACGCCTCGAGCGCCGGGCGGATCGGTGCGCCGGGCGCGGGGTCCGGCGGCGAGCCCGCGGATTCGAAGAAAGCCTCCAGCACCAGGTCGGCCTTGCTGTCCCAGCGGCGGTAGAGCGTCTGCCGTGACACTCCCGCCGCCGCGATGATCTGGCCGATGCTGACAGCGCCATAGCCGTGCTCGCGCACCAGCTTCCGCGCCGCCTTTTTCAGGGCGGGGCCGGCTGCATCGTCGCGCGGACGGCCGGCAGGCTTCACATCTTCGTTCATTCCGGGCCTCCGACATAAATAGACTGCCGTCTCGTATTGTTTGTGGACTGGAGTCTCGTATATGCGTCCAGCAAGTCACGAATGCAATGGAGACGGGAATGACTGACGAGACAAGGGCGACCAAGGGCGCGGCGGCGGCGCTGTTGCTGGTATCGACGCTGACTATCATGGTCGGCTCGGTGGTGGCGCCGGTGCTGCCGACGCTGGCTGAGCGAACCGGGATGGGCGCGAACGCAAGCTGGCTGCTCACCCTGCCGTCTCTGGGCGTGGTACTGTTCGGCCCCTTCGCCGGGCGGCTGATCGAATGGCTCGGCGGGCGGCGCGCAATGCTGGTGGGCATGGCGGCCTATGGCGTTCTGGGCGCCGCCGGAGCCTTCATCGACGCGGTTCCGCTGCTGCTGGCGGACCGGCTGGCCCTGGGCTTCGCGACCGTCGTGGTGATGGCGGCGGGCACGGTGCTGATCTCGGAGCTTTACGCGGGGGACGCGCGGCTGCGGATGATCGCCCGACAGGGCATGTCGATCGAGCTGGGCGGCGTGGTCTTTCTGGCGCTCGGCGGCGCGCTGGCGGCGTTCGGCTGGCGGTTGCCGTTCGGCCTCTACCTGCTGGCTTTCGCCTTCCTTCTGCCGGTCGCGCTGTGGGTGCCGCGCACACCGGCCACGCAGGCATCGGCCAGCGCGGACGAGACGCCGCCGCAGGGGGTGCGCGACATCTACCTCGCGGCGACGCTGGCGATGGTGCTGTTCTTCGCATCCTTCATCACCCTGCCCGGCAGCCTGAGCGCGCAGGGGCTGAGCGAGACGATGATCGGCTACTACCTTGCATCGGTCTCGATGGTGGCGGTGATCGCCGCCGGGGTGATGCCCCGCACCTGCCGGATGTTCGGCGATAGGGGTACGATCCTGCTGGCCTTCGCGGCCTTCGCGGCCGGGCACGCGGTTTATGCGGTGGGCGCCGAGGGGGCTGGCCTGGCATTGGCCGCGCTGCTGATGGGCACCGGTTTCGGGTTCTCGATCCCGGTAGCCAATCATGCGGTCGTCGCGCGCAGCCCGGTCGGCGCGAGGGCCCGGAACCTTGGCATGCTGTCCTCGGCGATCTTCCTGGGGCAGTTCCTGTCGTCCTTCCTCGAATTGGCCAGTCCCGGACCGGCGCAGACCTTTGCCCTGGCCTCGGGGCTGGCGGTGGTCGCGGGGCTGGTGTTCGCGCTGGTCTCGCGCCCCGGCACGGCGCTTCCCGCGCGAGGCTGAGGGTTCGGGGTTGCCCCGGCTGTTATTTCCATTATACATGAAATATGGAAAAGATAACTGCCATCGATGCTCTCGCGGGGCTGGCGCACGACATGCGCCTCGACGTGTTCCGACTGCTAGTGCAGGCGGGGCCGAAGGGCCTGGCCGCCGGAGAGATCTCCGACCGGCTGGGCGTGAAGGCCAACACGCTGTCGAACAACCTCAACGTCCTCTCCGCCGCCGGGCTGGTCCGCGCGGTGCGCGAGGGCCGCTCGATCCGCTATTTCGCGCGGATGGAGCAGGTGCGCGCCCTACTGGGCTTTCTGCTGGAGGACTGCTGCGGTGGCGATCCGGCGATGTGCCGCAGTTTCCTCGATGAAATCGCCTGCTGCTGAGCGCGAAAGGACACGGAATGATCGTCATTCATCACAACCCGGACTGCGGCACCTCGCGCAATGTGCTGGCCTTCATCCGCGCCGCGGGCGTGGAGCCGGTGGTCGTCGAGTACTTGAAGGAGGGGTGGACCCGGCCGCAGCTGCTGGCGCTGTTCGCGGCGGCGGGCGTGACCCCGCGCGAGGCGCTGCGGGTGCGCCGCTCTCCGGCGGAAGAGTTGGGTCTGACCGACCCGTCGGTGTCCGAGGAGGCGCTGCTGGACGCGATGGTCGAACATCCGATCCTGGTGGAACGGCCCATCGTCGCCAGCCCCAAGGGGGTTCGGCTGTGCCGACCCTCGGAGGCGGTGCTGGCGTTGCTGGACCGGCTGCCCGAGGGGCCGCTTCTGAAGGAAGACGGCCAGATGATCCTGAACGAGGAAGGCGAGTACGTTGTCTGACTGCCCGAACATCGCGGAGGAAAGCTTCGCCCCGATCGACCCCGAGGCGCTGTTTCCCGCCGCGCGCAGCAGCCATGCACCGCGGATCCTGATCCTCTACGGCTCGCTGCGGGAACGCAGCTTCTCGCGCTTCAGCGCCGAGGAAGCAGGCCGCGTGCTGGAGAAGCTGGGCGCCGAGGTCCGCATCTTCGATCCGCGCGGCCTGCCGCAGCCAGACACGGTCGAGGCGGACCACCCCAAGGTGGCTGAACTGCGTGACCTCGTGACCTGGTCCGAGGGCATGGTCTGGTCCTCGCCCGAGCGGCACGGCGCGATGACCGGGGTGATGAAGTCGCAGATCGACTGGATTCCGCTATCGCTGGGTGGCGTGCGCCCGACGCAGGGAAAGACGCTGGCGGTGATGCAGGTCTGCGGCGGAAGCCAGAGCTTCAACACGGTCAACCAGCTGCGGATCCTGGGGCGGTGGATGCGGCTGCTGACGATCCCCAACCAGTCCTCGGTCGCGAAGGCCTGGAACGAGTTCGACGCCGACGGTCGGATGAAGCCCTCGCCCTATTACAACCGGATTGTCGACGTGATGGAGGAGCTGGTGAAGTTCACCATGCTGACGAGGGACATCAAGGAGCATCTTGTGGACCGGTACTCCGAGCGCGTCGAGAGCCACGCGGCGCTGTCGGCGCGGGTGAACCAGGCGAAGGCCGTGGGGTGAGGTCGGCCGGCCTCGCACCCGTGGCGGGCGGGGGCCTCCGGCGGGAGTATTTTGGGGAAAGAGAAAGCTGGCGCGCCTCTGTCAGGCGGGGCGCAGGTGGGCGGCGTGGGCGGATTGAAGCGCGGCAAAGCGCGTTGCGAGCTCCGGCCAGGGCGTGAGGGCGAAGGTCTTTGCCAGGGAGGCCATGAAGCCTTCGGGCGGGCCCTTGCGCGCCGCGAGGCGTGCGAGGCCCTTTTCGCGGTCGTAGGCGAGGCCTTCGAGCATGAAGAAGCCCTCGGGCAGGCCGAGGGCCAGGAACTCGCGCAGGTCATCGCCCAGCGCCAGGTTGGGCGTTTCGGGGCACATGGGCACGGTCATGATGACCACACCGCCGGGGGCCTGCGAGAAGTGGACGCCGTCGCCGCCGGTCCAGGCGAAGGGCAGGCAGGCGTCGGGGGTCTGCGGATAGCCCGAGGAGCGCAGTTCGGGGGCGCGGAGCAAACCTGCAAGCTCGGCCCCCATCGGGTCGGCGTCGATCAGCGCCCAGAGCCGCGCGATCTCGGGGGACGGGGTCATTCGCGGCCCTTTTCGCGGGCGGCGATCCGGGCGCGGATGCGGCGGACCATGAACCAGACGCCGAGCACCACAGGCGGCGTCAGCAGGGCATAGACACCTGCTTCGGACAGGCCCATGGCCTTGCCCGTCGGTTTCAGCAGGTTCGCGGCGAGGTTCACCGCGTAATAGCTGATGGCGACGACCGAGAGGCCCTCGACGGTTTCCTGCAGGCGCAATTGCAGCGCGGCGCGTTCGTCCATGCGGCGCAGAACCTCGACGTTCTGCCGGGAGTTGCCGACATCGACGCGCGTCCGCAGCAGGTTCGAGGCGCGCTGCGCGCGCAGGCCGAGTTCCGTCAGCCGGCCCTCGGCGGAGCGGCAGGTGCGCATCGCGGGTTCGAACCTTCGCATCATGAACTCGGCGAAAGTCTGGCGCGAGGCGGAGCGTTCCTCGCGCAGCACCTCGATCCGCTGGGTGACGATGGCGGCATAGGCCCCGGCGGCGCCGAAACGGAAGGCGGTCTCGGAGGACAGACGCTCGACCTCGGCGGCGATGCGCAGCAGACGGTCGAGCGTGCCTGCGTCATCGCCCTCGTCCGCCGCCATGTGGGTGACGACCTGCGCCAGCTCGCGGTCGAGTTCCGCCACCCGCCCCGCGACGCGGCGGGCGTGGGGCAACGTCAGCATGGCCGCGGCCTTGTAGGTCTCGATCTCAAGCACGCGCTGAACAATGCGACCGAGCCGCTGCTCTCCGGTGCCGGGGGCGGGCAGGACCGAGAAGCGCACGTGCCCGTTCTGGTCGATGCGGAAATCCCCGGCGATGGTCGCGGCCCCGTCGATCACCGCGCTGATCGCGAAGCTTTCCTGCACGAAATAGGCCGAGAGCGTGCCGTCGTCGGCCTGGCCGCCATCCTCCTCGATCCGCACGAGGCAGGAGGTCAGCACACGCCCCGGCGCGGCGGCCAGCCAGTCGTCGGGAAAGAGCGCGTGCACGCTGCCGTCGAAGGGCGTATCGCCAAGCCCCGGCACGAACAGCGTGTAGGTCACGAACTCGGTGTGCTGCTCCCATTTGAGGAAGGCGCGGCCCAGCTGCGCGCTGTGGTGGTTCGCACCGGGCGCGGGCCTGACCGCGCCGTGCCGGTCGAGAAGCGCGCAGAGATGGTCGAAGTCGCGGGCACGGTCCCGCTCGGCGGCGTTGGCCTCGGGCATGATGGCGATATGCCCGGCACGGCAGGGCGCAACCAGTTCCGGGAACGGACGGGCATGCAGCTCGTTCGCCAGCGCGAAACGGTCGGGATAATCGGGCAGTGGCAGCTGCGCCATCGGCAAGGGTTCCCCGGCGGTTTTCCAAGCCATAGCACGCGCCGCGCGGCCCGCACATGCGGCAGGCCGTCAGGCGGGTCTAGAGTTCCTCGGACACCTGCGCATGGGCCAGCATGGCGAAGAGGCCGGTGCCGCCGATGATGTTCCCCAGAAGCGTCGGCAGGATGTACTGGCCGATCCCGGTCCAGATGGTCATCTCGCCCATGAAGACCAGCAGGAACACCTCGCCCGAGCCGGCGATCACGTGGGTGAATCCGCCGAGCGCGATCATGTAGGTGAAAAGGAAAATCACCCAGATCTCGGAGCCGCGCGCCGACGGCAGCATCCAGACGACGCCGGCGATCAGGAACCCCGCCGGGATGCCGCGGAACATCGCGTCCCAGCCCGAGACCTCGGCATAGCTGCGCGAGACCTCGGCCATCCCGTCGAACGTGCCGGGTGGAATCAGATCCGGGATCATCACGAAGCCCGCGGCGAGCGCGGTGCCTATCATGTTGGCGAGGAACACCGTCGTCCACAGCCGCGCGGTGCAGCGGAAGTTGTCGCGGGTCGGGCGGAACAGCACCGGCAGCACGACCGACAGCGTGTTCTCGGTAAAGAGTTGCAGGCGCGAAAGGATCACCAGGATGAAGCCCACGGTGTAGCCCATGCTGACGATCACCTCGGCACGGGGCATGTCCTTGAGCTCGTGGTGCAGGATGCCCTCGGCGAGGACCGAGGTCGAGATCGCGATCCCGGCCGCGATGCCGGACCACATCAGCGAGTGCACGGGGCGCGAGAGTTCCTCTTCGCCCTCGGCCATGACGACGGCATAGACCGTGCGCGCGGACAGGCGGCGGGCGTCGCGTACCCGCTCGCGCTCGGATGCGGTCAGGGCACGCTCGTTGTCCTGCGAGCGGGTCTCGACCTCCTCGCGGCGGCGTCGCCGATTGTCTGAGGCGGTGTCTTCGAGGTCAGTCTGGGCGGGGGCCCCGCCGTTCTCGGTGATCATCCTGTTTCCTTCCACGGATGCGGGACAACCGCGAAAGGCTGGGTTTGGTTCCGGCGGAAGAGATCAGCGCGTGCGCGGCGGGGGTGCGGTGTCGACTGGCTGCGGCAGCGGCTGGGGGCGCGGGACGGGCGGGCGCAGGATGTCGAGCCAGGACATGGAGTTCCTCCTTGGATCAGCGCAGGATGCGAAGAGCAGTGCCGCCCTCGGCCTGCGCGATGCCGGATGCGCCCATGTCCTGCGCCTCGGCCTGGATCAGCCAGCCGCCACCAGCGATCAGCGCGGCGGAGAGAAGGGCGATCAGGTCGATGCGGTCCATGACAGCGTTCCGGGTTTCGGTTACGGTTCGTGCAAGGCCAACGCCGCTGCGACGCGCAGGGTTCCGCCCCGACGCTTCTGACGGAAGCCTGAAACCAAATCGGGGCAACCGCGTTTGGGACCATGTTCGAAAGTCTTCCCCTCCTCGCGCTGATCGCCATTTTCCTTGCCGCCTCGACTGTGATCCTGCTGAGCGGATTGCGGATGACGGACCTTGCCGACCGGCTGGCCGACCGCACCGGGCTGGGCGAGGCGCTGGTGGGCGGCGTCCTGCTGGGGGCCTCGACCTCGCTTTCCGGAACACTGGTCTCGCTGACCGCGGCGCTGGACGGGCGGGCGTCGCTGGCGTTCTCGAACGGGATCGGGGGGATCGCAGCGCAGACGGCGTTCTTGGCGGTGGCGGACGTGATGCATCGCCGGGCCAACCTAGAACACGCGGCCGCGGAGCTGGCCAACGTCTTCCAGGGCGCGCTGCTCATGCTGCTGCTGGCGCTGCCGTTGCTGGCGCTGACCGGGCCCGAAGTGACGCTGCTGGGTGTCCACCCGGTCTCGGTCCTGCTGATCGTGATCTATGCGGGTGGCCTTGTCGCGACACGGCGGATCCGCGAGGCGCCGATGTGGAAACCCGTCCGCACCCGCGAGACCGAGCCAGACGAGCCGGACGAGGACGGCGGCGACAGGCGGCAGACGCTTGTGTTGTTCGGGCGGTTCGCGCTGCTGCTCGCGGCGCTGGGCACGGCCGGCTGGGTTCTGAGCCAGGTCGCGGCGGGGCTGATCGACCGGTATTCGCTGAACGCCTCGGTGGTGGGCGCGCTGATGACGGCGGTGGCGACCTCGCTGCCCGAACTGGTCACCACGCTGGCCGCCGTTAGGCGCGGCGCGCTGCAACTGGCGCTCGGCGGGATCATCGGCGGTAACACATTCGACGTGCTGTTCCTGTCGCTGGCCGATGTCGGCTACCGCGAGGGCTCGATCTACCATGCGGTGACGATGGACGACTGGTTCTGGCTGGCGACGGGCCTGGTGATGACCTGCGTGATCACGATGGGGATGCTGTATCGCGAGAAAAACGGGCCGGGGAACATCGGGACCGAGAGCCTGGCAGTCCTGCTGATATACGCCGGCGCAATCAGCGTGCAGGTCCTGACATGAGGCGGAACCGGCGTGCCTGTCGCGCGTTCATCCTGCGATGACCGAGACGACCGCACATGACCCCGCCCAAAGCGATCACCCCGTCAGCACCATTGCCGACGCGTTGGAGGATGTCTTCCAGTCTGACAGCCCGACCCTTTCGGACGTGATCGAGGGGTTCGGGCGCAGTTCGTTCCTGCCGGTGATGATCGTGCCGGCGATGCTGGTGGTCTCGCCGCTGTCGGGGATTCCGCTGTTCTCGTCGGCCTGCGGGCTGACCATCGCGTTCATCGCCGCGCAGATGTTGTGGCCGGGCCGCGATCACCTCTGGCTGCCGGATTTCCTGACCCATCGCCCGATCGACGGGCAGAAAGCCCGCAAGGCGATGCCGAAGATCCGCAAGGCGGCGGACTGGATGGACCGGCACGCGACGGGCCATGGCTGGCGGCTCATGCGCGCGCCGGTCCGCACGCTGCTGGAGATGCTTTGCCTGCTCTGCGGCCTCGCGATGCCCTTCCTTGAGGTGGTGCCGTTCTCGTCGTCGATCCTCGGCTTCACGGTGCTGATGTTTTCGACCGCCCTGCTGACGCGGGACGCGCTGTTCGCGGGAGCGGGGCTGGCAACGCTGGGCGCGGCGGTCTTCGTGCCCCTGAAGGTACTGGGCGCGGTCTAGTCGTCCTGTTGCGCGGCGGGAAGCGCCTCGGCCAAGGCGAAGAGTTCTTCGAGCGTATCGAGGTCGGTGGCATCGAAACTGCCGAATGCCTCCATCCAGACGGCGGCGGGCCGTAGCGAAAGGACCTCGAGCCGGCACCATTTGGTCCGTCCCTCGCGGCGCTGGCTGACGATCCCGGCGCGGGTCAGGATGCCGAGGTGTTTGGAGACGGCCGCGAGGCTCATCTCGAACGGCTCGGCGAGATCCGAAACGGTGTGATCCCCGGCCAGAAGCCGGTTGACGATCGCCCGCCGCGTGGGATCGGCGAGCGCCGCGAAGACGGCGTCAAGATGAGCGTCGGGATCTGGAGCGTGCGGGATCATCCCCCCGGTTTACCCCCGATCCGTGAATCGTCAACCGTCAGGTTGAATGAACGGCGGTGCACCGTCGCAGGCGAGGGCCGCGAAACGCGACGGATGCGCCCGCCGGTCGCACCCCGGAAATAACAAGCAATTTCAACATATTGAACCAAACACGTTCCTGCACGTCTGCGCTTGACAGCCCTGCCCCCCCTTTCTAGGGTCCGCGCAAGTTTGCCGAGGGGCGTTTTGCGTCCTGAGGCGGGCGAAATCGCTCAGGATCCAGGTCCAGTTCATGGCCGATCATTCTCCCCGGGACCGGCTCAAGCAGCTGGAAGACCGGATCGCGCAGGCCCACAAGGCGCGCGAACCGAAACCTTCGGGGTCGAGCAAGTACGAGGCCACCAGCCTTGCCTGGCGGATGGTGCTCGAGCTTGTGATCGGCATGGGGCTGGGCTGCCTGATCGGCTACGGGCTCGACTACCTGTTCGGGACACTGCCGATCTTCCTGATGATCTTCGCCCTACTGGGATTTGCCGCCGGGGTCCGCACGATGATGCGCTCGGCGGAAGAAGTGCAACGGGGCCGCGGCCCCGGCAAGGCTGATCCGGGCAAGACGCCCGACGATACGGAGTGAGACATGGCGGATCCGGTGGCAGAACACGGCGAAGGCGGCAGCGGCTTCAACATTCACCCGATGGATCAGTTCGAGGTGGCCCCGCTTTTCGGTGACACCGTGCACTGGTACTCGATCACCAACGTCACGCTGTGGATGGCGATCACCATCGCCGCCGTCACCCTGCTGCTGGTCGTCGGCGCCCGTGGCCGCGCGCTGATCCCGACCCGCGGGCAGAGCATGGCCGAGCTGACCTACGGTTTCACCCGCAAGATGGTCGAGGATGTCGCCGGCAAGGACGCCGTGCAGTACTTCCCCTACATCCTGACGCTGTTCACCTTCATCCTGTTCGCCAACCTGCTGGCGCTGATCCCGATGAGCTTCTCGGTCACCTCGCACTTCGCCGTGACGGCAGTGCTGGCGCTGGCGGTGTTCATCAGCGTGACCGCGATCGGCTTCATCAAGCACGGCACCGGCTTCCTGGGCCTGTTCTGGGTCTCGAGCGCGCCGCTGGCGCTGCGCCCGATCCTGGCGATCATCGAGCTGATCTCGTACTTCGTGCGCCCGGTCAGCCACTCCATCCGTCTTGCGGGCAACCTGATGGCCGGCCACGCCGTGCTCAAGGTGTTCGCGGGCTTTGCCGGCGCGCTGGGCCTTGGCGCCATCCTGCCGATCTTCGCGATCACCGCGATCTACGGGCTGGAGCTGCTGGTGGCCGTCATCCAGGCCTACGTGTTCACGATCCTGACCTGCGTGTACCTCCGGGACGCGCTGCATCCGTCGCACTAATTCCGTCATTCCATCAAAAGGAGACACCTCATGGAAGGCAACATCGCTGAAATGGGCACCGCAATCGGCGCCGGTCTGGCCGCCATCGGTTCGGGTACCGCCGCCATCGGTGTGGGCCACGTGGCCGGCAACTTCCTGGCCGGCGCGCTGCGCAACCCCTCGGCTGCGGGCGAGCAGACCGCCACGCTGTTCATCGGCATCGCGTTCGCCGAAGCGCTGGGCATCTTCTCGTTCCTGGTCGCGCTGCTGCTGATGTTCGCCGTCTGAGCACGGACGAACCGGGCGGGGGCGCCAGCGTGCCCGCCCGCGCCTTGCGCGCCCTGATCCCAGGGTGCGGCGCAGCCAAGGAGCCCGAACATGGCAGAACCCACCGACGCGGCGCACGCGGCTGAATCCTCGGCCGGCATGCCGCAACTCGACTTCTCGACCTTCCCCAACCAGATCTTCTGGCTGGTTGTGAGCCTGGTCGCGCTGTATTTCATCATCAACCGTGTCGCGATCCCTCAGATCCGCGGTGCGATCGAGGACCGCGACCAGGTCGTGTCCTCGGACCTGGAAGCCGCGGCCGAGCTGCGCACCCAGGCTGCCGAAGCGGAAGAGGCCTATAACAAGGCCCTGGCCGAGGCTCGCTCCGACGCGCAGAAGATCGCGGCCGAAACCCGCGCCGAGATCCAGAAGGAACTCGATGCGGCGACCGCCAAGGCCGATGCCGAGATCGCGGCGCGTACCGCCGAGTCCGAGAAGCGCATCGACGAGATCCGCGAAAGCGCGACGCAGAACGTCGAGCAGGTCGCGGCCGAAGTCGGCGCCGCCATCGTCTCGGCGATCATGCCCGACGTTGCCGACGACGCCGCCGTCAAGGCCGCCGTCGACGCAGAGATGAAAGGCTGAGCCCATGCTGATGCTGCTGCCCGGGGCCACCGGCCCCTTCTTCAGCCTCAACAACACCGACTTCGTGGTGCTGCTGGGCTTCCTGCTCTTCGTCGCTGTCCTTCTGTGGTTCAAGGTGCCGGGCAAGCTGACCTCGGCGCTGGATGCCCGCGCCGCGACGATCCGCAAGGAACTGGACGACGCCCGTGCCCTGCGCGAGGAAGCGCAGCAGGTGCTGGCCGAGTTCGAGAAGCGCAAGAAAGAGGTCGCAACTCAGGCCGCCGGCATCGTCTCCTCGGCCAAGACCGAGGCCGAGGCCGCCGCGAAAGAGGCCCGCAAGGACCTTGAAGCCTCGATCGAGCGCCGCCTGAAGGCCGCGACCGAGCAGATCGCCTCGGCCGAGGAAGCCGCGGTCCGCGAAGTGCGCGAGCGCGCGGTGAACGTTGCGACCGCCGCCGCGGCCCAGGTCATCGCCCAGAAGATGGACCCGGCCCGCGCCAACGCGCTGGTCGACACGGCGATCGAGAACATCCGCGGCAAGCTGCACTGACGCGGACGATCCTCACCGGTTCGGAAATCGGGGGCCCTCGCGGCCCCCTTTTTCATTGCTGCCCGGAGGACGCCGGGCCGCATCTGTCGCCCGCCTTCCATTTCCCCAAATATCCCCGCCGGAGGCATCCGCGGCCAGCCCTGCGCCCTGCCCTTCGGCCATGAAAAAAAACCCGGCGCCGCTGGCACCGGGGTTTCGGGAATGCTCCGTCGGAGAAGGATCAGGCGGTCGGCGTGATCACGATCTCGACGCGGCGGTTCTGCGCGCGGCCGTCGACAGTATTGTTGCTGGCGATCGGCTGGGTCTGGCCCTGGCCGATGATCCGGACGCGGTTCTGGCGCACACCGTTCGAGAACAGCACGTTGGCCACGGCGGAGGCGCGGCGCACCGACAGGTCCTGGTTGTACGAGGCCGAGCCGGTGTTGTCGGTGTGGCCGATCACCTGAACGGTCGAGTTCGGGTAGTCCTGCAGGTTCCGCGCGATAGCCGCGATATTGCTAACCGAGTTCGGTTTCACCACGGTGCTGTCGACGTCGAAGGTGATCGCCTCGGGCAGCGACACGATCAGCTGGCTGCCGGTGTTGATGATCTTGGCGCCGGAACCTGCGAGGTCCTGCTGCAGCTCGCGCTGCTGGCGGTCGAGCAGCGCGCCGACGCCGGCGCCAACCGCCGCACCGGCGATGCCGCCGATGGCCGCGCCCTTGGCGTCGTCACCGATCAGGCCGCCGGCGAGCGCACCGAGCGTCGCGCCGGCCAGAACACCGGTGCTGGTGTTGTCGGTGGTGCCGTCGGGATTGGTACAGGCGGCAAGCCCAAGTGCCGCGGTGGCGGTCAGGGCGAGGGGAAGCTTGACGATGGTCATTTTGGTCCTCGTGTGCTCGATGAGCCGGATTGGCCGGACGTTGTGATTGAGCGTCATATGGCACGGCACGCAAGCACCTAGCACCCGGGGTCACGGGGAGTTGCTTCCATAGGCGGTTTCTTGCGGATCCTTTCAGCCGGCGTGACCCGCACTTGCCAGTAGCGGCGGTGCATCGGGCGCCGGCAGCGGGTCGAGCGCGTCGGCCCGCGCGCCCTCCCAGGCCAGCAGCGCGCGCTTGACGCCGAGGCCCCAGTGATAGCCGCCAAGCCCGCCGGACTTGCGCAGCGCCCGGTGGCAGGGGATCAGGAAGCTGATCGGGTTGCGGCCCACCGCCGTGCCCACCGCGCGCTGCGCGCGGGGCGCGCCGACCAAGCGGGCGATGTCGGAATAGGTGGTGACCTGCCCCATCGGGACCTGCAGCAGCGCCTCCCAGACCTTGATCTGGAACGGCGCGCCGATCAGGTGCAGCCGCGCTTCGCCCCGGCCGCCGAACACGGCGTCGGCTTGCGGCGTGATGGCGGCGGGATCCTCGACATAGTCGGCCTTGGGCCAACGGGCGCGCATGTCGCGCATCGCCTCCTCACGGCCCGCCTCGGCGGTGAAGGCAAGCCCGCAGATGCCGCGGTCGGTAGCCATGACCAGGGCCTCGCCGAAGGGACTGGGGACCCAGGCCCAGCGGATCGTCTGACCTTCCCCGGCGCGGGCATAGTCGCCCGGGGTCATCGCCTCCCAGCGCAGGAACAGGTCATGCAGCCGACCCGAACCGGACAGGCCCGCACCATGCGCTGCATCGAGCACGCTGTGCCGCTCGGCCAGCAGACGCTTGGCGTGGTCCAGCGTCAGGTATTGCTGATAGCGCTTCGGGCTGACCCCGGCCCACTGGCTGAACACCCGTTGAAAATGCGCAGGGGACAGACCGACGGCGCGGGCAACCTCGTCGAGGGTGGGCTGCTCGGCCACTGTCTCGCCGATATGCTCGATGGCACGGCCGATCACGGCGTAGTGGTAGGGGTCGGTCTGGATCTGGTCGTTCATGGCGTGCGGCCCTCTGGATAGAAGTCCAGTAAACCGCCCGGACCGCGCCTTGCCCACCCGAATCCTGCGGCATCTGCAGCTGCGCCCAAAACGCATGGCTGCCATGCGCCGTTTGCATTTGTACTTTCCGCCGAAAGGCTGCATGTGGGCTTTCAGACGCAAAGTGCGCTCGCTGCCCGGAGACATGGGTCACGCAGTGTCATCCGCGTCCTTGTGGGATCCGTCCGGGCCTGAGAATCCGGGATTTTATGGGGAAGCCATGATCGCTGCTGACCGCGCGTCATTCGACGCCGCCCAATCCATTGCACCCTCGTTCCGCGGCTCGGCCGCTCCGGCGCGCATTGCCGCCTACCTCGACACGCATGTCTTCGAGCGCCCCACGCTGGTGCTGGACATCGAGCGCGCGGTGCAGAACTTCCGCGACCTGGAAACCGGCCTCGCTACCGCGAAAAGCCGGGCGCACATCCACTACGCGGTGAAAGCGAACCCCGAGCCGGTGCTGATCGCCCGCCTGGCCGAGGAAGGCTGCCGTTTCGACGCCGCCTCGCGCGCCGAGATCGCACTCTGCCTCGCTGAGGGCGCGAAGCCCCAGCATGTCTCGTTCGGCAACACCGTCAAGCGGACCTCGGACATCGCCTGGGCCCATGCCCAGGGTATCGAGATGTTCGCCGCCGATGCCGAGGCCGAGCTGGAGAAGATCGCCGCCTACGCCCCCGGCGCGAAGGTCTACCTGCGCCTGCTGGTCGAGGCGAGCGAAGCCGACTGGCCGCTGAGCCGCAAGTTCGGCGCGCCTGCGGCCCAGATCCCGGCGCTGTTCCACTATGCCCGCGCTCTTGGGCTGCGCCCTGTCGGCATCAGCTTCCACGTCGGCTCTCAGACCCGCCGCGCCGCCATGTGGCGCCCGGTGCTGGAGCAAGCGGCCGAGCTGTGGCACGGCCTCGTGGCCGACGGGTTCGACATGCAGGTGCTGAACGTCGGTGGCGGCTTCCCGGCCTATTACGGCGACGCTATCGACGCACCCACGCCCTATGGCGCCGGTGTCCGCGCGCTGGTCGACGAACTGTTCGGCCCTGTGCCCTACCTGATGGCCGAGCCCGGCCGCTCGGTGGCCGCCGATGCCGGCGTGATCGCCGCCGAGGTGCTTCTGGTCAGCCGCAAGCGCCCCGACGACATCGCGCGCTGGGTGTACCTGGACATCGGCAAGTTCTCGGGCCTGGCCGAGACCATGGACGAGGCGATCCGCTACCAGATCGAGACCACCGCCGACGGCGGCGAGACCGGCCCCTGCGTGCTGGCCGGCCCGAGCTGCGACAGCGCGGACGTGCTGTACGAGCAGCGCCCGATCCAGCTGCCCGAGGCCCTGGCCGCCGGCGACCGCGTCCGCATCCTCTGCGCGGGCGCGTACACGACGACCTATGCCAGCATCGGCTTCAACGGCTTCCCGCCGCTCGACGTGGTGTGCATCTGAGTTGAAGCGTTCGCGCGGCTGTGCCAAAGGCTTTGGCCATGGCCGCGCAACTTCCCTATTCCGACATCGAGCAGATCTTCGCCCGTTTCCACGCGGCGGAGCCTGAGCCCAAGGGCGAGCTCGAGCATACCAACGCCTTCACGCTGCTGGTCGCCGTGGCGCTGTCCGCGCAGGCGACCGACAAGGGTGTGAACCTTGCCACCCGCAAGCTGTTCCCGGTCGCCGACACGCCCGAGAAGATGCTGGCGCTGGGGGTCGAGGGCGTCACCGAGTACATCAAGACCATCGGCCTGTTCCGCAACAAGGCCAAGAATGTCATCGCATTGAGCCAGCGGCTGATCGACGAGTTTGGCGGCGAAGTGCCTTCGTCCCGCGCTGCATTGCAATCCCTGCCGGGCGTCGGACGCAAGACCGCGAACGTTGTTCTGAACATGTGGTTCAAGTTCCCCGCGCAGGCGGTGGACACGCACATCTTCCGCGTCGCCAACCGCACCGGCATTGCCCCCGGCAAGGACGTGATCGCCGTCGAGCGCGCGATCGAGGACCAGATCCCGGTCCGCTACCAGCAGCACGCGCACCATTGGATGATCCTGCACGGCCGTTATACCTGCAAGGCGCGCAAGCCCGCCTGCGCCGCCTGCATCATTCGTGAATACTGCCGCTTCGAGGAGAAGAACCTGTGACCAAACGCTTCCACGTCGTCGGTATCGGCAACGCCATCGTCGATGTCCTCGCCCATGCCGATGACAGTTTCCTCGACCTCATGGGGATCGAGAAGGGCATCATGCAGCTGGTCGAGAAGGCCCGCGCCGAGACGCTGTACGGCTCGATGGAGGATCGCTCGCAGATCGCGGGGGGATCGGTTGCGAATACGCTTGCAGGCCTCGGCAACCTCGGGCTGAACACGGGGTTCATCGGCCGCGTCCGCGACGACGCGCTGGGGCGGTTCTATGCCTCGGAGATGGAAGAGGACGGGACCAGCTTCCTGAACCCGCCGGTCGCGGGCGATCCGCTGCCGACTTCGCGCTCGATGATCTTCGTGACGCCGGACGGCGAGCGCTCGATGAACACCTATCTCGGCATCAGCGCGGAAGTGGGCGAGGATGACGTGCCCGCGTCGGACGTCGCTTCCTCGGCGATCCTGTTCCTCGAGGGCTATCTATACGACAAACCGAAGGGCAAGCGGGCCTTCCAGGCGGCGGCGCAGGCCTGCCGGGCGACCGGCGGCAAGGCGGGCATCGCGCTGAGCGACCCGTTCTGCGTCGACCGGCACCGGGACGATTTCAAGGCGTTGGTGCGCGACGAGATGGACTACGTGATCGGCAACCAGCACGAGTGGCAGTCGCTTTACCAGACCGAGGATCTCGAGAACGCGCTGGCCCATGCCCGCGCCGATTGCGAGATGGTCGTCTGCACCCGCTCGGGGGATCCGGTGGTGCTGATCCGCGGCGACGAGCAGGTCGAGGTGCCGGTCAACAAGGTCGTTCCGGTGGACGCCACCGGCGCGGGCGACCAGTTCGCCGCCGGGTTCCTCTATGGCTACGCCACGGGCGCGCCGCTGGAGCTGTGCGGCCGCATGGGCGTGGTCGCCGCCGCCGAGGTCATCAGCCACATGGGCGCCCGGCCAGAGGCCGACCTGCAGCGCCTTTTCGCCGACCAGGGCCTGATCTGAAAGGAAGCCAGCCATGACCGCCTATGACGACCAGAACATCTTCGCCAAGATCCTGCGCGGCGAGATCCCCAACAAGACCGTGCTGGAGACCGAACACACGCTGGCCTTCGAGGATATCGCTCCGCAGGCTCCGGTGCACGTTCTGGTGATCCCGAAGGGCAGCTACGTGACCTATGCGGATTTCGCGGCGAATGCCTCCGACGCCGAGATCGTCGATTTCCACCGCGCGCTGGCGCGGATCTGCGACGAGGCCGGCGTGAACGGCGATGGGCACCGGCTTATCAGCAACGCCGGGGAGCACGGGCTGCAGGAAGTGCCGCATATGCACGTGCATGTTCTTGGCGGTCGTCCGCTTGGCAAGATGCTCCAGCCCGAGGGCTGAGCGGCAATTCTTGACGCCGATCAAGGCACGCGACCCGGTCCCGTGCGATTCTCCCGCCCGTGCCCGCCTGAGGGCGGACACGGGTTTACGGAGGATAAGATGAGCGAACAGAAATCCGATCTGCCGTCGCTGTGGTCCACCGGCGGTCTGGACGCCTTCCGGCGGGAGTTCGACGGGCTATTCGAGAATTTCTTCGGTCGTGGGAGCCACCCGCTTGCGCCCTCGCTGCCGCAGGGCGTGGTCTCGCCCGCGATCGACGTGACCGAGAACGGCGATGCGATCACGCTGACCGCCGAACTGCCCGGCCTCGCCGAGGAGGACGTGGATATCGAACTGCGTGACGGACGATTGATCCTCAGGGGCGAGAAGAAGTCCGAGAAGGACGAGACCCGGGACGAGGTGCAGTACTCCGAGCGCAGCTACGGGTCCTTCCAGCGCGTCATGCCGATCCCCGAGCGGGTGGACGTCGAGAAGATCGACGCGAAGTTCGACAAGGGCGTGCTGGTCGTGACCATGCCCAAGAAGCCCGAGGCCAAGGCAGAGCCGCGCAAGGTTAAGATCGGGCAATAGCCCTGTCGCGGACCGCGGCGGTCAGGCCATGACCGTCGCGGCCCGTGCCGCTATCGCGACCGGCGCGACTGACGGATCGCAACGCCCGGCCTCGCTGAAAGGCCGCATCTGGCGCACCGGCGTGCCGTTGATGTCCGCCAGCTGCCCCGACCAGACCATGTGATAGAGCGTCTTCAGGTCCGCGCGGTCCGCGTCGGTCATCCGGCTGTCTTCGCCATAGTTCATGATCGAGAACGGGGAGTGCTCGCCGAAGATCTCGCTGCGCCAGCGCTCCTCGGTGATCTGCGCGAAGAAATGGCGCAGGCCGAAGACATGGCCAAGCTCGTGGGCCATGGTCTCGACGATCTCGTCCTCGGTCTGCTCGAACAGCGTCGGGTAGAGCATCAGGTCGTGCTGGCCCGCGTCGGGGAAGAAGGCCCGCGCGAGCGTGCAGCCGACGGGCGAGCAGTTTGCCTGCGGGCTGACAGCAATTTCGAAATCCCAGTTCTCCTCGGCTTCCTGGAAGCGGACAGGCACCGCGTCGCCCCAGAGCAGCAGCCCCTCGCCGAACCATGTGCGCAACACCGCCTTCGCCGCCTCAGGGTCACGGAACAGCGCCATCGAGGTAGGGCGGAACCGCCAGCGCAGGGTAACGCCCGCGCCCCAGAGCGGGATGAACCCCTCGGTCGCGTCGACCACCAGCTCCAGCGGAGAGCGGCCGCCGGGCTCGGCATGGCCGCGGGTTTCGGTCTCGCAGACCGCGCCGTGGTGATAGATGTGGACCAGGGGCTCTTCAGCCTCGGCCAGGTCCTTCTTGTAGCGGAACCGCAGCGGGTTCGGGCCCTTCACGTCGGTCGCCCGATTTTTCTTCGATGCCGTCATGCCAACCCCCATCAGCCGATTTCATCGTGGGGTCAGGTTAGCACAACGGCACGCACCGAACGTTGCCGAACCTCACAGACCTATGCCGCTTCGTTGTCGCCCCCGGTCAGCGAGACGAACACGTCCTCGAGGTCAGGCTCTTCGGTCGCCACGTCGCGAATCCGGATCCCGGCCGCGCGCACCGCGTCGAGCAGCGCCTCGGCCCCGGTGACAGAGCGGCGGTAGTTCAGCACCAGCGCACCGTCGGGGCGACGGACGGCCTCGACGCCCTCGGGCACGGCGGGCAATTCGCCAACCTCGCCCTCGGGCGTGATGACCAGCGATTTCGCGTCGAGCCGCGCCAGAAGGTTCACGGTCTCGTCGCAAGCGACGACCTCGCCCTGGTCGATGATCGCGATCCGGTCGCACATTTCCTGCGCCTCTTCGAGGTAGTGCGTCGTCAGGATGATCGTCGTTCCCGCCTCGTTCAGCTCGCGGACATAGTTCCAAAGCATTTGGCGCAGCGCGATGTCGACGCCCGCGGTCGGCTCGTCCAGCACCAGAACCGGCGGGCGATGCACCAGCGCCTTGGCGATCAGCAGACGGCGGCGCATGCCCCCCGAAAGTGTCCGCGCATAGGCTTCGGCCTTGTCGAGAAGCCCGACCTTGTCGAGGATCTCGTCCGTGCGGCGTTCCGACTTAGGCACGCCGTAGAGCCCGGCCTGCACCTCCAGCGCCGCGCGAGGCGTGAAGAAAGGGTCCATGTTAAGCTCTTGCGGGACGACCCCAATGCTGGCCCGCGACTGCCGCGGGTTCACGTCCTGATCGAAGCCCCAGATCTTGACCGTGCCGCTGGTCTTGGTCACCAGACCGGCCATGATGTTGATCGTCGTCGACTTGCCCGCGCCGTTCGGCCCCAGAAGCCCGAAGATCGAGCCGGCGGGAATCTCCAGATCGATGCCCTTCAGCGCTTCCTTCGGCGCGGATTTCCCGCTGCCGCCGTATGTCTTGCGGAGGCCATTGAGTTCGATCGCGGTCTGTTGCATGGGGTCCTCGCGGGGTATTGCTCGGGCGGGCCTTGCCGCGGCCCGACCGTCCGTTATCATGCCGTCCGAGCGAGCGCACCCCCGCGCCGGACCTACATTGCGATCAGGAATGAGCCGATGAAGACGCTTCCCGTCGAGAACCCCGCCAACGACGCCCCGACCGACGGCATCAAGGCCGAGCCGCCCGAGGTCGAGATCGTCACCACCAGCCGAGTCGCCTGCGACGGCGGCCCGGGTCTGGGCCATCCCCGCGTATGGCATTCGATCGACCCGGTCACCGGCTTTGTCGAATGCGGCTACTGCGACAAGCGCTTCATTCTGAAGGGCGGCCCGGCGGACACCGAAGCCCTCAAATGAGCGGCGATGTCCCGGCAGGATTCGGCAAGGGCTGCCACCTGCACCTGATCGACGGCTCGGCGTTCATCTTCCGGGCCTTTCACGCGCTGCCGCCATTGTCGCGCAAGTCCGACGGGCTGCCCATCGGGGCGGTCGCGGGCTTCTGCAACATGATCTTCAAGATGGTCGAGGACAACAACGGCCCCGACGCGCCGACCCATGTGGCGGTGATCTTCGACAAGGGCAGCCACACGTTTCGCAACGACCTCTACGACCAGTACAAGGCGAACCGCGACGAGATGCCCGAGGATCTGCGCCCGCAGATCCCGCTGACCCGCGACGCCACCCGCGCCTTCAACATCGCCTGCATCGAGAAGGAAGGCTACGAGGCCGACGACATCATCGCCACCTATGCCCGCCAGGCGCGCGAGGCCGGCGGCCGCGTGACCATCGTGAGTTCCGACAAGGACCTGATGCAGCTGGTCGGCGGCGGCGTCGAGATGTTCGACGCGATGAAGAACTCCCGCATCGGCATCGAGGAGGTCGAGGCCAAGTTCGGCGTCGGTCCCGACCGCGTGGTCGACGTTCAGGCGCTGGCCGGGGATTCGGTCGACAACGTTCCCGGCGCGCCCGGCATCGGCATCAAGACCGCCGCCCTGCTGATCAACGAATACGGCGACCTGGAGTCGTTGCTGGAACGCGCCGAAGAGATCAAGCAGCCCAAGCGCCGCCAGACCCTGATCGACAATGCCGAACAGATCCGACTGTCGCGGCAGCTGGTGCTGCTGGACGAGAATACCCCGGACCTCGAGCCGCTCGAGGCGCTGGAGGTAAAGGAGCCGGTCGCCGACGACTTGCTGGGGTTCCTGACGTCGATGGAGTTCCGCACCCTCACCAAGCGCGTCGCCGAAAAGCTGGGTGCCGAGGCTCCTGCCCTGCCCGAACCTGCCGCCGCCGCGCCCGGCGACGAAGGGCCGGATCCGGCGCTCTCGCTGCCCTTCGGCGAGAACTATGATTGCGTCCGCGACGAGGCAGCGCTGCAGCCCTGGATCGACCGGATCCGCGAGCGCGGGTATGTCGCCGTCGATACCGAGACCACCGGCCTTGACGAGATGCGCGCCGACCTGGTGGGTATCTGCCTCTGCGTCGATCCCGGTCATGCCTGCTATGTCCCCTTGGCGCATGTGAACGGCTCTGGCGACCTGCTGGGCAATCTGGAACTGGCCGAAAAGCAGATCGGCGTCGACCGCGCGCTCGAACTGCTGCGCCCGGTGCTAGAGGACGACGCGATCCTCAAGATCGGCCAGAACATGAAGTACGACATGAAGATCTTCGCCCGCTACGGGGTGACGGTCGCGCCGATCGCGGACACGATGCTGATGTCCTATGCCGCACATGGCGGCCTGCACGGGCACGGCATGGACTACCTGTCAGAAAAATACCTCGGCCACACGCCGGTGCCGATCAAGTCGCTGCTCGGTTCGGGCAAGAGCCAGATCACCTTCGACCGGGTGCCGATCGAGGACGCCACCGGCTATGCCGCCGAAGACGCCGACATCACCCTGCGCCTGTGGCGACTGTTCGCGCCGAAGCTGCCCGCCAGCAAGGTCACCACCGTCTACGAGACGCTGGAGCGTCCGCTGGTCCCGGTGCTGGCGCAGATGGAGCGTTATGGCGTCAAGGTGGACCGCGATCACCTGAGCCGCATGTCCAACGCCTTCGCACAAAAGATGGCGGGCCTCGAGGCCGAGATCCACGAGCTTGCCGGCCGGTCGTTCAACGTCGGCTCCCCCAAGCAGCTGGGCGAGATCCTGTTCGACGAGATGAGCCTCGAGGGCGGCAAGAAAGGCAAGACCGGCGCCTACGCCACCGGCGCGGACGTGCTCGAGACGCTGGCGGCGCAGGGGCATGACCTGCCCGCGCGGGTGCTGGACTGGCGGCAGCTGTCGAAGCTGAAGTCGACCTATACCGACGCGCTGCAGGAGCATATCCACCCGGAAAACGGCCGCGTGCACACCAGCTATTCCATTGCCGGGGCGAACACCGGGCGGCTGGCCTCGACCGATCCGAACCTGCAGAACATCCCCGTCCGGACCGAGGAAGGCCGCCGCATCCGCGAGGCCTTCGTGGCAGAGCCGGGCAACGTCCTGGTCAGCCTCGACTACAGCCAGATCGAGCTGCGGATCCTCGCCCATATCGCCGGCATCGACAGCCTGCGGCAGGCGTTCAAGGACGGGCTCGACATTCACGCGATGACCGCGTCCGAAATGTTCGGCGTTCCGATAGAGGGCATGGACCCGATGGTCCGCCGCCAGGCCAAGGCGATCAACTTCGGCGTGATCTATGGCATCTCGGCCTTCGGCCTGTCGAACAACCTGCGGATCCCGAGGGATAAGGCGAAGGAATTCATCGACCGCTATTTCGAGCGCTTCCCCGGCATCCGCGAGTACATGGACGAGACCGTCGCCTTCGCGAAGGACCACGGCTACGTCCAGACGCTCTTCGGCCGTCGCATCCACACGCCGGAAATCGGCGCGCGTGGCCCCAAGGCCGGTTTCGCCCAGCGCGCGGCGATCAACGCGCCGATCCAGGGCACGGCCGCCGACGTGATCCGCCGCGCGATGATCCGGGTGCCGCAGGCGATCGAAGGCCTGCCCGCGAAAATGCTGCTGCAGGTCCACGACGAGCTTCTTTTCGAGGTCGCCGAGGACAAGGCGGACGAGGTCATCGGCGTGGTCCGCGAAGTGATGGAGGGCGCCGCCGATCCGGCGGTCGCGCTGTCGGTGCCGCTGACCGTGGACGCGGGCACTGGCCCGAACTGGGCCGCCGCGCACTAGCAACCGGGCGCATCCAAGGGGGCGCCCTGACGAGGGAGGACCGGGGATGACCCGAACCGGAGAACGCGCCCGCGTCGCCGCGCTGCTCTGCGCTGCGGCGCTTCTGTCGGCCTGCAATGTCTCGGGCCGGGCCGAAGGCGGCGGCAAGGGAGGTGTCGTCGAGGTGAAGGGCGGCAAGGACGCGCTGCGCCCGCCCTACCACCTGCGGGCTCAGAACGGCGGCTGACACAAGCGCCCGCCTTCCACGTTCCCCTAAATATCCCCGCCGGAGGCTCCGGCGGCGCCCCCAGGTGCGACGCCGGGAAAGCTTGCGCAACCGGACGCTTCAGGTCATGAAACCGACGCCCATCCGATCTAGAAGGCAGCCATGACCAACGCCGATTTCCTGACCGCCATGCGGCCCGAGCCGGTTTCTCTCGCCGGCTTTGACCCCACCGCGCCCGCGCGCTTCTTCAACCGCGAGCTCAGCTGGCTGGAATTCAATTGGCGGGTTCTGGAAGAAGCCGAGAATACCTCCGTCCCGCTGCTCGAGCGGGTGCGCTTCCTGTCGATCTCGGGATCGAACCTGGACGAATTCTACTCGGTCCGCGTCGCCGGTCTGCGTGGCATGGTGCGAGAGGGCGTCTCGCGGCCCAGCGACGACGGGCTGACGCCGGCCGAGCAGCTGGAGCGCATCGACATCGAGGCGCGCGGGCTGATGACCCGGCAAGCCGACTGCTGGCAGGCGCTCTCGCAGGAACTGCGCGAGACGGGCATTCACATTCTGGCCCCGAACGAGCTGACCCGCGCCGACCGCGAGGCGCTCGACAGCCATTTCATGGCCAAGGTCTTCCCGATCCTGACGCCGCTGGCGATCGACCCCGCGCACCCTTTTCCGTTCATCCAGAACACCGGCTTCGCGCTGGCGCTACAACTCAAGCGCGCCCGCGACGGCCAGCCGCTGGATGCGCTGCTGCCAATCCCCGCGCAGGTACCGCGCTTCACCCCGCTCGACCGGGGGCCCAACGGCGAAGCCCGCTACCTGCTGCTCGAGGACTACCTGGAGGTATTCCTGGGCAAGCTCTTCCCCGGCTACGAGGTCGTCGGGCGGTGCACCTTCCGAGTGCTGCGCGACAGCGATATCGAGGTCGAGGAAGAGGCTGAGGACCTGGTCCGCGAATTCGAGACCGCGCTCAAGCGCCGCCGCCGGGGCGAGGTGATCCGGCTGAAGATCTCGGCAAATGCCCCAGAGGACCTGCGCGAGAAGATCCTCTCGGAGATGCACGTCTCGGAGTCCGAGGTGATCGAGATCGCCGGGATCATCGGCATCGCCTCGCTCTCGGAACTGGTGACCAGCGACCGCCCGGATCTGCTGTGGCCGCATTTCACCCCGCGTACGCCCGAGCGGGTGCAGGACCACGACGGCGACATGTTCTCGGCGATCCGCCAGAAGGACATGTTGCTGCATCACCCCTACGAGACCTTCGACATGGTCGTGCGCTTCCTGCAGCAGGCGGCGCTGGACCCGGACGTGTTGGCGATCAAGCAGACGCTCTATCGCACCTCGTCCGACAGCCCCATCGTCGCAGCGCTCTGCGAGGCCGCCGAAAGCGGCAAGTCGGTCACCGCGCTGGTCGAGTTGAAGGCGCGGTTCGATGAAGCCGCCAACATCCGCCAGAGCCGGATGTTGGAGCGGGCCGGCGCGCAGGTGGTATATGGGTTCACCGACTGGAAGACACACGCCAAGATCTCGACCGTGGTGCGGCGGGAAGGCGAAAACCTCGTCACCTACACCCATTTCGGGACCGGCAACTACCACCCGATCACCGCGAAATTCTACACCGACCTCAGCCTTTTTACCTGCGATGCGACGCTGGGGCGCGACGCGACCAAGGTCTTCAACTACGTCTCGGGCTATGTCCGCCCCGACGATCTGGAGGCGCTGGCGATCTCGCCGCACACACTGAAGCAGACGTTGATTGAGAACCTCGAGGCCGAGGCCGAGCACGCCCGTGCCGGCCGACCCGCCGCGGTCTGGGCGAAGATGAACGCGCTCATCGAACCGGACGTGATTGATGCGCTCTACAAGGCCAGCCAGGCCGGGGTGGAGATCGACCTTGTCGTGCGCGGCATCTGCGGCCTGCGCCCGGGCGTCGAGGGTCTGTCCGAGACGATCCGCGTGAAGTCCATCGTTGGCCGCTTTCTCGAACACTCCCGCATCGCCTGTTTCGGCAACGGCGCGGGCCTGCCCTCGGATGAGGCGAAGGTCTACATCAGCTCGGCCGACTGGATGGGCCGCAACCTGAACCGACGGGTCGAGACCCTGGTTCCGATCACCAACCCCACTGTGCACGCGCAGATCCTGCGGCAGGTCATGGCCGCCAACCTCGCTGATGAAGCGCAGAGCTGGATTCTCGGCCCGGACGGCAAATGGAGCCGCGACCGCGAGGGCGATCGGCTGTTTAGCTGCCACCGGTTCTTCATGGAGAACCCGTCGCTGTCGGGCCGGGGCCGCGCCGGTTCCGAAGATGTGCCCGAGCTGATCCACGGGCACGACTGATGCGGCGGCGGATCACTCCGCCGCCAGCTCCTGCTGATCTTCCGTGGCGATACTTAGCACCACCGCACCGGTCTTGCGGCGGCTCTCGACCCGTCGGTGCGCCTCGGCGACCTGCTCTAGAGGGTAGAGACCGTCAATAACCGGGCGGATCGTCCCGGCCTGGAGCAGGTCCGAAAGTACGCCCAGGTCCGCTTGCGTGTCGCCCGAGACGCCGATCACCACGCGCCGGCCGCCGGTGAGACCGGTCCAGAGCGCCTGAAGCACCTCGCGCAGGCCGAACTCCAGCGCCACCCAGCGGCCTTTGGGGGTGAGCGCCCGGCGGGCGCGCCGGAAGCGCTTGGCCCCGACGGTATCGAGGATCACGTCGTAGCGTGTCGCCTGCCGCGTAAAATCCTCGCGGCGGTAGTCGATGACGTGATGCGCGCCCAGTTCGCGGACCAGCGCGTGCTTTGCCTCGCTTGCCAGCGCAGTCACCTCCGCGCCCATGTGGCGGGCCAGTTGCACCGCCCAGACGCCGACGTCCCCGGTAGCGCCCGCGATCAGAACCTTCTCGCCCGGTTGCAGCTTCGCCATGTCGCGCAGGAAGACCAGTGCCGAAAGTGCGCCGAAAGGCACCGCCGCCGCCTGGTCATGCTCAAGACCGGCCGGGCGCGGCAGCACGGGGCCATCCTGCCCCATCGCCAGGAATTCCGCGTGCGCGCCGGAGTCCGAGAACCCGAACACCGCCTGCCCCTTGTCTAGCTTCGTGACCGCCGAGCCGGTTGCCACGACGGTGCCCGAGAAGCCCGCGCCCAGCACTTTCGCCTTGGGGCGGAACAGCCCGAAGGCCAGCCGCCCGGGCAGCCAGAACGCCGCCGGAAAGGCCGAGGCGCGCAGACGCCAGTCGGCCGTCGTCACCGCTGCCGCATGGACCTTCATCAGGACCTCGTCCTCGCCGATCTCGGGGCGGTCGATCTCGCGGATGCTCAGCACATCCGCCGAGCCATATCTGTCGTGCCATGCCGCTTTCATCGCGTGACCTCATTCATTGCGTTTCGCTGGGAAAGGAAATAGGCCCATCTTGCCCCATGCGGAATTGACTGAATTCGCACCTCTGATATGCAAAAACGCATGGATTGGCGTTCTGTGAAATTCGATTGGAACCGCGCCCGCGCGTTCCTGGTGGTGGCCGAAGAAGGTTCGCTGTCCGCCGCCGCCCGCGCGTTGGGCATGGCGCAGCCGACACTGGGCCGGCAGGTCAGCGCGCTGGAAGAGGAATTGGGCGTCGTCCTGTTCGAACGCACCGGGCGGGGGCTGACGCTGACTCCTAGCGGGCTGGACCTGCTGGAACATGTCCGCCAGATGGGCAGCGCCGCCAGCCGCGTCTCACTGGCCGCCAGCGGGCAGGCGACCAGCATCGAGGGGACGATCTGCGTCACGGCGAGCGAGATCTACTCGGCCCACCTGCTGCCGCCGATCGTCGCGAAGCTGCGGACGCAGGCCCCCGGCATCGCGGTTGAGATCGTCGCCTCGAACGCGGCCATCGACCTGAGGCGGCGCGAGGCCGACATCGCCCTGCGTAGTTTTCGCCCGACGCAACCCGATCTCGTGGCGCGGAAACTGGGCGAAGATACCGCACGGCTCTACGCGACGCAGGACTACCTCGATCGGATCGGACCGCTGGAAACGGCCGAGGACCTGACCCGCGCCGAATTCATCGGCTTCGACGCGGACGGGCAGTTCCTGCACGGCGTCAACGAGCGCCTGGGCCTGAGCCTGACCCCGCGCAACATCCGCCTGCTGACCGGCAACCACCTGGTACAGTGGGAACTGGCGAAACGGGGCCTAGGGATCGGCATGTTCCCCGACAGCGTCGCGCAGCGCGATCCGTTGCTGGTGCAGGTCATGCCGGACTTGCCGCCAATGGTCTTTCAGCTGTGGCTGACCGCGCATCGCGAGTTGAACACCTCGCGCCGGGTGCGGCTGGTGTTCGACCTGATGGCCGAGGAACTTTCCCGGCTCTGAGTGTCGCGCCGTGGCGGCGATGCGGCTAGGCTGACCGCGCAGAACACGAACAGGGGGGATTCGTCTTGCGTCATACACGCCTTCTTTCATTGCTCGCCGCCACCGCGCTGACCGCGCCTGCGTTCGCACAGGAAGCTGCGCAGCCCGAGGAAACCTTCAGCGTTGCGCAGAACACTTCGGTCGCGGCGCAGGACTACATGGTCGCCGCCGCCAACCCGCTGGCCGCCGAGGCCGGCCGCGCGGTGCTGGCCGCAGGCGGTTCGGCTGCCGATGCGGCGGTTGCGGTGCAGTTCATGCTGAACCTCGTCGAACCGCAAAGCTCGGGCATCGGCGGCGGGGCGTTCGCGCTCTACTGGGACGCCTCGGCGGGGGAGTTGACCACGCTGGACGGCCGCGAGCGCGCCCCGCTCGACGCCACGCCCGAATACTGGCTGGGCGAGGACGGCGAGCCCATCGGGTTCTGGGAGGCGCTGGTCGGCGGGCGCTCTGTCGGCGTGCCCGGCACGCTGAAGCTGCTCGAGGACCTTCACGACAGCCACGGGCGCACGCCTTGGGCGGACTTGTTGCAACCCACCATCGACCGCGCCGAGGCGGGCTTCGCTATCTCGCCCCGCATGGCGGACTCGATAGAGGGTGCGATGGAGCGCAGTCTTGCGGATTTCCCCGCGACGCGGGGCTATTTCTTCCGTCCTGACGGCAGCCCGAAGAAGGCGGGAACGCTGCTCAAGAACCCTGCCTTCGCGCGGACGCTGCGCCTGATCGCGGCCGAGGGGTCGAATCCGTTCTATCACGGCGCCATCGCGGGCGACATCGTCGCTGCGGTGAAGACCGAGACGAATGCCGGCATCCTGACCCTGCAGGACCTCGCCGAATATGAGGTGAAGCAGCGCGATCCGGTCTGCGTCGAGTATCGCAGCTACGAGGTCTGCGGCATGGGCCCGCCAACCAGCGGCGGACTGACTGTCGGACAGATTCTGATGATGCTGGAGCCCTACGACCTACCCGCGATGGGCGACAGCCCCGAGGCCTGGCACCTCTATGCCGAGGCGGCGAAACTGGCCTATGCGGACCGGGGGCTCTACATGGCCGACGCCGATTACGTGGACATGCCCGAGGGGCTGCTGGACCCGGATTACCTGGCGGATCGTTCGTCGCTGATCAATGCCGAGACGGCGATGGAGAAGGCCGAGGCAGGCGAGCCGCCTTGGAAGGAAGGCAGCCTCTGGGCACCGGACACCCAGCCCGAGCGCCACGGCACCTCGCATTTCGTGATCGTCGACAGCCACGGCGACATGATCTCGATGACCACTACCATCGAGACCGGCTTCGGCAGCCGCGTGATGACGAACGGGTTCCTGCTGAACAACGAGCTGACCGACTTTTCCCGCGCGCCCGAGGCCGACGGCAAGCCGATCGCCAACCGGGTCGAGGGCGGCAAGCGGCCCCGCTCGTCCATGGCGCCGACGGTCGTGCTGAAAGACGGCGAGCCGGTGCTGCTGATCGGCTCGCCCGGCGGATCGCGGATCATCAACTATGTCGCCGCGAACCTCGTGCGGATCCTCGACTTCGGGATGGACCCGCAGGAGGCGATCAACGCGGGCCATGTGGTGAACCGGAACGGCGCGACGGACCTGGAGGAAGGTACTCCGGCCGCGGATCTGGCCGATGCGCTCGGGGCGCTGGGGCACGAGGTGAACGTGGCGAACCTGAACTCGGGTCTGCACGCGATCCAGCTGACCGAGGGCGGTCTGATCGGTGCCGCCGATCCCCGCCGCGAGGGCGTCGCACTGGGCGATTGACCGAAGCTGCGTAAGCCGGGCTTCAGCCCGGCTTGCGCCGCTCTAGGATTCGGAACGCAGCATCTCGGGCAAGGCGCCCGCGTCGGCGGACAGGTCCTCACCGCCATCGAAATCCATGTCCTCGAGCTTGCGCGCCCGCGTCCCGGCCTTGTCTGCGGACAGCCGGATCTCGGCCACGTCGCGGGTCACTTGCGCGAAGTGCCTGTCGAGGTTCGCCGCGCGCTGGCCCAGCCGGTCGACGTCGCGGGCGAGAAGCCCCAATTCGCGGCGGATGCGCCCCGCCTCGTCCCGCATACGAGCATCGCGCAGCACCGCGCGCAGCGTGTTCAGCGTGGCCATGCAGGTGGTGGGCGAGACGATCCAGACGCGCGCCGCGAACCCTTCGCGCACGACGTCGCCGAAACGGGCGTGCAGTTCGGCGTAGACGGCCTCGGAAGGCAGAAACATCAGCGCGCCGTCGGCGGTCTCCCCTTCCAGGACGTAGCGCTCGGCGATGTGGCGGATGTGGGTGCGCACCGCCGTCCGGAAGGCGCGGGCGGCGGCGGTCTTTTCCCCCTCGGTGGCCGCGGCCATCAGTGCTTCGTAGCTTTCCAGCGGGAACTTGGCGTCGATGCAGATCGGTCCCGGCGGGTGCGGCATGTGGATCAGGCAGTCGGCGCGGCGGCCGTTCGTCATCTGCGCCTGGAACGTGTAGGCCCCCGCGGGCAGCGCGGCCTCGACGATACCCTTGAGCTGGATTTCCCCGAACGCGCCACGGGTCTGCTTGTTCGCGAGGATGTCCTGAAGCGACAGCACGTCGCCCGACAGCCGCTCGATGTTGGCCTGCGCCTTGTCGATGGTCGCCAGTCGCTCCTGCAACTCGGTCAGCGAGCGTGTGGTGCGCACGGTCGAGCCGTGCAGGCTGTCGGCCATCTGGCGTTGCACCTCCTCGAGCCGCCGCTCGAGCGTTTCCAGTGTCGACAGCTGCGCGCGGGCCTGTGCTTCGGAGACCTGGGACAGCCCGCCCGCCAGCCGCTGCTGCCCCGCGCCGAGATCCTGCACCGTTCGGCCGAGTTGAGCGACCTGCTGAGCCACCGGCCCGGCGGCGCGGGCAGCGCGGTTGGCGGCGCGCACCGACATGAGCAGCAAGATCAGCACCAGCAGGACCGCGCCCACCACCGTCCAGGCCAGCGGGCCCGCGGCATGGAGTTGCGCCAGGTAAGGCTCCATCAGCGGCGGCCGAAAAGTTTTTCCAGGTCAGCCAGAGACAGCGCGACCCAGGTCGGGCGGCCGTGGTTGCACTGGCCGGAATGCGGCGTCGCCTCCATTTCGCGCAGCAGCGCGTTCATCTCGTCGGCGTTCATCCGGCGGCCCGAACGCACCGAGCCGTGACAGGCCATGCGCGACAGCACCGCGTCGAGCCGGGCCTCAAGCGTTGCGGCGGTGCCGAGGTCGGCCAGTTCGTCGGCAAGGTCGCGCAGCAGCGGCTCGGCGGCGACGGTGCCCAGGATCGCGGGCGTCTCGCGCACTGCAAGCGCGCCGGGGCCGAAGGGTTCGATGACAAGTCCGGCCTGTTCCAGTGCCTCGGCCTCGGCCAGCAGGCGTTCGCGGTCGTTGTGGTCCAGCTCGACGATCTCGGGGACCAGCAGGGCCTGCCGGGCGACGCCGTTCTCGCGCAGACGGGCCTTCAGCTTTTCATAGACCAGCCGCTCGTGGGCGGCATGGGCGTCGACCAGGATCACGCCTTCGTCGGTCTGCGACAGGATGAAGGTCTCGTGGATCTGCGCACGGGCCGCGCCGAGCGGGCGGGCGGTGAGCTGTTCCGGCTCGGCTTCGGGCTGCGGGTCGATCCGGGCAGAGGTCCAGGCAGACGCTTCGGCAAAACCCTCGGGCGCGGGCTGGGGGGCCTGCCATGCGGTGGCTGCGCCCAGTGCCTCGCGCCGGGGGCGGTCCATCTGGTAGACCGGCGCGCCGGGGGCGGTCGGGGCCTGGAATGCCCCCAGCGTGGCGTCGGATATCGTCGTCGCGGTCCGGTGCCCCGCCCCGGCCAAAGCGTGGCGCAGCCCCGAGACGATCAGGCCCCGCGCGACGCCTGGATCGCGGAACCGCACCTCGGCCTTGGCGGGGTGCACGTTCACGTCCACCGAATGCGGGTCGCAGGTGATGAACAGCGCCGCCGCCGGGTGGCGGTCGCGCGGCAGCAGATCGTAATAAGCCGCACGCAGTGCGCCGGTCAGCAGCTTGTCTCGGACCGGGCGATTATTCACGAACAGATGGCACGCCACCGCGGCGCCGCGCGAATAGGTCGGCAGCGCGGCAACGCCGGTCAGGCGCAGTCCCTCGCGTTCCGCGTCGATAGGGATGGCGTTTTTGACGAAATCGCTGCCGAGGACTTCGCGCGCGCGATGCTCGAGCGCATCGGGGCCAGTAGCGGGATCGGCGCGAAAAATCTCGCGCGGCTTGTCGCCGGAATGGTCGGTCAGGGTGAAGCCGACCTGCGGCGCGGCAAGGGCCAGCCGGCGGACCGTCTCGCCGATGGCCTGCGCCTCGGCCCGGTCGGTGCGCAGGAACTTGAGCCGGGCGGGAGTCGCGCGGAACAGGTCGCGCAGCTCGACCACCGTGCCCCGGCGCAGCGCCGCGGGGCGAACGGGCTCGGGCTTGCCGCAATCGACGGCGATCTCGAAGGCGCTGTCGGCCCCCTCGGCGCGGCTGGTGATCGTCAGTCGCCCGACCGCGCCCAGCGAGGGCAGCGCCTCGCCCCGGAAGCCGAAACTGTGGATGTCGAGCAGGTCCGAGCCATCGATCTTGGAGGTGGCGTGGCGCGACAGGGCCAGCGGCAGTTCCGCCTCGGGGATGCCGTGGCCGTCGTCGGTGACGCGCAACAGGCGCTTGCCGCCGTCGGCATAGTCGATGGCGATCCGGGTCGCGCCTGCGTCGAGCGCGTTCTCGATCAATTCCTTGATTGCGGAAGCCGGACGCTCGACGACCTCGCCCGCCGCGATGCGGTTCGCGGCGGCGTCGTCCAGCTGCCGAATCGGACGGCGCTGCGGGCGTATGTTGGGGGCCTCGGCGTTCATGCCACTAGGGGTAGCATGAGCGCCGGGGTTTTGCCAATGGCCGCAAGCGCGCTATCGGGCCCGCTATTGTGTGGCGGAAACGCCCTCGGGGCGGCCTACGACGACCACGTGCAGCGCTTCCGGGCGCAGCAGGCGACGCGCGACGGAGTTGACCTCCTCAAGCGTCAGATCGCGGATCAGCGCGTTGCGCTGGCGCGGATAGGTGATCGGCATCCGCTCGCGTTGCAGGCCGACAAGGCCGCCCGCGATCCGGGCGTTGCTGTCGAAGCGCAGGGCGTAGCTGCCGGTCAAGTACTGCTTGGCGGCATCGAGCTCTTCCTGCGTGATCCCCTCGCTGGAAATCCGTTCCCATTCCTCGCGGATCAGACCGAGGGTTTCGGCCATCTTGCCGTTGGCGGTCGAGACCGCGCCGGCATGGAGCGTCGCGAAGTCGCCGCCGCCCAGCCAGGTGCTGATCCCGTAGGTCAGGCCGCGCTTGACACGGATCTCTTCCATGAGGCGCGACGCGTAGCCGCCACCGCCGAGAATCTGGTTCAGCACATAGGCGGCAAGAAAATCCGGATGATCGCGGGTCAGGCCGGAGTGGCCGAAACGAGCCACCGCCTGTGGGGAATCGAAGTCGATGACCTGGAGCGAGCCAGGCTCGGGGATTTGCGCGAAACCGGGCAGGTCCGGGCCTTCCTGGGGCAAGGTGCCGAAGAGCCGATCGAGCATTAGACCTAGCTCCTCGGGGGTGATGTCACCGACCGCGCCCACTTTCAGCCGGTCCAGCACGAAAGAACGCTGGTGTGCGTCGAAAAGATCCTGACGGGTGAGGCTGTTGACGGTCTCGATCGTACCATCAACCGGACGCGCATAGGGATGATCGGGATAGAGCGTCTGGTTCAGCGCGCGGCTGGCCAACCAGTTAGGGTTGGTCTGGTCGGCGTGCAGGGACGAAAGAACCTGGGACCGCACGCGCTCCAGCGCCTCGTCGGCGAAGGTGGGCTCGTTGACGGCCAGCGCCAGCAGCTCGACGCTTTCCTCACGGAACTCGGTCAGCATCTCGGCGCTGACCGACACACCGTCTGCACCCGCGCTGAAGCCGTAGCGCAGCGCCAGTTCCTCGGCGCGGGCTGTAAAGCCGAAGCTGTCGTAGGGGCCCGCACCCTCTTCGAGAAGGGCAGTCATCAGGTTCGCCGCACCAAGTTTGTCCTCGGGGTCCAGCACGCCACCGCCCTGGAAATGGGCGTTGATCGCCAGCATCGGGATCGACGGCTCCTGCACCAGCCATGCCTTGATCCCGCCCGGAGACGTCACTTCGACTATCTCGGTCGCGGCGCGCAGCGGCTGTGCCAGCAGCAACACCAGCGCGATCAGAAGCGGAAACAGTCGCATCAGAGTCCCTCGTCCGTGCCGGTCAGGTAGGCGGTCACACCCCTGCCCTGTTCGAACACCAGTTTCGCGGCCTCGACGACCTCTTCGGGCGTGACTGCCTGAAGCGCCTCGGGCCAGGCCTGGACATCCTCGACCGTCAGCCCGGCCGTCAGCGCCCGCCCGTAGAGCCGCGCGCGGCTGTCCTGGCGGTCGAGCGCGTAGACCTGCGCGGCCCGGACCTGCGTCTTGACCCGCTCGAGATGTTCGGGGTCCGGACCCTCAGCGATGAACTCGGCGAGCGCCTCGTCCATCGCGGCTTCGGCGTCCTCCAGACTGACGCCTCGCGCGGGGATCACGTAGACGCCGAACTGCTTCGGGTCATAGCTGATGCTGTCGTAGAAACTGCCCGCGCCGATCGCGAGTTTGTCTTCGAACTGGAGGGTCTGCACCAAGTGCGAGGTAATACCGCCGCCCAGGAGCTCGGCCAGCATGGTCAGCGCCGCCGCCTGCTTGGCTTCGCCCGGAACGCGGCGCGGCGCAATGTAGCTGCGCACGACATAGGGCTGGCGGACGCGCGGGTCGGCCTGGACCAGGCGGCGCTCGGTCAGCGGCTCGGGCTCCTGCACGCGCACACGCTCCGGGGTACCCGCGGGCGGGATCGGGCCGTAGTGCTTTTCGGCCAGGGTGCGGACGTCTTCGGGCGTGGTGTCGCCGGCAACGATCAGGATCGCGTTATCCGGGGCATAGTGCTTCCGGTAGAAGGCAATCGCGTCCTCGGCTGTAAGCCCCTCAATCTCGTGCCGCCAGCCGATGATCGGTGTGCCGTAAGGGTGATGCAGGAACTGCACTGCGCGGCGCTGCTCGGCAAAGCTTTCCTCGGGGTTGTTGTCCACCCGGCTGCCGCGTTCCTCGAGGACCACGTCGCGCTCGGCCCCGACGATCTCTTCGGTCAGGATCACATCGGCCATGCGATCGGCCTCGAGCCCCATCACGAGGTCCAGGCGATCCGACGCGACCTTCTGGTAGTAGCCGGTGAAATCCCAGCTGGTGAACGCGTTGTCCTGCCCGCCGTTGGCCTCGATGATCCGCGAGAAATCCCCGGGATCCAGCTCGTCCGTCTTCTTGAAGGTCAGGTGCTCGAGAAAATGCGCAAGGCCCGACTTGCCGTGCGGATCGTCCGCTGCGCCGACCTTGTACCAGACCATGTGGGTCAGCACTGGCGCGCGATGGTCTTCGAGCACCAGCACCTGCATGCCGTTGTCGAGGGTGAAGGCCGTGATTCCGTCATCTGGCTCGGCGCCGAGCGCCTGGAGCGGAGCGAGACTCAGGATAGCAAGTAGGGCGAACAGTTTGCGCATGCGTCCTCCTCGGTCGGTGAGTGTAGAAGGCATGGCGGCGGTGGCAAGAGGGGTGCCGTACGTCGTGACGTCAGCCCGGGGGCATTTGCGGCACCAGATATCCCTGGGACCGCCAGCGCAGAAGCTCTGCCTCCGAATCCAGCCGCTGCCCGTCGTAGACACGGCTCTCGCCAGTGTTGCCCAACCAGCGATAGAGCAACCGGGGCTGGTTTCTTCGCTGATATTCGACGTCCTCGACCGCAAGTACCTGGCGGATGTTCGGCTGAACGGCGCCTGCATTCGTGGCGACGAGCAGCGCGTTGTCCGACGCCACGGTGGTGCCCCGCCCGGGCTGCCCGCTGAGCGCAACGATAGCGTCGGCGTTCGGCGTCAGGTCGGTCCGGTTCCGCCCACCGGGAATCGGCGGCGGCAGCGAATTCAGGTTATCGGGCACGACGATCGCCTTTTGAGGCAGAACGTCGAACTCTTCGGGCGCGATCGTGCTGGCCGCACTCAGCCGTTCGACCGCACTGCGGTCGTCATCTGTCGCGCCGCCGCAGGCGGCCAGCGAAAGCGCCGCGCCTGCAAGCAGTAGGGTCCGGGTTCTAAGTGCCATGCGATGTCTCATGCGTTGCCCCTGATAGCGCAGGATTCGGGCGGCGTCACGCCCCCTCAGCGCCCTTCCGCCGGAGCTTGCGGAAAGATCAGCAGTGCAGCCGCCCCGAGGAAGATCGCGGTGTCCGCGACGTTGAATGCATAGGGGTTGTCGAAGCCGCAGCAGCTCATGTTGATGAAATCCGCGACCGCGCCATAGCCGACGCGGTCCCAGGCATTTCCGAGTGCCCCGCCGACAATGGCGCCCACCGCCGCGGCCGAACGTCGCCCTGCCCCGCTGCGCAGCACCCAGATCGACAATCCGATCGAGACCGCAACCGCCAGCGCCACCAGGAACCAGCGCTGAAACCCCGAATCAGAGCCGAAGAGACCGAAGTTGATCCCCGGGTTCCAGGCCATCTGGAACACGAGGTACGGCGGCAGCACATCGACGCGCAGCACCTCGGCCAGGTTCATCCCCTCGACGACCGCCCATTTGGTGGCCTTGTCGACCACCAGTACGCTCAGCGCCGTAACCGTCAGCCAGAATGCCGGAGTGCGCATCGTTCAGTGCCGGAAATGGCGCATGCCGGTGAAGACCATCGCCAGACCCGCCTCGTTGGCAGCGTCGATGACCTCCTGGTCGCGGACCGACCCGCCCGGCTGGATCACCGCCGTCGCGCCCGCGTCGATCGCCGCCTGCAGACCGTCGGCGAAGGGGAAGAAGGCGTCAGAGGCCAGCGCCGAACCCTCGGTCGGACGCGAGGGCAGGCCCAGCTGTTCGGCCATGTCAGCGGCCTTGCGCGCGGCGATCCGGGCGCTGTCGACGCGGCTCATCTGGCCAGCGCCGATACCGACGGTCTTGCCGTCCCGCGCATAGACGATGGCATTGGACTTCACGTGCTTGGCGACGCGCCAGGCGAACAGCATGTCCGCCAGTTCCGAGGCCGTCGGCGCGCGTTCCGTCACCACCTTCAGCCCGTCGCCGTTGATCCGGCCGTTGTCGCGGTCCTGCACCAGGAACCCGCCCGAAACCTGCCGCCAGGTCAGGCCCGGCGCCGCCGGATCTGGAAGCGCACCGGCACTCAAAAGGCGCAGGTTCTTCTTGGCCTCGAACAGCTTCGCCGCCTCGGCGCTGACCGAGGGGGCGATCACCACCTCGGTGAAGATCTTCGTGATCTCCTCGGCGGTCTCGGCATCCAGTTCCTGGTTCAGCGCGACGATGCCGCCGAAAGCCGAGGTGCGATCGCAGTCGAAAGCGGCCTTGTACGCCTCGGCCAGCGAGGCGCCGCGCGCCACGCCGCAGGGGTTGGCGTGCTTGATGATGGCGACGGCGGGACCGGATTCAGGCTCGAATTCCGAGACCAGTTCGTAGGCGGCATCGGTATCGTTGATGTTATTGTAGCTCAGTGCCTTGCCCTGAAGCTGGCGGGCAGTGGCGACGCCGGGCCGGTTGTCGCCGGACCGGAAGAAGCCCGCCTGCTGGTGCGGGTTCTCGCCATAGCGCAGTTCTCCGGCGCTGCGACCGGCGGCGACTCGGCGCGCGGGTTTTTCATCGCCCGAATGCTTGGTCATCCACGCCGATACCGCCGCATCGTAGGCACCGGTCCGGGCATAGGTCCGCGCCGCCATCCGGGTGCGGAACGCCAGCGAGGTCGCGCCGTCCTGCGCGTCCAGTTCGGTGATCAGCGCGGCGTAGTCCTCGGGCTCGGTGATGACGGCGACATGAGCGTGGTTCTTCGCCGCGGCGCGCAGCATCGCCGGGCCGCCGATGTCGATGTTCTCGATTACCTCGGGCGCCTCGGCGCCGCGGGCGACGGTCTCTTCGAACGGGTAGAGGTTCACCACGAGGATATCGATCGGGAGGATGCCGTGCTTTTCCATCGCCGCGATGTGGTCGGCATCGTCACGCAGCGCCAGCAGACCGCCGTGGACCATCGGGTGCAGCGTCTTCACGCGCCCGTCCATCATCTCGGGGAAACCGGTGAGGTCGGCAACGTCCGAAACCGTCAGCCCCGCCTCGCGCAGCGCCTTCGAGGTGCCGCCGGTCGAGACCAGCTCGACCCCGCGTGCGGCTAATGCCTGCCCCAGTTCGACCAGTCCGGTCTTGTCGGATACCGAGATCAGGGCGCGTGCGGGTGTCACGCGGTCGGGGCTGGCGGTCATGGGGCGACTCCGGGTCTGGGGGGCTGGAATTCGGCCCCTATGTGCCGCCAGCCTCACCGGGCGTCAATGGTTGCCGGGTAAAGGCGTTCCTTAGGACGGTGCTTCAGGCGGCACGCGGGGACGCCCCGGCGCCGGCCGCGGCGCGGCGCGCTCGCGCACCAGGCTCCAGCTGATATCGGCCGAGGCACTCGTCGCACGGCCCCGTACCACGATCTGCCGCGCGGGGAGAGGCTGGGGGAGGTCCGGATCGACATAGGCGCTGGTCTCGAGGTCCATCAGTCCGTCCTGGTGCCGGAACAGCCAGACCTCGCCCGAGGGCAGGAAGAGCCGAACACTGTCCGAAGAGCGTTCCAGTTCCGCCTTAAGGTCAGGGTGCAGGTGGAAATGCACCGACAGTCCGACACCCAGCTTCGCCGCGCCTTTGATCCGTGCAAGGAAGCGGCGGCGAGCCTTCTGGTCCGGTGACAGCAGCACGTCCTCGCCATGCACCTGGTCGCCCAGTGCACTGACGAACAGGCGGCGCTCGTGCAGCAGGCCGTAATCCTCGAGATAGCCGTCATGCCGGACTTGGATCCAGGACCCGGTGATGTCCGACGCCTGCGCCAGCGATACCATCGAGGGCCGCCCGTGTAGCGCGTCGAGCTCGGGATTGCCCGCCGCCCGCTCGGGCGCAAAGCGCGAGGACGAGGTCTTGTCCAGCGCCAGCGTGTTGTGCGCTGGCGTTGTGCGCGGCGTCCGCACCCAGTCCGGCAGGTGAGGCAGCGCGGGGCCTACGTTGACGATCATCCGCTGCCGCCCCGAAGACATCTCGAAGCCCAGAGTGCTGGCATGGGCACGCGGCGCTTGACCCGGCGGGCGTGCGCAGTCGGCGATCACCTGCGTGCGGCCGCCATGCAGCCGGACGAAACCCATGGCCGGCGTCTCGCGCGGGCGGGTGCGGCAGCGCGAATCCGCCAGAGCAAGGTCCAGCGCACCCTCGGCCCCGGCACTACCGCCGTGGAACCGGGCCAGCGTGCCGTCGCCGTGGCGCAGGGCCCGCAGTGTCGGCGCGATACGGAGGATCGCCGCCTCCAGCTCCGGCAGCGGCGGCTGGCCGAGGTCGTCATAAAGCGCCCGCAGCAGCAACAGCTCGTGGAACACCCGCAACAGGCCCGAGGGTCGGCGCGCTGCTATGCCACCGTTCTCGCCCACCGTTTCGTTCGAGAACGCGGTCAGCCGGGACCGGGCGATGCGCAGTTCGTCGTCGAATCCGTCGAGGCAGAGCGCGCCGAAGGCCAGACCCGAAAGCGCCTCGAGCTGAGCGACAGGATCGGACTCCTCGGCCCAGGTGTCCTTGAGATAGGCGGTGTGCTGCGCCAGCGCGGCCTGCACCCGTTCGAGCGATTCCGCCGGCAGGTGCCGTACCAGGAAGCCCAGATGCACCAGAAGCCGCCGAAGCCGCTGTCCGGTGCAGGCGGCCTGCCAGCCCGGCCCGGTGCCGTCGCCGAAACGATCGAGCCAGCCCAGCACCCAGGCCTGTGCCCGGGACCGCGCCGCCTTGCCGCTGAGCGCGGCCATGTCGTCGAGCCAGCCGAAGCCATGCAACCGCTGCATCAGGGCATCGGACGGCAGTTCGAGTTCCCACGGGGTCAGGCCGCGCAGCGGGGTCGAGAAACCACCCAGAACCAGCGTGCCGTCGAGCGCCTGTCGGGCGGCGGTGAAGTCGCCGAACTCGCGGGCCTCGGGGCGATGCCGCAGACCCGAGAACTCCCGCCCGGCGGTCAACTCGCGCATCCGTTGGCGGGCGCGCGCCTCGGCCCGGCGCGTTTGGAAACGGCCGAAACTGTCGGTCAGCGCGGAAAGCGGTCCGGACACGGGCGTTGGGGTTCCCTGGTTGCACTCGGGCCGACCTTACGCCCGTCGCGAGAACCTGTCACCTCACCCGCCGGGCTTGATGAACACCGTTGCGAAAAAGCCGTCCATGTGACCGCGCTCGGCCCAGAAATCGGGGCGCAGGCGCAGATGGCCCTCGGCGGTCCACCAGTCGTCCTGGGCGCCTTCCGGGCGGCGCGGGGCCACGATCAGGCCCGGATGACGTTCCGTCGCAGCGGCGGCCTGCGCCTCGCCCTCGCGCGGCAGCAGAGAGCAGGTGCAGTAGAGCAGCCGCCCGCCCGGTTTCAGCCAGCCCAGCGCCCGGTCGATCAGCGCCGCCTGCAACTCGAAGAGCGGCGCGAGATCCGGCGCGGGGCGCGCATACGGCAGGTCCGGGTGTCGGCGCAGCGTTCCGGTGGCCGAACAGGGCGCGTCGAGCACCACGATGTCCACCGGTTCGGGAGGGCTCCAGTCCAGCGCATCGGCGGCGATCACCTCGGCCTGCAGACCGGTTCGGGCGAGGTTCTCGCGCAGCCGGTCAAGGCGGCTGTCCGAGAGATCAACCGCCATCACCTGCGCGCCCCCGGCGGCAAGTTGCATCGTCTTGCCTCCCGGCGCTGCGCAAAGATCCACGACCCGCAGGCCCGCGACATCGCCCAGGAGCCGTACCGGCATCGCGGCGGCGGCGTCCTGCACCCACCAGCGGCCCTCGGCGAAGCCCGGCAGCGTGCTGACCTGTCCCGGCGAAGCGAGGCGCAGGCTGCCGGTCGGCAGCAGCTCTGCGTCCAGTTCGGCGGCCAAACTATCGATGTCGCTTGCCTCGCGTGGCGTCAGGTCCAGCGGCGGCGGGACCGTCTGCGCGAGCGCGATCGCGGCGGCAGCCTCGGTCCCCCAGGCGCGGGCGACAGGCTTCTGAAGCCAGCCAGGCAGCGTAGGCGCGGGGCGGGCGGCCCAGGCCTCGGCCCCCTCACGGGAAAGCCGGCGGGCAACGGCGTTCGCCAGTTTCGACAGGTGACCATGCTTCTTTGAGGCCTGCACCAGCCGCACGGCGCCGTCCACGGCGGCATAGTCCGGCACACCGTCCGTCACCATCTCCCAAGCGGCAATGCGCAGCGCCCCCAGCACCGGCGCGGGCGGCGGCTTGCGCAGCATTGGGGTCAGAACCGCGTCGAGCGCGGGAAGGTGGCGCAGCACGCCGGTTGCGATGGCCGTCGCCCGCGCCCGATCCGCGGGTTCGAGCGCATCAAGCGCCCCGCCCGGAGCGGTAAGCTCGGCCAGGGTGCGGCGACGCTCGAGTACGCCCGACAGCAGCGCCGCCGCGCCGCGGCGTGCGGGAAGTCCTGCAGCTTCACTCACCGGCGGCGGACCGTCGGAATGGGGCTGCGACGCTCGTGCGGATGGCGCGGCTGCGGGCCGGGGCGACGGTAGTGCCCGTCGGCGGCCATCGCCTCGAGCGCAGCGATCCGGCGCTCGACCGGCGGGTGTGTCGCAAACATCCGGTCCAGCCGCATGCCGGTCAGCGGGTTGATGACGAACATGTGCGCCGAGTTCGGATGCGTCTCGGCCGACGGCATGGTGACATGCCGCGAGTGCGCCGAGATCTTGGCCAGAGCCGAAGCCAGCGCAAGCGGCTGACCCGAGATCTCGGCCCCGCCCGCGTCAGCGCCGTACTCCCGCGTCCGGCTGACGGTCATCTGGATCAGCGCGGCGGCCAGCGGCGCAAGGAAGACGGCGATCAGCACGCCGAGGACACCGAACTGCCCCTTGTCGCGGTCGCCGCCGAAGAGAAAACCGATGTTCGCCAGCATCGAGATCGCGCCCGCGATCGTCGCGGCGATGGTCATGATCAGCGTGTCGCGGTTGCGGATATGCGCGAGTTCGTGCGCAATGACCCCCTCGACCTCGGCCCGGTTCAGCGCGTGCAGTAGGCCTGTCGTCACGGCAACGGCTGCATTGTCCGGGTTCCGCCCGGTCGCGAACGCGTTGGGTTGGCGCGAATCGATCACGTAGACGCCCGGCATCGGCAGGTTTGCCCGCTGCGCGAGGCTCGCGACCATGTCCCAAAGCTCGGGCTGGGACATCCGGCTGACCGGCTGCGCGCCGTGCATCCGCAGCGCCAGCTTGTCCGAATTCCAATAGGTGAAAAGGTTCGTGCCGACGGCAAAGACCAGTGCCAGCACCATCCCAGAGGTGCCGCCGATCAGATAGCCGGTGCCCATGAACAGCGCAGTCAGCGCCGCGAGCAGCATGCCGGTCCGCAAGATGTTCATCGCTCGTCCTCTTCGGCTTGTTTCACCGGGTTCGCAGCTCATATAGGAAATGCACGACGGAAGGAGAAGCCGCTTGCCCGACCAGCCGGACGAAACCGCGATGACACCCGAAGAGCGCAGGAAGGCCGCAGCCATGCGCGCACTGGCCGAAGCGGACGCGCGCCGCAACTCCGCAAAGGCGCTGGACCTGCCACCCGAACTGGGCGGCCGCGACGGGCCTGAACCGGTGCGCTATGGCGACTACGAACTGAACGGCAAGGCCATCGACTTCTGATCACGGTTTCCGTGACGTCCGCCCGGCCCCCCTTTGATCGGCCGGTGATCAATGCTTACATGTGGGGCATGAGCGAACTGGCCCCCATCACGACGACCCCGGCGACGCAGAAGCCGCTGAAGCGCGGCGACCTGCGGAACGCGCTGATCTGCTATGCCCGCGCGGAGACGGACGCGGGTCGGATCGATCACATGAGCCTGCGCGCCGCCGCGCGGGACCTGGGCGTGTCCTCGGGGGCGGTCTACCGGCATTTCGACGACAAAGACGCCCTGCTGAAGGCCGTCGCACACCAGGGCTTCGAGGAGATCCGGGAGCGGTTCGTCTCGATCCGACCCGAAAGCGAGCCGGCAACCGCCGTCGAGATCGCGGTGGCCCGCGCCTTCAGAATGGGCCGCGCCTTCGTGGAGTTCGCGCATGAACAGCCCGCACTCTGGCGGATGATGTTCGGGCGAATCGGCGTTCTCTGCCGCAAGGACAAGGAATCGGACCCGGAACAGATGGGCTACACGGTTCAGGATTGCACGTTCGAGAACATGCGCGATCTGTACCGTCTGGGCGGCATAGACGACGAGCCGACCTTGGAGGACACGCGGTTCTTCTGGAGCGCGATCCACGGCGCGGCGGACCTTTCCCAATGCAAGATGCGGGTGGACAACTGCTGCATGGAAGAAGTGGCGGACCAGACCACCGCGCGCTCGATGCGAGCGCTTGGCTGCGACCGCACACTCATCGCGCGCGGCCGCGCGCTGCTCGACGCTGGTTCCTAACACCGGTTCTTAACTTGCCGGCGCTAGGGCTGGGGCGACCGAGAAGGAAGCCTGCCAATGCCGCCGATTCGCCTGACCCTGCAATCCGCCGACCGCGCTGAATACCGTGGCCTGATGGCCGCGCTGGACGCGACGCAGTGCCTGATTTGGTTCGACGCCTCGGGGCAGGTCGAGGGCGCGAACGCCAACGCCCAGGGCCTGTTCGATCTGCCGCTAGAGGACCTCCGCACGCTTTCACTGGCCGAGCTGGCCGAGACCGCGCACAAGCCGGGCCACTCTCCGTATTACGAACGCCATTGGGCGCGGGTGCTTCAGGGGCGCCTGCGCACCGAGGAGCGGGTGCTCTTCGATCGGCACGGTCGGGAAATCTGGTGCTCGCTCACCTATGCGCCGGTCCGCAACGAGGCCGGTGCCGTGACAAGGGTCTGCGCGCTGATCATCAACCTCTCGCGCTGGTCCTGGCGGCCGCCGGATCGGGCTGGGCGGGTGTTCTGAACATCGCCCCGGTAGACCGCGATATGGCCAACCGGGGCAGACCCGATCAAGCGCGGGCAGCCGCGCGTTCGAGCACCGTGTTCAGGCGGAAGGCCGCCTCGATCAGTTCGCGTGTGTAGTCGCTGGTTGGGGCGTCGAAGATCTGATCCACAGGACCCTGTTCGACCACCCTGCCCTCTTTCATCACGATCACCGTATCCGAAAGGGCGCGGACGACGGCCAAATCGTGACTGATGAAGATATAGCTGAGGCCGAATTCCTTCTGGATATCCCTCAGCAACTCGATCACCTGCGCCTGCACCGACCGATCCAACGCCGAGGTCGGCTCGTCCAGCACGACCACCTTGGGCCGCAGGATCACCGCGCGGGCAATGGCGATGCGCTGGCGTTGACCACCCGAGAACTCGTGCGGGAAGCGGTTGCGCATGTTCGCCTCGAGCCCCACCGCCTTGAGCGCCTCGGCGGCCCGGGCCTCGCGGTCCTTGGCGGTCAGCTCGGGCTGGTGCACCAGCAGACCCTCGGTGATGATCTCGCCCACCGTCATGCGCGGAGACAACGAACCGTAGGGATCCTGGAACACCATCTGCAGTGCCTTGCGATGTTTGCGCATCGCGTGCTTGTCGAGCCCCGAAATGCGGCTGCCCTGGAACACGACCGTGCCTTCGGAGGGCAGCATCTGCAGCAGCGCCCGCCCGAAGGTGGACTTGCCCGAGCCGGACTCGCCGACGATGCCGATGGTCTGGCCCTCGCGCAGCTGCACGCTCAGCCCGTCGACGGCGCGCAATTCGTCATGACCGAAGAAGCCCTGCGGCCGGGTAAACGTGACGCGGATGTCGTCGGCTTCGAGCAGTACCGGCGCCGAGGGCACCGGATCCTTGTGGCCGTGCGGCTCGGCGGCCAGCAGCATCTTGGTGTACTCGTGCTGCGGATCACCGAAGATGCGGCTGACCGGCCCTTCCTCCATCACCTCGCCCTTGCGCATCACGTAGACCCTGTCGGCGAAAGCCTCGACGATCGTCAGATCGTGGGTGATGAACAGGATCGCCATCCCCAGTTTCTTCTGTAGCTGCGCCAGCAGGGCCAGGATCTCGGCCTGGATGGTCACGTCGAGCGCCGTTGTCGGCTCATCCGCGATCAGCAGGTCGGGATCGCCCGAGAGCGCCATCGCGATCATAACGCGCTGGCGCTGGCCGCCCGACAATTCGTGCGGATAGGCGCGCAGCTTGCGCTCCGGCTCGGGGATCTTGACCAGTTTCAGTAGCTCCAGCGCCCGGTCGCGCGCCTTGCGGGGGGACAGTCCCTCGTGCTCGATCATCGGCTCGATCAGCTGGTCGCCGATCCGGTAGAGCGGATCCAGCGAGGTCATCGGCTCCTGGAAGATCATGGTGATCTTCTTGCCCCGCAGCTGGTTCAGCTTGCGCGGGCTCAGGCCCAGCAGTTCCTGGTCGCGGAACCGGGCCGAGCCCTGGGCCTTGCCGTTGGTTGACAGCAGACCCATGGCCGCCATCATGATCTGGCTCTTGCCCGAACCGGACTCGCCCACCACGGCGACGGTCTCGCCGGGGTTCACGTGCATCGACGTGCCGCGCACCGCGTGAACCTCGCCATCGGGCGTATCGAAGCGGACATGCATGTCGGTCAGCTTGAAGATCGGCTCCATCTCAGCGGTCCTTCGGATCGAGCGCATCGCGCAGGCCATCGCCCAGGAAGTTCAGCGCAAACAGCAACAGGGTCAGCGTGGCGGCGGGGAAAAACAGCATGTAGGCATCGCCCCGCATGTTCTTGGCCCCTTCCGAGATCAGCACGCCCAGCGAGGTCAACGGCTCCTGCACCCCGAGGCCCAGGAACGACAGAAAGCTCTCCAGCAGGATCACCTTGGGGATCAGCAGGGTCATGTAGATGATGACCGGCCCCAGCGTGTTGGGGATGATGTGGCGTCGCAGGATACCGGTGGAGCGGACGCCCAGCGCCTCGGCGGCCTGAACGAACTCGCGGTTCTTCAGGCTCAGCGTCTGGCCGCGCACGATGCGCGCCATGTCCAGCCATTCGACCGCGCCCACGGCGATGAACATCAGTACCACGTTGCGGCCGAAGAACACCACCAGCAGGATCACGAAGAAGATGAACGGCAGCGAGTAAAGGACGTCGACGATGCGCATCATGAAATTGTCGACGCGCCCTCCGATGAAGCCCGCGGTCGCGCCGTAAAGCACGCCGATGATCAGCGCAACGCCGGTGGCCAGCGCCCCGATCATCAGCGAAACCCGGACCGAGATCAGCGTTCGCGCCAGCAGGTCCCGCCCGTTAGCATCCGTGCCGAAATAGAAGTGCAGCCGCTCGACGTCGGATTCCATGACGACCGAAGTGCCATCGGCGCTGGTCTCGGCGATGCGCGAATTCGAGAACAAGTCCGACCGGTCCAGATAGCGGGTCACGCGCGGGTCGATCTCGCGGCTGGATGAAGCCTCGACGCGGATCGTGTTGCCGTCGACCGTGATCTGCCCGAGGTCCAGCCGGGCGCGCGCCAGCGCATCCTCGGCCAGCTCGGGGATCTCCTCGGCCTTCGGATAGCCTTCCAGCGAGGCGGGCACCTTCACGAACTCGGGGTAGACCTCGGCATAGTGGTGGTTGGTGATCTCGGGGCCGATGATTCCGGCGATGATGTAGAAGATCAGCACCGCAAGCGAGATCATCGCCAGCGTGTTACGCTTCAGGCGCAGGAACGCCGTGGCCCAGAGCGAGCGGGACGGGCGCTCGGGCTCCTCCTGGTCCAGCGACAGGGCGGTTTGATCAGTCATAGCGAACCCTCGGATCCAGCGCCGCATAGGCCAGATCGACAAGCAGATTGAAGAGGACGACGAAGACGGCGACGATGATGACCGTTCCCATGACCAGCGTGTAGTCACGGTTCAGCGCGCCCTGCACGAAGTAGCGTCCGATGCCGGGGATGCCGAAAATCTGCTCCACCACGATCGAGCCGGTCAGCAGCGCAGCGGCGGCCGGGCCGAGGTAGGTCACCGCCGGCAGACTGGCGGCGCGCAGTGCGTGGTAGACGACGATCCGACGGGTCGGCAGGCCGTAGGCGCGGGCGGTCCGGACATGGTCCGAGCGCAGCGCCTCGATCATCGCGCCGCGGATCAGGCGGGCGATCACCGCGATTTGCGGCAGCGCCAGGGTGACGACGGGCAGCAGCATGTGCTGCAGGCTCCAGCTTTCCCAGCCGCCGGCGGGCAGCAGGTTCAGCCAGATCGCGAAGATCAGCGCGAGCACGGGCGCGACGACGAAGTTCGGCACGGTGATCCCGAAAGTCGCGACCGAAATCACCAGGTAATCCACCCAGGAGTTCTGCCGAAGCGCCGCGATGCAGCCCAGCGCCGCACCGACGACGAAGGCCAGCACCAGCGCCGAAAGGCCAAGCTGGATCGACACCGGCAGACCCGAGCCCAGCAGCTCATGCACCTTGAAGTCGCGATAGACGAAGCTCGGGCCCATGTCTCCGCGCGCGAGGTTGCCGAGGTACATCAGGTACTGCTCGTGCAGCGGGCGGTCGAGGCCGAAGGTGGCGTTCAGGTTCGCCATCACCGAGGGCTCCAGCGTGCGCTCCTGGTCGAAGGGGCCGCCGGGAGCCACGCGCATCAGGAAGAAGGCGGCGGTGATGATGAAAAACAATGTCGGGACAGCGCCCAGAAGGCGCTTGAGGGCATAGGACAGCATGGGCCGGGGCTCTCTCGCATACGTCCGGGCAAATGGCCCGGCAAAGGGCGGCGCCCCGGATCATACCGGGACGCCGCCAAAGTTCGGTTCAGATCATTCCTCGACCGACATCCAGCGCGTCGCGTGCGCGTTCTGGATGTTGTCCTCCCAGCCTTTCAGCTTGTCGGAGACAAGGCTGCGCGAGGAGTAGTACAGCAGCGGGATCTGCGGCACGTCACGCAGGAACACGGCCTCGGCTTCGGCCAGGATCTCGGCGCGAGCGGCCAGATCGGTCTCGGCGGCGGCCTTGTCCATCAGCGCGTCGTACTCGGGGTTCTCGTAGTTGCCGTAGTTGAACCCGGTGTTGTGCGACTCGTTGAGGAACAGGAAGTTCTGCGGGTCGGAATAGTCCCCGATCCAGCCGGCGCGGGCCACGTCGTGCACCTTCTCGTCACGCAGCATGGCGTAGTGAGCCGAGGCGTCGCGCACGTTGAAGGTGGTCTCGACACCCAGCGTCGCCCACATGTCGGCGATGGCGGTCGCTGCGTTCTTGTGGTTCTCGGAGGTGTTGTAGCTGATCTCGATCTGCAGCGGGTTGTCGGGGCCGAAACCGGCCTCTTCCATCAGCCGCAGCGCCTCGTCCTCGCGATCCAGCATCGATATCTCGGCATACTCGAGCTGCGGCGCATCCTCGGTGTAGTTGCCAATCCCCGGCGGGACCCAGCTGTAGGCCGGAACCATCGTGCCCGAGAAGATCTCGTCAGCCAGGAATTCCCGGTCGATGACCATCGAGAGAGCCTGGCGCACGTTCGGATCCGACAGGTTCTCTTTCTTGGTGTTGATGCCGTAGTAGTAGACGCCCAGGTACGGCGCGATCCGCACCTTGTCGCCAAGGGTCTCTTTCAGGCGGTCGATCTGCTCGCCCGGCAGGTCCGAGCACGAGTGTACCTCGTTCGCCTCGAAGCGCCGCACGCAGGTCGCGCGGTCCTCGAAGGGCAGCACTTCGACGCGGGCGATCTGCACCTGGTCGGCCTCGCGGAAGGCGTCGTTCTTGACCAGCACGATCTTGTCGTTCGGCACGAAGCTTTCCAGCGTGTAGGCGCCGTTCGAGATCATGTTCTCAGGCTGCACGAAGTCGGTGCCGTGCTCCTCGACGCTGGCCGGATGGACCGGCAACGCGGTCTGGTGCTGCAGCAGTTCGACGAAATAGGGGGTCGGCTGTTCGAGCGTGATTTCCAGCGTGTAGTCGTCGACCGCCTTCACGCCCAGCGTGTCCACCTCGGCATCGCCCGAGTTGATCGCCTCGGCGTTCTTGATCGGGTAAAGGATGCTGGCGTATTTCGCCGCCGTTTCCGGGTTCTGGATGCGCTTGAGCGAATAGACGAAGTCACCTGCGGTCACCGGGTCACCGTTCGACCACTTGGCGTCCTGGCGCAGGGTGAAGGTGTAGACCAGGCCATCCTCGCTGACCTCCCAGCTTTCGGCGACGCCGGGGATGATCTGGGCTTTCGAGTCGTAGACCACGAGGCCTTCGTAGAGATCACGCAGCAGGTTCGCTTCGACCACGGTCGAGGTCTTGTGCTGGTCCAGCGTCTCGGGATCGCCATCCGAGCCACGGAAATAGGTCTGCGCGGCTGCCGGAGCGACCAGCGCGGCGGTAATTGCGCCGGCGGCCGCCAGGGCGCCGAATTGCCTGAACAGCATGTTGTTGTCTCCCTGAAATGGTTGGTGGCGGCATGCTGGCACAACCTTTTCGCGCGTACAACGTCGGGAAATCCGATGACGTGACGGCACGTCAGCCGCGTTCCGCATGACAGCATTGTGACATTCGGATTGTTGCAGACGAGACGGTTCCCGCGCATGGAAATTCCGCTCCATGTCAGTCCGAGTTTCGGACCATGCAGCGATGCAGATTCTGTGTGCGGCGCAACAAGCGGAATGCCGCCTAGTCGGCCTCGGGCCGCCACAGCAGAAGCCCTGCGCGGGCGGCCAGCCGGTGCGCATGCGCCGGGCTGTCGCTAGCCACCGGAAGCACCGGGTCGTAGGCGGCGCGGATCAACGCGGCGATGTCCGGGCGGGCCACCGTGTGGCCGCTGTCCGTAACCGTCGCGAGAGGGCTTTCGGTCCGGAAGGCTGTGTCGGACCAAAGCAGTATGCTCTGCACCATCTGCCCCGTCGCCAGCGTTTGCGCGGGCAGCTCTGCGAGGTCGGCGTCCATCCGTAGAAGGATCGTGCACAGGTTGATCGCACAGTCCGCATCGAAGCGGAAGCTGCGGTACTGGTTCGCCCCAGCCTGCCCCAGCCGGTCCAGAAGCGGCCCGAGGTCCGGGATCAACCGGTCGAGGTTCGGCACGCCCGCCAGTTCTCCCCATTCACTGACGAAGAAGATCAGCAGGTTGGCGCCGAACTCCGGGTCGGTGTCGACGATCTCCAACCCGCCCAGCGCCGCGGTCGTGCGCAGAGCGTCCTTGATCAGGTCCAGCGATGCGTCATCGGTGCCGAAAACCACCGGCGCCAGCGGCCGCCCCCAGCGGGCGAAGCGAAACGTGCCGTCGCTGCGGGTGAACAGGGCTTGGACGGTTTCGGGCGTCATGCGGGCCTCCTTCGCGGTCGCGCCGGTTCATAGGCCCCGCGCCCGCCTCCGTAAACCCGCGCCTACTTCCCGCCGAAAAGCGAGGGCTGCTCGCGCGGCGCGGGCGCATCGAGCCCCAGGTGCCGCCAGGCCGCCGCACCCAACTGCCGCCCGCGCGGCGTGCGCTGGATCAGGCCCTGTTGCAGCAGGTAGGGCTCGATCACCTCCTCGATCGCGTCGCGTGCCTCGGACAGCGCGGCGGCGATCGTCTCGACGCCTACCGGCCCGCCACCGTAGTGCTCGGCCAGAAGGGTCAGGTAGCGCCGGTCGGCCCCGTCGAGGCCCAGTTCGTCCACGCCCAGCCGGGTCAGCGCCCGGTCGGCAATGGCCTGCGTCACGCGCCCGTCGCCCTCGACCACGGCGAAGTCAACCACGCGGCGCAGCAGGCGACCGGCAATCCGCGGCGTGCCGCGCGCCCTGCGGGCGATCTCGCGCGCACCTTCGGGCGTCGCCTCGGCCTGCATCAGCCGAGCGCCCCGGGTGACGATGCTGACCAGCTCGTCCACGGTATAGAATTCCAGTCGCGTCGGAATGCCGAACCGGTCCCGCAAGGGGGTGGTCAGCAGGCCCAGCCGGGTCGTCGCGCCGACCAGCGTGAAGGGCGGCAGGTCAATGCGCACCGTACGTGCTGCAGGACCCTCACCGATCACCAGGTCCAGCGCGAAATCCTCCATCGCGGGGTAGAGCACCTCTTCGACAACCGGGTTCAGTCGGTGGATCTCGTCGATGAACAGGACGTCGCGCGCCTCGAGATTGGTCAGGATCGCCGCAAGGTCGCCGGCCTTGGCCAGCACCGGTCCCGAGGTCATGCGGAAGCTCACCCCCAGTTCGCGCGCCATAATTTGCGCCAGCGTGGTCTTGCCGAGGCCCGGAGGGCCGTAGAACAACGCATGGTCCATCGCTTCGCCCCGGCGACGGGCGCTCTCGATGAAGACGGCAAGGTTGGCGCGCGCCTCGGCCTGGCCGGTGAACTCGGACAGGGACTGCGGGCGCAGGGCACGGTCGGCATCTTCGGGGCGGGCATCGCCGCGCAGGTCGGGATCGGGAGTATCGCTCATCGGCCTATCCCTTTGGCGCCAGCAGCCGCAGCGCGCCGCGGATCAGCCCGGCGGTGTCGGTCTCGCCCGCTTCTTCGGCCTGGGCCAACGCGGTGGCGGCATCGCCATGACCATAGCCGAGGTTGACCAACGCCGACAGCGCGTCGGCCCGCACCCCGGCCATAGGCGCACCGGCCGGGGCCGGGGAAGAGGCCATCGCCGCCGCATCCTGCGGCGGCGCCTCCGGCGGGCTTGCCGCCGGAGGGGGACCGGCATCCGCCGGCCCCATGGCCGGCGTCGCCCCCGCTGCACCCAGGGCCAAAACCGAGGGTGCCTTGTCCCGCAGCTCCATGATCACCCGGCTTGCCGTCTTCGGCCCGACCCCCGGCGCCGCCTTGATCGCCGCCGCATCGCCAAGCGAAATCGCCCGACCGACACCGTCCGCGCCCAGCGTGCCGAGAATCGCCATCGCCCCCTTGGCGCCGATCCCCTGCACCGAGGTCAGCAGCCGGTGCCATTCCTTCTCGGCCAGCGTGAGGAACCCGAAAAGCGTGATCGCGTCCTCGCGCACCACCATCTCGGTGAACAGCGAAACGAACTCCCCCTGCCCCGGCAGCGCCGCCAGCGTGCGGTCCGAGCAGAACACGACATAGCCCACGCCGCCGGCGTCGATCAGCGCGTGATCGCTCGCGCGATAGCCAAGCCGGCCCGTCACCCGCCCGATCATGCGCCGGCCTTCGCCAGCGCGGCGTCCAGCTTGCCCGAGAACTGCAGGTGATGTGCATGGCAGAGCGCGATCGCCAGCGCGTCAGAGGCGTCCGCCCCGGCAATCTTCGCCTGTGGCAGTTGCAGTTTCACCATATGCTCCACCTGGGATTTCTCGGCATGACCCACGCCGACGACCACCTTCTTCACCGCGTTGGGTGCATATTCCGCCACCGGCAGCCCGGCCTCGGCCGGGACCAGCAGCGCAATGCCCCGCGCTTGGCCCAGCTTCAGCGTACCCGCCGCATCCTTGTTCACGAAAGTCTGCTCCACCGCCGCACGGTCGGGCGCATAGGTCGAAACCACCTCGGCCAGCGCGCGGTAGAGCGACAGCAGACGCTGCGCAAGATCGGTGCCTGACGATTCGCAAACCCCGTTGGCAACATGGCTCAGCCGTGTGCCGTTCAGGTCGACGATGCCCCATCCGGTGCGCCTCAGCCCCGGGTCGATGCCTATGACGCGCATACGCGCTCCTCGTGCCTGCTCATCTTCTTGTTACCGCGGGCTTAGCACGAAACGCGAACATCTGACAAAGGAAAAGCCTTGCGATCCAAAAACGACATGGTACAACACTGAAAGCGACATCCACGCTAACCCCCTGACAGTTATGCAATAAATGCATGCCAGCCATGCAGTTTTGGACTTTGTGAAACGGGACGATCCTCGCTACCTGCGAATTGTCGGCATGGTGCCGATTCACTCACCCTTTGCAGAAGGATCGCGCCCGATGGCCATGATTGAGACCCCCCGCCCCGCGCCGTTTGGCGCGCGTTCGATCTACCGTTTCGTCCGCGTGTTCGAGGAAGTCGTCGGCGCCTATCGCCGCTGGGAGCGCCGCCAGCGCTCGTCCGAGCTGCTTGGCAGTCTGACCGAGCGCGAACTGGACGATGTGGGCATGAAGCGCTCCGAGCGCATGGCCCCGCGCTACTCGATGTTCGCGGCCCGCAGCCTCTAAACCGGCGTCCTCTAGAATGCAAAAGGCCGCCCATGGGGCGGTCTTTTCATTTGTGAATCCCAAGCGCCCCGGGTCAGAGCCGCTCCAGTGTCAACGTCACCCATTCGCCGAGGCGCAGACGTTTGCGCACTGCCATCCCATGACCGGCGTAGTGGTTCTCGACCCGCTTCGCCTGGCGTGCCAGGATCCCCGAGAGGATGATCGCGCTGCCGGGCATGGTGTGATCGGCCATTTGCGGTGCCAGCTTGCAGAGCGGACCTGCGAGGATGTTCGCGAACACCAGGTCATAGGGCGCCTGCGCGTGCAGCGCCGGATGCCGGAAACCGGGAGCGCAGACCACCGGCACCGCGCCGCCAGCGCGATTTGCGGCCAGGTTCGCGCGCGCTGTCGCCACCGCGACCGGGTCGATGTCCGAGGCGATCACCCGCCGCTGCCAGAGGCGCCGCGCCGCCATCGCCAGGACACCCGTGCCGCAGCCGATGTCAGCAGCGTTGCACGCGACGAAGCCTTGGCGGGCCAGGCGCTCCAGCGACAGAAGGCAGCCCTTGGTGGTGCCGTGGTGGCCAGTGCCGAAGGCCATGGCGGCTTCGATCTCCAGGCTGATGCGGTTGATCGGAACCGCGTCCCGGTCGTGCCCGCCGTGAACGATGAACCGGCCCGCAGGCACCGGGGTGAGTTCCCGGCGCACCTGAGCGACCCAGTCCCGGTCCTCGACCTTGCTGACGGCGAATGGACGCGCGCCGTGAACGGCCGCGAGCAGGTCCAGCGCAACCGTGTCCGGTCGCTCAGTATAATAGACACCGACCTCCCATTTGCCCGAGCCGTCCTCGATCTCGAACACGCCGATGCCGGTCGGGGTGGGATCGTTCAGCGCTTCCAGCGCCTCGGCCAGGGCGTCGGCAGGCGCCTGGCCCGGCAGGGTGGTCAGCGCGGTATAGGTCGTCATGGGTGGTCCTCGGGTGGCGGAAGCCCCGCGATTAGACCGGCCGCGCGCCGCCCGTCAAGCGTGGGCCCCGCCGTTGCCCAGCAATTCCGGGCCTTCGCAGGCATGCCGGGCGCATTCGACCTCGAGGGTGATGTCCGAAATCCCGTAGCGGTCCGTGAGCAATGTCCGAACACGCGCCTTGATCGCATCCGCCTCGTGCCAGCGCCCGGCCGAGACGACGATGTGCGTATCGAGTGCCGCCTCGTGCTCCTGTACCTGCCAGAGTCGCACCCTGTGGACGCCCGCGACACCGTCGACGCCGCGCAGGGCCTCGACCACCTCCATCGTGTCCATGTCATCCGGCGCACCTAGCATCAGGATTCGGATCGCCGGGCCGACGCCACCGACCGCCATCCAGAGGATGTATCCGGCAATCGCCAGCGTCATCACCGAGTCGATCCAGGCCCAGCCAAAGGCCATCACACCGAGGCCCGCCAGGATCACCGCGATCGACCCCATCGCGTCTGCAAGGTTGTGCAGAAAGGCCGCGCGAATGTTCATGCTGGTCTGCGCCATCCGCCAAGTCAGCAGCGCCGTCACAACGTCCACCACGAGCGCAACCCCCGCAACGGCAATCATCAGCCAACCGGTCACCGGCTCCGGGTCGAACAGGCGCCAGACCGCCTCCCACAGCAGGTAGAGGCCGATGATGATGAGAGTGGTGTAGTTGACCAGCGCCGCCACCACCTCGGCCCGGCGGTAGCCGAAGGTCATCCGGGCGTCCGCCGGGCGCCGCGCGATGCGACGTGCGGCCCAGGCGATGACCAGCGACAGTGCGTCCGAGAGGTTGTGGACCGCGTCCGCGATCAGCGCGAGACTGCCCGCAAGGACCCCGCCCACGACCTGCGCGACGGTCAAACCCAGGTTGACGAGGACGGCAACAAGCAGCTTGCCGCCATCCTCGGGCGCGTGGTGGTGATGGTGGTGGTGCCCCAAGCCTCAGCTCGCGGCGACGCCGAGCCCGATCGGGCAGGTCACGCCCGTGCCGCCCAGCCCGCAATAGCCGCCGGGGTTTTTCTGCAGGTACTGCTGGTGGTAGTCCTCGGCATAGAAGAACGGGCCGGCCTCGGCGATCTCGGTGGTAATCGCACCGAAGCCCGCCTCGCGGAACCGCGCCTTCATCATCTCAAGCGAGGCTTCGGCTGCCTCACGTTGGGCCTCGGTCGTCCAGTAGATCCCCGAGCGGTATTGCGTGCCGACATCGTTGCCCTGCCGCATGCCCTGCGTCGGATCGTGCCCCTCCCAGAAAACCTTGAGCAACTGCTCGAAGCTGACTTCGGCGGGGTCATAGACCACCTGAACGGTCTCGTTGTGGCCGGTCTGGCCGGTGCAGACCTCTTGGTAGGTCGGGTTGGGCGTCTGCCCGGCAGAGTAGCCGGCAGCGGTTACCCAGACGCCGGGGACATTCCAGAACATCCGCTCTACGCCCCAGAAACAGCCCATGCCGAACTGCACGACCTCCAGACCCTCGGGGAACGGTCCCTTCAGGGGACGGCCGTTGATGAAATGCGTCTCGGCGGTGGGGATGGGCTCGGCCCGGCCGGGCAGCGCGGCACCGGCGGCGGGCATTTCGGTTTTCTTGCCTAAGCCGAACATGGGCGATCCTTTCATGGTTCAGCGCTGAATCTAGGGCGTCCCGGGCGTCCAACCAAGCCCCGCTCACACGGTTGCGTTGCGGCCCGAGAAGACGGTCTCGTTTCCCGGCGCTGGATGGCGCGGGATCATCGCCGCCAGAGCCAGCGAGGCCGCCGCAAGCATGGCGGCGAAACCGAACACGGCGCCGGGGCTGACCAGCCAGACATATCCCAGGACCGCCGGCAGGAAGACCGCCGCGATGTGATTGATCGTGAAGGCCACCGCCGCCGTGGGCGCGATGTCCCCGGGATCGGCGATCTTCTGGAAATAGGTCTTCATCGCAAGCGCCAGCGCGAAGAACAGGTGATCGATCACGTAGAGCGCCGCTGCCAGCACCACGCCCCAGCTAAAGAAATAGACCCCGCCATAGGCGAGGAACACAAGGATCAGCCCGGCATATTCGAACATCAGCGCCCGGCGCTCTCCCCAGACCGCGACGGCCCGCCCGAACAGCGGCGCAAGCACCATGTTGGCAACGAAGTTGATCAGGAACAGCGCCGTGACCTCGTGCACCTCAAAGCCAAACCGCTCGACCATCATGAAGGCCGCGAAGACCACGAAGATCTGCCGCCGCGCGCCTGACATGAACTGCAGCGCGTAGTAGAGCCAGTAGCGCTTACGCAGCACCATCTTCTTGATCTGCGGATTGGGTGCCTCGAAGCTCGGGTAAAGCCGCCAGGCCAGAAGCGCGATAAGCGCTGTGGCGCAGCCCGCCGCCGTGAAGACGAACTCATAGGACAGATCGAAGGTCTTCCACGTCACCACGATCAGACCATAGGCCACCAGTGACGCGCCCGAGCCCACCGCCAGCAGCCAGCCCAGCATTTGCGGCGCGCGCTCGCGCGGGATCCACTGCAACTGCAGCGACTGGTTGACCGTCTCGTAGTAATGGAAGCCGATCGACGAGATCAGCGTGGTGATCAGCAGCCCGCCGAAGGTCGGCAGGTAGGCGGTCACCGCGACCGCCACACCCAGCATGAAGAGCGAGACCAGCGCAAGCGTCTGCTCGCGCATCACAGTGATCAGCGCGATGACCAGAACGGCGGCGAAACCCGGGATCTCGCGCACGGTCTGCATCCAGCCCCAGTCCTTGCCGTCGAAGGCAGCGACTTCGATCACGAAGTTCTGGATCACCGCGACCCAGACCGAGAACGCCAGCGGCATCCCTGCCGCCATCAGCACCAACAGGCCCGCTGGCCGCCGCCAGGCTGGCCAGCCGGCAGTCGCCGCGAGCGGGACGGAAGAGGAGTGCATGACGTGGCTCATGCCCGTTCTTTAGCCCCAGCGCGGGCGATTGGCGAGCGCGGCGCAGGCAACAGACTGTGAACCATCGCCGGGCTGTACGGACCGGGGCCAAATTTCCGCCAGATTTGGGAAGGATACCGAGGGAGTAACAAGTACCCCCGGAAGGGGTTCGAGGAATGCAGGAATGACAGCGGGCAACGTGCCCCCCAGCCCGTTTCGACTTGTCCGGCGCCTGGCCCTGGCCGCAGGCCTCGGATGCGCCGTCTCGGCCGCGCCTGCGCAGACCGTCCAGCTGATAAGCCCCTCCGGCAGTGCCAGCGTAAGCGGCACGCTCACGGGCGTCACCGACGGGGTCTACCAACTCAACACGCTCTTCGGCCCGGTCTCGATCGCTGCGGACGAGGTGCGCTGCCTTGGCGAGGCCTGCCCCGGCGGGCAGCAGGCGACCGTCGTCGCCGCCGCCGACCCGCTGGCGCTGCGCATGTTGCCGCGGCTGTTCGAAGGGCTCGCCTTCAGTCTGGGCGGGCTCGCCGCGGCGCAGGAAGGTGGCGGCCCGACACGCTGGCTGGGCCTGACCTCGACCGAAAGCCCGCCGCTGTTCACAGCCGAGCTGATGGACCTGAGTGTCGCCGGAGGCCTGCCGGCCCTGCTCGAGGGTGGCTGGGACATCGCCGCCGTGACGGTACCGCCGCTCGGCGCAAGGCACGACGGCCCCACCGCCCGCGCACTCCGCAGGCTCGAACGCGAGGCGGCGCCAATCACCGTCGGGATCGAGGGCGTGGTGCTCGTTGCCCACCCCGACCTGCCGATCGAAAGCCTCACTCTCGAAGAGGCGACTGCGCTCTTTTCTGGCCGGATCCGCAGCTGGTCCGAACTCGGCGGCCCCGATCTTCCGGTTCGCCTGGTCGCCCAGCCGGACCGCACTCCGGCCAGCCAGGTCCTGAAGGCTCGCATCCTGACGTCCGGCAAGCTGCCGGACACCGCACGTACCCTGGCCGACGACGACGCCGTCGCAGACCTCGTGGCAGAAACGCCCGGCGCTGTGGGCTACGTCGGCCTCGACGGGGCTGGCGAGACGCGCGTGCTCGGCCTGACTGGAGCGTGCGGACTGGTGCCGGAACCGGGCGCGTTCTCGGCCAAGACCGGCGAGTATCCTCTTCATCACAGGGTGACGCTCCTCTCAGGGCCGGGGCCGCTTCCCGCCGACGTCGCAGCGTTGCGTGGTTTCGCCGGCTCATCTGGTGTCGATACCTCTGTCCGCGATGCCGGTCTGATCGACATGTCGGTTCTGCGCCGCGACCAGAACGCTGCCGCCCCGGGGATCCGCGCGGCGATAGAAATCTCGCCGGACGAAGCCCAGGTGAACCTGCTGCGCGAACTCTACATTGACTTGCTGGAGTGGGATCGGCTTTCAACCACGTTCCGCTTCGACCCCGAGGACCCGATCGTCCTGGCTCCTGCCACCGGGCCGGATCTCGAACGTCTAGGGGCGTACCTATCGCGGTTGCCCGCGGGGACCGACGTCGCCTTCGCTGGTTTCACCGACAGCGAGGGCGGATTCGACGAACGCCTGCGCCTTTCCGAGTTCCGCGCGGACGTGGTCTACAGCGCGCTGGCCGAGGTGGTGGCACCAGAAGTGCTGTCCCGCCTACGCATCCACATGAAGGGCTACGCGGACCTTAAACCGGTGGGCTGCTTCGCGGACGAAGACGGCCGACGCCTCAACCGACGCGTCGAGATCTGGGTGCGGCGTTAGGAGCAAGCTAAACACAACGAAGCACATTTTGACTGCGCTGATCAGTATAGGGTGCAGTTATTTATTGCACTACAAATAAAAATTAATCCGCAAGATAATATAATTTTCAATCCCTGGCGCATATAGAAGTCATTATATATTATATTTTTAATTAATTAATATCTTTATAATCGAAATAAATTAAAAATCTCCAATAAAAATTAATATAAGATATAAAAGATATGGATCGATATTGAATAAAGATACCTTTCAATCCGGTACCGACCTGCGGATCCCCATATACCTCGGCCCGCTGATCACTCTTATCTGTATAATGCTGACGGCCGACTTTACTACAACGGAACACACCTGATGAAGATGAAATAGCATCTGACGCGGGCCGCTCAATGTGGCAAGCTACAGCCCGATTATGGACTACTTTAAGCACCCGGAAAGGCCAATCAATTTGCCACAGTCTCAAATTCCGCGGCTAAACGTCATGTTTTGGGGACATACGACTTGGGGAAACCCCGCAATCGCTTGACGATAGAAGCAATTAGGCCTCCGGCGCGAAACTAACGGTGATCCACTCCACCAATTTGGCAAGGCACAGAAGACAAATCCGTCTTGTCGCCAACTAGAGCAGTAAGGCGCATATTGAGTTGGACGGCCGCATACCCGAGGCTTCTGAGCAAATTCCTTCGCGCGCCCACACCCGACGTCGTAAATGTTGGCTACCTCGGCCATTTGGACGTATTGGTGCTTTGGCCCTTTGCGACATTGCGCAGAACACCGGCGACCTGGGACGCGCTTATCTCTACCCACGACATCGTAGTTGATGACCGAAAGCTGATCTCAGCTCGCAATCCAGTCGCGCTATTCCTACGGGCATGGGAGTGGCTAGCCTGTCGCACTGCTGACCTTATGGTACTCGATACCGAGGCTCAGGCCGCATTTTTCCGAGATGCATATCGTCTTGACCGATCCGAGATAACTTCGGCTTTCGTAGGTGCCGAGGTTGATATTTTTCCAGCCCTATCACCTACAAAGCAGGGCGCTTGCGACACGGTACTGTATTATTGTCTATTCATCCCGCTTCATGGTATAGCCACAATAATTGAAGCCGCACGCCTCTCCGCGAACAATCAAATAAAATGGGTTTTTATCGGCACAGGTCAAATGGCTGAAGAAATCCGTCAGTTGCTGAAAACAGATCCTCCCGCCAGACTGAAGTGGATCGAGCGGGTGTCCTACCCAGAATTGATACACTATATACGCGGGGCGGATGTATGCTTCGGGGTCTTCGGCGAAAGCGCCAAGGCAGGGCGCGTAATTCCGAACAAAGTGTTTCAGATATTATCTGCAGGGCGCCCGCTCGTCACCCGCGACGGGCCAGGCATACGGGAACTCATCACCGAGGATGCCCGAGAGGTCGAACTGGTTCCACCTTCGGATCCGGTCAGCCTGCTCACCTCTGTCGAACGGCTCATCGCCAGCGCTCCATATGAACGCAATCTACATCACGATCTGCGCGAGCGCTTTTCGGCAAAGGCACTGTCACGGCGCTGGGGCGATATTCTGCGAAAGGTAGTAACATCATGACCCGTCGACCAGCCATTCTTGCTCAATTCGACCCCCAAGGCGGAGTTCCAGCTCATGTACGCCTGCACCTTCAAGGGCTCAGGCCGGTTATGGAACGGCTGGTTCTCGTCTCGAACTCCCCGATTGCACCGAGCGCAGAAAGGGAAACATCATGCATTTGCGATAGGATTATCGAATGCGAGAATGCCGGCTGGGATTTCGGGGCTTAGTGGGATGCCCTTGCGGCCGAGGACGTCGCACCATTAGATTGGGGACACTCACCAATCCAACATACTTGGGCCGCCTTATCCGCTGGAGCCGGTATTTGAAAGAATGGAGGCAGGCGCACCGGATATTTGGGAAAGATTCCCTCAGTAAACAAAGGGAATTATTTTCTGGGCTTTTGAAGCGCACATACACAAGTCGCCGCACCAATTCTATAGAAAATATTCCGGCGCTCCACGCAAGAACACAAGGACAATAAAAAGGTAATCCGTCAATATCGGACAGGATTTATCCGCGCCATGATTACGACAAGATTCGGACAAAAACTACTTACTACAGATATTTCTGCTCCGGATAACGAAACGGTAGTAAATACTGAAAGAGCCATGGATAACAAAGAGCTCCATTCTGCGCCAATTAATTATAATTGTAAATTTATAGCTACACTTTTAATGGATAAATATATAAACTAATTTATCAATAATTCTGAAAAATTTTAAAATTAGATATACATATTTCTCTTTATTAAATAAATATTTATATATATGAATTATTAAAATAATTTATAATTCAATATTATTGAGGTTGGAGTCGTTATATTGCGATTTGATATACCCATCTTGCCGTATATATTTACACAGAACTTTTGAGCAATCTCGGAAATTTTGAATAATATTTATATGTCAATACCGCTCCCTCTCGCCATACGTTGATTGGAGCTTGGTGCTTTTCGGCTTGTCGGCAGATTTGCCAAGAGACCAGGCAAATCGGCTCCGACCGGATAGCCGTGAAGTACGTCCATCCCATCTAGTTGCGGTGACCTTTCCTGCGATATCCGGGCTATTGCGAGCTGGAAGTTTCAACCTTTGAACGGATGGAGGAGGAAGACCGATTAAGCGGTGGTTGACCCCGTTGTGTGATCCAGGCTAAACGCTAACGCATGGTTGGTCGCTGATCCATCGCTATGACCGCCTCTGGTACGGGCAACCTGTGGGCACGTGAGCTGTGAGACCTAGTGTTGCAGTATTTCCGCCATCGCCAGATCATAAGCTGTGCTTCTCAGCGAGTAGTGTCTAGCCCCCTGTCTCCGGGCCACTGATCAGGGGTTTCTCCAATAAGGTATCCGAGACCGGCGGACGCATATCGAGCGCTTGATGGGGTCGGGTTTGGTTGTACTGCCTGAGCAAGTGATCCATGGCGATCTTTGCCTGGTCGGTTGTCGTAAACCGCTCCGCATTGAGGACTTTCCGGCGCAGTGTGCCATTTAACCGCTCGTTGTATCCGCTCTCCCAGGGCGACCCCGGGTAGATGCGTATCGGCAAGATGCCAACGCGTAGAGGCCAGTCCTCCCTTGCTTCGGCGGCGAATTCAGGTCCGTTATCTGACCGGATGCACTCTGGGGTGCCGTGCCTCAGGATGAGTGGAAAGAGCGCTTCGAGAACGTCCTCGGCTCCTATCATGGTGCGTGCTGTCACCGCCAGCGCCTGTCGCGTGAACTCGTCCAGCACCGTGAGCATCTTGTTGCAACGGCCATTGCTGAGCTTGTCGTGCATGAAGTCGATGGCCCAGACATGGTTCGGATGTGTGGGCCTTAGGCGGACGATCGAGCTGTCCTTGTGATAGAGTCGCTTGCGCTTCTTGTGCCGCGTCGGAAGCTGTAACCCTTCCTCGCGCCATTACCGCTCGATCTTCTTATGATTGACGCTCCAGCCTTCCACGTGAAGCAGTTCGGTAATCTTGCGGTAGCCATATCGACCGTATTGCTTCGCCAGCCGGACTAGAGCCAGCCGCAGCGCATTGTCGTCTCTCGGTGAAGCTGCGCTGTGGCGTAGCCCTTCGCGACGAACGACTGCATTGAGTCGGTCAGGTACGCGAGTGAAGCGCTTGCCAGCGCACCGGCGCGTGGGCCAGAGCACCGGCAAGTCGCTTTCGCAATACGGATGACCGCCTCAGGCCTCTTCGTATCGAGAGTAGACCTCGGTTGCCCCATCTCGCCGGATGAGGTGGACGGCATAGGCCTCGCGCTCGGTCTCGGGACCCATGCCCGGAGAACCATAGGGCATACCGGGCACCGCGAGGCCTACCGCTTGGGGGCGTTCATCGAGGAGACGCTCGATGTCCTGGACCGGAACGTGCCCTTCTATCATGTAACCGTCGATCTCTCCGGTGTGGCACGACATCATCTCTGTCGGGATACCGTTCGCCAGCTTGTGCTTGGTGAGTGCGGCTCCCTGGGTGGCTTCGACCGTCACGGTGAAGCCCGCCTTCTCGACAATTTCGATCCAAGCGGTGCAACAGTTGACAATGATCGGGCCGTGCATCCCGGCATCGAAGTGACCCGGGATCAGGCAGGCGAACTGGAAGGTTCCCTCGTTATGAAAGGTCCAGGCCAGGTCTCCGCTCTCGCCCGGGGCGAGCCGAAGGGCATTGGGATCTTCATGGCGCATACCCTGCATCTCGGCCATTTCCATCATGTGCGCCTCATTGTCTTCCGCTGTGCCGAGGACGATCTCGCGCTCCAGCAGACCTACGTTCGTCACCTTCAAGTGGATGGTTTCGCCTTGTCCGACCGCAAGTTTGGCAGGTTCGAAGGACATGCCGGTATCGGTTTCCATCATCCGGATCTCTACGGTGCGCTCGGCGGCGGCGGCCTTTCCAGGAGTGCCGATCGACAGGCTGGCGTGTCCATGGTCTCCTGATCCGCCGGTTACGGGATGGGATCCCGCGACGGCGAAGGCGGCGGCGATCGCGATGGTTTTCATATGGTTTCCTGAGTTTATACGCATTCTTGGATGCGGTTGATCTGCCCGCGCAGTGAAATCTGGCGCTTGCAAAGCGCGCGGCTCGTCGCCCGGACGCGTTGGTTCAGGAAAGCCGGTTTGGGGGGCGATGCAGGCTCTCGGCACGCACTGGTGGCGGTGTCGTGGCAACCCCGGGGCCATAGTGCAGCCGACCGAGGGTGACCGGGCCGACAAGGGCGATGCCGCTGCCCACGATCCAGCCGCAAGAGTGAAGTCCGCAGTCGAGAGCGTGATGACCATGCGACGGCCCGCTCGTCGGTACCGCATCGAAGGAGCTGTCACCGTGATCGTGTGAGTGAGCAGCCTCTCCTGCCGTTTCGGGGCAGCAATCGTGCGGCGCCGAAGCGATATCCGCTGCTGCTTGCGCAAGCGCCAGCTGAGGCAGCAGCAACACGAGGCAGAGCACTCGCAAGGCGTGGGCAACGAGCTTCATCTCGCGCTCAGGATAGGCAATCGTTAGGCACAGGAGCAAGGGACCGTGTGTCACGGCCCAGTGCGGCGGTGAGCCGCTCAAAGTTCCAACCTCCGCAGCCTCAGCGCGTTTGCGATGACCGACACCGAGGACAGGGACATCGCCGCCGCGGCGATCATCGGCGATCTGCGCGATCTTCGTACGCCGCATCGAGTGCGTGCCATAGGCGCTAGGTTCGAGCCCGATCGACGACACCCAGTCCCGGACGAGACGCGCGTACTGACGCGTCGAAATATGGAGCCGGTCATGGAAGCGGCCCGGCCAGAGATACTCGAACCCGATCATCATCGGATCGACAGGCTCGAATGGCGTGCAAGTTGGCCATGGTCATGAGGTTACCTCCGATCCGCCACGATCCACCGCATCGCAAACCAGATGGTGGCGCACCAAGACACCATGAAAAGGGTTCCGGCGCAGAGAAGGTCTGGCCCGAGCCCGGTGCCGACAACTTCCCACGAGCGCGCGGAGCGGCTTCCTCCGCCGCGGCTAAGCGTGACAAAGCGAGGTACTCCTGCTGCGCCTGGTTTCACTGGAAGGTCACCGTTCAACGGCATGACGGCTCAGCTTAACCTTACCTCACCTCCGCGCGCCTACTCGCCTGGCGCAGGACGACTGCACGCAAAATCCTCCCGTCGATGGTCATGAGACCGGTCAGGATCAAGCCCATTCCCACCAGATGGTTGGCACCGATCGTCTCGCCAAAGCCTACCGAGCCGATCACCGTCGCAGACACCGGCGCGACCAAGGTGACGAGCGACAGGTTGGTCGCGCCGACCTTGGGCAGTATCGAGTACATGATCAGGAAGGCTGCGGATGTGAGGCCGAAGCCGATCACGGCGAAGGCGCTTGCAAGTTGCCAGCCGGGCACCTGCGGAACGCCCTCCGATGCCAGCGCGAGCGGGATGATCGCCAGCGCGCCTCCGGTCATCGCGCAGGCGGTAAGGACGACCGGATCGATCCGGCGGAACTTCCGCACGAGATTTAGGGCAATTCCGTAGCAGACGGGCGCCAGAGCTGCGACAATCAGGTAGGGACGCTCTGAGCTGCCTGCATCATTTCCTTGCGTGACCAGGACAGTCATTCCCAGCACGCCGAAGCCGACCCCGGCGATCTTCGTCAGATTGGCGCGTTCACCGCCGGGCCACAACTGCGAGATCAGGACCACCGCAACCGGCGTCATCGCATTGGCGATTCCGGCGGCCGAGGATGTTATCTGCTGCTGCGCAATTGGCAGCAACGCGAACGGAGCCGCGTACTGGAACACACCGAATACGAGGACGCCGCTCAGAGTGGCATCGGCGAGGTGGACGCGCCTCCGCGTGGCGATCACCCACAACCAGCATCCGATGGCCCCGAGGGCCACACGTCCCGCGGAAACCGTCAGCGGTCCATAGCGGGATAGAAGGATCTCGTTGACGCCGAACGAAGCGCCGAAGACGGCACCGAGGGCGATAAGGATGGACCAGTGTGCTAAGGTCATTTCGCGGTTCTCTCCAAGAAACTCGATCCGGTTCAAATCCGGATAGCGACCTTGCCTGTGTGGACTGTCGAGGTTGCGAAGATGTGTCCGCGTTTTAGGAAGCGCGTTTCTATTGTTTCGATATCTCGCAATAGATTGGAGCTGCTCACTCTCGGGCCGAGGTTCGCGGTCTCATTAATATCCACAGTATTGGAGTATTATTTGCGCCACGAGGAGATGACGATTACAAAAAACCAGATCTTACTATTTCCAGTATGGACTATCAACCCTCCGAACAACTTCAATAGAAATAGTGTATTCAAACGCATAGGACATAAAAGGGAACTAGCCGTGGCTCAGGCGACCGGTCTTTCCGCCACCAGATCGATCAGGGCTGACTGCCCGGAATGGCCTCGGCCCTCCTGGACTTCACGCTCATAGGCGGCCAATCGAAGCACGCGCCAATCACCGAAGGCGTCGCCAAGCAATTCGGGGGTATACATATTCTCAGGATAGGGCGGGCCGCCGGTTCCGTATCCTATCTGCTCGGGCGTATAACCGTGGAGAACCAATCTGCCGCCCGGGCGCACGGCCTCACGCAGCGTTTTAAATTGGCGAATTCTTGCCTCCGGTCCCATAAACTGAACGAAGACTGCAACGACGAGATCGAAGGACTCTGACCAATCCCAGCCTTCCCAGTCGCTGACATGGGCCTCGATCTGTACGCCAACCTTTGCAGCCAAGGCGCGCGCGCGATTGACGGCGGTTGGCGAGAGGTCGAAGCTGGTGACCGAGAGCCCCATCCCCGCGAGCCAGGTGCCGTTCCGTCCCTCGCCATCGGCGACGCAGAGACAGGTGTCCGCCCCATCTATAACCCAAGGGTTTTCGACAAGCATCTGAGCCGGCGCCTCTCCGAACAGGTAGCCGTCCTCATCGGCGTAACGAGCTTCCCACATTGCCGATTTCCTCCCAGCCTTTTCCGATGATACCGGCTACACGAGCTGTCTGACGGAACTTCTCATTTAATAGGGTACCTGCGCAGCTCTTTGACGGGCCCACTTCCTTACCAGGGGAGTTCATAGCCTTCGGCATGCCAGAAGCGGCCGCTTGTCTCGAGCGTCAGTTCGTCCAATCGATCGATTAGACCGCTTGCAGCCTCGGCCGGATCGATGCCCTGGCCGCCGGTCATGGTGGTTGCGACCAATCCAGGATGAAGCAGCGCCACGGCGATGCCTCGGGGCCGAAGTTCATGCACTAGGTTCATACCGATCTGGTTCATTGCGGCCTTGGAGGCGCGGTAACCATAGTTACCGCCCGACCCGTTATCCGCGATCGAGCCAACCCGGCTGGAAACTATTCCCACCTTTCCACCCTCGACGATACTGTTCGCAAGCGCTTCGGTCACCCGCAGCGGCCCGAGGGTATTGACCCGAAATTGCAGGACCATGTCTTCGTAATCCAGGTTGCCGAAACTGTCGCCACGCAGAATGCCGGCATTGTTGAGCAACACGTCGATCCGCTGATCCCCCAGCTCGGACTTCAACCTGGCTACCGCCTCGGCCTCGCCGACATCGATGCCCTCGATGATCCTTACTCCAAGATCGCGGAGCTCTGCGCTGGAGCTTCGGCAGACGGCGATAACGTCGTCGCCTCGCTTGGTGAGCTGCGCGCAGACCTGAAGGCCAATTCCCTTATTTGCACCCGTGACGAGATATGTCGCCATCGATCCCTCCTGCGATCAGCCCGGCCAAAAATCTCTCCAAGGCAGTTCGTTGCGAAACTTGGTCACTGCTCACGAGACCTTTCGACACCTTGGACGCGAATCTGGACAAGTTAGAAATAGCGCAGAATGACACGCGTTTCGCACGAAGGTTCACCTGGACGCGACTTTCTCGGAAGGCGCGAGGCCTGCAATCTCTCGAAGATGAGTTTGCGCCGGATTGCCTCTGCAAGATCGTCCTCACTCGTGGCTGTTACGACAAACGCTCCAATGCCACCGATGATCTGTTCCTCGTAGATCTCGGCGAGGTTCGGGAACCGAGCAGGAGTGTCACAGAAACGGCAAATAATCGGGAGCGCATTGATCGTGATGCCGGCTGAAACAACTTCGTCTCTCGCGGACGAGATCGATGGTCCGGAGTAGCTGTTGGGGCTATCTCCCGAGAAGTCGATGACCTTGCGCCAGCCTTCAAAGTCGTTCATCTCGATGAGCCTCTTCCCGTCAAGGAGGGCCGTGCCAATTGCGCTTCTGCCGTAAGCTTGCCTTGGTGGTGCGATCAATGCATCTGCAAAAGCCCGCGCGCTTTCCGGCCCGTTGATCTTGGTCCAGTCGACGACAACAGCGGTGTTGGCTGCCCACTCGACATACGTCACCGTAATGGCGCCGTAGGCTGAGCTTTGGATTGCCGAGAGCACGCGGGGATCGGTGATCGCATCAGCGTAGCCTTGGCGCTGGAATTCGATCTCGGCCTCCGTAATGGAACCGGAGGCATCTGCCAGGAGAACGAGTTCAAGCTCCACCTCTTCCGCAAAAGCTGGCATTGCCAAAAGGACGAGAAGGACGGATAGGATGCGCATGCCAAAATGGTAGCGGATCTCAACCCCAAGTGAACCGCCTGAATCGAGATTATCTTGCGGGGCTCAGCCTTGATGCGGACAAGACAAGCAGCGCGGTCTGCAATGGCTCAGGCCAACCGGTCGCGAGACGACTCGACACGGCGGAATTCCGTCATACCTCTCGCCTATGCGGCTAGTTGCACTTCTTCTTCTTTTCTTGATGCCTTCTACAGTCCAAGCGAACGCCTGGGATGCGTTCTCTGAGCCCGGCGCAATCGCGATCATGCGGCATGCGCTGGCGCCAGGTACGGGCGACCCTGCCAACCTGGAAATCGGCGATTGTTCGACACAGCGCAATCTCGATGATCGAGGCCGGGCCCAGGCTCGAGCAATCGGGGAGGCGCTGCGGCAGCAGGGGATCACCTTTGACGCCGTTCTCAGCAGTCAGTGGTGCCGGACGCGAGAGACCGCGGAACTGCTCCGTGTCGGCCCGGTTACCGAAGCGCCGTCACTGAACTCGTTTTTTCGAGATCGTTCGACCAGGGATGATCAGACAAAGGCGACCCAAGACCTGATCGCAGGGCTAGACGGTCGCTTGATGCTCGTGACCCACCAGGTAAACATCTCGGCTCTGGTCGGGCGAAGCACGCGATCCGGCGAGATTCTCGTTATCCGACAGACGGAGGGCGGTACTGAAGTCCTGGGCAGTATTCTGATCCAGCCATAGAATGCCAGTTGAAGGCGCATCGGCATGTAGACGCGCTGGCTTCAGTTCTGGCAAATCTAATAGAAGCCCAGTTCCCGCACGTCGATCTTGGCTTCATGATTTCGGCCGTAGGCGACGACCGCCACTGACTTGAGGCTATCGGCGCGTGGAACGTCGCGAAGGAGCCGGCCAGACCGTCTGAATCGCCCGAAGGGCAGGCGCAGCTCTGTCCAGGTGCCTGAAACCTCAAAGCCAGCTTGGTAGTACTGCCAAGGCAGTACGGTTCCGCTGGTTCGTAGATGCACAAAATACTGCTGGTCGTTCCCGCGCACGATGAGGCGCACACCAGTCGTTCCTTCAGGAGCGCCCTCGGGAAGGTCCATGCGCACTTGAATGAACCCGCCGTTGTTTTCGGTGCTTACGCGGCCGGTCATGCGCGCGAAGGAATGGCCATCTTCCTGAAGGAAGTTGACCTCGCCCTTGGAGACACCGCCCATTACACCATCGGTGAAGAAGCGCCACCGGGTCTCTGGCTGTACTTCGAAAGTCTCGATCATCATGTCTTCCGCAGTGGCGGCGATAGGCAACAGTAGCAAGACAAGCAGTCTTAGGAACTGATTTATCCGGCACCGCATGAGGTTCCGGCTTCCAGCTGATCGCGTCAGGTGCATATCAACTTTGCCTCTTCGCGGTTCAAAGCTGCGCGCATGGTATCAATAACGCGGCCTTTTGGAGCCTACTTTCCTGCGCACCGGAAGCTCAAACTGCGCGCGGGGCTCAAGCTGCACGCGGCCTCGAGTCAAATGCCGCGAGAAACCGGGGGACTTGCCTTCAACTTTGGGCGCGGTGCCATTCTCGGCCTATCGTGTTGGCCCAAATGGGCGGGAAAGCTAAGGGTGGGACATGCCAGCCCTTCCTGAAGGGTCAATCGCCCTTGGCGGCCGGCAGCTTCGTCCGCAACTTAGTCCTTGAGGCGATTTCAGTGAATGTCTGCGGTCAACGAAAGCGGATTTTCCCGCCCGAGATCGCGGTTTGACGAACACCGATGCCCGCCAAAACCCGCACTTCGGCCATTCAGAAGGATCACCACGACGTCCGCTTTGGTATCTACCCGGCTCGCCACTGCCTTGCCTCACTTCTCGCAAACTTTCTTTGACTTGACCAAAGAGCTCTATTCCAGCTCGTCGAGCCAATCGCGCAGGTCTTCAACGTCCTGCAAATGACGATGCCCGACCTGACCCAGCGCGCCTTCGACTTCGAGGGCAATCAGGCGGAGAATGGACAGGGCACCGACGTACGAATCCGCGAATTGCGGCGTGTCGACTACGCAGTCCAAGGTCCAGGTGGCAAATGCCGGCGCCTCCCTGATCGTTTCGTCCGCGAGCAGAAGGATCGACGTGCCACGCGCAGCAATGGCTTCTACCATCCGGTTGAATGTGGCCGGGCGTCTGCGGAGCCCGATGACGATGGCAAGGTCGTCGGTCCCCAGAGAGGTGATCCCTTCGCTCTCGGTTTGGCCCGGCATCAACAAAGGCGCCACGCCCGGCCGCATCTGGGCGACCTGCGCAGTGATGTATTGCGCCAGGAAATGGCTGTTGCGATAGCCGAGGGTCCGGATACGAGGGGCCTTGATGATCGCCTTGGCGATCTCTCTTATTACGAGCGGGTTCACCCGGGACAGGGTCGCCTCGATCACCACCGTTTCCTCCTGGATCACGCGCGAAATGCGGTCGCCTTTGGCATGCACGCCCTGCGCGGAGAACAGCGGCGAACCCGCCACCCGCATCCGACGGGCATCCCGACGTGCCTCTTCGAAATTTCCATATCCCAGACGGCGGAAGAAGCGCGTGACGGTGGCATTCGAGACGCCCGCCCGCGAGGCAACTTCGATCGCGTTGCACACCGCAAGCTCCGCCGGCGCCGCGAGCACCGCATCGGCCACCTTCCGCTCGCCGTCGGGCAACCCGGCATAGGATTCGTGGATCCGTTGAACCATCGGCTTTCGCATCTTTTCCGTTTTCGTTGTCGACATCCGAGCCCTGATCCAAATGAAAACACGATTTCTCTGTTTACAGGTTTATGAAAATTCGTTTTCAATAAGAAGGCAAGAGATTTCGCCCCCGCTGGAGATTCGCCGCATGGCAGGGCTGTCCGAACGCGCAAAAACATGGAGCCTCACCGTCAACTGGGTGGTCGAGCGGGTTTGCGTCCTTCTCCTCGTGGTTCTGGTGCTGGACGTCTGGCTGGGCGTACTGGTCCGCTACGTCATCCCCCTTCCGCTGACCTTCACCGAGGAGCTCGCGCGATACCTGATGATCTGGATGGCGCTGCTGGCGGTGTCGTCGGGGATCGCGCACCGAGAGCATATTGGGGTCGAATTCATCTTCGGACGCCTGCCGGCGCCGGTACGACGCTGGCTTGCCGTCGCCTTCGACGTGATCGCATTTCTCTTCTTCTTCGCAATCTTCTTCTACGGGATCGGCTTCGCGGCAAAAGGCTTTTCGCGCTTCACGATGATCTACGGGATGCCGAAGGGCTATCCCTTCATGGGCGTGCCGCTCGCCGCGGCCATGGCCTGCATACAGCTGGCCCTGATCGGAGTTCACGACTTCTTTGCCAAGGAGGCGCCGACATCTACGGGGGTATCCGACGCCACCATGGCCCTGAGAGAGGACGAATAATGGGCGCCTTGCTCGTCGCCATCGCGTTTTTCGGATTGATGGCCTTCGGCATGCCTGTCGGCTTTGCCATCGGCGTGGCCGGCATGGTCGGCATCCTCGAGATGGGGCCGCGATTCATGCAAATGGCACCCGACCGGATCTTCGCCGGGCTGGATCTGTTCCCGTTCCTCGCCATGCCGTTCTTCATCCTGGCCGGGGAGATCATGAATCGCTCCGGGATCACGCTGGGCCTGGTGCGGCTTGCTGATGCGCTAGTGGGCTGGATGCGCGGCGGCATGGCCCATTCCAACATGGTCGCTTCGGTCATGTTCGCGGGCATTACCGGGTCGGCAACCGCCGACGCGGCCGCCTTCGGCAATACGCTGGTGCCGGCGATGGAGAAGGCAGGCTACAAGCGTTCCTACGCTGCGGCGGTGACCGCGGCCGGGTCGATCATCGGCCCGACGATCCCGCCCTCGACTCTCGCGATCATCTACGGCTCGATCATGGGCGTGTCGATTGCAGGTCTCTTTGCCGCCGGCATCCTTCCGGGGCTGCTGATCTGCGCCATCTGCATGACCGTCATCGCTTTGCATGCAAAGAAGAAGGACCTGCCAAAGGGCGAAGGCCGCCCCAGTTTCGGCATCGTGATCAAGGCTCTGCGCGAGGGTTTCCTCGCCGCCATGCTGCCGATCTTCATACTCGGCTCGATCCTCGGCGGATTCGCGACACCGACCGAGGCCGCTGCGATCGCCGTCGCTTACGCCCTGTTCGTCGGTGGCGTGATCTACAAGGCGCTGACCTGGAAAGATCTCTACGAGATCGGCGTGCGCACAACCCGGATCACCGGGGTAATCTTTCTGATCATCGCTTCGGCCACGATCCTCGGCTGGTGGATGACATTCAACCGGATACCGCAGGCCATCGCCTCGACAATGCTGGCGGTTTCGGACAATCCGCTGATCATCATCGCGCTGATCCTGTTGCTGCTGCTGCTGATCGGCCTGGTAATGGACATCAACGCGACGCTGATCATCCTTGCTCCCGTGTTGGCGCCCCTGACCGTCCAGATCGGGATGGATCCGGTGCACGCCGGTATAATGATCATCCTCGCTCTCAATATCTCGCTGATGACGCCACCTGTCGGCGCCTGTCTATTCGTGCTCGCCTCCGTCACCGGCGAAAAGGTCGAGTCCATCACCCGCGAACTATGGCCCTTCATCCTCGCCGAGGTCGGCATACTCCTGGTCATCGCGTTCTGGTCCGATCTCACCCTCTTCGTCCCGAGAATGCTGGGGCTCTGACCCGGCACAATGTCCAACAGAAAGGACCCTGAAAATGAGCTTCACGAAAACCACCGCAACCGCGTTCGTCGCGATCTGCCTCGCCGCGCAGACCTTTGCCGCGGACACGACGATCCGTCTCGCCCACCTGAACCCCGACGATCCGTTCGCCAGCCACTCCGGCGCCATGGCGGCAGTTTTCAAATCGCTGGTCGAATCGAACTCGAACGGCCGCATCGAGGTCGAGCTGTTTGCCAACGGCCAGCTCGGGAAGGACAACGAGGTGATCGAGCAGGTCCGCTCAGGCCTTGTAGAATCCACCATTTCCTCGGCCGGCGGCATGGCCCAGCACTACCCTCTGGTCGGCGTGTTCGATATCCCCTTCGCGTTCCCCAACATCGGCGTCGCGTCCGAGGTGATCGACATGGACAGCGAGTTCGGCCAGAAATTCTCGTCCGATCTTGAAGCCAAAACCGGCCTCAAGGTCCTAGGCCTGCTCGACTCGGGCGGCTTCTTCGCTTTCACCTCCTCCAAGGGTCCGATTACATCGGTTGCCGATATGGACGGTCAGCGCATCCGCACCATGACCTTGCCAACGCACGAGACGATTATTTCGTCGCTGGGCGGTCAGCCCACCGCGCTGCCCTGGGCCGAAGTCTACACCGCCCTGCAGACCGGCGTCGCCGATGGCCAGATGAACCCGGTGCCCATAATCGCGTTCGCCAAGTTCGATGAAGTCCAGAAGTACCTCTCCATCACCAACCACCTGATCACGCCCTACATCTGGACGATGAACGCCGACTTCCTCGCCAGCCTGAGCGAAGAGGACCAGTACCTGATCGCGTGGGCTTCCGAGGTCGCCACCGACGCGGGCCGCTCCATGAGCCGCGTGATCGAAGCCTCTGAGAAGGGCCTGCCGACACTGTCCGCCAAAATGGACGTGAACGTCGTCACGCCCGATGAGCAGGCGAAATTCGCCGAAGCCGCGCAGCCCGCAGTGCGCAAGCTGATCGAGGCAGAGTACGGTGCAGAAGGCATTGACATGCTCGACTCCATGATGGCTTCGATCGAAGCCGCGAAGTAAGTCTTCGCCTCTGACCCGAGCGGCGCAGTCCGCTCGGGTCCCACTTGCCCCACGCACGCCCTTCGAGGACCGATGAACACCTGTATCTCCCGCTTCGAGGGCACCCCCGAAGCCTTCAAGCTCTGTCTGAATCCGCACGCATCCAAGTCCAACCCGTGGACCGCCGCACAGGACGCCATCCTGAGCGATGCCGGTCTCGACGCCGCTCGCGACACCATCTCCAACTGGCCTGGATACGCGCCGACACCGCTGGTTGACCTGCCCGCCCTGGCGCAGGAGATCGGCGTGGGCGCCATCCACTTCAAGGATGAGGGCAGGCGCTTTGGGCTGGGCAGCTTCAAGGCGCTTGGCGGGGCCTACGCGGTCGCGCGGCTCTTGCAGACAAAGGTTTCCGCGAAACTCGGCCGCGAGGTGTCTATGGATGAGATCACTGGCCGAGCCCATGACGGGATCGTGGCAGAAATCACCGTCTGCTGCGCGACCGACGGCAACCACGGCCGTTCCGTGGCCTGGGGTGCGCAGACCTTCGGATGCAATTGTGTGATCTTCATCCACGCCACAGTTTCCGAAGGGCGCAAGGCCGCCATCGAGGCCTATGGCGCCGAGGTCCGGCGCTGCAAGGGCAACTACGACGACTCGGTGCGCGAGGCGCAAGAAACCGCGACCCGCGAGGGCTGGTTCGTCGTCTCAGACACTTCCTATCCTGGCTACATGGAAGTCCCGAAGGACGTCATGCAAGGTTATGAACTCATGGCGGCCGAGGCCATCGGCGCGCTGAGTAAGGCGCCCACACACATCTTTCTTCAGACCGGCGTGGGCGGCATGGCTGCCGCGGTCACGGCCCATGTGGTGCGCAAGTTCGGAGCTGACCGCCCGACGATCGTTCTGTGCGACCCGGACAAGTCGGCCTGTGTTCTTGCCTCCATCCAGGCTGGAACACCGACCGCCGTCGAAGGTGACCTTGATACGCTCATGGCAGGCCTTGCCTGCGGCGAAGTCTCCGCGTTGGCGTGGGAAATCCTCCGCGACCATGGCGATGCAGCCATCGCCGTGACCGACGACTTCGCCATAACGGCGATGAAATGGCTCGCTTATCCCAAGGGTGGCGACGCGCCGATCGTGGCGGGCGAATCCGCCGTAGCAGGTCTCGCGGGCCTCGCCGTGGCGATGAAAGACCCCGAGGCGCGCGCCATACTGAGTCTCGACGCGAACGCGTCGGTCCTGCTGTTTGGAACCGAAGGAGACACCGATCCGGCGCTTTTCGCCGAGCTTGTCGGCGCCACGGGCGACGAGATCCGGGGGCAAGGGGCATGACGCTTGACATCTCTCTTCCCCGGCTCATGGGCAGCGTCCGGGACCTCGGCCAGATTGGCGCACTGGAGGGCGGCGGCGTCTGCCGCCTTGCGCTCACCGACGCCGACAAGGCCGGCCGCGACTGGCTCGTCGAGCGGATGACCGATCTCGGCCTTACCGTCCATGTCGATGCCATCGGCAACATCTGGGGCGTCCGGGCCGGCAACGAAGATGTGCCGCCCGTCATGATCGGCTCTCACATCGACTCTGTCGCGACCGGCGGGCTGTATGACGGGGCGCTCGGCGTGCTGGCCGGGCTCGAAGTCGTGGCCGCCCTGAACGAGGCCGGTCGCCCGACCCGGCACCCAGTTGCCGTCGCCGCCTTCACCAACGAGGAAGGCGCGCGGTTTGCGCCCGACATGATGGGATCGGGCGTCCACCAGGGCGCGCTCGATCTGGACGAGATGTTGGCGACACACGCGACTGGCGGCACCGCAGTGGTCGGCGAGGAACTGGCTCGGATCGGCTATGCGGGTACGGATGCTCCGATAACCCCTGCCGCCTATCTCGAGATGCATATTGAGCAGGGACCGGTGCTAGAAGCCGAGGACATCCAGATCGGTGCGGTGACCGGCGTGCAGGGCATATACTGGACGGAATTCACCGTACGCGGTCAGACGAACCACGCGGGCACGACCCCCATGGCGATGCGGCGCGACGCCGGACAGGTCGCCTTCTCGATCGCCAAGGCGGCGGACCGTATCGCGCGCGATATCGGCGCATCGCAGGTGGCCACGGTGGGCGCTTTCGAAGTGTCGCCGGGCCTCGTGAACGTCGTGCCGGACTTCGCCCGGTTCACGGTGGACATGCGCAACATCGACGGCGACGTGCTGGATTCGGCAACGGAAAACCTCATGCGCACCGCCTTCCGGGAGGCCGAGGCGGCGGGCTGCACGATCGAGACACGGCCGCTGGCGCGGTTTGCCCCGGTTGCCTTCGACGACAGCCTAGTCGGACAGGTCGAGGCGGCAGCGCGATCGCGCCAACTGTCGGTCAAGAAGATGCCCTCCGGCGCCGGTCACGACGCGCAGATGTTCGCTCCCAATTGCCCGACCGCCATGATCTTTATCCCTTCGGCCAAGGGGCTGAGCCACAACATAAACGAACACAGCGAAGAGACCGATATCGCCGCGGGTGCACAGGTCCTCCTCGATGTCGTCTGCGACCTGGCAGGAGAAGTTGCACAATGAGCCGGAAATTCGTCGTCGCGGGCGCACAGATGGGGCCCATCGCAAAGAACGAGCCGAGAACCTCGGCCGTGAAGCGCATGTGCGCCCTGATGCGGACGGCCCATGCCCGCGGAGCGCGCCTCGTCGTGTTCCCGGAACTGGCGCTGACCACCTTCTTCCCTCGTTGGTACCTGACTGAGCCCGCCGAGATCGACCGCTGGTTCGAGACGGCGATGCCCAACGACGACGTCGCGCCGCTCTTCGCGCTGGGGCGGGAACTGGGGATTGGGTTTCACCTGGGCTACGCCGAGCTGACTGAGGACGGCCACCACTACAACACAGCGATCCTCGTCTCGGAAACGGGCGAGATCGTCGGCAAGTACCGCAAGATTCACCTGCCCGGACACAGGGAATACGAAGACTGGCGGCCATTCCAACACCTCGAGAAATACTACTTCGAGAAAGGCGACCTGGGCTTCGGTGTGTTCGACGCCTTCGACGGCAAGACGGGCATGTGCATCTGCAACGATCGCCGCTGGCCGGAAACCTGGCGGGTTCTCGGGCTGAAAGGCGCCGAACTGGTAGTTCTGGGCTACAACACCCCCAGTCATTACGCCCCGGCGCCGGAACACGACCACCTGCAGTATTTCCACAACGAACTCTCGATCCAGGCGGGCTGCTACCAGAACGGCCTCTGGGCGGTGGCGGTGGCAAAGGCCGGCGTCGAAGAGGGCTGCGACCTGATCGGCGGAACCGTGATCGTCGCACCAACAGGCGAGGTACTGGCGCGGGCGGGCACGGTCGGCGACGAGGTGATCTGCGCCGAGATCGACCTCGACCGCTGCGCAGAGATCCGCGCGAACGTCTTCAACTTCACCCTGCACCGAGAACCATCAGACTACGCGCTGATCACCTCGCTCACGGATTGAAGAGTTGGACGGCAGCCACGGGCCAGAAATTGCGCTTGCGCGTGAGCTGAAACCATTTCCGTCGGTGCTGTCAGACCAATTCGAACTCGGCTCAGTTAGCCGCCGCTAACATGAACTTACCCGGAACAGAGCGCCCGCCACTCGATGAGAGCGGCGGTACGCTGGACCTTGAAATTGTCCCGACTAGTAAGGCTGCGTTCCTGGTTGAAATGATTGGAGACGGAGGCGTGCACCGCGACGAACATCTGTAGGCTCCGTATCCGCCGGAAGCGTTGCATGGCGCGTTCTCGTCGTCGAAATGGCAGGTGCGAATTCTCTGCCCTGTTGTTTTCCCACCGACCAGATTCTTGCCTGTCAGCGGAACCGATCTCCTTCAAAGCGGAGCCGTAGGACCGAAGCCTGTCGGTCACGATAACCTCAGGGCGGCCATGCTTGCGCATCGCTTTCTTCAGGAATTTGAGCGCCGCTTTCTTGTCACGCGTCTTGGTGACGAAGCTTTCCAGCACTTCGCCTTCGTGATCGACGGCCCGCCAGAGATAGTGCCGCTCGCCGTTGATCTTCACGAACATCTCGTCGAGGTGCCACCGCCACCTGCTCGACTTCATGCCCTCGATGCGCCGTTTCCGGATTTCAGCTGCGAACATCGGCCCAAACCGACGCCACCAATATCGGACTGTCCCGTGGCTCACGTCGATCCCGCGCTCATGGAGCAGATCTTCGACGTTCCTGAGCGACAAGGGGAACCGCACGTAGAGCATCACCGCCAGTCGGATGATCTCGGGGCTGGTCTTGAAGTATTTGAACAGGCAGCGTTTCGTCAACCCAGGACGCTACTCAGCCCCCTGCGCCGTCGCAAGCCGACTTGCTCTGACACTGCCGGTCTGGGGGCTCACAGGGGCCGGCTCGTAGGGGCATGGGCGCTTCGTATCCGCCATCGAATCTAGAGATACCGAGGTGCGGCTCCGCCCCGGGCGGTCGGACCAGCTTTGGTCGCGATTCGCTTGCCACGAATATGCACATCCGTGGACCCAGGTGACTTCATCCCTCGCCATATGGCCGAACTGGCTCCGCGAAAAACGATAGCCAGGACGCCTTCTCGGCGCCCCCGCAGCTCCAAAGAGCATCCCTTGGCCGGTCTGCTGGTCGACAAGGCGGGCGTCGACCGCATGGCGGAGCCCACCTGGACGTTTCCCGCCGAGATCCTGGATACCGCGTCGGTCTTTGGCAGAAAGGTCGGACTGAAAGACCACGGGCGCTTCATCAAGCTCGTGACGGCCGGGCATACGCCTGCCACGAGGCTGAAACATCCGCGAACCGGCGTGACGCAGTACTTCATGACGGAACGCGATATCGAGGCCTTTCACGCGCGCTTCGTGACCTTGTCGACACTGTCCCGAGAAACGAACAAGCGCCCGCGCATACTCCTGGTGACCTTGAGGCGTGCCGGAATTGCCCCCTTCGCGCCGGAGGGCCAGGACTACGGCTACTTGTTCCTGCGTTCGGAAGTCGAACCCGCCCTCCTCTGATATGCCGGGGCAATGCGTCATGGCCGACGCAACCGGACACTAGGTCCAGTTATCCCATGTGTGCACTCGCGGTAGGCTAGCGATGCTTTTCGCTCGGCAGATCCACGATTCTCATGAAGATGGCACTTGACAGGTCATGCGCACGCTTGTGCTTTCTTTTGCGCACTCATCTGCTTTTTCTGACTGCCAGTCAAAGAAAGGAGAAGAGTGCGCAAACTGCGCCTTCAGATGATTCGGCGTGTAAATTATCCATTTAAAATCAATGGCCTATACGACACCCATTCCTCTTGAAAGGGAAAGCGTGCGCGGGAAACCAATAACAGACGCAATCCAGAATATTACTTACGCGCACTTTTCGGAGGCCGCCCCTGTGGACTATGCACAGGCAACAAAAAAGCCCGCGCAATGCGCGGGCCTTCAAAGACCGGTTTCTTGTGAGCGTCAGCTGGCGATCGATGCCTGGAACGGGGCGTCTCGCCTGAACATCGTTTCGTAGCGATCGTGCGTGAAGGGCGTCGCGACCCTGTTCATGTTCGTCTTTTCAACCCAGACCTCCACGAAGTGCTCGACGCCCAGTTCAGAAGCGCCGCGTGCCAACGCCATCTGGACCGCCTTTGAGGTCAGCTCGATCACAAGCCCCCAGCGATATGCTCCCGCAGTCACGAGCCGCCTGTAGAAATCTTCATCGATGATTTCCTCGGAAACGGTGACGCCTCCCTTGAGCGCGTAGTTCCCGACAATCTCGTGAACCACGGAGATCTCCTCCTTCAGGTCCACCTCCGCAAATCGCACCTGGGTGACAAGCCGGAAGAGCTGCGGCTCCTCCTTGATGTATCCGGCCAGTTCGGGAACTCCGGACAGGATCAACATCAGCGGCCAGTCGTGGGATTTCATCAGGGATTTGAACGAGTCCAGGGTCGCGAGCCGGTCGTTCTCCGATTTCCCCCGCAGTATGTGCTGGGCCTCGTCATAGTGGATCCCGACTACGCCCTGGGCTTTTGCCTGGAGGACCACCCTTTCCCAGATTTCCGTCTGGGTCGCCCGGGACTTGCCGGAAATCGGATAGCCGAGCGCATGCAGGGTCTTCTTGCCAAGGTCCTTCCAGCCGCCTTTCGAATCCAGGGTACAGCATACGAAGCGTGCCGGGAGGCCATTAGGCAACACAGCCCCGCTGCGATTGAACTCCTCGAGCAGATACGTGATCTCGCGGGTCTTGCCGGATCCGGACTCGCCGGTGACGAGGATGCTCTCGGTCTCGAAGCGCCCCGCGCCTTGCAAGCCGCCAAGGTGACGGCTGAACGTGCGGGCGAAGACCTCCCGCAGTTCTTCGGAGCGGCGGAGCGGAAAGCGGGCGTTCACGAGCTGCTGCCGTGCGTGTGCGATTTCGGGGACAATGAACGGGTTCACAGTTTCGACTCCGTGATGGGGGTGAACTTCATCTTGGGTTTCGAGGGTTCTTCGCCGCCGGCGTCATTCCGCGGCTGGCTTTCGGTTTCCGCGGCCGCGACACGGTGGACTGCGGGGGTGTCCCTGCGATCCATGATCCCGCCAGGCGACACGGTCGGTCCGGTCGAACGGTGCGGGGCCAGCTCAACCTGTGCCAATGCATTGGCTCTCTTTCTCAAGGTCTCGAGGGACTGGTAGCTCGGGGGCAGCTTGTCGAAGAACCCGGATTCCCGTGCACGGCGGGCGCGCGCGCTATTGAGGATCTCGGCATCGATCACCCGCAAAGTCGGATCGCCTTTGACAGTGTCTTCCATCTCTTCGAGCACATCCTCAAGCGTGCAGTCATTGAAGTGGGTCATGGTGAGGCTGGCCGTGATGATCTCCTGCTGCCCTTCTGCGGTAATGCTCACCTTTCGCAGATCGTCCGGATCGAGGTGCACCGTCACCCGCTTGGAGCGGCCGGCCGCGAAGTGCTGAAGCTGGGTGGAGTTGAAGGGAAGATTGAACGCTTTGACGCCTTCAGAGGTGGTGCTCGCTTCGACCTTGTGACCGAGATGCAGGCGCAGATCCTGTGGGGAGGGCGGATCGATGAGACCCCGTTCCCGTAGTACCTGTTCGAGTTTGTCATTTGGCGTTGCGCCATACATGCCGGTCCCGCGATGCGGTATCCGCGGATACTCGTCGACGAAGTACCTCGTGAGCATCCCGTAAAGTTCGTCGTGGAGCAGCTTTGCCTCTTTCTCGGCTTCGTATGCCGGCAATTCGCCCGGGCGGCTCCCGGCGTACCCGGGGAGGAAGTTCAGGAGCTGCCCCTGGATGGTGGCGAAGAGGCGCTCGATATACGGTTTGTCTGTTGCGTGATATGTTCGCCCAGCTGTGAGCATCGTCCCGAGCCCAAGCTGACCGCCGTATACTGCCGCGTTTCGCGTAGCCGATCCGTTATCTGCCAGGAACTGCCGGATACCGACCGCCGGCGCGGGGTCGCCCTTGCAACCGTACCTCACCTTCTCTCGCGTCTTGTCCCGCGACGCCATGCGGTTCATGGCTTGAGCGTGATCCGCATCAGCGGTCTCCGAGAGGATCCATGCCAACGGAAGCCGGGTCGCGACATCGATCATGCAATGCAGCCAGAGGCGCCGGATCTCACCATCCTTCAGCTCCTCGCCGACTTCGTCAGGGTCGATGCGCCGGATCTTGAGCGCGTCAGTGCCGTCGGTGAAAATGGAGAGATAGACCTGATCGACTTCCACGCGTTCGCCGTACATCAGCGCGCGAATGCTCGTCGCTCCTGCGCCGTGCATGTTCGGGCCCTGGCGGAGGCCATTGCGTCCGATGTCCTGGACAACCTTCGACATATCGTTCACGCGGCGCCTCACGGTGACAAGTGACGGATACCGGAAGCCGGCGGCAACCGCCTCCTCAGGAGGGTCGAACTGGGCCTTGGCCAACTCGTAGAGCGGGGCGATCTTGGGTTTTCTTGCATCAAGCCACTTCTCCTCGACGAAGCCGATGAATTCCTCTTGGTGCTTGTCGAGCTTGCTCCGGTGCGCGCCTTGGGGGCCCTTGAGGTGGTCGCGATGGATGAGCGCGATGGGGTTCCGGTCATGCTCCCGGAAGAGCCGAAGATATTTCATCAAGGTCCGCCCTTTCGGTATCGGAAAGGAGTTGCGGGCACTGCCGCCACGAGCGGGTTGGAAAAGCCCCGGATCCCTCGCGATATCGCCGGCCAGCTTTCGCAGTTCGGCTCGAACCGACCGTTCGTCGAGTTTGTGGTGCGTGAGCTTCAAGCCACCTCGCTCCAGCAGTTCCATCGCGCGGACCAGCGCCAGTCTGGCTCTGGCATCGCGCCTTTTTTCTTCCGGGAGTTGGTCGAGGGTCTCGTAGTTGCCAATGTAGGCGCGAAGCGCCTTCTGCTTGGCAGTCTTCCTTGGTTTCAGAACCTCGCAATCCCGCGCCGCGATCGCGTCCTCGACCTCCTTAAATGTCAGTTTGGTGCATTCGCTGCCATTCAGCTCCTCGACGAAGAACCCATTTGAATCCGTGCCAGCGACTTTCCAGTGCCGGTCATGCAGTACGAGCCGGGATCCCCGTGGGATGTCGTAGATCCGCGCCAGGGTCATGCGGGGATCCACACGCGGGAATGGTCGCTGATGACCGCATGCCAGTTCGCACCCAGCACACGGCGCGAAATCAGTCGCATCGCCGACTGCCAGGCCGCCGCAGGCGAAAGATCACATTTACTGACGAGATCCTTGAGGAACCAGAAGGCGGCGTTCCGCGCGACGGCTTCCACATGGGCATCGGCGACGGGATCCGACTTGCCGTGCAGGTACCAGAACCGCCTGAGATTATCCCTGTAGGCCTGCGTGTAGTCGTCCGCGTTCACCACGATTGCGTCGTCGGCGAAGGACGGCGGGATCTGCCGGAAGATGGCTTCGATTTCGTCCTGAGTTTCCCGCTTCGCGAGGCTGCGCCCATTCCGCACGAAAACCGCACGGCGATGGCCATCGCTGAACGTCAGGCGCAGATCGAAGCAATGCGTCCGACGCTTGCCGTTCGGGGCCAGGTAGCTGATGGGCGCCAACTGCACCTCGAGGTCATGGAGTTCCGGGCTGAGCAAAGCCTCGAGCGCTACCGCGTACTCGGCCTCTCCTTCGAAGTGGTAGACTTTCCGACGTCCGTTCGTCGCTGGCGTGACGAACGTTTCGGAAATCTTGTGGGACGTCGCGCTCCGCCCGAGCGGATTGCGTGCGCCGTCGAACGGCAGGACGCCGTGGATCGGGGGGACGACCATCGGCGGATATTTCGGGGTCCTGGGCGTCTTCGCACCCTTGCCCATGATTTTCGTCATTTCTGCTCCGTTCCCGGTATTTGATGTCCCGGGGTATTCTTGTTTTGGCCTTTTAGGATCGGTCCCTGCCGTGCTCGCCATGGCTATGTGCGGCCAGCCTGCGCGGGTACGGGTGATCCTCAATCTTGCGCGGATCGCACGCTCTCCGGCGCACTTTGTCCTCTCTCTCTGCTCCTGCGTCGCTCCTTCGCCTGAGGTTCAGTCCGGCCATGGTCTGGGATGACCATGAAAATCGGCGAAGAAAAAATGTCCCGCTTGATGAATTTTTTCCGATGTCGGAGTCAAGATATTGATATCATGCGAAAAAAGTAGAATTTTTCAGCCTTCTCGCGGCGACGAAAGCGCCGCTGCTGGTCGGAATCCCCGTACAGCACGGCGCGTAGGCTCGCGAAAAACGAAAGCCGCCGGGCTTTCTCTGCGGTCCCCGCCGCAGCGATGCAGCCGCGCACCGCGTAGCACTCGAAAGCCCTCGCGAGGGGCACTCCTCTAACGGCTCCCGCCATGGAACTGAGGCGTGCCTATGGAGTTGGGCCGTCGTGGAGGGTCCGAGATGAAGATGGAAGACGGCGCACTTACCGATGTGGTCGAAGAGCTCGAGGACGCTGCCAAGGGCGGCGACACGGTCGAGGTCGGCCACCTGATCGACGCGCTCGATCAGCGCGGGTATGGACCTGCTCTCGCGGTGCTGCCGCTGGTCGAGCTTACGCCGGTCGGGGGGATCCCGGGCTTTCCCACCCTCCTTGCGCTGACCCTCGCGATCATCACCGTGCGGCTGCTGCTGGGATACGAGCATTTCTGGGCGCCGGGATGGCTACGTCGCCGGGAGCTCAAGTCAGAGCGGGTCTTGAAGTCCGTAGAGTGGCTGACGCCGGTCTCTCAGCGGATCGATGCGCAACTTCATGAGCGGCTATCGTGGTTCGCGGGACCCGGCGCGCGACGCGCAGCCTGTCTCGTGATCCTCGGCTTGCTTCTGACCGTTCCGCCGCTCGAGCTTGTTCCGTTCGCGACCTCGGGCCCGATGATCGTCATCGCGATCTTCGGTCTCGCGCTTCTCTACCGCGACGGGCTCTTGATGCTCGTTGGTTTTGTCGGCGCGGCAATTGCAGTAGCCGGAGGGATCTGGGGGCTCATTGGAACCGGTGGCGGCTCGTAGGGGCCGCTGCGCGGTCCACGCCCCATGGAAGCACCGAGCTACGGCCCCGCCCCGGGGCGGCTGAACCATCGTTGGCGGCGATTCGCTTGCCGCGTACATGTACATCCGTGGACCCAGATGGCTTCATCCATCGCCATATGGCCGAACTGGCTCCGCGAAAAACGATAGCCAGGACGCCTTCTCGGCGCCCCCGCAGCTCCAAAGAGCATCCCCTCCCCGCTCTGACCGTTCGAGACCTGACTTCCGTGCATGCAGGGGTATTGCGGGACTGCCGGTCGCGGGACCCGACATCCTGGCACTGCAGCAGACCAAGCGAGATCGACGTTCTCGCAGACACGGTCCCCCTGGGGCAGACTTGCGAGAATATAACCGTTTAATATCAATATTTTAGATCAAAATTAAGCCTTGCCGGAGGCTTCCCGGGCAGATAGGTCCCAACGCCACACGAACCGGTGGCAGCAACAAAGGACCCCATCTTCATGACTGTGATCTGGAAGCATCTCAGGCTAATTCGACGACGCCCCGGCGGATGGACTGCGCAACGTCGGATGCGGGCATGATCACCGCCGAGCAGCGTTCTGCCTTGCAGCGCTTGATGGTCGCGATTGCCGCGGTCGACGCGGGACCGGGCGAGACAGACCTCACATCCGCACCGACTCTAGATTTGTGGTCGGCCGTGTTGGAGGCGCGCGGCATGATCGTTCTGTGGGGCCGTGTCGAGGATCACCCAATACTGGGCGCCGACCAGGTCACGACGTCCCGGCTCATCGCGATCGATCCAGGGCTGGCTTGGGCTCGCACGGCGTCACGATGGTATCGCCTCCGCATGCCGCTCAGCGCTGTCGAAGCGGAGCTGGCAGAGGGAGAAGGGGTACCCACCGGCATACTGAAAGTGAAGGGATTCACACGCATCACCGATATGGAGCGCCTGCAGCGGCTGCTGGCGCGGTACCGCGCGCAGACCCGAAAGATCGCCGAGCAGCGCGGGATAAAGCACGAATGACCGCAGCGCGCACGTTCAGCCACGTCACTGCTTCCTCCGTCCCTGACGGGGCCGACCCACGACACCCGCCGCTCTGAAGCCGTCGACACCTGGTGGGCGATACCCTGTCCCGTGTTCCGGGCCCGCGTTCGGTGTTCCCCCGACACCCGTCCACCCAAGAAGCCAAGCCGGGTGACCGCCCAGCGCCTGGAGATCCCCATGACCAATATGAAGCGCCCGCCCACGCGCCTGCCAGATCTCACCACCCTCACGCCATACCAGCTCGCGCCCATCCGGTTCGTGCGAGATGAGCCGGCATATAAGCTGGAAAGGCACCTCGAGACCTTCCTGCGCGACCTGCGGTGCAAGGCCCGCGGGCTCGATGCGACCACCTACGCGCAACTGGTTCGTGAGGACGAATGGGGAGAGGTTGTTCAGGCGTGCATCCCTTCGAAGCGCGACCTCGAGAGGATCCGTCGCCGCGTTGACAGGCTGGTCGCGCTGCGTAGGGCCAGGTCGGGAATGGCGCAACTGCCGAAAGACATCCGGGACCTCCTCGAGCCGCTCGCGGACGGCACCGCGCTCGTGCGCATCGAGACCGAGCACCGCGCGGACGAGATCGCTGCTACCTTGCACGCAGAGATGCCCTGGCTGGGACGGGCCACCGAAATCGCCTGGCATGCCCTACGCGCCGGGGTCCGCGAGGGCGCGCCAGGCCTGCATCTGCCGCCTATCCTGCTTGACGGCCCGCCGGGTATTGGGAAAAGCCGCTGGGCGCGGCGGTTCGGTGAACTTGTTGGTGTCCCGGTCTCGGTCATCGACGCCGCGGCCGAGCCGGCCGGGTTCTCGGTTGCGGGCTCCCAACGGGGGTGGGGCAGTGCCGGTCCTGGTCGTCCCATCGAGCTGTTTCTGCGCGAACGCATCGGCAATCCGGTCGTCCTGGTCGATGAAATCGACAAGGTCGGAGAAGTACGCACGAAGAGCGGCGTTGAGTTCGCGCTGACGGCGGCGCTTCTGTCGCTGCTGGAGCCCGAGAGCGCGCGGGCATGGAGCTGTCCGTACTTCCGGATCACATTCGACATGAGCTGGATCTCGTGGATCCTGACCTCGAACAACCGTCGGCGCATCCCCGCGCCGCTGTTGAGCCGGTGCAGGGTCGTCGAACTGCCAAGGCTGACCGGGCGACAGCTGGCCGAATTTGCGCAGCGCCAGGCATTGGCCAGGGGGCTTCCGGGGGATGTAGCCGACGAATTGGCCGCGGTGCTGCGTCGGAAGAAGCTCGGACCGGATCTGCGGGCGGTTTTACGCGTGATTGATGGGCTGGTGGCGAGGGAGAGCGGGGCGAAGCTTCAGTAATAGTGTGGGATTTTCTGAAATGCGCACAATATTAGTTCACCGACACCACCTTACGCCTGCGACTTCTCGGTTAAAATGACTATTATCATAACCGGAGGGGGGACGAATTTTTATCAAGCTCATTAAAAGCACCCCAAAACCAAATCCCGAGCATAGGCTTTCTGACCCGAGCACCGAAAGTGTCTAACTATGATTTGTTTCCTGAGGTTCGCTACGCGGAGGGACTTGATCGCACGCCCAACTTATTACTGAAATTTCTCTACATTTATTCCGAAACAAATATCTGCCGCCTCGAAATAAAAAAATCACCGTAGTTTTTCGCTTGTTCGATCCGAAATTGATATATTAATAGGGTATCAAATCTATGTAAATCACATATATAATTAATATGCAATACACACATTATCCATTACAATATAATTAATAATATGCAGACATTTAGATTTGCAACATTATATCATAAATACACCCAAGAATAATAAAAATTATATCTAATTATTGGCCGTCCCGCAGTCCCGTTCACAATTTATAAGGGTGCCTGCAGCTATTTATCCCTGAACCACCCGTGAGTGTAAAGCATCACCGCGTTGCGTTGAATACAGCAACTGCTTGAAGCAACGCAGCCGTGGAGGTGGAGCGGATAATTCTTGGCCAGGAGTAAAGTGATGGCAGACATCCTATGGTCTCAGCTTCGGATGCAGGACGGTGCGCGACCCGGGGCCGAAGACGTGATTGTTGTTAGCTCAGATGATCGGTTGATCTTCGATTCACAAGCTGGACCGACAGTGATCAAGGGTCTCGTTATCTACGGCGAGTTCATTGTCGAAGACTCTGATACTGAACTGAGCCTTACAACCGACTGGGCCGTGGCCCTCGATGGAGGTGTCTTTCGCGTCGGCACCGAAGATGACCCGTACGCGGGGAAATTCAACCTAACTCTCGCGGGCAAAGATAATAGTAACGATGTAGACCTCGCTGAATACCCTGACGCTGCGATGGCCGGGATGAAGACCATGGCGACCGGACATGGCGGCGAGCATCGAGTCATTCAAAACAACAACGCATTCCTCATGGCTATGGGAGAAGGCTCATCGATAGAAGTTCACGTCGATGACGCCGCAAAAGCCAGCTGGACGCAGCTAGGCACCACAGCCCAGGCGGGAGATAAAAAGCTCACCTTTGTCGAAGCGACAGGATGGCAGCCGGGCGACAAGATCGCAATTGCTTCGACAGACTTCGATCTCAATCAAGCAGAAACCTTTACTATAAGTCATGTCCTTGATGGCGGGAAAACAGTAATACTCGATCAAGAACTCGAGTTTATGCACTATGGCGATGTCGAGCATTACGATAACGGCACCAGGGCAATTGACATGCGCGCCGAGGTTGCCCTCCTCTCGCGCGACGTGACCATTAAGGGAGACGTAAAGTACGACGAGCAACTGGATCATAACCAGCAAGTCGACCAGTATGGCGGCCACGTAATGGTCATGATGGGCGGCGAGATGCGTATCTCCGGTGCCGAGCTAGCCCACATGGGTCAGGCAGGCGTTCTTGGCCGCTATCCCGCGCATTGGCATCTCAGTGAAGATGCCTCCGGGCAATATATCGAGAATTCTTCAATTCACCATAGCTTCAACAATGGGTTGACCGTTCACGGCACCGAGAATGCTCGTGTAGAAAACAACGCCATTTTTGAAACCGTAGGGCATGGCGTATTTCTCGAAGATGGCTCGGAGATAGGGAATGAGATAGCTGGCAACTTGGCTTTCAATCAGCGAAAGCCAGGGCTATTCGATGGCTCACCCGGAGGAGATCAAGATAAGCCCGCATCTTTCTGGATCGAAAACAGCTTGAATACAATTTCAGGCAATCATGCTGCGGGATCGGAAGATGCGGGCTTCTATTTCGATCTTCAAAAAGCTGTCGATTACCCATCAAGATCGATCGATAGCCTCGCGGACAACGCCAGTCGAGAGGGTCCATCTGACATGGTTGGGAACTCGGTCCATAGCTCTGACCGAGGCTTCTATCTCGATCATCGCAGCCTGGTCAGGGATCACGAGCCATACGGCGACGCCTCGCAACCGCAAAAGGTCGCGGCTTGGACTGTAGAAGACTTTACCGCCTACAAGATTGGAGGACACGGAATCTACGTCCGCGGCATTGAGGGCACATTCGTCGATGTCAAGATGGCAGAAGTGAGCGAGGGCACCCGTTTCCGCCTCAATCAGGCAATCGAAGGCGGGCTAATCGTTGGTCGAAGTCAAGGGAATACTGGCACACCCACCACTGAGGATGAATTGGCCGAAGGGCGTTCATTACCAAACGGGAATGGGGATTTTACCGGTCATCTGCTCTACGACGGTCCGGGCGGCATCTCAAACGTCCATTTTGACGGATTTTTCAGCCCGAGTGACCACGCTATCGGCGTAACCGGCGCTGTGCACAAGTCAAGTGTCCACTATGTGAAAGACCTGAGTTGGGGAAGTCAGGCCACCATGCTCTGGGAGCAGCGCGTTGATTTTGGAGTATTCAATCCAAAGGCGCGGCAGACAGCGGAAATGCTCGTCGACCTGGATGGAAGCCTCTCGGGAATTGTCGGGGGCGCGATCCTCAACGATCAGCCGGAGAAGCTAGCTGCCGGCTTTGGATTCTATCGATCAAACGGGGCGATAGTTTTCGATGAATGGGGAGCAGTAGCAAGCCCATTCACGGATATCGATTTCATCGCATTGATGAATGTCCGGGTTGTAGATGAGAACGGAAACTACCGCGGGGACAATACGCCCTACGACGTATCAAATTTTGAAATCGATGTGCTGCGCAATGATGGTGCGCTTATGGATGGGCTATTTGTTGGTCCAGGAGTACAGCATCGCCAAACAGCGATTGTAGAAGGCTATACATATGAAATGACCATTCGCGGAGAGCCGCCACAGTTCCAATTCATGGTCAGCGACATGCCTGAGGGTGAAAGTGCTGTCTACAAGATTGATGGCCTTAGGTTGGATTCAAGTTTTTATCTAAACAATCCCAACACCAGGGAGAATATAAATATTAAGGAAGTAAGCTCGATAGGAACTTTATTAGGATCTACAGAAACCACAATATTTAGGGACATTTCGAATAGTGAAACATACATCAAATTTGTATCGGAGATGTTTCATGGCTACGATTTCGCCATGCCTCAAGAGACCCGCGGAGGCGTGCTGACTGGCGGAGTGGTGGTTAACGTTGATCAACGCGAAAGCTCACGAATTGATCTTGATCTCATCGAATATGATGAACCAGAGATGGTTGAAATCAGCGGAACTCTGGGAGATGACCAATTTCGCGTGACTTCTGAAATCAACACGTATTCTCTTGGAGGTGGATCGGATTATTTGATGGGTAATGTCGAAGACTTTTTCGGAGACATCATCACAGACCTCGGGATCGATGATGTAATGATTTTTGAAGGTGATTTCGTGCAGCCTACTTTTCGACGAGTAGGCGATGAATGGATGGTGGTGGATATCGCCCCAAGTGGTCCAGAAGGGAGTGGTGGGTCAATCGTTTTAGAGGGCGAATTTGATCGCGGTGAGTTTATAAGAATATCTAATGGGGCCAACACGCACTTGATGTTTGAGAACTATCTTCCGGAACTCGCGTCTAAACAGTCTGTTCCTGAAGAGATCCTAAACGGAAATGGCAACCGAAACTTCTTTAAGAGTGATGGAGAAACAGCATTCGCGGTATCAGCGGAGCACTTGGGTCGCGCCGGTAACGATAATTCGATCGGCGTTTATGAAATCACGAGCACGGGCGACATAGTAAATGAACGGATACTCTTCAATAACATCAAAGAAGGCGGTTCCGTTATTTTGGATTCTATCAAAGAGGGTCATGAGCTAGGATTTTTCCTCGTGCAAGACGGGGCGGATCGTATAGACGGTTGGATCGCCGAAGGAGATCTCGACTTTGTTGATGCGCGCGGCAGATCGGCCGGAATAAGTGACGGCCCCCTGTTCCTGTCCTTCGGGGGAAATGAGATAGATGAAATGGTTTTCCATAGCCTTTCCGCTTCGATGAACGCCGACGGGATCATCCACGCGGTCTCCGGGTTGTCCGAGGACGGCTTAGGGATCACGATCGGATTTGAGGACCGGACACGCGGCGGCGATCGAGACTACGAAGACGCGGGCATAACGGTAGTTCGAATAGACGACGACTTCATACTCTAGGCGCAAACAACTACAGGCGAAGCAAACCTAGGGGGAGCGCACCTTAATGCCCCCCCCCTCAAAGATCATCCGGGCCTCTGACTAAAGGCCCGTGAAACAGAAAGAACCCGTGGAAGATCGGATCGTTAGATGTTTGTGTCAATGAGGGGCCATAGCTCCATTCGAGCCTGCCGGCTCCAGTGCCGCTTAAAGTAGTCCTCCACTTCCTCGGATTCCGACCTTACGATTAGTTTCTCGACAAGTTTCGGAACGCGTTTGAAGGTATCTTCGAGGATTTCCCCGACGGCGTCCGACTTAAGCGTTTCAACGAAAGAGCCCCGTTTCAGTAGATTGTACAGCTCCAGCGCGCGCGAGTCTGAGAATGCCGCCTCCTCTAGGTCGCCATAGCTACCCGCAGGTGCGTTGGCGCGCTTACGTGTCACAGCCGAAATTTCATCGAACCAATCTTCGGACACCCTCATCGGCTTGTGCACGCCAATGAATGTAGAAACCTCATCCAACACATCCCGCGGCCGCGCAACCAAGTCTTCATAGCGCACAACGTGCAACTCAATTCCATCGACTCGCCGCAACGCAGCAACCATGGCGATAAAGTCAAAGGCAGCAAAAAAGCCCCATCGCCCGGGGAACCAACTATCTTTCGGGTTGGATGCCCTCTTGTTGTAGGATCGAGCGCTATCCCTGGGGTCCCTTAGGCAGGCAACGACCTTGTTCCCCCTTATTTCCGAAGTCACCTTGGAAAGGTTGTAAAAATAGTTCGGGATCTTGTTTCCAAATAAATAAGGGTCTTGTGAGTTGGATGAGAAAGATCTCTCAATAATTTTCAGGCCGTGCGCTGCCTTCTTGAACTCGTCGCCTATAAAGTTATCCGGGGATATGATCTCGGAATGATCATGCCTAAGTGAAAAGTACTCCGGCCCGCAGATCACCCCATCCAGTGTGTTAAGGTAGGTCGCAAGCGCAGTAGTGCCACTCCTGGCGACCCCAAGGAGCAGGAAATCAAGCTGTCCGTAATCATCAACGCTTCCCGTGGGCATCCTGCGCCTCCTCAATGCTAAAACTTGCAGCTCGGCGACCGTATGCCTTAACGCAAGTTCCCCGTAAAGGCCTCGAAGCTGCATCTAAGGAAGCGGCGGCACCAGCATTACCCCATAGCGCAAACGACCGGGGCCAGCCTTAGTCCTGGAGCTAGACTCGAACTTACGTCAATCCGTCTACCCTGGAGCCGCCCACGTGATAGCCGAGATAGAGGCGTCCGCCATGAGGAAGGAAAGGAGGTCACGTTGCCGTTGCGAATGCCGGCGATAGATGGTTCAAACGAAGTCTCGTCCGATAGATCATCATATCCCCAGGTAAGCCCTAAGTGACGCAACCTTCCGAAAAGAAGATCTTCTTTGTGTTTGCCAGCCAAAGATCAGGCACGACGGCCCTGCGTTCGTGCTTGAATTCAAGCGGTAGCTTCTTCGAGTATGGCGAGATATTCTATCCGTCTTTATTTTCTGGAGGATACTACAAAGAGTACGCGGAGGCAATTAATCGAGATCCATCTTTGGTATTGCCTAAAAACAAAAGAACGTTTTTCTTGGATTTTGTTGAGATGCGAATCCGTGAGCGCTCCGAGCCTGCCGTTGGGTTTGACATCAAGTATTCGCACCTCGACGAGAACCCAGAGGTTGTTCGGGCCGCCGCGAAGACGGGCGGGACAGCAATCCATCTGGTCAGGGAGAATTTTCTAGAGAGTTTCGTATCGCACCGCCTGATGGAACTCCGCGTAGAGAAAGGAATAATCGACTCAAAGTCGGTGCACGGTTCAAAGGTTCCGGAAGCCGTTCAATTCGATATTGATACGAGCACTATTGCTGATGAACTGCGCCGCCGTCGGACACGTGTTGAAGCCGTTCACAATACGTTAGCCCGGAGATTCACAAAGGTCGTATATATCAAGTACGAATCTCTGTTTCAAAACACCCCCCCTACCACTCGTCTTTCCGACGAAGTTCAGCATTTAATTTCTGAATCTGTTGGGCAAAAATTTGATAAAACTCCCCAAACTGAATTGGTGAAGCAAAATCCATATGGCACTTACAATATTGTAAGGAACTACGCGGAGGTTTCTGCGGCGCTGTCAAAGACAGAATTCGCCCATATGGCGCGATAGGAATGCCGCAGTGAGGTGAGGCTTCCTAAGCACTGATGGCATTTGACTGGTTGCACGACATGATCGGCGGACCTCCGCCACTTTATTATTAAGAGAGACGCGATTTCTAATTTTTTTGTGGGGAGCTCGCCTTAGTCATCTTCTATTTTGAGATGACTTTCTATTCTGGAGCCCACTCATTCAAGAACATGACGCCGGCGGTATACACAGGTCTCTCGAAGGATCCGCAGCGTCTGGTGATCGACGAGACTGATCTGTTACCGGTTGAACTTCCGCGAGCTTCCAGATGGATCTCTTCCGCGATAACGCCCTGCAGGATGACTTGGCCTGCCACTTTAGTGCGTAGTCCGCGGCGCACCTGTCGAGCGGAAGGCCGGTCGACAGGTCGCGATATTCTTCTCACAATTCGGGACCATCTCCACGACCCTGCGAAGTTCGCTCTCTAGATCGTTCAGGCCATGTTGTTCCGCGTATTCGGCGACGTCCCTAAGTAGGGCCACCATCCAACTATGATCCATGATGTTCGGTCCTCTACTACAGCACCTATCACTCACCCATAAGTTGAATTATTCCGGCGATAATTGGGCCGTAAAGCGTTCGCCTTCGGAGTTCCGTCATAGTTGCATCTCAGCAACATCTGCTTTGGGTGCCTTATCATGTCGTCTCGCGTCGCCCTTCATTGGGAGCGAACGTAATTTTCACGGACAGCCCGTGTAAGAAAGTATGCTGCGTAAATCGCTCGCCTTGACGCTCTCCCAAGCTCTTCGACGGAGCCCTTCGCGCCAGGCGGCCGCCTGACGATCTCCAGTGGACATGAACCTGGTTTTAAGCCCGTGAGACGAGCCGACCGGCGTATCCAGCCTCCGCGAAGTCCCGCTCCACGAAGGGAGGGCGCAACGGGAGTGCGTCAGCACATTCTTGGTGCCGTCACGGTCTCGGACGTCGCGGCATGGGTCTCTACGGCCAACCGGCGGCCACCAGTGTCGGTCAGGACGTGGCGCTTGCGGCCTTGGATACGCTAATCGGCGTCCCAAGCCTTGAATCCCCATTTAATCCGCCGTCCTGGAGGCCTGGCTGTCGGTGGCGGCCGCGCAGGGGGAGGGCTCGCGCCAAGTGTACTCGCAGTCTACGGGCAGCAGCGCATGGTGGACGCGAGCCCGGACGCCATCGCGATTCCGGCGCCGCAGGGAAAGACTTGGCCGTTTAGGTGGAATATGAATACCCCGCATCAAGTCCCTCATTTACGAAGTATTAACCTAGAATATGCTAAGGCGAGCTGAAAATAACGGGGGCCTACATGTTTCTGGATAAGGCTGGATTGGATGAGCTCACTGACAAAGAGCTTGAAGAGTTGAGGGCGGATATCGTTGCGATTCTCACTATACGAAGACAGAGGAGAGCGGCTGCCGCCCTGCGTACGGTTGAAGATATCGCAACCCAACACGGTTTCAGCGTGGAGCAATTGCTCGAGCACTCCAGAGGCATCCGCCATACCGGAAAACCACCTCATAAGTACCGGCACCCCTTGAATCCGAAACTTACTTGGCGAGGGCTTGGAAGGCCGCCGAAGTGGATAAAAGAACTACTCGCAAACGGCACATCGCTGGAAGAGATAGAAATCAACCAACTCTAGCGCTCTTGGAGTGCCCTGCCCGCCTCTGGGAGAGGTAGGTCACAGGCTAGCGTTGTTGCCCAAACGCAGGATCCCGACAGCCGTACGCTCAGCGGAGTTCAGGTAGTTCTAGCGATCGTTGCAGTGTGCAGCACCAATGGCTTACCGCGCCGGTCGAGCCAAGCTCTGGCGAAGAAGATGCCGCGCATTGCCTCCACGAAGAAGTAACTCACTCCGTCGAATGATCTGTATCGTCGCGGCTTAGTCGGCGTTCACGAGCGGAAGTCTGTTCAGCATAGAGAGCGCAGTCGTCTATCATTTCCGCGATCTCAAAGTAGCCATACTGGCTCGCTGTGCGGACCAGGCACCTGAGCCCTGCGGCTATTTCACGGGCATCGTGGCTGGGAGGGCGTGTCATCATGGCACTCCAATAACTAAACGAGGAAAACTTCGATACAGACGGCTTGGTTCGTTCTGAAGATAGGAGTGATGCGGATTTCGCATCGATGTATCGACTTTATCTGGAAGCTTCAGCATGTGCCGCGTAGCTCGGCTTCAACCCCTACAAGGTCCTGTATGCCAGCATGCCGCGCGATATCCTCGAGCAAATCTGTTCTCCACTTGTGGTCCATAGTCGCCTCCAGTGCCCGTTGCGCAGATGCACCTTATAGTTGTGTTTTCCGAGCGGCACCTTCGCCGCTAAAGATTATCCCCGCCAACCAGATGTATGACGAATATGTCACACCTCACCAGGTCGTCTTAGCAGCCTGCGGCAGCACTACGTACCGCCGCAGGCGGGTGCGTGGGAAAGTTTCAGTTTCAGTTTCAGTGGCTTGATAAGTTTAGTGGGCCGGCAGGCCAGCTCCGACTATTCCCGGACTTCAGTAAAAATCACGTAAACCACGATTGTGGCTACGTCTGCCGTATCTACGACACCTTGTGGGGAATCTCCGATCTGAACCGAATGTTCAGGCTTTCTCGCAGAAAATTCTGCTTACCGCGATTCACTCATAGGTAGATAGGATGAGGCTTCAGAACACAATTGCCCGACCCACGCGAACCAGCGGGATATCCGTCCAGACCGGACAGCATACGACTGTACAGCTAGAACCTGCACCGGAGAACACTGGTATAGAGTTCGTGCGAAGCGACGTTCCGGCGGGGGCTGCGAGCGTATGGGCCCGCCCCGAGAATGTCGTGCCCCAAGAAAACTATATGGCTATTGCCAACGAGGCTAGCACGGTCGTTACCGCGCCTGAACATCTCCTCGCGGCACTCGCAATCGCGCAGGTGCACAATGTCCGTGTTGTCATCGACGGTCCGGAGCTCCCGACGTTCGACGGAAGCGTAAAGCGTTGGACTAGGCTCCTCGAAAACACGGAGCTTCAACCTCAGGGAGCGAGGGTCAAAGCGCGTCGGCTAGCTCGGCCGGTAGGCGCAGGATCGGGGTCGTCTCATCTTTCAATCCACCCAGCGCCCTCCCGTTCCTTCCGCGTGTGTCAGGATCCCAAATGGCCGAGTATGGGCAGACAAGAGGTGTTCTTCTCGGAGACACTCGACGATCATCTTTCAGAGATATCAGAGTGCCGGGACATCTGGATAAGGGAAGAGATGCCGCATATGGCAACTGCCCCAGTGAAAACGGCACTTTTTCTTCACGCGCCAATTTTCGAAACATGGAGCGATGTAGACCTTGGCCCGCGACGCCACGACCGAGAGTTTGTCAAGCACCAGGTCTTGGACGCCCTCGCCTACTTGTCGCTTCTAGGCTTTGAGTTTGCTTTCGATCTGGTTGCCGAGAACCTCACTCATTCTCTATGTCAAAGTGTCGTGGCCAAGCTCGCAAGTCGATCATGCGCTTGGGCGAACGATGCCGCCATTGAGCTGCCTAGTGAGTACCAATCCGACCAGGCTGCGAAAGGCGAAACATGACGTCGTGGCTTAAGCGATCCGTTTTCAGTCACACCGAGAGCTACCGGTCGGAAGCGGATACCGAAGCGACCTGCCACTGAATTTTCATCCAGCGGCGACCGGAGCCCGGTCGGTGTTCACTCCGTTCGGCGTAGGTTGATCAATCGCCCGACGCGCGGAACTTTCATCTCGCGCAGCATGGCGGGCGATTGCGGTGGTCAGGGTTCGCGCGTAACCAGACGGCATCCACTACATAAAAGGTACAGGATAAGCCGGACGTACGGCATTTCATGGCCCGAAGGACAGTGAGTTGCCGTTCGCTGCGCAGAAAACGGAAATGGCACTGGTGCCCTCGGCGTCAAATTCTCACGGCCCGAACCAGTTCCTCGTCACGATCATCAGCACGCCACTGCAGCTTCCCTATAAAAATCGTCCCCGCGCAGCTGGTTTTCGGTCGGACGTCTGCTTAAGAGAAGCTCAAGTCTGTCCTTCGGAAGAGTCGCGAGTTCTTTTCGGGTCACTCGGCCCAAGTAGGCAGCGCATCAGAATCAATTAGCCGCTGCCGGGTGAGTAGCAGGTCAGAACCAGCGAGCGTCGTTCACGTGACCCATTGACTGCCCGCTGATCCAAGACGAAAGCACTACCCCTGTGCCGATGCACAACATCCGAAACCGCCTGCGGCACGCGGTCGGGATTGACCTGAGACCCGTTTCTTCCTCCAGTTTCGGGTAGAGTCCGCCCCAACCAGGAGACGGACGATGAAGCGATCGAGGTTCACGGAAGAGCAGATCATCGCGATGCTGAAGGAGCAGGAGGCCGGGATGGCAACGGCCGATGTCTGCCGGAAGCACGGGGTGAGTTCGGCGACGTTCTACAAGTTCAAGGCACGGTACGGCGGGCTCGAGGTTTCGGATGCCCGACGGCTGAAGGCGCTGGAGGACGAGAACGGCAAGCTGAAGAAGCTCTTGGCCGAAGCAATGCTGGACAACGCCATCCTGAAGGATGTCGCGGCAAAAAAATGGTAGCGCCCGGCGTTAGGCGGGAAGCGGTGGCCCACGTCGTCGCGACGCACGGGGTGAGCCAGCGCCGGGCGTGCCAGGTTCTGGGCGTGGACCGGTCGAGCGTGCGCTATCGGAGCCTGCGCCCGGACGATGCCGAGGCGCGGGCCGCGATGAAGGCCGTGGCAGGCGAGCGACGCCGGTTCGGCTATCGACGCATCCACATCATGCACGGGCGCCAGGGGATCGTGATGAACCTGAAGAAGCTCAGGCGGCTCTACCGCGAGGAGCGGCTCCAGGTGCGGCTGCGGGGCGGCCGCAAGCGGGCACTCGGCACGCGGCGGCCGATGCTGGTGCCGGAGGCGGTGAACCGGCGCTGGAGCCTCGACTTCGTCAGCGATGCCTTAACTGACGGTCGCCGGTTCCGGGTGCTCGCCATCGTCGACGACTTCAGCCGCGAGTGCCTGGCGCTGGTCGCCGACACCTCGCTCTCCGGGCACCGCGTCGCCCGCGAACTCGACGCAGTGATCGCCCGGAGAGGCCAGCCGCAGATGATCGTCTCGGACAATGGTACGGAACTGACCTCGATGGCGATCCTGGCTTGGTGCCAGAGGACCGGCGTCGACTGGCACTACATCGCGCCCGGCAAGCCGATGCAGAACGGCTTCGTCGAAAGCTTCAACGGCCGCTTCAGGGACGAACTGCTCAACGAGGCGTTGTTCTCGAGCCTGCGCGACGCCCGCGAGCAGATCCGGGCCTGGCAGGACGACTACAATCACCACCGCCCCCATTCCGGCCTCGGGAACATCCCGCCGGCCGAGTTTGCAGAGAAGATCAGGCTGAAAATGCGCGCCGCATAGCCCCAGAAATCAACCCACGGACTCTCCGGAAACTCGGAGGAGAGTCGGGTCTCAGGTCACGCTCAGCTCACCGGTCTCGGAATCTGAAACGCGCAATGTACGGCCGCGCAGGACCAGAACTCCTCAGGGCCCGCATGCTCCCCTTCCGCCACACAGATTGAGGATGACCCTTATTTGCGCCAGATCCTGTCCAAGAGATGGGGGAGTGGCGGACTCGCGACGAATCGCTCAGAGCCATGGCGCCGTATTCGGAAGCTGGTATTCCCTGATTGTCAGTTCCGCTCTTGCTGTCGCCAGCGCGGCTGCACGCTCGGCTGTAGCCACCGCTCCGGTCTCGTCAAGCACTTGGCAGACCACTGCGCCATCCCCGGCGTCCGCAATCCGAACCAGCCGCAGGATCGCCGCGAAATGATGCGAGACATCGCATGCTTCCCCCTGCGGCAGCGATTGCGTATCGGTGTTCAGCGGAAAGACATGACCAGGCGACACGAGGTCACCCGCGACCGCCCCCGGCGCGGCCGCCACGCGGATCGTATGTGCTCGCTCAGCCGCCGAAATACCGGTGGTTATCCCCTGCCGCGCCTCGATCGACACCGCGAAGCCCCACCCAGCCGAGCGTCGATGCCGCACCGGCTGCATCGGCAAGCCGAGCCGCGTGATCGTCTCGGGCCAAAGCGCAAGGCAGATCAGGCCACGCGCGTGGGTGGCCATGTGGTTGATCTGCTCGGGCCCCACGTCGCGGGCGGCGCAGAACATCACCGCCTGGTCCGAACGGCGGTCTATCAGCGTCAGCACCTGCCCACTGCGCAGCGCAGCGCGCAAATCGGGCGCAGGCGCGCGGTTCATCCGCATCATCCAGCGCGGAGCATTTGCCGTTGTCATGGAATGCAGGGTCATATTGTCATCGCGATGCTGTGGAATTTCCGGGCGAGATAGACGCTGGCGGTGGTCTCGTCTGACATCACGATCTCGCGAATGGTGCAGAAGAGAACCGTATGTGTGCCGACCTCGGCCGCGTGCGACACGTCGCAGTCGAAGGCGACCAGTGCGTCGACAAGCATGGGTGCCCCGGTCGTGCCGATCCGCCAGTCGGCGGCCGCGAAACGCTCGTCGGTCGGGGTCTTTCCGCCGAAGAGCGCCGCAAGCCGCTCGAAACTCGGGCCGGTGGTGTTGACGCAAAGCGCCCGGTTCTCGCGAAACATAGGGCCGACCGAGCTGGAGTTGTTCACGCACACGAGCAGCGTCGGTGGCGTATCGCATACGCTGCACACGGCGGTCGCGGTGAATCCCGCGCGCCCCGCCGGGCCGTCGGTCGTGATGATGTTCACCGCGCCGGCAAACCGGGCCATACCAGCTCGGAATTCTTCCTTGCTGACGTGCAGCCGGGAGGACCCGGCCGCTGGTTGTTGGAACTGGGACATTTTGGCCTCGTTCATGGTCAGTCCTGAAGCAGGTTTTCGCGTAGCGTGGGGCCGGCATACTCGGTCCGGTAGCGCCCGCGCCGCTGCAACTCGGGGACGACATGATCGACGAATTCCTCGAAACAGCCCGGCGTGTAGGTCGCGGCGAGCATGAAGCCGTCCGCTCCCCCTTCGTCCATGAAGACCTCGAGCTTGTCGGCAATATCCTCGGCCGTCCCGACGAGAACCGGCATCCCCATGCCCTGCGCATAGATCAGCGCCGCCTCGCGCACCGTCACGGGTTGCTCGCCCTTGGGGTCCTTGGCATAGATGATTGACTCGAAAAGGCCCTGGATACCCGGCACCTCGAGGTTCTTGACGTTTTCGTCGAGGTCCATCTTCGAGAAGTCGAGCCCGAAATGCCCCGACATCCAGGCCACAGCGCCCTCGAGCGGGATGCAGGCCTTGATGCGCTCATACTTGGCTTCGGCTTCTTCGCGGGTGGCTGCGACGACGGTCTGCACGCCGTAGATCAGCTTTACACTACCATCGGGCCGGCCCATCTTTGCGCAGCGCGCGTTCAGATCGTCGGCATATTCGCGCATCCGTTCGACGCCCGGATGCACGGCGAAGATCGCCTCGGCGAACTCGGCTGCGAAATCCCGCCCGCGCGGGGAAGATCCGGCCTGCCAGAACACCGGCCTCCCCTGCGGAGATGGCGCGCAGAAATGCCGGCCCTTGCATTTGAAGTACTTGCCGTCGTGGTCGATCTCGCGCACCTTCGAAGGGTCGGCGTAGATGCCGCTTTCCTTGTCGGCGATGATTGCGTCCGGTTCCCAACTGTCCCACAACTCGCAACACAGACGGATGTATTCGTCCATTTTGTCGTAGCGCTCGTTGCGCGGGGTCATGTCCTCGTGTCCGTAAGCGTCCCATTCGCTTTTCGAGTAGGAGCTTACGATGTTCCACGCGACCCGACCCGCCGACAGATGATCAAGGCTCGAGAGCAGCCTGCACATCGAATACGGATGCACGAACATGGTCGAGAGCGTCACCCCGATCCCGAGGTTCTTGGTCGCCGCTGCGACGATCGGCACGATGGTCGAGGGCTCGTGCGTCGGACATTGGACCGCGTATTTGATCGTCGCGTCCGAACTGCCCTCATAGGTGTTGTAGGGTGCCAGCTCGTCGGCGATGAACATCGCGTCGAACAGCCCCCGCTCCATTGTGCGCCCCATGTGCTGCCAGTAATCGGGTCGCGAGAAATGGTATCCAATCTTGTCGGTGGGATTTCTCCACATCCCCGTCGCGTGACTGTTCACGCCATGTTGGATGAAGCCGAGCAGGTGCGCTTTTTTCTTGGACATGGTTTGCTTTCTTTCTTTTTTCCGTTGTTTGACTGCGGGTCCCGGAGATTCCGTCAGGGACCCGACTCCAGTTCTGCCCGCATTTCGCGCAGAGGTTTTACGACTTGGGTCATGAATGCCGCCGCATCAGCCACCGGGTCATCGAACTGGCAGAGCACCCGGGTCACGCCGAGCGCCGCGAGTTGGCGCAGTCGCGTCTTCAGCGCAGGCGGGTCGCCGATCAGCCCGGCGGCGAAACCGGCATTGCTGTCGACCATCTCGGCATCCCCGAGCGCCTTCCAGCTATCCGCACCGGACTGCGCCATCACCTCGCGGAAATAGGCGATCGAGGCTTGGTCGCGCCGTGCGATCAGCCGCTCGACCCGTGCTTGGGCAGCTGCGACTGATGGCGCCGCCATGACATGCGCGTTGATCGCGATCTCAACCTCGCGGCCCTGGCGTGCAGCGGCTTCGCGCATGCGTCCGATCTGCTCGGCCAACACGTCGTCGCTCATCCCGTTGAGGAACAGGCAGTCGCCGATCCGTGCCGCCATGGCGGTGGCCCGCGCAGATTGGCCCGCCAGCCAGATCTTCGGCCGATGCGCGGGATCGATACCGCCCTCAGCGTCGTCGAAGCCGGCCAGCAACCGATCCGCAAATGCTTCGGCCCGATCGTAGCGGCCCGCATGGTCGAGCCATTCGACCCCGGCACGATCGAATTCTTCTTGCCACCAGCCGCACACGACGCTCAGTGAAACTGGCCGCCGCGCCAGTTGCGCCACCGTGTCCACCATTCGCGCCATCTGCGTCACCGGACGAAAGCCGGGTTTGACAGCGCCGCAAAGCCCGATCCGCAGGGTCATTGGTGCGATGGCGGCCAGGAGACTCCACGCGTCTATCACCCGAGCCTCAGGCCCATGAATCGGGTTGAGTAGGTTTTCCGACGCGTAGAGGAAATCATATCCCGCCGCCTCGGCGAGGATCGCTGTCTGGATGCAAGCGTCTATGTCGGTGCCGGGAGCGGAGTCGCGACTGCGCAGCCAGCCGCCATAAACGGGCAACCATATACCAAAGCGCATCTGCGACACCGCGCCCCCCTTCAGTCCGCCGCCACGACGGGCTTGTCGAGGAAGAACGCGATCCCATTCGCCGCTGCCGTGATAATGGCGAGCAGCGGGCCGAGATAGATGAAGACCGGGTGGACGCCAACCAGGAAGATCACCGTCGAGGCGGCAAGCACAGCAAGGCCGAACATCCACCACTTGGCATCAAGATCGCCGCTGGTGTCGGTCTCGATTCCGGTATCGGCGTGGGTGCTCAGGGCACCGCGTACACCTTTGGCGTATCCGGCAACGAAGAGCACCGTCGCTACCAAGCCGCAGAGAAGGAAGAACATCAACAGAGGGGACATGGGGATTCCTTTGCAATGGGGCCCGCAGGCCGTGGGGGATGACCCACCCGGCAAATGCCGGGCGGGTTGCTGGTTCAGATTTGGCTCGGAGTGGCCTGCGGCGCTTCGAGCGCCTCCTCCACAGAGCCGCGGTTGACCACGCCGGTCAGCACCACAAAGCCGCCGCTGATTGCCAGGATCGAAAGCGTCCCCACAAGCTCGCCATAGATTGAGCGAAGCGGCATACCTATCGCGATCGCCAGAACCACGCCACCGACGAAACCGAGCGAGGTAGTCTGTTTCCAAGTAATCGCGAAGATCAGAGGCAGGAGTATCGACGTTTTAAGTGCGTAAGTCGTCAGCACCAGCGATGTGAAATCAACTCCTGAAAGCACTATTATTGCGCCGACTACACCGCCCAGCAGCATCGAGAGCTTGGTGATGTAGAAGAGTTTGCTCTCGCTCGTCGCGGGCCAGAACCGCTTTACCAGGTCGACAGCCACGATCGAGGACAGGGCCGAGCTAGCACCGTCAACGGTTGAGTAGCAGGCCGCGAGGATCGCTAGCACATAGGCGATGATCAACACCATCGGCAGGCCGATATGGCTGACGATGTACGGGCCTACTGCAATGATATCTCCGCCAAAATCATCTGGCACGATCCCATAGCCGAGCGCCACGAGCCCTAGCATGCCAAGGCAGATCGGGATCGGGTAGAATAGTAGCCCCGACCACATGAAGGTACGTCCGACCTGGTTCGGCTTGATGGCATAGACCTTCTGCCAGAAGGTCTGGTCCGCCACGGTTGCGGCCAGAAGGCCGAAGGCCAGCGTGATACCGAAGCCGGCCGCCGCATCTGCCTCGAAGATAGACAGGTTGGTGGCATCGCTGGCCTCGACGGCCGAGTACACGGCGCCCGCACCGCCCTCGATCATTCCGAACACCGCAACGACCACGATCGCCGCCGGAACGGTGATCATCCAGGTGTTGATGGTGCCGGTCATGACACTGGTCCAAAGCCCGCCGAAATAAGAATAGGCGAGCACCACCACAACTGTAAGCATAGTCGCGACGCGCCAGTCGATCGGGAAAACGATCGACATCACGACCGAGGTCCCCTTTAGGTTGATTAGTATTTCCAGAAGAATGCCAAATATCATCGTAGTTGTGACGACACCTGCGGCAACTTTTGAGTAAGAAAATCTCTTATATACGAACTCTGAGATCGTATATCCATCGGGCATGCGTTTCTTAAGGATCTTGGCCAAGGGCACCATCGCAAGGACGGCGAGCCCGTTCGGCACGACGAACCAGAAGAGTCCCGACAGACCCCACTGATAGGTCATCGCTGTGCTCATCATCACGGCCATGGCCCAAGTCCAGACCGAAACAACCGATCCGATGCCAAATCCTAGGCCGACTTTGCGATTCGACACGATGTAGTCGTGTGTATTCCGTACAAGATTCTGTTTTATGAAGTACGCGATGACCAGGAAAACCAGACCGGTTCCGATCATCAACGCAAAACCCAAAGTGGAGCTTAGTCCACTTGAAAGCACAAGGTCTGACTTGTTCATATCAACTCCTACAGATTATCCGCTGATAAGCTCATCAGGGTTTTCGGACTGGGGTATCCGTGTTGTGGATACTTAGTTTTATTTCTCGAATAGGAATTTTTCAAATGAATTAGTGATATTTTGCGCATCACAATTTGATGTGCACTATTATTGATCAAAATTAATGCTTGCGCTCAATTATTAGACACATGATCGAAGAGTTTGAAGCGGTGATAAGTCGAGCTTCGTCATATCGGGGATGTTCGAGATCACTCTCTCGAGACGTGCCGACCTGGAGTGGCAGCTGATTCGTAGGTGCAAAGTCAGCAATCAACGCTCGGTGAGAACGTGATTATTTGCCCCGTTTTGAGAGATACAGTGTGAGCGGAAACATTAGTACGGCGCGTCTCTCGCATGAGAGTTGCGCCGCGCGATAACATTCGCTTTCCTGACCATCGGCTTTTCGCGGACAGAAAAGACGACCAGCCTATGTCAGCTTCACAAGGACAAGTCCGACAGCCGAGATGAAGGCCCAACCTGCGGCGCCAAGTGCCAGTGGCCGAACCCCTTTGCTGCACAATTTGCGGATATCGGTGTCGAGCCCCATCGCGGCGAGCGCGACCGTCAGCATAAAGGTGGTTGCCGTAGCGGTGACGCCCATTGCCTGCTCGGGTAGCGGCCAGATTACGGCGCTCGCCGCGGTTGCAACAAACCCGAGTACGAACCAAGGCATCGGCGCGGAGGCACCGCCAGCCCCGCCTCGTTTGCCGCGCGCGGCGAGATAGCCCAGGGAAAAGATCACCGGCGCCAGCAGCAGCACCCGGATCAGCTTGGCCAGGGTGCCGACCTGACCGGCCTCGGGGCCTGCTTGGAAAGCCGCCCCGGTGACCTGCGCCACTTCATGCACGGACGCGCCAACCCACAGGCCGTATTGCGGCGCGCCAAGATCCAACGTGCTCCCTATGACGGGGAGCAGTATCATCGAGAGCGAGCCGAATATCGTGACGCAGGCGATCGCATACGCCACGTCTTCCTCGCTGCCCCGGGTAACAGTATTGGCTGCAGCAACCGCCGAGGCACCGCAGATCGAGGTCCCGGCAGCGATCAACTCGGTCAGTTCGCGCCCGACGCCGAATACCCGGCCCAGCACCTTTATGAACACGAAAGTCGCGATCAGCAGGCCGATGACCAATGCCAGGCCCGACACCCCGATCAGCGCGAACTGGTCGAGCGACATCTGGAATCCCAGCAGAATGATTGCGAACCGCAGCACCCGCCGCAGTGCGAACTTCACTCCTGGCTTCAGTTTCGTGCCAACGCCGACGGTGTTTGCAAAGGCGATTCCGAAGACCATGGCCAACATCAGCGGGCTGAGCGCCGCGATGCCAGTGGCATGTTGCACTGCAATACCCGCCAACGCGGCGGCCAACGCCAGCCCTAGCCCCAGCAGCAGCCCAATATGGTCGGTGGCACGACTAGACGGGGGAAAAAGGGTTTCCGTGGCGATATCTGATGCAGAGTTGCTCATATTCGGATGTCGGCCCATTGGGAGATAAGTGATTTTGCGGTGCAACAATCAATTTGTATATCAAATAATACTTGTTATATTGATCGTCATTTGAGATTGAACCGCGGATGACACTCGAACAGCTTAGAATCTTCCTAGCCGTTGCGAATCTCGAGCATGTGACGCGCGCGGCAAGCCAACTGGGAATCTCCCAATCGGCGGTCAGCGCCGCGATTTCGGCGCTGGAAACGCGGCATGCGGTCCAGCTGTTCGACCGCGTCGGCCGACGAATTGCCCTCACCGATGCGGGACAGAATTTCGTGCGGGCAGCGGAGGCTGTGCTGGCGCAGGCCGAAACGGCGGCGTTGGTGCTCGAGGATTTTTCCGCTACGCCGCGCGGGCGACTCCGCATTCACGCCAGCCAGACGGTTGCCAGCTATTGGCTGCCCCGACGGCTTGCTGCGCTTCATGATATTTTTCCGCAGATCGTAATCGAGCTGGTGGGCGGCAACACTGCGCAGGTGGCAAACGCGGTGCTCGAGGGGCGCGCGGATCTCGGTTTCGTGGAGGGCGAGGTGGCGCAGGAAACGCTCCAGCGGAAAGTCGTGGCTCGCGATCGCCTTGTACTTGCGGTTTCAGCAGATCATCCTTGGGCGCAGAGGGCCGAAGTCGTGCCGTCGGAATATCCGACGCAGAACTGGGTTATCCGTGAGCAGGGATCGGGCACGCGGTCAGAGTTCGAGCATCTGCTAGAAGCCCATGGGCTGGATGTCGACGGGCTCAACGTTGTGCTCGAGTTCCCGTCCAACGAGGCGGTACTTTCTGCTGTTGCGGGTGGCCCGTGTGTGACGGTCCTGTCCGAACGCGCAGTTGTAGCTTGGGAAGCCGCGGGCTGGGTAAAGGCTATCGCGGTTCCGTATCCCTACCGTCCTTTCGCGGTGCTTATCCATCCCGCGCGTCACCGGACCCGGGCTATACAGGCGCTGCTGCAGCTTCTTGACGAGAACCCGGCAGCCTCCATGTCGACCTTGCCCCGCGACTAAACCCGACTCGATCTGGGGACGGCTTATTCGGGTTTTTGAAGCCAAGGGGATTTTCTCTATGAGGCCAAACTCAAATAGTCCGCTCGGCGGTAGGATATTGCAGGGGGTGGCAGCAGGAACTTGGCTGTGCGCGCTTGGAGTAGGGCACAGGGGGCTAGACAAGGAGAAGAGTGCGACGCGCCACGCTTCTACGCCTTTAGTACTGTTCTTCCCTGCGCTGGCGCAATCCGACTAAGGCTGTGCCGGCCCCCCCCCCCCCCTGGCGGAGAGGGCGGGTAGCCGTCATTCGCTGCGCGTGCGTACGCATCCTTGCCAAGACCGGGAAGCGGACATTCCGCTAGGGTCCGCCGCCTGAACCGGCGTGACCTACAGGGAGGGCGGGAAGCGGCCATTCGCTGTACCATTGAGCAAGGTCCGCTGACGGGATTATCTGTTTGCGCGGAACTCCGCCGGCGATACGCCTGTCCATCGTTTGAACGCCCGGTTAAAGCTTGGTGCGCTGGAAAAACCGAGGGCTTCGGCAATCTCTGCATTCACCAACGGCTCGCCCGAGGACACTAGTATTAGCGCTTTCTGTCGGCGCACATCGTCGCGAATGCCTTGGAAAGATGTTCCCAAGCGGGCGAGCGTGCGCTGGATATTCCGCGAGTTGGTGCCAAGGTGACTGGCAAACTCTTCGATTGCAAAAGCCTTGTCGGAAAGCCTGTCCGCACAGACCTTTGCCACGAATGTAAGGACTGCCTCCTGTGCTGTTTCATTGCGGAATTCGCCACGCGGCGCCTGCGGAAAGTGCCAGCCGAGATCGAGCGAACACCGCAACCAAGCAGACGGGAAGCCAACCGAGATGCCGTTCCATTTCCTGATGAGAATGGAGGATTGAGGCACGGAGTCAGTCGGGATCCCATCCCGTTTCTGAACGGTGACCAGAAGGCGCGACGGGTCGTAGATCTCACCGACCGTAATCCGAAGCAGCGCGATCCACAGGCTCACCGCCGCCGCGTCAGCCTGTATGATCGGCGCAGTCGGGACAAAGCTTCGTTCACCGCGCAGGACCGTGACATCGTTATTGACGCTCAACGAATAGCGAATGTTGCTGATTTGCTGGCCGAGTTCGAGAATCATCAGGGGCAGGAACTCCGCGAGGGTGTGAGATGCCTCATAGCTTTCGCGCACGAAGACAGGCCCGCTCTCGACGAACTGGGCCGCTACCCTTGCCCCGAAAAAACTGTCACCGAGCGTGTCGGACATGTCCTGCACGGCCTGATAGAGTGCATTTCCCGTGATCAGTGTCGCAGGGTCGGAGAGGTCGAATTGGTTGAGGCCACTGCCTCTCAGCAGTTCGTCGATATCTCCCCCGCTCTGCTCGAAGGCCATGAGGAATGGCTTGAGCTGTGCCGCGCGATTGAAGCCAATCACCTCCGATGACATGGCAAGTCTTCTCTCTTTCCGATGGGCGCTTTGCCGTTCCGATGCTGTTTGCGGACTTGGCGGATTATCTCTGCTTGCCAAGATTCGTACATCACTGTCGCGCCAGGCAATAGCTAAAACGAGAAAGGGGTCGGATAATCCGAACTGCCCGTGACGGTGCTCGGGCACGTCCCCATCGCTCTCTTGGAGATCTCGTATGTCTCTCGAAATCATATTCTTCCGAGCAACGAGTGTCCTTGCGCTCGCGACCGTTGCTACCACGGCCGCATATGCCAACGACATCGTGATCCAGAATGGGCGGGTTATCGATCCGGAAACCGGGCTGGATGCAATCCGCAATGTGGCGATCGAGGATGGCCGCATCTCCGCGATCAGCGAGTTTGCCTTGGAGGGTGACACCGTTATCGACGCGTCGGGCCATGTGGTCGCGCCCGGGTTCATCGACCTGCATGCGCATGGGCAGAGCATCGGCGACTACCGGATGTATGCGATGCAGGGGGTGACCACTGCGCTTGAGCTTGAATCCGGCGTCCTGCCGATCGGAGACTGGTATGACGGACAGGCGGCGAAGAACCTGCCGATCAATTACGGCGCGGCAGCGGGCTGGACCTACAGCCGCATCGCAACCTTCGACAACACTGATCCACTCGCAACGGTCGAGTTCTTCCAGGACGCCCAGATCGAGAACGACTGGAAGATGGAGATTGCCAATCCCGATCAGTCGAGCCGCATCCTGTCGCTGGTCGAACAGGGCCTCAAGGAGGGCGGCCTCGGCATTGGCGTCAACGCGGGTTACGCACCCGGATATGGCCAGAAAGAGTATTTCGCGCTGGCCGAACTGGCCAACCAATACGGGGTGGCGACCTATACCCATGTCCGCTACGCGAGTGTCGAAGAGCCGCAAAGCTCCTACGAAGCGCTCAAGGAACTGATCGGCAATGCCGCCATCACCGGCGCACATATGCACATCTGCCATATTAACAGCACCTCGATGGCCGACATCGTGGCCACGCTCGCCCTCGTCGAAGAGGCTATGGAGCAAGGCATCAACATCACCGTCGAAGCTTATCCTTATGGCGCGGCAAGCACCGTCGTGGGTGCCGCCATGTTCACCGGTCCAAACTGGCAGGAACGGATGAGGACGTCGGCTCAGGCTTTTCAGCTTGGTCAGGACCGCATGACCGAGGACCAGCTCGAAGACTACCAGGCGAACAATCCGGGTACGTTCATCACCTGGCATTTTCTCGATGAGAGCAATTCCGAGGAATTGGCGATGCTGGATATGTCCGTGACCCATCCGGCCACCCTGATCGCGTCGGACGCGACCTTCTGGTCGTATTTTGGCGAGGACAACAGTATCCAGACCTATACCGGCGAGGATTGGCCGCTGCCCGAGAATGTCTTCGCGCATCCACGCTCTGCCGGCGCCTTCGCCAAAGTGCTGCGCGACCATGTGCGCGAGCGCGGCGTGCTGTCCATGAATGAGGCGGTCCGCAAAATGTCGCTGATGCCGGCGCAGACGCTGGAAGAGTTCGTGCCGCAGATGCGCAAGAAGGGCCGGCTTCAGGTTGGCATGGATGCCGATGTCGTGGTGTTCGATCCGAACACCATCGCTGATAGGGCCACATACGAGAATGCGAACCAGCCGGCGGTGGGTGTGCAGACGGTGTTGGTGAGCGGCGGCTTCGCCGTGCGAGACGGAGAGATGGTTTTGGACGAAGCCCACGGCCTGCCGATCCGGCGCGACGTTATGGCCGACTGAGACCTCGGCAAACTGAAAACCTATAGGAGGCAAACTTGCTGATGAAGCGTTTGGGAACTTTGACAAGCACCGCTCTCGTCTCTTGCCTGGCGCTATCTGGCGTGGCGGCGGCGCAGGATTATGACCTCGTGATCTCCAACGGCCGCGTAATGGATCCGGAGACGCTTTACGACTCCATCGCCAATGTGGGGATTTCCGACGGCCGTATCGTCGAGATTTCAAAGGACCCGCTCAAGGGAACGGAAGAGATCGACGCCACCGGGCATATCGTTGCTCCGGGCTTCATCGATACGCATTTCCACTGGCAGCAGCCAATGGGCTATTCGATCGGTCTGCGTGATGGTTTGACCTCCAGCATGGACATCGAGGAAGGCTGCGCGGGAACGTTCGTGGCACAATTCTATGACGATCGGGAAGGTTCGACCCAAGCGAATTATGGCTGCGCATCCAGCCACGAACTGGCCCGTGCCATCGTGCTGGACGGTTACGACAACGCTGAAATCCTCGGTCGTGGTCCCGTAGCGGCGCTGGAAGCCCGCAAGGGAACGGGCTGGAGCGAGTCCTTCGCTGACTACGACACCGGCAACAAGATACTGCAGATCATCGACGAAGGCTTGCAGGCTGGGGGATTGGGCATCGGCTCCACGCTTGGATACATGCGCAATGGCGTCACGTCTCGAGAGATGTTCGAGGTCCAGAAGGTTGGGGCACGCTACGGCCGTCACACGGCGGTGCATACGCGCTTCACCCCGGACGGTGCGACCTTCGAGAATATCGGCGCACAGGAAGTCATCGCCAACGCCCTGGCGCTTGATGCACCAGCGACGATCAATCACTACAACAATCCGGGGTGGCGCCTGACGCACGAACTCATGCAGAGATTGCAGGAGAACGGTTTCAATATCTGGGGCGAGATCTACCCCTATTCCGCCGGCTCGACCACGCTGAATGCGGTCTTCCTGAAACCTGGCAACTGGGTCGAAAAGCTCGGCCATAGCTACGAAGACACGTTGCAGGACCCTATCACCGGGGAATTTTACACTCAGGCCAAATACGATGAAGACCTCGCAGCCGAACCCACCAAGGAAATCCTCCTGTTCAAGACGCCGCCGGAAGACTCCGTGAAATGGCTGACCCTCAGGGGCACGACAATGGCCAGCGACGCGATGTTTGCCGAGCCGCTGATGGGGCCTTGGAACACCCCGTTCGAGGAACTGGGCAACATGCATCCGCGCGGCGCCGGTGCGCGCGCTGCCACGCTACGCTTTGGACGCGAGAACGACATCCCGATGATGCAGCTTTTGTCGATCCTCAGCTACAACGCAGCATACCATTTGGGCCGCACAGGGCTGAAGGCGATGCAGCAGCGGGGCCGGATGCAGGAGGGCATGATCGCCGATATCGTCGTTTTCGATCCCGAAATGGTCACCGACAATGCCACCTACAATCAGGGCGCAGTTCCTTCGACGGGCTTCAAGGCTGTGATCGTTCATGGAGAGGTGACAGTGCGCGACGACGAGTTGCTGGAAGTCTTCGCGGGCCAGCCGATCCGCTTCGAGCCGGAAGAACGACCGCGTTTCGAAACAGTTTCCGAAGAAGCATGGAACCGCGAGTTCTCGACCGGAATGCCGGACGTCGCTCCCGGAATCCCGCCCGAGGGCGGTAAATGATGCATCGCAAAATGAAAGAAGTCATGCGCTTCGTTCTCTGCCTTGCGGCGGCCATTCTCTACGCGAACCAAACCTTCGCAGATCCACGCCCGATCGGGTTTGCCGATCTGCCGGACCCCACCGCGCAGGCCTTCGACGACCCATTCCAAGAAATGGGTTTCGAGATGTTGGAGGAACTGCGAACGGTCGTGCGCCTCGAAGAACGCCTTGCCGGAGATGTTGACGAGGCAGAAACACGCGCGCGGCTTGAAGAACGGTTCGCGCAGGCCAGGGCGGTGCTTGAGACCGATGGTCATGACATCGAGGCACTTCTGGCAGAACGCTGGGTCGTCGCCGAAAAACGGAAGCAGGCAATGATCGCAACGAACCCGGACCTCGTAGCAGCCGATGTCGCGCTAGTGGGCTACCTGATCCCGGCGGGAAGTGACGACACGGGGAGCCCGGTTGGATACCTCGTGCCCGAGATCGGCATGTGCAGCCACATGCCGGCCCCGCCGCCAAACCAACTCGTCCGCGTCGAACTTTCGGCACCGTCACCGGTCAAATCCCCTTATGCGGCGGTGAAGGTCTCAGGACGCTTGAACCCACGGGCAAGCGACGAGACCATCTTCATCCTCGACGGTGAGGTCAGGATGGTGAGCATGTGGACATTAGAGGCCACGGAGGCTGTCGCCGCGGTCGGCCCGTCGAGTTCAGCTGCGATGAACGCCTGGCAGGATGCTCTAAGATCGAAATACGCGCGTGAGAGCAACTGAGCGGATCGAATCGCTGGCAGGACGCAATTTGCTAAAGGTTTGGTCGAAGCGGACTGCGCAACCAGCCGAACCGAAAGTCGGCTCTGGGCCGGATTGCCCGTTGTAAATCGAACGACCGCTAGATCTCCACTTTCCCCGCGCCTCTCAGATAGTCAATCATCGCTCGGACCTTGCCCGGCACAAAACTTCGACTAGGAAAGACTAGCCAGGCGGCGGTGTCGAAGGTCGTAGCCGTCACATCCCAGCCAGCGATAGTCGTTACCAGACGACCAGCTTGAAGATC